>NZ_CP199752.1:0-2500 GCF_052656265.1 Alishewanella sp. HL-SH06
TGAGTTTTGAGTTTTGAGTTTTGAGTTTTGAGTTTTGAGTTTTGAGTTTTGAGTTTTGAGTTTTGAGTTTTGAGCATGATGGTGACGTCCCGTTAAAAATTTGTCTAACGGCGTACTTCGTTACTCGGAACAATTCGAGATAACTGCTTTAATTGCCTTTTACTATTCTTAAGAACCAAATCGCATGGCAACAAATTCGTCAGGAACGAATTTGGACTGCCGCAGGCAGGTCGCGAAGCGATGCAGGCCAAGGATGGCCTGCACAATGCCACCAGCGCAGCGCTGTGGCTGGCATGCGTGAGTGTGCGCCGCGTAGCGGATAAAGCAAAAAGCTCAATCGATTGAGTGGGCTCTTTGGCTTTATGAGGTGCCTTCATGCCCTTCGCAGAGCGAAGGGCGTTCAGCCGGCGCCAAGCCAAACTGTTGGCTTGTCGTCTCCCGGCCTCACTGTACTACTTTGCTCCCCCCTTCCCTGGGGTTCGCCGCTGCGAGGCCAGCTAAAGCTGTCCAAAAACGTTCCAGACGTTTTTGTCGCATGGTATCGCCCGGCTCGAGCAGTACACCGCACCAAGATATTTCAACCAATAAAAAAGCCCCACTCTTGCGAGTAGGGCTTTCTATTGAATGAGGTGCCTGGCGGTGTACTACTCTCGCATGGCGAATGCCACACTACCATCGTCGCAGCTGCGTTTCACTTCTGAGTTCGGAATGGAGTCAGGTGGTTCCACAGCGCTATTGCCACCAGGCAAAAACGGTTTGTCTGTTCTTTAACTTAGCAAGCTGACTCAGTATTCACACTGTATTCTTTTCTTAAAACATCTTGGGCGTTGTATGGTTAAGCCTCTCGGGCAATTAGTATGAGTTAGCTTAACGTGTCACCACGCTTCCACACCTCACCTATCAACGTTGTGGTCTTCAACGACCCTTTAGTAGACTCGAAGTCTAAGGGATGACTCATCTTGTGGCCGGCTTCCCGCTTAGATGCTTTCAGCGGTTATCCGTTCCGAACGTAGCTACCGGGCAATGCCATTGGCATGACAACCCGAACACCAGCGGTTCGTTCACTCCGGTCCTCTCGTACTAGGAGCAACTCCACTCAATCATCCAACGCCCACGGCAGATAGGGACCGAACTGTCTCACGACGTTCTAAACCCAGCTCGCGTACCACTTTAAATGGCGAACAGCCATACCCTTGGGACCGACTTCAGCCCCAGGATGTGATGAGCCGACATCGAGGTGCCAAACACCGCCGTCGATATGAACTCTTGGGCGGTATCAGCCTGTTATCCCCGGAGTACCTTTTATCCGTTGAGCGATGGCCCTTCCATACAGAACCACCGGATCACTATGACCTACTTTCGTACCTGCTCGACGTGTCTGTCTCGCAGTTAAGCTGGCTTCTACCATTACACTAACCGTACGATGTCCGACCGTACTTAGCCAACCTTCGTGCTCCTCCGTTACTCTTTAGGAGGAGACCGCCCCAGTCAAACTACCCACCAGACACTGTCCGCAACCCGGATTCACGGGCCTACGTTAGAACATCAAACATACAAGGGTGGTATTTCAAGGACGGCTCCATCAGAACTAGCGTTCCAACTTCAAAGCCTCCCACCTATCCTACACATGTAGGGTCAATGTTCAGTGCCAAGCTATAGTAAAGGTTCACGGGGTCTTTCCGTCTAGCCGCGGGTATACGGCATCTTCACCGCAATTTCAATTTCACTGAGTCTCGGCTGGAGACAGCCTGGCCATCATTACACCATTCGTGCAGGTCGGAACTTACCCGACAAGGAATTTCGCTACCTTAGGACCGTTATAGTTACGGCCGCCGTTTACCGGGGCTTCGATCAAGAGCTTCGCTTGCGCTAACCCCATCAATTAACCTTCCGGCACCGGGCAGGTGTCACACCCTATACGTCCACTTACGTGTTTGCAGAGTGCTGTGTTTTTAATAAACAGTTGCAGCCAGCTGGTCACTGCGACTCTCCAATGCTTACACCGCAAGGGCTTCACATCAAAGAGCGTACCTTCTCCCGAAGTTACGGTACTATTTTGCCTAGTTCCTTCAGCCGAGTTCTCTCAAGCGCCTTGGTATGCTCTACCTGACCACCTGTGTCGGTTTAGGGTACGGTCACCAATACCTGAAGCTTAGAGGCTTTTCCTGGAAGCATAGCGTTAGCAACTTCATCACCTTAGTGACTCGTCTCGTGTCTCAGTCTTAAGAAACCGGATTTTCCTAGTCTCTCAACCTACTCACTTTCACGCGGACTACCAACGCCGCGCTTGCCTAGCTTTCTCCGTCCCCCCATCGCAGTATTGGCCGGTACAGGAATATTAACCTGTTTCCCATCGACTACGCCTTTCAGCCTCGCCTTAGGAGCCGACTCACCCTACCCTGATTAGCATGGGATAGGAACCCTTGGTCTTTCGGCGGGGAAGTTTTTCACTCCCCTTATCGTTACTCATGTCAGCATTCGCACTTCTGATACCTCCAGC
>NZ_CP199752.1:7500-192500 GCF_052656265.1 Alishewanella sp. HL-SH06
TTTACGCAACCTAATGCCGGTGTTAACCAACAGATGTTGCAATGGGCTGCGAGTGTTGCTGCAGAACTGAACGGTGATTTACTCGAACTGTATTGTGGTAATGGCAATTTTTCTCTAGCTCTTGCTCGACATTTTAATCAAGTGGTTGCTACCGAGTTGGCTCGAAGTTCTATTAAGTCAGCCGAATTTAATATTGCGCTGAATAAGATCGACAATCTACAAGTGCTACAAATGTCGGCGGAAGATGTTGCAGCTGCCTTAGCTGAAGGGACAACCCTAAAACAGTTAGATTTGAAAAATTTAGCGTTGAATACGGTATTAGTTGATCCACCGCGCGCGGGCTTAGATCCTGCCACCTTAGCGTTAGTGAGTGGTTTTGACGATATCATATATATCTCATGTAATCCTGAGACACTGGCCGATAATCTCGCCTTTTTACAAAAGACCCATCAATTACAAAAAGTGGCGATGTTTGATCAGTTCCCTTATACCCATCATATTGAAACCGGAGTGTGGTTAAAACGGTTGCCACACTAATCCGTTAGTTTTCGACCATAACTGGCTGCGCCATGCGCCAGCCAGCGTAATTGCAAAATGGTGCGACGTGTTAACTGCCGACATTGTTCGGTTGGTGCATCTAAGGCATCTGCGCCAGTATGGAACACTAATGTCACCATGGCATCGGCCTGTAACTGTGCTTGCTCAACCGTACATTCGGTTTGCTTACGAAGATAATGCGCTAACTCAGCGGAAAAGTGTTGGATCTCTCGTGCTACCGCTGCCCGAAATGCCGCCGAGGTACCAGAACGCTCACGCAGTAATAAACGAAATACGTTACTGTTTTCAGTCACAAACTCCATAAAGGTTTCAACTGAAGTACTAATAACACTGCCATTATTCTCAATGCGAAGCCGTGCTTGGCGCATGAGTTGCCTGAGCATTAAACCCGCTTCATCTACCAGAGTTAGCCCTAATTCATCCATATCTGAAAAATGCCGATAAAAAGATGTGGGTGCAATTCCGGCTTCACGCGCCACTTCACGTAAACTTAAACTCGCGAAACTTTTTTCCGCACTTAACTGTGAAAACGCCGCATTAATGATGGCTTGGCGGGTTCGTTCTTTTTGTTCTGCTCTGCTCACGATACATCCCAATCTTGGTGTAATAGAACCGATTTACCTTGACCTACCCGCAACTGCTCGGTAAATTAGCGAACAGTTGTAAGCTCAAAGTGTGGTCCCATGAAAAAAAATCCAATTATCTGGACTAATGTACTGTTATTTAGTTCTAGTTTCTTAGTTGCCGCTGTCGCGGCTCCCTATTATGCCTTGACTATTGGCTTTACGGCAGTAGAAATTATCGCCATGATCTTATGTATGGGTTATTGCGGTATTGCTATTACTGCTGGCTATCACCGTTTATGGTCGCATAAAACCTATGATGCACATCCTATTTTGCAATGGATTTTTGCTATCGGTGGCGCATTTGCTCTGCAAAACAGTGTGATCCATTGGGCGTCAGATCATCGAGATCATCACCGGCATGTTGATGATAATGACAAAGATCCCTACTCGGCAGGCAAAGGCTTTTGGTACAGTCATATCGGTTGGATGCTACGTGATTATCAAGGCGACACTTATAACAACTATAATAATGTTCGCGATCTGCAGAAAAACCCAATCTTAGCTTTTCAACATAAGCACTATTTATCATTAGCCTTACTCACTAATATTGGTGTACCCGTTTTATTGGGTTTTATTTTTGGCAATATGTGGGGCATGTTATTAAGCGTGGGGGTGTTACGTTTAGTATTAAGTCATCATTTTACTTTCTTTATTAACTCGCTAGCGCATATCTGGGGTAAGCAAACTTATACCGATCAAAACAGCGCACGTGATAATGGCATTCTTGCCTTATTAACTTACGGTGAGGGTTATCATAACTATCACCACATTTTTGAATATGATTATCGTAACGGTATTCGTTGGTGGCAGTTTGATCCGACTAAATGGCTGATCAAAAGCTGTTCATGGTTAAAGTTAACTTGGAATTTACGCACCGTGCCCGAAGATCGTATCGCTCAAGCTGTTGCGAAAATGCAATTAAAACGCGCACAACAAAAAGCCATGTTACTGCCGAACTCAGAACAGCTATTGCAATTACTCGAACAGGAATACCAACTGTTAATGGTTAAGTTGCAAGCTTACTATCAGCTGAAAAAAGACTTTCTGCAACAACGTCGTGCTGCTTTGGTTAACCAATACAATGCTTCAGAGTTTGCCCAACGTTATCAAGAATTAAAAGAACATTTGCAGCAGCAACAAAATCATTGGCAACGTTTAACTGCGGCATTTCAATAAGGGATCAACCCGCTGACATTTAAAAAAGAGGCTTTGCCTCTTTTTTTGTCTCTGATACCTGTTATGCTAATTTGTACAGTAAAACGGTGTGAGAATTCAGCTAGTGACAGCAAAATCGGCAGATAAAAAACCTAAATATGACTATGATGCCATTGTAATTGGCACAGGGCCTGGCGGCGAAGGTGCCGCCATGTATTTAGCCAAAAGTGGTAAATCGGTGGCTGCAATCGAGCGTTACTCTTCAGTAGGCGGCGGCTGTACCCACTGGGGCACAATCCCCTCTAAAGCATTGCGCCATTCGGTTAGCCGACTGATTGAGTTTAATGAAAACCCACTGTTCCAAATGGAAGAGCAGGTAAAAAACCTGACATTCTCGCAAATTCTGAAACATGCCGCTGGCGTGATCCGGAAACAAGTAAGACTGCGTGCGGGCTTTTATGATCGCAACATGGTCAAAATGCATCAAGGCGAAGCGAACTTTATTGATAACCACCATATTCAAGTCACTCAAACTGACGGTAGTCACTATGTGATTAGCGCAGAAACGATTGTTATTGCTTGTGGTTCACGCCCTTATCGACCACCGCATGTTGATTTTAGTCATCCGCGTATTTATGACAGCGACACTATCTTATCGTTACAGCATGATCCACGGCATATCATTATCTTTGGTGCTGGTGTGATCGGTTGTGAATATGCCTCCATTTTCCGCGGCCTTGGCGTGCGTGTCGATTTGGTGAATACCCGTGACCGTTTGTTATCTTTTATGGATGCCGAAATATCTGATTCTCTCAGTTACCATTTCTGGAATTCAGGCATGACCATCCGCCACGGTGAAGAGTTTTCTCATATCGAAGGCACCGATGATGGCGTTATCTTGCATTTACAATCGGGCAAAAAGATGAAAGCCGACTGTTTCCTATTTGCTAATGGCCGTACTGGGAATACCGATACGCTGTCATTAAAAAATGTGGGGTTAGAAGCAGATAGCCGTGGCTTACTAAAAGTCACTAAACAATATCAAACCAGTATCGACAATATTTATGCCGTCGGCGATGTCATTGGTTACCCAAGTTTAGCCAGTGCTGCCTACGACCAAGGTCGTTTAGCCGGTGAAGCTATTGTGAAAGGTAACTTAGATGGGCATTTGATTGCGGATATCCCTGCAGGTATTTACACCATCCCTGAGATGTCTTCAGTCGGTAAAACCGAGCAAGAGTTAACGGCGGCGAAAATTCCGTACGAGGTGGGCAGAGCTCAATTCAAACACTTGGCACGGGCGCAAATTGCTAATACCAATGTCGGTAGCCTGAAACTGTTATTTCATCGTGATACGTTGGAAATCTTAGGGATCCATTGTTTTGGCGAGCGGGCAGCAGAAATTGTGCACATCGGCCAAGCTATTATGATGCAAAAAAATGGCGGTAATAACCTCAATTACTTTGTGCATACGACCTTTAACTATCCGACCATGGCAGAAGCCTATCGGGTAGCCGCACTCAACGGTTTAAACCGGTTGTTCTAAACGAAAAAAGCAGCACCCGTGCTGCTTTTTTTACTTACGCTAATGACTACTCTGTTTGTAGATGGTAAGTACGGCTTAAATCTTGTACAGCTTCGATAAAAATACCGGCATGTTCAGGATTCACGTCTGGGGTAATTCCATGCCCCAGATTAAACACATGTCCAGTGCCTTGACCATAGCTGTCTAGAATGGCTTGCACTTCTTGCCGAATCCGCTCTGGGCTACCTAACAGAACAGAAGGATCCATATTACCCTGTAGCGCAACCTTATCACCGACTCGCGCACGAGCCTGACCAATATCCGTGGTCCAATCTAAACCTAAACCGTCACAACCGGTTGCTGCCATGGTCTCAAGCCATTGACCACCGTTTTTGGTGAACAAGGTGACGGGCACTTTACGACCGTCAGCTTCTCTTGTTAGGCCATTGACGATCGTTTGCATATAGCTTAATGAAAACTCTTTGTAATCGCGTGGTGTTAATATTCCACCCCAGGTATCAAAAATCATCAGTGCTTGCGCACCTGCAGCAATTTGCGCATTCAGGTATAAAATGACACTTTGCGCCAGCTTATCCAATAACATGTGCAGGATCTCTGGCTCGCTGTACATCATCTTTTTAATGATGCTAAACGTCTTGCTACCACTGCCTTCAACCATGTAGGTTGCCAAAGTCCATGGGCTACCTGAAAAACCAATCAAGGGCACACTGCCGTTCAGTTCGCGACGAATAGTACGAACGGCATCCATTACATAACGCAGCTCTTGCTCAGGATCAGGAATAGGTAAATGCACCACGTCCATAAAGTCACGGATCGGTTTACTAAAACGAGGGCCTTCACCGACACCAAAGGTTAATCCTAAACCCATCGCATCTGGGATCGTTAAAATATCACTGAACAAAATAGCCGCATCTAAGGGGTAACGGCGTAATGGCTGCATTGTCACTTCACAAGCCAATTCTGGGTTTTTGCACAGCGACATAAAGTCACCTGCTACGCTTCGCGTGGCGCGATATTCAGGTAGATAACGGCCGGCTTGGCGCATCATCCAAATAGGCGTTTGGTCGACAGGTTGACGCATAAGCGCTCTTAGGTAACGATCATTTTTTAATTGCATAACTTTTCCGCTGTGCTAATAGTTGCGATATTTTAACAGCTAAGCGCCCGAAGCTCTATGCTCTGGCCGGAATTGCTGCGTTAAGGCCGTACTAAAATTCACGATATATTCAGCTAAGGTTCATTATTTTGTCATATGGGCTTGTATCGCTGCTCGCTATCTGCTATAAAATCCCTGCGCTAGTCAAGAAACAACAAATACGAAGCTCGATTATACGAGACCATGCTTTCCCCATTGAAGCCACATTTTGTGGCTTTTTTATTTTCTGCCATAACACTGCTGTGCTAAAGCAATGAGTTGTCCTGATAAGGTTTCAATACCTGGCGTTTGTGGCAACTTATCCAACTCACACCAATACGCCTCTTCAATTTCATGCGGTTGACAAACAATCTCTCCGCCAGCGTACTGGGCTAAAAAACCAGTCATCAAAGAATGCGGAAATGGCCAAGGCTGACTCCCCACATACTGCAAATCCGTAATATCAACGCCCACTTCTTCTTTTACTTCACGTATAGCGGCTTGCTCTAAGGTTTCGGCAGACTCAACAAAACCGGCTAGCACCGAAAAAAAACCGGCTTTATGCCGACTAGAACGCGCCAGCAAGATTTTGCCATCATTGACGATCGCCACTAATACACAAGGTGCGATCCGAGGATAACAGCGATGACCACACTTATGACATAAGCTGGCTAATTCCCAATTGACCAAATGCATGGCGCTACCACATTGCCCGCAAAAGCGATGTGTTTGTAAAAACAGTGCGACTTGCGTGGCTCTGGCCGCTAATTGAAATAATGCCTCACCATGCGTTAAAAAAACGCGAGCTGAATGCCACTGCGTTTCATCGGTTGCCTGATCATCAAACACCATTAAATAACAGGGATGTTGCTGATATTCGCCGATCCAACAAATCTGTGTACCTTGGCTTGCTATCGGTAAGTGACTTTGACTACCAAAAGGCAATGTGCCCTCAGCTGATAAAAATACCCGGCCTTGGTTCACAATGAACCAATATGCTTGCTCTTTTGCTGATAATACAACACTGTGTTTGATCATTAGTGGGTTATTCCGCGCGCTACTATGCTATGTTGCAGCTATCATACTGGTAGTTACTGAGCAGACCAATAAAAAAACGGTTGATCTTTGCTATGAAATTCTTTTAATTTGGCAGTAATGCAGAAACGTAACTGCACCTAAGGAGAAGCTAATGTACACCCGCGTACAGCAAGCACAACAAAAGTGGGGCGGTAGCCTAACAGCCATCGATAATTGGCTAGCAGAAAGACAGCAAATTATTGTTTGCTATTGCCGCTTAGCTGGTTTGCCACCTTTTGAAAAAGATCGTCATACCATGCCTTCACAAGAAAAAATTAGAGAGTTTTGTCAACTATTGATGGACTACTTATCGGCGGGTCACTTTGAGGTTTACGAACGAATTGTTACACAATGTGCCGTTAATGGTACCGACAGCCGTAGACTAGCAGATAGCTTATATCCAAAGATTGCCGTTTCTACTGACTTATCGTTAGAGTTTAACGATAAATATGCCGAGCATCTAAGCACACGTAACAGTGGCAGTTTTGATATCGAATTGTCGGCTTTAGGCCAAGCTTTAGAAGAGCGCTTTGAGCTAGAAGATAAACTGATTGAAACGCTTTATATTAGACACGCGGATAATACCACCGCAGTTTGAATATCATAAAAAAAGCGGCTTTAAGCCGCTTTTTTCTGCTATTGGGCTACTTACTGTGCTTTGACGATATCCAATAATTCTACTTCGAATACTAATACGCTATGTGGTGCAATAGTGCCCATATCACGTTCGCCGTAAGCTAATTCTGACGGAATAGTGAAACGGAACTTAGAGCCTACATTCATTAACTGCACGCCTTCAGTCCAACCTGGAATAACGCGATTCAATGGGAACTCAATTGGCTCGCCACGCTCTACTGAGCTGTCAAAAACTGTACCGTCGGTTAAAGTACCGGTGTAGTGTACTTTTACGGTGTCAGTTGCAACAGGTTTAGCGCCATCAGCAGCTTGTATCACTTCATACTGTAAACCTGATTCAGTTACCATCACGCCTTCTTTCTTGGCATTTTCAGCTAAGAAGGCATCACCTGCGGCTTTCGCTGATGCGGCTGAAGCTTCAGCAATTTTCGCCTGCTCTGCACGGTACGTTTCATCTAACGCGGTTAATAGCGCTTGGATATCTTCTTCCGATACTTCAGATTTACCGGCCATACCATCTTGCACGCCACGTAAAATTAACGCAGAGTCTAATGGAATAGCAATTTTGCTGTATTCATCTACGGTGCTTTGTAAATAACGGCCCGCAGATACGCCTAAGCTATAAGCTTGTTTTGCTTGTTCTGTTTCCATTACTGGAGCCACTTCAGCTTTTTCTTCTTTGTTACAAGCGCTCAGCGTTAACAACGCTACAGCAACCAGAGTCAGTTTAGTTTTAACGCGCATTCTTTTCTCCAAAGTTTAGCAGTGCAATTGCTAAAATATGATTTAATAAGGGACTATTCGCCCCGCTATACTAACGCTTTGTTTGGATGAGGTTAACACCTAAGATGAAATATCCTGTGCTTTTCCTTAGTTTATTACTCAGTGCCTGCAGCAAGGTAGAAACGACCCCTGTGGAGCAATGGCCTCATGTTGCCAACGTAAGCTATGCCGCAGCACTGTCTTCAGATGGCAAATATGCGGTGGTCTCATCCGTACAAGACGGCATTGCGTTTTGGGATCTACAGCAAAACGCCTTAAAGTATCAATGGCGACATGAAGAAGCCAGTGACAATTTAGTGCTTAATTTGGCACTAAGTGAAGATAACAGCCACGTATTGACGGCAGATCAACACACTTTTGCGCTTTGGCGCACGGCAGATGGTCAAAATGTTGGATATTGGCAAACCGACCAACACAGCATTCGCGATATTGCTATTTCGAACAATGGCGCCCATCTTCTGATTGGCAAAAGCGATAATACCGTGCAACACATTACGCTGAGCAGTGGCCGTCGCTTAGATTTTATCGGTCATACCGAACGCATCAATAGCGTGGCCATGTCACCAAACGGTCGCTATGCCTTAACGGGTAGCAATGATTACAATGCCTACCTGTGGGACACTCAGACCGCGCAAATTCGATATAGTTTCACGCATCCCAGTCGAGTAACTAAAGTCGCCTTGGATCCACAAGGGCGTTTCGCCTTTACTGCCGATAGCCAACATTTAGCGCAAATTTGGGATATACAAACAGGACAACTTGTCAGCCAATTGCAAATGCTTACAAGGCAGCAAGTATTCAGTGCCGTTCGATTTAGCGCTGATGGGCGTTTTTTATTAACCGGCGCGCCAACACGTAACCTCGTGTTATGGGAGGTCAAAACCGGTCGCGAGATCCAACGCTGGCGGGTTTCTCCCCGCGTTGGCAGCCGACCAGAAAGTGCCGTAGTGCATGCAGTCGCTTTTCTTGATGCACAGCGTATAATTAGCGAAAGCTCCAGTGGCTTAGCCGAAGTATGGAAAATAACCAATGAGTAGTGAACCTATAGATATTCAGTTACATCTGATTGAACTGGAGAGCAAAATTGCTTTTCAAGAAGATACCGTTAACTGCTTACACGAAGAATTATTAGCGCATCAAAAACGTATTGATCAATTGCAACGCCAAATTTTAACTCTAGCAGAGAAACTACAGCAATTACCGCAAGACAGTGAAATCTTACGTCCTGAAGAAGAGCCGCCACCGCCGCATTATTAATCGCCTGGTAAGCGGCTTATTCTGGTTTAAACACACCAATGACCATCTCGTTGCTGCGGGTTGATTTTGCGATCTGCTGCTCGGGTTGGGTCATTTGATGCCCACAAGCCACGCATTCCACCTTCTCAACATTATTTTCGATAAATAAACTCATGGTGTCTTGCGCTTTACATTGTGGGCAACTTGCGCCAGCGATGAAGCGTTTCTTTTTGCGCTGCGTCATTTAGATCCTCATGGGTTATAGGCAGAGTAAAAGGCAAATTTCACGAACTGCCCTTGGCTTATCTGGGATATAGCGTAAAATTGCCCACCTAGTTCACTGTTACAAGGAAAAACATGATCCAGTTACAGCAGGTCGAATTACGCCGCGGTATTAATGCGTTATTCAGTGGGGCCGATCTTACCGTATTTCCAGGACAAAAGGTGGGAATTGTCGGTGCAAATGGCTGCGGTAAATCAAGCCTGTTTGCGTTATTGCTCGGAAAACTGCATGCCGACAGTGGTAACGTTAACCTGCCCGCTGGCTGGGTTATCGCCACCGTAGCGCAAGAAACCCCTGCTCTGGATTGTTCCGCCCTAGACTATGTGCTGCAAGGTGATGAGCAACTTTTCCCGCTATTAATCAAAGCGCGTAGTCAGTGTAGTGAAAGCGATTTAGCGGCAGTACATCAACAAATTGAAGCGCTTGATGGTTATCGAGCGGAAGCGAAAGCCGGTATCCTGTTAGCGGGATTAGGCTTTAGTGGCGATGCCCAACAACACCCCGTAAAGTCTTTTTCGGGTGGTTGGCGTATGCGGATGAACTTGGCGCGCGCACTGATGAAACCTGCGGATCTGCTTTTGCTGGATGAACCGACCAACCACCTTGATTTAGATGCCGTGCTTTGGTTAGAAAAGTACCTCACTAATTATCCGGGTACCTTATTACTGATCAGCCACGACCGCGATTTTCTTGATGCTGTAACCGACAACATTGTGCATATTGAGCGACAAACCGTTACCTTGTACAAAGGTAATTACAGCCAGTTTGAGCGCCAGCGAGCCGAACAATTATCGCAACATCAATCGAATTTTGAAAAGCAGCAACGCCAAGTTGCTCACTTACAACAATTTATTGACCGTTTTAAAGCTCAAGCCACTAAAGCACGCCAAGCGCAAAGCCGCATCAAAGCGCTAGAACGCATGACCATGTTGGCACCTGCCCATATTGATTCACCGTTTAACTTTAGTTTTCGCGATCCTAAAGCCTTACCTAATCCGTTACTGAAAATGGAAAACGTGCAAGCCGGCTACAGTGACAAGGTTATTTTAAGTAATATTAATTTTCAGCTATTGCCTGGCAGTCGTATTGGTTTACTGGGTCGCAATGGTGCGGGTAAATCGACCCTGATTAAAATGCTTTCCGGCGAGCTAACACCGAAAAGTGGTGAAGTGTGGTATGCCAATGGCGTTAGCTTAGGCTACTTTGCGCAGCATCAACTAGAAACGCTTAGACCACAAGATTCGCCGCTGCAACATCTGGTGCGGTTAGACCCCTTAGTACCCGAACAAAAGCTCCGCGATTTTCTGGGTGGCTTTGGTTTTCATGGCGATAAAGCCTTAGAAGCCTGTGCGCCCTTCTCTGGCGGCGAAAAAGCCCGTTTAGTGTTGGCACTGTTAGTCTATCAACGACCTAACTTATTGTTACTTGATGAACCCACCAACCACTTAGACTTAGAAATGCGCGAAGCCATCGTTATGGCGTTACAAGACTTTGCTGGGGCCATTGTTGTGGTGTCGCATGATCGGCATTTACTGAGCAGCACCACCGATGAGTTTTATTTGGTAGCACATGGCAAAGTGGCGCCATTTGAAGGCGATTTGCAAGACTATTACCAGTGGATGCAACAAGATGCCCGGCAAACCCAAGCCGCCGCACTGGATAATAACGCACCAACCAGCAATAGTGCGGTGCAGCGCAAAGACACAAAACGCTTAGAAGCTGAACTTCGTAATGTACTGCGGCCATTAAAGCAACAAATCGACAAATTAGAACAACGCCAGCAACAACTTGCCGCCCTACTTGCTGAGATAGAACAACAACTGGCCGATCCGGCCATTTATGATGCAGAGCAAAAAGCCCAGCTTACCGCGTTACTTAGCAAACAAAGCAGCGCCAGTGCCGAGCAAGACCAAGTAGAAGAGCAATGGTTTATGGCACAAGAGCAATGGGAACAACAAACCAGTAGCTTCTGGGCAGCAAATGGTCAATAAGCCCTTAGACGAGCCGTTACTTAGCCTAGACAGTGCCCTGCTCTGGCAATTTAGCCTGGCCGTTTATCCACAGCTAAAAACGCTTTGCTTACGCTGGCAAAATGACTATGACGCCAACATCAATGTACTGTTGGCGTTAAGTTTAGCCGAGCAGCAACACTGGCAGCTGACTTCGTTTAGCCTAGCAGCAGCGCTTAAGGCGTTAACCCCATTAAACAGCCAAATTACCGAAGGCTTGCGCCAGCAGCGTAGTCAATTAGCCTGTTTAGGCCTCAGCGCAGCGCAACAGCAACAATTAAAACAAGGCTTGCTGCAAGCCGAATTAGTGGCCGAACAACTAGAGCAACAACTGTTAGTGGCGCAGCTACGCTTTCATACCCAACGTAATGCCGATAACCTCAGTGATTACCTGCAGCAATTACAGGTACCTTCATCAGCGCAATTAAGGCGTGAATTAATTGATCTACGTCAAGCCAGCGCACAGTTCGTGGCGAGCTTGTCTTAAAGCTTGATCCAGATCACAGCTGGCCTAGATAGCCAAAACTACACTTTGTTTGTCACAAGCAAAGAGGGTTTTCAGATGAACATTTGGCATGAGTTTCTAAACGATCCGGTAGTTTTTATTTCTTTTGCAGGGTTAGCCATTGTTGTTGGTTTATGCATTTTTTATGCGGTTTATTTTATTTATAAAATTGAAACTGCTGAAGAATAATTTACCCGTTGCCTAGGTTTCCAAATATTGTAATTTGTCGGCTACACCATTCCAGGCATCCGCATCGGCTGGTGCCGCTTTTACCGTGCGAATATTTGGCCAAACCTCAGCTAATGCTGCATTTAGGGCAATAAAGTCGCGCTGCTCGGTCGGTACTTTCTCTTCTTGAAAAATCGCGTTCGCGGGGCATTCTGGCTCACACAAACCACAATCAATACATATGGTTGGGCTAATAACTAACAAATTCGGCCCTTCAAAAAAAGCATCTACTGGGCACACCGCCACACAGTCTGTAAATTTACATTTGATACAGTTTTCGCCTACCACAAATGCCATGTCACACCCCTCTTACTAAAACAGATGCTGATCATACTGCAGCAGCCGCGAAAAACAACTGAGCAACGCAAGACAATCGCAAACGAATACGGACAACCGAGCCGAGATCACGTAAAATAACACTTTTTAGCTGGCACTTTGCCTTGCTTAGACTTTCAGCGATTATCAGCAGGATTGTTATGTTGCGTTTAACCGAAATTAAAATACCTTTGCACCATCAGGATGAAAACGCCGAGTTACGTACTGCCGTACTCACTAAATTGGGCGTGGCTGATGCTGATGTGCGACACATCACGGTCTTTAAGCGCGGAATTGATGCTCGCAAAAAAATGGCGATCCAACTGACCTATACGCTGGATATTGATGTAGCAAAAGAAGCTGCTTTATTGGCGCGCTTTAGCAAAGATCCGCATGTTCGACCCACACCCGATACTCAATACAAATTTGTGGCAGAGGCTCCTGCTGAACTCAGCTCACGCCCTATCGTAGTGGGTTTAGGCCCTTGTGGTTTATTTGCGGGGTTATTATTAGCACAAATGGGCTTTAAACCGATTATTTTGGAACGTGGCAAAGCAGTACGTGAACGCACTAAAGACACTTTTGGTTTTTGGCGCGGTCAAGAGCTTAACCCTGAGTCGAATGTGCAATATGGTGAAGGCGGAGCCGGTACTTTTTCTGATGGTAAACTGTATAGCCAAGTCAAAGATCCGAAACATTACGGTCGTAAAGTGTTAACTGAATTTGTTACAGCAGGTGCACCCGAAGAAATTATGTATGTCAGTAAACCGCACATCGGTACCTACAAACTGGTGGGTGTGGTCGAAAAAATGCGTGCGAGCATTATTGCACTGGGTGGCGAGATCCGCTTTAACAGCCGAGTCGAGCAGTTGCATATCACTGATGAGCAACTAGAGGGTGTCACTCTGAATAACGGTGATTACTTAGCGTGTCAGCATTTGATATTGGCTATCGGCCACAGCGCGCGTGACACCTTTCAAATGCTGTATGATGCGGGAGTGTATGTTGAAGCCAAGCCGTTTTCGGTTGGCTTTCGCATTGAGCATGAACAATCTATGATCGACTCCTGTCGTTGGGGCCCTAGCGCAGGCCACCCTATCTTAGGCGCGGCTGACTATAAGTTGGTGCATCATTGTCAAAACGGACGCACCGTTTACAGTTTCTGTATGTGTCCTGGTGGCACTGTAGTCGCTGCGGCGTCTGAAACAGGCGGAGTTGTGACCAATGGCATGAGCCAATACTCGCGGCATGAACGCAATGCCAACAGTGCTATCGTGGTCGGTATTCATCCCGAGCAAGATTATCCTGGGCATCCATTGGCCGGTATCGATTTGCAGCGTAAGTTAGAACAAGCCGCGTTTAAACTGGGCGGTGAAGATTATCGGGCGCCAGCGCAATTAATTGGCGATTTCTTAAAAGGCCAATCGTCTGCTGAATTGGGTGAAGTACAACCGTCTTATACCCCGGGCATAAAACTAACCGATTTAGCGGGCTTACTGCCCGACTATGCCACCGCTGCCATTCGTGAAGCGATCCCCGCTTTTGAGCAGCAAATTCGTGGCTTTGCTAAGGCAGATGGTTTGTTAACAGCAGTGGAGACACGCACCTCCTCACCCATCTGTATTAAGCGAGGTGCCGATTTCCAAAGCGTTAATATTAAGGGTTTATATCCAGCCGGCGAAGGTGCAGGCTATGCGGGTGGTATCTTATCAGCCGCCATCGACGGCATTAAAGTGGCCGAAGCATTGGCGCTGGATATGTTAAGCATGCAAGCAAAATTAAACACCTTATCTTAATGCAAGGCATCCTAATAAAGTGCCTATGCTGCCTAACGTACAAACAGACTAAATGCTTCGCTGCATTCTAATTCGGTTTCTCCCGATAATAGGAAAGCGTTATGTTAGAAACTCTGATTGTTGTGCTGATTATTTTGTGGGGCTTAGGATTGGTGTTTTCTGTTACATTGGGGGGCTTTACCCCAGGGCAAGATCACGAACATTTAGTACGCACTTTAGCATAACTGATTGACCCCGATCTTCAGCTGTGATCAGATACTGGCTTTTACGCGGAGCCAGTTTATGAACATCGATATTTTTGCAGAGCACTTTTCAGAATTAGAAGACCCAAGGCAAGCCGCTAAGGTCGTTTACCCCTTGTTTGACGTAGTGTTTTTAACGCTTTGCGCAGTCATTGCTGGCTGTGAGGGCTGGGAAGATATTGAAGATTTCGGCGAAAACCGCTTTGACTGGCTGCAAGAACATGGCTTTTTTAAACTGGGTTTGCCGGTACACGACACCATCGCGCGGGTGATGTCACTGCTGGACAGCGAAGCCTTGCAGCGCTGCTTTGCCAGTTGGATGCAGGCTTGTACAGAGCTTACCGATGGTCAGGTGGTCGCAATCGACGGCAAAACGCTTCGCGGCTCCTACAACCGGGAAGACCGCTGCTCTTCTATTCATATGGTTAGCGCCTTTGCCAGCGCCAATGGTGTGGTAATGGGCCAGGTTAAAACGGACGAGAAGAGCAACGAAATTACGGCGATACCTCAGCTACTTAACTTGCTGGAGCTTAAAGGATGCCTGGTCAGTTTGGATGCAATGGGATGCCAGAAAGAGATAGCGCAGCAGATAGTAGATAAAAAAGCTGATTACCTGTTGACGGTTAAAGGCAACCAAGGTCATCTGCACGATGCAGTAAAACAAGTCTTTGCGGGTAAAGCGCATAAAGATAGTGCAGCGCAGTCACTGGAAAAGAACCGTGGGCGTCTAGAGTACCGTGAATTCCAGGTCTGTCCGGCCAGCGAATTACCGGAAAAACTCAAAGCTGCCTGGCCAGCGCTGACAACCTTAGGCATGGCAACGACTTACCGGGTGGAAAAGCACAAGCGTGCGGTGTTAGAGCAACGTTATTTTATCAGCTCAGCCGACCTTACCGCAGAAAGGCTGTCCCAGGCAGTACGCGAGCATTGGTGTATTGAAAACCAGCTGCACTGGGTGCTGGATGTGAGCTTAAGTGAGGATGCGTGCCAGATATACCGTGGTAATGCAGCAGCCAATCTTGCCACGATGCGACACTTCGGCTTGAATATGTTACGCGCTGAGAAGCGAAAAATGAGTATCAGAAGAAAGCAGCGTCAGGCATTGATGAATGAGGCTTATCTTGATGCGGTGTTGGAAGCTGGCATGAGTGTGGTGATTAAATGACCACTCGTAATCTCACCCTGGGCTTTACCCATACCTTACTAGTATTAGCAGTAGTGATATTAGCGATAAGATTAATTCGTGGCCGTAGAAGCTAGCGAAAAAAAACGAACACTAGGGAAAGTAGACACTTTACCCGTACGATAATTAAAGAGGATAATAATTATTTTTTAGTTAGCTACTTGTGCTTTGTGGCGTTAGCTATCATTATCATCTTATCTTATTAAAATTTTACTGTAGTCATTAATGCCGCTGCTAAATGCTTTCATCGCACTATTGTACTTGAGTCTGTTGTTAACAACAGAAACAAGCCATGCGCATGATCAGCGTTTATCACCTTTGGCTGACAGTCAATTTCAAGCAGTTAGCCCGCAGTTATTCAACCATCCACAAGCACTAAATAACGCTGAACCAGAGCCTGACGAAGTTGACATTAATTGTGTCGATCTTCAATTTTTAAGCCCCGTAAACCCATCAACACCAAACCTAAGTTACTCTGCGCCCTGGATTGCATTTACGAGCAGCCCAGATACCGCTCGCGCTCCCCCCGCTTTACTCCACATCTGATTTTAATAGTTTATTTCTGTTATTAATTCGGCGCGGCCTCTGCGTGCCTCTATGTGTGAGTATTTATCATGAAAAAATTAGCCTTATTTAATTTAGAAAACGTCGATCATTTAATGCAACCAGCCGACTTCGCCCAAGCGACGCTGCAATCACCTGCCACCAGCGTATTTACTGACTTTAAACACAGCGAGCCGACCATCATTGCCGGTGATACCACTGCTGCTGATGCATTTCTGATGATGCAACAAGAACGTAGCCCGTTAAAACTGGTGGTGGATGATCGCAATGAACTGACTGGCTTGATCCATATTGAGCAGTTATCTGAACAAGCCATTATGCGTCAGGTAATTTTAGGTGCAGATCGGCGTGAGTTAAAAATTCGCGATTTAATGCGGCCACGAGATCGCATCAAGGCCTTGGCGTATCAACAGCTGCAAAACTGCACCATTGCCGATATTATCAATACGCTGCAATCTAGCGGGGAACAATATTGCGTGGTGGTTGACCGTGACCAACATCATATTCGTGGTTTGATCCATGCTCAAGATTTAGCACGCCGCTTAAAAATGCCAGTGGCTATCCGCCAACAACCGACCTTTTTAAGTATTTTCGATAGTTTATACGCTTAACCTTTCAGGTATGCGGGCTGCTGTGTTTCTCCGAGCAAGGTGGCCCGCTTTTTTATTGCAACACGGTGCTAGCAGTCGTTAAACTAACGACATGCCAGTATCTCCCCGAATTCAACGCCAATATTATCGTAACGGCCCACCGCATCGCAGTGGCGCTGATGTTAGCTTTGCCGATCTCGTAGCCATATTTGGTTTTAACAGTATCCATATCGGCCGCTGGGTTACCGCGGCAGAGCAACAGCTCGCTGCCAACTTATTCTTTGATGCCTTTTGTGATTTACAGCAAATACTGCAAGTTCCTGCTGAAGTCATTTCATTAAAAGGAAGTTTGGCACTGACGTTTGGCATTGGTGGCCAACCCGGTGTGGCCGCTTTTTATCAACCACAAGGCCGTATCTTGGCACTGGCTAAAAATGCCGGTGGTGGCAGTTTAGCCCATGAGTGGTTTCATGCTTTTGATCATTTCGTTGCGGCAAAAAGCTTTAGCGTGGCCGCGCCAACAGGCCGCTTTGCCAGTCGTATGTGGCTAGATAACCTCCCCTTAAAAGTGCATCCATTAACCCTGTTGCTTGAAGAGGCCTTTCAGTTACTGTACCTCAGCCAAGACAAACAAAACCCTAGCGCGTTTTTTCAACATTGCCATCAATTGGATCAAGCCCGGCAACGTGCTTATTTGGCTTTGCCAGAAGAAATGGCCGCTCGTGCTTTTGAAACAGTGCTGCAAAGCCAGCCACTTAAGAACAGTTTTTTGGTGTCTGGTACGCAGAAAAGTGCTGCAGCGAAGCTTGGTATTTATCCAGATGCCACTTTAACCGTAGCATTAAGCCATTACTGGCTCAGTTACTTTAAACAACTTGGCGCCAGCTTAATGCTGGCCAGCCATGCTTAGTTAGGCTTAGCTTCTAACCAGCGATTGCCACCCTGCCGCTTTGCTTGATACATCGCTTGGTCTGCTGTGGCCATCAGCTGTTCGGTGTTGGCGCCGCAGCTAGGATACAAAGCCACCCCAATACTACTGGTGACATGAATCGCATGCTGTTTAAACAAGATAGGTTTCGCTAAAGCAAGCCGTATTTGCTCAGCAATAGCGAACACCACGTTGTACTCATCTAACTTTGATAACAAGATAACAAATTCATCGCCACCAAAACGCGCCACCGTATCGCTATGCCGAATACAGCGTTGAATGCGTTTTGCTACTTCCTGCAACACGCTATCACCCGCCGCATGACCTAATTGATCATTGATGGGTTTGAAATTGTCTAAGTCGAGATAAAACAAGGCTAAACAGCCATTATGTCGAGGCAATGCCGCTAAAGCTTGTTGGCAGCGATCTTTAAACAGTTCGCGTTTAGGAAGCTGGGTTAGCTCATCGTATAAAGCACTGTAATGTAAACGCGACAATAATTCTTTTCGCTCGATGGCGATAGCAATATGCTGACCAATAAAGTCAAACAGTTCACTATCGGCAAAACCGGTGGCCCCAGGCTCTGTTGGCAGTTGTACCGCTAGCACACCTAATGTTTTAGCCGACGCTTTTAACCGCACCCCTAACCAACCCTGCTGATCGGGTACTAATTGCTGATGCGGTGCAGTGCTTTGTTGCAGCACGCCACAACAAAATTGTTCAGCACCAGCCTGCTTAGCTGCGTTATTTTGCTCTAAATTTATGTAGGGTAGGTACAATTCAGCGGCGTTGGCACCTCGGGCAATAACAATACTGCGTAAAGGCATTAGACTGGATATAATGTGTTGCAACTGTTGATAGAGGGCTAACAGATCATCGGCCGTAAAAGCGGCTTCTGAAATAGCATACATGGCCGCTTGCCGTGCTTCAGTCTGCTTTAATTGAGTGATATCACGCGCTACGGCCACTCGCTGTTGTTTTTCACCAGACCAACGCGCCGACCATAACAGATAGACCACTTGACCATCTTTACGAATATAACGGTTTTCAAAGTCGATAACGACTTGGCCTTGGTTAATAGCTTGCGCTGCGTCTAGGGTTTTTTGCCGATCATCAGGATGAATAAAGTTGAACATTGACTTTCCAAGCATTTCCTCTGGCTTATAACCAAAAATACGCTCGGCGCCCTGACTTAAAAACTCAAAACATCCATGCTGATCAACAGCACAAACCGCATCGAGTAATAAATCGATGTAGTGACTTAACGCAGTGTACAAAGGAGAAGTCATAACCGCTCATAAAACAATCTATAATCGGTAATTAGCCTAACACAATTCCGTTTAATCTTAAGATTAAAGTCGATGCTAAAAACAAAAATAGTTAAGCCCTATACCCTTAAAAATTCAAGCTAGGTTAACTGCTGAATTAACTGCTGACAATTACGCCAAACCAACGCGTAAATAGTCAGTTGCGGATTAACCCCCAAACTGCTGGGTAAAATAGAGCCATCAAATATCGACAGGTTGTCCAGTTGAAAATGTCGGCCAAAACTATCAACTACCCCATCCTGCTCTTTTGCGCTCATATTACATCCTCCCATCACATGGGCGGATACCACGGTTTGTTTCAGTGGTTTTAACGCTAAATTGTGAATAGCTTGCCGCGCCTCTGACCAGCTACGATAAGCTTGCGCGTCATGGTGGATAGGCAAAACCTGTTTGGCACCGGCGGCGAATTGTAACTCGGCCATCGATAATAACGCCTTGCGCATCCCCTGCCATAGGTAATCACTGATTGGGTAATCCAGCAATGGCTGATCAAATTGATCTAATTGGACATGCCCCCCTTGGCTATCTGGGTGAAAGCCGTCGCGTAACAACGCAATGGTGACTTGAAGATGGTCAAATTGCTGCATTAATTGCGCATGCTGCTCGGCGAAACCCGTTAACTTCGTTGCCATTAAAACCGGATGTACGGGCGGCACTTCTAGTTTATAACCGATGTGTTCTTTATCTTGTGGCCAAACAAATTGATCAGAATAAATAGATTGCGGCGCGCCTTGATGACCAGCAATACGCTCGTCAAATATGGCACCCGAAATGACACTCGGATGTAAATAAGTATGCTTACCCAACCGTTTCGAAGGATCGGGTACCTTCGAGCGAAGTAACAACGCCGGTGAACCTATGGCCCCCGCCGCAACAATATAATGCTTGGCACTGATCGTGACGTTAATGCCTTTTTGCGGCTGAAAATAAGCATTAACCGGCAATGCACTGAGACTGTGTATTTTGTTTCCTTGCCAGTTTAATTGCCTTACCGACAAACGAGAGAGTAATGTTGCCCCTTGCGCCAGCGCTGCAGGAATAGTGCTAACCAACATCGATTGTTTGGCGTTTATCGGGCAACCAAAACCACAATAGCCAAGATTCGCGCAACCATTCACATTTCGACTAATAACACCAGAGTGCCAACCTAATGCCGTGCAACCTCTCTGCAACTGCTGATTGTTCGCATTAGGTGCCAGCGACCAAGGCCGCATATTTAAACGCTGTTCCGCTAAAGCAAAAAAAGGGATCAGACTTTGATCCGCTTGAAACGCTAAACCAAATTGCTGTTGCCAGTAATCTAGAGTGGCTGCTGGCGTACGAAATGACGATGTCCAATTGACTGTGGTTGATCCTCCCACCGTACGACCTTGTAAAATACTGATCGCTTGGTCACGCGTTTTACGAGCCGCACCTTCTTGATAAAGTTGCGGATAAGCCCAGCGCTCTTCCATGACAAAATCTTCACGCTGATACCATGCGCCCTCCTCCACTAACAACACCTGAAAACCGGCTGCGGTAAGTTGCTCGGCGGCAATGCCACCGCCTGCACCAGAGCCGATAATCACTACATCTGCACTATAATGCTGATCGTGCGTTAAAGTACTGGCATCAATATGTTTCACTGTCATTAGCGAAATCTCGGGGCATGATAAGGCAGCGCGACCCAATGCTCGGGTTGACCATAGTAAGCGCCGTATAACAGCTCTCTTAGTCCATGATAAGCTTGCTGTAACAATTGCAAGTAACTATCACGCCAAGCCGCTAGCAGGCTCAAACGTTGTGGCAAGGATAAACTCGTTAAACGGCTAAGATGCCCGGTTAAACCCAGCTGAGTTAGGCGCTGGGCAAGCAGATTAAACAACTGATGTAATTCTTGTTGCTGGCGTAACGGCAAGAAAGGGATGAAATCGGCAATGGCCGTTTTAGTGCGTATCAGCTCCGCTTCTGCTAAAGTCGCAGCTGTGGGTAAGGCTCCCAATAATAAAGCCGGTAATAACGCTGATAGCACAAGATCTCGGTTAGCATGGTTTGGGGTAAAGCTGTGCTGCCAACCCCAAACGCCAATTCCTAGGCTTGATGCAGCAGCGATAGCGATACCGGATAAAATAAATTGTCTTCGTTGCATAGTGCTGCACCTTAATATCATTAATGATTCATTGTTTACCAGGATACCGCCTTTTGCAAGCTCAGATCAGACCAGTTTATACCAGCAGCTTTAAAGCACCGTGGTGGCTAAAGCATGCTCACCTGCAAACCATTTTCGCTAAGTACTTGAGCCCAAAAGCTCGGCTCAGTAGCCAAGCAGAATTATTTACCCTCAGTGATGGCGATGAACTGCAATTAAATTGGACAGAATTACCCAAGGCGACGGATACGCGGCCTTTAGTGGTGCTCTTACACGGTTTAGCGGGCAATATCGATAGCCATTATATTCAAGGCTTACTCACAGAACTAAAACAGCGCAATTGGCCTGCCGTGTTAATGCATTTTCGTGGCTGCCATGGCCAACCTAATAAATTGCCACGCGCTTATCATAGTGGTGATACCGGTGACTTTGCCGAAGTCATCACGCAAATACAGCAACGCTTTCCGCTAATGCCGATCAGCGCTGTCGGCTTTTCGCTCGGCGCCAATGTGTTAGTCAAATATTGTGGTGAGCAAGGTGGGGCGAATTTACTTAAAGCTGCGGTGGCCATTTGCCCGCCCTTAGCGTTATCTGCCAGTGCCAAACGGATCAATAGCGGCAGCAGCAAGGTGTACCAACGCTATTTATTAAGCCGTTTAAAAGCCAGTACCGAGCAGAAACTGGCGTCTCATGCTAACTTTCCCTTACCGCTAACCCTTGAGCAAATTCGCAGTTTTAGCAGCATTGAACAGTTTGATCAGCATTATACTGCACCAATACATGGTTTTCGTGATGCACAAGATTATTATCAAAAAGCCAGTGGCAAAGCGTTTTTGCGGCATATTCAAATTCCCACCTTGGTGATCCATGCCCATGACGATCCTTTTTTAAGTGATGCCGTTATCCCTAAACCAACAGACTTAAGCGCCAGTGTACACTACGAACTGAGCCAACATGGTGGACATGTGGGCTTTGTGACGGGTAGCAACCCATTTAAACCGGTATTCTGGCTTAACCAGCGGATCCCCGCCTTCATTAAGCAGCAACTAAACCTATGATTATTTCTTATACCGATATCGACCCCACCACGTTAGATAACTTAATTGAAAGCTTTGTACTGCGCGAAGGCACCGATTACGGTGAGCAAGAAGTGTCCTTAGCAGCCAAGGTACAAGCTATCCGGCGGCAACTAAAAGCAGGCGAGGTTTTGATTGTCTATTCTGAGTTAGACGAAACAGTTAACCTGATGTCTAAGCAACATTTTATGCAACAACAAGCTGCTGACGGCTCAATGTAGAACCTAGCCGATACCGCAATAAAGGAGCGATAAACAATTATGTGGGAATATAAAATTATTGATTCTGCCAACGCTGGAAAAACTGGCTTTCTTAGAGGGCGAACGGTAGAGCAAGCTGAAGCTTACTTAAATACATTAGGTGAAGAAGGTTGGGAGATTATCGATATCGACTTTCAAATGGATCCCACGATGCCCGGCGGCCCAACGCATTTTCACGGTATTGCCAAGCGCGCGAAGTCATAATCGTCTTCTGCCATTCCCAATCGCAGCAACGGTGACATAGCGCCAACTTTGCATCAATGTGATTAATGAGACAAAGAAAGCCGCGATGACTTGTGCAATACAAACCAGAACCTGCGGCTTACAAAGCAAAAAGCCAACCTCACGAGGTTGGCTTTTTTAATAGCACGCAATAATTACAGCTGTGGGCCAGCAGCAACTAAGGCTTTACCTTCGGCATTGTCAGTAAACTTTTCAAAGTTCTTAACAAAACGGCTAGCCAGATCTTGAGCTTTCACTTCCCAATCAGCCGCATTGGCATACGTCATGCGCGGATCCAAAATACCATCTTCAACATCGTGCAAATGTTTTGGCATGGCTAAATTAAAGTAAGGCAATTGCACAAACTCCGCGTTCTCGATACTGCCATCTAGGATAGCGTCGATAATAGCTCGCGTCGCTTTAATCGAAATGCGCTTGCCTGAACCATTCCAACCGGTATTCACTAAATAAGCTTCAGCGCCTGATGCTGCCATCCGCTTACCTAATACTTCCGCATATTGCGTTGGGTGTAGGCTTAAGAAAGCCGCACCAAAACAGCTAGAGAAGGTTGGCGTTGGCTCAGTAATGCCACGCTCGGTGCCTGCCAGTTTCGCCGTAAAACCTGACAAGAAGTGGTACTTCGCTTGTTCTTTGGTTAATTTTGATACCGGTGGTAACACACCAAAGGCATCAGCCGTTAAGAAAATGACTTTTTTCGCATGACCCGCTTTAGATACAGGGGTCACGATATTATCGATATGATAAATCGGATAAGAGACACGCGTGTTTTCGGTTTTAGAACCATCGTTGTAATCAATCTTACCGTCAGGTGAGACCGTGACGTTCTCTAACAAGGCATCACGACGGATAGCATTAAAGATATCAGGTTCATTCTCTTTCGACAGGTTGATCGTTTTCGCGTAACAGCCGCCTTCAAAGTTAAATACACCAGCGTCATCCCAACCGTGTTCATCGTCACCAATTAATTGACGTTTTGGATCAGTTGATAACGTTGTTTTACCCGTGCCTGATAACCCGAAGAAGACAGCAACATCGCCTGCCGCACCCACGTTGGCCGAACAGTGCATCGAAGCGATACCTTGCAGCGGTAAAAAGTAGTTCATCATAGAGAACATACCTTTTTTCATTTCGCCGCCGTACCATGTGCCACCAATTAACTGAATACGCTCAGTTAAGTTAAAAGCCACAAAGTTTTCTGAATTTAAGCCATGCTTTTGCCAATCAGGATTAGTACATTTCGCGCCATTCATCACAATAAAATCAGGCTTGTACGTCACTAACTCAGCGTCTGTTGGGCGAATAAACATGTTTTTAACGAAATGCGCTTGCCACGCCACTTCAGTGATAAAACGAACGGCTAAGCGAGTATCGGCATTCGCACCACAGTAGGTATCAACAACAAATAAACGCTTACCTGATAATTGCTTGGTGACCAGCGCTTTTAAGTCGGTCCATACTTCAGTGCTAATAGGCTTGTTGTCATTTTTACCTTGATCAGACCACCAAACCGTATCGCGTGTAGTGTCATCTCGAACGATGTATTTATCTTTAGGAGAACGACCAGTAAAAATTCCCGTATCAACTGATACGGCGCCTGACTCTGTGAGTTTACCTTTTTCATACCCAGTTAAATCACTACGTGTTTCTTCCGCGAATAGTAAATCATATGAAGGGTTGTAAATGACTTCCGCGACATCCGTGATGCCGTATTGGCCCAGATCCAGATCGGACATGTTGTTGACTCCTAGGGTACTGTAGGTAAAGGTGCGTCTCTAGCGGACTATTTAAATTTTGTTGCGTTTTGAACAAACGGCTGAAATTTGTTCAAAAAACACCTGATTAGCATAGCGTTTTTCAAACATAAAAGATAGCGATTATTGACAAGCAATCGGGCTGTAAGCCAATAACAGCAAGGGCTGCAGCCTGTTGCTTACTTACAGGATTTGGTAATTTAATTACAGGATCCGCGTAGTACTTTTTGCGCGGATTAAGTCTGACCAAGGAGCCGCAGCTTGACCTATCACCATAAAATCCGGATTGGCCAGTGTTTCACGCTGATTGTAACTCAGCGGTGCAAATTGACTGTCGAGGATTTTACCACCGGCCTCTTCAACGATGACATGCACCGCGCCCGTATCCCATTCACCGGTTGGGCCTAACCGTAAATAACAATCGGCTTTTCCTTCAGCAACCAAACAGCTTTTTAAAGAGCAGCTACCTAACGGGATATACTCGACCTGTTGTGTCACACTGAGCAAATCAATTATCGGTTGTCGTGGTTGGCGTCGACTTACCGCAATACGCAGCTGTTCACCGGCTTGATGTTGATGTACAGCGATGCGTTTAATTAAGTTTGCCTGCTGCTTAAAAGCACCATTGCCGCGCGTTGCATAATAAATAACGTCTTCTTTTGGCCAGTAAATCACCCCTAGCGCTGGCCAGCCGTGTTCTACTAAAGCGATGCTCACGGCAAAATCGCCACTACGAGCCACAAATTCTTGCGTACCGTCCATAGGATCAATTAACCAATAACGTGGCCAATCAGAACGCTGCGCTAAAGGAACCAGATGTGTTTCTTCTGAGATGATCGGGATATCGGGCGTTAAGGCCGATAGTTGTGCAATGATATGGGCATTAGCCGCCAAATCAGCGGTGGTGACCGGACTGCTGTCACTTTTTTGTTGTTCGGTAAAATTACCAGTTTGGTACATTTCCCACAAAATAGCGCCCGCTTCACGGGCTGTCGTTTTTACAGGTTCCAGCAGTTTGCTTAAAAACATCCGGATTCGCTTCCAAATACTGTTGTGCCAGCAACAAGGCAGCTACGCTGCGTGCTTCGGTAAAATCGGCCTGTTGCAGCAATAAATCCGTTTGCTGACGTGACCAGCTCACTAGCTCCAGTGGCTCTGGCTCATCGCCAGCCAGACGCTCCACATATAAATCGAAGGCTAATACTATGTGCATTGTAGCATTAAAATAGCCTGGGGCTAAAGCCAGAGATTTTAATTGCACGAAGCGCTTCGCGCCAAAACCAATCTCTTCTTTGAGTTCACGATTAGCCGCTGTTACCACGTCTTCACCAGGATCAATCAAGCCTTTGGGGAAACCAAGTTGATAGTCATGGGTGCCTGCTGAGTATTCACGGACCAGATAAAAGTTATTGGGATCAGGGCAAGCAATAATCATTACTGCACCACGATTACTTCCACGCATTCTTTCGTAAGTGCGTTCTACGCCATTGCTAAACCGTAACTCTAATTGTTCAATTTTAAACAATCGACTTTGAGCGACAATTTCCTGCGCAAGAATTTCTGGTTTTTGTTTGTCGCTGTTACGCTGCGTCATACTGGGCTCTCTGGTAAACTTAACATCAGACACTACTATAAAACGATTAATAGGAAAAACCTATGCTGCAATGGTCAGAAATCGACACCGTCTTGCTCGATATGGATGGCACCCTGCTCGATTTGCACTTTGATAACTACTTTTGGCAACAGCATTTACCCCTGCGCTGGGCTGAAATTAGCGGTATCAGCCCTCAGCAAGCGGCGGCTGAATTGGCAGAAGAATACCAACGTTTGCAAGGTAAACTAGAATGGTACTGCCTCGACTATTGGGGCAAAAGACTGCAATTACCGATCACCGAATTAAAGCGTGAAATTATCAATAAAATCCAAATGCGCGCAGATGTGCCGGCTTTTCTCACTGCCCTAAAAGCCACCGGGCGACATATTGTGCTGGTGACTAATGCGCATCCGGACAGCTTGTCTTTAAAGCTCGAACGCACTGAGCTTGCTAACTACATTGAAGAGTTAATCTCGACGCATGAGTTTAGCGTAACGAAAGAAAGCCAACTGCTCTGGCAAAAACTGCAACAACGGTTAGGTTTTGATGTTAATCGAACCTTATTCGTCGATGACAGCTTAGTCATTTTACAAGCCGCAGAGCAGTTTGGTATTAAGCATCTATTGGCGGTGGCTAACCCAGACAGTCAAAAACCGCATAATAACTTCAGTGACTATGCTGCGGTTACCGATTACCACCAACTGCTACCGGCTATTTATGAGAGCCGCCATCAAAAGTTTAATGAATAACGGCCATTCGCATCCGGCTGCCCGACAAAGCGCATCGCTTGATGCACCTCTTCGGGTAAGTCGGCCGACGGTTTTAGGCTGCCCTGTACCGTCAAACGACCACTTGGCTTGATACTCGCGCGAATATCTAAAGACAGCACGTTATTGGCATCGGTTACCAGCACCGGCAGATCCTGCTCACAGCTGAGATCAGCATGCAATTGCTGTAAATCTAGCCATTGCCCTGTTAGCGGTTGTAACTTGGCATCAAGCCATGACGCTTGGCCCTGCAATTGCTGACACGCACCTTGTTTTAAATTAAGTTGGTCTATTTGCAACAGCAAATTCCCCGTCGCTTGCACGGGTAGCGGTAATTGCAACATCGGCACCACGGTTGCCACAGGCATTTTTAATAAGGATTGCTGCAATTGCATCTCGCTAAAACCTGCAATCAAAGTGCCTTGCATGTAAGGCTGTTGCTCTTGCTGCACACTGCCGGCTTGAAAGCTAACTTTGGCTCGCAGCGTGAATAATGACCATGGCGCGAGTTGCCATTCTAATGTCGGCAACACGAGGTTTTGATAAGCGATACCTTGTACTTCGCCGCGCCATAATGTGCCAGTAACCGTGCCTAGCTGCACATTAGCCGGTAAGGGCACTAAGCGTAGCCACCAACTGGCTGGCGTTAGAACTAACATAAAAACACTATAAGCCAGCAAACAAACTAAAACATACTTCCAATATTTTTTCATACTACTCAATAACCATTCTGCGCACGCGAACGATACCTGGTTTATCAGTGACGCCGATGTCTAAACTGACTAAACGCACCGCATTTTGATACTGTAATTGGTGTAACCACGGTAATAATTGTGCGTAAGCAATATCATCTAGCACCAATTGCAACTGATCATTTTGCGGTTGCATCCGACTGACCCGAATATTAAAACTACGTGCACTATTACTAATAATCTGCGCTAAACTGCCCCCCACGCGTTCTGGGCTGGTATCGCCCAGCTGTAATAGCGGCTTAGCTTGTTGTAAAGCGATCAACTGTTGTTGCATTTGTTGTAAAGCAACCACATTTTGCTGCTTAGCCTGATGTAACGGTTGCCAGATTAACCAATAAAAAACCCCCAGTATTACTAAAGGCACTGCAATTAATACTAAGCGTTGTTCACGTGACGCTAAGCCATACCACCATTGAAAAAAGCGTTGCTTCATACTGCACCTCGCATCACAACTGAGCCTTGTACCCGATTACCATCGTTACTCAGTGCGCCTTGTTCGACTTGATAGCCGGCCTGCTCTAGTTGCGATTTTAATTGCTCAAAACTCTGAAAGCCGGCGGCACTGGCACCAAAACGTAATTCTTGCCGAGATGCATCGTAGCGAAGCGAATCTAATTTCAAATCAGGAAGCTTTTCTAACCGCTGCTGTAGAACCGCTAATAAATTTAAGAAATGCGGCTCTTGCTTACCAGCACCTACGGTTTGCAGTTTCTGCCGTACTTGCCTAGACAAATTGACAATGCGATCATTCGGGAAAGTCTCGAGATACAAGGCACGCAGTTGCTGCTCTGTCGCCGCTAACTGTTGTTTTTGTTGATATACTTCTGTGCCAAGCTGCACAAAATACAGTAAACAACATAGGCCGCCGATCATCGCCGTTAATTTCCATTGTTGCCAATAACGATTCTGTGCACGCTTTGGTGCATATGAACCTTGCAACAGATTAAAATCGGTTTCGTTTAGGCCTTTGGCGAGCAAGGCTAAAGGTAGCTCAGGCGCTGCTGTATCATGCAAATGCTGCACATGTGCTGGCCATGGGCTATAGCTGAGCACTTGCGGCAATTGAGCTAAAGCCAAATAATCTGGCCACCAACCGCTTTCAATTGAGGTTGCCTGCCACTCATCTTGCCGCAGTAACCATTGTTGCTGTAACTCAATACAACAAGGTAATCGGGTAGCGGGCAGCAATAAAGCATCAGGCACCAAGCGCACTACCTTAAAGCCAGCCTCTTGTAACCAACCTAGCCATTGCTCTAGTCGATGTCGCTGACAAATGGCCACTTGTTGCCAATATTGTTCGGCTAGCTGTTCTACCTTACCCAGCGCAATATAAAGTTTATCAATATCTTCGGCTTGCTCTTCTTCTAGCATATAAGGCAAAGCTTGGAGCAGTTGCTTGTTCGGTTTTGCTGGTAACGCTACTTTTTTCAGTAACACATCGGCCGCAGGTACCAGAGCCACCACGGCACGAGCAGAGCCCAGCCTTGCAGCGAGTTGCGGTAATTCACTGACAGCAGCAATTTCGCCACTCGCGATCACTTCTTGCGTTAACGGCGCCCAGACCAACCAACTGATGCTTTGCTCAGGCTGACTACCCAGCCTGATAATTATGTGTTCATTCATCCCTGGCCTCCAAAACGCCGAGCCAATACCTTGATTGCATTATTTTCTTCTCGTTTGAATACCACAGTCAGCCGAAAACCGGTTTCTAGGTAGGCAGTGGTTGCTAGCAGTGTAAAGTGATCAGACTTAACGGTCAGTACTTTTTTCACATCATCTGGCACAGTTAAACCGGCCAAGGCGCTGCTTTGCAAAAAGCTGTCCACATCAGTGTAACCCTCTTCTGGTCGCGATAAGATGGCTTCTTGTGCTTGTGCTTCAGTTAACTCCGGTAGCAACGCCATTAATAAGGCCGCGCGCTCTTCGGTTAAGGTATTCACGTTTAACAACCATTCAGCTTGCTCTGGCACAACACAAACATAAGGCAGCAGTAACTGATAATCTGCCGGTGTTAAATCAAGCATCAATCGCAACTCGGATACCGACACAAACAAACTATTCGCGGTGTAATAGGGAAAAGCTAAACTGGCATAATCATCTTGCTCAGCACCGCCAGCGGTATTGAGCAAACTATCGGCATCTAACCAATCACTCACCCGAGCCGTTAAATATTCTGCAGGCATACTCAGCTCTGGCACGACTTGTTCTAACAAACGTTGAAAACTACGCTGAGCTAACGTTTGCTGCAATTGGCCTGGCTGAGTTCGATCCGGTTGCTGTTGCAAAGCATTTAAATTAAAACAACTATGTAAGTCTTGTATTTCACCGGCAATTTGACCATCTTCAACCATAAAACTGGCGCCCTGCGCAGCCCAATCTTGGCCTAAATGCACCGTCTCCGCGCCCGCTAAGGAGCGACGTAACAACACGCGGGCAAAGGCTTCTGCGCCCATGCCATACCAAAAAGCTTGTTGTTGTTGTTGTAAATTTTGCTGACGTTGCAATTGCAATTGCAAACGGCTACTCATGCCAACGGCCAGCACAGTGATGATGGCCACAATCATAATAACGGTGACTAAAGCAACGCCCTGTTGCGATTGGCATTTGCTCATAATCCCCCCTTGCGCCACAGCGCATTGGGTAACACAAAGATCCGCTCTAACTCACCTAAATCGCGTTGCTTAATGCGTACTTTTATCGCTTCTGGCAAATATTGATGCTGCCAGCGCTCTTCCCACTCGCCTGCGCTATAATACGTCAGTTGAAATTGCTCAACCTCTGCTAATAAATTTTGTTGTTGTGGCTCGGTATTATTAACGGCATCGACATAGACATTAAACAAGCGTTGTAACTGACCATCTTGTAAACGATAAGCCACCGCTTGCACTTCACTGCGCGGTAATAACATACCCGGATTACGCCAACCTTGCTGCGTAAAACTAACGCCATGATCTTCACTTTCAAGCAAATACTGCTCACCCCACAACCGCTCTTGCTGCGGTGCATCACCTTCAATGCGCACATAGCGAGGGCTGATCTGCATAATGTCGCGCTCTAGCAACAGCATCGCGCGTTGTAATTGTTGCAAACGGGCGATAGATAACTTAGAGACAGCATCGCTTTGCGTCACGGTGCTTAAAACGGCTACGGAAGATAAACCGACGATGGCAAAAAGCGCCATCACCAACAACATTTCTAAAAACGTGAATCCACGGTTATTCATCAAGCCGTCCAACATAGGTTTTCAGCTGATATATCACCACGTCGGGCTGCTGCTCTAAACGTACACTGACCGTCAACTCCCGCAAGTCTTGATCCGGCACTGTGGTGGCACGCATTTGCCAACGCCAGGTGCGGTTTGCCATCTCGACTTCGCCTTGTTCTAACTCACGCGGAGGCCAAGTACGCGAAAATTGTGCTTGTTGCAATTGATTGTTCGCGACATAACTGGCAATGGTTAACTCTTCTAATTGCAGTAAAGCGCGCATGTGATTTGTGCTAGCTTGCATAATCGCCACACCCGCGGTGGCAAAAATCACTAGCGCGACTAAGAGCTCTAATAAAGTAAAACCACGCTGGCGCATTAACGATTACCTAATTCAAAACGTATTAACGGAATACTAAAATCGGTGCCGACCGTTTGCTCTAAGGTTTCACCATTTTCACGCCATCGAAACTGTAATCGAAACGGGCTGATTTCGCCGGACGACAACATAAAAACCTTGGGTAGCGGTGGCTCAGCCGCCGTTTCAGCTAATTCTGTTAACTCAGGCGTGTCAAACTCTAACTCACTCAACAAATTTTGCTCAGCGCCCGGCAAACCCTCTAGCTCTAACTGCAATAACAGGCCGCTAGGTAATTGATAGGCTGCCGCAGCCGTCGGGGTTTCAACCCACTGCCAACCATCATCGCTGTATAACACAAAAGCGTAACTGTTTTCTGTGACTACTAGGCCCCATTCTTGCTGCTGCAATTCAGCCGTTTCAGCAAAGTGCTGAAACACTTGTTGAAAGCGATTTACCTCTTTGTCTAAACGGTCTTGCACTGAGTCATTACCAAAACTCAGTACTACCGTTGATACCAGGATGCCGATTAACAGTATCACCAGCATCACTTCCAATAAAGTAAAGCCCGCAGCACGCCGCATTAATTATTGCCTGAATTGCTACCGTCTAAATTCCAATTACCGATATCGTCATCCGTACCAGTAACTCGATCGGGTCCTTTACTAAACACATCTAAGCGACCCATTTGGCCAGGGCTAATCAAAATATACTCTTCACCCCAAGGATCTTTGGGTAAACGACGAATAAAGCCATCTTCAGGGTAAGAACGTGGCACCGGTTGCGAGGTGGGTGCTGTGACCAAGGCCTCTAACCCTTGCTCCGTGGTGGGATAGAAGCTATTGCGCAAGCGGTACATATCTAGGGCATTTTCTAATTGTTGAATGTCCACCACAACTTTTTGACGAGCAGCTTCTTCTTGATTACCCATTAAATTTGGCACGACAAAGCTGGCAAGCAATCCTAGGATGACGATAACCACCATCACTTCCAGCAAGGTAAAACCGGCACTCTTTTTCATTTAGTATTTTCCTACCATGTTATTAAGCTCTAAAATCGGCAATAAAATTGCCAATACAATCAGAAACACCACCACCGCTAGCACGATAACCACTAAAGGTTTAAAAATCTCTAACGATACGGTCATGGTCATTTCAAATTCACGATCTAAAGTATCAGCGGCACGGCCTAGCATTGAATCTAGTTGACCGCTTTTTTCACCACTGGCAATCATATGCAGCATCATCGGTGGAAACAGTTTAGTTTGCTCTAAAGCTGACTTTAATGATGTCCCCTCACGCACTCTCGCCGCAGCTTCGGCCACGCTTTGCTTCATGTAACTGTTGGCTAACACATCAGCACTAATGCGCATAGCATCTAACAACGGCACGCCGCTGGCATTTAAGATACTGAGCGTACGAGCAAACCGCGCAGTGTTTACACTGTTGACGATGCGGCCAATCACTTTAACCCTAAGAATACGCCGATCATAGCGCAACCGAAATGCAGGCCGTTGTAATAATCGTTGCCAACCTACCAGTAACAACAACAGCGCTACGACAATAATCACACCGTAACTTTGGGTAAACTCACTGGCATTAATCATAAATCGGGTCAGGGCAGGCAATTGTTGCCCCATATATTCGAATTGCTCAGTAATTTTGGGGACGACTGCGGCCAATAAAATACCGATAACCAGCAAAGACACCACGACCATAACGATCGGATAAACCGAAGCCATAATGATCTGATTACGCATATGTTGCCGCTGCTCGGTATAATCAGCTAAGCGATTAAGTACCTGGTCCAAATGCCCAGATTTTTCGCCCGCCGCCACCATTGAGCGGTAGAGATGGTCAAACACGTGTGGAAATTCGGCTAAGCCCTCGGCGAGGCTATAACCCTCGACAACTTTAGAGCGCACCGACATCATCATATTTTTTAAACGCGGCTTTTCACACTGCTCGGCAACCGCCAATAAGGCACTTTCAATCGGCAAGGCTGCAGCAATTAAGGTCGCAATTTGCCGTGTGATCAGTGCCAGCTCGGCTGCTGATATTTTGCGTTTCAACCAACTTTTACCGCTCGCGAGCATTTTTTCTTGCTGTGAGGCCACTTCAACGGTCAAAGGCGTTAGCTTACGCTCACGCAACAGCTGTCGCGCCTGACGAGCATTATCAGCTTCTAATACCCCCTTGGCTTTTTTACCAAATGCATCTAAGGCTTGATATTCAAAGGCCGCCATTACAGATCCTCACGGGTAACCCGCAGTACTTCTTCTAACGTTGTAATACCGGCTAACACCTTACTAAAGCCATCGCTGCGGATACTGGGGCTGAATTGTCGTGCATATTTTTCAATATGTTGCTCGCCCTTGCCGTTATGTACCATCTCTCGCATCTGATCATCAACCACAATCAGTTCATGGATGCCGGTACGGCCTTTGTAACCACTAAAGTTACAGTGCTCACAGCCGGTGGCACGATAAATTAGCAAGTCTTCTTTTTTATTGGCCGAGAGTAAATGACGTTCTTCTTTATCTGGCACATGCTCAGCTTTACAGTGCGGACATAAAGTACGAACCAGTCGCTGCGCGAGCACGCCGAGTAAACTCGAAGACAGTAAAAAGGCTTCAATACCCATATCTTCAAGACGCGTTATTGCACCTGCAGCGGTGTTGGTGTGTAAAGTCGACAAGACCAAGTGACCGGTTAAGCTGGCTTGTACGGCAATTTGTGCCGTTTCAAGATCGCGAATTTCACCAACCATCACCACATCGGGATCTTGTCGTAAAATCGCACGCAAACCGCGAGCAAAGGTCATATTCACTTTGCTATTCACCTGAGTTTGGCCAATACCCTCTAATTCATATTCAATCGGATCTTCTACCGTAAGAATATTCCGATCTTTAGTGTTAATTTCGGTTAAACCGGCATACAGCGTAGTACTTTTACCGGAACCCGTAGGGCCGGTGACCAAAATAATGCCATGCGGTTTTAAAATAAGTTGCGAGAATAGCTGCTCTACCGCAGGGGTCATTCCCAGATCGGCTAAGTTCAGATGCGAGTTATTTTTGTCAAGTAAACGCAGTACCACACGCTCGCCATGACTCGATGGCATGGTGGATACGCGCACATCCACTGCGCGACCGGCAATACGTAAACTAATACGACCATCTTGAGGCAAACGCTTTTCAGCAATGTCTAACTTGGCCATAACTTTAATGCGCGATACCAATAAGCTGGATAAACGCCGATGTGGTCGCAGCACTTCCCGCAATAACCCATCAACCCGAAAGCGAATAATTAAGGCTTTTTCGAAGGTTTCTACATGAATATCTGACGCGCCTAGCTTGATGGCCTCACCGAGCATCGCGTTAATTAATTTAATGATCGGTGCGTCATCTTCGTTTTCTAGCAAATCTTCTGTTTCAGGAATTTCATCAGCAAGTGAAGCCAAATCGACCTCGTTACCAATATCCTCCATCAATTGCTGTGCTTCGGAAGAATCGCGCTGATAAGAAGCTTCGAGCAATGCCTCGAAGGCTGCAGCATCCAGCTTTTGTACTGTAAAAGGCTCTGCCAACAAACGGCGCACCTCAAGCAAAGCTTGTGGCGTCGTTGTCGGCTGCACATACAGCACCCAATTTTGCGATTGTTGCTGCAATAACACACCATAGCGTTTAGCAAATCCGAACGGTAAGCGGATTTTGCTGCTGACCGGTGTTATTTCCAGGTCGGCGACATCGCTCATCATTGTTCTTTCTTCCCATCAACAGCAGATCGGTTTTGCTGCTCAATATATTCGTTAAAACTGGGCGGTAATTTTAACGACTCGTCCCATTCAGGCAGCACAGCTTGATTAGTCAGCGGCATTAAGCGAATACCTTCTTCTTCGCGCTTTAATTGCTCAGCACGAATAAAGTTATATTTTTGCTTACTAATGCCACTGATAGCGCTACCGTCACGGACAATGGTCGCTTTAATAAATACCATTAGGTTTCGTTTACGCTTACTGACACTGGTTGATTTGAATAAATGCCCCAGAATAGGTATGTCGCCTAACAGCGGAACTTTTGATTCACTTTCTTGCACGTCTTCGTCAATTAACCCACCCAGTACAATGGTGGCGCCGTCATCGGCCATCACGGTAGTTTTAATTTCACGCTTGTTAATCGTGATATCAACCGCGGTAGTACCGCCAATACTGGATACTTCTTGCTCAATCACTAACTGTACCGCATCGCCTTCGTTAATTTGTGGGGTAACTTTTAACTTGATACCTACTTCTTGGCGCTGTACTTGTTGAAAAGGATTAGTATTGTTAGAGCCAACGGTTGAACCTGTAATCACCGGTACTTCTTGACCGACTAAGAAAATCGCTTCTTGGTTGTCCATGGTAGTGATATGTGGCGTGGCCAGAACGTTAGAGTTAGTACTGGTGCGAACGGCCTGTAAAATAGCAGCCCAGTTACCGTTATAAAACCCTAACAAAGCGCCATTCAGGCTCTGCAAAGCAGTGGCTAGCTGTGTATAGTCACGATTAGTATCAGCAGTTGTGGTAGTAATTAATTCACCGGTGGTAGGATCACGAGATTGTGTGGTATTTCCGCGAGTAATTTGTGACGCTTGTGCCGCACCCGCTGCAATATTCACGATTGGAATCGTATTCGTGCCGGTAAAGTTGGTGCCACCGCCATTTTCATTTAACCATTGCACACCAAAATCGGTGCCCGTGCCATCAAACACTTCGACTATAATCGCTTCAACTAGCACCTGCGCACGGCGAATATCCAATTGCCTTACGACATCTTCGAGAGAGCGCATCATATCGGGTTGCGCTGTTATCACTAAAGAATTGCTATCTGGATGCGCTTCAATACTGATTTCACGACCGCCACTGCGTCGTGCCGTTTGCGGTGTCGGTTGCTGTGCACCTTGCGCTTCAGCGACAATAGAATCACTTACGCCTTTTAACACTGGCACGAGATCTTCAGCTTTGGCGTATTTCAGATACAACACTCGGGTATTACCGCTGGTTTGTAATTCCGCATCCAAACGTTTGGCCAACGCAATCACGCGCTCACGGGCTTGCGCTTCGCCGCTGACAATAACGCTATTAGTACGCTCATCTGCGACAATTTTCGGCACAAGGAAATCAGGTTGTTCACCACGATTCTGTGAACGATAGATATTTTCTAAAATACGAACGATTTCGGCAGCAGAGGCATAATTCAATTTCAGGATTTCTAATTCCTGATCGCCCGCTTTATCCACGCGTTGAATAATATCAACCAAGCGCGCCACGAGGGCAGCAGGGCCCGTCATCATAATAACATTAGAAGGGTCGTAGTTTACCACGTGGCCACCACCACCCTGGTTAACAAACTGCCGTAGCAAGGGGGCTAATTCGCGAACCGAGACGTTACGCACCGGAACCACCCGCGTCACCATTTCATCACCAAAGCCAGGGTCATCATCCCCCACTACCGGTATATTGGATGTCTTCGCATCTTTGTTGCGCACGACTTTCATAATGCCGCTGTCCATTTCGACAACAGCAAAGCCGTATACTTCCAGCACATTGAGGAAGAATTGATAATACTGCTCTTCGGTCAGCATATCGTAACTACGCACATTGATCCGACCCCGCACTTGCGGGTCAACAATAATGGTTTTTTTCAGATTCATACCGACGATATTAATAAACTCATTAATGTCGGTGCCTTTAAAGTTTGGCGAGTACTTAATGTCACTATCTGCAGCCACTGAAAAGCTGAGCAACGCAGCTAACATCATACTGGCAAGAGTGCGCCCTTTGTTCCTGAGGAAAAAGCCTGATTTCATGAGAGATTAACCAATTTTTATCATTATATTATTGTGACAGACTAAACAGAATATCTCTGATTTCGCCATCTCGTTCAACCTTTACCGATGCTTCAGTGGCATCGCGGATATCATTTATTACACGCAACGCTTGTTGCATATCGTTTAGCGCCACACCATTAATCTCAACAGCCAGGTCGCCTTCTAAAAAACCAAGCTGTTGGAAGATGGCAATATCTTTGCCTGGCATCAATCGATAACCCGCAAGCTGTCCATCTCGTTGTACCGGTGTCACCCGCACATAATCGAAAAACTTCATCGGCTCAGCCATAATCTCGTCACGGCGAGCCTGCACTTCAGGTGTATTAAACCCTGTCGCAATAGGTTGCGCTAACACTATGGGCTCTTCTACGGCATAGGCATCGGCATTATCTTCACGGCCTAAGCCGGCATTTGCTTGCGCGATGCGCGTAAATTCGACACCATCCAGCATTAACGTTTCATAGCGGCCATTAATTTCCAGCAATACGCGATCATCTAACACTTGGTGCAATTTAGCACGGGTACCCTCAAGATTATCACCAACAGCATAAGTTACCTCTGTGCCGCGTTGCTCAATAATGGCACTCCCGGCTTCAGGCTTAGCGGGCACAGCCACTAAGCCCGTTAATTTGGCATTTAATTGTGTTTTTGGCGCCTCCGTGACAACCGCCACTGGCGCGGCTGTTTCGGGTGCCGCCTCACCAAATAGCGCGTAGCGCGTTAAATTGTTTAAATCTTGCGGTACTTCATGATTAACGTTGCCGTTACTAGCACTGCTCGACACCATTAAAGCGGGCGAGGTGGGCGATGGCAGTAACTGCCAACTCAATTTTGCGAGAAGCCATGCTAATATCAACAGCAGCAACAGATTCAAGGCACTGCGAAACGGCCGTAACGGCAGCTTTTTTAACTGCGTAGGCAACTGAAGAAGGGACATTGAGAAACTCAAATTTATACTCTCATCCTGATATTAAGCTTAAGGCATCTTACTGAGTTGCAACGGCATCAACAAGCTTTGCCGTGCTTATTTACAAACTTATAACCATAAAAATAACGCTGATTGTAAGCCAAAAGGAACTTTTCCACTATAATAGCCAAACCGACCATCAGGGTAGCTATGGTTTTTAGTCAACTCAACTCGTGATAACCTTTGTCTATACGTAAAATAATCTACCATGGTCGAACAATTTACAGGTAAAAGATGACAACTCAACATCACACTGATAAAAAAGCGCCGCAGAACATTCGCTTAGACAAGTGGTTATGGGGCTGCCGCTTTTATAAAACACGCGCGTTAGCTAAAGACATGATCGACGGTGGAAAGGTTCATTACAATGGCCAACGCTGTAAATCAAGTCGTCAAGTTGAGATTGGTGCAACCATTCGTTTAGCGCAAGGTGTAGATGAAAAAATTGTGATCGTGACCGGCTTAACTGAAAAGCGTTTAGCCGCACCTTTGGCACAACAACTTTATGAAGAAACCGCTGAAAGTACGCAGCGGCGCGCAGAACGCGCGGAATTACGTAAAACTAACTCTTTATTTGCACCGCATCCGGATACCAAACCTGATAAGAAAGAGCGGCGGCAATTATTATTATTAAAATCCCAGCAGTGAGAGAAACCAGCATGGCTTCGGATGCATTGATACGTTTTTTATTTCAACAAAAACATGTTCGCGGTGAATTAGCTTATGCGAGTGACAGCCTAGAACACATGTTAGAACATCACCAATATCCATTACCCGTTAAGCAATTACTGGCAGAACTGGTTATGGCGACCAGCTTACTCACCGCTACCTTAAAGTTTGAAGGCGAAATTGCTGTTCAGCTGCAAGGTGATGGCCCAGTTAAATTCGCCGCGGTAAACGGCAATCACCTTCAACAGTTCCGTGGTGTAGTGCGAATGCAAGCGGAATTACAAGGCGACAGCTTTAACGAACTGATTGGGCATGGCTATCTAATAGTCACCATCACTCCCACTCAAGGCGAACGCTACCAGGGCATTATTCCGTTGACAGGGAATAGCCTCACCGAAACATTAGAAGCGTATTTTCATCAATCAGAGCAGTTGCCTACCCGCCTCTATTTATTCACCGATATTGGCGAGAAAAGCCGTGCCGCCGGACTTATGTTACAAGTATTACCGGTTGAGCCTGATAAAGCGCGAGCGGATTTTCAAGATTTAGTCACCCTTTCCGATACGATTACCGCAACGGAGCTGTTAGACCTGCCGCCTAATGACATGCTCTATCGCTTGTACCATCAAGAACAGGTTGAAGTGTTTCCTAGCCAAACGATTAGCTTTGTCTGTGGTTGCTCGAAGCAAAAGTGTGAAAGCGCTTTATTTAGCTTAGGCCGTGATGTAGTGGCAGAACAGCAAGCCCTAGGTGGGCTGGATATGTCATGCGAATACTGTAATAAGTCTTATCACTTTAGCGTAGATGATCTGCAAGCTATCCACGATAAACTTTAAACTTTTCGTTTAACCTATAAAAAAACCTCCGACAAGTCGGAGGTTTTTTTAGTTTAAAGCGAACGCTTAATTACGCTTTTTTAGCAAAGCGGCGACGGATAAACAGCACTGGCACTAATAACAGGCCAAACAGTCCGAAAGCACCTGAGCTCTTATGCGTTACAGTAACACTGGCGTTAGCCGTAGCTTGTAAGCCTGCAGAGTCACGAGCGGTGATCACGATGCTATGTGTTTTCGCATCATCACGGCTCGGTGAACGCGTCAGAATTAACTGGCCATTTTGTACCGCAAACAATGAATTGTTTGTGGTTACCGAGCTGATCGTGGCACCCGATTCGTTTGCTTGCGCAGCAACAGAACCCACAACTGTACCAGCAGCAGTACCCGACGCTAAGGTTGCCATACTCACCGTGGCCGTCAAGGTCGGCATAGCATCTGCAACGTTAACCACATTTACTGTTACGCTAGCTGGGCTAGAGACACTACCTGAAGTATCCATTGCAGCAACTTCAAATTGTACTGACGTCAGACCCGCTTCATAATCCAATAAAGCTGCATTAGCGACAACGATGTCACCGTTGCTCTCTACTTTGATGACCGAAGAAGAACTGCCCAGAACAACAAACTCGGCTACGGCAGAGCGGAAATCACTTTCTGCATCAATGGTACCAATCACTGTACCTGTCGCTGTGTTTTCATTCACGGAGAAGGTTTGGTTTGCGGTAACGGTTGGCGCTGCCATTGGGGCTGAGTAATCGGCTACGGCAATCGCTTCTGCTGCAGCAGAAATCATCACAAAGCTACGATCATCACCCTCTGGACGCATCACATAAGCTGACTCGCCTGGTTGTAACATCGTTACAGTAGTGTCGTCATCTGCTGCTGTCGTTTCAGCACCCGTTGGAGCAGGTGCTGTTTCAGCGCTGCTTGATAAGGTTACCGCTGGTGATGGTGCAATAGTCATCGTAGTGGTCAGTGAATCAGCAATGTTCGTTGCTGTCAGTGAGTAAGAATCACTACTTGTTCTAACACGTGCATTCACTGTGCGACCTAAATCCATGGCAGATAAGCCAACAGACTCAAAACAAGCCTCAAGCGTCACTTGTTTACCACCAGCATAGTGGATTACATCACCAAATGGACCAGATAAAGTACCAAAGCGAGTATTAAACGATACAAACACACCAGGCGAAGCCGCATACGCCGCACCAAAACGTGTGATGAGTAAAGTATTCATTGTAAAGTCATAAGCACCATCGTTATTCACATCCAAATCAACTGAATAGTTGCCTTGTAATAAGTGATTAACGCCACCTTCTAAGTGAATCGTCGGGTATACTGCATAACCTGAACCACAGAAACCCGCCTCTGCAATATCCAAGGTTACTGCACGAATATCATGCTTAGGATTCAAGGCCGCGTTGACTGGCGAAGCTGCCACTAAGGTTGAAGCAAAAGGTTCAACATCAACAACACCGGTGTTAGTAATTTTTGTTGCCGCTTTACCACTGACTAATTCACCTTCTAAGCGAAGTTTAGCTGCGGCTTTCGGGATGATGTGATAAACCAAATGTAAGTCGTTCGCTGTGCTGGTTGCAGCATCGTTGAAAACAATAGCACCATCATATTCAGCAGTATCTAGCTGAGCTGCTGCCATCAACGGGCTGTAATACACGCCATTGCTTAATGTAAATGCCGGTAATTTAGCTGGGTCAATCGTCAAGGTCACATCAAAGTTAACAGTTTGACCTGCTGGCACAGTAATACTGGCTGGCATGTTCCAACTTAATGCACCCGTTTCAGCCTTGTCAGCATAACGCGCTTGAGTGCTTAACTGGTAGGTTTTTGCGTCAGAACTAAAGTTCTTAACCGTAACCGTTTTCGTCATTGAACTGACACTGTCCAGCGTCTGTAAGCCAAAAGATAATGCCGCTTGTTTGGTATCAAAAGCGGTATCATGTACCCAAGCAGCCACTGGCGAACTTACTGCCTTTTCCACATCCACTAAACCGGCACCAATCAGGCTGATCGGCGCTAATTTCGCGTCTGGATTAATGGCTTTTGGCGTTAAGTACACGTCCATATTGGCCGTATTCATTAACGTTGCTTTAATTTCAGAAGCATTACGCTCTGGCAGTAACTCACGAACTAAGGCCACACCACCTGCGGTGATTGGCGCAGAGAAAGAAGTACCATTCGCCCTTGACGTACCTGTTCCTGTGCCGGTTCGTGCCATTTCAATTTGTACGCCTGGCGCAGTAATTTCAGGTTTTAATAAACCATCCATCGATGGCCCACGTGATGTAAAGTCAGCTGTCGCACCCGCACCTGATTTAGCAACAGACGAGATAGAATAATCTACCATATCGCCAGCATCTAACTTGGCTTTCAGAGCATCGCCCACTTCTTTGGTAATCATAATCGTTGGTACTGTTACAGAGTCGTCTGTACCACCAGCAACAATCGGTGCTTCACCTGGGTTGCTGTTAGCAATGATCACAAACGCTGCTCCGCGATCTTGTGCTACTTTGGCTTTTACTACGAAGCCACAGGTACCACGCGACAGCAATACCGCTTTACCCGTTAAATCCACATCTTCAGCTAAAGGATCACAGGCAGTGTAACTTCCCGGGATTACCACTAAAGGTGTCGTGCTTGAATTAAAACTAAAATCAAAGGTTTTGTTAAAACCTGCTGCAACCATAACGACATCTTCACCATCAATCTCAGCACTTTCAAATACACCCACTGAGGTTGCTGGGTTGGTCATCGCGCCAACTGATAAAGCATTTGGTGTGGTACTTGGGCCACCAACGCGAAATGGAATATTGCCGTCATTACCGGCAGAAATCACCACGTTCACACCTAAATTCACTGCACGTTGAATTAAGAATTGCGTACCCGATGTTGTTTGAGTTGAACCAAACTGACCACCTAAAGACATGTTGATAATATCAACGCGGTCTTCTAAGTTACCATCACCATTGGGATCCATCGAAGCTTCTAAAGCACGAAGTTGTGCCACACCCGTACAGTTGACCGGTGCGGGCGCACACACTTTATAACCGTAAAAAGAAGTATCTGGGGCAATACCATTTACGGCGCTAGCTACCCAAGTACCATGGCCTTCGGCCGCAGGGTCAATTGGGTTTGGATCATTATTAATAAAATCAAAACCACCAATAACGCTGCCTTGTGGCCAAGCTGGAGCCGTGCTTTGTGCAGAGGCAGCAATAGCAGCGCTATAAGCCTCTGCTGTGCCAGGGCCGCCTAACAGGCTATGTGTATAGTCGATACCGGTATCTAAAATAGCCACTCGAGTATTCGCGCCCGTGGCTAAGCCAGCGTCGACAATTTGTTTCGCTTTGATGTAAGGCGCACTATCTGCGACATGCAATTCGCTGTCATAAATAGGCATAATATCAACCACGGCAGGATTCGCACGCAGTGCAACTAAAGCTTCTGGGCTAGCCTGCACAACGAGACCGGCTGCTAAGTTTTTAGTCGTTGCTAAAACTTGTGCATCTGCATCTAATACTGATAACTGCGCTGTGATGTCTTGTTGTAAAGTTTCAACTTGAGCGGTAATTTGCTGCGCAAGTTGCACATTATATTGTTGACCGCTTAATGCTTCGGTAGTGGCAGGGGCATTTAATAATACGTACCATGCGCTAGGCGTTTGAGCTTGCTCGTCAATAGAAGCTGACACAGCACCATAAACTTCATGTACGCTTTGGCCATTGGCCGCTTTTAATTGCTGAATACCGGCCTGCGCAGAGCCTGAGATCGCTATGCTGATGGCCGATGCCAGTAGGGCTTTTTTCATGTTCACCAAGGTGTTGCTCCTTAAAACTATTGTTTTTATATCATTATGCTGGCGTTTATTTATCGTTAAACGCTCTTATTAACCAGCGTTAACACCTTTCACTAGGTTTGTGATGGGCATCACCGCGAGAATGTTGTTTTTATAATTAAAGCCAAGTACGTTTTAACGGCTTCCTTACTGTTTTTACCACAGCTTCATACAAATGTAATGATGTTAGAGACAAAATAAGTGTAAAGAGATGTGTATATTTAAACTTTGCGTCAAGAATGGTTGACAAATGTTACAAAAAAACTAATGCGGTTTTTGCAAGGGGAAAAATACAGTTACGACTAAGCCCCCCTGCGCATGGTTACTTAATCGAACCTCGCCTGAGTGCGTATCAATAATTTTTTTGATAATGGCCAAGCCTAAGCCAGAGCCGCCACTGCCTCGCGCTTCATCACCTTGCACAAATGGCGTAAACATAGCCTGCATTTTATCTTCTGGGATACCTGGGCCGTGATCCCGGATTTCAAAGTAAACCAATTTCTTTTGGCGCTGATAGCCACTACTAATTTCAATAGCGCCGTCACTGTAGCGCAGTGCATTTTCCAATAAATTATTTAATAACCGTTTTATCGCAATGCGGCGCAGCCACAATAATGGCAAGTGCGGATCTAAACGTGTTATCAACTGCCGTTGCTGCACATATTCCGCTTGCACGGTTTCCAGCAGCAATTCATTTAACGCAACCTGTTGTAGCTCTTCTTGTTTGTGATGGCGCAAATAATCAATAAACTGATCGATTATGGCATTCATATCTTCAATATCGTTAATAATGCCCTCTCTGATCCAGCTATCTGGCTCACTCATCATCTCAGAAGCCAAACGGATCCGTGTAAGCGGTGTGCGCAAATCATGTGACACACCAGCCATCAATAGCGCACGGTCTTGTTCAAGCTGCTGGATCCCTTTTGCCATGTAATTGAACGCTTTGGTTACTGCTGTAATCTCCCTTGCACCGGTTTTTTCTGACAATGGTGGTGGAAATTCACCTCTACCAACTTGAATCGCTGCGTGCTGTAGCCCCTGTAAAGGCCGATTTAGATGACGTGCTAGCAACCAGCCACCAATAACACTGAGGACACCAATCATTAATAAATAAAAGGTTAATAACGGAAAGCTAGTTTCTTCTAAACCGGTGAGTGGTACGCGGACCCAATACTCGGGAGCAGTGCTTGAACGCACCCAAAATACAAAGTTTTCTGTTTGCGAAATACGAACTTCGGTATCAGTTTGTAACTCTTTCGACATCAGTTGTGAAAAATAACGATAATAACTGGCATTCGCTAAGCCTTGCTCTTGTGCTTCGGCTTCCGAGAACAGTTGAGCGCCGGTGATGCTTTCGACATGCTGACGCAATATCGCATTGGCTTCTGCCGACACATCCGTTTTTGGGATCAGTAAGTTAACTTGGCGAGCAATCAGATAGCTTATTTGTTGCGTGCTGGGTTTAATTACATAAAACGCCACCGAGAAATACGACACTAATTGATTGATCAGCAGCAAAAAACCAATTAAGAAAACCGTTTGGCCAAAGGCACTTTTCGGTAAAAACGGCATTAATTCAACCGACCATCGGGTACAAACACATAGCCTAAACCCCATACTGTTTGAATATAGCGAGGGTTAGTTGCATCATCTTCTAACATACGACGTAAGCGCGACACCTGCACATCGATACTGCGCTCCATCGCTGAATAATCACGACCACGCGCTTGATTCATCAATTTGTCTCGTGAGAGCGGCTCACGGGGATGATTCACCAACACTTTAAGCACCGCATATTCGCCGCTGGTTAACGGTAAAACGGTATCACCTTTAAACATTTCACGGGTAGCAAGGTTAAAACGAAAAGGACCGAAAGTGACAATGGTTTCTTCTTGGCTTGGCGCACCAGGCACGTCTTTGTTTTTACGGCGCAGCACTGCACGAATACGAGCCAGTAATTCACGGGGATTGAAAGGCTTCGGTAAATAATCATCTGCGCCCATTTCTAAGCCGATAATCCGATCAACCTCATCCCCTTTTGCCGTTAGCATAATAATGGCAATATCGTTTTCTTGTTGACGCAATTTACGGCAGATAGATAAACCATCTTCACCAGGTAACATCAGATCGAGCACCAGCAGGTGAAAATGCTCACGCTCCATTAAGCGCTGCATTTGCTCAAAATTTGCCACACTGCGTACCTGATAACCTTGCTCGACCAGATAACGCTCTAATAATGAGCGTAAACGTAAGTCATCATCCACTACTAGGATTTTTGTTGTCTCTGTGACCACTGCCTTGTCCTTTGTGCTGCATTTTCCTCACTATAAACGAAATCACTGGCTTTGCATCAAGCCTTAAGCACAAACAATGTTACAAAACTTTTCAAACGAACACGCCATCACTAAGACAAGGCAGCTCCTTTATTCTAAAAGAGCTGATGATGTAGCGCGGTAGGCCCCTAAAAGGCTTTACGCCAACAACGGCTTTGATTGATAATCAGCACTAGCAACTGGCAACATCGCCCAACACTTTATGCTTTTTTTAACAAGGCTTGTTACTTCTCGTGAAAAGAACCAGCAGTAAAACAACATTGATCACGCGCGCCGGATATCAGCAATTAAAAAACGAACATGATGAACTGTGGTTTAAAAAAAGGCCCGAAGTCACCCGTATTGTTAGCTGGGCTGCCAGCCTTGGGGATCGCTCAGAAAATGCGGATTATCAGTACAATAAACGTTTATTGCGACAGATCGATAGCCGTATCCGTTTTTTACGAAAGCGCTTAGATACGCTCAGTATTGTCGATTATTCGCCACAGCAAGAAGGTCGTGTTTTCTTTGGCGCATCGGTTGTAATTGAAGATGATGATGGTCAAACGTTATCCTTTCGGATTGTCGGCCCAGATGAAATTTATGGTCGCAACGATTACATTTCTATCGATGCTCCGATGGCCCGCGCCTTACTCAAAAAACAAGTTGATGATATGGCCACAGTGCAAACACCGACCGGACTAAAAGACTGGTATATCGTTGCTATCCATTACCCCGATGCAGCATTGTAAAATGTCACGCTATTATTTTCTCGTTAAGGCCTTAGCCTATACTCATTTAACTCACCAACGTCTGCCTCGTGGTTACTGCACAATGCAGACAGGAAGCTATTATGTCTATCATTGTTAAACAAATTGCCGCCGAAATTGCTGCTCGTCCAGAGCAAGTTGCCGCAGCCATCGCTTTATTAGATGAAGGAGCGACAGTGCCCTTTATTGCCCGTTACCGCAAAGAAGTGACAGGCGCTTTAGACGACACTCAACTTCGCACCTTAGATCAGCGTTTAACCTATTTGCGCGAGTTAGAAGAGCGTCGGCAAGTGATCTTAAAAACCATTGCTGAGCAAGGCAAATTAACCACTGCGCTAGAGCAGGCATTATTAGCCGCCGATAATAAAACCCGTTTAGAAGATTTATACCTGCCTTATAAAACCAAGCGCCGTACCAAAGGCCAATTAGCTATTGAAGCGGGGATCTTGCCGCTAGCGGAGGCATTATTAGCCAATGCGATGCTGCAACCTGAGCAAGCCGCCGCAGCGTATATCAATGCTGATGCCGGCTATACCGATGTGAAAGCGGTACTAGATGGGGCCAAATATATCTTAATGGAGCAATTTGCTGAAGATGCGGATTTGTTAGCTCGACTACGTGAATACCTTACTGCCAATGCGCAATTACAAAGCACAGTAGTTAACGGTAAAGAAGCGGAAGGCGCTAAATTTAGTGATTATTTTTCACATACCGAACCGCTGAAACATGTTCCTTCACACCGCGCCTTAGCGATGTTTCGTGGACGAAACGAAGGTATCTTACAATTACAATTGATCCCCGATGCTAACGCTGAGCAACCGCATGCTATCTGTGAGCAAATGGTGGCGAATCACTTTAAATTGCGCCAGCTTGATCGCCCTGCCGATGCGTTTTTACGCACAGTGGTGCAATGGACTTGGAAAGTGAAACTGCAACTTCACCTAGAAAATGACTTACTTAGCGAATTGCGTGAGCGCTCTGACGCCGAAGCCATCAAGGTGTTTGCGCGTAATCTAAAAGATCTGCTAATGGCCGCGCCTGCCGGTATGCGCCCTACACTCGCGCTCGATCCTGGCCTACGTACCGGCGTTAAAGTGACCGCCATTGATGAAACAGGCAAGGTGCTTAATCACACGACTATCTATCCTCATGCACCAACTAATCAATGGGACAAATCATTACAAGCGCTGATTGCCCTATCTAAACAGTATCAGATTGAATTAATTGCGGTGGGTAATGGTACCGCCTCACGAGAAACCGATAAACTGGCCGCTGAAGTGATAAAAGCCTTACCACAACAACGTATCAGCAAAGTCATGGTGTCGGAAGCCGGCGCTTCGGTTTATTCAGCATCTGAATTAGCGGCCTTAGAATTTCCCGATCTCGATGTCTCAATTCGTGGCGCAGTCTCAATCGGCCGTCGCTTACAAGATCCGCTTGCCGAACTGGTCAAAATTGAACCCAAGGCCATCGGTGTTGGCCAATATCAACATGATGTCAATCAGAGTTTATTAACCAAATCGCTCGATGCCGTAGTCGAGGATTGCGTAAACGCTGTTGGTGTTGATCTGAATACCGCTTCTGCCGCCTTGTTAGCCAGAGTGGCGGGCCTGAATAAAACTTTGGCACAAAATATTGTGCAATATCGCGATGAGCATGGTCGCTTCAACACACGTAAACAACTATTGAAAGTGCCACGCCTTGGCCCTAAAGCCTATGAACAAGCGGCTGGCTTTTTACGCATCAACAATGGCGAAAACCCGTTAGATGCCTCTGGTGTGCATCCTGAAGCCTATCCTTTAGTGGAAAAAATCTTAGCGGCACACCAAAAAAGCGTGGAGCAAATTATTGGCAATAGCAGCTTTTTACAGCAGCTTGATCCGGCTCGCTTTGTTGATGAACATTTTGGTTTATTGACCATCGCCGATTTAATCAAAGAGCTCGATAAACCAGGGCGCGACCCGCGGCCAGAATTTCAAATGGCGCATTTTAAAGAGGGCGTGGAAACCTTAGCGGATTTAAAAGTCGGCATGCGTTTAGAAGGCGTCGTAACTAACGTCACCAACTTTGGTGCCTTTGTCGATGTCGGTGTGCATCAAGATGGTTTAGTGCATATCTCAGCTTTAGCCGATAAATTTGTCAGTGACCCGCATCAGGTTGTTAAAGCTGGGGATATTGTGCAGGTTAAGGTGTTAGAAGTGGATGCGGCGCGCAAACGTATTGCTCTTACCATGAAATTAAACGAACCTACACAGCAGGCGACAACGGCAGCGAGTGGTCAAAAACCCGTAACCACTAAAACAGCCAAGGTAAAACCGCAACCCGAGAGCGCAAACGCGGCAATGGGACAGGCCTTTGCCGCCGCATTAGCGAAAACCAAAAAGTAGCGATGGGCTGAAACTTAGGCTTGTTGGCGCAGTGGCCGCTGTTGTGGCTCTGTCGCCAACTGGTAGAAGTTTTGAATCACTTTAGTACGTGTCTGCATCATGGAGTTTATTTCTAGGCGCTCACGCTGCGGTAATACAATACCGGCAACCGGTGCCGACTCTACTTGCTGAGGGGTGTCTGTTGCCGTCGCAGCATTCAACGAAGCAGTTGTTTCACTATTAGCTGTTGAACTGGCCGCAGCTTCAATCAGCTTTTCGGCATTTTGTGCTATTAATTCTGCCTGGGCCTGTTGCGCACGCTGACTCGCTGCCGCCGCAATACTGCGATCTGCCCCCGAAGGTTCAGCAGGCGCTAATGCCGCCGCTTTAACCTGCTGCATTTTACGAATAGTCTCTTGCGGATCACCTGGCACAGGACTGAGATCAATTTGCACTTCGCCACCGACAGCATAACGACGACCATCAGGGCCTTGTTGATAATCGTAACTGGGGCTACCGGCATAACGACCGCCAATGGTGGCATGCGCTTGCTCGTGTGCCCGCACTTCTTGATCGCGCGCTTGTAACTCACGCACTTCATTTTGCTCGGTTTGGGCTTGTTGTTCTGCCTGTTCAGCGGCTTGCCGCTCGGAAGATTTTTGCTCTGAAGCCTGTTGTTCAGAAGATTGCTGATCGGAAGACTGTTGCTGCCGCCCTTCTACCGCTTGTTGGGTTTCGGTTTCTTTACCATTACGGTCGTACAAAGTGACATTGCTGTTCGCATTGCCATTACGGGTGCGATCATCTGAATTTAATGCACGTTCAGCACTGCCCTTTTCAGTGTCACGAACAGGCTCCACCAACTCTCGACGCTGCATATCACGCCGCGCCTGTTCCGTTGCCGGATTCGCGGTGTTGATACTGACGTTAGGATAGGTGGATGTGATTTGCATAGAGTTTACACTCGAATATCGATGATACTACCGAGCATTTCATCTGCCGTACGCAAAGAACGAACGTTCGCTTGTGCCGCGACTTGTTGCTGCTCCATTTTAACTATGGATTGCGTTGTGTCTTGCACCGGCTCAGATGCTGTGGCAGCTGTTGCTTCACGATTGTTTTGTGCGGCAACATCTTGCTCTTGAATACGATTTTGCTGAGTTTGCCGATTGATATTAACGGTTTCTTCCGTAATCCCGGCACTCGCGCGCTGCAAACCTTGCATGCCTGCAGCATAAGCAGATTGTATTTGCATAGTGTGACTTCCGTAATGAGATCTATATTGATTAATTATTAACCATAAAGCCAGAAAAAGAAAGCTATTCCTTTGCCAACAACCCATTCTGTAGCCAACTGACAAACTCGTTAGGATGAGAAATAAAGGGCGCATGCGAGGCTTTGTTTAATACCGTGCAGTGCGCTTTTGGCAAAAGTGTTTGTAGTTCAGGCACTACCGCAACTGGCACCAATGAATCAAGCCGACCAAAGCAACCATACACCGGCTGGCTTAAGGTGCTAAACGTGTGCCTTAAATCTTGCTCTGTTAATAAACGTAAAGCCCCGTGTACGGCCTCGTCTGCAGGCAAAGGTGCGGCGGCAATCGCCTGTTTAAGCTGTTGAATATCAGCGCGGGCATGTTCTGATCCCATCGCCTGGATCGCCAGAAAACGCTGAATAGTCAGCGCAATATTCTGGGTCAGTGCTTGAGCAAATTGCTCGAGTACTGCCGCTTGCATACCAGGCCAGTTGGCGTTCGCCAGAAAACACGGTGAGGCGGCAACTAACCCTAATCGCGCAACCTTATTGGGATAACGTGCGGCAATGGCAATAGCCAATAGCCCCCCCAACGACCAACCGCATAGATAACTTTGTGCAGGGACCATCGCCGCCAGTTGCGTTACAACGTCGTCAAAAGCATAGCCGCTTGGGAAACGTTGATTCATGCCAAAACCGGGTAAATCTGGCGTAACGACCTGATAATCTTCTGCTAGGGTGGCTTTAACTTGCTGCCAGACACCGCTGTTCAATCCCCAACCGTGCAATAGCACCAAGGTTGGCTTAGCATTTTTACTCATTTCTGCCATGCTTATCCCATTTACACTAACCACTGATGACTATGCAGCTACTCGACACACTGCGCTGGCTATGGCAAAAACTTCTGCCGTCTCCCTGTTTGTGGTGCACCCTGCCAGTGCTCAACCATCAGCAATTGCTTTGCCCTGATTGCCAAGCTGCTTTACCGCAATTACCTTTTGCCCTCTGCCATTATAACCTGCTCTGGCTTCCGGCAGTCAGCAATGGTTTAACAGATTGCCAATTTGATCGCTTACTCAGTTTAACTTGGTATCAATTACCTTTTCAGCATTGGATCCGCCGTTGGAAATTTCATGCCGATGCTTATTCGGCCGCATTATTACAGCAGCAGTTTGTGCAACTACTGAAACACTATCAAGCTGCAGGCCATCCCTTGCCCGACGCGATTGTGTATGTGCCAATGACGCGTAAAAAAGAGCGGAAACGTGGCTTTAATCAAGCCAAAATACTGGCTGAGCTTGCCGCCAACAACTTGCAGTTGCCATTGTTGGATATTTTACAACGCAGCAAAGACAGCGCACATCAAGTGGGGTTAAATCGACAACAGCGCCAGCAGAATTTAAAAGGGGTGTTTCAAATAACATGTGCCGGCAAATTACCGGCACATGTAGCATTAATTGATGATGTTGTGACAACCGGCGCAACAGCCAATCAGCTGACGCGCCTGCTAAAACAGCATGGTGCTAGCCAAGTTAGCGTTTGGACGCTGGCGGTAACTCCCGCGTTTAACTACTCGTCATCCTCTTCATCTTCCGCGTTAGCGCTAAAACCATGACCTAAGTACAGTGCGTTGACGAGTAAACGGCTTGAACCTTGGAAATAGCCACGGAACACCGGGTTATCCGTCATACCAATGACCCGACCACGACCTAAATTATGCGCAACAAGAGCCGCACCTTCAGCTATGCGGGGTATGTATTCTGCTGCGGTGTAACCGGCTAAGTGGGGTTCAGCACTGTACTTAGCAACATTAACAAAGGGTGCTTTGCTTGGCTGTAACAACACATTAGAGTTTTTAAACAGCGGCATATCTTTACGATTGAGACCAAAGGTTAACGGATGTGATAAATCCAATTCAGCATTAAAAATAGCCCCAGCAATGCGACGTTTGCCGGCCAAAGCCTCTTTATCAGCATAGGTTAATTCATTAGCAGGGATCAGCTCGGCCATATCATCTGCAGTCCACACCGCAGCTTGTAGCAGTTTGGCTTGCGCTAACAGAGTGGCGCCACCTTTATGACCCCACAAAATACCGCCTTGCATGGTCCATTGCCGTAAACGATTAATGTCTGCCTCAGACCAGCTGCGATAGTTACCATCTGGCACAATAATATGGGTATAACGGTTTAAATTAACTCGTGATAAGCGATCAGGCTCAATCATACTGGGTGAAACACCGGCTAAACGCTCGAGGTTAAACCACACTTCACCGGCTTCTGTGGAATTGACACCTGGCCCTGCCACCACTAACACTTGCGGTAAAGTAACAGGCGTAAAATTACTACTACCCAGATCACTACCACGACTGTTTAGCCCTGTGGTGAGGGTATAGATGGGTAAATTAAAGCGCTCTTGTATTTTTTGTAAGCGGAAAAACCAATCTGCATGTGGCTGTAAACCCGCAGGGATAACCATGGCACCCGCTTTAAAGCCGCGATTACCTTTGGTGGTAGTCCCCGTAAAATCACCCAGCGCTGCACGCACCACTAAACCTTCAGCCAGCATCGCATGCAGCATTACTGGGGCTTGCTGATCCTGCCAATTTAATACGTAGGCATAACCTTCTGCTTCTGGCGTTTGTTGCGGTGCCCGAGGCTGCCATTGCCAAGGTTGTTCAGCTAAGGCACGGCCAGGCTCGCGGTTGACCTGAACAAAATCAATGTTATAAGCATAAGGCAGGGTCCAAGCCGACACATCATAAAACGTGTTGTCATTAAAGGACTTATCGGTACTAAAGGCCGCTTTTAATAACCGATACTGCGCCTGTTGTAATGGCACATAATAACTTTGACCGGCTTTAAACTGTTGTTGCTCATATTGCCAATCTTGCTCTAATGGATATACCGTGATCTGATGCTGTGCTAATAAACGCAATAAGTCCGTTAAACGACTTTGATCTTGCGATTCCGTTAAGATATAGCCTTTAGCGCGATCACTGCGGGCTTGCTGCGCGGCAGACTCGAAAAACGCTTGTTGATAGGTTAATAGCTGTTGCCGATTGGTTACAGCACCACGAATAGTTGATAACGAGGCATCAAACTGGTTTTTAATCGCATCAGCAAAAGCTAAGACACCATTAATCGACTCTTGGGCATGGCCACGGCTACTGGCTTGTTCAAATAAGATGCCGACACTGCCATTGATATCCGGATAGGTTGAGCCTTTACCGATATAAAAATCATCGAAGCTTTCTTGCGTGTAATACAGTGCGCCTCGTTGATTAAAGGCTTGCGCATGAAAACCCGCCATCATTTTAGTCAGCTCAAAGTTGCGCTCAGGTGTTAATGGGTAATTGCGTGACGGAATGCCGGGCTGGAAGAAAAACGTGCTGTTGGTACCCATTTCATGATAATCGCCAACAATATTCGGCTGCCATTTGTGAAATTGCACTAAACGCGCCTGACTTTCCGGATGTTGCAGTAATAACCAATCCCGATTTAAATCAAACCAATAATGATTCGGTCGGCCGTTCGGCCAGGGTTCAATATGCTCACGATGTTGTGGATCTGTCACCGCAACTTTGCCTCGATGCATATTCACCCAACTTGCAAAGCGGTCATTACCATCAGGGTTTAAACTGGGCTGAATTAAAATGATTGCCTGCTTTAACCACTGCTGTACTTCTGGATTAGTGCTTGCCGTTAAATAATGCGCTAAAACCAAGGCTGCGTTGGCGCCACTCGCTTCATTACCATGGATACTATAACCCAACCAAATGACCACTGGGCTATCTGCAGTAATGCGAGCATTGCCTTGCACCTGAGCTAAATGCTGCAAGCGAATTTGTTCTAAATTAGCTAAATTTTCAGGAGAAGAAACAACCAATTGTAGCAACGGCCGCTGCTCATGAGTTTTCCCGATAACTTCCAGTTGTGCTCTATCCGATTGAGCTGCGACCACTTCAAAATAACGTTGAATTTGATCATGTCGCGCATGCCAGTCACCCACTTTGAAACCTAACACCGCTTCAGGTGCGGACACGTCGTTAATGACTTTTTCGTTGAAGTAGTTGGCCTGTACCTGCCAAACTGCAAAAAACAAAATAATTGTAGCCAGTTTTTTCATTATATTCCCTCTAGAGTATTAGGGCTTGTTGACGTTTGCTGGTTGTTTTTTCAGCTGAGTGGCTGGTATTTATACAAGGCAGAGCTTGTGCCGTGTAGTTATTCTACATAAACAAGCGACCCGTTTGTCTGGAACAAACGGAAACAGCTCTGCTGGCCGAAAGCGAAATATAGGATATATTTCGTATAACGTAGTAGAAATGCCAGCCACACGCTGCCCGAAGGGTTCGTCTGGCGATGCTTTGCTCTTTGTCTCTCGTCGTTTATTTAGAATAACTAAACTGCACTTCTCGTTTCGCGAGCAAAACACCGCCAAACGAACAAAACCTAAACAACAAACGTCAACAAGCCCTGGCCAAGTTAGCCAGAAAGCAGCACAAAACTCAAGCAGGGCTGGCATCGCTGCAATAGGAAGAGTATCATAAGGCATAACCTAGTAATTTAGTCAGGTACTACTATGATTGCAATTTCAGAACAGGCTCAAACCCACTTTGCCAAGCTGTTAGAAAAACAACCTGCTGGCACCAACATTCGGGTGTTTGTGGTCAACCCTGGCACGGCTCAGGCGGAATGTGGCGTGTCTTATTGTCCACCCGATGCGGTTGAAGAAACCGATATCACGTTGAACTTTACCGGCTTTGACGCGGTGGTTGATGAAGAAAGTAAACCTTACTTAGTGGACGCAGAAATCGATTTTGTGACCGATCAGATGGGTTCACAGCTGACATTAAAAGCGCCGAATGCCAAAGTACGTAAGGTGAGTGACAACGCCCCTTTAATGGAACGCGTGCAATATGTCATCGATAGTGAAATCAATCCGCAATTAGCCAACCATGGTGGCCGTGTTAGCGTGATGGAATTAACACCCACTGGCGTGGCAATCTTACAATTTGGCGGTGGCTGTAATGGCTGCTCACAAGTCGACTTAACGTTAAAAGAAGGCATTGAAAAAGAGTTATTAGCACGTTTCGAAGGCGAGTTGTCTGGCGTAAAAGACATTACAGAGCACCAGCGCGGCGAACACTCTTATTACTAAGTGCGCTAGCAGCATTTTATTACCAACTATGCTATAACAGCCTCGATATCCTTATTGGGGCTTTTTTATGCGTGCGCTGATACTTCTGTTACTTTCGTTAATACTTTCTCCGGCTCAAGCGGCCGTAATGTTGATTTATCATCATGTTGCCAGCGACACGCCGCGTGTGAGCAGTGTTACCCCAGATGAACTTCGCGCCCATCTCAGTTATTTTCGCGATAACAACTTTCAAGTTATTGGCCTTGATGTGTTAATTCAACAATTAACCTCGGGACAACCGATTGCCGATAATGCCGTGGTAATCACCTTTGATGATAGTTATGAAAACAATTTCACCACGGCCCACCCTATTTTGCAGGAATTCGGCTACCCCTATACGCTTTTTATCAGCCCAGGCGCGATTGATCAGCGTATCGGGCCGGTGCTAACTTGGCCGCAAATCAAACAAATGTCAGAAGATGGCGTGTTAATCGCTAACCACGCCATGTGGCATGAGCATATGGCAACGCGCAATAAAGATGAAACAGAAGCGGCTTGGTTAGAGCGGATGAAACAAAGTATTCTGCAAGCAGAGCAGCGCATTCAAGAAGAAACGGGCCAACAGCATAAATGGTTAGCCTACCCTTATGGCGAATTTAATAATGCACTAGAAGATTTAGTGCAGCAATTGGGCTTTATCGGTATTGGTCAGCAATCGGGGGCTATTGGCCCTTTAACAAAATTAACGCGGATCCCGCGTTATCCTGCAGCGGGTCAGTATGCGGATCTCAAAGATCTCAGTCAAAAATTACGTACGCTGGCCTTTCCTATTACAGAGTATGTGATGGCCGATCAGCAAGTCAGTGCTAACCCGCCTTCACTGCGCTTATCCCTGCAAACAGAGGATTTTCGTCGGCAACAACTGCGCTGCTATGCAGGCAGTGAAGTGCTTGAGCCACTTTGGTTAGATGAAACTACCTTTGAAGTAAAAGCCAGTAAACCCCTGAATCGCGGTCGCAGTCGCTATAACTGCACTGCGCCATCGCTCAGTAAAAAAGGTTACTTTTATTGGTATTCGCAACCTTGGTTAAACGCAGGCTAAGCTCAATAACGTTATTTAAGTAGCGCTAACACCAACGGGAAATCGGCAAGCAGCTGTTCGGGATCAATCACCGGCGGCTGCCCAACCACCATCTCGGGTTTAAACATAGCTACCACTTGTCCTTGTGGATTCAATAGCACTACCGAAGCACTATGATCAACCAGATAATTGCCTTCAGCATTACTGCTCATGGCGTACATCAAACCAATATTTCGAACAAACGGAAACAGCTGATCGTGTCCTGCCGTAACACCTAACAATGCCGGTTGCTGAAAATAATTGACGTACTCGTTAATTTGCTTAGGTGTATCACGCTGTGGATCCACCGAAATAAACCAGATTTTCAATGGCTCGTTGAGCATTTTCGCTAATTCGGGCTGCACACCCGCAAGCTTAGCTAAGGTCAGCGGGCAAATATCTGGGCAAAAGGTGTAGCCAACAAAAGCGAGCGTCCATTGCCCATACAGATCTTGTCGACCAACGGTCTGACCATGTTGATCGGTTAAGCTAAACTCGGCTAAATTTCGCGCCTGAGGATACACCAATGCCTGCTTCGGCGCTGCGGGTTGTTGTAACATCAAAAATGTTAGCACACCGGCGACCAATGCCCCTACGGTCAATAATAAATAACTAATACTACGAAACATAAAGCGTTAATACCTTAAAATAATGATCGACCACTAACACCAAAAATAGCAACATTAAATGCACAATGGAAAACTTAAAGGTGGCCATCGCTGTGCTGGCCTCTGCAAAGAATTTCAGTTTCCACGCGTACTGCAAAAACCGTAAATTCAGTAACGTACTGGCCACTAAGTAAATAGCGCCGGTCATGCCGACAATATAAGGTAAGAGACACACAATGCATAGTATTAGGGTATATAACAGAATGGCACTTTTTGTATATTCAATGCCATGCGTTACTGGCAACATGGGCATATTCACTTTGGCATAATCATCGCGACGGTGGATAGCCAGCGCCCAAAAATGCGGCGGTGTCCAAGCAAAGATGATCATCACTAAGAGCAGAGCATGACCATGAATATCACCGGTAACAGCAGCCCAACCTAATAAAGGGGGCATGGCGCCCGCTAAACCACCAATCACGATGTTTTGCGGGGTGGCCCGTTTTAAAAACATGGTATAGACCACTGCATACCCAAACAAACTGAGTAAGGTTAACCATGCTGTCAGCGGGTTTACTGCAAAGTACAGCAAAACAAAGCCCGCTAAGGCTAAGCTGCAAGCAAAAATCACCGCTTGTTTGCTGCTAACCCGACCACGAGCCACTGGCCGACTGTGGGTACGAGCCATTTGTGCATCAATGCGCTGATCAACTACATGGTTTAACGCTGCGGCGGCAGCCGACAATAAACCGATCCCCACCGTCGCTGAAAACAACAAACCAAAGGAAATCCATTGATCTGTCGCCAACACCATTCCCACCCAAGCGGTTAACACTAACAAAGCGACAACCTTAGGTTTAGTAAGCTCTAAATAGTCGCGCCACAGCCGGCTGTGCATCCCTGATAATAATAAGGTTGCCATATTATCTCTCCCTGCCTTGTTGCTGATTAATTTGATAGACCGATACCACAACGAACATCAGCAAACTGGCACCGACAAAGTTGTGTGCAACTGCATTTGCTAAAGGTAGGTGTAGCACAATATTGAGCACGCCCAAGGTAAATTGCAGTAACAAGGTCGCGCCAATGGCCAGTGCTAAGCGCTGCATTAGCAAAGATTGGGCATTCTTGAATAAACGCCACGCATAAAAGGCCACCACGCTAAAAGTAATAAGCGCACCAATGCGGTGTAATACATGGATGGTGGCACGAGCATCTTGCGACATCACGCCATATTCGTAATCACCATGACCAAGATGTAAATCGAAGGCCTCTGCAAAAGCTAAACGATTTGACCATCCCGTTTCACACAGGGGTAAATCTAAACAGGCCAAAGCCGCATAATTTGCTGCAGTCCAGCCGCCTAGAGCAATTTGCATCAACACCACAATAGCCGCCAAGATGGCGAGAGGTTTTAGACGAAGCAATTGAGGCTCTCGACTAAGCCAATGAGGATGCACCTTAAGCCAATATAAAGCCAATAAGCAAAAAATGCCAAAACCAAACAGTAAGTGTGCCATCACTACCAATGGAAATAGGCCCATCGTAACCGTTAGTGCACCGAGCAAGGCCTGAAAACACACTAAGATAATTAACGCCGTGGGAATAATAGTTAAACGCCGTTGTTGCCAAACACTACTGATAAAGAGTGCGGCAATCAGCAGACCTAAAGTACCGGCCAAATAGCGATGCACCATTTCATTCCACGCTTTATGCGTTTCTAAGGGGCGCTCGGGAAAACGCTCAGCAGCTATTAACACTTTTTCTGGATGGGCCGGCACCTTCAAAAAACCATAACAACCTGGCCAATCTGGACAGCCTAAACCGGCGTCCGTTAAACGGGTGTAAGCGCCCAAAATGATCACGAACATGGTCCAGCATAGGGTCAAAGTGACCAATTTTTTATGTAATGTCATACGCTGGTCCTGTCGTAATTCATCAACTTCATTAAATCGCTGCGGATCGATTTAGCCGTAACCGCCATTTGTTCTGCTTGCTCTGGCATCGGATAACGCAATAACACCAGGCCGCGTTGATCAACTAACACAATTTGGTTTTGTAATGCCGCCGTTGCCGCATTGGTTACATCTGACTGCGGAAAATTGGCATAGTCAGCCGGTAATTGCTGGCCAACATACACCGTTTGCACTTGGTTTTGCTTGCGACCTAATCCGGTATACAGTTGCTTTACGGTGTATAAAGCTTGCTGGCAGGACTTTTGATCACACGCTGCAGCAACCACTGCAATACGCCAATGATCTTGGCGTGCACTGGCATCATCGAGTAAATAGATCTCTTGTTCCAACCAAGCCCCCTGACTGCTCGAACCAGGTGAAAACCAACCGAGCTCTAACACCAGCTTAGCCAAGGCCAATGGCAGAGCACAGCAGAGGATAAACAACAGCAGAAATTTGTTTTTATTCATGTTTTTTCTCCAATTGCAAACTAGCTGCAAGCGCAACACCTAATACCGCGATGGCTAAACCTAACCACTGCACGGCATAACCGCGATGTTTTTCGGGCGGTAACACCACGGCTTTATAGTGCGGAATAAAACGAGAGGGCGCTTGCTGATAAATAACGGCCGCATAAAGCGGTACCGGCAGTTGTTGTTGTAAAGCAGTGATATCGACTTGTTGCATACGCATCGGGTAAGAATTGCCTTCAAGGTTTTGCCCAAGCAGCACGCCACCTAATTTTGTTCTCACTAGACCCGATACACTGACTTCAGCAGGGATGGTTATTTCAGGTAAACTTTGACGACTGCTTGGCGCGGCAACCCAACCTAAATTAACGAGTAACACGGGTGCCGTTGCTTGAAATTGCACCGGTATTAACACATCGTAACCGACGCGGCCTTCGACAATTTTATTATCTAATAACCACACGTAAGGGGCTAACCAACGGCCAGCATCTTCTACTAACACACCATCGGCCTCGGCACTGACCAAGTTAAACAGTTGCGACGCAGAGATAGCACCTTGCTGCTGCAATACGGCCAACTGTTGTAATTGCTCGGTTTTTTCTGCGGCACGTTGCCATTGCCAATACGACAGCTTGATTAATATTAAAAAAGCGGCCAGAGTAATAAAGCACCACAGCCGATTAACGTTAAATAAGTGACCGAACAACTTAAACTGCATCAGTCAAACTCCGGAGATGAAATGATAATAAAAATAGCCATCGTTCTATTGCTGATCTATATCGTGGTTAATCTGGTAAAAGCCGGTTTTAGCGTTATGCGTCAAACCGAATCCAGCCACAGCTTGTCTCACTATCTTGGTAAACGGGTGTTGTTTTCAGCGATCGCCCTCGCCTTAATTATTATCGCGATGGCGACCGGACTGATTGCACCTAATGCCCGCCCTTATTAAAGCCGTTTAAATGATGTAGACAAAGACAAATAAACATAACCAAACCACATCAACAAAATGCCAATACAGGGCACCGGCTTTAAAAGCGAAATGCTTTTCTGGCGTGAAGTGCCCTTTTAACACTCTAAAAAAAATAAACAGTAGAATGATTGCACCCAGCGTGACATGTAAGCCGTGAAAACCGGTTAACAAAAAGAAAGTGTTACCGTAAAAGCCAGAGTCTAAGCGTAAGCCAAGATCACGATAAGCATGAATATACTCATAGCCTTGTAAACACAAAAACACTGCGCCTAAGAGCAACGTCAGCAACAAAAACAACTTTAATTGGCCACGCTTTTCTTTTTTCTAACCCCACATGCGCAAAATGCAATGTGACAGACGAAATCACTAAGAGCGCCGTATTAATGGTCGGTAAACCCCATGCTGGCATCGCTTGTGTTTCAATACCACCGGGCGTTTTTAGTAGTGGCCATGACGGCTGAAAATCGGGCCATAAAATAGCAAAAGTCATCGCATTGTTACTGGCACCACCGAGCCATTCCATCGCAATCACCCGGCCATAAAACAAGGCACCAAAAAAGGCCATAAAGAACATCACTTCAGACACAATGAACCAAATCATACCTTGTCGGAAAGACCGATCCATTTGCGCACTGTATAAACCGGCCATAGATTCATCGATGACATTTCTAAACCAACCTACCAACATAAAAATGAGGATGGCAAAACCGGCAAGCAATAACCAACCGCCAAAACCACTTTGTTGCTTACTGACATCAATCACGTAATGCCCAGCACCAAAGGCAATACAAAACATCGCTACCGCACCGACTATTGGCCAAGGGCTTTGTGCCGGTACATAATATTTTTCATAGGTCTTATTCATTATTATTCCCCACTTTTTGCTGTAGCAGTGTCCGGCTGCCAACTGGCAGTCACGTCATACAGGGTGTAGTTCAATGTAATCGTGCTGAACTGCGCCGGTAGCGCCGGATCGACATAAAACTGCACAGGCATCAGCATATTATTGCCGCCCGCCAGTTGCTGTTGGGTGAAACAAAAACATTCAATCTTGTGTAAGTAGAGTGCAGCTTGGCCTGGCGAAACCGATGGCACCGCCTGGCCTACAATCATGCGGCTGGTGGGGTTTTCTGCGATATAGTTCATCACGTAAATTTCACCTGGATGCACCGTCAAACGGCGGATCTCGGGTTTAAAAATCCACGGCATGTCTTTGTTTGGTCGCGCCAAAAACTCAATGGTCACTTCGCGGCTAGTGTCGATATTATTCGCCAGCACAGTGGCTGGCGTTGCCGAGGGTTTGCCATTAATACCGGTAATATCACAAAACACGTCATATAAAGGTACTAAGGCAAAACCGAAGCCAAACATCAGTAACACAACCAGTAGTAATTTACTGACCAGCGTACGATGCAGCTGCATAAGCCCTCCGCTACTTAATTACGGGTGGTGTTTCAAAGGTGTGATAAGGCGCAGGTGACGGCACTTCCCACTCTAGACCTTCAGCACCTTCCCAAACCTGCGCAGTAGCGGGCACACCGCCGCGCGCACATTTAACCAACACCCACACAAAGATCAGTTGCGACAGGCCAAACAGGAAGCCACCGATACTGATAAAAGCATTAAAGTCAGCAAATTGCAGGGCATAGTCAGGGATACGGCGTGGCATACCCGCTAAACCAACGAAGTGCATTGGGAAAAACAACATGTTTACAGAAATCAAAGAACACCAAAAATGCAACTGGCCAAGACGCTCGTCATACATGTAGCCGGTCCATTTAGGCAACCAGTAATAAGCCGCCGCAATAATCGAAAACACTGCGCCTGTTACTAACACATAGTGAAAGTGTGCTACCACGAAATAGGTATCATGGTACTGGAAGTCAGCTGGCGTTATCGCCAACATCAAGCCCGAGAAGCCACCGATGGTAAACAGCACAATAAAGGCTAAGGCAAACATCATCGGCACTTCAAACGTCATGGCCCCTCGCCACATTGTGGCCACCCAGTTAAACACTTTTACCCCGGTAGGTACCGCAATTAACATAGTGCAATACATAAAGAACAAGGTCGCAAACACCGGCATCCCCGTGGTAAACATATGGTGGGCCCAAACCAAGAACGACAAGATAGCGATACTGGCGGTGGCATACACCATAGAGGCATAACCAAACAACGGTTTACGGGCGAAAGTTGGAATAATGGCGGAGATAATGCCAAAGGCTGGCAAAATCATGATGTACACTTCGGGGTGACCAAAGAACCAGAAAATATGCTGAAACAGCACGGGATCACCGCCACCGGCAGCATCAAAGAAACTGGTACCAAAAAATTTATCCGTCAACACCATGGTCACGGCACCTGCTAATACAGGCATAACCATAATCAGTAAAAACGCTGTGATAAACCACGTCCAGACAAACAATGGCATTTTCATCCATGTCATACCAGGAGCACGTAAATTCCAAATGGTGACGATCACGTTAATTGCCCCCATAATGGAAGAAATACCCATGATATGCACCGAAAACACAAACAGCGCCGTACTGTCACCGCTGTAGGTTGTCGATAACGGGGCATAGAACGTCCAGCCAAAACTGGGGCCACCGCCTGGCATAAATAAACTAAGTAAAAGGATCAAGAACGCAAAAGGTAAGATCCAAAAACTCCAGTTATTCATCCGTGGTAACGCCATATCTGGCGCACCAATCATCATTGGGATCATCCAATTAGCTAAACCGGTAAAGGCCGGCATTACCGCGCCAAATACCATAATTAAGCCATGCACTGTGGTCATTTGGTTAAAGAAGTGAGGTTCGACAAATTGCATACCCGGCTGGAATAACTCCAAACGAATAACCATTGCCATACTGCCGCCAAGGAAAAACATCACCAAAGCGAAAATAAGGTACATGCTGCCGATATCTTTGTGGTTCGTGGTAAACAACCAGCGTTTTATGCCGCTAGGTTTATGATCATGCGCATGATCATCATGTTCAGTAGTAATTGCTGACATCGGTTATTCTCCCTTGCCTTGCTGGACAGCGAACACATCGGCAGCCTGCACGGTATCACCGGTATTATTATCAAAAGCATTACGGGTATAGGTGATAACCGCTGCTAATTCTTTTAAGCTGAGTTGCTTACCAAATGCCTGCATCGCGGTACCCGGGCGACCATTAACCAACACATTAATATGGCCGTTGCGATCGTTAAGGATTAACTCGCTGCCTTTTAACGCAGGGAAAATACCAGGTAACCCCATACCAGTAGCCTGATGACAGGCGACGCACCAACCTTGATAGATTTTTTCACCGGTACTCATTAACTCTGCCATGCTCATATTCATGGCAAGTAATTCTTGTTCGGCGGCTTTTTCACCGGCGATCCGCGTTTCTTCTTGCTGGATCCACGCTAAATAATCTTCTTCGCTTTTGGCGATCACCACGATTGGCATAAAGCCATGGTCTTTACCGCATAACTCAGTACATTGCCCACGATAAGTGCCAGGCTCGTCTACCCGAGTCCATGCTTCGTTAATAAAGCCAGGGTTCGCATCTTTTTTAATGGCAAATGCAGGTACCCACCACGAGTGAATCACATCATCTGAGGTCATTAAGAAGCGAATTTTTTTCCCAACAGGAATCACTAAGGGCCGATCGACCTCTAATAGATAGTTTTCACCCTTGGCCAGTTTATTGGCCACTTGCTCTCTGGGTGTCGCTAATAATGAAAAGTACTCAACATCGTGTTCAAGGTATTTATAATGCCATTTCCACTGCGAACCGGTAATTTGCACGGTCACATCGGCAGCAGAGGTGTCATCCATCGCCAATAGGGTGGTCGTGGCGGGAAATGCCATCACAACAAGAATAACGACCGGAATGGTCGTCCACAGAATTTCAACCTTGGTACTTTCATGAAATGAAGCCGGCTGCACCCCTCTTGCTTTGCGGTGAAGGATCATGGATACAAACATAATCCCAAACACCACTGCACCGATAGCACAACAAATCCAGAAGATGGTCATATGCAGTTGATAAACCTGCTGACTGATCTCCGTAGCGCCTTTGGTCATATTCAAAGGCATAGATGTTGATGCATTTGCCGATGCGGCAAAAAATAGGGTCGGCAGCGACCAAACCAGACAACGCGTGTTTGTCACTGTACTTCTCCTCTGTCATTTGCATTGCAAACTGCAGAAACCAAGAACACAGAACTACACGGCTTTTATGTAAACCCATCCTGACCGAATCTATGTGATAAGTTTCGCAATTTCTTATTTTTATTATTTTTTGTGATTTCGAAGCAAGCGCTGAAACCAGCAACTGTTAACTTTAATTATTTTTTGAACAGTTACCGCTTAAGAATTGTCCAGTATGAGCGTTATGTAAACCCCTAAAATGCAAAAGCACCGATAAAACCAAGAGGTCATACCAGTGCAATTATAAATTAACTTGTTGAACAGCGACTATTTTATAGCCAACTGCCGTTACGGATCACACCTACAGCAAGGCCTTCAACGGCAAATTGCTGTTCACGTAAATCGATTTTAATCACCTCAAAATCTGGATTTTCAGGAAGCAATAAAACTTCATGTCCTTGCCGCTGGAAACGCTTTACCGTTACTTCATCATCGACACGGGCGACAATCACTTGGCCATGTTCTGCTTGAGTGGTTTTATGCACGGCTAACAGATCGCCATCGAGGATGCCGATATCTTGCATACTCATACCTTGTACCCGAAGTAAAAAGTCAGCATGGGGTTTAAATAAATGCGCATCAATTTGATAATGATTTTGTACATGCTCAGCGGCTAAGATAGGTTGGCCAGCGGCAACTTTACCCACCAAAGGCAAACCCAATTGCTCGGGAACGGAATCGTCTTCCAATAAACGAATGCCTCGCGAGGTACCGGGCATCATTTCCAGTACCCCCTTTTTAGCTAAGGCTTTGAGATGTTCTTCCGCTGCATTGGCAGATTTAAAACCTAAACGCAGCGCAATCTCGGCACGCGTGGGTGGCATTCCGGTTTCTTGTTGGTAATCTTTGATTAATTGCAGAATTTCGGCCTGACGAGGCGTTAATGGTCTCATAATGCTGGCTACCTATACAGTAAGTACTGTCAGTATATACAGCCTTTTTCGAAATGCCAAGCGTTGTTCTGCAGCTGAATTTGCCAGCTTACGCAGCTGTGGTATTCTTAGCACTGTTCAGTTTGCTCGGTATCATTATGTTCTCAAGCTTGTCGTTACTGACTTTATTATTAAAATGGCCTATTCGCCTACTCGTTAAATTCAAAATCGTTCCTGATAACCCCCTACAACAACTGGGAGTTAATAAAGAACGGCCATTATTTTATATATGCCACACCGAATCAGCCAGTGATGTCGCCACGCTGCGTCGCGTTTGCCAGCAACTAGCCTTGCCCGATCCGCTTAGCCATGTCGAACTGCGGGGGCAGAAATTATCACGCATCTTATTTCTCGAAAAACCTCACCAAATCATTGGTGGCCGCAGCGATACCCGTGCATTAAAGCAAGGACAAACATTACTCGCGGCTCATTTAGCCAACCCCAAATTACAGGCACAGCTGATGCCGATCTCGATCTTATGGGGCCGTGCACCAGGTAAGGAAGACAGTATTAAATGGTTACTGGGGGAAGCACATTCACCTAACTGGTTAGCTAAGTTACTGATTGTATTTATCTCAGGTCGACACACGCTGGTGCGCTTAAGTAAACCAGTAGATCTACAACAAATGGCTGGACAATTTGGCGCTGAAGCCAGCACTGCCAGAAAACTGCTGCGCATGTCACGGATCCACTTTTATCGACAGAGACTGGCAGCAACAGGGCCAAAACTGATGAACCGCAGTCAGTTATTTAATGCGCTATTAGCCACGCCTGCGGTTAAAAAAGCCATCGCCGATGAAGCGGCTAACCGCAATGGAGATTACGCCGCAGCGCGACAAGAAGCTCGCAAATTACTGCAAGAGATTGCAGCCGATTACCGCACGTCAACTTTACGTTTTGGTGATCGTATTCTGACATGGTTATGGCAAAAGCTTTATGCTGGCATTAAGGTCAATAATGTCGACACTTTGCGCGATCTGGCGCAAAAAGGACATGAAATTGTTTATGTACCTTGCCATCGAAGTCATATGGATTACTTGCTACTCAGTTATATTATTTATCATCAGGGGTTAGTGCCACCGCATATCGCCGCAGGCATTAACTTAAATTTCTGGCCTGCAGGCACGATTTTTCGTCGTGGCGGGGCATTTTTTATTCGACGCAGTTTTAGTGGCAATAAGTTGTATTCAACCGTTTTTCGCGAATATTTAAGCTTGCTGTTTATTAAAGGTTATGCGGTGAAGTACTACACCGAAGGTGGCCGGAGTCGCACGGGACGTTTATTAAACCCTAAAACCGGCATGCTGGCGATGACCGTACAATCAATGCTGCGTGGCATCGATCGCCCCGTTACTTTAGTGCCGGTTTATCTGGGTTATGAGCATGTCATGGAAGTAAACACTTACCTCAGTGAATTGCAGGGCTCTGGCAAGAAAAAGGAATCGATTGGTGGTGTACTTAAGGCGATCCGAAATTTACGCGATTATGGCTTTGGCTATGTTAATTTTGGTGAACCCATTTCACTCAATCAGTATTTAACGCAGCAAATACCGGATTGGAAAAGCGAGATTAATTCTCTTGAAGCGCCTAAACCGCAGTGGCTGAACCCGCTGGTGGCTAAATTGTCTGAGCAAATTATGCGACATATCAATCAGGCCGCGGCATTGAATAGCATTAATTTGCTGTCACTGGCGCTATTAGCCAGCGATAAACAAGCCATTAGTCGGCAAGAGCTGATCCAGCAACTTGACTGCTACCTGCAACTACAACAAGGTGCCCCTTATCATAGCTTGGTGACACTGCCGCATATGTCTGCCACAGACATGATTGATCATGCCCTGCAGATGAAAAAAATCCAAGTCAGTCGGGATAGTTTCGGTGATGTCATCAGCTTAACGCCAGCTAATACCGTATTGATGAGCTATTATCGCAATAATATTCTGCATTTATTTATTATCCCAGCCATCTTAGCCTCAGCCGTTTTACATCAACAACAAACGAGCCAAAGCCAGCTAATTCGTATTGCCGAACAATTGTATAGTTTGCTACGCCAGGAATTATTTTTGTATGTGCCCTCGGTAGGCAACTACGTAAAAACCATCTTGCAACAACTTACGCATCAGGGTTTAGTCCGGTTAGATGATGAGTATTATCGTGCGCCCTCTCAACACAGTCGCGAATATGTGATGCTGGAGCTGCTCGCACATAATGCCGAGCATACTTTACAGCGTTATGCTGTGGTCTTTAATTTATTGCGCGCGCATGGCCCATTAGATCGTGCAGATTTAGAGCAGCAAAGCCATCAGTTGGCGCAACGCTTGCTAACACTACACGGTATTAATGCGCCGGAATACTACGATAAAAATTTATTTGCCACGTTAAGTCAGGCACTAAAACAGGCAGGCTATACTCAGTTGGATCAAGACAACCGAGTATGTGCCACGGCAGAGCTTAGCACCCTATCTCAAACCGTGAATGTGCTGCTTCGCAGTGACGTACTGCAAAGTATTAATAGCATTATGCCGAAAGAATGTCGGGCTTAATCAGCACTGGCATACTCGCGAATAACGCCCTGTTGAATGGTGGTTGCTACAAGGCGGCCCTCACGCGTAAAGAAGTGGCCGTGCACCAAACCACGGCCGCCTGATGCCGCAGGGCTATCTACTGCATATAACAACCAGTCATCAAAGCGGAAATCATGGTGAAACCACATGGCATGATCAATCGTGGCCACTTGCATGTTTGGCGCTAAAAATGAGCGACCATGCGGTTGCAGTGCCGTGGGTAAAAAATTAAAGTCAGAGGCATAAGCTAAGAGATATTTATGCACGCGTAAATCATCCGGCATATTGCCATTAGCTTTAAACCAAACAAAACGCTTAGCGGCACTCACTTGTGGCGAAAAAGGGTTTTGAAAATCGACAGGTCGCATTTCAATCGGTTTTTCGCAGATAAATTTACTGCGTAACTTCTCTGGAATTTGTGCCGCATGTTGCTGATAAAAGTCTAAATCAGAAACTAATTCTTCCGGTGCCGGTACTTCGGGCATGGCAATTTGATGCTCAAAACCCACTTCACCGGTTTGAAACGACGCGGTCATATAAAAAATGGGTTTGCCAAATTGAATAGCGCTGATCCGTCTGGTGCTAAAACTCTTACCATCGCGGATGTTTTCTACTTCATAGACAATCGGTTTGCTGGCATCACCGGGTCTTAAAAAATAAGAGTGAAACGAATGGATTTTGCGCTCTTCAGGTAAGGTTTCTTTCGCCGCAGATAATGCCTGCCCCATCACTTGGCCACCAAACACCGCTTTGAAGCCTAAATCTTGACTTTGGCCACGATATAACCCTAACTCAATGCTTTCTAGCTTCAGTAAAGACAATAGATTTGCTAATACCTGACTCATATTCCGGCCTGTTCCATGATAAAAAGTCCTGTTATTCTGCCGTAATTCATGGAGACTGGCAAAATGAACTATTGGATATTTAAAACAGAACCGGCCGAATGTAGCATTGATGACTTTGCTAATGCGCCAGAACAAGCTATTGTTTGGGAGGGTGTGCGCAATTATCAGGCACGTAACTTTTTACGAGATGCCGTAAAAATTGGCGACCAAGTGCTGATCTATCATTCCAGTTGCCGCGTTATAGGTTTGGCAGGAATAGTAGAAGTTGTCCGGGCGGCTTACGCTGATCCCAGTCAGTTTCAAACTGACAGCCCATACTATGATAAAACAGCAACAACTGAGCAACCGCGATGGACCGCCGTGGATTTGCGATATTTGACACGATTCTCGCAAGTGGTCAGGTTGGACAAAATCAAAAGCTCAGTTATGATGAAAAATCACTCGTTAACCCAACGAGGAAATCGTTTATCTGTCATGCCGTTATCTAAAGAACAGTGGCAATCATTACTTGATTTACAGTAATGCAGTGCAGATTAATCGATCTTAACCATCTTGGAGCCCAGTATGTTTGCAACTCAGTCACAAGAAAGGCGCCGGATTAATAGGGACATTGATTATTTTTGGCAACAACTTAGCTTAGCTCAGAAATTTGCTGTTTCTGAACTGCAGCGGTATGGTTACCAATTACAGTTTGTTAGGAATATGGCATTTGGAAAAATTGCGGTGCTTGATTTTGATGGCAAGCTGGCAGCCATTGATCATCATGGTGAAATAGATACCGCACCCAATATTGTCTTACGTCATTAAATTTGTTTGCCTGCTGCTTATTACAGCTTCGCTTCAGGTTTAAAATAAGTATGCCGGCACTTGCCGGCATACTTATTTAGACTGATTTATCTACTCTGTAGCCAGTTTTTGAGCAATATAACGCCGAACTTGTTGCTCTAACACCGCTAATGGCACACTGCCATTACCTAATACCACCTGATGAAACTCTCGAATATCAAAACGCTCAGCAAGTTTCTGCTCGGCCTCTTGTCGCAAACGTTTAATGGTTAGCTCACCCAACTTATACGACAGAGCCTGCCCTGGCCAACTGATGTAACGGTCAATCTCGGTTTGCACATTATGTAACGACAGTGCGGTATTTTGTGCTAAGAAATCGATAGCCTGTTGCCGACTCCAACCTAAACTGTGCATACCGGTATCCACAACTAATCTGGCGGCGCGCCACATTTCATAAGTTAAGCGGCCAAAGTTACTGTAGGGATCCTGATAAAAACCCATCTCAATACCTAAGTACTCCGCGTATAAGCCCCAACCTTCACCAAAAGCTGAGGTGTAAAAAGTACGACGATAATCAGCCAGTGTTGTTTGCTCTCTGGCCAAGGAAATTTGTAAATGATGGCCCGGCACCGCTTCATGCAGCGTTAACGCTTCCATTTCATATAATGGCCGCCGATTTAACGCATAGGTATTAACCCAGTAAAAACCCGCTTGATCATCACGGGTTGCTCCCGAATAACGACCGGTTGTGTATTTAGGAGCAATTTCAGCAGGGACTTCTACCACACCATAAGGTGTCCGCGGCAATAGCTTGAAAAAACGCGGTAATTGCGCATCGGCGCGTTTTGACAAATACGCGGCGTAACGCAGCAGTTCGTCTGCTGATTGCGGATAAAATTGTGGATCGGTGCGTAAAAACTGAACAAAGTCAGCAAAACTGCCGTCAAATCCCAAGCTATTAATCACTTGCTGCATTTCAGCTCGAATACGTTTTACTTCAGCCACACCGGTAGCATGCACCTGTTCAGGTGTTAATTTTAACGTTGTGTAATGCTCTAAACGATTTTGATAAAACGCCTTACCATCGGGCAAGTTGCTTGCGGCAATATCATCCCGCGCCCCAGGCAGATACTCATCAATCATAAACTGATAAAACGCTTGAAAAGCCGTATTCACTTCTGATCTGATCACATTTTTGGCTTGTTGTTGATACTGCTGCCATTGCATATCGGTTACAGCCGCCGGCTTTTGCAATAAAGGCTGAAAAAATACGCTTTGTTCTATATTTGTCACAATATAAGAGCTAATACTTTGCTCGTATCCCGCCAGCACGGCCTTAGGTTGAGTAATACCCTGGCTTAAACCTTGACGCATCCAGCTAATTTGCTGCGACATATACTGGGGTACCGCTGCTAACTTCTGTAAGTACTGCTCGATATCGTTAATGTCTTTGATGGCAGTACGCTGCAAGCTAAACGCTAAAGCAGTATGAAAACCGGATTCAGATGTCAGCGGCATCAGATGGGCATTAAAACGATACTGGTCAATTTCATCAGCTAAACGATAGGCCAAAATGGCATGGTCAATTTGCTCTTGTTCAGTTAACTGCGAGCTGTCAATCGCCAATAAACGTTGCTGTAATGCTAAACGCTGATTTTGCCGCAAGCTCATGGCTTCAGCAGACATATCCATTAACTGCCCTGGTGCGGCAGTTTGAAGAGCTCTTTCCGCCAACCAAATGGTATTTGCCACCTCTTCAAAACTTAAGGCTGCTGGTGCGGGCGCTTTTGAAGCACAACCACTCAGCAAGGCTAATGCGGTTAATACGCCTGCCACTCTTTTTATTGTCATTAGCATAAACACACCCTGTTTTAATCGCTCATTCTTGATTGTAGCGGCTTTATTCTCAGATAGCAGCCCTACGAAACGCAGTATTACTGATGTCTATCGTGAGAATTAAGTAATGGAATTTTAAATTCCGTATCAACTTTGGGATTTATTCACTGAATATAACAAATTATCCATAAAACCTGTTGCCACTGACGTTATATCACGTACTATGGTTTTGTAAATTAACAGCTTACCGTTAACGGAGCTCTAAGTCGTGCTATGAAGTATAAAGATACGATGCAGCAAGCCACGGATAAAGCCGCTCAAGTCGTTGCTTTTCTGAAACATAACCAGCTGGCGGCTCATCCGACAAACTACACGGTTGGGTATGAGTATATCAGTGGTAACAACAACGCGTTGTGCCAAGCAATTGAAGAAAAACTGGCTGCAAAAGCCCGCTTTGATGATTTTATTATGGCGGAGTTATACAACCGTCATTTGCTTCCCGAACAACAACAACAAGAGCAGTTACTGCAAGATGTTTCTGGTATGGTCACGCGCCTGTCTGGTTATACCGACTTAGCGGCTGAAGCCACTGAAGATTTTATTGATCAGCTTGATCATACCGTGTTTAAACTTGAACAAGATGCCATGCCAATGCCACCGGCATTAGCAGAGTTAAAACAAGTTACCCTGACTTACCGCAAACAACAGCAACAGCTAAATCAACAGCTGGTAAGTGCCAATCAACAAAGCCACCAACTACGCAATGAACTTGAGCAAATCAAGCAACAGCGTTTACAAGACCCCTTAACCGGCTTGTATAACCGCGTAGCGATGCAAAGCCAAGTTGATTTATGGCTTAGTGAACAGCCTGATCGACAAATTGCGGCTATCGCGGTCGACTTAGACCATTTCAGCCGCTTTAATCGGGATTATGGTCATCTTATTGGCGACATAATATTGTCTAAAGTGGCAACTAAAGTGCGCAGTTATGTGCAAGAAAGCGGCCTACCTGTTCGTTCTGGTGGCGAACAATTCTTGTTATTACTACCCGATGTTGATTTACGCACTGCTAATGAAATTGCCGAACAAGTGCGTAAAGGCGTAGAAAAACTCCGTTTTATTTCTGCAAAAGACAAAAAGAGTTTGCCTAAAATCACCATTTCTCTTGGTGTCGCCCTGTATCAATCATCAGAAAACTGGTATCAGTTCTTAGCACGTACTGACAGCATCATGCTGCTCGCTAAACAGCGTGGGCGTAATCAAGTTGCCAGTGAAAGCATGCTAGCATTTGCCTAAGTTGCCGTTTACGGCAGTCGTTGACTTGACTACCGAATTTTCCCCTGTTCTGCAGTTACGCCTGTTGGCTCGGCTGCAGTAATCTTTTACACTAACAGTCTAGTATTTAAATCAGGCACTGTTATGAGCGATTCCAACAACAACACGACACATTTTGGCTTTAAATCGGTACCGGCAGAACAAAAGGTTGCCATGGTTGCGGATGTGTTTCATTCGGTAGCTGCCAAGTACGATATTATGAATGATGTCATGTCACTGGGCATTCATCGGTTGTGGAAACGCTTTACCATTGATTGTAGTGGTGTGCGTCCTGGCCAGCAGGTCCTTGATCTAGCCGGAGGAACAGGTGACATTACCGCACTTTTCTCAAAACGCGTCGGCACCACTGGCAAGGTAGTATTAGCCGATATCAATGAATCGATGCTCAATGTTGGCCGTGATAAATTACGTGATTTGGGCTTGGTCAATAATATTGAATATGTGCAAGCGAATGCAGAAGCCCTGCCCTTTGCCGATAACAGCTTCGATATCGTTTCTATCGGCTTTGGTTTACGCAATGTCACCGACAAAGACGCCGCCTTACGTTCCATCTTTCGCGTATTAAAGCCGGGGGGGCGCTTATTGGTACTGGAGTTCTCTAAGCCTAGCCATGAATGGTTAAGTAAGGCCTACGACTTATATTCGTTCCGCTTATTGCCCTTTATGGGGCAATTAATTGCGAATGATAAAGAAAGCTATCAGTATCTGGCAGAATCTATCCGTATGCACCCTGACCAAGACACCTTAAAAGCCATGATGAGCGCTGCGGGCTTTGCCGAAGTCACCTACGAAAACTTAACCGGCGGTATTGTAGCGTTACACCGCGGGTATAAATTCTAATGTTACCCTTACTACCGCAATTACTTTGTGCCATTGCTGAAAAACTCAGCCGTAAGTTAATTGCGATGGATCCTGCTTGTAAGCCTGCTTTACAGCGTCTGCAAGGCAAGCAGCTGTCTTTTTGTTTACGCGACTTAAACTTAACCTTAGTGGTCAGCGCCAGTCATGACTCGTTACTGATTAATATGCATAACGAGGCTACTGATTGTAAAATCTCCACAAATTTAGCGACCTTACGCCAGCTGCGTGATCCCAGCCAGCTCACTAAATTGATTAAAAGTGATGCTCTAGACATTGATGGTGATTTACAAGTTGCCCAGCAATTTTCTTATTTTTTACAGCAATTAAATCCCGATTGGCAGCACACTTTATCGGGCTATATCGGTGATGCCGCAGCACATAAAATCAGTATTACCTTGAGCCAGTTACAAGCCTATTTGCAAGAAAAAGTAAAATTACTCAGTCAATTACAACTGGAGTTGGTTCAAGATGAACTGCGGCTCAGCCCAACCCGTTTAGAAGCAGATCAATTTACCCAAGAACTTAGCGAGCTACAGGCACGATTAGAAATGTTACGTCGCCAGTTAAAACAATACCAGGAGCTTTAGGTGCGGATAAGTCGTTTTTACCAGATCCAAAAAACTATGCTGCAATACGGTCTGGACGAACTACTGCCAAAACACTGGCAACCTTGGTACGCGCGTTTATTCCGTCGTTGTGCCTTTTGGTTACGTAATCGTTATCCAGAACACGCCGTGGGCGCCAGATTGCGTTTAGCCTTGCAAAGTTTAGGGCCGGTGTGGATTAAATTTGGCCAAATGCTCTCAACTCGCCGTGACCTGCTTCCCGCCGCCTTGGTGGATGAATTAAGTATTTTGCAGGATAAAGTGGCGCCCTTTCCTGGAGAGGAAGCACAGCAACTGATCGAGCAAGCACTAGGGTTAAACCACATCAGTGATTTATTTGCCGATTTTGATGTGACACCTTTAGCCTCAGCCTCGATTGCCCAAGTGCATACCGCGCAATTGCGCCAAGACGATGGCCGTATCGCAGACGTTGTAATCAAAGTGATCCGCCCCGGTATTCGTAAACAAATTTTGGCTGATTTAGCGCTAATGGATAGCTTAGCGCAAATTGCAGCACGGTTTTTACCTGACGGCAAACGTTTGCGACCACGCGAAGTCGTCGCGGAATACCGCAAAACCATTTTAGATGAATTAGATTTACAACGTGAAGCCGCCAATGCCATTCAATTAAAACGTAATTTCGAAGGCTCAGATTCGCTGTATATTCCTTTGGTTTACGCTGATCACTGTCGCAACAATGTCATGGTGATGGAACGTATTTATGGTATTCCAGTATCGGATATTCCGGCGCTGCAAGCACAAGGCACCGACATGGAATTGCTGGCCAAACGCGGTGTAGAAGTGTTTTTTACGCAGGTGTTTCGCGACAGTTTTTTTCACGCCGATATGCATCCGGGTAATATCTTTGTCTCGCGTGAACACCCCGAGAACCCACTGTACATCGGCATCGACTGTGGCATCGTGGGCACCTTAAATGCTGAAGATAAACGCTATTTAGCTGAAAACTTTGTCGCCTTTTTTAACCGTGATTATCGCAAAGTGGCACAGCTTCATCTGGATTCGGGCTGGGTACCGGCTCATACCAAAGTAGAAGAGTTTGAAAGCGCAATCCGTACCGTGTGTGAACCTATCTTTCAAAAACCGTTGGCCGAAATTTCCTTTGGCCAAGTCCTGCTCAATTTATTTAATACCGCGCGACGCTTTGAAATGCAGGTACAGCCGCAACTGGTACTTTTACAAAAAACCTTGCTTTATATCGAAGGGCTGGGTCGCCAGCTCTATCCGCAGCTGGATCTGTGGAAAACAGCGAAACCCTTTTTAGAAAATTGGGTAAAACAACAAGTCGGTTTACCCGCTATTTGGCGCCAGGTAAAAGAGAACCTGCCGTTTTGGGCTGAAAAGATGCCGCAAATGCCGGAATTATTTCATCGCTATTTGCAGCAAGGCCCACAACAACAGCAAGCCTTGTTATTGCAACTACAACAACTGCAACTGCAGCAACAACAAAGCAAACGGCAAATAATTAACGCTATTCTTGCTGCAGCCAGCGTGATTAGTGCTAGTATAACGCTCAATCAAGGGAACACTTGGCTTTCTACCACACTGGGGCTGTTCGCCGCCTTCTTTGTAATTAAAGCCCTCTTGGCTTAGCCAGCGCATAACATAGTTTTAGCATCGATGAGGAGTGCAACATGGGTATCAGTATTTGGCAATTATTAATTGTCTTAGTCATCGTGGTGTTATTGTTTGGCACGAAACGTCTAGGCAGCATAGGCAATGATCTTGGCGCTGCTATCAAAGGGTTTCGTAACTCAGTAAAAGATGAAAAAGCCGACGACGAAACAGACGAAAGCTTTAAAAAACCAGAGCAACTTGCTGAGAAATCGCATGGTGCAACTGAGTCAACTTCTACACAGTCTGTTAACTCTGAGAAAGATAAACACTAACTATGGGCTTTTGGGAACTCCTCGTCATTGCCATAGTAGCGTTACTCGTGCTTGGGCCAGAACGTTTACCAGGTGCTATCCGTAGTACCATGAAAACGGTGCGTAGCGTGAAGCAGTTTGGCCAACAAATGCAAGCCGAACTCAGCGACAACCTCCGGATACACGAATTACATCAAAAACTTAAAGATGCTGAAGCCAAAAACTTACTTAATCTTAGTGATGATGAAAAAGCAGCCATCAAAGAATTAACTGAAGCGGCAAATTCGGTAAGACCAACCAATGCCCAAATGTCATTGAACAACTTGACTCAACAACTTGGCAAAGACCTCACCCCTACTTCCAGTGAGACTGTCGTAAAAAATGAAAACAAAACCGGATCCTAATAGCCTTCTTGGTCATTTAATTGAATTACGCAATAGAATACTGCGCTCTGTTATTGCAGTATTACTGGTATTCCTTTGTTTGGCTTACTTTGCACGCGACATCTACGCTTTACTAGCTAAACCCTTGCTGGCGGTGCTACCAGAAGGTACCAGCATGATTGCCACCGATGTGGCTGCGCCTTTCTTTGCGCCGTTTAAATTAACCTTTATGGTCTCTATTTGTTTAGCGATTCCCTATATTTTACTGCAAGTGTGGCAGTTTATTGCCCCAGCGCTATACAGCCGGGAAAAACGCTTAATGGCGCCGTTAGTGGCGAGCAGTACCTTGTTATTTTATGGTGGCATCGCTTTCGCTTATTTTATTGTTTTCCCATTGGTTTTTGCCTTTTTCACTAGCGTCGCGCCAGAAGGTGTAACCATTGCCACTGACATTACCAGTTACCTAGACTTTGTTCTGAAGCTGTTTTTTGCTTTTGGTTTGTCCTTTGAAATTCCTATCGCCATTCTATTACTGGTATGGAGTGGTAGCGTTAGCCGTGCCACATTGGCAGAAAAACGGCCTTACATTATTGTCGGGGCCTTTATTCTCGGCATGCTATTAACCCCACCAGATGTGTTATCACAAACGTTATTGGCTATTCCAATGTGGATGCTATTTGAAGTGGGCCTGTGGCTTAGCCGCTTTTATGAGCCTAAAGCCGATAACAGTGCAGCAGACAACACTGAGGAGCAACAACCATGATCACACGCTTGTTAACAACTAGCAGCTTACTGCTGTGTTTTAGCCCGATCAGCATGGCACAAAGCCCCCTTGCGAATGCACTTGAACAGTGCCGCACGCTAGCGCAAACAGCGCAACGCTTGGCCTGTTATGATGCCATTAATACATCGACCAATACGTTAAGTACTTCAGCACCGACACTTGCACCTGCAGAAGTCGTGCAAACTAACCCTGAGGTTGCAGCAGAAGCTGATCTGAAAACGATAGAAAGCCAATTTGGTCACGAACGTAAGCAAGCCGTGGATAATATTGAGCAAATCACCTCTATCGTGCGGAAAGTCAGCTATAGCTTACGCAAAGAGGTCATTGTGGAATTTGAGAATGACCAAGTGTGGCGTCAAACTAATTCTGCTTTTTATCCCATCAGTGTAGGTGAGATACATCACATTAAGCGTGGCGCGGTCGGATCGTTTTATCTAGCCAATGATAAAAACAACCGTACGCTTAAAGTAAGACGCATTGACTAATCATGCGCTGGTTTGACTGTGGGCTTAATCTTTTTAGTGCCCAATTCGCGGCCCAAGAAAGCGCCATTATCGCTGCAGCAAATGCCGCGGGTGTCACTGATTGTTTATTAATTAGTAGCGACTTAGCCGAAAGCCAGAAAAATCTCAACTTTTGCCAGCAACATACCGGTTGTTACAGTACTGCTGGCGTGCACCCGCACCAAGCGGCCAACGTCGGGGCAGACTGGCTGCAACAACTTGCCCTGCAGCTGCAAGCAAACCATGTATTGGCGATAGGCGAATGTGGCTTAGACTTTAATCGCGATTTTTCACCACGCGACCAACAACAACAGGTCTTTGCCGAACAGCTCGTGCTGGCTAAGCAGTATCAATTACCCGTGTATCTGCACGAACGCGATGCCTTTGCTACACAAATAGCCATGCTAAAAGAACAACCCCCGCTTCGCGGCGGCATTGCCCATTGCTTTACGGGCGATACTAACCAACTGAAAGCCTACCTTGAGCTTGGACTTTATATTGGTATTACCGGTTGGTTATGTGACGAGCGCCGAGGCCAAGCCTTACAACAAGCTATTCAATATTTACCGGCCGATCGTTTAATCTTAGAAACCGACGCCCCCTATTTAACTCCCCGAACTATCAGACCGCGCCCTCGGCATAATACACCCGCTTTATTGCCCGCTATTGGTGCCGAAGTTGCGCGTTTAACGGGGCAAAGCTTAGCGCAAGTGGCCGAACAGAGTTACCAAAATAGCTGTCGTTTATTGCAATTACCCGTTGAGGATATTATTGATGCACACTAACCGTTTTTTTCCTGCTAGCCGCTTACGCCGCATGCGTGAGCATGATTTTAGCCGACGTTTAATGGCAGAAAATCAGCTAACAGTGAACGACCTAATTTATCCGATGTTTATTATCGACGGTGTTAATAAACGCGAAGCCATTGCCTCAATGCCTGGCATAGAGCGGCTAACACTGGATTTGCTACTCGAAGAAGCCAAAGCATTAGTCGCACTGGGGATCCCTGCTATCGCGCTGTTCCCAGTCACCCCAGCCGCCAATAAATCATTAACCGCTGAGGAAGCGTGGAACCCCGATGGTTTAGCGCAGCGCGCAGTTCAGTTATTAAAAGAACATACACCCGAATTGGGCATCATTACCGATGTGGCATTAGATCCTTTTACCACGCATGGCCAAGACGGCATTATTGATGAAAAGGGTTACGTTCAAAACGACATTACCACCGCAGCACTGGTCAAACAGGCATTGTCGCATGCCGCAGCCGGTGCCGATGTGGTGGCGCCCTCTGATATGATGGATGGTCGAATTGGGGCGATCCGCGAAGCATTAGAAGAAGCCGGTTATGTGAATACCCGCATCATGGCTTACTCTGCTAAATATGCCTCCAGCTATTATGGCCCGTTCCGCGATGCGGTTGGCTCAGCTGGCAACCTAAAAGGCGGTAATAAAAAGAATTATCAGATGGATCCGGCAAACAGCAATGAAGCCCTGCACGAAGTGGCCATGGATCTGGAAGAAGGTGCAGATATGGTCATGGTAAAGCCTGGTATGCCGTATCTGGATATTGTCCGTCGCGTGAAAGATGAGTTTGGCGTGCCAACTTTTGCCTACCAGGTTAGTGGTGAATACGCCATGCATATGGCCGCTATCCAAAATGGCTGGCTTGCAGAGCAACCGGTGGTTATGGAGTCGTTATTAGCCTTTAAACGGGCAGGCGCAGATGGCATCTTGACGTATTTTGCGAAGAAGGTCGCGATCTGGTTAAAACAAAACGGTTAAGTTACAAGAGGATGCTTGCTGCCCTGCTTTTAGTAATGGCGGCAAGCAGACTTAATTGATAATTAATTCCCAACCCGCCTGTTGCTGATATTGTACTTCTTGTTCTAACTCGGCACGCATTAACGGATGCTGCTCTAGCCAACCCGCTGGCATGGTTAAGGTTAGGGTTTCTGCCTTAGCGCTAATCGTTACCTGCGGTAAAGCCTCCAGCCGACGCCGCATCGACATAATCACTGCTAAACGTAAGATCCGCGTTAAACGCACGGTTAATAACACCGAGGTCATGGTTTGTCTGGCGATCACTTCCCGTGCAATATCAGCACGATGGTTATACACCAAAGCCATCACTAACTGCTGTTGCGCACGGGTAAACCCGGGCAAGTCAGAATGATTGATAATATAAGCACCATGATGATGGTGATTTTTATATTCAATCAGTAAGCCCAGCTCATGCAATAAGGCACCTGAACGAAGCATACTGTGCCCTTCAAACTTTTGCAGATCCCAACGGCCTTGTAATTGCCCAGCCAACTCCGTCGCCATCTCGGCAACCCGCTCGGCATGTTGCTGGTCAATAAAGTAACGTACCATCAAGCTGTTTACCGTACGATTACGCACATTACTGTCTTGCAGGCCCGGCAACATGCTATACAGCACGCCTTCGCGTAAAGCGCCACCGGATAAGGTCATGCCACTGATTTGTAGCTGCCGAAACAGCGCAATCAAAATCGCTAAACCAGAGGCAAACACTTGTTTACGTTCTTGCGCTAAACCTAAGATACTTAATTGCTCAACCGGACCACACGCCATGGCTTGCTGCATAATGTCTTCTAAACGGCGCAGTGTAATCACTTCGTCTTTGCCCTGTGCCACCAAGATTTCTTGCATGGCTTGCACGGTGCCTGACGCCCCCACCGCAATTTGCCAACCTTCATTAAGAAAAGAATCACGGATCTTAACGATCTCCGTTTCAGCCGCTTGAATCGCCGCCGAGAAATTATCTTCGCTTAATTGTTGGTCTGTAAAATAACGCTCAAGGTAGGTTACGCAGCCCATATTCAGGCTAGATAGTAAAGTCGGTGTAAAACCCTGGCCAATGACGACCTCGGTACTGGCACCGCCAATATCGATCACCAAGCGGTTGCTGTCGCTATTGGAGGTATGTGCAACACCTAAGTAAATAATGCGCGCTTCGTCTTCACCGCTAATCACTTGCACCTGTTGGCCAAGGATCGCTTCTGCTTCTTGCAAAAACACTTTGACGTTTTGGGCTAAACGTAAGGTGGCAGTGCCGACGATGCGAATATTTTCAGCCGGAATATCTTGCAAGCGCTCGGCAAATAACGCCAAACACTCCCAACCACGTTTCATGGCTTTGTGGCTAAGGACTAAGTTGTCATTTAAACCCGCAGCCAAACGTACTTTGCGTTTAACCCGGCCAATAACTTGCACAGAACCGCCAACCACCTTGACCATCAACATATGAAAGCTGTTGGAGCCGAGATCAATCACCGCATAAATATCACTATGCGGTGAGCGTATCGAGGCAGCGTGATCGCTGTCGAGGGAGTGATTATCTAGGGCGGCTGCGAGGAGATCTTGTGCCATTACTCGGGCGTCCACTATTACCGCGGTTACCTGCACCACTTCGTGCTTGTGCTGGACGGCGTCTAACACGTGGCTTCGGTGGTGTAACATCCGTTAACAAAGCGTCGGCATCATACTGGGTAACAGGTACTGGATGCCGAATATACTCTTCGATCGCGGTTAAATTCAGGGCATAACGCTCACAAGCAAAACTGATCGCTTTACCACTTTCACCCGCACGGCCGGTTCGACCAATACGATGCACATAATCTTCGCAATCATCGGGTAAGTCATAATTAAATACATGACTTACCATCGGAATATGCAAACCACGCGCAGCCACATCGGTGGCAACTAAAATATCTAACTTACCGGTAGTAAAATCGTCGAGAATTTTTAATCGTTTCTTCTGAATAACATCGCCAGTCAGTAAACCGACGCGGTGACCATCAGCATCTAACCAATGATACACGTCTTCACAGGCGTGCTTAGTATTCGCAAAAACAATGGCTTTATCTGGCCATTCTTCTTCTAATAACGTCAGCAACAAAGCCATTTTGTGCTCATGTGCTGGATAAAACAGCTCTTCACTGATCCGGCTGCCGGTCATTTCTTCTGGTGCGATATGGATATGCACTGGCTGATTCATTTTTTCAAAGGCCAGTTCTTGTACCTTGTAAGACAAAGTAGCTGAAAAAAGTAAACTTAACCGCTCAGTGACTGGCGGCATACGATTAAACATAAAGCGGATATCTTTGATAAAGCCCAGATCGAACATGCGATCGGCTTCATCTAACACCACCACTTGAATTTGTGACAGCTCAAATAAGCCTTGTTTTAAATAATCAATTAAGCGACCGGTAGTGCCGATCAAAATATCTACGCCTTGTTCTAACAATTGGCGTTGAGAATCGTAACCCTCGCCCCCATAAATCAAGCCAAGGCGCAGATTCGATTTTTGCGCTAGCATAACGGCATCATTATGGATCTGAACGGCCAACTCTCGCGTAGGAGCCATTATGATGGCGCGAGGTTGACCTGAACCCTTGGGTTCATGCGTAAGCAGATGATGGAAGGTCGCAGTAAGGAAAGCGAGTGTTTTACCCGTACCCGTCTGTGCTTGACCTGCAATGTCTTTCCCAGCAAGCGCTAGGGGTAAACATTGTGCCTGAATTGGCGTACAATAGTCATAACCTTGCGCTGCAAGAGCGTCAAGAACCTGTGGTGCCAATCCGAAATCGGCGAATTTATGCGATGTTAAGTGTGTTTTATTCATATCTACCTAGCATAACTGTTACGCTTGCAATAAGAAACAGCCGCGATTAAATTGATAATATATTTTTTGCAGTGTAACTGCACAGCATGAACGGAGAAATAGATGAGCGAACATATTTTACAGGTTTCTGACGACAGCTTTGAAGCTGATGTATTAAAAGCAGAAACGCCAGTACTGGTTGATTTCTGGGCGGAATGGTGTGGCCCATGTAAAATGATCGCGCCGATCCTGGATGATGTCGCATCTGAATATGCGGGTAAAGTTGCAGTGGCCAAGGTCAACATCGACCAAAACCCGAACACACCACCAAAATTTGGTATTCGTGGCATTCCAACCTTACTGTTATTCAAGAATGGTCAAGTTGCCGCTACTAAAGTAGGTGCCCTGTCAAAAACGCAATTAAAGCAGTTTTTAGACAGCAATATCTAACGATGTGCTAAAAAGGCGTATTTTTTGTACGCCTTTTTTCTATTGTCCGCTGGACGGACGTTATCGCAGCTGCTATTGTGTGCAGTAGCAAACACCCTGAACCACGCTTGTCTGTCGAATAAACCAACTTCTATCCCATATTTATCGAATTGATAAGCATTTAATCTGTTTCCACCAACAAGAACCCATCAAATATGCATTTAACAGAACTGAAACTGAAGCCAATTAGCGAGCTGGTTGAGTTAGCTGAGTCTATGGGCCAAGAGAACATGGCTCGTCTGCGCAAACAAGATATCATTTTCGCCATCCTTAAATCCCATGCCAAAAACGGTGAAGAAATTTACGGTGATGGTTGCTTAGAAATCTTACAGGATGGCTTTGGTTTCCTTCGTTCCTCTGACAGCTCGTACCTAGCTGGCCCAGACGATATCTATGTCTCGCCTAGCCAGATCCGCCGCTTTAACTTGCGTACGGGTGACAGCATTTCCGGTTTAATTCGGCCACCTAAAGAAGGTGAGCGATACTTCGCCCTGCTAAAAGTCAGCGAAGTTAACTTCGGCAAACCTGAGCATGCTCGTAACAAAATCTTATTCGAAAACTTAACGCCGCTGCATGCGAACTCACGTTTACGCATGGAACGGGGTAACGGTAGCCGCGAAGATATCACGGCACGTGTCCTAGACTTAGCCTCACCTATCGGTAAAGGGCAGCGCGGGTTAATTGTCGCGCCACCAAAAGCCGGTAAAACCATTCTGTTGCAAAACATCGCCCAATCTATCGCCGCCAATCATCCTGATTGTGTACTGATGGTGTTGTTAATCGACGAACGCCCAGAAGAAGTCACCGAGATGCAGCGTTTAGTGAAAGGGGAAGTAATTGCATCTACCTTTGATGAACCGGCTAGCCGTCACGTACAAGTTGCTGAAATGGTTATCGAAAAAGCCAAGCGCTTGGTTGAACACAAGAAAGACGTGATCATCCTGCTTGACTCGATTACGCGTTTAGCTCGCGCTTACAACACCGTGATCCCTAGCTCAGGCAAGGTATTAACCGGTGGTGTGGATGCAAACGCCTTGCACAAACCAAAGCGTTTCTTTGGTGCGGCACGTAACGTTGAGGAAGGCGGCAGTTTAACCATTATCGCCACAGCCTTAGTGGATACCGGTTCTAAAATGGACGAGGTTATCTACGAAGAATTTAAAGGTACCGGTAACATGGAACTGCACTTATCGCGGAAAATCGCTGAGCGCCGTGTGTTCCCTGCTATCGACTTTAACCGTTCAGGTACGCGCCGTGAAGAATTACTGGCGTCACCAGAAGAACTACAAAAAATGTGGATCCTGCGGAAAATCTTACATCCCATGGATGAAACCGATTGTATGGAATTCCTTATCGATAAGTTGTTAATGACTAAAACAAACGACGAATTCTTTGATGCGATGAAACGTCAAAAGTCTTAAGTTGAGTTGTTAATAAAAAAACCGGCGCAAGCCGGTTTTTTTATTACTGTATGCCTGAGGGATCCCCACAAAATTAAGATACATACTATTAGCTCTTTGCCAATTTGATTACCGCCCAGTCCCACTGTGCAACCCAGAGCAAGATTTGTTTAAGTCCTTGCTGATAATTGTGCCTGCATATAGGCATTTTAGGTTCCTTACAAAGCAGTATCCCGAGGAAGTTCAGTGCAAGCACTCGCCGATTTTTTACCGTATTAGCCTGATATCGCAAATGTAAGCCAGCCTTTTCACCCGCCGAACCCATCAGGTAGTGGAACCAATTTGCCAGTGCCGCGAGTAACAGCAATATACCCAAACGTGATTTGATTTTAGTGCCGTGCAGGTCGCTTCCTAAGCCATAACGTGAGCTTTTCTGGTCTCGGAAACTTTCTTCAATTTGCATCCGGCTACTGTAGCACTTGGCGATTTTATCTGCGTAGCCATGGCACTCAGGCAAAGATGACACCAATAACCAAGGTTCTTTGTAAGACTTATTTTTGTCTCGCTTCAATAGCTTATAGCCTTTACCAACTAGAATCGCGCGGGTTTCATAATGTTGCGTCTGAGTCAGCACGATTGCGCCTAAGTGTTTAGGGGTGGCGCGAGCTTTTTTATAAAGCGCATTTACGGTCATAAACTCTGTTTGCTCTGCCAGTTTAAGCTTCACATTACCTCTGACTCTGGCGACATAATGCCAGCCTAATTTGCGCACCTGCTTAAGCCAAGGCACTTTAAAGCCAGCATCGGTGACGATAACAGGCTTACAGTCGCTAGGTAACATGGCCTTGAGTTGCTTTAAAAACGCCCAGTGCAAATGTGGGCAAGTGTAATCTTCTGCCGCCGCCACTTTTTGTAATAGCGTGAGTGCTCTGCCATCAACAGCGATGCTGGCTCGCAAAATAAAATGGCGCTTCGCGGTATCAGCGTTGCTCCAGTCAATCAAAATGAGCGGCTGCGTTTTGCTACTGACAATCAAATGAGTCATTGCCGCATAGATCAGAGGCAGTTCCCGTTGTAGATTGGCATTGCTGAGCAATCTATCCGCGCGCTTAATGCTGACTTTGTCAGATGTGCCTGGCATAGCGCGACCAATCGCTGTGACGGTGCACCGCGCATCTTTGGTCAAAGCTGTTACAGCATCTAAAAACACCGAAAATCGGGTTTTATGCATCGTTTTGGGGGTGACAAATGTGAGGAAATCAGCGAGCATAGTTTTTACATTCATGGTGACCATCCGCGTTTTGTGAGTTTTGGCGAATGATCAGATCGGGAACCACCATGAATGTTCCCTAATCGCCTAACTTTTTATTTTAACTACAGAATTTCTGGGGATACCTCAGACTGTATGCCGCATTTAACAAAACGAACCGCATAGCGCGTTATGCACTACTCGTTTCGTGCGTAAAAACACCGCTTAAAAAATCTCAATAGCAAACCGTCACTCCCGTTAACCAATCACTTGATGTACTAACGGTGCTACCGCGGTAAGGTCAAAACGACACGCAGCTAAAAACTCTGCTTTTGCCATCTCGGCTGCAGCCGTGGTTGCCGCATGCACGGTGGCTAAAGGTTGCCCGATACTGACTTGATTTCCCGCACTTACAATCTGACTAAAGCCAACCGCAGGGTCAATTTTCTGTGCAGGATGCGAACGCCCTCCACCCAATCTTACAACGGCCATGCCTAAACCAACGGTGTTGGCATAGTGCAGTTCTCCTGCTTGAGGTGACTCGATCACTAAACTCACTGGTGCTGCCGCTAAATATTGCTCAGGCTTTTCAAACAAGTCTGCGGGGCCACCCATGGCACTGACCATCTTCGCAAAAATCTCTGCCGCTTTACCCGAACTCAAACTGTGTTCAAGTGCGGCTACCGCAGCGGCTTTATCGGCATACACCTTGCCTAGAACCAGCATATTCGCACCGAGTTCTAAAGTTAATTGATGTAATCTTGGCTCTCGGTATTTACCGGTTAAATAATCCAGCGTTTCCATCACTTCTAACGCATTACCCGCAGTAGCCCCTAAGATTTGATTCATATCAGTAATTAACGCGCGGGTAGCGACACCTGCACCGGTTGCAGTGTTAACAATGCTGTTCGCCAGCGCAGCAGCATCATCCGCCGTGGCCATAATGGCCCCATTGCCCACTTTAACGTCCATCACCAGCACATCTAAGCCTTCAGACAACTTTTTCGACAAAATAGACGCGGTAATCAGTGGTATAGATTCTACCGTGGCCGTCACATCACGAATGCCATACAAACGACGATCTGCAGGGGCGAGCTCACTACTTTGACCAACAATAACGCAACCTAACTCAGGTAACAGTTGGCGAATACGGTTCAGTGATTGCGTACAGCTATAGCCTGGGATCGCTTCCAGTTTGTCTACTGTGCCCCCCGTATGGCCCAACCCGCGGCCGGCAATACTTGGCATATAGGCACCACAGGCTGCGACCATCGGTGCTAACATAAGCGTGACTTTATCACCCACACCGCCCGTACTGTGTTTATCAACTACCGGACCATTTAACTGACCTTGCCAATTCAATACCGTGCCTGAATCGCGCATCGCTAACGTTAAGGATACGGTCTCGGCTACCGTCATACCGTTTAAATAAATGGCCATGGCCAGCGCAGCCGCTTGGCTATCGCTAAAGTTGTCGTATGTTAAACCTTGTACGAACTGTTTAATCTCGGCCTCAGTTAATACTTGGCCATTCCGTTTTGTTTTAATAATTTCCTGTGGGATCGCCATGCTTAATCCTTTGATATCTTGTTACTAGCAGCTAAATAGTTAGGGGTAAAGGCATCGGGTAATAAGTATTGCAGTTCCCAATGCTGCTGTTCGCCTAAATGGTTACAACTGGCGATAGGGCTGTCTGGTTGGAAAAACTCAGCAATTACTTGACGACACATACCGCAAGGCGGTGTCAGCTTTTCTTGTGGGGTATAGACCATCACGGCCAGTAATTTACGATGCCCCGCCAACACGGCAGCGGCGATGGCATTGCGCTCCGCACACACCGTCGCACCATAAGAAGCATTTTCAACATTACAACCTGAAAAGATTTGGCCATTCTCGGCCTGCACAGCTACGCCGACAGGGAACTGACTATAAGGGGCATAAGCCTGTGCCGCAGCGTCTTTGGCGGCCGCTTCTAACGCGGCCCAATTAATTGTCTTCACAGCTAAAACTCAGTAACTAATGGGCATATAGTTTTGCTGGGTTTTCGGCTGCGGTCAAGCGCTTGCGGTTAATGACGTTAAACGACGGCAAAACAACATAATCATCAGCAGTAGCCAGCCACAGGCTAAAGGTACTAACCAGTAAGCGTTTAAAATACCAGCCTGTTCCGCCCATACCCCAGTGGCTAAACCGGCAAATTGAAAGCCCACAGAAGTGCCAATGCTGGCAATACCCGATAACACAGGGCCATTATCACTATCCATACCCATCGCGGTTGCCAACATCAGTGGAAATAAGCCGCCGATGCCTAAGCCCAGTAATACATTACCTGCGGTAAGTTGTGGCAAACCGACACTCAGTTTTAATAACAAAGCACCACTCAGTGCGAGCGAGGCTAGCAGCAACATTAATTGCGCTGGGCTACACCACCGCAGTAGTAAAGCGAAGCCCAAGCGGCTGAGCACCATACCACCGGTAAACCAAGCAAGTAATAATCGCGCTTGCTCGGTTTCTATACCGATACCGTCTGCTGCGTAACTGACAAACCAATTACCTTGGCCCCACTCGGCTGCGCCGTAGCCAATCATCACCAAAAACATTAAAAAAAATAGCGGCTGGCGCAGCACTTTGACATAAGACAAACTACTGCCTTTGTGCTCCGCCTTACTGGCCATTTGTGGCTGAGCCTTGGCGACATATAAGCTGTAGAACCCTAATAACAATAAACCCAACGCAATAAAGCGCAGCGGCCAGCGCCAATCGTCTAGCACCCAAAATAACACCACGACCCATAATGGCGCGGCCAAGGTCCCTAAACTAAACATAAAATCCATCAGCCCCATCATCGCGGCGCGTTTATTCGCAAACAATCTCGCGATCAAGGTGTGGCCCACAGTGAACATCACCGCGTAAGTCATGCCCACTAACACGATGAGCGGCAATAATAACTGCCAGCGGGTAATAAATGAGAACAATAACAGTAACAAGGTTTCAACCAACGCCAAGCTGGCAAACAACCTTAAAAAGTGAAAACGCTGCGCATATTTGCCGCCCATCACCGCCCCAAAAATGGCGCCCATCGACAACAAACTAAAAAATAAACCACTGATACTGGTCGACATCTGTAGGTCTTTGGCCATATCAGGCAATAAAATACCCCATAAAATGATCAAATTACCTAACAGAAAAAAACCACTAAAAATCACTGCGGTTGGCGCTGCACGCGACATAACCTACTCCAAAATGCTGACCGAATGAGCTTCGGTATCAGCGAAATAATTGCTTCATCCCTGCTAGGCAGTAGGGCGGATCACGTTTTAAGGCTAAACCAAGTTAAAGTGGTCGGCATCTAAAGCGGCTGGAAATTTTTCACGAAAGGCATGTAGTGCCTTAAGATCGGCTGTGGCATAGAGCACTCCGGCTTCGTCTGCGGCAAGCTCTGCTATTGGCTTACCCAGATAGTCCACAATTAAACTGTCACCCGCATACTGCATACCATTACCATCTTGACCCACCCGATTACAGCCAAACACATAAGCTTGATTTTCAATCGCCCGCGCTTGCAATAACACCCACCAGGCACGACTGCGCGGTGCTGGCCAGTTAGCCACGTAGATCATCGCATCATAGTCATTTTTATTACGGCTAAATACGGGAAAACGCAGGTCATAACAGACTTGGAGCAAGATGCGCCAGCCACGGTAATTAACAATAACGCGCTGCTGCCCAGCCTGATAAGCATGATGCTCTCCGGCCATACGGAACAAATGCCGCTTATCATAAAATTGCACTGCGCCATCCGGCGTCACAAAATATAATCGATTTACCCGATGATCTTCTGCCGTGCGCACAGCAACTGAGCCAGTGATGGCCGCCTGATACAACGCAGCTTGCTGTTTTAACCACAACAAGGCCTCACCCGGTTCAGGCTCTGCCACTTGTGAGCTGTCCATACTAAAGCCAGTACTAAACATTTCGGGTAGCACAATTAAGTCTACCTGCTCTAAATCAGCTAATTGCGCCGTCAACTGAGTCAGGTTTGCGTGGCAATCTTGCCACACTAACGTGGTTTGCAGCACCGCGACCTTTAAAGTTGACATAAGATCTCCGCAGCCTGCGCCAAAGTATGTTGCTCTTTAGCAAAACATAAACGAATAATCCGATCTGTTGAACCTTGCTGATAAAACACAGAAAGCGGAATGGCTGCCACTTTATGCTCAGTGGTGAGCCACTGACAAAACTGCACATCGGTCATTTCGGCAGCAATTACACGGTAATCTAACAACTGAAAGTAAGTGCCGGCACAGGGAAGCAAGGTAAATCGGCTAGTCGCTAGCGCCGCAGCAAAAAAATCGCGCTTTTGCTGATAAAATTGCCCCAACTCGGCAACCTGTTCCGGCTGCTGTTGCAACATATCCGCAATGGCATATTGGGCGGGCGTAAAACTGGCAAAGGTGACATATTGATGAATCTTTCTAAACTCAGCGGTGAACGAAGGCGGGGCTATGGCATAGCCTAATTTCCAGCCAGTAACATGAAAGGTTTTACCAAAAGAGGATACCACCACGGTACGCTCCGCTAATGCCGCGAAACAATGCGCACTCAGTTGTGCGGCCTGGTCAAACACCATGTGCTCATACACTTCGTCACTGATGCAATACAGTTGATGTGTCAGCACCAACTGCTGTAGAGCCAGCCAGTCTGATTCCTTAAACACCATACCGGTGGGGTTATGCGGGCTATTGACGATAATTAATCGGGTCCGAGGCGTCATCACCGCGGATACTAGTGACCAGTCAACCTGATAATCAGGTGCTTGCAGCCTAACATGCACGGGCGTACCACCGGCTAACTGAATTGCCGGAGCATAACTGTCGTAGGCGGGATCAAACAGCAGCACCTCATCACCAGGCTGCACGAGCATTTGGATTGCCACAAATAAGGCTTCCGTTGCACCTGACGTTACCGTGATCTCATTATCGGCACAGACCTGTCGCTGATAACAACGCGCGGTTAACGCCGCAATTTGTGCTCGTAACATCGGCACACCAGGCATCGGCGCATATTGATTTAAACCCTCCGCACTGTGCTTAGCTAAGCGCTGTAACAGGAACGGATTAGCCGCAAAATCCGGAAAACCTTGCGACAGATTAATGGCATGATGCTCTGCCGCTAATTGCGACATCTGACTAAAGATGGTGGTACCTACCGCAGGTAACTTGGAAACTATCGACATAAGTGCAGAAAAAGTTGCGAAAACCGCTTTCAATGCTATCATTTGGCTTATTCCATGTATAGACATCTATACGCTTAAACACTTAAACGTATGGCTTTGTTATTTCCCGCGATGAGGCAAACCGTTATGAAGGTAAGGTTCTGATGAATAATACCGCACAGGTGCAACAACTTAATCCAAACGCTATTGCGCTATGCACTTTAGGCCGTTGGATCGCCAGCCGCCACTGGGTACCCGCCACCGGCGGCAATTTCTCGATCCGTCAAACTGACAATATGGCGTTGGTTACCGCATCAGGTAAAGACAAAGGTGAACTTAGCCCACAAGATTTATTACCGGTGAGCTGGCAAGCCGATCAACTGCATTGCCAATATGGTACTCCCTCGGCAGAAACCGCACTGCATGCTCAGCTTTATCAACTAGACCCTCAGATCAAAGCCGTTCTGCATACCCATTCCGTGCATGCTACCGTTTTTTCTCGCTTGATCGGTGCCGATAACTACCCATTTCGTGGTTACGAAATGCAAAAAGCCATCAGCGGCATTCAGAGCCATGAGCAAACACTCACTTTAGCGATTTTTGACAACACCCAAGATATTCCGGCTTTAGCTCGACAATTACAGCAACGCTGGAAAAGTAAAGCCTTGCCATTTGCGCTGTTAGTTAGAGGCCATGGCCTATATGTGTGGGGATACAGTTTAGCTGAAGCAAAAAGGCATTTAGAAGGCTGGGAATTTCTCATAAACTGCGAGCTTGAACGTCTAAAAATTACAGGAAAACCGTGACTTATTCAGCCATTATTACCGATATAGAAGGCACCACAACACGCATTAGCTTTGTCACTGAGGTGCTGTTTCCTTATGCTCGCTTACATTTAGCGGCTTTTGTTCGTCAGCATCAACAGCAACCTGCGGTCTTAGCGGAACTCACCGCCGTGCGCGAACAGCTACAGCAACCAGAAGCAGATGTTGAACAATGCATTAGTGCCTTGTTGTCCTGGTTAGATGCCGATCAAAAAATTACGCCGTTAAAAAGCCTGCAAGGCATGATTTGGCAAGAGGGTTATCAGCAAGGTCATTTTACGGGCCATCTGTATCCCGATGCCGTAGCGCAATTGCAGACGTGGCAACAGCGCGGTATTCCATTGTACATTTACAGCTCAGGCTCTGTTACTGCCCAACAACTCTTGTTTAAATACTCTAACGCGGGTGATCTTACTCCCTTACTCAGTGGCTATTTTGATACGCGCATTGGGGGGAAACGCGACTTAGCCAGTTATCAAGCTATTTTAAAACAGCTGCAATTGCCGCCAGCACAGGTGTTGTTTTTATCCGATGTCGTCGCAGAATTAGATGCCGCCCGACAAGCAGGCATGGCTACGGTGCAGTTAATCCGTGAACAACAAGCCGCTAGCGATCACCCCGTTGCCGAAAACTTTTATCAAATAGAGGTATAAATAAGCATGAGTGTTTTGCGTATTTTCGCTATTAATCAACCGGAACAAGCTCGCTTTTCTTCAAGCAACGCGCATGAGATCAGTGCACAGTTACAACAACAAGGCGTGCAATTTACGCAGTGGCAAGCCAATGCGCCTATTGATGAAAACAGCAGCGCTGAGCAAGTAATGTTGGCTTATGCTTCAGATATTGCCAAACTACAACAACAGCAAGGTTACAGCACTGTCGATGTCATTTCTTTGCATCCAAGCCATCCTGACAAGGCGGTATTGCGACAAAAGTTTTTGGATGAGCATATTCATACCGAAGATGAAGTACGATTTTTTGTGCGAGGCCAAGGCTTATTTTGCTTACATTTAGGCGATGAAATCTATCAAGTGTTATGTCAGCAAAATGATTTAATTAGCGTGCCTGCCAACACACCGCACTGGTTTGATATGGGCAGTGCCCCAGATTTTACCGCTATCCGTTTTTTTAATAATACCGAAGGCTGGGTCGCCCATTTTACCGGCAGTGCAGTGTCTCGTCAGTTTCCGCTGTTAGACTAAATTTAGCGCAAAATGCACCAACTTCGTGCATCTTGTGCTTAAAGTCAGCTTATTGTTGCCAGTAAACCACTGAATGCGAAGATATTGCATTTAGTGGTTCAGCTCTTGCATTAATTTTGTCATACTTAACACCTAAACTAACCAATTTATCCCATGCTTTACTGCAGGTAAGTCTTTTATGTCTTTGCAAACACCGCTTCGCGGTCTACGTTGTTTTTGTGTTGCAGCTGAATGTTTAAGCTTCAAAGATACGGCTAAACAGCTGTACTTAACGCCTTCTGCTGTCAGCCATCAGATCAAACAACTTGAAGACAATTTAAATTTAAGCTTATTTGAACGGAAAACACGGGCCATAGAATTAACCGAAACGGGCAAGCAATTTTATCTTGAAATAAAACCGTTACTGGAACAGTTAAGCCAAACCATTACCCAATTTAGCCAAGTTGAGCGCGTGCGTGAAGTTAGTATTTCCATGCCTGAATTCTTTGCCAGTGAACTGTTTGTGCCACGTTTGCGGGGATGGTCAGAGCAATTCCCCAATATCAACTTAAAGTTAGAAACCGTTAAATCACGACGCGAAAACACTAAGTATACCGATGTCTCTGTGGTGCTATCCGGTAAAAAACCTGAAGACGCTTCCGTTTACGATTTATTCCCAATCAGTTACTTACCCGCTTGTAACCCGGCGCTGTTTCAAAAATTGCATAACAAAGGCTACCGGGTATTAGAAAAAACACCGCTGATTTTGCATCAAGCACGGCCAACTGCTTGGCATCAATGGGCCGAACGTGTCGGTTATCATCAATTTCAGCCGAAACAAATTATCCAACTCGATAGTATGTTTAGTGTGGCACGTGCTGCGCAACAGGGTTTGGGCGTTGCGTTAATTCCAATGCCCATCAGCCACGCATGGTTTACTGGCGGCTCTTTAGTTAAATTATTTGAACAAGAGTTAGTCAGTCGCGATCGCTATTACCTCGTGCAACATAATGATGATACCGACCGTCCAGAAATTAAACTGCTGATTGATTGGATCTTAAAAAGCTTTCATACCGCCGACTTCTCTTTACCCGCCATGACTAAGTGATGATTTCTCTGCAATATGCGCTAAGACCATAACAGCCAATCGCCTTCTTCCTCGCTCAAGTTAATTTATTAATAATTGCCAAGTCGCGTAAATGACTATTTTTTCTTTATTTCGCAGCTGCGAATTTTCCAGCCTAATCGACTACTCTTTGCGCAAATACCCCGCATTTACTGCATTTTAGGCTATTATCGCCGCTTTATTAACCTTAAAAAGTTCCCATAATACAGTTGAATAAATTTAATCTATCAGGTTTTTTTTTATCGTTTGTACCGATCGCTACAAAATTCTATAGTTAACCCGTGTTCGAGATTCGAATGCAGCGGTTAAAGTTGTTGAAGGGTGTAACCTACCCTTACCTGTCTACCTTGTCTTAGCCCGGTTTTTATAAACCGGGCATTTTTTTATCAAAAATACCCCGTTAACTTTTACTGTCTCAGTGTTATGAATTAGACAATGAAGTGCTTTGCTTATTTTTTTGGTAACGCCGCCAACACTTTAGCAATCAACTGGTTCAACTCATCGCCATTTCCAATCCAGCGTGCAACCAGCAGTACATCATGCTCTTGATCGAGGTAAATCACGTTACGCCCAGCGCCCTGAAAGGTTACTGCACTTTCTGGTGCAGCCGGTAACGCTTGCCGGCCGGGGTTGAGAAACCAATTAGCATAACCATAATCGGCTTTGGCACTGCCGCCCGTTCTGGCAGCACGAATGAAGTCTTGGTTAATTAATTGCTGGCCTTGCCAATTGCCGTCACGTAAAAATAAATAACCAAAACGCGCTAAATCCCAAGCATTGATAAACATACCGCCGCCCCAGTGCCCCCCACCAGAAACACTTTGGATTTTCTGGCCATCCAGTTCAATCCAGCTGTTGTCGTAACCGTGCCAACGCCATGTGCTGCTGGCACCAATTGGCTGCATAATCCGTTCGTTTAACACCACCGGCAGCGGTTTGCGCCAAACATAGGTGGTAGCCAGCGCCAGCACATTAATGCGCACATCATTGTATTTGTAACGGCTACCCGGCGTATAAAGTGGCCGATTAGGCCAGTCTTTTGCTTCGCCTTCCGGGCGATCGGCCCAATCCGGTTTACCCCATAAGGTTCCCTGCCAATCACTGGTTTGCCGCAGCAAATGATCCCAGCGAATTTGCCGATTGTGCTCACTGGCAAAGAGCTCACTCGCTGAAGGTAAATAAGGGCCAACTAAATCCTGCACATTGTGGATCAAGCCCTGCTGCAACGCCAAACCGGTTACCGTGGTTAAAAAGGTTTTACTGATACTGTGTGTCATATCGACACTTTGCGTATCGCCCCAAGTCGCAATCACTTTACCTTGATAAATCACCATGCCATTGGCCGCGGCTCTTACCGACATTGGGCCAATAATCTGATCATAGGGTTCGCGTGCACCAAAGGTGGTTGCTTGTACTAGGGCTTGATCTTTGGCGGCGGGATTTTCGCTGGCAATCGCATAATCAACCGCTTGTTGCAGTTTACTGGCGTTAACGCCCAAGCTTTGTGGGCTAACCTGCTGCCAAGTACCGGCCGGGGGAAAGTAAGTTTCAGCGCTAATCGCAACGCTGCTAAATAACATTAAGGCACTGATCAACGTTAACTTCATAGCGGGCTCTTCTAAAATTGGTTTTAAAGCCCATGCTAACAGTAATGGCGCCACTGTCACAACTTGGTCATGTAAACAACACCCCGCTGTCATCTTTACTGCTTAAAGTGCTTTCATTTGCACATACCCTGGAGATGATAATGCGCTTTAACAAAACTCGACTGGCTCGGTTAATCTGTTTTTCTAGCATGGCGCTAATAATGGCCGGCTGTTCTGGTGACGATGGTGAAAATGGCAGCGATGGCGCTAACGGTTTAGCCGGTTCGGATGGCGCCGCTGGCTTCAACACCTTGATCCGCACAACTCACATTGGCTTAGATCGTGATTGTGATGTCGGAGGGGTAAAACTGGAAACAGGCTTAGACAGCAATCGTAATGATCAGCTCGATGATAATGAAGTCTCGCAAACGTCTTTATTGTGTAATGCCGCGGCGGCAGAAATTACACCAAATAGCATCAAGCTGGCATTTACTGGCCGATATGAAAGCGGTGTTTTTGGGCAGAGCGCGGCTGAAATAGTCACATTTGATCCTGCAACACAACCCAGCTTTGTCGTTAACGCTCAACTGGGTGAGCTGGATGTGTTAGCCATGGACAATCCAATCGCGCCAATTAAAATAGGTACCATTTCTGTGGCAGATATTGCTGCGGGTGCACAAGTTAACAGCGTAGCAATATACAAAGGGCTTATTGCAGTAGCCATTGAAGCTGCAAATAAAACAGATAACGGCTTTGTCGCCTTTTATCGCGCTGAAGATCTGAGCAAACTGGCGCAGGTACAAGTAGGTGCGCTACCCGATATGCTCACTTTTACCCCAAATGGCCAGTTTTTATTAGTTGCTAATGAAGGTGAGCCCAGTGACGATTATCAAGTTGATCCTGAAGGTTCAATCAGCATAATTAGTGTCAGTGATCTGAATAATATCACTCAAGCACAAGTGCGCACGGCCGGATTTAACGCCTTCAACACAGCAAAAGCCGAACTCTTAACCACCGGTGTTCGGGTGTATGGCCCCAATGCTAGCGTGGCTCAAGATCTGGAACCTGAATATCTTGCCGTTGCACCAGACAGTAAAACCGCATGGGCGGTCTTACAAGAAAATAATGCCGTTGCGGTGATAGATATTGAAAGCGCCAGTATCAGCGCTATTTTGCCTTTAGGCTTTAAAGATCATGCTGCCAGTGGCCATGGCCTTGACCTCAGTGATACTGAAGACGGTATTAATATTGCGCAATGGCCCGGTATCACCGGTATGTACCAACCTGATGCGATGGCCGCTTATCAAGTGGGCAATACCACTTATCTCATCACGGCCAACGAGGGGGATGCCCGAGCTTGGGGCGAAAACAACGCCGCTTATTTTGGTACCGCCGGCAACACTCCTTGTAATGGCGATACCAACAAGGGGTTTATCGAAGAGTTCCGCGTTAAACATTTAGTGCATCGTAATGGTTTTGATCGCCGCTGTGGCGATGACTTACCCGCCCATTTACGTGAGTTAGCAGCCGGCGCCCTACTTAACCCCAGCGTTTTCGCTTACTGTGGCGCAGCGCTGGGCGAACCCGGCAACTGTCGCGAAGATGATCTGTTAGGCCGCGTAAACGTGAGTTGGACCATGGGTTACCAAACTCATGCTGATGGCTCGCCATTGCTTTACAAAGCTGATGGCACTTTACCTGCGTTGGGTGAAACAGGCGACAGATTGATGTATGACAAACTGTATACCTACGGTGCGCGCTCCTTTGCCATCTGGGATACCACAGATATGTCATTAAAATATGATTCTGGCGACTTTTTAGAACAGCTGCTAGCCAGTGACGATTGTAGGCTGGGTAGTAACCGCGACATACCTTGCAAAGACTGGTTTAACAGCAACCATGAAGAAGGTGATGCCTTTGACAATCGCAGCGATAATAAAGGACCCGAGCCAGAAGGCTTAGCTGTCGGCAAAATTGGTAATAAGCATTATGCTTTTATAGGCTTAGAGCGGATGGGCGGTATAGTGGTATTTGATATCAGTAATCCTGCTGAGCCGATTTTTCAAGATTACTTCAATAGCCGTGATTTTTGGGATGAAGCTGATCCGTCACTCAATTTAAGCAACAGCGGCGACTTGGGTCCTGAAGGTTTATTTTTTGTACCCGCAAAACATTCACCTAGCGGCCAACCCATGCTGCTTGTTGGCAATGAAGTCAGTGGCACCACTAGCGTATATCATATCCAGTTACAGTAAACATTGCGCTTGACGTTATCGCCTAACACCTGCTGCGAAACCACGCAGGTGTTAGGCCTTAGTACAACGCCTAAACTACCATTTGCCAATAACGTAACTGAGCAGTAACAGGTTTGCCGCTACGGACAGCCAAAACCAGGTCAGAAAAGAGAGTAACCGTCCTTATTTAGGTTTATTCAGCAGCGCTTTTAAATCAGCAAAAGGATTATGCGTTGCCGCTGCGACCTTTTGCTCGGTGGTGCCGCCATACAACACATATTCGTGGAATTTATTGTGCTCGTTATCGTGGCAATAAATACACAACAGCTCCCAATTGCTGCCATCTGCAGGGTTATTGCTGTGATTATGATCAATATGATGCACCGTTAATTCTCTCAGGTTTGAGTGCACAAATTCACGGGCACAACGGCCACAAACCCAGGGATACATTTTTAACGCTTTATCGCGATAACCTTGCTCTTGTTGCTGATAGGCACTCTTGCTCATGACTGTCCTAGTATTTTTGGGTTGGCATGGCAGATAACCGCCACTGCGAGGCAAACCATTTCGATGAAGGGTTATCTTACCAGCCTGTTTGATTGATGCAATTCATCAGCGCTGCGTCACCGCAAAAAATGCAGCTTATTACAACGGCTCTCTCTATTGCAGCAACACCATTGAGTGGGCGTAACCGCAGGGGTTAATACCTGAGCTTAAATGACTTAGCGGCTGCCACCCATTTTTAAACCATTGTGATCCTTACCGCGTCTTTTAGACTAAACATTCTCAACACCTAGACCAAAGTCGACAGCCATGTCGCTTGCAAAATGGCCGCAACTGGCCTAAATTAGACCAAGCAGTCTAATTTATTAAAGTGAGCTATGGATAACCAAAAGCGCCAACGCGGCCGACCGAAGAAAAACCAAGATGCCGATCCGAATACCAAGGCCGTGCTGCTGCGCGCAGGCTTAGTATGGTTGACCTCGTCAGGATTTAACCAAAGCAGTTTGGATACTATATTAAGCTCGGTGCAGGTCCCCAAAGGTTCGTTTTATCATTACTTCGAAAACAAAGAAGCTTATGGGTTAGAAGTATTAGCTCACTATCGCCAGTACTTTGAAGCGAAATTAAGCAAACATCTTAACGACACCCGTTATCCCCCTTTGCAACGGCTTAGCCATTTTATGAGCGATGCCAGTAACGGTATGGCCAAGTATCAATTTAGTCGGGGCTGCCTGATCGGCAATTTAGAACTGGAACTACCGCAATTACCCGACACCTTTCGCCACGCTATTGTGGCGACCTATAGCAGCTGGCAAGCATTGGTCGCGAATTGCTTAAAACAAGCACAAGCCCAAGCTGAGATCACGGCAGATAAAGACCCAGCAGCTTTAGCAGAAGTATTTTGGATCGGTTGGGAAGGTGCGGTCGCGCGAGCGCGCTTGTTGCAATCCGCACAACCGTTACAACAATTTGGTCAGTTCTTTTTGAAACAACTTACCCATTAATTTTAATTACACCCCACTGTAAAACGGAGAATCGTATGTTTAAGGCCATTTTAATTAATAAAGATGACCAAGGTTATCGCGCCGAGTTAACAACCGTAGACGAGCAACAACTGCCTGCCGGTGATGTCACCGTAAAAGTGTTAACCAGTACCCTCAATTATAAAGACGGCTTAGCCATTACCGGCAAAGCGCCGGTTGTGCGCGCATTCCCCATGGTGCCCGGCATCGATTTGGTTGGCGAAGTCTTGCAATCTGATTCTAGCCGTTTTCAAGTCGGTGATAAGGTGCTGCTCAACGGCTTTGGGGTGGGCGAAGGTCATTGGGGTGGCTTAGCTGAAAAAGCCCGTTTAAAAAGTGATTGGCTGATCCCGCTTCCTAAAGGCATCAGCCCAGCGCAAGCGATGGGTGTAGGTACGGCAGGCTATACCGCGATGCTTTGTGTGCTCGCGCTGCAAAAACATGGCGTTACCCCTGAGCAAGGTGAAATTTTAGTGACGGGTGCCAATGGCGGTGTCGGTAGTTATGCCGTGCGCTTACTCAGCAAGCTGGGTTTTAACGTGGTGGCGGCCACCGGGCGGCCTGAAGAAAGTGACTATCTGAAAAAGCTTGGGGCAACCGACATTTTAGCCCGTGAACAATTAAGTGCGCCGGGCAAACCGCTGCAAAAAGAACGTTGGGCGGGTGTTGTCGATTGCGTCGGTAGCCATACCCTCGCCAACGCCTGTGCTAGCACCCGTTATGGTGGTGCCGTTGCCGCTTGCGGCTTGGCACAAGGCATGGATTTCCCCTCTTCCGTGGCGCCCTTTATCCTGCGCGGTGTCGTGTTATACGGCATTGATAGCGTGATGCGCCCATTAGCAGATCGCATTGAAGCCTGGCAACGGTTAAGTGAATTGTTAACCGCTGAAGATTTTGACACGATAAGCCATGTCATTTCGCTAGAGCAAGTGATCAGCACCGCTAACGACTTGCTACAAGGTAAGGTACGCGGCCGAGTTATTGTGAAAGTCGCTGAGTAATGCTTAGCGTTACATCGATAACCTGCCCGCTTTAGCGGGCAGTTTTGATTTAACAGCAGCGAAATAATTCGCCTGCATCACTGAGTTTAATTAATAAAAAATTAAACCCCTACTCTCTTGCCTAAAAGTATTAAATAGCTGCATTGAGCGAACAACAGAAATTTCTGCCGCATCAAAATGTCTATGCGCATGTCCGCAATTACTCATAAATGAACCACTTTTTCGCCGTTGGCGAGTAACTTTCTTTTGTCTCGCCAAAAGAAAGTCACCAAAGAAAATTCGACCAACGTTGCAGCGAAAGCCCGTTCAATTTTGCCCGCCCAAGGCGACGAGGTAACTCGCTCGGTGCTACCGCTCCTCACTCAAACACCCCTCGTCTTAAAACCTTGGTCGTGCAAACTTGCTCGGCTTGCAACGTAATGGGATTTAAAAGCACTTCAGCCTTTGGAGTATTTCGATTTAAGATTATGACTGCTTTGAGCGATTAGCGGACATTAACGTCAATAAAATGAAATCATACTTATTTTGCACTTTAAAAGTGATTAAAGTGCAAATTTTTAACTGAATCAGTGACAAAGCACATACCTTGTCACCAACAAAGATAAATTATTGCTATCACCACCTCAGATAAAGCTTACATTTAACAAACAATTTATTCTGAAAATTTCTTAATTGCTGCTCAAAAGACCATTGATATAAATGACAAAAGTACCCAAGTCTTTCTTCTAGTAATACCGTGCTCAAAACAAATTGTTTATCTCGGCGCAAACATTATCACTGCCATGCCTGCGAGCATTAGCCCGACGCCAGCCAGATCCCAGCGGTGTGGTTGAATGCCATCTACTCCCCACAACCAGACTATTGCTATTGTCACGTATACTCCGCCATAAGCCGCGTAAACACGTCCAGCAGCCGTTGGGTGAAGCGTTAACAACCAGGCAAATAATGCCAGACTGATTGCAGCAGGTAACAGCACCCAGGCTGAAGCTCCTTTTTTCAGCCACAAGTAAGGCAAATAGCAACCGACAATTTCTGCTATTGCAGTAATGATAAATAAACCTAACGTTGTAATGACGGTCACTTCACTGCACCTTATCCGGGACTTCATCCCGACAATGTTCTTGTGTTAACTCCAGTTCTATCGTGGTATGTGCTAAATCAAACTGCTCCAATGCGTTAGCAATACGCAGCTTAATATCGGCATAATGGTTTGCAGTAAATGCCTTGCTGGCATTGGTTACCACATGTGCGGTGAGTACATGATGTTCACCATCAAGCGACCAGAGATGCAGGTGATGAATGCTGTCTAACTCATCAATCTTCAGCAAAGTATCTTGGATTTCATTTTGCAATTTGCTGTCTGGCGCGGCTTGCAGAAATAAACGCGCAGTTGTGCTGAGGTTTCGTAAAACATTAACCAAAATAAATAAGGTGAAACCAATAGAAAGCAAAGGGTCAAGGATAGGCCAATCCACAAATTGCAACACAATAGCCACAACCAAAACTGCAACCCACCCAAGAACGTCTTCAAGCAAATGCCAATTCAGCACTTTTTCATTCAGTGTATTTCCTTTACTCAAGCGGTAAGCGGCAAAGCCATTGACTGCAACACCCAGCACAGCTAAAGCCAGCATTCCCTCTGTCACTGGCATTACCGGGTTAGCCAGCCGCGGTATTGCCTCAGTCAGTACCCAAACCGATCCGGCAATCAATACCAAGCCGTTAATTAAGGCGCCAAACAATGACAATCTGCGGTAGCCGTAAGTAAATTGTCGGTTTGCAGACTTTCGGCCAAGCCGGTTCAACAGCCATGCACTGCCAATAGATAAGCTATCACCCAGGTCATGCACTGCATCTGCCATAATTGCTGTGCTGTTGGTTAACCAACCGCCGATAAACTCAATTATGGTGAAACCCACATTAAGAAAAAAAGCCATAGCGATCCGGTTGTCGCTGTCGTCTTTGATATGTGAATGGTTGTGCTGGTGCATTAAGACTCACCTATTTATTGCTGATAACAACTTAGTTGGTTTGACTAACGGCTTCATTCAGTTGTTTTAAAATACCACAGTGCTCTACCGTGCGCTTCGAGTTGCAGCTAAGACGTAAAGCCTTTAGTTGTTTATTAAGCTGCGTTAAATCCGCTATGCGACGTTCTACCTGTTCGATATGCTGTTCAATCATCTGATTGACATCATCACACTGCGACATTGGCGAGTCATTCAAACTCAGTAACTGACGAATTTCTGCCAAACTCAGATCTAAACTCCGGCAGTGTTTAATAAATAGCAGTCGCTCGATGTCGGCCTGATCATAGAGACGAAAATTGCCATCACTACGTATTTTCGCCGAAAGAAGCTGCTCCTTGTCATAGTGACGGATAGTTTGAACAGAACAGCCGGAGATTTTTGCCAGCTCACCAATTTTTATTATCATGCTGCGGCCTATTGACTCTATAGTTACTATAGACTTTAAACTATGTTCCATAACAACCCAAGGTTTATCGGTTATGAATCCAAAATGCTGTTCCAATGATAAGTGTAGCGAAACGGGCAACAGTGAAAATAGCGCCGTTGATGCACCTGATAAGCATGCAAAATATGCCTACCTTAGTGAATTTAGGGTGCCTAAAATGGACTGCCCTGCCGAAGAGCGTTTGATCCGTATGGCGCTGGAAACAGTTGAGCCTGGTGTTCTGTTACAGTTTGATATCCCACAACGGCAGGTTCGCGTTTTTCACACAGTTAATGCCAATGAAATTACACCAAAAATGCACAGCTTAGGGCTGGGCGCATCGCTGACAAAGACCAGGCCGGTGAAACACGAAGAGGTAACGCAGGCCAGACAATCCACAGCATCAGGTTCGCAGCGTGAGGGGTTAATTTTAAAGTGGTTGCTGGGCATTAACGCGGTGATGTTTGCAGTAGAGTTTGTGACCGGTTGGCTGGCCCAATCAACCGGGTTAATAGCTGACTCTCTGGATATGTTTGCCGATGCAGCGGTATACGGGGTTGCGCTATACGCAGTCGGGCGTAGTAGCAAGGTTCAATTAAACGCCGCACAGCTTGCCGGCTGGCTGCAATTGGCTTTAGCCTTAGGGGTGATCAGTGAGGTGATACGGCGCTACCTGTTTGGTAGCGAGCCTGTGTCGACGTTGATGTTAATTATGGGCGCTATTGCTTTGGTTGCTAATGTGATCTGTCTTTCGTTAATTCATCAACAAAAAGAAAGCGGCGCGCATATGAAAGCCAGTTGGATTTTTTCTGCAAATGACGTTATCGCAAATGCAGGGGTGATTTTGGCCGGATTATTAGTCACCTGGACCGGGTCACGCTATCCGGATCTGGTAATAGGGTTCATCATTGGATTAGTTGTACTCAATGGTGCGCGCAGGATTTTACAGCTAAAAGCGTAGCTTGTTGTTAAGTCGCAATAGCGCTACCATAGCGCTAACTTACTGAGGGATTTATGTTAGGTCGTACATCAGGCTTATTATTACTGTTGCTGACTTTGCTGAATCATGCCGTGATGGCCTGTGATGCGTTAGTTATGCATTTGCCCGATCATGCCCATACCTACACTGACCTGCAACATGAACACTGCCACTCAGATACCCTTTTCGACGTAAGCAGTGAGCAAGTCACTGCACATAACGTTGAACATAACTCTGAGCATGATACCGACGAACACAGTAATCATGCTCATGTCACCTGCTATATCGCTTTTTTTCAGGGCATGGAGGTGCTTAACTTCCGTGACAGCGTTATAGCCGCTACCCAACCAGGGTTAAACCTCATTAGCTATCGCCCACCGGTGCCGCCGCCAAATATCTGATCCTGCTTGTTTATCCTTTTTATTAACGATTAACTTTCAGGAGCATACCCATGCGTATGACACTAATGCTGCCAGCAATACTGGCGGCGGTATTTTGCGCGCTTCCGCTATGTGCCGAGCCGCAAGCACTGACATTACAACAGGCAATAGATAAAACACTGCAACACAACCCGCAGCTGCATCAGTTTAAATTTACCCAACAGCGACTGCTGGCAGAGCGTGATGTGCAAAGCCTTAAACCCGGTTATCAACTCGGTGTAGAGCTTGAGAACGTTGCGGGCACCGGAGAGGCCAGAGGGCTGGCCGGTGCTGAGCTGACAGTCGCCTTATCTTCCGTGATAGAGCTGGATAACAAAGCTCAGTGGCGCGCTGCGGTAGTAGACGCCAGGCTCAATACTCTTGATTGGCAGCAACAAGCGCAAACCCTCGATGTGCTGGCCGAACTTACCCGCAATTATATTAATCTATTGGCCAGCCAGCAGGAATTGACACTGACAGAAGAGGCAGTAGAGCTCTCAGAAGCCCTGCTGCAAAGCGCAGAAAAACGTGCCGCCAGCGGTGCCTTGTCAGATGCTGAAATCATGCGGGCAAAGGCGCAACTGGCTCAGGTTCAGATCGGGCGGGACGCCCTGTTGCAGCGCATTGAGCGGCAAAAAATAGCCATAGCACGTTTTTGGGGTGATACCAGCGCCAACTTTAACGTTGTGGCAGGTAATTTGTTTGCTTTTGGTCAAAGCCGCCCTTTTGCCGAGCTGTATCAGCGGCTGCAACAATCGCCGGCGTTAACCATTTTTGCCTCTGAACGTCGGTTAAAAGACGCTGAAGTGCGACTGGCGCAAAGCCAAAACCGCGCAGATCTGAGTTGGCAAGTAGGGGTAAGACGCTATCAGGCCAGTGACGATACAGGCCTTACCTTTGGTATCTCAGTGCCATTATTTGCTGAACGTCGCAATAGTGCAGCCATCGAAGCTGCGCTGGCAGAGCGAAACAATGTCGAGTATCGGCAGCAGGATAGCTTACTGATCCTGCATGAACGCTTGTTTGATGCCTACTCGCAACGGCAGCAATTCATTACCAGTCACCAACAGTTGGCGCAGTACGTGATCCCCAACCTGGAACAAGCGCTGGATCTTACGCGTGATGCATACCAGCGCGGGCGCTCAAATTATCAAGATTGGCTTAATGCCCAGCAAGAATTGTTGCAGGCAAAAAGACAAATACTGGAAACCGCCACTGCGGTGCTATTGAGCCAGGCGACGATTGAACAGCTTACCGCCGAGCCGGTAACGCAGTAACTGACAAGATTATTGCCCCGGTGCCGCACTTCATTAACTGTGCGACGTGGCAAACAGAATATACAGGAAGATAGCATTATGAAGTCACATCTAACACTGGCAATGTTTATTGCAGCCTGGCTGATGCCGATGCAAGTAATGGCTGCCAATGAGCAAGAACATGCGCATGTCCATGCCAAAGAGCAAGCGGTAAAACCGCAATCTGACGCTAAGAAAAATGAAGAGCACGAAAAACACGGCGAGAACGAAGAACATGAAGAACATGAAGAACACAATGAGCATGAAGGGCACGACGAAAACGACGAGCATGAACACAATGAAACCCTAAGCAGCCGCATTAGTGATGATATGGCTACGGCGGTAAATATTGTCACTGATCGTGCTGACAGCCAGTTATTACGCCAACATCAGGTGGTTTATGGCAAGCTTAGTGCTGATCCAAACCGCATAAGCCATGTTAATGCCCGTTTTCCCGGTCTTCTTACCTCGGTGAAATTCTCACTGGGTGACAGCGTAAAAGCAGGCGATGTGCTGGCCGTTGTCGAGTCAAATGAGAGCTTAAATACCTATGCCATTAAAGCACCAATTGACGGCGTTGTTATTCAGCGCAGCGCCAATGTTGGTGAAATCGCACAGCAGCAGACGCTGTTCAGCATTGCTGATTTTGGCAGCCTGTGGGCCGATTTTCGCGTGTACCCATCACAACAAGTTGCTGTCGCGACAGGACAAACAGTGGTCATTATGGCCGCTGACACTGAGATTAACGGCGTAATTGCGCATATCATTCCGTCATTAACCCAGCCCTATCAACTGGCCAGAGTTAAGCTGGATAACCGTGACGGTAAACTGTCGTCCGGGCAATTAATCGAGGGTGCTGTAATAAGCGGTGAATTCAACGTTGAGCTTGCCGTTAAAAAGTCGGCCATTCAAATACTGGACAATAAAAGCGGAGTCTTCGTAAAAAACAATAGCGAATATGCCTTTACCCCATTACAGCTTGGCCGTAGCGACATGGATTATGTCGAAGTGATTGCCGGTTTAAAGCCCGGCCAGTGGTATGTCACGACAAATAGCTATCTGTTAAAAGCGGATATTGAGAAATCTGAAGCCGAGCACGCGCATTAAGGGGGCACTATGATTGAATCCATGTTGCGCCTGGCTATTGCGAAGCGGTATCTATTTTTAACGCTGACACTGTTGATTATTGCCATTGGTAGCTGGAGCTACCAACAGTTACCGATTGATGCAGTGCCGGATATTACTAACGTTCAGGTACAAATAAACACCGCAGCACCGGGTTATTCGCCACTTGAGGCCGAGCAGCGTATTACCTATCCGGTAGAAACTGCCCTGTATGGCTTACCCAATTTAAGTTATACCCGTTCTTTGTCTCGTTATGGCTTGTCACAGGTAACGGTGGTATTTGAAGAAGGCACGGACATCTACTTTGCCCGCAATCTAATCAACACCCGGTTGGGCGCTATCAAGGATATGTTGCCTGAGGGCATAGAGCCTGAAATGGGCCCTATTTCAACCGGGCTTGGTGAAATCTTTATGTATACCGTGCAGGCCAAACCGGGTGCACTGCAACAAAATGGTTCACCTTACGATGCCATGGCACTGCGGGAAATTCAGGACTGGATAATAAAACCTCAGCTGGCACAAGTTAAAGGTGTGGTGGAAGTAAACAGTATTGGCGGCTATAACAAGCAATACCATGTGTTACCCGACCCACTGAAACTGCTTAATTATGGCCTGAGTATTAAGGATATTGAGCTGGCCCTGCAAGCCAACAATGACAACAGAGGCGCTGGTTATATTGAACGTGAAGGCATGCAACTGCTGGTACGCTCGCCCGGTCAGTTAACCTCACTGGATGACATTGCCAATGTCATTATTACGCAATACGACGCTATACCGGTAAAGCTGAGTGACGTTGCCGACGTTGCCATTGGCAAAGAGCTGCGAACCGGTGCGGCAACTCAGGATGGCAAAGAAGCGGTGCTGGGTACAGCCATGATGTTAATTGGTGAAAACTCACGCACAGTGGCACGGGATGTGGCGCAAAAGCTGGAGCAGAGCAAAAGCTCTCTGCCAGAGGGTGTTATTGCTGAAGCAGTATATGACCGCACCACCTTAGTGGATAAAGCCATTGCAACCGTCAGTAAAAACCTGCTGGAAGGCGCATTATTGGTGATCGTAGTGTTGTTTATCCTGCTGGGTAACCTGCGGGCAGCGTTAATCACTGCGGCAGTGATCCCGCTATCAATGCTGATGACCATTACCGGCATGGTACAAGCCGGCGTTTCTGCCAACCTGATGAGCCTGGGTGCGCTGGATTTTGGCTTAATTGTTGATGGCACGGTGATTATTGTCGAAAATGCGGTTCGCCGCCTGGCACAGGCACAACACAACGGCAGTATCCAACCGCTGAGAGAGCGCTTAAATACAGTGTATCTGGCAACAGCAGAGGTTATCCGGCCCAGTTTGTTCGGTGTGGCCATCATTACCATAGTGTATATCCCTATTTTTTCGCTGACCGGTGTCGAAGGTAAAATGTTTCATCCTATGGCAGCGACTGTCGTTATTGCGCTGTTATCCGCCATGGTGTTGTCACTGACGATTGTACCAGCCGCTGTGGCGGTGTTCTTAAATGGTAAAATCAGTGAAAAAGAAAGTGCGGTTATCAGAAGCGCTAAAACCTTGTACGCACCGCTATTAGCGCTGGCACTGAAATGGCGCGCTCTGGTCATCGGTTTGGCCAGTGCTCTGGTTGGTGTGTGTCTGTGGCTGGCCACCACCCTGGGATCGGAGTTTGTGCCTCAGCTTGATGAGGGCGATATCGCTTTACATGCCATGCGTATTCCGGGCACCGGCTTAGAACAAGCCGTTGCAATGCAGGAAATTCTGGAGCAGAAGATCAAAACCTTTGCTGAGGTTGATAAAGTGTTTGCCAGAATTGGTACGGCAGAAGTGGCGACCGATCCGATGCCACCCAATGTGGCTGACAACTTTGTGATATTAAAACCGCGCAGTGAATGGCCCAATCCGGATAAAACCAAAGCCCAATTGGTCACTGAAATGGAAGCTGCTTTGGCGACATTGCCTGGCAATAACTATGAATTTACCCAACCTATTCAGATGCGTTTTAATGAACTGATTTCCGGTGTACGGGCAGATCTGGGTATTAAGGTATTTGGTGATGATTTAGATCAGCTGGTTACAAGCGCTAATCAAATTCTGCAAGCGGTCAACAAGGTGCAAGGTGCTGCGGATACTAAAGTCGAACAAGTCACTGGTTTGCCAACCTTGTCGGTGATCCCCAATCGAACCGCGCTTGCCCGTTACGGCTTAAATGTGGTTGAACTACAGGATTGGGTAGCAGCGGCAATTGGTGGTACGTCGGCCGGTATTCTGTATGAAGGTGACAGACGCTTTGAGCTGATAGTGCGCTTGCCGGAAACCCTGCGTCGCGATCTGGACAAACTGGCAGTGTTGCCGGTGCCATTGCCAAATGGGGACTTTGTGCCGTTGCAGGAAGTGGCTACCTTAGATTTATCGCCTGCGCCGGCACAAATTAGTCGTGAAAATGGCAAACGCCGGGTAGTGGTAACCGCGAATGTGCGTGGGCGAGACCTTGGCAGTTTTGTAGAAGAGGTAAAGGCCCAAATCAACCGCGACGTTGCATTACCAGCCGGTTACTGGCTGGATTATGGCGGTACTTTTGAGCAATTGGAGTCAGCAAGTCAGCGCCTTAGCATAGTGGTGCCTGTTACGTTGCTGCTGATTTTAGGTATTCTGGTGATGGCTTTTGCGTCATTAAAAGATGCGCTGATTATCTTCAGCGGTGTGCCGTTGGCGCTTACCGGTGGCGTGCTGGCGTTGTACTTGAGGGGGATGCCTTTATCAATCTCTGCCGGCATTGGCTTTATCGCCTTATCAGGTGTGGCGGTGCTGAACGGCCTGGTGATGCTGAGCTTTATTCGCGATCTCTGGCGTGAAAAAGGTGACTTGCTGCTTGCGATAACGGAAGGCGCGCTTACCCGGTTGCGCCCTGTGCTAATGACCGCTTTGGTCGCGAGCCTTGGCTTTGTACCGATGGCGATTAATATTGGCACCGGTGCTGAAGTGCAGCGTCCGCTGGCGACAGTGGTGATTGGCGGTATTATCTCGTCAACCTTACTGACCTTGCTGGTATTGCCAGTGCTATATCATTTGGTACACAAAAACGATAGCCGCAAACAGCAAACGGAATAATCATTAATCTGCTTCGCTGTAGCCCAATGCTCAGCGAAGCAGGCTTTCGAACGTTTTGGCAATAAGATGGGTGTTTATGCCAATACGATTAAAACGATAACCGCGTAAATAGTCAGGCGTATTAAGACGTCCCGCCAAATGGGGCTGTCAGCTGGCAAGGGCACTGGCTTTAAAGCAGAGATATTCGCCCCACCAGGATTTCCCCTTGGAACCCAACCAAATATAAAACCCGGAACCGTTGCTATCAAACGGACGATCTGACCAATAACCTCGCGATTATCATTGCGTTTAAGCCCAATCCGCAACATCTGCCAGTGCGTCGCTATATGCGGTATAAAATATCTCTGCCCTAAAATATGCGCTCTTTCAAGAGACTTAAACGCATTGTCTAAATCATTGACTTGTTCAGCCTCCATGGCTGAGCGCATGCTGATTTGGTACTCATGTTTAATTTTTTTATTCATTTACTATCACTAAGATAATGAGTCTGCGAAAGAAAAGAGCAATCCTCGCTCGCTAAATAAGATACGCGAAGCATATCACTGATTATTAAATTAAAGCTTAACTTAAGTGTACTCTTTAGAGACTACATACATTAGATAATGATAAGACATAGATTCTATTCTGCACTTTAATGTGCATTAAAGTGCAGATCTTCAAATGGATCTGCCCCAAAGTGCATACCTTGTCACTGACATAGTTATTTTCGATACTGCTGTCACTATTTTAGTGAACATTAACAATATGTAAAACAACTTTGAATTGTGACTGATTAAACCAGTAATGTCAGCTTTTGGCACTAAGCTGAAATATTTACTATTTCCTTAATAAAGCTGAAGATAACTCGTGCAGCATACCTGAGGGATCCCCACAAATTTACACCCCATAGTATTAGCTCTTTGCCAATTTGATTAGCGCCCAGTCCCACTGTGCAACCCAGTGCAAGATCTGCTTTAGCCCTTGCTGATAATCGTGTCTGCGAATAGGCAGTTTCGGTTCCTTACAAAGCAGTATCCCGAGGAAGTTCAGTGCCAGCACTCGCCGATTTTTTACCGTATTAGCCTGATATCGCAAATGTAAGCCAGCCTTTTCACCCGCCGCACCCATCAGGTAGTGGAACCAATTTGCCAGTGCCGCCAGTAACAGCAATATACCCAAACGTGATTTGATTTTAGTGCCGTGCAGGTCGCTTCCTAAGCCATAACGTGAGCTTTTCTGGTCTCTGAAGCTTTCTTCAATTTGCATCCGGCTACTGTAGCACTTGGCGATTTTATCTGCGTAGCCATGGCAATCAGGCAAAGATGACACCAATAACCAAGGTTCTTTGTAAGACTTATTTTTGTCTCGCTTCAATAGCTTATAGCCTTTACCAACTAGAATCGCGCGGGTTTCATAGTGTTGCGTCTGAGTCAGCACGATTGCGCCTAAGTGTTTAGGGGTGGCGCGAGCTTTTTTATAAAGCGCATTTACGGTCATAAACTCTGTTTGCTCTGCCAGCTTAAGCTTCACGTTACCTCTGACTCTTGCGACATAATGCCAGCCTAATTTGCGTACCTGCTTAAGCCAGGGCACTTTAAAGCCAGCATCGGTGACGATAACAGGCTTACAGTCGCTAGGTAACATGGCCTTGAGTTGCTTTAAAAACGCCCAGTGCAAATGTGGGCAAGTGTAATCTTCTGCCGCCGCTACTTTTTGTAATAGCGTGAGTGCTCTGCCATCAACAGCGATGCTGGCTCGCAAAATAAAATGGCGCTTCGCGGTATCAGCGTTGCTCCAGTCAATCAAAATGAGCGGCTGCGTTTTGCTACTGACAATCAAATGAGTCATTGCCGCATAGATCAGAGGCAGTTCCCGTTGTAGATTGGCATTGCTGAGCAATCTATCCGCGCGCTTAATGCTGACTTTGTCAGAAGTGCCTGGCATAGCGCGACCAATCGCTGTGACGGTGCACCGCGCGTCTTTGGTCAAAGCTGTTACAGCATCTAATAACACCGAAAATCGGGTTTTATGCATCGTTTTGGGGGTGACAAATGCAAGGAAATCAGCGAGCATAGTTTTTACATTCATGGTGACCATCCGCGTTTTGTGAGTTTTGGCGAATGATCAGATCGGGAACCACCATGAATGTTCCCTAATCGCCTAACATTTTATTTTAACTAGAGAATTTCTGGGGATACCTCAGGCAGCATACTGTATTGCAATTCATTAATGCCAAATTTCTTTAGCGGAATTGTCTCGGTAATGTCCATACAACTCGAAGCGAAATGGAGTACTTTCGTGTCGGGTGATAAGTTGAAAGAAGAAATGTCTTCCCAGGAATAAGACTGAACCCCTGATACAGAATCACCAAATCTAATACCGTTGGCGCCAGTAGCAAAAATTCGTTGCTGCCGTAATCCGATTTGTATAGTGCTTACCAAAGCTATTGCTGGCCCCATAGCAATAACGGCAATCAATTTACCGGAGCCATGAAGCTCCAAATTAAGAATATCTGGCAAGTACCTGTAACCAATAAATGTCGCAACTAATATGACGATATTCGCTATCGCGATTTTTGCTAATTTCATGCCAACACTTTGACCGAGTTCTCGCAGTTCAAATTCCATTTTTAATAATATGTAATTGATTGATTGAGTAAAAGCAGCTTACCGAGTGTTAAGAACAACGTCAATTAGTGGCACTGACCTGCATTAACTACTCGGAAGCAGCTACGAGCGAGAAGCAGCTGTTCAGAACAGGCAATCTCGAAAAGAGAATGTCTACTTTGCCTTCAGGCTGTGTGAAAACTGCTGATCACCTTTTGGTCTAAGTAGCAGGTTTTTATGATCAATTATTCTTAATAAAACGCCCCAAGCCAACTGCTTGTTTACTAAAATTAATAGCATACGAAGCAATAGTAAGTGTGCTGATATGACCCACCATATAAAAGGCTCAGGCAGACATCAAGTAACATTGTTTCCTGAGGCACTGGATGATTTTGTTATTGAAAATAACCCTGTCCGAGTAATCGACATCTTTGTTGATGGTCTGCAACTTGCTTCTCTCGGCTTCGAAAATATTAATCCAAAACAGACTGGGCGGCCTGGGTATCACCCGGCCACCATGCTTAAACTGTATATTTATGGATATCTGAATCGTATCCAGTCTTCCCGCAGATTAGAAAAAGAAGCGCATCGAAATGTTGAATTGATGTGGCTGCTTGAGCGATTAACCCCTGACTTTAAAACCATCGCTGATTTCAGAAAAAATAACGGTAAAGGTATTAAGAATGCTTGCCGTGCTTTCATTGACCTATGCAAGCAAATGCAAATGTTCACTGATGTGATTGTTGCCATTGACGGTAGTAAATTTAAAGCGGTAAATAGCAAATCGAATAACTACACTCCGAGCAAGGTTAAAGGCCACATCGAAAGAATTGAGCAAAGCATCAGCTTATATCTGGATAAGCTCGATGATGCCGATAAAAAGGCAGAGCTTGAAGCTAACTCAGAATTAACAGCAACAAAGTTGGCATGGCTTCAAAAGCGTTTAGAAGAGTTAAAGCAAGTGCAGCAAGCCGTAGAGCAACATCCTGATAAACAGCTGTCATTAACAGATCCTGATTCTCGGCTGATGAAAATAAACAATGTTAACCGCCAAGTTAGCTATAACGTACAGACAGCAGTAGATGCAAAGCATCATCTGATTGTTGCTCACGAGGTAACCAATATCCCTGACCGTGGCCAGCTAACGACTGTGACCAAATTAGCGCAAGAGGCAGTGGGTAAGACTGATATTACTGTTCTTGCCGACAAAGGGTATTACAGCCGGAGTGATATTAAAGCGGCTCAGGACTTAGGAGCCGTAGCCTTAGTTCCAAAAGGTGATACCTCTGGAGCTGACCGCAAAGGGCTTTATAACCTCGCACTGTTTAAATATAACCAGGAAAAAGACATCTACATTTGTCCTGCGGGTAACGAGCTTCAGAATCGGTTTACCACCGTTGAAGATGGCTTAGAATTGCAAATGTACTTTAATTGTATTGCTTGTAGGGATTGCAGCCAGCGCGCCAAATGCACCACGTCAAAAAGTGCAGCTAGGCGGATCCGTCGTTGGGTGCATGAATCTGAAATGGAAAACATGCAGGCTAAGTTAGATGCTGCACCACAATCAGCTACGATACGAAAGCAAACCGTGGAGCACCCGTTTGGAACGATCAAAATGTGGATGGGTGCGACTCACTTCTTGATGCGACGATTTACCAATGTAAGCACTGAAATCAGCTTACACATACTGGCATATAACCTGAAACGGATGATATCGATTTGGGGCGTTGAGGGATTGAAAATTAAGCTAAAGGAGCTTTATGAATAGTGAATATTATTGCGTATAAGCCATTGTCAGTCACAAAGACCACTTGGGTATGTCGATTTAGTCAAAGCCAAATCCCCATAGAACAAAATTAAACTTTAGTTAGCCAAGTTGAGCGAAATTCTATTGCTGCTATGGAATAACTTGGTGGCAAAGCAGAAATTTTGAGTTTTTACACAGCCTGCCTTATGTGCAGACATTCGATTTTTCGTGAACCCTGCGTGTTACATCTAATTAGGCGCCCACATTCAATGTGCCAGTACAATGGTACTTAGCTACACTTCGCTCTCATCCGGGAAAGTTATTCCCATCCAAAGATCTAGACTTTTTTTTGTACGGGCTTTCAGTACAACAAAACCCATCTGCTCGTATACACGTTGCAGGTTGTCATGTCCAAGTTGTAAAGCGACAATAGACAAATTCACAATTTCGGAAATCTTCTGTGCTTGAATCATTATTTCAGCCAAGATCAATTCAGAAGCTTTGAAAGGTGAGTCTTCAAATGGTGTCCCCCTAAATTCTGGGAGTACATAGAGAAAGTCAATTACTAGCCAGTTGGATCTACTTTCAGGATTAGCTAACGACAAAGCATACAAACCTACTAGAAGTCCAGTATCTCCCATGGCATAGTAGAGCGTAAACTCTCGGCTTGAAGCACGGCGAAAGCAGTTTTCAAGCCAATCTCGTTCATAGCCGTTTAGGGGGTTGAATAGTCTAACCTCTTTGGAAACAACGCTCGGTAGACGAAACGATGTCGGTAGATTCTTTTTTTCAAACCTCATAAACCACTATTCAACTGCATGCTTCGTTTCCGCTTTGACATACTTGATCGCAGCAAATAGCCTTGGAGATATTTTGGTAGACTTAGCCCGTTTTATGGCTGCAGCAGAAAACTCTGGGATACCCACGTTCTTTTGCTGCTTACTTGGTGCTGATGCATTGTTCATTTTTCCACCTCTTCGTTAATGATATCACAATACTTTAGGCGATTGTTACTAGCTTTTAACGCTCACATTTTAGCACAGCCAACTGTGTCAGGGAGGTAGTATAGGAGTACAACTTAGGTCGGGAGGCTGTCGCGTTAACCCTCTCAAGAGCTAAAGGATATAGTGAACAATTAAGGCATAACAATTTCATCAAAAGAAAAATCCACGCTTTTAAGCAAGGCAGTCCTCTTGAGCTTTTTAACATCCTGCAACGCTAGCGTAAAAACACATGAATTTCAGGACTTTAGCGGCAAGAACAAATGTGGGCAAACCCGTAAAGTCATTTTAAATTATATATTTAAAATCTTTGGATTCACCGTACTGATAACTACAATCTGGCCAGTAACTCAAAAAGGTATGAATAGCGCTCGTATTTTTAACCTGTGGGCGATGCGAGAACATCTCAAAAATTTCGAGAGCTCTCTGAAGTGTTACTTAGCAAACGTCCGCTTTCAGTTAAAAGCGCCGATTTAATAAAATTTCAATGAATTTCCGCTTTTGGCACAGGCTGTGTAAAAACTCAAAATTTCTGCTTTGCCACCAAGTTATTCCATAGCAGCAATAGAATTTCGCTCAACTTGGCTAACTAAAGTTTAATTTTGTTCTATGGGGATTTGGCTTTGACTAAATCGACATACCCAAGTGGTCTTTGTGACTGACAATGGCTTATACGCAATAATATTCACTATTCATAAAGCTCCTTTAGCTTAATTTTCAATCCCTCAACGCCCCAAATCGATATCATCCGTTTCAGGTTATATGCCAGTATGTGTAAGCTGATTTCAGTGCTTACATTGGTAAATCGTCGCATCAAGAAGTGAGTCGCACCCATCCACATTTTGATCGTTCCAAACGGGTGCTCCACGGTTTGCTTTCGTATCGTAGCTGATTGTGGTGCAGCATCTAACTTAGCCTGCATGTTTTCCATTTCAGATTCATGCACCCAACGACGGATCCGCCTAGCTGCACTTTTTGACGTGGTGCATTTGGCGCGCTGGCTGCAATCCCTACAAGCAATACAATTAAAGTACATTTGCAATTCTAAGCCATCTTCAACGGTGGTAAACCGATTCTGAAGCTCGTTACCCGCAGGACAAATGTAGATGTCTTTTTCCTGGTTATATTTAAACAGTGCGAGGTTATAAAGCCCTTTGCGGTCAGCTCCAGAGGTATCACCTTTTGGAACTAAGGCTACGGCTCCTAAGTCCTGAGCCGCTTTAATATCACTCCGGCTGTAATACCCTTTGTCGGCAAGAACAGTAATATCAGTCTTACCCACTGCCTCTTGCGCTAATTTGGTCACAGTCGTTAGCTGGCCACGGTCAGGGATATTGGTTACCTCGTGAGCAACAATCAGATGATGCTTTGCATCTACTGCTGTCTGTACGTTATAGCTAACTTGGCGGTTAACATTGTTTATTTTCATCAGCCGAGAATCAGGATCTGTTAATGACAGCTGTTTATCAGGATGTTGCTCTACGGCTTGCTGCACTTGCTTTAACTCTTCTAAACGCTTTTGAAGCCATGCCAACTTTGTTGCTGTTAATTCTGAGTTAGCTTCAAGCTCTGCCTTTTTATCGGCATCATCGAGCTTATCCAGATATAAGCTGATGCTTTGCTCAATTCTTTCGATGTGGCCTTTAACCTTGCTCGGAGTGTAGTTATTCGATTTGCTATTTACCGCTTTAAATTTACTACCGTCAATGGCAACAATCACATCAGTGAACATTTGCATTTGCTTGCATAGGTCAATGAAAGCACGGCAAGCATTCTTAATACCTTTACCGTTATTTTTTCTGAAATCAGCGATGGTTTTAAAGTCAGGGGTTAATCGCTCAAGCAGCCACATCAATTCAACATTTCGATGCGCTTCTTTTTCTAATCTGCGGGAAGACTGGATACGATTCAGATATCCATAAATATACAGTTTAAGCATGGTGGCCGGGTGATACCCAGGCCGCCCAGTCTGTTTTGGATTAATATTTTCGAAGCCGAGAGAAGCAAGTTGCAGACCATCAACAAAGATGTCGATTACTCGGACAGGGTTATTTTCAATAACAAAATCATCCAGTGCCTCAGGAAACAATGTTACTTGATGTCTGCCTGAGCCTTTTATATGGTGGGTCATATCAGCACACTTACTATTGCTTCGTATGCTATTAATTTTAGTAAACAAGCAGTTGGCTTGGGGCGTTTTATTAAGAATAATTGATCATAAAAACCTGCTACTTAGACCAAAAGGTGATCAGCAGTTTTCACACAGCCTGGGCACTAAGCTGAAATATTTACTATTTCCTTATTAAAGCTGAAGATAACTCGTGCAGCCTACTGTATTGCAATTCATTAATGCCAAATTTCTTTAGCGGAATTGTCTCGGTAATGCCCATACAACCCGAAGCGAAATGGAGTACTTTCGTGTCGGGTGATAAGTTGAAAGAAGAAATGTCTTCCCAGGAATAAGACTGAACCCCTGATACAGAATCACCAAATCTAATACCGTTGGCGCCAGTAGCAAAAATTCGTTGCTGCCGTAATCCGATTTGTATAGTGCTTACCAAAGCTATTGCTGGCACCATAGCGATAACGGCAATCAATTTACCGGAGCCATGAAGCTCCAAATTAAGAATATCTGGCAAGTACCTGTAACCAATAAATGTCGCAACTAATATGACGATATTCGCTATCGCGATTTTTGCTAATTTCATGCCAGCACTTTGGCCGAGTTCTCGCAGTTCAAATTCCATTTTAAATAATATGTAATTGATTGATTGAGTAAAAGTAGCTTACAGAGTGTTAAGAACAACGTCAATTAGTGGCACTGACCTGCCTTAACTACTCGGAAGCAGCTACGAGCTAAAAGCCGACATTCAACAAATCTTTTGCGCCAATTAAAACATTTAAGCGTCCCTCTTATTAACCAACCTGAATTTTTGTCTCGGCATAGCGGCTTTTACGTTGTTTAGGGGTTGCCAGAAAATAGGCGAGCGTTAATGGCCCTAAACGACCGGTTATCATCAAAAAGATCACGACAAATTGACCGGGTGTCGACAACTCCGCCGTTAAACCGCGTGATAAGCCGACGGTACTGAGGGCAGACACTGCCTCAAAAGCAATATCCAGAAAAGGCGCACGCTCTAATGCTGTTAATGCGAAAATCGCGATAAAAACCAGAGCCAGCGATACGAAGGTTAAGGCTAATGCCCTTATGACTGTTTGATGCGGAATCGTCCGTTGAAGTACGCAAACCTCATCGCGCCGCCGCAAGAATGCATAGGTCGCCATCATTAACACTACAAAAGTGCCTAGCTTAATACCGCTGGCGGTACTGAGTGAGCCACCACCGATAAACATCAACAACAAGGTCAGTACATTGGTCGCGTCCGTCATTTGACTGTAATCAAGCGTATTAAAACCGGCAGTGCGGGGGGTAACCGCCTGAAACCAGGCCGCAAGTGCCTGCTCCGGTAATGCCATCGCGCCCAAAGTTGCCGGATTCTGAGCTTCTAACAGCCAGATCAAGAAAAAAGCCAGCAGATTTATGTAAAGACTTGCAAGCAGGGTCAGTCGAGTGTTGACGCTGAGCTGTTGCCAACGACGGTGCTTTTTCAGGTCAATCAGCACGGTAAAACCAATGCCACCGACAATAAACAAACCACTGATAATCATATTAACCGGAATACTGGCGGCGTAAGGCATCAGGCTGGCACTGTCCAGCGCAAAGCCGGCATTATTAAAGGCAGATATGGTATAGAAAAATGCATGATAAAAGGCAGTCGACAAACCGAGTTCCTGATACCAGACTATTGTCAGAAAGACGATGCCAAGTGCTTCTATCACCACAGAATAAAGTAAAACGGCTTTAGCTATCTGCGCAACCTGGGCCAGGCTGGTTTGATTCATCGCTTCCTGAGCAATTTTCTGTTGGGTTAAGCCAATGCGGGTGCCAAGACTGATCACCGCCACTACGGCAAACGTCATAAACCCCAATCCACCCGCCTGGATCAAACCGGCAATCACCAACTGACCAAACATCGTAAAGTGGCTGCCGGTATCAACCACTACCAACCCTGTTACAGTAACAGCCGAGGTGGCGGTAAAAAGTGCCTGTAATGGCGTCAGTGGTGCTGTCGTAGCGAGCGGCAGCATTAACAGCAAGGATCCTAGGGCGATCAGCGCCATAAAACCCAGTGCCAGCACTGCCGGCGGGCTTAATTTCAATCTAACCTGATTAAGAGGGCGAAGCCGCTTGTACGGCAGATTATGGGGCAACCAGTTTTTCATCGTCGTTATATCATCAGCTATGTCTGATTAGCTTAATTTGGGGGCTAATGACTTTAAAATGTCCAGACTACCCGCCAGTACCAGACTGTCATGACTCTCTAACATGAAGTCGGGCTGTACCGGCGAAAAAACCTTATCGCGTCGCTTTACCAATACGGCTTTGACAAAGGCCTGACCATCTGCGAGTAATTCCTGAATGCGGCTACCCTGCAAACGCGGGATAATATCGATTTCTACCAAATACTGATTCTGCCCCAAAGCAAGATATTGGTTCACCATCGGGTAGTTCAGCGCTTGCGCGACTTTGACACCCATTTCCTCCTCTGGATGAATGATCCGGCTGACACCCAGCCGAGTCAGAATAGTGTGATGCGCTTTCGAGGTGGCTTTTACCCAAATCTGACTTACCCCGAGATTTTTCAGATTGAGCACACACAAAATGCTTGCCTCGAGATTTTCGCCGATGGCAACGAGCGCCGCATCACAACCTGGGATATCCAGCTCAGCTAAAGCCTGCTCGTCCGTAGCATCTGCTATCACAGCATGACTAAGGTGGTCGGCCAGCCGGTTGATAAACTTTACGTTACTATCAATCCCAATGACCTGATGTCCAAGCCGCATCAGTTCTAGTGAAGCGGCAGAGCCAAATCGGCCCAGACCTATTACAGCAAATTTTGACATTATCGCTTTTTTCCCGGTTGGAAATTGACAGCATTAAAGACACTAAAGCTCTGAATGTCAGCCCTTGGCGGCGAAATTTTATAAAATCTTTATAGGCGAGGCGCTAATCTTTAGAAAAGCTTTACAGCAAGCCTTCTCTGCGCCGGATAAGCTAAAAACTGATCCAGATAACTGTTGTAGTTTATGTCGACATATTCCTATTCTTTTGCCGATCGCCAGACCCACACCCAGCATTTTTTCTACCGGGTATTGGGCTATTTATTGGTGAGCCTTAGCGCAGCGCAGTTAGTAACGATGATGGTCAGCTTCAGTTTTGCCGAGCGGGAGTTCTGGAATTTTCTGCTTTCTGCCGTTGTAACTGTGATCATCGGAGTGTTGCTAGTCATGCTATCCGGTGGTGCTGTGCATCTGAAAAAACGCTATTTATTCTTATTAACGACACTATGCTGGCTAAGTATTTGTATTTTTTCTGCCTTGCCGTTGTATCTGAGTATTCCAGGATTAAGCGTTACCGATGCCTGGTTTGAGACGGTCTCGGCTATTACCACCACCGGCTCTACGGTATTAAGCAATCTGGATACGATGTCTAAGGGCGTGCTGTTCTGGCGGGCTATGCTGCAATGGATTGGTGGCATCGGTATTATTGTGATGGCGATTGCCATCTTACCGGCGTTAAAAATTGGCGGCATGAAGCTGTTTAAAACAGAAAGCTCTGATATCTCAGAAAAAATACTGCCGCGTAGTAGCAGTTTGTCGAGCTATATTTTATTGGTTTATCTGACGATTACGCTGGCTGCTAGTCTGAGTTACAAACTGGGGGGCATGTCCTGGTTTGATGCCATCACTCATGGCATGACTTCTTCCGCCACCGGCGGTTTTGCCAATTACGACGCTTCCTTTGGGCATTTTAATACTAAACCTTGGCTGCTCTGGTTGGCCAGTTTGTGGATGACGTTAGCGGCCTTACCTTTTGTGCTCTTTGTCGGCATGGCCAAAGGCGACAAGTGGGCTTTGCTGCGCGATCCGCAGGTTAAAGCCTTTTTAGCGATAGTCGTGATGGTGGCATTGCTGTTAAGCCTTTATCAGGTATGGCATCATCAGCGCCCTTGGTGGGATGCGCTGACGCACAGTGTATTTAACGTAGTGTCGGTCATTACTACTTGTGGCTATGCCTCTGAAGATTACACGCTTTGGGGCAGTATGGCAGTGGTTTTGTTTTTTTATCTAACATTTTCCGGCGGCTGCTCGGGTTCAACTTCAGGAGGTCTAAAGATTTTTCGTACGCAGCTAGCGGGATACTTATTGATAAAGCAATTTAATCTTCTCATCCATCCCAATGCGGTTTGGGTTCAGAAGTATGGATCTAAAAAAGTCGATGATAGCCTGCTGGGCGCAGTGCTGGCTTTTGCTTTTATCTATTTTGCCACCATCGCTGCGCTGGCATTGGTGTTATCGATGTTTGAACTGGATCTGGTCACAGCCTTAACCGGGGCGGCTACGGCGGTAAGTAACGTTGGACCTGGGATGGGCGAGATTATCGGCCCGGCCGGTAACTTTGCCGGCTTACCCGACGGTGCAAAGTGGAGCCTGACCTTTGGTATGTTACTGGGCAGACTGGAGATTTTAACTATGCTATTGTTATTTACGCCCATGTACTGGCGTTATTAAGTTGAACTTATTATGAAGAATCGTTCTGCACAGCGTGTAAGCTGGTGGCAACTTGTGCTGCTTACGCTGGTCATGCCAGTTGTTATTGCCTTGCTGTTATTGCCGGCACGGATGATGGCAACCACAACCGATGTCGTTATGTTACAGCTGTTGTGGGTAACCTGGGTGGCCCAATATGCGGGACAACGCTGGGCCATTATTTGTACCTTTATCAGTGTGCTGTTGCTAAATTTTCTCTTTGTTGAGCCTTACTACACCTTATTTGTACATCAAGGCAATTACTTGATCACCTTCGTGGTAATGCTGTTGTTGGGTATTTTTATTGCCCGTTTATCTGGCCGGCTGCGTTTCGAACTGGTCCGCGCCAAAAAACACTTGCGCCAACGCCAATTACTGGCGGGTAAGGCCCGGCAAGCAAGAATGCAAGCCGAGCTTGAGCATAGTCGCGCCATGATGTTGCGCTCCTTATCGCACGATTTACGTACTCCACTGGCAACCATTATGGGCGCTTCCAGCATGCTAGCCGAGCAAGATGTGACGCTTACTGCCGAGCAGATCCGTGAACAGGCAGGTCATATTTATCGCCAAGCCAGTTTGTTGAATGCGCATTTCGATAAAGTGATGGAGTTAAGCCGTGTGCAGCAAATGCAAAGCTCTGTGGTGTTGGCTGCCCACAGTATCAACGATATCATCTCTGCTGCGATCGCAAGGCGAGCGATGCTGTTAGCAGAACAGCAGTTCGAGATACAGTTAGCTGCCGCAGACAGTATTGCCGATGCGACCTTACTGGAAATTGCACTAGCCAATATGCTGGAAAATGCAGTTAAGTATGGTAAGCCACCGCTGCAAATCACCTTTATGCGGCAGGCGGGAAACTATCGATTGCAGGTGATAAATCCGGTCGTCAGCGAGCGCAAGGCGCAGCGTGATAGTAGTAGTGGCCTAGGTACCGCGATTTGTAAAGCGGTGATGCACCTGCATCAAGGCCATTTTACTGCGGCTGTCGCCGAGAATGGGTATTTTACGGCTAGCCTGAGTTGGCCTGAGCATCCGCTGGATCATGAGCAACCTGAGCGAACAGATGTCTAAGTATGTCCGTATCACCCCACAAGGAGTTGTCTTTGGCTGAACGAATCTTGGTGCTGGAGGATGATCCGGCGATGCAAAGTTTTCTCACTACCTTGCTGAAAACCAAAGCCTATCAACCGGCGAGTTTCGATCAAGGTTTGCCGGCGCTGCAGTATTTAGTGCAGCAAAGCGTGGATTTGATCTTATTGGACTTAGGGCTGGCAGATATGGATGGTCAGCTCTGGTTAGAGCAATTACGCAGCTGGTCTGATACGCCTGTTATTGTGATTTCGGCGCGACAAAGCGAGCAAGACAAAGTAAAGGCACTGGACAACGGCGCTAATGATTATGTGACAAAACCCTTTAGCTCGGCCGAGTTATTAGCCCGGATCCGGGCTAACTTACGCCAAAGCATACCTTCGCAGCAGGTATTTAGTTTTGGACAGATCCAGGTTGACCCGGTACAACGCAAAGTTAGTCGGGCAGAGCAGGATATTCATCTTACCAAAACCGAATATGATATTTTGCTGTTGTTACTAAGGCATGCGGACAGGGTGCTAACCCATAATCAAATTCTCAGCCAGGTCTGGGGCGCGGTCTATATCGACAGGCCTGAATATGTGCGGGTGCATATAGGGCAATTACGGCAGAAACTGGAAGAGCTGCCGGCAGCGCCCCGTTACCTTAAGACTGAGCCTGGTGTCGGGTATCGCCTGACACTGGGCTAACACTATGACTGAATATAAGAATTGTCGTCTGTCTGAGAGCAGAGCATGAAAATTTGACTGTTAGCGGTGTTGTTACTTGTTATCTTGTCGACCTTTGAGCGAGCCGACTGAACATCGTTGGCCAACGTTTTAAGAAAACGGGTGTTTGAGTGCGGCGACGAAGCATAGCGCGAGTTACGTTTTCGCCTTGGACAACGCATGAGCAGTTGGGCTTTCGAGCGGCGTGGGGTTGCATTTTCTTTGGATAATTTCTTTTGACGACGCAAAAGAAAGTATCTCGCCAACGGCGAAAACGTTAAGCTCTGAAAGCTCGGCATCTGATAGCATTCAGCAAAAAAATGCTTCAATTAAAGTCATAGTCTAAAAACTTTCGTCAATAGAAAAACTGTTAAACCCATATCTTGCACCATATTTATAAATAATTTCTCCTCGAATATGTGTAGCTTTAATTGGCCCAAAGTGCCTCGAATCTATACTTGCAACTGTGTTGTCGCCAAGCACAAAAAATTCATCCGTTCCTAAAGTGAAGTTGTGATTTCTTGACGAGCAAACAAGACCCTCATTAATATGATCACCAATCCAATCATTCGCTAGCGAATAGTGGTAGTTGTTAACATAAACTGAATTATTACAAATATGTATTTTATCCCCGGGTAAACCATATAGACGTTTTGCGAAATCCCGCCCGTCATCAAGCTGAAAATGGATGAAAACACCTCTTCTCACACTCATAAACATTGGTGACACCATCAGATAGTCACCATCATTCACTGTTGGATAACTAGAGAGCCCAGTAGCATAGGTTGTATAATACCCATTAATTCCGCCCACCCTGATTGAATAAAATAGTATCATGAGCGCGGTTATTGAATAGATAACGCCAAGTGACCTTCTTTTTTTAAATACAGCGAAGCTCTGCATAAAAGCTAAAATCATTAACAACACTGCTGATAAAAGCTCATAAAGAAAACCAAAGTAAATAACGTAGCTATGAAGCATGTAGGAGCATGTAGGAGCATATAGTAAAGAAAGTTAAGTTAAAAAAAACAAATTTAAGATTTCTTGTCTCTTTCACTCAGCGTTCCTTTATATTTAAAAACCTTGCCATTGGTACAATAAATTACGATCCAAAAAGCTTCGGGAAAAGCTTCGGAGTCAGATACCGATAGCCTGATCAGCTAATCGCTACAGTACTTGGCGTTTAACGAGACCTCATCAGATGGCTTCCGATGAATCTCACAATCGAATTTAATTTTTCTTTAGTAGCGTTGCGAAAAGTATGTAAAACACTGTGGCGATTACCGCCATCAACGTGGCCTTGATACCTAATGTCATCTCTGGGGAAACCGCATTTAACAAAAAGTATGAAGCGGTTATGGCAAGTGCAGTAAGTATGGCGAGTAAATTTTTTTTCACAGTATATTCCCCCTACTTAAGGTTCAGGTGTTACCACCTGGAAGTTGACAGTTTAGACTGTAAATTCGTCACCGACTTGAAAAATTTGCACCCTAAGCAACTGCAAGTTAAACACTCAGCTTCAAACAAAACAATGTCTTATACCGCTGTTATCAGCTAGCAAACGCCACTTTATTACGCCCGGCTTTTTTCGCTTTATACAGGGCTTCATCGGCGCGTTTTAGTAATTGCTCGGTACTTTCACCGCTATTGCGCAAGGCGCAACCTAAACTGATGGTGACATGCACGGTTTTGTTTGCTGCGGCACTGCCGCGTTGTTGCTTGCCATCTTTACTGTCGGAGGGTCGCTGTTGCTGACGGATCACCAATGGATACTCTGCCACGGCTTCACGCACTTGCTCTAGCTTTTCAGCCAGCTTTTGTTGATTGTTATGATGAAACACCAAGGTAAATTCTTCGCCGCCATAACGATAAGCCGTTAAACCCGACTGATTTGCCAAAATCGAGCCAAGCAACTTAAGCACCTGATCGCCCACGTCATGGCCATACGTATCGTTAAACTTTTTGAAGTGATCAACGTCTAGCATGGTCACCGCGCTGCGTTTACCTAAGCGACTTAAGTGGTTCAGCAGCGCTCGCCGCTGAGGTAATTGGGTCAGTTCATCAATATAAGCTAAGTGCAGCATCTGACTGGTTAAACTGAGCAGCAAACTTAAACCTGCCGCCAGAGTGACCCAACCGGCGGCTTGCTCAAACAAGATAAAGGGATAACACAGCATCAGCGCTAACCACGCCGCAAACTGCCCCCAACGCTGGCCATTAGCACTATGATAACTGAGCATGCTTAACCAGCCCGTCGCCACTAAGGCCATCCACCAAAGGGTGCCCCAATTAATAGCAACGCTGTCAGAAACCGGCTTTAAAAACGTTTCCGGCAGGGATAACTGCGTCACAATATCAGCAAGCGGTAATACCAGCATGGCGGGCGGTGCAAACAGTATGACAAGCAGCAGGAACACGCCTGATAGCGTGCTAGGTTGTGGTTTAGGTTTTAATTGCAGTAACACAAATAACAGGGTGATCAGCAAGGGCAGAAACATCGTTATTGCTGCAAGTTGCTCACTGGTCAGCGCCATTTCAACCACATAATAATGACTAGCTAACAACACGGCACTGTACAACCAATGCCATTGGCGCATTAGCACCGCCAACCCTGCGGTTAACAGCAGCATCGCATACACCAACACAGGAAATAGCTGGCTGATCGCCTCAGCCTGTGGCGCAAACTGCCAGTGCACCAGTAACAACATAAAAATGGGTGATAACAAAAATAACGGCATTAACAGTAAACCCAGATCAGGGTGCGAAGCGCACAGCAAAAACTCTTCGGTGCCTTAAATAAGGCCATTGGTTGGGTGAGCCTTAGCCAACCGCTACCCTGCCTGATTTATACAGTTAGTCATAAAAAGCCGCAAGCTTTCCGAAGAATGCTGGCAACATTTTGACTCTCATTAAGATTTAGCAAGGTCTAAAGCCGTTATTTGCACTCATTGAGTAACACATGCGCTTAACACGCCCTCTGCAATAGCGATAACCCTAACGTAGCTGAACATAATAAAAAAGAGCAGTGCCATTGTGGCAACTGCTCTTTATTCCCAGCCTAACGTGAGGGCTAATTACTGAGGTAGAAACGGATAATCCGTGTAACCCTCTACACCACCGCCATAAAACAAATCAGGCTTAGCCTCATTCAGTGGTGCATCTTGCTGCATGCGCGCCACCAAATCCGGGTTAGCAATGTAAGGCACACCAAAGGCCACCGCATCGGCAATGCCCTCAGCCAAGGCTTTATTTGCAGCCGCCTTATCAAACTTCTCATTATTAATATAAACACCGCCAAAGAGCTGTTTTAGCTTAGGCCCCAAGCTATCGGCTGCTTGTGCTTCGCGACTACAGATAAAGGCAATACCACGCTTACTTAATTCGCTGGCAACGTAGCCAAAGGTATCGGCACGCTGCGAATCGCCCATATCATGTGCATCTGCGCGCGGTGCTAAATGCATACCCACACGCCCTGCGCCCCACACTTCAATTACGGCATCGGTCACTTCTAACATCAATCGGGCACGGTTCTCTACGCTGCCGCCGTAGTTGTCGGTACGCTTGTTAGTGCTGTCTTGTAAAAACTGGTCCAGTAAATAACCGTTGGCGCCGTGAATTTCTACGCCGTCAAAACCCGCTAACTTCGCGTTTTCAGCACCTTGGCGGTAGGCTGCTACAATATCCGCCAACTCTGCGGTTTCCAGCGCGCGTGGGGTGACATAATCTTTTTTCGGGCGCATTAAGCTAACATGCCCTTTAGCAGCAATGGCGCTTGGCGCTACCGGCAGTTCACCATCTAGGTAATGCGGGTCAGAAATACGCCCCACATGCCATAATTGCAGCATAATTTTGCCGCCGGCCTGGTGCACAGCGGAAGTGATTTTGCGCCAGCCAGCCACTTGCTCTGCTGACCAAATACCAGGCGTATCAGGATAGCCCACGCCCATAGGCATTACTGAGGTTGCCTCGGTTAAAATTAAGCCCGCACTGGCGCGCTGTGTATAGTATTCCACCATTAAATCATTGGGTACGCGTCCGGCACTGGCGCGACAGCGCGTCAACGGTGCCATAATAATGCGGTTTTTTAGCTGTAAATCGCCCACTTGAATAGGATCAAATAAGGTTGGCATAGTGTTGTCCTGTACGTTGAAAAGAAAAATCAAAGCTCGGCACTAAGCTGCAACAAAAATTGCTGCATCAGCGCCTCGTTACGTTTGAAAAAATGCCACTGCCCGACCTTCTGGCTACAGATAATCCCGGCACGCTGCAGCGTAGCGAGATGCGCTGATACCGTACTTTGCGACAAACCGGTTTGCCGCTCAATTTTGCCAGCACACACCCCTAAACTTAGTGGATGTTCTTGATCAGCAAAATACTGCTCTGGGGTTTTTAACCAGATTACTATGTCGCGACGCACCGGATGCGCCAGCGCTTTGATCATGTCGTCCAATTGCTTGGCTGTTAGCGGTGTTGTTGAGGTTGTCGTCATCAGGCATAGGTTTATTTATATATCGCGATAAGCCGATATATGTAGATGGCAGCAAGCGATTTCAAGGGGGCAAACACAAAATAATGCCAAGGTGGCAGCACGAAACGGCTTAACGCTTTTTCAATAGCCACCAGCACGATTTAAGGCAAATAAACAAAGCCACATTAGCGTTATTGCATTGTTTATTTTAAGCTGTCTTTTTTGCTTGTTGACCAAACATCGCTAACAAGGATATTTCATGATCGATTTTAATAACAAAAGCGTCTTTAAACTGAAACAAAACAGTGAATTTGCTGAAAAAGTCTCGGCACTGTTGTTAGACAATGAAACCGTGATCGATTCGTATAAATCGATGCGTGACGGCGTGGTATTCACCAATAAAAGAATTATTGCGGTTAATGTGCAAGGTATTACCGGCAGCAAAAAGGACTTTACTTCGCTACCCTACAAAAATATCGTGGCTTACTCAGTAGAAACGTCGGGCACGTTCGATCTCGATTCTGAGCTGGAAATTTATTTATCTGCAGTCGGTAAGGTAAGATTTGAATTTACAGGCAGCACTGCCATTGTTGAGATCTCAAAGCATATCTCGCTAAGCATTCTGTAAAAAATACCGGTGTTGCCACCCTTAACCTCGGGCGGATAACCGGCATTTTTGCTCTCGTTATCATTGCTAGTTGCTGAGTCGCTAAAGGCCTTAGCCAAATAGTTGCTGCAATACCCCTGCGGAAATATCTTGCTGGCTGTAAATTCCGGTATCCAGCACCCAACCGGTGACTAAACTGGCTGGCGTGACATCAAACGCGGGGTTAAACACCGGTGCTTCCTCGGGTGCCCACAAGGTTTGACCAAAGGCGCCACTGACCCCGCGTACCTCATCGGCATTTCGTTGTTCAATAGGGATGACACTGCCATCGGCACAGGCTAAATCGACGGTGGTATGCGGTGCCACCACATAGAAGGGGACCTGATGATAGTGCGCTAATACCGCAAGGCTGTAAGTACCTACTTTATTGGCAAAGTCACCATTGGCCGCGATACGATCTGACCCCACAAAAATGCGATCGACCTGACCGCGCGCCATTAACATCGCGGCCATATTGTCGCAAATTAGCTGATACGGAATACCCAATTGCTGGCACTCCCACGCGGTTAAACGACCACCTTGCAATAGTGGCCGCGTTTCATCTACCCACAGCCGAATATTTTTGCCTTGTTGATGCGCTAAATTAATCACACCTAGCGCCGTACCCACGCCTGCGGTAGCTAAACCACCGGTATTACAGTGGGTTAATAACTGTTCATTCGGTTGCACTAAGGCCGCACCGTGCTCTGCCATCAGTTGACACAACGCCACATCTTCCGCAAATAATGCTTCGGCGCAGGCGACCGTGGCACTGACAAAATCCGTCTGCTGAATAGCCTCAAGCATGCTATCTAAGTTATTCATTAAATTCACCGCCGTTGGCCGTGCGGCCCGTAATATTTCGGCGTCTTTTTGCAGTTGTGCTTGGCTATCGCCCTGAGTAGCACGATAGGCTAATAATAAACTGGCACCAATGCCGATAGCCGGTGCGCCGCGTAATTGTAAACGCTGGATCAACGTCACCATCTGCGTTACCGTTGTGCAATGCAGCCATTGCTGTTGATGGGGTAATAAGGTTTGATCTAAAACGTATAGCTCTCCCTGATGCGTTTTCAGACTAAGTGCAGACAAGTTTTTCATAGCTTATTCCTATTTGGCGTTGCAGACGTCTATAAGGTTTGCGATTATGCTGCCACGCGTTTTTCTTCTCAAGTAAATAGGTAACCCGATGACTGATTACCGCATTTTCAATAACGACGACGCCATGCGTTTTGCCGACAAGCACAGTGAACTCTTTGGCGATCACAGTAAGCTGTCTGCCGAAGAGTTTGGTGACGGCAATCTCAATTTAGTGTTTCGTGTGTCGAATGATAAAGGGACTTCGCTGATTGTAAAGCAAGCCCTGCCCTATGCTCGCTGTGTGGGCGAAAGTTGGCCTTTAAGCACCGACCGCGCCCGTATTGAAGCGGAAGTATTGCGCGTACATGCGCGTTTTTGCCCTGAGCATACCGTTGAAATCCGCCATTTTGATGCTGAGCTGTCGGCCATTTTGATGGAAGATTTAAAGCAATATACCATCTTGCGCACGGCACTGATTAAAGGCAAACAGTATGAGCATGTTGCAACGCAAATTGGCCATTACTTAGCGCACACCTTATTTTATACCAGTGATTTTGTGCTGACGGGGCCCGCAAAAAAAGCTGCCGTGGCGCAGTTTATTAACCCCGATCTTTGCCAAATTACCGAAGATTTATTTTTTACCGATCCCTACTGCAATCACGAGCGCAATAACATCCATGATTTGATTATCAGCACCGCACGCGAACTATGGCAAGACGAAGCGCTACAAGCGGAAGTCGCCGCACTAAAAGCCGACTTTTTATCTAAGCCACAAGCCTTGTTACACGGCGATTTGCACAGCGGCAGTATTTTTGTCAATGCTGAAAACTGCAAGGTGATCGACGCCGAATTTGGCTTTTATGGCCCTATCGGCTTTGATGTTGGCTCGTTACTGGCTAACTTTTGTTTGAACTATCTTGGTTGCGCTGGGTTACTGGCAGATACCGAGGCGGTCACTGAACACCAAACCTATGTGCGCCAACAATGCCTAACACTGTGGCAAGTATTCGCTGAACAATTTAGCCAGTTAATGAGCCAAGACAGCCAAGATCCGATGCTGCGTAACAGCTTATATCAAAAACAATTTTTGCAGCAGGTTTTTGCTGATGCCATTGGCTATGCTGGCTGTGAGCTGATCCGGCGTACCGTAGGGTTAGCGCATGTGGCCGACTTAGATAAAGTCAGCAGTGAGCAACAGCGCGCCAGCATCGAAAAACAGGCTATCGAGCTTGGCCGCCGTTTTATTATGCAGCGCCAAAGCCTGAACAGTATTGAGCAAGTTTTAGATTTATTGCCGGTATAAGTCGAGTTAACCCCTGCCCAAGCGACACTGAGCGCAGGGGTTATTAAAGCCAAGTTTACATTTAGTTACACTATAGCTACCTACTAAACTGGTTCTTGCACTGCACCTTATGCCAAACTGCCATAATGATTTTGTTGTAAGGTTGCTCCATGATAAGCGCTCAAGCGTTAAGTAAAATTTTTGGTAGCGGTGATACTCAGGTTGCAGCGCTACGAGAGGTCAGTTTAACCATCGCAGAAAATGAATTTGTGGCCATTATGGGCAGTTCGGGTTCAGGCAAATCAACACTGATGAATATTCTGGGTTGTCTCGACACCCCGAGCAGTGGTCAATACCAGCTGGCCGGTGCTGATGTTAGTGCGCTGAATGATGAACAACTCTCGGCCATGCGCAATCAGCATATTGGTTTTATTTTCCAATCATTTCATTTGCTCCCCCGGCTAAGTGCCGCCGAAAACGTGGCGCTGCCCTTACGCTATACCGACACCCCCGCCATTGAAGCGCTACAACGTGCAGAAGCGTTATTAGAACAAGTTGGGTTAGGCCATCGCATGCATCATAAGCCAGCAGAAATGTCAGGTGGCCAGCGCCAGCGGGTCGCGATTGCGCGTGCACTGATCAACAACCCCAAAGTGATTTTTGCCGATGAACCTACCGGCAACCTAGACAGTAAAACCTCAGTAGAAATCATGCAATTACTCACCAGTCTTCACCAGCAAGGCAATACCGTCGTGATGGTAACGCATGAAGATGACATTGCCGCTTATGCCCAGCGGGTTATTAGAATGCGTGACGGCCAAATACTTGAGGACAGCCAATGTTCGGTTTAAGTTTGATCCTGGCCACCACTCTGAGCCAGCAAGTACAAAGTGAATTACCGCTGTTGCTTACCGGCAGTTTAGTGTCTGAATATCGGCAAACCATTGTCGCGCCAATGAGCGACACTTGGCGTATTCAAGTTCAATGGCTAAAACCCGAAGCAGAAGTGGTTAAAGCCGGCGACTTGGTGGCAGTATTTGATGCCGGATCCATTCAAGCCAACATTGAACGGCTCAAAAACCAATTAGTCAGCACTCAAGAGCAATTAAAACAACTCGAAAGCCAACAAGCCTTAAAGGTGATGGAAGCAGAGTATGAACTGCAGCGCCGCGAATTATTATTAGAGAAAGCCAACATTGACGCAGCGGTGCCTAAAACCAACCTCAGTTTGTACGACTATGAAAATAACCAGCTATTACAGCAACGTGCTACTACCGAATTGCAAAAAGCCCGGGAAACCCTCGTTACTGCCAAGCAAGAACAACAAACCACGTTATTCAAACAGCAACTGCAAATTGATAAAACAGCGGCAGAGCTCGCTGAAGCAGAGTTAAACCTGACCAAAATGAGCGTGTACGCTGAACGGGACGGCGCCATCAGTTATGGCTTACATCCTTGGTATCGCACCAAATTATTTGGCGGTGTTACCGCACAGCCCGGATGGTCGATTGCTGAAGTGACCGAATTAAATGGCCTTTATGTTGAAGCCTGGGTACATGAAGTGGATGTAGCGCGTTTGCAGCAAGCTAAACACATTAGCGCTCGTTTTGATATTTCCCCTGAGTTGCAATTCCCCGTAACACTGCAACAACTGGCCGGTCAAGGCGAAAAGCGTCAAGCCTGGGGCAATGCCTTGTATTATCGAGCGCAATTTAGCGCGAGCAACCTACCCATATCTCAGCCGTTGCTGGGCATGGGCTTGCTATTAGAGGTACGCTAACATGCCATTTCGACTGCTACTCTCTAGCCTGGTTTGTTTCGGCTTAATTAGCTGCACACCCGCACCAGAAACGAGCAATAATGAGCAACAACGCCAAACGGTACGAGCAACGGGTCAGTTAGCCGCAGCCACTTTTTTTACCATCACCCCTCCCAGTGTCGGCCGCTTATGGCAATACAATATTAAAGAAATGACGCCAGAAGGCAGTTTGTTGCAACAAGGCATGCCGGTAATTGGCTTTGATAGCCAAAGCGTACAAGACGAGCTGCGTAATAAAAATATTGAACTGCGCAGTGCAGAGCAAGAATTAGCCAACCGTTTAACCGCTGATGAACAACGTTTTGAGGAATTAAAACTGCAATTAGCCGAACGCAAAAACGACCATGATCGTGAACAGCGTAAGGCCGAGATAGTGGATAACTCTCGCTCTGCAAATGATCGCCGAAAATCGCAGATCGACTTCACTATTGCGAAAAGTCAGTATCAATTAGCGCAAAGTCGTTTAGATTTTCATCAACAACAACGCGATGCCGAGCAACAAATTATTTCCTCGAAAATCGCCCGCTTAAGCGCCGAAGTGGAACAACTAAAACGGGAAGTTGCCTCGTTAAAAATTAGCGCGCCTTTTGCCGGCATTATGGTATATGTACCCAATTATAACGGTGAAAAGTCATCGGTTGGCGATACCGTTCAGTTTGGCCAACCCATTGCCGAAGTTAGCCAATTAGAAAGTTTGTATATCAAAACAGAAATTGATGAAGTTGATTTAAAGTACCTTCGTAGCGGCCTTACGGTGCAAATTACCTTGGATGCCTATCCCGAGCGCAACTTTAGTGGTGTGCTGACCGATTTAGGTACTGCGGTGCGCAACAAAACAGCCGAAAATCTTAGCCGAGTCGTTGATGCCAGTATCAAACTCGATGAAACAGATTTGGCTATTATGCGCCCGGGTATGAGTGCGCGCTTACAAATTCGTTTAGCGGCAGGAGGTGAATAATGCGCTTTGCCGTTATGTTAGCCGGAAGTTTGCTGCTGCTCAGTGGTTGTAGTGAAACCGATGAGAACGCAGCCTTATTAACACTGCAATCGAGCACGCTTGAACACCGCATTCAAGCTGAAGGGGAGTTATTTGCCGTTAACGCCATTAGCATTAATGCGCCTCAAAGTACCCGAGGCCCCCGTTTTATTGCCGAGATCACCCCAGAATACAGCAGTGTTTCACCCGGAGATTTGGTGATCCGTTTTGATGCGACACAGTTAGAACGCAGCCGGCGTGATGCCAGTAATGCTTTATCTGGCGTGCTGGCCGATCAAGACTTTAAAGGCACTCAGCAACAAGCGGAACTGTCCACTATTGGCTTAGATCAGCGCCTTGTGCAGCAAGAATTTGCTTTTGCCGACCGTTTTAGTATTGATGATATCCAAATACGCTCACGCCTAGAAATCTTAGACTCGATGCAAAATAAAGAGTTTTTAGGTGAAAAGCAGTCTTACTTAGATTGGCAACAACAAAGTTTTGCCAACCGCTCACAAGGCGAACTCGACTTGCTGCAACTGCAAAAAGGGCAGCAACAAAGCTTACTAACCCAAGCTGAAACGGGCTTAGCTGCACTCGAAATCCGCGCTCAACACAAAGGTATTTTGCTATATGACAGCAATTGGCGCGGTGAAAAACCCGAGGTGGGTCGGATGGTGTTTCCCGGTGAAAAGCTGGGCAGTATTCCAGACTTAAGCTTGCAACATGTCAAACTGCTGATTATTGAACAAGAGTCGGTTGGCTTAGCGGTCGATCAACCGGTGTTATTTCGTTTAACCGCTCGCCCAGAGCAAGTACTTGAGGGCCGCATCCAAAGCGTGGGTCAAGTGGCGCAATCGCGCGAACGTCGCGATCCGCGCCGCTATATTGAAGTTATCGTGGCACCAAGCGCCCAACAAGATTTCTTTTTACCGGGAGCAAAAGTACGCGCTGAGATTTTAGCTAACACCTTGCCGGAGGTGTTAGCGCTACCCTTGCAAGCCATTTTCAGCGATGAAAAAGGCCAATATGTGTGGCAACAACGCGGCGGCAGTTTGCAACGACAAGCCGTGAGCTTAGGTGCTAAAAGCCTAACACACGCCGAAATTATCGAAGGCCTAAGCGCCGGCGATCGTATCAGCTTATTGCCACCGGAGAACTAACATGAAACATAGCGCCATGCTAAAAGATACCTTGGCCGAGTTGGCACAACATAAACTTCGTACCTTTCTAACCTTACTCGGTATGATATTTGGTGTAGGTGCGGTAATTGCGATGCTCAATATTGGTGAAGGCGCCGAACGCGAAGCCTTAAAAACCATTGAAACCATGGGGCTGCGCAACATTATTGTTGAGAGCAAAACCTTTGACGAAAAAACCTTATTAGAGCATCGCAAACATTCTTTAGGGCTGAGCCAAAGCGATCTGCAAGCGGCCGTGACAACGTTACCTAACATCACCGGCTTTAGCGCCGAGCGCCAGCTCGAAACCTATGCCATTATCAGCCACACCGGTAAAAGCGAAGGTTTAGCCGTGGGTGTATTACCCAGTTATATGGCACTTAGTAGCTTGCCATTTGCTAGCGGCCGTAACTTTACCGAGCAAGAAGACCTGTATGCCGCACAAGTGGCCGTGCTCGGCTCACAAATGGCCGCTAATTTGTTTCCTGAAGGCGATGCACTTGGCCGTTATGTTAAAGTCAATCATGTCTGGTTAGAGGTTATCGGCGTGTTAGCCGAGCCCTATAATAGCCAAAACGAATTTCAGGGTATTAAGCTGGGTGGTGAACAAAACCAACTGTTTATGCCGCTACAAACCGCCCGCAGCCGCTTTCGCAGTATTCCTCTAGATGCCGAACTCAGCTCGTTTCGTTTGCAGTTAACCGAAGGCGCCAATAGCGCCGTCGCAGCCCGCGCCCTAAACTATTTATTGCAGCAACGTCATAATGATATTGATGATTTTCGCTTAATCGTACCCGCGGCGTTATTAGCACAGCAGGAGCAAACACAAAAAATATTTAATATTGTGATGTCCTGTGTGGCGGGTATCTCGCTGCTGGTGGGCGGTATAGGTATTATGAATATCATGCTGGCCACGGTGTTAGAACGCACCAAAGAAATTGGTTTGCTGAGAGCCATTGGCGCCACAAAACGCGATATTAAACTGCAGTTTGTTGCCGAAAGCTTCACCATTGCTATTGTTGGCGGCATCGCCGGTATTCTGTTTGGTATTATTCTCTCTGAATTAATTGCTTTTTATTCTGGCTGGGCCGTGTCCTGGTCAATCCCGGCCATCGTGCTAAGCTTTAGTATCTGTGCCCTAATCGGTGTCGCTTTTGGGGTTTATCCTGCCATTAAAGCCTCAGAGTTGGATCCGATCACGGCCTTACAAACAGATTAATACGGAGTCACCATGCACAGTCGCTGTATTTGGCAACAAGGTGACCACAATGCCTTTACCGACTTAATTGCTTGGCAGGGTGCGCTGTGGTGTGTGTTTCGCGAAGCGGCTGACCATGTTTCTGGCGATGGCATGTGCCGTTTATTACGCTCACAAGATCAAGGCGCCAGCTGGCAAGCTGTGGCCTGCATCGTTGATCCGCAGGCCGATTTGCGCGATCCTAAATTTAGCCTACACCCTGATGGCCGGCTGTTAATCAATGGTGTAGCCGCATTACATGATAAAAGTGCCGGCAGTCATCAATCATTTATTTGTGCATCGTCTGACGGTATCAATTGGTCTGCTCCGCAGCCCATCGGCGATATAAACTTTTGGCTCTGGCGCATCAGCTGGCAGCAAGATACCGCCTACGCGCTTGCCTATCACGTTAAAAGACCAACCCTCTCCAGGCTTTACTCTGCTGATGCCACTCTAAAATTTACATCATTACAGGATGTTTATCAGGGCAGCTATGCCAATGAAAACCATCTCCTTTTTTTAGAGACAAACGATGTAATATGTTTATTACGCCGCGATCCTGAGCCGGGATTGTTAGGCCGCAGCTCAGCACCTTATTCCGATTGGCAGTGGACAACATTAAGCGCCCGCATTGGTGGTCCAACTTGGCTGAAACTGCCCGATCAGCGCGTAGTGGCGTGTGTCAGATTATATGATGATAGGGTGCGTACCGGTCTCTGTGGTATTAACTTACTGAGTGGTGAGCTAACAGAATGGCTAACATTACCTTCAGGTGGTGATTGCAGTTACGCAGGGATGGTATTACAAGATGACAAGCTGTTAATCAGTTATTATTCGTCACACGAGAGCAAAACGGCGATTTATTTTGCTGCAGTGGCGCTCAGTGAGCTGCCGGCTGCTTGAAACCGGCAGCATACTCACCTCTTAGTATTTAACGCTGCAGCCATAAGGCTTAGTCACCGCAGGATCAGGCGTTTGACCGGCTAATACTGCGGTTGCAGCATTAGCGAAATACGGTGTAGCTTTAGCAATATCATCTACTTTGGCAGACGGGATGCTATCAATGCCACCCATATACTGCAGTACACCGGCTTTATCAATTACATACATATGTGGTGTGGTACGCGCATCATAGGCTTTACCCATCACACCACTTTCATCAAATAACACCGCTGTTGGCGCGGCACCACGGCTTGTGGTCAGTTCAGCTGATTTTGCGCCATCAATGTGGCCTTGACTGCCGGGCTTAGAGGAAATCACACTGAGCCACACTACGTCTTGCTCGGTATAGGTTTTTTGCAACTGCTGCATATTGCCGTTGTAATGTTTCACCACAAACGGACAATCATGATTGGTCCACTCTAATACCACCTCTTTGCCAGCAAAATCTTTTAGGCTGTGTACCTTACCGGTTGAGTCTTTTACCGTAAAGTCAGGTGCTGGCGCACCTACTTGCGGTGCTGCAAACAGGTTAGCCGCAAACAACGTAGCAGCGGCTGCTGCAAGTAATGTCATTTTTTTCATAGGGTTAACTCCTGTAAATGTTCAAATAAATGAAGCGGTGTTATTGACGACTTAACCGCTCTAAGGTTTGCCTGAGCGTATCAGGCGTTAAAATCTGTGGTAACACTTCGGCAGGCTGCCCTGGCCAATACAACACATATAAAGGCACGCCCTCGCGTTGATATTGATGCAAATAGGCCTTGATATCGGCATCTTTGAGCGTCCAGTCGCCTTTCAAATAGGTCACATCATATAAGGCTAAGGCGGCTTTACTGCTCTCGGTATTCAGTGCCACCTGTTCATTGACTAAGCAGGTAATACACCAATCGGCTGTCATATTAACCAGTACCGGTTTATTGGCGGCTTTAAGTTCAGCTAAACGTTGCGGGCTCCATGCTGACCAATGTTGCTGTGCTGCATCAGCGGTATTGGTTGAGGTATTAGGTGCAGGAAAACTCACGACATACATGGCTAACACCAGCAGCAGCACGGCAAAGATCGGTTCAGCGATACCTTGTCGGCGAATTTGCCAGCGGCCCCATAACCAACAGGCTGCGGCAATGGCCACCGCACCACACAGCAAAATGGCCAAGGCATCAATACCAACTTGTCGGCCAAAGACCCAAGCCAGCCAAACAGCGCTTAAATACAGTGGATAGGCCAATAATTGCTTTAAGGTCTCCATCCAGGCGCCAGGCTTAGGTAAGGCTTTTGCCAAGCGAGGCATATAGGCAAGTAACAAGAAAGGCAGCGCCATGCCTAAGCCCAAGGCTACGAAAACCAACAAGGCTAACAACGGAGGTTGCGTCACGGCATACCCTAACGCGCCGCCCATAAAGGGTGCGGTACAAGGGCTAGCGACAATCACTGCCAGAACGCCGGTAAAAAACGAGCCTTTACCGCCTTTTTTCTGGGTTAAGCCGCTGCCGGTATTCATCAAGCCCAAGCCAAACTGCACCAAACCCGACAAACTTAAGCCCAAGGCAAATAACAGATAGGCCAGTGCCGCCACGAGCCAAGGGCTTTGTAATTGAAAGCCCCAACCAACCGCACTGCCGGCACTGCGCAGGGCTAATAACACTAATGCTAAAGCGACGAAACTGAGCACTACCCCCAAACTGTAAAACAGGGCATCTGAGCGCTGTTGTTGCTGCGAACCGGTGTTACCGGCAATACTCAAGGCTTTTAACGATAATACCGGGAACACGCACGGCATGAGATTCAAAATAAAACCGCCTGCTGCGGCCATTAATAACACCAACCACAGCGTTGGCGCTGTTTTCGTGGCAGGGCTGCTGCTTGCAGCACCATCACTGGCCACTTGCAATTGCACACTGTACCCCTGCCCGGAAGCGCTGACCAACACCACTTCAAATTGCTCTGGCGCACCGGTAAAGTAAGTGTTCAGCGGCTGGCGTAAAATCCACTCCCCTTCACTGACTAATAATTGCTGCGGCGCGGCGTGATCTACAACTTCAGTGGCGCGCACGAAGAAATGTTGAAAATCGATATCAGGCAAGCCACTGATCGCGGCTGACAAGCTGCCTCCGGCAATATCATATTGACCGCTGACCGCAAGTACATTGGGCTGACTCACTTTACCTAGGTTGATCAGGTCAACGGCGGTTTCTGACACGATAGCTTGTGCAGCCACCGCCAAGGTCAGTTCAAAACTGGCTGAGGTGGGAATACAAATCTCTTCACAAACCAGCCAATCAACATTTGCCGCAATATTTAGCTCAGTAGCGGCGTAATCTGCCGGTACGGTTAATTCGCTCAGCAACACGGTGGGGCCGCCGAAACCGTAATTCATTAAAGGGGGAATAGAGAATTGCTGAGGTGTGGGCCATTGAATGGGGCCCGCCGTCACGCCTGCGGGTAGCTGCCAATCAATACTGGTGGGTAAGCCTGAGTCACCTGGGTTAATCCAGTAGGTGTGCCAGTGTTCGTCAGGGATAAAATGTAAGGCGAGTTGCAGTGTTTGCCCAGGCTTTACCGTTTGGTATTCACTTACTAACTCTGCACGTAAATGCTGTGCAGGTTGCCAACCGGTGGTATGTGCAAATAACCCCGGGCTAACACCCAAAAGCACAAGGCACCACAAAACCGTTAAAAAACGCATCGTCTTATCCCTTAACCATTTACGCTGTTTACGTTGTTACAACACCGGCGATCACTTTACTAGTGTTCTTGTTGAAAAATTCGGCTAACTGCAGCAAAAAACACGATAAGCTGGTATATTAAGGCCGCTTTTTAACCATGCCACTGTGGTCACTCCAGCACGGCATCGTTATAGGCACATAAACTCATAAAATGACGATTCGCTCACAACTTAAAAGGTGCAATGTTAATGACCCCATTCAGCAAATCTGCCCTAGTCGCTGCGATGCACGCAGCACTGTTCGGTGCAACACTGGGTTTTTCTCCTGCTCTGCTGGCGCAGGAAAGTGACAAAAATCTAGAAACTGAAGAAAAACAACTGGAAACCATCACTATTACCGCACAGCGTCGCAGCCAAAGCATTCAAGAAGTGCCAATCTCTGTGGCCACACTGTCTGGTGAAAAGTTCGACAGTATTTTCTCATCGGGTGATGACATTACCGCTTTAGCGATTAAAGTACCCGGCCTCTACGCCGAAAGTTCGAACGGCCGTGCCGCACCACGTTTTTATATTCGTGGTTTAGGTAACACTGATTTCGATCTCGCTGCATCACAACCTGTGTCTATCGTCATGGATGATGTTGTTATGGAAAACGTGATCTTAAAAAGCTTCCCGTTGTTCGACGTCGAACAAGTAGAAGTGATACGTGGCCCACAAGGCACGCTGTTTGGTCGTAACACCACCGCCGGTATCATTAAATTTGATACCGTTAAGCCACGCCAAGAATTCGATGCCTATGTAAAAACGACGGCTGGCACCTTAGGCAGCGCACACTTTGAAGGTGCTGTGGGTGGCGGTTTAACTGATTCACTCTCTGCTCGTTTGTCATTGTTATCACAACATCGCAGTAACTGGATCGACAATAGCTTTACTGGCCAAAATGATGTGATGGGCGGCTATGATGAGCGCGCGGCACGTCTACAATTCTTATTTGAATCAGATGCATTTGATGCCTTGTTAAATGTGCATAATCGTAACTACGACGGCACATCAACCATGTTCCGCAAAAATATCCTGACGAAAGGCAGCAACGAGCTAAACAACAATTACGATCGTGATGTTGTCGCTTATGATGGCCCAGGTAATAACCGTCAAAACTATGATGCTTGGGGTACCTCGCTGAAAGTTGACGTGAAATTAGAAGAAATGACCCTTACCTCTATCACCGCATTAGAAAAAGCCAGTGGCGGCGGTATTGGTGACATCGACGGTGGTAATGTGAATGAAGCGGGTGATGCTGCAGTAGCCGATGCCGTTACTGAAGATCAACTGAATGGTCTGCGTCAATTTACCCAAGAATTCCGCTTAGCCAGTGATACCAGTAATGCGCTGAGCTGGCAGGTCGGTACTTACTATTTTGACTCATCTTTTGCGGTGAATACCGTTGATGGTTTCTTTGGTGCCACCGAAGTATTTCACGGCAATACTAGCTGGGCATTATTTGGTCAAGCAACCTATCAACTGACTGAAAAGCTAACCGTAACGGGCGGCTTACGTTATACCGATGATGAAAAAACCTTCTCGGTTGGCCAACAAAACGTTGATGGTTTTGCGGTAGTACTTGGTATCGCGTCTGAGCAACAATATGATCCGATCAAAGTAAAAGACGATCAATTAGGCTGGGAATTAAGCGCTAACTATCGCTTAACCGATACGACTAGCTTATTTACCCGCGCCGCCGAAGGTTTCCGTGCGCAAACTATCCAAGGTCGTGATGTGGCATTTGAAGCGCCGCCGTCAGTCGCCGGTGCTGAAACCATTACTTCATTTGAAGTGGGTACTAAGTCTGACTTACTCGACAACACCTTACGCTTAAATGCTGCGCTGTTTTATTACGTCATTGATGATATTCAATTATCAGCCATTGGTGGTGAAACCCAAGGTAACCAGCTAATCAATGCTGACAAAGGCACAGGCTACGGCTTTGAAGTAGATTTTGACTATCGGGTATTAAAAAACCTGATGTTAGGGGGTGGTTTTAGCTATAACAAAACCGAGCTAAAAGACGACAACCTGACTATTGCACCTTGTGGCTCTGGCCAGTGTACGGTGTTAGATCCGGTGGTAAATGGTTTAGCGTTAATTAACGGCAACCCGTTCCCACAAGCTCCAGAAACCATTTTAACCTTGAATGCACGCTACGATTATCCGTTAGAAAGCGGTGAAATCTATGTGTATGCCGATTACCAAGTGCAAGGCGACACCAATTTGTTCTTGTATGAATCAGCAGAATTCAACAGCAAAAACAATAATGAAGCTGGCTTACGCGTGGCCTACGTTAACTACAAAAACAGTTATGAAGTCGGTGTGTTTGGCCGCAATATCACTGATCAGGACAACCTGAAAGGTGCCATTGACTTCAGTAACCTGACTGGTTTTGTTAACGAACCACGGGTATTTGGTATCGACTTCCGGATGAACTTCTACTAAGTCATACCCGCTCATGAAAAAGGCAGCTTCGGCTGCCTTTTTTGTTTCGCCCTTACTGTTTGTAAAAGTGCATATCCCGATATTCGTGGCGCTCACCAGGCTCTGCTGCATAAGGCTCTAACCTAAAGCCGGTGACTTGCCGCAGATTATTAAGCTCAAAATGGATTAACGCATTGCGCGCGACATTGGCATCATCCCATTGCACGATAAAGCTATGATCGGCAAACGGCTGCAAACTGCCTTGTAAATTAATCATTTTCGCTGACTGAAAACGTAAACCGCTATCCGTTTGGCTGATTTCAATACCACCAAACCATTGGTCCACATAGCTGCCTGCGTAATCTTGTAATGCCAACAACACCTCACCTGTCCCCACCGGTTGCGGCGGCGCTGCGCGCTGCGCAAAGGCTTGTCGTTGATCGGCATAGTAACTGACCCAATCACGCTGCAGTTCAGGCGCTAGATAATGCTTTAACACCGTTTGCACCACCGACTGGCGTGCACCACTGTTTGAACCATTATTTAATACCACAACCCCCAACTGCTGCTCTGGCACTAACAACACATGTGCCTGAAAACCCGATAAGGTGCCGGTATGATGAATCACCTTATAACCATGCATATCCGCCATGCGCCAACCCATACCGTAGGCACTAAAATGGGTGAAATCTAATTCCAAATCGAGTGAACTGACGGGCATCAGCGTTTGTGCAGTCCACATTTGTTGTAATTGCTGACGACTGACCGGCCCCGCTTTTGCGGTACCGGCATCGGCTTGAGCCAATAAAAAACTTAACCATTTCGCCATGTCGGAGGCGCGACACACCACACCACCTGCAGCTGCGGCCATCAACATTTTACCGTCAATCGCATTTCGTGGGATCGGCAAAAAACCCACTTCGGCACGAAACTCATACGGTAGTGCCGCTTCGGCTAAGGCGCTATCAGGCACGGCACCGGCATAACACTGCATCTCCAGCGGCTGAAAAATTTGCTCGGCAACAAAATCCTGCCAAGGCTGGCCACTGACTTTGGCCACTAATTCGGCGGCAGTGATATACAGCACATTACTATAAGCATATTGGCTGCGAAAACTGCTTAACGGTGTTAAGTAGCGTAAATTGTTGATCACTTCATCACGACTAAAACCACTGGGCTCAGGCCAAATCATACTGTCGCCTGCGCCACTGGCTAAGCCACTGCGCTGACTCAATAAATCACGTATCGAAAACTCGGCAGTGACCCAAGCATCTTGCAAACGAAATTGCGGTAAATGCTGTACCACTTTGTCGTCCCAATTTAACTTCCCGGCATCCACTAAGATCGCCACACTGGCAGCGGTAAACGCTTTGCTCGCAGAGGCCAAGCGAAAGTATGTCTCCGCGGTCACTGGCGCTTGGGCACTTATATCACGTTCACCATAACCCGCCTGATGCACCAATTGGCCATCTTTAATAATAACCACAGCCATCCCCGGCGTATCAAACTGCTGCAGCGCCGCGGGCACCACTTGCGCCAAATCGAGCGATACGGCTTCAGGTGTTAGCGGTTCCGCGTGCAACATGGCCGCTGAAGTTAAGCCTAACAATAATGCGCAGAGTTGCCGTTGCATATGTTCATCCTTAAGTTTTTGGTCGCAATAAGCTAAATTTATTCGCGGCATTTAACGTGTAATAATCGCCAGGGCCACCCGCCCGTAATACCGGATCTGCAGCCAAGGTGTCAAACACCCCATCAATTAATAACGATGACGCAATATGCACCCCAACCACTTCACCCAGCACCAACCAAGTGGGTACCTGCTCGCCATTGGCTGTCTGTAATGGGATTAACTGGCTTAGCTTGCATTCAAATCGCACAGGGCTTTCGGCTACCTGTGGCGGTTTAATCAATTTAGACGCAGCCATCGTTAAGCCGGCCAAGGCAAACTCGTTCACGTCGGCGGCAACACTGGCACTGGTTTGATTCATCGCCTCCACCAAAGGTCGATTCACCAGGTTCCAACAAAATTCACCTTGCTCGGCAATATTTTGTACCGAATCTTTCCAACCGGTGCTGGCAAAGCCAATAATCGGTGGCTTATAGTTAAACAAATTAAAAAAACTGTAAGGTGCCAGATTAACCTGCCCAGCATTGCTAATGCTAGAAATCCAACCAATGGGCCGTGGCGCAATAATGCTGTTAAACGGGTCATGTGCCAAACCATGCCCCTGCTGTGGTTCAAAAAAATAATCAGCCATGCTCTTCCTCTATACTCTGTCGCTAGACCTCGTCTAGCAAACGCAAGCAACTTGCTTTTAGCCTGCCAGCAATCTAGCCTGAACGCCAGATGTTAGCCGCAGAGATGAGACCAGATGCCAGATTTTCGCAGTGATACGGTAACCCAACCTTCTGTCGCCATGAAACAAGCGATGCTCAACGCCGCGTTGGGTGATGATGTATTTAATGATGACCCGACTACTATAGCACTGCAACGCTACGCAGCAGATATGCTGGGGTTTGAAGATGCGTTGTTTGCACCAAGTGGCACGCAAACCAACCTGATTGCCATGATGAGCCATTGCCAGCGCGGCGATGAAGCCATCGTAGGTCAACAATGGCATACCTATAAATGGGAAGCCGGCGGTATGGCGGTGCTCGGTTCAATCCAACCGCAACCAATTGCGCTGCAAGCGGATGGTAGCCTAGCGCTACAAGATATCAGCGATGCTATCAAGCCAGACGATCCACACTTTGCCCGTACGCGCTTGATCGTGATTGAAAACACCATCGGCGGCAAGGTATTGCCGTTACGTTATATGCAGCAAGTGGCCGCGCTAGCGAAAGAAAAAAACTGCAATGCCATATCGACGGTGCGCGCTTATTTAATGCGGCAGTGGCTTTAGCGCCACAGCATCAACTGAGCCCAACCGCCATGGCTAAAGCCCTGTGCCAGGGGTATGACTCGGTTTCAATTTGTTTATCCAAAGGCTTAGGTGCACCAGTAGGCTCATTATTACTAGGCTCGCAGGCTTTTATCCAGCGCGCGCGGCGTGTACGCAAGATGCTCGGCGGCGGCATGCGCCAAACCGGTATGCTTACCGCCGCGGGCTTATATGCCTTGCAACATAATATTCAGCGTTTGGCAGAGGATCATCATAATGCTGATACGCTCGCGAAAGGGTTACAAGCATTAAGCTCTAAAGGCTGTTTTGCTGGGCATTTGCAGTTAGATTTGCCGCAAACCAATATTGTGTTTACAGATATCACTCCGGCTTTGGCTAATGAGCTGCTTGATTTTCTGGCTAAGCATAACGTCAAACTCACCAGCAGCAATTACGCCAGTGCCAGTGGCAACCTCACGCGCTTGCGCTGGGTCTGTCATTTAGATGTATCAGCAGCAGATATTGCCACGACACTGGATTTATTAAGCCAATTTGCGCATAGTAGATCTCACTAACTTTTCCTGGAGTCTCATCATGATCTTACGCCCCCTTGTAGCCGCCCTGCTAGCCAGCCAATTCGCCTTTATGGCCATGCCACTTTTCGCTGACACCCAACGCATTAGCCCTGAGCTAGAAAAGAAAGTGATTGAATGGCGCCGGGATCTGCACCAGCACCCTGAATTAAGTAACCGCGAATTTCGCACCTCGAAATTGGTTGCCGCACACTTAAAAAAACTCGGTATGACCGTGCAAACCGATATTGCGCATACCGGAGTGGTGGCGATTTTAGACAGTGGTAAGCCCGGCCCCTTACTGGCATTACGCGCTGATATGGATGGTTTGCCGGTTGTCGAACAAACCGACTTACCGTTTCGCTCAGAAGCCAAAGGCGAATATCGCGGTAAAGAAGTGGGCGTAATGCATGCCTGTGGCCACGATTTACATGTGGCAATGCTAATGGGCGCGGCCGAATATCTCTCAAAAAACAAAGCGCAGCTCACCGGTAAAGTGATGTTTATCTTCCAACCGGCAGAGGAAGGCGCACCGGCAGGTGAAGAAGGCGGTGCCGAACTGATGCTAAAAGAAGGCTTGTTTGCTAAAAGCAAACCCGAAGCCATCTTCGGCATTCATGTTTGGTCTGCCGCCAATGTCGGTGTTGTGAAATATCGGCAAGGGCCTTTGATGGCCTCCTCAGATCAATTTCAAATCACCGTTAAAGGTAAGCAAACCCATGGCTCTGCGCCTTGGGCTGGGGTTGACCCGATCGTGGCTGCAGCGCAAATCGTCAATAATGTGCAAACCATTGTCAGCCGCCAAATTAATATTACCCGCGCGCCAGCCGTTGTCAGTTTTGGTATCGTTGAAGGCGGCGTACGCAATAATATTATTCCTGATGAAGTGTATTTAGAAGGCACGATTCGTAACTTTGATATGGGTATTCGCCAACAAATTTTTGGTTTATTAACACAAGCCGCGCAAGCCAGTGCTGCCGTAACCGGTGCCACTGCCGATGTTAAAATCCTCGAAGGTTATCCTGTCACGTTAAATGATCCGGTGCTGACTCGTCGCTCATTGCCAATTTTGCAACAAGTTGCGGGTAAAGAAAAAGTTGAAGAGAGCGCCCTAGTGACGGGTGCCGAAGATTTCTCATTTTACGCCTTAGAAACACCAGGCTTATTTGTTTTTCTTGGCGTTACGCCTGAAGGTCAAGACGCAGCTAAAGCACCTGCGAATCATTCACCGTTTTTCTATGCTGATGAAAAAGCGTTAAAAACCGGCACCGAGCTTTATGTAAACTGGGCATTATCTTACCCTAGCATGCAAGAGTGAACACTTTAAGGAATAGCATGTTTCGCCTTTTTTCCCGCCGCACTGCTGTGCGGCAGCTTTACCCTTGCGGCACAACAAGATGTGCCGCAACAAGTACAAGGGCTTTGGCAACAACAGGCCTATCAAGAAGCAAAAAGCCTGTTAACGCCCTTGGTGAATGCCAAAACAAAAGACGCGGCCTTATTGGCTGCGCTCGGCCGCACCGAGTTGTCACTGGGTAACGTTGAACTCGCCGAAAAGCTGTTAGCCCGAGCGGTGAAAAACGCCCCTGAGCAGGCGCAATACCAATTTTGGTATGGCCAAGCTAACTGCGACAGCGCACAAAAAGCCAGTATGTTCAGTGCACTCAGCGCGGCAAAACGCTGCGCAAAAGCCTTTGCCACGGCAGTAGAACTGGCACCAGACAATGCACAGTATTTACAAGCCTTAGCGAAATATTATGCACAGGCACCAGGTATTGCTGGTGGTGATAAAGCGCAAGCGTTACAACTGAGTAAGCAGCTGCAACTTACCTCACCGCTGCAAGGCCAATTACTGGAACTGGAATTGCTACTGCAACTCGATGACCCGGCCGCTGCGCAGGCGTTATTAGCTAAAGCAACGACGCTACAAACTCGACCTGAGCCCTATTTTTTGCAAGGGGTAAAGTTTGCGCAAAGCCGTGATTATGAGGCAGCGATTGAACAGTTTGCCAAAGCCAGTGCACAGCCCGCCGTTGATAAAGAAGCTAGCCGCAGTCGTTTATTGTCGCTGTATCAACTCGGTCGTGCTGCCGCTGTCGGTAAAACCGCAGAGCAACAAGGCATTCGCGCGTTAGAACGCTTTCTTGAAGCAGAAGGCTTGCCCGAATTTCGAGAATGGGCACAGTTTCGCTTAGGCCAACTGTACCTGGCGACAGAACAACGCAGCGCTGCCGAAGCCATACTGAAGCCATTGCAAAACAGCAGCAAAGATAGCACCCTAGTAACCGAAATTAAGAAGATCCTCTAGTGCAGCCACCCAAATTAAATGCGATCCACCATGTGGCGCTGATTGTCAGTGATTATCCGCGCAGCAAAGCCTTTTATACGGAAATATTGGGTTTAACAATATTGGCCGAAAATTATCGGGCTGCGCGCAGCTCTTGGAAACTGGATTTACAGCTGCCAGATGGCAGCCAATTAGAGTTATTTAGCTTTCCAGCGGCCCCCGCCAGACCCAGCCAACCGGAAGCACAAGGCTTACGCCATCTGGCGTTTGCCGTCACCGACCTCGACCATTGGGTCAGTTATTTACAAAGCAACGCTGTTGAAGTCGAAGCCATTCGTGTCGATGAGTTTACCGGCAAACGCTTTACCTTTTTTCCAGATCCCGATGGCTTACCTTTAGAGTTGTATGAACATTAGTGTTCGGCAAAACGCGCTGGCAACAATCTGCAATGTTTTAAAATCAACAATCTAAGCTAAAAGCATTACAAGAAACAATTTACTTTTAAAAAAAACACATCATGCTAACATCTTGCCAGCTTATTTTGAAATAAGCGAACATGGAGTATGTTAAAAACATGCTGGACAGTGAGTCTAGTGATATTGCGACACCCAGTTAAAGCATAGTCAATATTCAACTGATACCTCAGTTAAAACTTCACGGATAAACATTAAGAGGGAAATTAAATGCTGAATCTAAAAACATTCGTCGTCATTCTGTTTTTATGTGTTTGTTCATCTTTGGCAACCATGATTATTTCTTGGGAACAGGGTGCCAAATCGATGAGCGTTGAAAAACTCGCTAATGCTTTAATTCTTCATGCAAAAATAAAAGAGCTCAACCCAAGCGCAGAAATACAACAGGCTTTGCAGCAAGAGATTAGTTGTGGCATTGAGCACTATTGGAATATTCATAAAATGTTGAAGTTTTATACTCGGGTATCAGATCATGACAAAGCTTTGCTGGCAAAAGCGCAGCTTTTGACCGATCAGGCTTGCTCTTGGCAAGCCAGCTAAAAGGTTCAGCCAACACAGGTTACAGAAAGGCTGGCATAACGCTGATGAAAAACCGGCACAAAAACGAACACTTGCCCGAAAAAATAGCCGATTTGCTCTCAATAAACCGTTGAAGGCCATAGATAGCAGAACTCATCCATAGAGAAAGCATGTGAACCACTTTGCTGGCTTGAAAAGATGAACCTCATTGCTGAAGTTCATCATCAAGCCACATGGATAATTCATGGCCTATTGATATGAGCAAACCGCGTTGTGCGAAACCCTAAACGCAGTGGTATCACACAAATTGGCCGGTCTTTATCCGCCTATTTTGCTTAACCCGAGTTACGCATCCCTGCCGCGATACCGGCGATAGTGACCATCAGCGCCCGATTACTTTGCGCACTGATTTTCTCCGGATCGTGCCGAGAGCGTTTTAGCAGCTCCACTTGTAAAATATGCAGCGGATCGACATAGGTATTACGCAGCATTATCGACTCACGGATCCAACCTTCTTTGGCCATCAACGTATCACTGTGGATCAACTTTAACAGTAACTCGCGATCCGCCGCCAATTGCTGCCGCAACTCAACACCAAGGTGTTGCAGCGCTTTGGGCACTAGCACCTGATCGTAATAGGCCGAAATTTCTGGATCGGCTTTTAAAAACACCATTTCCAGCATCGACAACCGCGTTGCAAAAAATGGCCATTCTTGTTGCATTTCATCCAGTAAATCGGTTTGTCCGGTCTCAACTGCCAAGGCTAAGGCATTGCCGGCTCCGAGCCATGCTGGCAGCATTAAACGATTTTGTGACCACGCAAAAATCCACGGGATCGCTCGTAAGCTTTCAACGCCACCGGTCGGGTTACGTTTAGCGGGTCGGCTACCTAATGGCAACTTACCTAGCTCTTGCTCTGGCGTAGCGGCACGGAAATACGGCACAAAATCTTTATTATGTCGCACGACGGCCCGATAGGCGTTGCAAGAATCATCGGCTAGCTTACTCATCAGGCTGCGCCAGCTTTCTTTTGGTACCGGCGGTGGTAACAACATGCCTTCTAATACCGCGCTGGCATACAGGGCCAAACTACGGATGGCTAGCTCAGGCAAACCAAACTTAAAGCGGATCATCTCGCCTTGCTCGGTTACACGCAATCCCCCAGCTAACGAACCCGGCGGCTGCGATAAAATCGCCGCATGAGCTGGGCCGCCGCCACGGCCGATAGTACCGCCACGACCGTGAAACAGCGTCAGCTTCACGCCATAATCTTTACTCAGCTTCACGAGTGCTTCTTGCGCACTGTATTGTGCCCAAGCGGCCGCGAACACACCGGCATCTTTAGCCGAGTCGGAGTAACCGATCATTACCTCTTGACGACCATTAATATAGCCGCGATACCAATCAATAATGAGCAATTGCCGCATACAATCGGGCGCGTTTTGTAAATCACTTAAGGTTTCAAACAGCGGTGCGACTGGCATAGCAAAGCTACTACCCGCTTCTTGCAGCAGTAATTGTACTGCTAGCACATCAGAAGGCTTGCCCGCCATCGAAATGACATAAGTACTCAGTGCTTCGTTACCATGGCGCGCCACGATATCGCAGGTATCCAGCACTTCTTGAACGTCGGCGGAGGGTTGCCAGTTTTTCGGAAATAACGGTCGTTTATTTGCCAGTTCTCGCAATAAAAATGCTTGCCGATCCTTTTCAGTCCAAGCGCTATAATCACCTAAGCCTAAGTAACGGGTGAGTTCAGCAAAAACATCAGCATGACGCGCGGCATCTTGGCGAATATCTAATTTCAGTAACGTTAAGCCAAAAGCATAGGCGCGGCGCAGCGTATCGGTTAAGCGGCCTTGGGCAATTAATTGCATGCCACTTTGCTGTAATGATTCAAAGCACAGTAATAAGGGTTCAAGCAACTGCTGATTATGCCAAATTAAATCTGCCGGGCGCTGTAAGCGATCATGCTTTAACGCTTCGGTTAGCCAATCTCGGGTAGTGATTAGTTGTTGGCGTAACTTGTTAAGTACCGCACGATAGGGTTCAGAAGCCTGCTCACTGGCGTCGAGTAGCGCCGCAGAGCCCGTATTCATCGATAACTCGGTAGACAGTAAATCTAAGTCTCGAATAAACAAATCTGCCGCTTTCCAGCGACTGAGTAACAACACCTGACGGGTTACTTTGGAGGTAACAAAAGGATTACCATCGCGATCGCCGCCCATCCAAGAAGAAAAACGCACGGGTGCGGCATCAAGCGGTAAGCCGGTGCCAAGATCACGACGTAAATCGGCATCGAGTTCACGTAAAAAGTCAGGAATGGCTTGCCACAACGAACTTTCAATGATTGCAAAGCCCGATTTCGCTTCATCAACTGGGGTTGGCCGCTGCTCACGAATTTCATTAGTATGCCAAGCTTGGCTAATTAACTCGGTTAAACGCAGTTGTAACTGCTGTTGTTGCCAGTCGGTTTGCGGATGCTCTAATTGCGCTAGGCAGGCGGCAATTTCGGTCAATTTATGAATCAGAGTACGCCGCGCCACTTCGGTAGGATGCGCCGTTAATACCAGTTCAATGGATAACTCACGTACCGCTTGTTGAATGTCGCCCTTGGCGATGGCCGTGTCTTTTAAGCGCTGAAACAACTCCGTTAACGGTTCCGGCTTTTCAATGCTGCTGCGCCCTGCAGCGCTAATACTAAAATGTTGCTCGGCGAGGTTAGCTAAATTTAAAAACTGCGCGAAAGCCCGAGCGACTGGCAGTAATTCATCATCACTGAGTGCCGTGAGTACTTGGCGTAGCTGCTCGGCTTGCTGGCTATTGCCTTGGCGCGCTTCTTTCGACAGCTGGCGGATCTCTTCCACTCGTGCCAATACCGCATCACCAAGATGCTGGCGTAAGGTCTCACCCAACTCCGTACCTAATAACCCGACATTCGCCCTAAGGGCGGCGTATTGATCCATTTCAGTGCTCCACTGCGTTTAGAATTAATACACCCTAGCCTGTTCTGCGTTGGTACTCAACTATGATTGATTACCAACTGGGCAACAACTGTGCATAGGCGATAACTTGGGTTCTTGCTATACTGCGCTTAACGGTATTTTACGACTTTTAATACGGTATCTTATGACTTCGGAAACACGTCCTACCCCAGCAAAAAAATCGACAGGTCTCATCAGTAACCTACTGCTAAACGTGGTGATCCCTGCGATTATCCTGAGTAAATTCAGCGGTGAAGAATACCTTGGCCCCGTCTGGGGTATTGTGGTTGCACTGGCTTTTCCTATTGGTTTTGGTATTTGGGATTTACGCCAAGCCGGTAAGGTTAATTTCTTTTCGGTGCTCGGTGTTATCAGTGTGTTATTAACGGGCGGCATTGCTCTTCTGCAACTTGATGCCGCTTATATCGCCATTAAAGAAGCCGCGATCCCCGGCGCTTTAGGCTTAGCGGTTTTGATTAGCCAATACACACCCTATCCGTTGGTGAAAAAGTTTTTATTGAATGGCGAGTTGTTGGATAACGATAAGCTTTATGCAGCCTTGGATGCACAACAACAACGCGCACAATTTGAAAAGAAAATGGCAATAGCCGGTTATTTGGTGGCGAGCTCGTTCTTTTTATCGTCGGTACTTAATTATATTTTGGCCAAGGTGATCTTGGTTAGCCCTCCTGGCAGCACCGCCTTTAATGAAGAGCTGGGCACGATGACGTGGCTGAGTTACCCCGTTATCGTTTTGCCCAGTATGTTGGTATTATTTTTTGCAATGTGGTTTATGTTTAGCAGTATTAGCAAGCTGACTGGCCAAGAACTCGAAACCTTTATGCATCAACCTTGATCCGATTTAGCTGCAGGCGGCAGTTGCGCGCGTAACGCCGCTAACTCTGCCTGCAACTGCTGCATTTGCGCCACGAGATCCTGTTGTAATTGCTGTTTGGCATCGATTTCGTCTTTGTGCTCTTCATCATGCATGCTTTGTACGGCATTGACGATCACGGCAATAAACAAGTTCAACATAGTAAAAGTGGCGATCAGAATAAAAGGCACAAAGAACGCCCAAGCATAGGGGAACTGCTCCATCACCGGCCGCGAGATCCCCATCGACCAGCTTTCTAGCGTCATCACCTGAAATAACGTATATAAGGTGGCACCAAGGCTGCCGAACCACTCTGGGAAAGCTTCACCAAAAAGCTTCGTTGCCATGACAGCAGACACGTAGTACACCAAGCCCAGCACCATCGCAATCGACAGCATACCGTTTAACGATTGCACTAAAGCGCCAACAATTTTCTTCATCGACGGTACAAAGGTTAGTACACGCAGTACCCGTAATACGCGAAGGGCGCGTAATACCGCAAAAGGCCCGCTGGCTGGCACTAAGGCAATGGCCACTACGGAAAAATCAAATAAACTCCAGGCATCTTTAAAAAACGCCAAACGATGAGCGTAAATGCGCAGCGCAATTTCGATGACAAAGACGGCAAGAATACACTTGTCGAGCAGCATTAATGGTGGGCCAAATGCGGCCATCACTGCACTGGATGTTTCTAAACCTAAAATTGCCGCATTAATTAAGATCAATGCCAATAAGGTGCGTTGCACCAGATTTTTATTTAACCAGGTCGCAACCTGTTGCTGCATGCTGATGCCTGCTGAGCGGGTAACTTCTGTCATAACAGCCTCCATAAAGATCAAGGCGCTATTGTAGAAGAACCATAGAACAGGTCAATGCATTGCGAACGTTATAGCGTTGCAATAGCTAAGATAACTCCTTGCGGGCAGCACGGCATAATCAAACAGCTTATTCTGCTTTTGTGCAAAACAGTTCGGTGCGATTGCGACCATGGCTTTTGGCTTCATACAGCGCTTGGTCGGCCGTTTTTATCAGCTAAAACAAAACACGCTGCTTACCGTCATTGCTACTTTCCCCCAATACTGGTTGTAATGGTCAGGTGTGGCTGATCGTGATTGGGGCATTGATATCAGGCAGCAATAATATAACGTGCGACTTGCGTTGCCGTTAAACTAACGCTGCCTTTAAACGTTTGCCATGCTCCTTAAACACCAAGCGCACCAACGTAGGGTTTTGCGGGGTAAGTTTAAGCCAACGCCATGCGCGCAAATGCCTGTTCCAGATCAGCCAATAAATCTTCTGGATCTTCCAAACCAATATGTAAGCGCAATAAAGGCCCAGCATAGGGCCAATGAGTCACCGAACGAAGCGCTTGTACATTAGGCACCGCAGTAATCAAGCTCTCATAGCCACCCCATGAGAAACCCATTTTAAAATGCTGCATACCTTCAATAAAGGCTTGCACCTGCGCAGCACTGCCCTGTTTCAATACAAAAGAAAACAAACCATTGCTACCGTTAAAGTCGCGCTGAAAAAACGGATGCCCTGGATGCTCAGGAAAAGCAGGATGCCGCACTGTTTCAACTTCTGGACGCTGTGCTAACCACTCTGCCACTTCTAAAGCATTTTTTTCGTGTTGCTTTAAACGCACGCCCAACGTACGCAAACCACGGCTAGCTTGATATACATCATCTGGCGAAGCGCAATAACCTAACAAATAACTCTGCTCACGTAGTTGCGGCCAATGCTGTTCATTCGCGCTCGCTGTGCCTAACATCACATCTGAATGACCAATGATATATTTGGTGGCAGCTTGAATAGAAATATCCACACCAAGCTCAAACGGTCGACATAAGATCGGCGAAGCCCAAGTGTTATCTAGCATAGTGATAATATTATGCGCCTTTGCAACCTGACAAATTGCCGGTATGTCTTGCACTTCCATGGTCAACGAACCTGGTGATTCTAAAAAGATTACCTTCGTGTTCGGACGAATTAAGGTCTTAATCTCGGCACCCAACAAGGGATCGTAATAGCTGGTTTCAATTCCTAAACCGGCGAGCACTTTTTCACATAACCCTCGTGTTGGCTCATACGCGGTATCAACCATCAACAAGTGATCGCCTGCTTTTAAAAACGCCAATAAAGCGCCACTGATTGCTGCGGCACCGCAAGGATATAAAGCACAACCGGCCCCACCTTCTAACTCACACATGGCTTCTTGAAATGCAAAATGTGTAGCCGTGCCACGCCGACCATAATACGGCACAGCGTTACCTTTATTTTTACTGGCGTTTTTAAGCTCTTCCATGGTCTCAAACACAATCGTTGAAGCACGTACGATAGGCGGATTAACCGCACTGCCAGTCCACTTTTTGCCACGACCTGCATGAATTAACTGGGTATTCTTTTTCATATGTTGCTCCAACGTTGTCCAAAGGCGAAAAGACTTCTAGAAGTCTGCTTTATACTATGTCATTATTTTGCCGCTGCAAGCAATGTTTAATTCTGTTACACGTTTGACACCAGCAAGTTCAGCAACTAGATTCAATACAAATAACAAAGGGATAACTCTCATGCATCAAATAAAACCGCATCCTATTGCGTTAGCTATTACCTTAGCGTTGTTTACACCGCTAACAATAGCGCAACAAAGCAATACCAGCGAAAACGATGAAAAAGCAGAAAAAATTGAGCAGATTATTGTTACGGGTACTCGGGTTGCCGGTCGTTCGGTGTCTGATACTGCCGTGCCAATCGATATTATCAGCGCAGAAAATTTAACTCGAGCAGGTTCAACCGAACTGAATCAAGTACTATCAACCGCGCTACCGTCTTTTAACTTTCCGCGTCCAGGCTTAAGCGATGGTACTGATACCGTGCGCCCAGCTACTTTACGTGGTTTAGGGCCAGATCAGTCTCTGGTGCTAGTTAACTCAAAGCGCCGCCATTCCGCTGCTTTGGTTAACGTAAACGGTACTGTGGGCCGTGGCTCTTCTGCTGTTGATTTAAATACCATTCCTACCGCAGCGATTAACGCAGTTGAAGTATTACGTGATGGTGCTTCAGCCCAATATGGCTCAGATGCCATTGCCGGGGTATTAAACATTCGTTTACGCGAAGCGAGTGAAGGCGGTAACTTTACCTCGTCTTATGGCTGGCGTGAAACCAGCTATACCACGCCAACAACACCGACCCCAACAGGCGCCACTTGGAGTGCACCAGCTAATCTTGAGCGAAGTCGTACTGACGGTGAAACGCTAACCTTGAGCGGCTGGCGTGGTTTTGAACTTGGCAAAGATGCTTTCCTCACCGTATCTGCAGAATACAAAGACGCCGAGCGCACAGAGCGTGGCGGCTGGGATTATCGTCAACAGTATCCTTTGGTCAATGGCCAATATGATACGCGTGAAACCTACTTCAACCGCTTCAGTGCTTGGTATGGTGAGCCTGAATTATCGCAATTTACCTTGTTTGCAAATGCCGGTAAAACCTTAGATAACGGTAAAATTTATGCTTGGTTAAGCTACCAAGATCGTGAAGCGCGTTCAGGCGGTTTCTATCGCCCAGCCAACGATTCCCGCAATATTCTGGCGATCTACCCAGACGGTTTCTTACCAATTATTGCACCCGATGTAACGGATGCCAGTGCTGCGGTAGGTTATGAATTTGATGTCGGCGAGTGGACCGTTGATACGTCTTTAGTTTGGGGTCAGAACCGTATGGCCTTCACTATTGAAAACACCTTAAACCGCTCAATCGGCCCAACCAGCAAAACCGAGTTTGATGCTGGTGGCTTCCGTTATGGCCAAACCGTGTTTAACTTATCCGGTGTACGATCGATTAATGTTGACTCGCTAGCCTCGCCGTTAAACATTGCTACCGGGATTGAATTACGCCGTGAACGTTACGGTATTTTCGCCGGTGAACCTGATTCATGGCGCAATGGCGGCGAACTATTATCCAATGGTAACCCAACGGCTTCTGGCGCGCAGGTGTTCCCCGGCTTCCGCCCGTCTAACGAAGTGCGTGAAACACGTCGTGCTGTTGGTGCTTATGTCGATTTAGAAGCAAATATCACGGATAACATGCTGGGCTCAGTGGCGCTGCGCGCTGAAGATTATTCTGATTTTGGCAGTAATGTTACCGGTAAAGCTGCGTTACGCTACGATTTTACCGATGACTTTGGTATTCGTGGTTCATTACAAAACGGTTTCCGTGCCCCATCGCTACAGCAACAAAACTTTACTGCTACCTCAACTAACTTTATCAACGGTGTACCCTTTGATATCACGACTTTCCCGGTAAGCAACCCGGTTGCGCAAGCGTTAGGTGCCAAACCGTTAGATGCTGAAGAGTCAGTAAACTACTCATTAGGTGCCGTATTTAACGTGGGCGGTGTTTCTATCACGGTAGATGGTTATCGCATTGATATCGATGATCGTATCGTGTTATCAGAAAACTTAACTCAAACAAACGTGCGCGATTATTTAAGCTCGCAAGGCTTTATCGGTATCGGTGGTGGTCGTTTCTTTATCAATGGTGTAGATACCGAAACACAAGGTGTGGATGTTGTTATTAACTGGTCAACACCAACTGAAGATTTTGGTTTGTTCAGCTTTACGGTGGTCGGTAATATTAACGAAACGAAAGTCACCGCAGTACCAGCAACCGCAGAGTTGTCAGCACTTGATCCAGCGCCAACATTATTTGGTCGTGTTAATGTACTGACGTTTGAAAAAGGCGCACCCAAAGATAAATTTGGTGCCACGGTAAACTGGAGTTATGACAACTTCAGCGCGACCTTTAAAGCAACTCGTTACGGTGAGGTATTATCACCGGGCACTACTGCAGCCACTGATCTGACATTAAGTCCGAAAGTCTTGATGGATTTGGAAGGCCGCTATGACTTTAACGATAGTTGGACCGTGGCAGTGGGTGCTGATAACATCTTTGATGAATATCCAGATGCTAACCCCATTAACTTAAATACCACAGGTGCTACCTCGTTCTCGAACTATTCACCGTTCGGACGTTCAGGCCGCTTAGTGTATGGCCGGGTATCTTATAACTTCTAAGTTACCACCAAAATAAACAAGGCGCCTTAAGGCGCCTTGTTTATTTTGTTTTGGGTTATACGTTTAATTTAACGCTTTCATCCCTGTTAAGCCTTCTAGCGGTGTCAACGCTTCTAAAGCCGGCTTGGCAAAATAATATCCTTGAAACAAGCGCACACCAATACCCACTAAGTAATCTAATTCTTCTTTTGTTTCAATGCCTTCAGCTAACACCTTGGTACCTTGCAACTCGCATTGCTCGATTGTTTTGGCCACAATAAATTGTTTTGCGCAGTTAAGGTGAATATTCCGGATCAGTTCCATATCTAGCTTTAATAAGTGAGGTCTTAACTCAATTAGCCAATCTAATGTTGCAAAACCCGAGCCGTAATCATCAATCGCAGTTTGAAAGCCACGTTTAGCATAACTGCGAAAAATGCGATTCAAATGCGCTTTATCTGGGATCTGCTCACCTTCAGTCACTTCAAAAATTAGCTTGGTTAAATCAAAGCCATAGAGATCGGCTGCTTCAATGGTGGCTTTAATACAGGTTTCTGGGTTATACACCGCGTTCGGCAAAAAGTTAATATTCAAATAGGTACTGCATTTTAGACGCGCAGCGGTTTCAATGGCTTTTACCCGACAAGCCTGATCAAAGTAATATTTATTGCTATCGTTTATCCGAGAGAAAACCCAACCTGCACCTTCACCGTTTGGCCCGCGTACCAGCGCTTCGTAAGCAACAATCTGCTGCGTGTGCCAATCGATAATCGGTTGAAATGCCATACGGATCTCAAAACCCAAATCTTGACCACTTAAACAATCTTGGCAGCTCTGTTGTTTAACTGAATCGGGAAACTGCATAAAATGCGCTCTCTATTGGGAGTAAAAATGAGACAAAATAACATTATTGGATTGTGACTGCTTTTTGATAATTTATCAAAGACAATCACCGATTTGGTGTCGCACCAAGCGCCAGCGCAGCCGCATAATAACGCATTAGAATTTGAAAGCTGGTTTCAGCATTCTTGCCAAAGGTCACCACACCATCTTCATGCCCTGCCATAGTGAAGATACCTTGTGCCGCGGCCTCACTTTGTTGAAACAAGCGGGATACTTCCTCCGCCATCGCCACCGTACCGTAAGGCACTTGCGCAGCCGTTTGCGCTAACGCTAGTGCATCTGCATGCTGCCAAATCGCCGGGCAATGCGCATGAATAATAAAATTAACCTGTGGCAGTAACTGATAAAGCTGGCCATGTGTCATCGCTTCAGAAGAGGGTTTAGTTACGCCCTGTGCGCTAATTCGGTTTAATTCCGGTTGACAAGCGGTGACCAGCGCGTAATCTGCTGCGCTTAACTGCAGTTTACCACCCGTTTGCGTGCCACTGATGATAAAGTGTACACCACCTGCGACCCGCTGACTAATATTCCCAAAACCATAATTATCATAGCGCTCAGGATGCTGCCCTAACATGCCCGTTTGTACACAAAGCGTACGCCACGCATTTAACTCGGTAATATCTATGTTGGCAGGTAATGGCGCAGCTTGATAAAACAATTGAAATTTTATAACCCCTTCTTGCTCTTGCATCGTATAACCCGTCGAAATGTGTTAACAACAGTATAAGTCGCGTCAGCAGCGATGCCAGCCGCATAGCAGGCTAAAACTGGCAGTCGTCCAGTAGAAATGTATAATAGTCGCAAGATGAGGCACCGTCTTACGCTGTCACTGATGAAGGCAACCAATGAAATATAAAGATTTACGTGATTTTATCGCGCAGTTAGAACAACGTGGTGAATTAATTCGCATCAAACAGCCTGTCGATCCGGTATTGGAAATGACTGAAATTGCCGACCGTACTCTGCGTGGCGGTGGCCCAGCGTTATTGTTTGAAAACCCAAAAGGGTATTCGATCCCAGTATTAGCCAACCTATTTGGTACACCTCAGCGAGTGGCTTTGGGTATGGGCCAAGAAGATGTGGCGGCCTTACGTGAAGTCGGTAAATTGTTGGCTTTTTTAAAAGAACCCGAGCCACCAAAAGGGCTGAAAGATGCCTTTAGTAAATTGCCTATTTTCAAACAAGTTCTAAATATGTCGGTCAAACAGGTGAAAAAAGCCGTTTGCCAACAAGTCGTACTTAGTGGTGATGAGGTCGATTTGACCCAGTTGCCCGTTATGACTTGCTGGCCGGGCGATGCCGCCCCCCTGATTACCTGGGGTCTTACCGTAACCAAAGGACCGCATAAAGACCGCCAAAACTTGGGTATTTATCGTCAACAAGTGCTGGGCAAAAACAAGCTGATTATGCGCTGGTTATCGCATCGTGGCGGCGCTTTAGATTTCTTTGAATGGCAAAAAGCTCACCCGGGTAAACCCTTCCCGGTGTCGGTAGCACTGGGCGCCGATCCGGCCACCATTTTAGGTGCCGTTACGCCTGTACCTGATACGCTGTCTGAATATGGTTTTGCCGGATTATTACGTGGTGATAACACCGAAGTGGTTAAATGCGTTAGTAACGACTTGCAGGTGCCGGCCAGCGCTGAATTTGTGCTTGAAGGCTACATTGAAGCGGGTGAAATGGCGCCCGAAGGGCCTTACGGGGATCACACGGGTTATTACAATGAAGTCGATAACTTCCCAGTATTTACTGTAACGCATATTACACACCGTAAAGATCCGATTTATCACAGTACTTACACCGGCCGTCCACCAGATGAACCGGCTATCTTGGGCGTCGCACTGAACGAAGTGTTCGTGCCCATTTTGCAAAAACAATTTCCGGAAATTACCGACTTTTACTTACCCCCTGAAGGGTGTTCGTACCGTTTAGCCGTTGTCACGATGAAAAAACAGTATCCTGGCCATGCCAAACGCGTAATGATGGGTGTGTGGTCGTTCTTACGCCAGTTTATGTATACTAAATTTGTGATTGTCTGCGATGACGATATCAATGCCCGCGATTGGCAAGATGTGATTTGGGCCATTACCACCCGTATGGACCCCGCGCGCGATACCACGCTGATTGAAAACACGCCGATCGACTATCTTGATTTTGCTTCACCTGTATCGGGATTAGGGTCAAAAATGGGTATGGACGCCACCAATAAATGGCCAGGTGAAACCACTCGTGAATGGGGCGAGCCAATTGTGATGTCTGACGAAATTAAGCAGCGGGTTGATAGTTTATGGCCAAGCCTGGGCATCACTTTACCCGCGGCCAAACCATGAGCCATAAGGTCACGGTACTGCCAGCGCAGTTAAGTTTCGAAGTGCTGCCTGAAGAAACTATTCTGCAGGCCGCGCTGCGCCAGGGTATTGATTTTCCTTATCGATGCCAGCAGGGCGTATGCACCAGTTGCGTGTGTAAACTACGTGACGGTAACGTGAGCTATATCGAGCCAAGCCCATTAACGGACGTTGACCGTCAGCAGCGATTTGTTTACTGTTGCGTGGCTTATGCCCAGTCCGATCTGCAACTACACCACCCTTTTATACGCGGTTAACCCCGCTTAACATGAGATGTTTATGAACGCTATTGCTTGTCAGGTTGTTGCCATTGAAGCTCTTACTCACGTTGTCAGTAAAGTTGTACTCGCGCCAGCTGCGCCCGTTAACTTTATTGCCGGTCAATACTTACAACTGTGTCTGACCGCAACAGATAAAAGACCTTTCTCTATCGCCAGCACCCCAGAACAGCCGTTGTTGGAATTGCACATTGGCGCGGCAGCGGGAGATAACTGGTCTGGCGCAGCGTTAACTCATCTACAGCAACAATTTGCTGCCGGTGAGCCGGTTCAAGTTGAAGTCGGTCTGGGTCATGCCGCTTGGCAAGCGAACAGTGATCGCCCCATCGTGTTATTAGCCGGTGGCACCGGGTTCTCTTATGTACACAGTATTGCCTTGGCAATCGCGGCTGCGAAAAAAGACATCCCGGTATTATTGTACTGGGGTGTGAAAAGCGAAGACGCCTTGTATTACCAGACCGAATTGGCGAGTTGGGCAGCCAGCAATCGTAAATATCAAGTGATCCCGGTGGTGCAAGAGCCTAGCGCACATTGGCAAGGTCGCCGCGGCTTAGTGCATGAAGCCGTGTTGCAAGATATTGTGTCTCTTGAAGCCTACGACATTTATATGGCTGGCCCCTTTGCAATGGCAGGGGTGGCTCGCGAGGCTTTTATCGCGCAAGGCGGCCATCGCGAGCACATGTTTGCTGATGCGTTTGCTTATATCTAACTATAAACTTAATATTTGTAATAGTTCAGTCGCAGGCTTGTAACCTGCGGCTTGCGCTTGCTCTAGCAGGGCTTTAGCTTCGGTCTTCTCTCCATCTAACCATAAACGTGCACCATGCCAGGCCGCCGCCAACGGGTCTTGCTGTTGGATCAGATAGAACTGCCAATCTTCGCGCTTCGCGCCTAATATACGCTGTGCGCGACGATCGCCATTTGTCGCGGCTGTACGCCACCAATACTCTGCCGTTAACTGCTCATGCACTGGCACATATTGCTGTATCAAAATAGTCGGGCGATTCACCAAGCGACTAAAAGTGCGTTCTTGTTTAGTGCTGTTACTGAGTCGAAAAATGCCTTCTTTGCCGCCACGAATGCGCATGCCCAGCAACGTCTCTGCCTCGGGTGCAATAAGTTCATCGCTTTGCAACACACGCTCGATTTCGCCTTTTGCATTGGTTTGCACTGTTACTTCGCCATCAAATGCCTCAATATTAATTTTCAGTTTTCTACTGTCAAACCAAGTTGTTAAATCCAGCTTATCACCAGGCTCCGACAAATCTTTATCTACATAAACTAAAGCACCGGATACCATAGAAATCACATTTAGCGCGCTACCCAACGTTTCTTGATGCCGAGCAGAGCCCGCTTGTGCATAAGTCCAGAGGTTATTTTGATTAACAATCCTATTCGCGCTGCCAGCATCCATCACGCCGGCTATCCAAAAATTTAACTGCACCGACATTAAATGCGGACGACCGGTCGCTGCATATTCCCAGCGGCGCAGCTCGCGCATAGCGTGAAAATCATAAGCACCAACCGGAAAACTATCCAATACATCAACAACCTGCACCCTTCCCGTACCATCTACTAAATACTGTAATACGATAAAACCAAACGGATTCTTTCTGGTGACTTCTTCCGGGATTATCGGCATCGGTGTATTAATGGCGGCCGGAGGCTGCTCTTTACTAAGCTGGTAAGGTTGCGCATCCTGTTTAATAATGACCGCAGCAAAAGCTTTAGCTGCCGCAGCGTCGGCTTGCAAACGCTCATCGCTGCTTGCTTCGGCATACACGCGTTGCACGATAGTGCTGGCATCTGGATGCTGTAATTTTTCTGCAAGTAAAAAATAGCTTAATGCTTCTACCCGATTAATCTCTTGTCCTTCACCATAATAAGCCATCACGCCTAGATTAAAGGCTGCATCGGGATTACCTAGTGGTAATAGCGTAATAAAGCCCGCTTTTGCTTCGCTATATTTTTTATTTTCGTAGGCTTGTAAAGACACCAGCAAATCCGCTTGCACGGCGAAGGTTGTCAGCATCAGCAATACGAGTGTTATAAAACGCATTCTATCTTCCTTAGTTTTCACTATTTCTCAATTAGCGCGGTTTGAATAGCTAAGCGCACTACAAACTTAAAGCTTGTAATAACTCGCTCGCTGGCTTGTAACCTGCGGCTTGCGCTTGCTCTAATAGCGCTTTACCCTCTGCGGCTTCGCCATCTAACCATAAACGTGCACCATGCCAGGCCGTCGCGAGCGGATCTTGCTGTTGAATAAGATAGAACTGCCAATCTTCGCGTTGCGCACCTAAAATACGCTGTGCTCGGCGATCACCATTTGCAGCCGCGGTTTTCCACCAGTAACCCGCTGTCAACTCTTGATGAACGGCATGATATTGTTCAACCAAAATGCTGTTTTTCTTACTAACACGGCTAAACGAACGATCTTGCGATAAACTATTACTTAACCGGAAAAAGCCACTATTAGCACCACGGATCCGCATTCCCTGCAGTGTTTCTGCCGCGGGATGAGTTAACTCACTGGCATCCAACAATCGAACAATTTCACCTTTTTCGTTAGTTGCTACGCTGACTGATCCGGCCAAACCCGGGATGTTGATATCAAATTTTCTGCTTTCAAACCATGCCGACACATCGGGTTCATTGGCTGGTGCGGGCAAATCTTCGTCGATATACACTTCAGCACCTGACACCATCGAAACTAAATTTAATACGCTGCCTAGCATTTCTTGATGCTTACTCGAGCCCAGTTGCGCATAAGACCATAAATTTTGCCCCTTGATAATCTGATTAGCAGAACGCGCATTCATTGAACCTGTGGCCCAAAAACTCAGACGTACCGACATCAAATGGGCTTTACCGGTTGCTTCATATTGCCAACGCCCCATAGTGCGGAAAACATAAGGATCAAAAGCCCCTTCTGGGAAGCCGTCTACGGCATCGGCAACTTTTACCCGCCCCTCACCATCCACTAAAAACTGTACAACGACATAACCAAATGGATACTTTCTGGTGACATCATTGGGAATGTCGGGCATCGGTGTGGATATTTCAGCTGGCGGTTGCTCTTTACTTAACTGATAGCGCTGAGCATTTTTTTTGATAAATACTCCCGCTAATGCTTTAGCTGCAGCTTCTTCTGCACCAGCTCGCTGTGCTGTGCTTGCTTCTTCATAAATACGCTTAACAATGTCTCCAGCTTGTTCATGCTGTAATTGTTCTGCAAGTAAAAAATAAGTTAAGGCCTGTTCGAGATCAACTTCCTGACCTTCACCATAATATGCCATCACACCAAGGTTAAAAGCGGCATTGGCATTACCTAAGGGTAATAAATTAGTGAAACCTGTTTTTGCCACAGCGTATTGTTTATTTTCATATGCTTGCAAAGCGCTCAGCCAATCAGCCCGCACTCCAAAGCTGAGTAGCAATAATCCTAGTACTAAAATTAATCGCATCGATTCATCCTTAACATATAAGCGTTTTATTTATGAAGCAGTTATCAGCATATTAACAAAGGCGTGTTAAGCGTCAACTATTAAAACATAATGGTCACTGGCAGCGGTGTACGAACTATGCCAAAATCAGAGCAAATACACTAAAAATAGGTGCTATAGATGCAACATAAAACAGTGATTAAAGTTCGGGGCTATCATTTAGATATTTATCAACATGTAAACAACGCCCGCTATTTAGAGTTTTTAGAAGAAGCCCGTTGGGGGTATTTAGAAGACAGCGGGGATATTCAGTGGTTTAGCCAACACAATTTGGCCTGGGTAATTGTCAATATCAATATTAACTACCGCGTGGCAGCGACCATGGGCCAAACCCTAGAAGTGTATACACGTTTTAGTAAAGTGGGAGGCAAGAGCGCGGTGGTCACTCAGGAAGTTCGGATAGCCGGTTCCGACGCTATTGCGGCAGATGCTCAAGTGACATTCGTTTGCCTGGATCAAAAAACCGGTAAAGCGGTAGCCATTGAGGGTGATCTGCGCCAGCGTCTAGAGCAGCATTTAGCAGAGTAAATTGTCAGCTGGCTTGCCCTTATCAATTATCCCGCAATGATCTCAGGCAAGCCACTAACTCGAAATTAGCTTTAGTCGATGATGATAAGCAATGATTGTGGCTGATACTCGCTATAGCGCCCCAAGTTAATATCGTTTTGTGCTTATAAGGTTCAGCGTGATTAACGGCTTAACCACTTGGCCATGGTTTGACGAAACAACAGCGCATCATCACTCTCTTTGCAAGGTGCGCCCTTAGCTTGCATCATTTGTTCAAAGCCACTGAGTTGTGGATCGACGATTAAACAGTTGTCACCGAGCTTCACCAATTGCTGGCCATCATTATAAGTAAATAACACGGCTTTTTCTGGATTGGCACTGGCTTGCTGATGTTGTTTGGCTACCGTTATCCTGGGTTGCAGCTGCTGTTGCTGCCATTGTTGATAGCTCGCGTCAGCGGCTTGTGCTAACGCTTGCTGATTAGGCTGCGCTAATTGCTTTAAACTACGCTCAGCTAAGCTGGACCTTGGCGTAATAGGCAAGGAGTTAATGTCTCTTGAGGCTAACACTGGCTCGTCCTGCCGCGCTTTGCTAACGATTGTAGCACTGACTTGAAGCGGCTTGATGGAATGATTAATGTGGCTAGCTGCAGCCTGTTTTGCTGCGATCTTATCTGCATGAGCCAAAGGTTCCTTTACTGGACGCTCTACTTTCATTTCTGCAACAGGCTCTGGCGATTTAATTGCTGGTTGATAAAGAAAGGTGCTGATCGGCTCGGCTTGTGGCAAAGCAACCGGTTTTAGTAGCGTGGTGTGTAATAACAAAACCAACACGAGGCTGTGCAACAATAATGCCCAAGCAAAGGCTGCTGCATATTCCCGAAATAGCTGTTTTAGTTTAACCATTAAGCAACGTTCACTCACATAACCAGGTTACTGCTGGCCTCAAGATAAAGTGTTCTGTTTAGATAAGCTCACCGTCGTTTAGTTGCATTAAGTATTTTATAGCACTGTTGTCGCTAGTTAATGAATGGCTAACTATCCAAACCCGCTTAATTGAAGTTCAAAAAAAGCGGCTTTTCGCCGCTGTTCATAATAACTAGAGTTGCTTATAGCAATTGCTTTTTTAACTCTTTCGCCGGTTGATACTGCTTGGCGATAGCAGCATCTAACAAGGCTAAACCTTTCGCACGCTGCCCTTCTAACAGTAAGCGGCTGCCTACCCAGGCCATCGCCTCGGCATCTTCTTGCTCTAATAAATACTGCTCCCAGCGCTTATCATAAGCGGCCATGATACGTTGCGCTTCTTTACTGCCATTCTTCGCGGCTTTATCCCACCAAAAACGTGCAGAATAACTTTGCGGCATCTTAAAAGAAGCGCTAACCCAGGGCGCACGATGCGCTGAAACATGACTGTACTTCATGATTTGATAAACGTCGTGATCTATCTTGCCTTTTAACTTTAACCCCAACAAATTTTGCACATGACTACTGGGGTCAATATCGGCATAAATTTGCTCAACAATAGTGCCGTCATCGGCTATTCGCACCACCGCATAACCGACAAAACCACTAAAATCGACTTCCAATTTATTCATCGGTTTAAAAACAGATAAATCTAACTCTGCCGTAATCGGCATATCTCGGTCGATAGAAATGTAGTTACTGTTTTGTATATTAACCAGACGTAACAAATGGCCTAGCATAAATTGATGTTGCGGTGAGCCGATTAACGCGCCTTGCCATAGTTGATGCTGCTGTATTAAATCATCAACTTTTGCAACATTGACACCACCCTCGAGGAAAAAATTTAGCTCTGCGCTAAATATATGGCTTTTGCCACTGGCTTCGTATTTCCAACGACTTACCGCTCTAATAGCCTCCCTATCAAACACGTTGTTAGGAAATGAGTCCACCACATTAATGGTTTGCACATTACCTTTGCCATCAACCAAAAAGCGCATAGCCACATAGCCAAACTGCCCCTTTGCCGCCGCTGCCGCGGGGTATTTTGCCTGAACACGCTTCACCGCTTGTGGCGCTTTAGTTTTATCGTTGTCATCAATCGATGTCAACATTGGCACTTTTACTTGTTGCCGGATACGCTGTAATTGTGTGTCAACTAGGGCTAACTGCGACGCGGTTAGGTTTTGCTGTAAACCCGTGACCACATGGGAAATGTTAGGCTTACCTAGCTCTGCTGCCAACATAAAATGCGCCAGACCTAAAATACTGTCTTGCGGTACACCTTCACCGAGGTGATACATCGCGCCCAAATTAAAAATAGCCTCTTCGTTGCCGAAAGGAACCAAGCGTTCAAATTCCGTTTTAGCTACCGCATAATCTTGTTTGTCGTATGCCGTCATTGCCGTATTCCAATCAGCTGAAAGAGGCATGCTACATAGCCATGTCAGGAGCAAAATCCATAAGCGCTTCATTGTTAATCCTTGCTATATTGAAAAACACACTTATGCTACACCAAAAGCACTTTAGCGCAACAACAAACACCACATTAAAACATCAGTCGACATTTTACAGCTGCATATTTCTCAAGCGCGAAAAACACGATTTTTCATGCTTAGCCGTCATATAACAGCTAGCGTTGTTTAATGTGCAGCCATTGTTGCAATTTAGCATCAAAAGACATCGCCGCATGTGCCGGGCTAGTTGAAGGAAGGGTTAACAATCGCGGGGGTGTGATGGCTAGCGTTGGCAATACCTGCTTGTTAAAACTTTGCTGTGCTTTGGCACCATTAAAAGCGATCAGTTTTAACTGACCGTGCTCGGCTAAGAAATGATTAAAGTCGTTGGCTTGCTCATGGCGAATGGCGCTGTCTAAACTGCCCTGACGTTGACAATGCGCCAGCACATCCCATAACGCAAAACCATGTTGTCGCAATAAGACTAAGCGCTCGTGATAAGCGAGATTGACAGAGAAACCGCATAACGATGCCATAATGGGCCAAAAGGCGTTACGCGGGTGGGCATAATACTGCTGGCTGGCGAGCGACTGAGCCCCCGGCATACTCCCCAAAATTAACACCTTGGCATCGCGGTTTGTTACCGCGGCCAAGCCTTGCAAAATTACCGACACAGCTCGGGGTTATATTGCCGTACTTTTTGCCACGCCATACTGGCTTGCTCACGATCGCCTTCTTGCTCGGCTAAGTAGGCAAGTACCGCGTAAATATAGCCATTAGAGGGGCTAGAGCGTAGCCAATGCTGCACTTCTTTACGTAACTTTAATACTGAGTTATTTAACGGGATCTGTTTTAAGTAAGGCCAAGCTGCCGGTAAGTCTTCTAAGGTGAGTGCTTGAACTAAACGCTGTTCAGCACGCTCACATTGCCCCGCCTGAGCTTGCGCCCATGCTAAGCCCAACATCGCAGCCGCCGATTTACGCTCTTTTGACGGTAACGCTTGCCAAATTTCAGACTCTTCGCTAAAACCTTGCTGCGCACTCAGTTGGCTCAATGCCGCAGGATAAACAGCATAACGCTGCAACGGCCATTCTGCTTTACCAAACCATTGCTGAGTTAATGATAACGGAATAGTTTGCAGCAGCGTTTGCCATTGGCCGGCTTGTTTTAGTGCTTGCAGATACAATTGCCCTAAAGCGGGATCGGTTTTCGCAGCATTAAGATGTGCCGACAATAAACGACATGCTTGCCCAGGTTTATTTTGTTGTAGCATCAAATCAGCTTGCACAAAGGTCGTGCTACTTTCATCGGCCGTTAACGCCGCAGCTAATTCATTTGCATGCTCGCTATTGCCGGCATAAAAACTGGCATAACTGGCCAACATGCGTTTTTCATTCACGTATTGGGGATCTAACAAAGCATGTTGTAACTCTTCGCTGGCCAAAGGCCATTGTTGCCGCGCATACGCTTGCAGACCAATGGCAAAAGATTCTCGCGCTTTGCGTTGACGCCTACCACGAAAGAAGTTTAGCGAAAATTGCTGCCAATAAGCTAATTTCCGCAGCAATATTAAGCATATTTTTAACACTAACACCACAGCGATGACGGCCACAAATAAGCCTAATAAGGTCATTTCAATGGTGTAACCTGCTGCAACAATCTTGATATAACCAGGGTTATTAATGAACACCGGCCCCAGCAACATGGCTAGAATTAAGACTGCTGTTAGGATCAACAGCTTACTCATAATTAGCCTCCGTTATGATACTAAGTTGTCGGTCTAACTGATTGATACTTTGCAGAGTGGGCAATGCGGGCTTTTGCATCGCAGCCGAAGCTAATTCGACAATGCTAGCGCTGGTTTGCTGCACAATAGGATCTTCGGCAGCAAAGTAACGCTGCAATAAATCGGCGGCTTGTTGTAATGCGTGCTGATACACTTCCGGCTCTTGCTGTAAAATTGCCAGCTCCGCAAGCAATAACTGCTGCTGTAAGCTTAAGCGCACCGTAATTTGCTGCTCTGAAGATAAACTGAAAAAATCTTGGGGTTGCGCAGCACGCACATTGAATAATTTACCTGATACTTGCTCCCAATAACTTGACAGATTTTCACGCCAATTGCCTAAATCATCATTCGGTTGATGCGAAGGAATTAAACGTTGCTCTTGCTGTTTTAATGGTAGCTGCATGCTTTGCCGGCGTAATTGACCGAGCTGCAAATATAACGGTGAAAAATCCGTTTTAGGGACTTGTTGCAGCGCAGCCAGATCATCCTTAATTGCTTGTCGAACGATTAACAACAGCACATTATCTAGCTTAGCAAGTTGCTCATCCGCTGCTTGCAACAACCAACGCGCGCTTTGCACATCTTGTTGCAAGACCAAACTTTGACTCGCTCGCTTTAACAAGAAACGTACTTCCATCAATACCCAGTGTTGTGGCGGTGCGCCATCACGCTGTTGCACTTGCTGGCGTAAGCTCTGTATTTGCATTTGCAATTGTTCACGATCTTGCTGCATCGCTTGTTGATACTCTTGCTGCAAGCGTAACTGTTTTTGTTGCTGAACCTCTAACCATTGCTGTTGCTGCTGACTGATCGTCGCTGTCGTTTGCTGCAGTTTTTGTTCAATTTCCTGCTCTGTGATCTGGCTCTGCTGTTGGAGTGATTGCCATTGTGGCCATAACCAATACCCCCCGCCACCATAGCGGCGGTTAATGACAACACAAGAAAAATGGCAAACCAAGCCAGACCATTACTTTTGCGCGGCGGTGTATTTGATGATTCCGTGTGGGTCGTATCGGATGCAACCTCAGCGGGTGCTGTCACTTTTTCCGAAACGGTCGCCTGCCCTTGCTCACTCATAGAATGTTCCTCTTAAACTGCGTCACCGCTTCTAACAAGGCATCGTCATTGGCGCTGCTTGCTAGATGAATATGCTGTAGTGGGATCCCTAGCGCCAGCGCACTGTCGCGTGCCCGTGGGCTAACTAGGATCCAATGTTGTTGAGCAAGCCAAGCATGCTGCTCTGTGGGCACTAACCCAAAAATGCGCTGCAAAATTTCATTACTCGTGGCTACGATACACTGCACGCCCTGCTGTTGCCATTGCTGCTTCAGCTGAGCACCATCTAACGGCAATGGCAAACGGCTATAGCTTTGCACATAACGCACCGTGGCACCACGTTGCGCCAAGGTTTGTTTAATCAGTTCACGACCGCCATTACCTCGCACCACCACCACTTGTTGCTCTGCAACGCTGTTCAACTCTGGTAGTGCTAACAAGCCTTCACTGCGCTGATCTTCTGGGATGATCACCTGACGCCCAGTCCAACGTTGCAAAGCGGCACCGGTGGTGGCACCGACAGCAAATAAGCGCCCCGGCAATTGTTTCACTGTAACTTGTTGCTCTAGGGTGTTCACCGCACTGATGCTGACAAAAATTAAGCTATCCGCTTGTTCTAGCCAGCGAATATCTTTCGGTTTTAATTGCACCATTTGTGTAGTAATCACCGGCTGATACAGATAGGGAATACCGTAGCTGTCTAATGATTCCAGTAAATGGTCTGCTTTGCCAGCAGGGCGCGTAATTAAGAACATAGTAAGCGCTAACTTTGCTGATAAACAGCAGCGAGGATCTCTCCGGCGCCTGCTGCCAACAATTGTTCAGCCAATTGCTGACCTAATTGCTCTGCAGCATCGATGCTACCGCGAACGTCATCACGAATAATCTGCTGACCATCCAGTGAGCCAACTAAACCTCGCAGCCACAGTTGTTCACCTTCTAATATAGCAAAAGCACCAATAGGCACCTGACAACCCCCTTGTAGCGCGCGATTCATAGCTCGCTCAGCCAACACACATTGCCGCGTTAGATTGTGCTCTAAAGGGGCTAACAGGGCTTGTACCTGAGCATCATCACTACGACACTCGATACCCACTGCTCCTTGACCGTTAGCTGGCAAACTGCTGTCGACGGTTAAATAGCTGGCGATACGCTCAGCAAAACCTAAACGTATCAGCCCGGCCGCAGCCAAAATAATCGCTGCAAATTCCCCGTTATCAAGTTTCTTGAGCCGAGTATTAACATTACCGCGTAAATCACGCACTTGTAAGTCAGGCCGTAAGGCTTTTATTTGGCATTGCCGACGTAAACTCGAAGTGCCCACAACAGCGCCTTGTGGCAATTCAGCTAAACTACGGAACTGGTTAGAAACAAAGGCATCACGCGGATCTTCGCGTAAGCAAATTGTTTGTAACTGTAAGCCCTCAGGAAACGCTACCGGCACATCTTTCATACTGTGTACGGCAATATCGGCTCGGTCTTCCAATATGGCGGTTTCTAACTCTTTAACAAACAGACCTTTACCGCCAATCTTCGCCAGCGGCGTATCTAAAATTTTATCGCCTTGCGTCGACATCGGGACTAATTCAACATCTAAATCAGCATGATATTTCAGCAACTCGGCTTTCACAAATTCGGCTTGCCAAAGTGCCAAGGCACTTTTGCGTGTCGCAATACGGATTTTGGCCATGCTTATACCTCTGCCTTATTGATCAGGCGACTTTGAATAAAGCGGCTGATTTCATCCACTTCTTGCGCACAAACACTGTGCGGCATCCGATAATCGCGCCAGCTGACGTTAAAGCCAGCAGCTTTATAGGTATTGTAAGCCTGCTGACCAGCAGCCATTGGCACAACAGGGTCTTGAGTACCGTGTGCGATAAATACCGGCGTATTTTTGTTGTGGCTCAACTGCTCTGCGCTCAGCTTATCGGGGCAAGCCATGTAGGTAGATAACGCCATAAAACCCGCCAACTTATAAGGCAAACGCGGTAATAAGTGCAGTGCAATCACGCCACCCTGACTAAAGCCCGCCAGCATAATGCGTTCACTCGGGACACCTGAGCTGATTAATTTATCGAGCAATGCCGTGACCGCGATAGCTGATTGCCTTACGCCAGCTTCATCTGCGCGATTGGTCAAATCCATGGTTTTAATATCGTACCAAGCCCGCATCCGCATACCGCCATTTATCGTTACCGGAATTTCAGGTGCATGTGGAAATATAAAACGAATACCGGCATTCGTAGGTAAACGCAACTCCGGTACTATCGGTGCAAAACCGTGACCAGAATCGCCTAAACCATGTAGCCAAACTACAACGGCTTGAGCCGTGCCTTGTGCCGGTACATCAACAAAAGGAAGTAATGCCATGTTATTGCGGCCCCAACACAACTGTTGCACCCGCTTGTTTAGAAGCGGCCTCGTTAACTAATTGCCAGAATTCAATACCGGTACGATTATCAATCCATTGGCCATCGCGCCATTCAAAGTGATGGCCGTTAAACTTAGTTGCAACCCATAGCTGGTGTAGTGGCGGTTGTTTGTTAATGATGATTTTACTTTTGTCGGGAAACTCAATACTCAACAAACCACCATTCGACTCATAATCCAGATCAAGGTCCTGTTGCTCGATGCCATCTTCTACCGCTAACAACATTTGGTCAGCTAATTCATCATATTCTAGGTCATTCATCTGCTTCACCTGTTTGCTTTTACTGCTAAGGATGCGATTATAGAGCGTCAATTAATTAATGAAATAAAAACCATGTACGCTCAGCGAATTTCACGCCCGTTACGCCTGCTATTTAGCGGACTATTATGCGCTGCTCTGCTTACGGCTTGCGGCCAGAAAGGCCCACTTACCTTACCACAGGCCGAGCCAGAAGTGGCAGAGCCCGCATCGCAAAAGATATCAACACAATCTGAAGAACAAGGGTGACGAGATTGGATTACTTTAATTATCAGGGTGATACCTTATTTGCAGAGCAAGTTGCTCTGTCAGAAATTGCGGCCAATTATGGCACACCAACCTATGTCTATTCTAAAGCCACCATTGAACGGCATTATCATGCCTTTGCCGATGCCGCCGCGCAGCATCCGCACAGTCTCGTTTGTTATGCTGTAAAAGCCAACAGCAACTTAGCCGTGTTAAATATACTGGCTCGACTCGGTAGTGGTTTTGATTTAGTTTCTGCCGGTGAGTTACGTCGAGTCATTGCTGCCGGTGGTGATCCAGCCAAAGTGGTCTTTTCTGGCGTAGGTAAAACCGCTGAAGAAATGCACTTTGCGTTACAACTCGGTATTAAATGCTTTAATGTTGAATCAGTGAGTGAATTACACCGCTTACAAGAGGTGGCAAAGTCGCTGAATAAAAAAGCCCCAGTATCGCTGCGCGTTAACCCCGATATCGATGCGAAAACGCACCCTTATATTTCGACCGGTTTAAAAGCGAACAAATTTGGTATCGATATTTTATTAGCCGCAGAGATTTATCGTGATGCCAAGCAACTAAGCCATATCGAGTTGGTTGGCGTAGATTGTCATATCGGCTCTCAACTCACTGAAACACAGCCATTCTTAGATGCCTTAGAAAAACTGCTGGCGCTGATCACTCAACTTCGTGCCGATGGTATCGCATTAAAGCATATCGATATTGGTGGTGGCTTAGGAGTAACTTATGACCAAGAACAACCGCCGCAACCTTCAGACTATATTAAAAAAGTGGTCGAGCGCTTAAAAGACTATCCTGAGTTAGAGCTGATTATGGAACCTGGCCGGGCCATCACTGCAAACGCAGGGGTGTTACTGACGAAGGTTGAGTTCTTAAAACCAGGACAAGAAAAGCACTTTGCCATCGTTGATGCGGCGATGAACGACTTAATTCGCCCCGCTTTGTATAGTGCTTGGATGAACATTGTACCGGTAGTCATACAGCAAAACCTGACACCACAAACTTATGATGTGGTGGGCCCGGTCTGTGAAACAGGCGACTTTTTAGGTAAAGACAGGCTGCTTGCCATTCGTGAAGGCGATTTATTAGCCGTGCGCTCTGCGGGGGCTTACGGTTTTACCATGAGCTCGAATTATAATAGCCGCCCGCGAGCTGCTGAAATCATGGTGGATGGCGCACGCAGCCACCTGATCCGTGCCCGTGAACAATGGCAAGATTTATGGCGTGGCGAACAATTGCTCGCAGACTAAGCATTTAGGGCTCATATGTTACTTAATTTCACCAAGATGCACGGTTTAGGCAACGACTTTATTATGATTGACGCAGTCAGTCAGAATGTCTTTTTAACCAAAGAGCAGATCAAAAAATTAGCCGACCGTAACTTTGGCATCGGCTTTGATCAGCTACTCATGGTTGAGCCGCCTTACGATCCGGATCTGGATTTTCATTATCGGATTTTTAATGCTGATGGATCAGAAGTCGAACAATGCGGCAATGGCGCCCGCTGCTTTGCTAAATTTGTGCGCTATCGTGGTTTAACCAATAAAACTAAGATCAACGTCAGTACCAAATCAGGCAAAATCACCTTGTATGTGGAACAAGACGGTCAAGTCACGGTGAATATGGGGATCCCACAACTTGAACCGGCCAAAGTGCCGTTTAAAGCCCAAAAACAAGAAGCGACCTACATTATGCTAACAGAGCAACAAACCGTATTTTGCGGTGTCGCTTCAATGGGCAACCCGCATGCGGTGCTTGATGTGCCTGATGTTGCCACAGCCGATGTACACACGCTGGGGCCACAACTGGAAACGCATGAGCGTTTTCCAGAAAAAGCCAATATTGGCTTTATGGAAGTGCTAAACCAACACCATATTAAGTTGCGAGTGTGGGAGCGCGGTGCTGGTGAAACCTTAGCCTGTGGCACAGGCGCTTGTGCTGCGGTAGTAGTAGGCCAACTTCAAAAGAAACTGGGGCAACAGGTTCGCGTTGACTTACCTGGTGGCAGCCTACAAATTCGTTGGAACGGACCGGGTACACAGGTAAAAATGACCGGCCCCGCAGAACATGTATTTGATGGACAATTATCCTTATGACAGACAGCCTGATCCAGAAAAAAGAGCTGCTCGCCGCTTCTGTGGTGCTCGATTACTTACAACAGCACCCTGATTTTTTTCAGCACTATCCTGATTTACTGCCGCAATTGCGTTTACCGCATCAACAACGCGGAACAGTGTCATTAGTCGAGCGACAACTTGAATTACAACGTGAAAAAATTCATCTCCTTGAAGAAGATATAACACGCTTAATGTCGGTAGCACGGCAAAACGAACATATCTTCATCGCTCTTAATGCCTTGCATATCGCTATTCACCAAGCAACGAGCTTTAAACAACTGACCGCAGCGTTACAGCAATTTGCTGATACCATGCCCTTAGTGAAGCATTGTCGTTTGTTAGGTTTAGAAAATGGCCAACAAGATTTAGCCCCCTATGAACTGTTATTAAGCCGCCGCTTGCAGCAACAGTCGGTTTATTTAGGCCGTTTAAATAAAGAAGAGCAACAAGGCATTTTTCCTGCGAAAGTGCATTCGGTAGCCCTACTTCGCATTGACCATGCCAATGAGCCATTGGCTATTTTGGCGTTTGGTAGTGAGCAAGATGAGCACTTTCAACCGGGTATGGATGTGTTGTTTTTAAGCCACTTGGTTACCTTGTTAGCCTTGGTGTTACCGCCTTATGTCAAAAGCTGAGCTACCGCTGCACTGGTCTGAGCCGGTGCAGCAGTTTTTAAGCTATTTAAGGCTGGAACGCGGTTACAGCAAACAGACGTTACAAACCTATCAGCAGCAACTTAGCAAACTCGCGTATGCCTTACAGCCTGCACATGAAAGTTGGTTTAAATTAAGCCAAGCGCATATCCAACAGCAATTGCTGCAATTTCGCAAAGCAGGGCTCAGTGCCCGTAGCTTGGCACTTAGCGCGTCGTCTTTACGAAGCTTTTATCGCTGGGCACAACAAGCCCATTTAACCCGCGAGAATCCGGCGCTATCTTTAAAATTACCCAAAGCTAGCAAAACCTTACCGAAACAACTCGAAATTGAACAACTCAGTCAATTGCTCAGTTTTGATAGCTCTGAAGATATTTTGGCGTGCCGCGATAAAGCCATGCTGGAGTTGTTTTACTCTTCCGGTTTACGTTTAGCCGAATTAGTGGCGATTAATCTGAACGACTTAAATCAGGGTGAAGCCTTAATTCGTGTTACCGGTAAGGGTAATAAGCAACGCCAAATTCCGGTTGGTTCGTTAGCACTTCGTGCGTTGCAGGCTTGGTTAAACATGCGCCCGTCGCTTCTCACCGACAGCACTGCCGAACAAGACCGCAATGCACTTTTTTTAAGTATTGAGCATCAACGTATTTCTCCAAGGCAAGTGCGCGAGCGCGTGCTGCATTGGGCTAAACAACAAGGCTTAGGCCAACATTTACACCCGCATATGCTACGCCATTCATTTGCCAGCCATTTATTGCAATCCAGTGGTGACCTTCGCGGCGTACAAGAGCTATTGGGCCATGCCAATCTCAGCACCACCCAGGTGTATACTCACCTCGATTTTCAGCATCTGGCCAAGGTTTATGATAGCGCCCATCCAAGGGCCAGGAAGAAATAATGCAATTATTTAAAGCCTTACAACCTATTTCGGTATTGTCTTTCGATTTGGACGATACCCTGTACGACAACAAACCAGTGATCGCCGCCGCTGAAGCCGCTATGTTGCAAAGCCTGCATATGCATGCCCCTCTGACAAAAAATACCCACAGTGATTTTTGGTGGCAGCAACGCCGTTTATTAGCGAAAAACAACCCCGACATTCGCCACGATATTGGCCGCTGGCGCTTACTGGGTGTTGAGGCAGGTTTAGTGACATTAGGCTTAACATCTTGCGAAGCAGGCGAAATTGCCGAGTTAGCATATCAAGCGTTTTGGGATGCACGTACGACCATTAGCGTGTTACCTGAAGTAACAGAACTGCTGGTAAGTCTAGCCAGCCGTTATCAACTGATTGCCATCACTAACGGTAATGCCTGTATCAAAAAAATGGGGCTTGGCGACTTATTTGAATTTAGCTTGCAAGCCGGCCCTGATGGCCGCATGAAGCCTTATGCCGATCTCTTTTTAGTTGCAGCTCAACGTTTAGCTGTGCAACCCAGTGCTATATTGCATATTGGTGATAGCCATCGCGCTGATGTGATGGGTGCCCTAAATGCGGGTTGCCAGGCGGCGTGGCTTGACCATTACCAAACGCCGGTGTCAATTTTACCTCACTTGCACTTTAACCAATTACAGCAACTGCGCGACCTAATATAACTGGTTATTTATACACTAATACCACGCGTATGACTTGGCGCTTAGACCAAGGCTGTTATAATGGTTAAAAATAGCGAATCGAGAGCGACGAATGGATGTTTCTTACCTGCTGGACGGGCTAAACGATAAACAACGCGATGCCGTGGCGGCACCGCCACAACATATGCTGGTACTTGCTGGCGCCGGTAGTGGTAAAACCCGGGTGCTGGTGCATCGTTTAGCCTGGTTAATGCAGGTAGAGAGAGTGGCCCCTTACAGCTTGCTCGCTGTTACCTTTACCAATAAAGCCTCGCAAGAAATGCGTGGTCGGATTGAGAGCACCATTGGCGTTAGCTTAAATAACTTATGGATGGGGACCTTCCACGGTTTATCTCATCGTATGTTGCGCGCGCATTATCAAGAAGCTAACTTGCCACAAAGCTTTCAAATCATAGACTCTGATGATCAGCATCGCTTAGTCAAACGTGTATTAAAAGCTCTGAATCTGGATGAAAAGCATTGGCCTGCCAAACAAATTCAATGGTTTATCAATGCCCGCAAAGACGAAGGGCAACGCCCAGGCATGATTGATGCCGGTGCTGATTTTAGCTTACAACAAATGGTTAAAATTTATGCGGCTTACCAAGATATGTGTGACCGTGCTGGCTTAGTCGACTTTGCCGAAATTTTACTACGCAGTTTTGAATTATTGAAAACACATGATGCCGTCAGAAACCACTACCAACAACGTTTTCGGCATATTCTGGTTGATGAGTTTCAAGACACCAATGCTATTCAATATAACTGGTTACGCTTACTGGCCGGCAGCAGTGCCAAGGTGATGATCGTAGGTGACGATGACCAATCTATCTATGGTTGGCGCGGCGCAAAAGTCGAAAATATTCAGCAATTTTTAAAAGACTTTGCTGGTGCCGATACGATCCGCCTTGAACAAAACTATCGTTCTACTGCCACTATTCTTAAAGCGGCCAACGCAGTGATCAGTAATAACAGTGGTCGACTCGGTAAAGATCTATGGACCGACGGCAGTGAAGGCGAAACCATTTCTTCTTACAACGCTTTTAATGAACTCGACGAAGCGCGCTTTATTGTCAGTCGCATTCGCGATTGGCATAACAAAGGTAATCCACTTACCGAAAGCGCTATCTTATATCGTAATAACGCGCAATCGCGGGTATTAGAAGAAGCCTTAATCCAAGAAGGATTACACTATCGGATATACGGTGGCTTACGCTTCTATGAACGACAAGAAATCAAAGACGCTTTAGCCTATCTGCGCTTATTGAATAATCGGCAAGATGATGCGGCGATGGAACGGGTAATTAACACTCCGGCGCGGGGCATCGGTGAAACCACCATGAACAAGGTACGCCAGCAGGCTCGTGCTAGCCAACAGACCTTATGGCAAGCCCTTGAGCAAATGCTCGCAGAAAAACAACTCAGTGGCCGAGCAGCTAATGCGATTGAGCAGTTTATGCAGTTGATCACGCAATTAGATACCGATCTTAACGAGCTACCGTTACACGAACAAGCCGAGCAAGTGATTAAGCAGTCGGGATTATATGCAATGTATCAAGCCGAGAAAGGGGAAAAAGCCCAAACTCGGATAGAAAACTTAAATGAATTGGTTACCGCCTGTCAGAACTTCGACAGTGTGCTGCAAGAAGAAATGACCCCGTTAGCAGCCTTCTTATCACAAGCCGCGCTCGAAGCAGGTGAATACCAAGCAGAAGAACATTCTGATGCCGTACAATTAATGACCTTACATTCCGCTAAAGGCTTAGAGTTTCCGTTAGTATTTATGTGTGGTTTAGAAGAAGGTATGTTTCCAAGCCAGCAAAGTGGTGATGATCCAACACGGTTAGAAGAGGAACGTCGCCTCTGTTATGTCGGCATGACGCGAGCAATGCAAAAACTGTATTTATGCCATGCGCAAAGCCGTCGTTTATACGGTCAAGAGCAATACCCAAAACCCTCACGTTTTTTACGCGAAATCCCGGATGATTGTGTTGAAGAGATCCGTTTAACCACGCAAGTCAGTCGCCCAGCACAGCTCAACCGATACAGTAATGCCGCCAGCCATAGCGCTTTTGAAAATACTGGCTTTAAACTGGGTCAACGCGTGTTACACGAAAAGTTTGGCGAAGGCACGGTGTTAAATTATGAAGGTAGCGGCCCACAGTCACGTATTCAAGTGAACTTTGACCAGTTAGGTAGCAAATGGTTAATGACCGCTTATGCACGACTCGAGGCGGTTTAACAAATGCTTGCTGCACTGCAACAAGCGTTAGCTAAGGCGGCAGCTTGCCGCATTCGCCTACCGGTTATTTTGCAAGGTGATGAAAAGTCGTTACTGGCTCAAGCACAACATTTGTTAATGGCACTACAACCTGCGCATAGTTGGTGGCTAGGCGCAAATACACCAGCGCAATGCCAGAACATCGGACAATACAAAGCGCATCAACTATTGGGAATTGAGTGTGACTGCTTAATTATTAATGCCTTTAGTGGTTTTGATGCCGACAAAGTTGCCGCAAGTGCGGGTGCGCTCACCGCAGGCGGTCTCTGGTTATTATTAGCACCTGAGTCATTACAATGGCAGCAACTCGCTAACCCAGCACATCATCGTTTACGCTCTTACCCAACCCCCACTGATTACCCTGGTTACTTTATAGCGTTTTGGCTTGGGCAATTACACCAAGCTAATGTTTTGCGCGGCAACGCCACAACACTTTTTAATGACTTAACTTGGCCTAAGGCAGAGGCAACCTCCGCAACATTAGACGTTGCCATGCCTTATAAAACGTCTGAACAAGCTACCGCAGTTAGCGCTATTTTAAACGTCGTATCAGGCCATCGGCGCAGGCCATTATTATTACTTGCCGATCGCGGCTGTGGTAAATCAGCAGCATTAGGTATTGCCGCGGCACACTTAGCCCTATCAGGGAAAAAGCACATACTGATCACCGCACCGGCAAAGGCACAAGCGGCAGTCGCCTTAGCACATTTTGCGCAACTTACCGAACATGAGGCTTCTGCTTCATCGGCACTGCGCTTTGTTGCTGTAGATGAGTTATTAGCTTCACAACCCGAAGCCGAATTATTATTGATCGACGAAGCGGCAGCAATACCCACGCCCTTACTACAACAATTACTAAACCATTATAGTCGTATCGTCTTTGCTAGTACCGAGCATGGTTACGAAGGCACCGGCCGCGGTTTTCAATTACGTTTTCAACCTTATTTGACGAAACGCTGCCCGAATTGGCGATTATTACGTTTAACTCAACCTATCCGTTATCAAGCACAAGATCCGCTAGAACAAATCATTAGATCAAGCTTTCTTTTAAAGCAGACAGATGAGACTGCCGTGACGCTCACTGCTGAAAGCCTTGAACTCAAACATTATCACGCCAGCGACTGGCTAGCGGAACCAAAGAAACTACAACAAGTCTTTGGTTTGTTGAGCTTTGCGCATTATCAAACGCAGGTAAAAGATCTGGCAGCACTGCTAGATAACCCAGCATTGAGTGTTTATACCCTTGAACAAGATAAACAATTACTGGCCTGTGCCCTGATCAGCCAAGAGGGAGAGATCGATGACGCGCTAAGCCAAGCAATCTATCAAGGAGAGCGCCGGATCCAAGGACATTTATTAGCACAAAATCTGGCTTTTCATTTGGCCAGCCCGGCATTAGCCACCGTTAAATTGGCGCGCATTATGCGTATTGCGGTGCAACCTCATTTGCAACGACAGCAATTAGGAAGTCAGTTGCTAACTCGATTAGAAAAGCCATTGCAGCAACAAGGCTATCATTATGTTGGCAGTAGCTTTGCTGCTTCCGCTGATTTAGTGCGTTTTTGGCAAAAAGCGGGCTTTGCGGCTATTCGACTCGGCATGCAGCTAGATAAAGCGAGTGCGGAGCCTTCACTGGTTATGCTAAAAGCATTATCGGCAGAAAATGTATCAAAGGTTCAGCAGCTAAAACTAGAATTTGCTTCGCGCCTTTATCAAGAATTACCAGACTACCCAAGCAATATAGCGAGTGATTTGCTCTTGCAACTTATTCAGCCAACTCAACACGCCATGACGCCCCTTACTCTTACCAATCTGCAATTATTTAGTGCAGATCAACGCCCCTTTGAACTCGTGATTAGTGAGTTACTACAATGGTTTAATCAATACGCGGTCGTATTATCAAAGCTGCAGCAGCAAGTATTCATTGCTAAACTTTGGCAAAAACAAAGCTGGGCAGTGGTTTGCCAACGGTTTTCACTCTCAGGCAAAGCTTGCGCTATTAAACTGATGCAACAAGCAATAATACAGCACATAGATTCAGCCTAAACTATTGTCATTACATTATTAATGCTAAAGTAAGACCTTATTTTCGGAGACGTTATGTTTAGCTTATTTTCATTATTGCTCAGTAGTACAGCACCCACTCTTGATCATCTTACGTTGTCTGAGCGAAACTTATTACAAACAGCTATCCATACCCAAACCAGTTATAACGTTATTGCTGATCAGTATGCTCAATGCCAACAAATCAAAGACTATCAAATATTGGGTTTGCCTGAGAAACGAGAATTAACCAGCATCATTGAAGCCACTTTAAATATTCCTTATCAAAATTTTCTATTTGCAATTAACCACGCTAAAGCTTGGCAAAGTTTAAAACCTCGCGAACCCATGCCATTAGTTGATTGTAGTAAAACCATGGTATATCAAGATTATCTTGATCAATATGCCCTACAACGTTTTGCATTAGAGATTGCAGAACCTATTACAAAACCCTTGCTGACCAACCCTGTAAATAGTCAACAACAAGAGAGCACCGCTTTACTGCAAAGTTATGCCCAACGCAGTAGTACCATAGCTATTGTTAACATTACAGATAGACAAACACTTACCGCTATAGAACAAGCCAACTTTTTACATTTAGACTATACCAGTCGCTATATCTATCGAATTACCCAAGGCTGGAAAAACGTGCCACCGTTATACATGGGCATGCACATTCAAATAAACGAAGCTGATTTGAATAAGTTTGAAGGCGATTGGCTGATTTTTCTCGACGCACAAAAGCAATATATCGCTGCTCGCCCAGTAGAAGATGTCGCAGATTTCATCAAAAGCCTTGGCAAGACAGAATGGCAAGTTGATAGTAACGGTAACTTGCAACGCCCTTAATTAATCTGAAATATACTTACTGTTTTACGCATTTATTATATATATAATGACACGCTTATATTTCATTAATAACTGCTCAGCATTACAAAGTCAGTTTTTATTCATGAGATGACTGAATAGCCAAAAGCTACGATACAGATGGTACTACAGGTAAGTTAACAAATCAGGATATTCTAAAAGCCCTAACTCCCAATCTGTATTTAATCAAATAAAACAACGCTCAAAACTGTTATAGCAATATCATTCAATCAAGACGTTATGAGTTGAAAGGAACCATTGAAATAACGGAAAGGATGCTTCGCTTATTACAACACAGTTGGTCTACAAGGTTTAGCAGGCTTACATTATCGAAAGATCCTCAGTGATCAGCAGTTCGAATTATTAAGCCGCAACCCATAGACCCGAACATTAAGAATTAAACCTCACCCTAACTCAAAGATAAAATCTTTATGAGGAAGATGCGATGCCTGCAGCAATGCGTGGCATAGCTTTATCAGTGGTACCTTTCCCATGCTCAGAATGTGTTTAGAGACCCTGCGGAAATGAAGAGACGTTAACATTAAATGAAAAGATCAAATCGATTAGCACGAAACAGCATAGGGCAGAATTTGGCTGGGGACGTCTTTTGCATGGATGCAAAAGAGGAGCGTACAAGGACGTATTAACCGCGTGCCCCAGCGAATTTTGCACTGTGCGGGCCATCATCGCTGTACTACTTTGCTCACCCCTTGCCTGGGGTTCGCCGCTGCGCGGCCAGCTAAAGCTGTCCAAAAACGTTCCAGACGTTTTTGTCGCATGGTGTCGCCCTGCTCCAGCAGTGCACCGCCTCAAGATATTTCAACCAATAAAAAAGCCCCACTCTTGCGAGTAGGGCTTTTCTATTCAATGAGGTGCCTGGCGGTGTACTACTCTCGCATGGCGAATGCCACACTACCATCGTCGCAGCTGCGTTTCACTTCTGAGTTCGGAATGGAGTCAGGTGGTTCCACAGCGCTATTGCCACCAGGCAAAAACGGTTTGTCTGTTCTTTAACTTAGCAAGCTGACTCAGTATTCACACTGTATTCTTTTCTTAAAACATCTTGGGCGTTGTATGGTTAAGCCTCTCGGGCAATTAGTATGAGTTAGCTTAACGTGTCACCACGCTTCCACACCTCACCTATCAACGTTGTGGTCTTCAACGACCCTTTAGTAGACTCGAAGTCTAAGGGATGACTCATCTTGTGGCCGGCTTCCCGCTTAGATGCTTTCAGCGGTTATCCGTTCCGAACGTAGCTACCGGGCAATGCCATTGGCATGACAACCCGAACACCAGCGGTTCGTTCACTCCGGTCCTCTCGTACTAGGAGCAACTCCACTCAATCATCCAACGCCCACGGCAGATAGGGACCGAACTGTCTCACGACGTTCTAAACCCAGCTCGCGTACCACTTTAAATGGCGAACAGCCATACCCTTGGGACCGACTTCAGCCCCAGGATGTGATGAGCCGACATCGAGGTGCCAAACACCGCCGTCGATATGAACTCTTGGGCGGTATCAGCCTGTTATCCCCGGAGTACCTTTTATCCGTTGAGCGATGGCCCTTCCATACAGAACCACCGGATCACTATGACCTACTTTCGTACCTGCTCGACGTGTCTGTCTCGCAGTTAAGCTGGCTTCTACCATTACACTAACCGTACGATGTCCGACCGTACTTAGCCAACCTTCGTGCTCCTCCGTTACTCTTTAGGAGGAGACCGCCCCAGTCAAACTACCCACCAGACACTGTCCGCAACCCGGATTCACGGGCCTACGTTAGAACATCAAACATACAAGGGTGGTATTTCAAGGACGGCTCCATCAGAACTAGCGTTCCAACTTCAAAGCCTCCCACCTATCCTACACATGTAGGGTCAATGTTCAGTGCCAAGCTATAGTAAAGGTTCACGGGGTCTTTCCGTCTAGCCGCGGGTATACGGCATCTTCACCGCAATTTCAATTTCACTGAGTCTCGGCTGGAGACAGCCTGGCCATCATTACACCATTCGTGCAGGTCGGAACTTACCCGACAAGGAATTTCGCTACCTTAGGACCGTTATAGTTACGGCCGCCGTTTACCGGGGCTTCGATCAA
>NZ_CP199752.1:197500-2095000 GCF_052656265.1 Alishewanella sp. HL-SH06
GAGTATTTGGCGGAAGGTTAAAGCCAAATTTCACCACTCTCTATATAGGTATCTTCGGCAATAGCGGTTTCAGTCAGATCTTCCCAAGTAAACGCATCAGCGATTACTTGGGAGAGGAAGTCTTGTGCATCTTGCTTTGCCGGTATAGCGATATAACACTGCACTTTTAAACCACTTACTAAGCAACTAAAGGCTATGGCTTGTTTGGGCGCTGCATAGTGAAAGTCGTTATTAAAAATTAATTGCTGGTTCATAACGCTAATTGTGCCTTTAACTGCGCCAGTACCGGCGCCAAATCCGGTTGCTTGCCACGGAATAAAGCGAACGCGGCGGCCGCTTGCCCCACTAACATTCCTAAACCATCTGCAGTATTTTGCACACCTTGTTGCTGGCACCATATCAGAAAAGCAGTGGGTGAAGCACCGTACAACATGTCATAAGCTAATTGACAATGCGCTAAATGCACGCTGTCAAATTCAGGTCGCTGCCCAGTTAAACCTGATGAAGTTGCATTAATAACGAATTGATAAGGTAACATCGGTATATCGGTTAACGGTGCTGCACTTACCTTGGCATTAAAATTTGCCGCAATTGCTTCAGCTTTGGCTTGGGTACGATTAGCAATAACAATTTGCCCTACGCCTGCTTTTAATAAAGGCCCCACTATACCGCGAGTTGCGCCGCCCGCGCCGATGATCAACACTTTAGCTTCAGCTAGTACCACGCCTAATCGCTGCAAGTCGTGCAGTAGGCCCACACCATCCGTATTATCCCCAACAATTTGGCCAGCATCGTTAAAATATAAGGTGTTTACCGCCCCAGCTTGTAATGCCCCCTCTGAACGCACTTGCGCTAAGGCAAACGCTTGCTCTTTAAACGGCATAGTGACATTTGCGCCCTTGCCACCGGCATTGATGAAGTGCTGCCAGCTGTCGGCAAAACCCTCTACCGGTGCTAGAATAGCCTCATAACTGATAGGTTCAGCCGTTTGCAATGCAAATTGCTGGTGAATAAAAGGGGATTTAGAGTGCCCTATTGGATTACCAAATACTGCGTAACGGTCCACAATGATGCCTTTTAAGAAGTTAATACAGATGATTTTTAATAAAAGTAACACAAATAGCAATACGCATCCCACTCCTACGCAAACACCTTATCAATTAATGGGCGGCGAAACGGCAGTGCGTCACTTGGCCAACCGTTTTTACGACATTATGGAAACGGCACCTGAAGCGAAAGCCCTATATGCCATTCATCCTTTACCTTTAGATGGTATTCGGCAGAAGTTTTTTGAGTTTTTGTCTGGTTGGTTAGGCGGCCCAGCTTTATTCGAACAAAAATATGGGCACCCTCGGCTTCGTGCCAGGCATTTACCCTTTGAAGTCAATGAGCAAATGCGTGAAGAATGGATGTTTTGTATGAATCAGGCATTAAATGAAGTGGTCAGCGATAAAATGTTACGCGAAGGGATCCGCCAGTCGATTGGTCAACTGGCGTCACATATGATCAACTGTTAGTTAGCGGCTAACAAACCCAACCAATCTTGCGGCTTTAAATAACGCTCATATAACAACGCTTCTGGGCTAGCCGCTTCAGGTTGATAAGCATACTGCCAACGAACTAAAGGCGGCATCGACATTAAGATTGACTCGGTACGCCCGCCACTTTGCAAACCAAATAAAGTGCCGCGATCATAAACCAAATTAAACTCTACATAGCGGCCACGCCGATAGAGTTGAAATTGGCGCTCACGCTCGGTATATGCCAAGGCTTTACGTTTTGCCACAATGGGCAGATATGCCGGAATAAAGGCTTCTCCTACCGCACGCATTAACGCAAAGCTTTGCTCAAAACCTAAAACATTTAAATCATCAAAAAATAAGCCACCTACACCGCGGGTTTCGCCACGATGTTTTAAATAGAAGTAATCATCACACCACTTCTTATAAGCAGGGTAATAATCTGCACCAAAAGGATCGACAGCATCCTTAGCTGTTTGATGCCAATGAACAACATCTTCTTCAAATGGATAGTAAGGCGTTAAATCAAACCCGCCGCCAAACCACCATACCGGTTCCTCGCCGTCTTTTTCTGCAATAAAAAATCGGACATTGGCATGTGTAGTTGGCACATAAGGATTATTAGGATGCAACACCAAAGATACACCGCAAGCGTTAAAGTTGCGTCCCGCTAACTCAGGGCGATGCGCAGTCGCAGAGGCTGGCATCTGTGCACCAAACACATGTGAATAATTTACACCTGCTTGCTCAAAGACTTGACCACCCGTTAATACCCGACTGCGACCACCACCGCCTTCTGGTCGCTGCCAAGCATCTTCAACAAACTGCGCGCCACCATCGGCATCAGCGAGTTGCTGGCACAGTTGATCTTGTAACGCCATTAAAAAGGCTTGTACTTGAGCAAGTTGCTCAGAATGATGAGGCATATTAACTCCTGATGATTTCGCCGGTCATGGCATCACGTATTTGGCTAGGTTGCGTCGCCCCCCCTAAAGGCCCATCAACCACCGCCGCTACTTGTAAGCCAATATTGGCTAATAATTGCTGATAATCATTGATGGCCGCTTCACCTGCAAGATTAGCGCTGGTGGAAACAATAGGTTTACCATAAGCCTGACATAACTGTTGTACTATAGGATGTGCACTGACACGCACCGCAATACTATTAAAATTGCCTGTTATCCAACGCGGCGCCTTAGCACTGGCGGGAAGAACCCAGCTCACATGACCTGGCCAAGATGAAAATATTTGAAAACGCCGCTCTATCGGAATAGCGTTGTCGTGGATGTAAGGCAGTAACTGGGAGTAATTTGCGGCAATCAGGATCAAGCCCTTTGCAACGGGACGCTGCTTAATCGCGAGCAGTTTTAACACCGCCTCTTCATTATCCGGATCACATCCAAGGCCATAAACCGCTTCGGTAGGATATGCAATCACCTCGCCTGCCATTAATTGTTCTACTGCAGTATCAATTGTTGCCATTTTTCACCTAATTAATGCCGCAGACAGACGACCTAGCCACTAAACATTTTATTCGTAACACGATGGGCGGTATAATAACCGTTTCAAACTTCGACTTCATCAAGTTCACAAGGAAACCACTATGCAGGTTGGTATTATCATGGGTTCAACGTCAGATTGGCCTACCATGAAACATGCGGCAGATATGCTTGACCGTTTTGGCATTGCCTATGAGACCAAGGTGGTTTCGGCTCATCGCACCCCACAATTACTGGCTGATTATGCCACTGGCGCGGCTGCACGGGGTTTGAAAGTGATCATTGCCGGTGCTGGTGGTGCTGCGCACTTACCGGGTATGGCCGCCGCTTTTACGAGTTTGCCGGTTTTGGGTGTTCCTGTGCAGTCAAAAGCTTTAAAGGGTATCGACTCTTTATTATCTATTGTACAAATGCCAAAAGGTGTTGCTGTAGGCACACTGGCGATTGGTGATGCGGGTGCCGCCAATGCAGGCTTGTTAGCCGCGCAAATTTTAGCCACCAGCGATGCAAGTTTATTGGCCCAAATTGATACTTTCCGCGCGGCTCAAACCGAGTCGGTATTAAGCCAACCGGATCCATCACAGGTCGCACTATGAAAGTATTAGTGTTAGGTGCCGGCCAATTGGCACGGATGATGGCGCTTGCTGGAGCACCGTTAAGCATCACCATCAGTGCTTATGATGTCAATACAGACACGCTAGTGCACCCGTTAACCCAGCAACAATTAGGCAGCGGCTTAGCGCAAGCACTTGAAGCTGCTGATGTGGTGACTGCTGAGTTTGAACATATTCCCTTGGCTATCTTAGAGCAATGCCAAGCTAGTGGTAAATTTTTACCGGGCGCCAGCGCTATTCGTGCAGGGGGGGATCGTCGGGTAGAGAAAGCCTTACTGGCCAGCGCGGGTGTTGCCAATGCCGCATATCAGGTGATCAACAACCAGGCCGATTTTGAAAAGGCGGTGAGTCGCTTAGGCTTACCGCTTATCTTTAAAAGCGCCCTGGCGGGCTATGATGGCAAAGGCCAGTGGCGTTTAAAAGAGGCCGCGCAAACTGCCACCGTATGGCAGCAAATGGCCGATTTTTTAGCGGCAGATAGCAGCCAAGCTATCGTTGCGGAGCAATTCATTGGCTTTCAACGTGAAGTATCGCTGGTCGGTGCTCGCAGTAGAACAGGTGAAGTGAAAGTTTATCCACTGACTGAAAACCATCATGTTAACGGTGTACTCAGTGTGTCGTTAGCACGTCCAGTGGATCACGCACTGCAACACCAAGCAGAACAGATGTTTGCTGCCGTTGCCGAACAACTCGATTACGTTGGTGTATTAGCAATTGAGTTCTTTGATGTGGCTGGCCAATTGCTGGTGAACGAAATCGCCCCACGCGTGCACAACTCGGGGCACTGGACACAGCAAGGTGCTGATTGCTGTCAGTTTGCCAATCATTTACGTGCAGTCTGTGGTTTGCCGTTAGGCAGTACCGCCTTGGTGCGGCCAACGCTGATGGTGAATATCTTGGGTGAAGATGAAGTGCCCAACGCCATTCTGAATATTCCTGCGCTGGGTTTGCATTGGTATGGCAAAACTAAACGTGCGGGTCGGAAGATGGGTCATATCAATTTATCGGCCAACAGCACTGCCGAACTTAAAGCCCAATTTGCTAAATTGATTGATCAATTACCGGCAAGTGCTTTTCCTGAACTCGAGCAGATGTTACATCAACTTTAATCCAAGCTAGGATCCGGGGCAGTTTGTTTCTGTTGGCAAGCTTTACTGGCACAGACCTGCCCCGATTTCTTCTGCAATAATAATGGAAAGGCACAGTATTGACAGATCCCAACCACTGGCTGGTCATTAACAATAAACTTGCATTGCGGATATCGATCACAACCCCAAAAGGTTTTACCAAACTTACTTAACCGCTCGGATAAACTCCCCTTCTGGCATTTAGGACAACTGACATTTGGCTGCTCAGTAGTTACCGGTTCTTCATGGACAATAAAATGACACGCAGGATAATTGGTGCAGCCTATAAACATACCATAACGACCATTTTTCACCGCCAAAGTACTTGAACATTCTGGACAATGCTCTTGCTCTAGTACCTTAACTACGCTGGTTTCATGCTGATGTAGTGCTTTAATATAATGGCAGCTTGGGTAACCGGTGCAACCTAAAAAAGCCCCATTTTTACCTGAGCGGATCTGTAAGGGCTGTTGGCACAGCGGGCAGTGTTCGGTTTTTTGCGGCAGAGAAAATAACGGTGAAGGATCGGTCATAACAGCCTAAGTTGAATAATGCTGACGAACCACTCGCCAGCATTAATGTGCATTCTACGCGCTAGTGTAGCGGCCCATCAACTTCGTCAAAAATTAAATCTTCCATTTGGGCATAAGCACTTTCTCGACCAGGTACATTGAACAGCACCATTAAGACAACCCACTTAAGATCATCCAAACTGATACTAGCACTGTCTAAATCCATAACCCGATCAATTACCATTTCGCGAGTTGTGGCATCAAGCACGTTAACTTGCTCAAGAAACATCAAGAAACCTTGGCCAGGGGTATCAATTTTACGATACTCGTCTGCAGTAAAAATCCGCGTCGAGTTGCTCGCTACTTTGGAAAGATAAGGTTTAGTTTGATTCTCTTGCAAGGCAGATAATCGATCTAACCATTTTAAGGCACGAAATATATCATCATCATGAAAACCGGCTTTACTGAGCTCTTTGGTCAGATCGGCATGATTTACATAAATATCAGCTTCGTTATGTATATAATTTTCAAACAGATAAACGAGGATATCAAACATAATCAGGTACTCCTCAATCTAATGTAACCACCGGGAACTGCTGCAACCTTACCGGCTAATTCAAGCTCAAGTAAGGTAATGGATACGTCTGCCACTGACATGTTGGCCCGCTCTGCCAGCACATCGGCTGGTATGGGACTATCTCCTACGTTATCGAACAACTGCTGACTGCACAAGTCTAGCGTGACATTTATTTCTGGGGCAGCAGCTAAACCGTTATCAGCAAAAACCGTTCGCTCTTCTAGTATATCGGCCACACAACTGACAAGTTTAGCGCCTTGTTGGATCAGGTAATGACAGCCTGCTGCTTGCGCATTATGAAAACTGCCCGGTACAGCAAACACTTCACGATTATAATCCGCAGCAAGATTCGCACTAATTAACGAACCACTCTTTAATGCGGCTTCAACAACAACAGTACCCGTACTTAGACCAACAACAATGCGATTTCGTTGCGGGAAAAATTCAGCTCGGGCACGCACATCTGGAAAATATTCAGAAATAAGAGCACCCGCTTGAACAATACGTGTAGCTAAATGACGATTACAACTAGGATAAACTTGTCGCAGCCCGTGCCCTAATACGGCTACTGTTTTCCCACCAGCGTTTAAAGCACCTACATGACTTTCACTATCAATCCCTTTCGCCATTCCTGAAGTAATGACCATACCTTGTTCAGTTAACTCAGCCGCCAGTTGTCGAGCAACCGCTCTGCCGGTAGGAGTAGGCGAACGGCTGCCTACCATGGCAATCTGTGCCGACGCTAATAACTCTACTTGGCCTTTAACAAATAATACGGCGGGTGGATGTGGAGTTTCTTTTAATAACGGAGGATAAAACGGATGGTCAAAAGGAATAATATGCTGATCAGGCGTTTCGGCCTGCCAATTCAGCGCTTGCTCAACCCAAGACGCGCTCTCATAACAAAGCAGTTGGGCCTGTTTTTTAGTCAGGCCCAGCTGTTGTAAGGTGCTGGCCGGCAAAGCCAATAACTCTGCCAAACCAATATGCTCGTTTAGCTGGCGACAGCGCTGGCCGTCTAAACCATGCACACTCGCTAACGCAAGCCATGTATGTAATGCTTCCATAACATCACAGCTCCCGACAGTTTACCTTATAAGTTGCCGATACTATCTCCAACGCGAACCGGAGCAATGGTTTGCGTGACAATTGCAAAACTGACTTTTTCTGAGGTTTTAAAGACCATCATTTCACCGACTTTCTCTTTCGGCATTTCAATGGCTTCACCACCAACATCACGCATCAGTTTTTGCAGCTTGGTTGCATCTTCTAAATACACAGGACCATTACGGCCGTCAACCACGGTTGGTGATTGCCGATAAATACCCAGCATGTGACCGGCTTTTAATTCCTGCTCACCGCGGTTAAGAATAACCACATCCATCTTAGCGACTTCTCGTAAATCAGACGACGCCGAAATGATGCGCCCTTCGATAGGTATACTTGGCTGTGTCATTAAAAAATGGACGGGCAAAGATTGCGAATCGTAGGCCTGGATCACCTTGTCGCCTTGGCGAATTTCTCGAGTAATATTCAGTACCTGCATGGCGGCGGGCTCAAAAGCACTACTTTCTGTTGCTGCACTGCCACCCCGAATAACTCGGGTGGTGGCAACTAAGCGCGTTTCATAACCCAGTGTTTCACCGGTATCCGGATCAACATAAGCACGGCCTTGTCGATATACTGCATAAGCGGCACCTTGCAGTAGCTCATTATTCACATATAACGTCTGTGTTTCAGCCGCACTTTTAGAGGCGCGATTGCTTCCTAAGATGTAAGGTAAAGCATCGATCTCAACTTGCGACAAGGCCTGATCATAGGTTAAGAAAGGACGTATGATACCCAAGGGTAAGGTGGCTATTGCATCCGGATTTTTATGCGTAGTGCGAGTTTGTGGTGTTAAACGCACCGCCCGCTTATTCACGGCCAATACTGGGCGACCTTCACTATCAAAGGTTAACGTTAAAATATCACCAGGATAAATTAAGTGTGGGTTATCAACTTGTGGGTTCATTTGCCATAATTGCGGCCACAACCAAGGCTCATTCAGATATAAACCAGAAATATCCCATAATGTGTCCCCCGCTTTAACCACGTAGGTCATCGGTGCATTGTCGCGCAACTTTAATACATCTGCTAACACACTAGCTGAAAACCAACATATTGAGGCCGCTATTATCAATGTTATTTTTTTCAGCATGCCAGCTTCCTTTAAAACTATACTGTTTTGTAATTATTACATACTAAGCTGTTATTGCAGCGCAATAATGGCTAAAATTAAAACATACCACAGTGATTTAATTAAAGCATATTTTTGTAGGTGTTATGGCTGTTTTAAAAGTATTACATTACCCAGACGATCGTTTGCGCACTATTGCCAAACCGGTCACCACTATTACGCCGGAAATTCGGCAGTTAGTCACCGATATGCTCGACACCATGTATGATGAAAATGGTATCGGCTTAGCGGCGACTCAAGTTAATCAGCATTTACGCATCGTCGTGTTAGATCACTCAGAAGATCGCAGTGAACCCATGGTTTTTATTAACCCTGAGATTATCGCACACGATGGCGAAACCAGCTATGAAGAAGGCTGCTTATCTGTGCCGCAAAACTACGCGTCAGTGAAGCGAGCCAAAAATATTACCTTGAAAGCTCAGGATATTGATGGCAATAGTTTTGAACTGCACGCCGATGGCCTACTCGCCATTTGCTTACAGCATGAACTAGACCATTTAATTGGCAAGCTGTTTATTGATTATCTGTCGCCTTTAAAACGCGAGCGTATCCGCAAAAAGCTAGAAAAAGAAGCCAAACTGGCTGAACGCCACGCGCTGTAAACAGGAAAAACTGTGACCCAACCTCTTCGAATTATTTTTGCCGGTACACCGGATTTCGCCGCCTGCCACTTACAGGCGTTGTTAGCAAGCGAACATCAGATTGTAGCGGTTTACACCCAGCCCGACCGACCGGCTGGGCGTGGTCAAAAACTGCAACCAAGCCCAGTAAAACAATTAGCTGAGCGCCAGCAGATCCCGGTATATCAACCTAAATCACTCAAAAAAGCGGCTGCGCAGCAAGAATTAGCCGCCTTGAACGCCGATTTGATGATTGTCGTTGCCTATGGCTTAATTTTACCTAAGATAGTGTTAGACACCCCGCGCTTGGGTTGTATCAATGTGCACGGTTCGTTGTTACCGCGCTGGCGTGGCGCAGCACCTATTCAACGCGCGCTCTGGGCTGGCGATCAACAAACGGGCGTCACCATTATGCAAATGGACGAAGGGTTAGACACCGGAGCGATGCTCAGTAAAGCCGCGATATCAATCACTTCAACCGACACCAGTGCCACTTTGTATGGCAAATTGGCAGAGTTGGGGCCACAAGCGTTGCTCACTGCACTGACTCAACTACCTCAGTTGCAACAACAAGCCGAAGCCCAACAAGACGCTGCAGCCAGTTATGCACAAAAACTATCGAAAGAAGAGGCTTGTCTTGATTTTAATAAGAACGCCGATGCGCTAGAGCGTGAAGTGCGAGCTTTTAACCCGTGGCCAGTCAGCTATCTTGAGCTACCCCAAGGTGCGGTCAAAGTATGGCAAGCACATGTTGTACCGAGTGACGAACAAATTGTTGGCGTCATTATTAGGGCAGATAAAACCGGTATTTATATCAGCTGCCAGCAAGGGACTTTGGTGATTACGCAACTGCAGCCTCCCGGTAAAAAACCTATGTCAGCGGCTGATTTTTTAAATGGCCGCAGTGACTGGTTATCAGTGGGTCAGCAATTATGAGTGCACAACTTCGCGCACTCGCTGCCGATACCTGTTATCAAGTGATTGACCAAGGTAAATCTTTATCGGATGCCTTACCTCGGGCACAACTTAAATTAGATTTGCCCGCAGACAAAGCTTTGCTTCAAGAAATTTGCTTTGGGGTCATGCGTTACTTACCGCAACTGGAAACCGTTTGCCAACAACTGATGAGCAAACCGTTGGTGAAACAACTGCGGCCGTTGCAGTTCTTGTTGTATGTGGGCATTTATCAGTTAAAGTTTATGCGCATTCCTGATCATGCCGCCATCAGCGAAACGGTTGAAGCCGCTCGAAGTTTAAAAGGCCAAAGCCTAACAAAACTGATTAACGCGGTGTTACGCAGTGTGCAACGTCAACCGGCATTATTTGATTTTAGTCATGCGCCTGATGCCGTGAAATTTAACCACCCTGGCTGGCTAATCAGCGCGTTGCAACAAGCCTACCCTGCAGATTGGACTGATATCCTGTTAGCCAACCAACAAAAAGCGCCGTTATGGCTGCGCATTAATCAGCAACAAATCAGCCCAACGCAATTTTGTGCTGCACTAACGGCTGAAGATATTGCTTATAGCCAACCCTTTAGCTATTTACCGGTTGCGATCAAACTACAACAAGCTTGCGATGTCACCAGCTTACCGGGCTATCAGCAAGGCTGGTTCTCTGTGCAAGATGCCGCAGCGCAACATGCCGCTTTATTGCTGAATGCACAACCCGGCGAGCAAGTACTGGATGCATGCTGCGCGCCCGGTGGCAAAACGTGCCATATTTTGGAACAGACCACTGACCTGCATTTAACCGCACTGGACCGTGATGAAAAGCGATTAGAGCGTGTGCATGCAAACTTAGCACGGCTACAATTAGAGGCTCGCGTCGTTGCTGCCGATGTGCTGGATACTGCACGCTGGTGGCAAGGCAACCTGTTTGATCGCATTTTATTAGATGTGCCCTGCTCGGCCACCGGTGTGATCCGGCGCCATCCTGATATTCGCTGGTTACGTAAAAAAGCCGATATCGCTAATTTAGCCAGCTTACAAACCGACATTTTGCAACAAGCCTGGCAGCTATTAAAACCAGGCGGTACCTTACTTTATGCAACTTGTAGCGTGTTACCGGCCGAAAACCAGCTACAAATCACGCAATTTTTGGCACACCAAGCCGATGCAAGCCTAGTGCCTATCACTCAAGCCGGTACCGAAGCTTGTTGGCAAATCTTACCGGGTGCAGCCGACATGGATGGCTTCTTCTTTGCCTTGTTGCACAAAGCAACGCCGAACTGAGACAGACTATGAAAATCATCATCCTAGGGGCAGGACAAGTTGGCGCAACACTGGCAGAGAACCTGGTCGGTGAACAGAATGATATTACGATTGTTGATACCAATCTGGATAAACTGCGCTCATTGCAAGATCGTTTTGACCTGCAGGTGGTGTTTGGTCATGGCTCACATCCTGATATTTTGCGCAAAGCCGGCGCCGAAGATGCCGACATGGTTGTTGCCGTGACCAACTCGGATGAAGTTAACATTGTGGCCTGTCAGGTGGCCTACAGTATGTTTAATACGCCGCTGAAAATTGCCCGTATTCGCACCAATCAGTATTTAAAGTACCGCGATGAACTCTTTCATAAAGACGATATGCCCGTTGACCACTTTATTGCACCGGAAGCGTTGGTGACCAATTATATTCGCCGGCTAATTGATTACCCCGGCGCACTACAGGTTGTTGAATTTGCTGAAGGTAAAGTCAGTTTAGTTGCGGTGAAAGCCTATTACGGTGGCTTATTAGTGGGCCATGCATTATCGGCACTGAAAGAACACATGCCACATATCGAAACCCGTGTGGCCGCCATTTATCGACGTGGTAATGCAATAAAACCGCTGGGCACAACCATTATCGAAGCCGACGACGAAGTGTTCTTTGTCGCTGCCACTAAACACATCCGCGCGGTAATGAGCGAACTGCAAAAGTTAGAACGTAGCTATCGACGGATCATGATTGCCGGTGGTGGTAACGTCGGATTTGGTTTAGCCCGCGCATTAGAAAAAACTCATAGTGTAAAATTAATTGAGCGCAGTAAAGAACGGGCTGAATTCTTATCTAGTGGCTTAGATAACACTGTTGTCTATGTCGGCGATGCTTCAGATCCTGAATTGTTAGAAGAAGAAAACATTGAGCAAATCGATGTTTTTATTGCAGTAACAAACGATGACGAAGCCAACATTATGTCGGCCATGCTGGCAAAGCGTATGGGGGCACAAAAGACCATGGTGCTGATTAAACGCAGTGCCTATGTTGATTTATTGCAAGGTGGTGAAGTGGATATTGCAGTGTCGCCGCAACAAGCCACTATCTCAGCATTATTGACGCATATTCGCCGCGGTGACATTGTAAATGTGTATTCACTGCGCCGTGGCGCGGCTGAAGCCATTGAAGCCATCGCGCATGGTGACAGCAGCACCAGCAAGGTGGTCGGTAAAACCATTGGCGAAATTAAGCTGCCGCCAGGCACCACTATCGGCGCCATCGTCAGAGGCGATGAAGTCATGATTGCCCATGATAATACGCGCATCAATACTGATGATCACGTTATCTTATTTATGGTCGATAAAAAACACATTGTGGAAGTCGAAAAGTTGTTCCAAGTGAGTGCGATTTTTATCTAACACGCTAAGCTTAGTCTTTCCAAAAGGCAGGGGTAAATAGCACCAGCAAAGTGAAAATCTCCAAGCGACCGAACACCATAGCTACAATCAAAATCCATTTACTGGCATCGGGGATATTACCGAAGTGAGCGGCCACTTCGCCCAGACCGGGCCCCAAGTTATTTAAACAAGCCGCCGTTGCCGAAAACGCCGTAATATTATCTAAACCAGTAAAAATCAACGCCAGCATAATGACCACAAACACTAACGCATAAGCCGCAAAGAAGCCCCATACCGCTTGCACAATGCGATCTTCTACAGCACGACGACCTAACTTAATGGCATATACCGCGCGTGGATGCACCAAGCGATTGAGCTCACGCGCACCCTGCTTAAACAACAACAGCACACGCACAACTTTCATGCCGCCACCGGTCGAGCCGGCACAACCGCCAATAAAACTCGAAAATATTAGCAAAATAGGCAAAAACAATGGCCAAGCTGAAAAGCTATCCGTAGCAAAACCGGCGGTAGTGGAGATAGACACGGCTTGAAATACGGCATGATTTAGCGCAGTGAGCTGATCGGGATAGACACTGGTGTGCAGCAACACTAAGAAACAGATGAGAATCAACGCCACTTGAATACCCAAAAAGGTATTAAATTCTGGATCGCCAAAATAAGTTCTTAAATTTTTGCCGCGCACGACAGCAAAATGCAAGGTGAAATTTACCGCGCTAATAAACAAAAAGAACACACAAATCAGATTGATCAACGGACTGTTAAAATGGCCCATACTGGCGTCATAAGTAGAAAAACCACCAATGGCGACTGTTGAAAACGCATGACAGATGGCGTCGAACGCCGACATACCGGCTAGATAAAAAGCTAACGCACAAGTAATGGTTAAAGCTAAATAGATATACCAGAGGTGCTTTGCGGTATCAGCAATACGCGGTGTCATTTTGTTATCTTTAACCGGCCCGGGTGTTTCAGCACGAAACAACTGCATCCCACCCACACCGAGCAGTGGCAAAATGGCCACCGCTAAAACGATAATCCCCATACCGCCTAGCCATTGTAATTGCTGACGATAATAGAGAATGGCCTTGGGTAACAACTCAATGCCGGTTAGCACCGTGGCGCCGGTCGTAGTTAAGCCAGAAAAAGCTTCAAACATCGCGGAAGCGAGATTCAAATTCGGATATTCAGCCAGAACTAACGGGATGCCGCCCACCGCACCGAGCACAATCCAAAACAGCACTACAATTAAAAAACCGTCACGCACTTTAAGTTCGCGACGGTATTTACGATTGGGATACCAGGTGATAAAACCGATGGCAACACACATTAAAAAGGACAAAATAAAGGGTAAACCCGCACCATCTTTATACCAGAACGCCACCATCGCCGGCGGCACCATGGTGATACTGAAGATAGCAATCAGCATCCCCAAGATACGGATAATCGAACGATATTGCATAATGTCCTTTTCAGCGACCGCTTATGGCAGTTGCAACTCGCGAGTCATATTCTCATTGCGCTCACGGTGCACAATAATGTTATCTTCGATACGAATACCACCAAACTGGCGGAAAGCATCAATTTTTTGCCAGTTAAACAGCTTATTCTCGGTTTTGTCTTGCCAGTCGGCTAACAGACTATCGATAAAATATAAGCCTGGCTCAATAGTAAATACCATTGACGGTTCAATCAGCCGTGTACAGCGTAAGAACGGATGTTGTTCTGGTGAAGCCACATGAGTGCCACGCTCATCGGCCATAAAACCACCGACATCATGCACTTGCAAACCTAGGTGATGGCCCACGCCGTGCGGGAAAAAAGTGCTACTAATACCGGTATCAACAATAGTATCGACACTGCTGCGGACAAAATCAAAATCAATCAGCACTTGTGCTAACAAGCGATGAGTTAAAAACTGTAAATCCGTGTATTTGTTACCCGGTTTAATCGCATCCACTACCTGTAAATGCACGTTTTGCACCGCTTGGATCAGTGCAGAGAATTCATCTTTCGGATCGAAGCTGTAGGTACGAGTAATGTCTGCCGCATAACCATGAAACTCGGCACCCGCATCAATTAAAAAGGAATGATGCTGCGCAGGTTTTTTACGCTCTAAAGCAGTGTAGTGCAAAATAGCTGCATGTTCATTTAAACCAATAATATTGCCATAAGGCACTTCATTTTCAGTTTGGCCAACAGCCGCTAAGTAAGCGAGCTGAATATCAAACTCACTGCCACCGGCATAAAAGGCCGCGGCTGCCGCACGATGCCCGGTCACAGCCATACGGTTGGCATTGCGCATACAGGCATGCTCATAAGCAGTTTTATACGCCCGGTAAAAATGCAGGTAGTTCATCACGGGCTCAGGGTTGATGTGGGTAAAGCCTAAGGCTATAGCGACTTCAAGATACTCACCTAAATACGCCACACGTGCTTTATCATAAGGCAACAGCTTTTCAACCGTATTAGCTTTTTCAAGCAACTGAATATCAAAGTGCTCAGCCCAAAAATCACTTGGTGCGTCAGGCACTTTGTGCCAAAAATCTTTTGGCCGATAAAAAATCAGTTTGGGTTTATTTACACCATCAACTATTAACCAGCAATGCGGATTATCGACTACCGGTAACCACGCTTTAAAATGTGGATTGGCTTTAAACGGATAATCCATATCATCCAAGAACTTGCGCTTTGCTTGACCTGAATGAATAACGAGCGCGTCGAGATTCTCACGAGCCAACACATTACGGGTACGCAACTGCAGTTCTGCTAGATGCTCTGGATAAAGTTGCTGATATGTTGAGTTCATAAACACCTTACTGGTTGCTGTTAAGGGCTTTGGATAATAACATCATTCACTCTTCGCCCCAATCTGCATCGCAACCAGCGGTTGAAACACATCAATGGGTTCATTTAAGCGAATATTGTAAATCTGATAATACGCCATCACTGCTTTTACATATTCTCGCGTTTCGCGATAAGGGATCGTTTCTACCCATACATCAACGGGCAAAGCGTGGTCTGTCGGGATCCATTGCCGAACACGACTGTAACCTGCATTGTAAGCTGCGGTGGCCATAATTAAATTACCGTCGTTACGCTTCATCAAATAATTAAGGTAATCGGTACCATAATCGATATTGGTGGTGGGGTTATAAAGTTGCGCTATTGGCACGCGTTTTTTTGCAATATCATTGGCGGTAGCTGGCATAATTTGCATTAAACCTCGCGCACCCACCGGAGAATTAGCATCAGCCATAAAAGAGCTTTCGCGCCGAGCTATTGCCATAGCCCAACCAGAATCTACTTTTGCGCCTTTCGCCGAGCGTTGAATTTCATCTTTATAAGCCAGCGGAAAACGTAATTCTACATCGTCCCAATAACCGGCATCCGCCAGCGTAAAAATGGCGCGCTCATGCCACTCCATTTGACCGGCTAGCTTAGCTGCGGCTAACTTTTGCGATTCAGTCACTGAGCGTTGTAAGAAATTCCATTCCCGTCGCGCTTCGGTCATTCGGCCAAGCGCCAGCCATTCAATGGCGCGTTGCACCGCAGGGTGTTGCTGCACTAATAACAACTCTTCAGCAGATACCATCACCGGATTGTGCGCTAAACTCGGTGGCAGCCCCAACTTAGCTGCCGACATAAAGCCATAAAAGTGTCTACGCAAAGCCAGCTCACGAAAAATGGGATCGGCCTTTGCTTGCTGACCCTGCTCTTCAAAAGCTCGAGCTAACCAATAGCGCCAATTGATATCTGCCGCGAGATCTGTAGGAAACTGCTCAATGACTTTTTGCACTTTCGGCCAGTTTAGCTCTCGTAACGCATGGCCTACTTGCCATTGTGCCAAGCTGCTATCCAATAACTCGGGGGGTAACTGCGCCATCCACTCATCGGCGCGACTATCCCCTTTACTGGCTAAGGCAATAGCAAATTGACGCTGCACATCAACGCGCTGAGCAGCGGTAAAATAAGGATCATTAACAAAACGCTGCCACATTTTTAAGGCCTGATCGGGTGAGCGCCAGATTAGACGCTTTAAACCGTAAGCCAAAATGTCGCGTTCAACCACATGTTTGCCAGCAAAGAAGCGACCTTTCGTCATGACACTAGGGTCCTTTCTTACTTGTAGCCACATGTCCGCTAAATATTGCTGATTAGTCGGTAGCAAGGTTTTTAAATAACGAATTAAACTCGCATCACCGCCTTCTGCAGACAATTGAATACGCCGCAACACTGTATCGGCTTGCAGCGGATTAACCTGGCGCCATTGTTTAAACAGGTCATCGCAGTCTTTAGGTTGTGATTTCCCTACGGTCCATAACGCTTGTACCTCCTGCCAGACTTGCTGCTTATCAACCGGACTAACCAGCAAACGCTGCTCCAACGCCGTACAATTTAGCTCAGCGTCTGAACTACCCGGAAAGTTCATTAAAAACCGTTCAGATTGCTTTGCTTTAGCTAAACTTTGTAAAAAGGGCCGGCGCAACGGCCAATCCAGCGGAGAGCCTTTATGTTGCTGTAAAAAGCTTTCAATATCAGTGTGAGCATTCAAACGCCGCTGTAAGTAGCGTTGTTGCAGATAGGGTTGTAACGGATAATCTTTTAATTCTTCTAACCACGCTTCAACTTGCCTAAGAGGTGCAGAGCCAATTTGGCGCTCGGCTTGCACAAATAACTCACGTTGCTGTTCAATCTGTTCAGCATTACTGACAGCCATTGTAGAAAAAAAGTACAACTTAATATAAAGATCAGGCGTTTCACTGTACAACTCCAGATGAAAACTTAGTCAGTCAATACTGTCTATAGTTAAGTATGTTTGTGCTTAGCACGATTTAAAACACCCGTTTAAATAACTATTGATATTTTTCTAAAAGCACGAGACACTGGATCAGATAACCTCATCGTACCAGTTGCGAATAATGATATATAGCTAACGCGACCAAGGAGCATTTTTATGATTTACCAGAGTAACAGCATTCAGGTTGAGTATGTGCAACCTGGTATTGCCCAGTTTACCTTTAACGCACAAGGTTCGGTCAACAAATTTGATCAACAGACGCTGACTGATTGTAAGGCAGCCCTAAGTAAGCTGCACGCGGATCCCGCTTTAAAAGGTGTTCTTTTTGTTAGTGGCAAAGATAACTTTGTGGTCGGTGCTGACATTACTGAGTTTTTACCTATTTTTGAACGGCCTGAAGCCGATTTAGTTCCGTGGATTAAACAAGCTTCTGATGTGTTTGATGCTTGTGAAGACCTGCCTGTTCCTACCGTAGTGGCCATTAAAGGCTTCGCCTTAGGTGGCGGCTGTGAATGGACGCTCGCTTGTGACTACCGTGTAGCTGACACGACCACGCGCATCGGCTTACCTGAAGTTAAACTCGGTTTAATGCCTGGCTTTGGGGGCACGGTTCGTTTACCACGGATTATTGGCGCTGACAATGCCATGGAGTGGATCACCACCGGTAAAGATCGCAGTGCAGAGCAAGCCCAAAAAGAAGGTTTAATTGATGCCGTTGTTGCCCCTGAAAAATTAGCGGCAGCCGGTTTAAGCATGCTGCAAGACGCTATCGCGGGTCAGCTAAACTGGCAGAAAAAACGCGCCGTAAAATTACAGCCTCTAAAACTGAATAAAATTGAAGCCACCATGAGCTTTAATACAGCCAAGGGTATGGTGTTCGCTACTGCGGGTAAACATTATCCGGCACCGATGATGGCGGTACAAACGATAGAAGCCGCTAGCACGTTAGATCGGGCTGGTGCCGTTGCTTTAGAAAACGCCGGGTTTGCCAAATTAGCCAAGACCGACGCGGCGACGGCGCAAATAGGGCTATTTTTAAATGACCAAGTCATTAAAAGTAAAGCGAAAAAAGCCGCGAAGACCGCGACTAAAGCCGTGAATAAAGCCGCTGTATTAGGCGCGGGTATTATGGGCGGGGGTATTGCTTATCAGTCTGCACTGAAAGGTGTACCGGTGGTCATGAAAGACATTGCCGACAACGCACTCGCTTTAGGCATGTCAGAAGCAACCAAGTTGCTCTCAAAACAAGTCGATCGTAAAAAATTAGATGCCGTCGGCATGGCTAAAGTGATTTCGGCTATTACTCCCACGTTAAGCAATGATTTAGTGGCCGGCGTGGATATCGTTGTCGAAGCGGTTGTCGAGAATCCAAAAATTAAAGGCGCGGTGTTAAAAGAAACTGAAGCCTTATTAAGCGACGATGCCATTTTAACCTCGAACACCTCTACTATTTCTATTAATCAATTAGCGGCAAATCTAAGTCGGCCACAAAACTTCTGCGGTATGCATTTCTTTAACCCCGTACACAGAATGCCGTTAGTTGAAGTCATCCGCGGTAAAGATACCAGTGATGAAACCGTTGCTGCAGTCGTGGCTTATGCTGCCAAAATGGGGAAATCCCCCATTGTTGTAAACGACTGTCCTGGTTTTTTCGTTAACCGTGTACTGTTCCCCTACTTTGCTGGCTTCAGTAAATTAGTGCTGGATGGCGCAGATTTTGCGCAAGTGGATAAAGTGATGGAGAAACAATTCGGTTGGCCAATGGGCCCCGCCTATTTACTGGACGTAGTGGGCTTAGACACCGCTTATCACTGTACCGATGTGATGGCGGATGGCTTCCCAACTCGGATGGCGAAACTGGCAAAGGACCCGGTAGCCGCGATGTATAACGCGAAACGTTACGGCCAGAAAAATGGTGTAGGTTTCTATACTTACAGTAAAGATGCCAAAGGTAAACCGAAGAAAGATATCGATGCAACAAGCTTAGGTTTACTGTCTGAACTTACGACTGAGAAACACGAGTTTAGTGCTGACGAGATTATTGCTCGCGTTATGGTACCGATGATTAACGAAACCATTCGCTGCTTAGAAGAAGGTATCGTTGCCAGTGCCGCTGAAGCCGATATGGGCCTTGTTTACGGCTTAGGTTTCCCTCCGTTCCGCGGTGGTCCACTGCGTTACGCCGACACCTTAGGTTTAGCTAACTTTGTTGCCCTAGCCGATAAATACGCTCATTTAGGTGAAATTTATCAGGTTACAGATCATACGCGCGCCATGGCTGCCAACGGCCAGCGTTTCTTCCCGGTTTAAGCGCAGGAGCACAGCATAATGAAAAACGCAGTAATAGTAGATTGTATTCGCACCCCGATGGGTCGCTCTAAAGGTGGCATGTATCGTAATGTGCGTGCCGAACAACTTTCAGCGCATGTTATGGCATCGTTGTTATCTCGTAATCCCGCATTAGATGCTGCCGATATTGATGATGTGATCTGGGGTTGTGTGCAACAAACGCTAGAACAAGGCTTTAACATTGCTCGAAACGCCTCGTTACTAGCCGGTATCCCACATTCTGTACCTGCGGTGACTATTAACCGTCTTTGTGGTTCATCCATGCAAGCCTTGCATGATGCCGTACGTGCTATTCAAACGGGTATGGGCGATGTCTATCTAATTGGTGGTGTTGAGCATATGGGTCATGTGCCAATGAATCACGGTGTTGATTTTCATCCAGGCTTAGCAACATCTGTTGCCAAAGCAGCAGGCATGATGGGTTTAACCGCAGAACTGCTTGGTAAAATGCACGGTATCAGTCGTCAGCAACAAGATGAATTTGGTGCTCGCTCACACCGCTTGGCACAAGAAGCGTCAGAGCAGGGTCGGTTTAAAAACGAAATTGTTCCTACTGAAGGTCACGATGCCGACGGCGTGTTAAAACTCATGGATTATGATGAAGTCATCCGTCCTGAAACCACGGTTGAAGCGTTATCAGCTTTACGCCCGGTGTTTGACCCAGCAAACGGCACTGTAACGGCCGGTACGTCTTCAGCCTTATCTGACGGTGCATCGGGCATGTTAGTGATGAGCGAAGAGAAAGCTAAAGCCTTAGGCTTACCCATTCGAGCTTATGTACGCGGTATGGGTGTCGCAGGTTGTGATCCGTCCATCATGGGTTATGGCCCAGTACCTGCCAGCAAGAAAGCGTTAAAAATGGCTGGCTTAACCATTAACGACATTGACTATGCAGAACTGAACGAAGCCTTTGCTGCACAAGCCTTGCCCGTCATGAAAGATCTTGGCTTACTTGAAGTAGCCGACCAAAAAGTGAATCTTAATGGTGGTGCCATTGCGCTAGGTCACCCATTAGGTTGTTCGGGCTCACGTATCGCCACTACCTTACTAAATGTAATGGAAGATAAAGGCGGTAAATTTGGTTTAGCGACTATGTGTATTGGGTTAGGCCAAGGCATTGCCACGGTGTTTGAGCGGCCTTAAACTGGCAGCTTGTAACACAATCGCTTAGAATAAGGCCGTTGATACGGCCTTTTTTAATGGCTTGTCGTTAGTTTGCGTCTTATATTATTGGAGTTATCAATGGCAGATGTATTTCAGCATGCCGATCACACCTTAGATGCCCTAGGCCTACGCTGCCCAGAGCCAGTGATGATGGTAAGACTACAGATCCGAAAAATGCAAAATGGTGAAACCTTGTTGATTATCGCCGATGATCCAGCCAGTACGCGCGACATTCCCGCTTTTTGTCGCTTTATGGATCACGAATTAATGCAATGCAGCACCAACGAAACGCCCTACCGTTACTTAATCAAAAAAGGGGCTCACTAACATTCATTGTAAAACCCAATAACCTTTTAACGCATCCTAGCGACGAGCTAACGTAATCGCTTGCGACATCTCGAAACTTTATCCACACTGATACCATAATAAATGATTATTGGAACTGTTATGGTCCGTTACATGCTACTTCCCTCCGCGCTATTGTTATTAGCCACTCTAATAACACCGATTACCTTCGCCCAAACCACTGAGCGCACACCGTCAGCGCCTGAGCGCAGCAACCAAGGTGATGGCCCGTATAAACGGTTAATTCTTCGAGGAGGGATTTTAATTAGTGGTGAAGGTGCGCCACCGGTTGGGCCTGTAGATATCGTTATCGAGCAAGACCGGATTAAACAAGTGAGTATTGTCGGTTATCCTGATGTGCCCGTATTGCCAGCCAGTCGACCACAAGCGGCGCCTGGCGATCAAGAAATGGATATCAGCGGTATGTATATCCTCCCTGGCTTTATTGACATGCACGGCCATATTGGTGGCTCAGCCAATGGTATCCCTGCAGAATATGTATTTAAACTTTGGCTCGCGCATGGCATTACCACCGTAAGAGAGCCCGGCAGTTTTAACGGCCTAGCATGGACGTTAAAGCACGTAAAAGCAGCCGCCGCGAATACTATAGTTGCCCCAAGGATCGTGCCTTATGTTGGCTTTGGTCAAGGCTTAGCGCAACCGGTATTTAATCCGGATCAGGCACGTAAATGGGTTAAAGACATTAAAAAAGCCGGAGCAGCGGGTATTAAATTTTTTGGTGCTACGCCCAGCATTATGGCTGCAGCCTTAGATGAAGCTGAAAAACAAAATCTTGGCAGCATGATGCATCATGCGCAACTTAATGTGATGCGCACCAATGTCGTCGACAGTGCCCGCATGGGGCTGGGTTCGATGGAACATTGGTATGGTTTGCCTGAAGCATTGTTTGATGGACAAACTGTTCAAAACTATCCGACAAACTATAACTATCAAAATGAACAAGATCGCTTCGCGGCTGCCGGTGAATTATGGGCGCAAGCAGCTAAACCCGGCTCAGATAAATGGATTGCGGTACGAGATGAGCTTATTAAACTCGATTTTACTATTAACCCCACCCTAACTATCTATGAAGCTAGCCGTGATGCCTCCGCGCAGCGTAACGCTGAATGGCATCAAGAGTATACCCTACCGACCCTAACGCGTTTCTTTACGCCAAACCGTTACGCACATGGCTCCTACTGGTTTGATTGGACCACTGAGCATGAAGTACGTTGGCGCGAAAATTACCGGTTGTGGATGCAATTTCTACAAGACTTTAAAAACCATGGTGGTCGTATTACCACCGGTTCAGATGCGGGTTATATCTATAAAATCTATGGTTTTGGCTTTATTCAAGAGTTAGAACTATTACGTGAAGCCGGCTTTAATGCACTGGAAGTTATTCAAGCGGCAACGCTTAATGGCGCTATTGCACTGGGTTTAGACGAAGACATTGGCAGTATCGTACCGGGCAAAAAAGCCGACATGTTCATTGTAGCTGAAAACCCGTTAGCCAATTTTAAAGTGCTATATGGCACCGGGCATTATCGATTAAACGACAATAATGAAGCAGAACGCACTAAAGGTGTGCGCTATACCATTAAAGATGGCATTGTCTATGACGCACAGCAACTGCTACAGGATGTACGTAACTTAGTACAACAAGCTAAAACAGCAGAATTAGCACCAAGCAATTAATCGAGTCGCTAACAGACGGTCTCTAGCTTGACGAGCCTAGCGAGGTTATTTAAGGTAACTAAATGTTAACTTATTCAGCTTTTATCTATGTTTTGGCCACTGATTAAAGACTCTATTACTGCAAAAGCGCTAATACTGCTGGGTATTGCGCTTTTATTTTGGCTATTTGGTTATCAAAGTTTGTTTTTCACGGCTTTACTATTTAGCTTAGAGCTATTTTTTTTCAGCAAAAATAACCAGCTGAGTGATGACGAGTATACTTATAGCAAAGACATCCTGAGACTTTTTGCTGTTCAGGAACAAAAACTGCGTGTCGGCATGGACAGCGCCCCGCTTCGCAGCATTAAACAAATCACACTGTGGCAAGAAGATAATCTGGGTTTTATCGATTTTGACTTAAATGGCCAGCTTCGCGTGCAATACAAATTTCGGCTGGAACAAATGCAACCGTTACAGCAATTGCTGCAACAAGCCTTGCCAGATACTGAGTTTGTGAACGGTTTTAAAAGTTAATACGGTTGCTAGGCAGGTTGTTTAGGCTGTAGTAAATCCCATTTATTACCATACAAATCTTGAAACACCACTACGGTAGCATACGTTTCCTCGCGAGGTGCTTCCAAAAACACGACACCTTGCTGACACATTTTCTCGTAGTCTGGCCAAAAATTGTCTGTTTGTAAAAACAGTCCTACCCGATCTGCGGTTTGACAGCCGACCAAGGCATGTTGCTGTGCATTACTTGCTTTAGCCAGCAAGATCGCGGTTTGTGCGCCTGGTGGGCCGACTTTTACCCAGCGTTTATCGGCGGATAGCATGGTATCTTCTATTAAGTTAAAACCTAAACACTGCGTGTAAAATTGAATCGCCGCATCATAATCCGTTACTAATAAACTGATACAACTGATAAATTTCTGCGCCATGGCAAGCTCCTTTTAAATGAGTCATATTGCATCCGCTAAATAGCTGATCCTAATTGTGATACACCTGCTTCAATCCATGCTTGCCGCCCGGAAACGGTGCGGCAGTGTCCATAAAGTAGTAAACCTGCTCCAGTAAATCATCCATGTTTTTGCACTGATGATTCCGGGTTATCGTCTCGTGCAGTGCATGCCACAGTTTTTCAATTTTGTTATGCCATGGGCTATAAACCGGCAAGAACAGTAATTTGAACTTTGGGTTGTCGCTCAGCCACTTCTGGGTTTTCTTGCTCTTGTGGATGATGTAATTATCCACGATTAACCGAATGCTTTTAGCCCGACGATACTGACCTTTAAGCTTTTCCAGCAATTCAATAAATAAGTCACTGGTCTTGCGCTCGCCACCTACATAAACGATTTGCCCTGTCTGGCCGTGTAATGCTCCCGCCAGATAATGTTTCTTGTTCTGTCCTGGTGTTGCCACTTTACGCTGCGCGCCACGGTGCCCCCAATCTGCACCGATTTTAGGATTCAGATGGATGTCCACTTCATCCTGGTAAAACACCGGGTGGTCAATACTGTTATCTGCCAACGCCTCCCGGATAACCGCCAGTTTCTCCTTTTTATCCGGGTCTTGGATATAAAGCGTTGGCGCAGCTCGCCGCCAGACAATTCCTGCTTTGGGCAACCAGCGTCTGATTGTTGAACTGTGGATCTGAATGTTGCATAACTTGTTCAGTAACAGCGCAAACAACTCAGTACTCCAGCGTGAACGCTGATATCCAAGCGTCCTTGGCGTGTACTTCAGCAAAATTTTCAGCACGCCACAGATAAAATCCCGATTCAGCCTAACGGGGCGACCAACGCCTTTAGTTTTTAGACCATCAACACCGGCAACGTCATACCATTTCAACCAGCGGTTAAGCGATGACCGCCCCGCTTGCAGTAGGCTCGCAACCTCTGACTTGGTTTTACCTTTCAACACCAGCAAGACGGCATTCGCACGGCGGCAAAGGTCTCTATCTCGTGTTTTATGAATAATCTTCTTCAATCGGCGGGTTTCCGCGCCATATAAAAATGCTATCCTGTTCATACTCAATGCGTTTGTGGGTTTGGTTTGTTTGGCGACTGATCTGATCGCGCAAACCGCATTGAGTTCCCTTACCTGAGTGATCTACTATTTGGCACAGTTATTTAGCCGAAGCTTGTGCTTATTGTGGCGAGTTTAACTCGCAGCCCAAGCGGCATTCTATTACACTTAGCGCAAAGTGCTTACTATTAAAGATTATGACCAGCGAACCTTCAAAACTTCACCCCAGAAATCCGCATCATGGCCGTTATGATTTGCCAACACTCTGTGCCAAATATCCTGCATTAACGCCATTTTTAACCCGCACACCAACCGGTGCTGCCACTATAGATTTCAGTGACAGTCAGGCGGTACAACATCTTAATGCGGCCATTTTAGCAAGCTATTACCAAATTGATTTTTGGCAATTACCCTCAGGTTATCTCTGCCCACCGATCCCAGGCCGTGCTGATTATTTACATAATGCGGCCGATTTGCTTGGTCAACTGCCACAACATCACGGGCAAGTGCCACAGGGTAAACAAGTACGAATGCTAGATATTGGTTGTGGCGCGAATTGCATTTACCCCATTTTGGCGACACGCAGTTTCGGTTGGCAGGTTGTCGGTAGCGATATTGATCAGCAAGCTCTGAACATCGCCAACACTATTATTAACGCCAACGATCGCTTAAAAGGGATGATTAGTTTGCGCTTACAAGCCAAACCTTTGCAGATTTTTCAAAGTATTATCCACGCGCAGGAGTATTTTGATTTAGTGGTGTGTAATCCCCCTTTTTATCGTTCTGCTGCTGAAGCACAAACGGTTAACCAACAAAAATGGCAAAAGCTCGGTAAAGCCAAGCAAGGTCGCAATTTTTCGGGCAATAACAATGAGCTATGGTGTGACGGCGGCGAGCTCGCTTTTATTAGCAATATGATTAAAGAGAGCGCATTATTTGCTAAACAAGTTGGCTGGTTTACCACTCTGGTCTCACAGCAAAAACACCACAACCTGTTGCTCGCGTTGTTAACACAATATCAAACGGTTGAAGTGAAACAATTGAAGATGCAGCAAGGCCAAAAGAGCAGCTTATTATTAACTTGGCGATTTCACTAAACCATTTGACGAACAGCAGCTAATAACTCTCTTAATATTGCCATAGAGTGGTTCTCATCCGCTGAATTTGTTCTTTACCTAGTTGATTCATACAATTTACGAGTAGTATTTTTAGTAGCCGATGCTGATTAGCTCTGACTTCTTACCGTTAACTTAAAAACCACCTTGGTATTCGTATACCACTGATGGAAAAATGCTAAACAAGCAATAACGCTGTTGCTTAAACAGATGTTTAATTTATTAGTAACGGACTAAAATATGTAGCAAGTAATTGGCCGCGAACTTACTGGGCTTATTCGTCAATATAACTTGGCTCTTATATACCTATGTTGATGAAACCTCGCCAAGCCAACGATATCCACCTATTTTATACTGTATAAAGTGCTGTTAATGTTTTGGACGATTAACCTTATGAACGAGAATCTCTAATTCTGAAACTTAGTCTATTTTTGATAGCTAATACTAAATGCCGCTATGTTTGGCTTTTTTATACAGGCAAATTAATATTAACCCTTGGCTTTAAAAAATAGCAGACTAACATTAGTATGATGAGATAATTTGAAGGATTAAAAACATTGCATCAGCCTTTTAATAAGCAAAGTACGGAACAAGCTCAGAAAATTGATGCTCGACGGCGTTTATATATTCTGAGGTTTGTTAGTTACATCACCACTGCCGTTATGTTTATTTACGGTGTAAAAAATCTCAGTGCTGAACAAATATTATTACCTATTATCTTGTTTACTACGGGCAGTTTGTTCTTATTAAACATAATTGTTTTTAATATTACTCGCAATCTTGATCGAGCCTGTGTTATTGAAACGCTACTTGTTGCAAGTTTTGTTCTTAGCCTAAATAGCTGATCCTAATTGTGATACACCTGCTTCAATCCATGCTTGCCGCCCGGAAACGGTGCGGCAGTGTCCATAAAGTAGTAAACCTGCTCCAGTAAATCATCCATGTTTTTGCACTGATGATTCCGGGTTATCGTCTCGTGCAGTGCATGCCACAGTTTTTCAATTTTGTTATGCCATGGGCTATAAACCGGCAAGAACAGTAATTTGAACTTTGGGTTGTCGCTCAGCCACTTCTGGGTTTTCTTGCTCTTGTGGATGATGTAATTATCCACGATTAACCGAATGCTTTTAGCCCGACGATACTGACCTTTAAGCTTTTCCAGCAATTCAATAAATAAGTCACTGGTCTTGCGCTCGCCACCTACATAAACGATTTGCCCTGTCTGGCCGTGTAATGCTCCCGCCAGATAATGTTTCTTGTTCTGTCCTGGTGTTGCCACTTTACGCTGCGCGCCACGGTGCCCCCAATCTGCACCGATTTTAGGATTCAGATGGATGTCCACTTCATCCTGGTAAAACACCGGGTGGTCAATACTGTTATCTGCCAACGCCTCCCGGATAACCGCCAGTTTCTCCTTTTTATCCGGGTCTTGGATATAAAGCGTTGGCGCAGCTCGCCGCCAGACAATTCCTGCTTTGGGCAACCAGCGTCTGATTGTTGAACTGTGGATCTGAATGTTGCATAACTTGTTCAGTAACAGCGCAAACAACTCAGTACTCCAGCGTGAACGCTGATATCCAAGCGTCCTTGGCGTGTACTTCAGCAAAATTTTCAGCACGCCACAGATAAAATCCCGATTCAGCCTAACGGGGCGACCAACGCCTTTAGTTTTTAGACCATCAACACCGGCAACGTCATACCATTTCAACCAGCGGTTAAGCGATGACCGCCCCGCTTGCAGTAGGCTCGCAACCTCTGACTTGGTTTTACCTTTCAACACCAGCAAGACGGCATTCGCACGGCGGCAAAGGTCTCTATCTCGTGTTTTATGAATAATCTTCTTCAATCGGCGGGTTTCCGCGCCATATAAAAATGCTATCCTGTTCATACTCAATGCGTTTGTGGGTTTGGTTTGTTTGGCGACTGATCTGATCGCGCAAACCGCATTGAGTTCCCTTACCTGAGTGATCTACTATTTGGCACAGTTATTTAGTTTATCAAGGGGGCTTTAATAACACAGCACTGTTTTGGGTATTTCCATTTCCCGCAATTTTGTTTGGCTTACTTGGTGTGCGCAATGCGCTAATCTCGAATGCTGTTTTACTTATTATTCTAAGTATAATGCTTTTTATCCCCGACCTTATTACGGCAAACTATAAAGATGCTGAAGCTAGTCGTTTTATTGCCTCGTTGCTCATTGTTATTATTGTCTGTTGGATTAACGATCATTACCGTGAACGTAGTCACGAAGCAATGGATAAGCTACAACAAATTAAAGACCAACAAGCAAACACTGATCAGTTAACCAATTTAGCGAATCGTCGCTTTATTGATGCTTGTTTAGTACCAAGCTTCGAAAAACAACCGGATCTTTTTTTTCCGCTTTCTCTTATTATGTGTGACATAGATTACTTTAAACGCCTTAATGATAATTTTGGTCACGATGTTGGAGATAACGTACTTAAATCAGTCGCATATATGTTCAAACAAAATATTCGCCAACAAGACTTCGCATGTCGCATCGGTGGTGAAGAGTTTTTATTAATTTTGCCACGCACTTCTGTTCAAGATGCGTTGAATGTAGCTGATAAAATTCGCAAACAGTTTCACCAACAACAATTGGTCCCTTCTGCACCGCAATATAAGGTAACAGCAAGTTTGGGAGTTGCGTTATGCAATAAGTCTGAAGAGTTTAGTGAAAGTATAAAGTTGGCAGATATGATGTTATACAAAGCAAAAAACAATGGCCGAGATCAAACAAGAGGCTAACTTATCATTTTAATATATTATTAAATTGCGCGTTCATCGTTCGACATTTATTAAATAAACTAAAGAGCCAGCAATTTAGCTGGCTCTTTAGTTATTCATGTTCTATTGCAATACTGAGATATCAGCAACCTGCAAAAATAATTCGCGTAGCTGTTTTAATAACGCTAAACGATTCGCTCTGACGGCGGCATCATCTGCATTGACCATTACTTGATCAAAGAAATGATCAATCACCTCACGTAAAGCGGCAAGATGGCTTAACGCGCTGGTATAATCACTGACACTCGCCTGAAACACTTGCTCTGTCTTTATCGCACTAAACAAGGCTTGTTCCGCGTTTTCCTGCAGTAAGTTTTCATGCACAGTATCCGCAATGGCGGTGTCCACCTTAGCAAGAATATTTGCAACGCGTTTATTCGCTGCTGCCAGCGCTAAAGCGGCTTCAAGTTTACGGAACGCGGCTACCGCCTTCACCCTACGGTCAAAGTCTGCAGGGTTGGTTGGACGGCGTGCCAGTACGGCTTGGATCACATCAATGCTGTAACCTTCGTCTTGATACCAAGCACGGAAGCGGCCTAGCATAAAGTCGACGACGTCATTAGCCACCTCTGAATGCGTCAATTTACTGCCAAAAGTCTGCTGGCTAAAGCGAATTAAATCGACTAAATCCAATGGCAGTTGCTTTTCGACCATAATACGCAAAGCACCAATAGCTGCACGACGCAATGCAAAAGGATCTTTATCGCCTTTCGGCACTTGGCCAATGCCAAAAATACCGACTAAGGTATCTAATTTATCGGCAATGGCTACTGCCGCACCTTCTAAACGGCTTGGTAATTGATCACCTGCAAAACGCGGCATGTATTGCTCATTGAGCGCTAATGCTACGGCTTCCGCTTCACCATCTAAGCGTGCATAGTGCATTCCCATAATACCTTGTACCTCTGGGAACTCTCCGACCATGTTGGTCATTAAATCGGTTTTAGATAATAAACCGGCGCGTGCTGCCGCCGTTTCATCAGCACCAATTTGCTTAGCAATATAGGCAGCAACCTGACTGATCCGCTCCGATTTTTCCGCTAAGGTACCTAATTGCTGTTGGAATAACACAGTGCCTAAGCTTTCTAAGCGATCCACTAACTTAGTTTTGCGATCGGTATTAAAGAAAAACTGTGCATCTGATAGACGCGGCCGCACCACTTTCTCGTTACCCGAGATAATTTGCTGCGGATCTTTACTGGCGATGTTCGCGACAAACACAAATTTGTTTAATAACTTGCCTTGCTGATCACGCAATGGGAAGTATTTTTGGTTGTCTTTCATGGTTGAAATAAGTGGTTCGGCTGGCACTTGCAAGAAACTTTCTTCAAAGCTTCCCACTAACACAACCGGCCATTCTACTAAGGCGGTCACTTCTTCGAGCAGAGCATCATCCCATTGCACTTGTGCATCAAGCTGTTTAGCTGCAGCAGTTACATGCTCAGCAATAAACGCTTTACGACGACTAAAGTCAGCAATGACATAAGCTTGTTCTAACACGGGTAAGTAAGCATCAGCATGCTTTACGGTTACTTTAGCCGGTGCATGAAAACGATGGCCGTGCGTTTGATTACCGCTTTGTCGACCTAATATTGTTGCAGGAACAATCGCTTCACCGAACAACATAATAATAGTATGTACAGGTCGGATAAATTCAGCATCTGAATTACCCCAGCGCATCGGCTTAGCGATAGGTAGCTTCGCTAAAGCGCTAGTCACTATCTCAGGTAATAATGCTGTGGTGCTTTGGCCTTTTTGTAACTGCTTACACAACAACCATGCGCCTTTATCGGTCTCTAAACGTTCGGCTTCGGCCACGCTAATACCACAACCTGCAGCCCAGCCTTGAGCTGCTTTGGTGGGCTCACCCGCTTTATCAAAGGCGGCTGCAATAGCAGGGCCACGCTTTTCTACTACTTTATCAGCTTGTTGTGCCGCTAATTGATTAATGCGCACAGCTAAGCGACGTGGTGCAGCGTACCATTGCACCGTACCATGCTGTAATTCTAACTTGGCTAATTCCGCCGTAATGTTGTCTGCAAAAGCCGTGGCTAAGGTTGTCAGTGCTTTTGGTGGTAACTCTTCAGTACCAATCTCAACCAGAAAATCCTGAGCACTCATTATTTGGCCTCCTTTTGAACTGCAGGCTGCGTTTTGCAAAGCGGAAAACCTAATTTTTCACGTGCGGCAAAATAGGCTTCAGCACAGGCTTTCGCTAAAGCCCGCACTCGTAATATATAACGCTGACGCTCAGTTACCGAAATGGCATGTCGTGCATCTAATAAGTTAAAGGCATGCGAAGCCTTCATAACTTTTTCGTAGGCTGGCAATGCCAAGCCTTTTTCAATCAGATATTGGCTTTCTTTTTCACACTGATCAAAGTAGCTAAACAAAGCAGGTACATCGGCATGTTCAAAGTTGTAAGTTGATTGTTCAACTTCATTCTGATGGAATACGTCTCCGTAAGTCACAAGACCTAAGGGGCCATCAGCCCAAACGAGATCATAGATGGAATCCACACCTTGGATATACATGGCCAGACGCTCTAGGCCGTAGGTAATCTCACCGGTCACCGGACGACACTCTAAGCCACCGACTTGCTGGAAATAAGTGAACTGTGTGACTTCCATGCCGTTTAACCACACTTCCCATCCTAAGCCCCAAGCACCTAACGTTGGCGATTCCCAGTTGTCTTCGACAAAGCGAATATCATGTACCAGGGTATCTAATCCTAACTCTTCCAAAGAGCCTAAGTACAGTTCCTGAATATTATCAGGTGATGGTTTAAGGATAACTTGGAACTGATAGTAATGTTGTAAACGGTTTGGATTTTCGCCATAACGACCATCCGTTGGCCGACGACAAGGTTGCACATAGGCAACGTTGGTTGGCTCAGGGCCTAACGAACGCAGGAAGGTCATAGGATGAAAAGTACCTGCGCCCACTTCCAAGTCTAACGGCTGAACAATAACGCAGCCTTGACGCGCCCAGTAATCCTGCAAGGCTAAGATTAGCCCCTGAAAGGTTTTCGTATCGTATTTATGCATGCGCTACTAACTCACTAAAATAACTGAGGGGCTGAAAAGCCCCTACTTGGTATTGTGCGGTTACACGTCTAAGTTTGCGACGTATAAAGCATTCTCTTCTATAAAGGCACGCCGTGGTTCAACGTGATCCCCCATCAGGGTTGAAAACAGTTGATCAGCACCGATAGCGTCCTCGATCCTTACCTGCAGCATCCGGCGATTTTGTGGGTCCATGGTGGTTTCCCAAAGCTGATCGGGGTTCATTTCCCCTAGCCCTTTATAACGCTGAATATACAAACCGCGCTTCGACTCAGACATTAACCAATCTAAGGCTTCACGGAATGTAGCTACTGGTTTCACTTTCTCACCACGACGGATATAACCGCCTTCTTCGATTAAGTCACGGATCTCATCACCTAAGGCTGCTAGGCTTAAATAGTCACGAGAGGTAATAAAATCGTGATGTAACAAGTATTCGTTATCGATACCATGCTGACGAATAATCACTTTTGGCTGGAATAACTGCCGCTCGCGATCTTCTACCACATCGTATTTATAAATTGAGCCGTCACCTTCTTTCTCATCTAAACGCTTCGCTAAGGTTTTTACCCATTCTTCTACCGCCGTTTGATTTTTCATTGTCTCAGTGGTTAAACCGGCAATATAAATCAGTTCGGTTAGTAAGTTCTGTGGGATCTTACGGCTTAAACGTTGGATGATGCTGGTAGCTTTATGATATTGACGAACCAGCTTTTCCAGTGCTTCACCACCAATGCCAGGGGCATTTTCATTAACATGCAAATAAGCTTCATCTAAAGCCAGTGTCGTTAAGTATTCAACTAATGAGGGCTCATCTTTAATATACTGCTCTTGCTTGCCTTTTTTCACTTTAAACAGCGGTGGCTGGGCAATATAGATGTAACCACGTTCGATCAACTCAGGCATTTGCCGATAGAAGAACGTCAGTAATAAGGTACGAATATGCGAACCGTCAACGTCAGCATCCGTCATTAATACGATGCTGTGATAACGTGTTTTGTCTGGGTTATATTCTTCGCGACCAATACCACAACCTAAAGCCGTGATTAAGGTGCCCACTTCTTGTGAAGATAGCATCTTATCAAAACGCGCTTTTTCAACGTTTAAGATTTTACCTTTTAACGGCAGAATAGCTTGGTTTTTACGGTTACGGCCTTGCTTGGCTGAACCACCCGCAGAGTCACCCTCTACAATGTACAGTTCAGATAACGCCGGATCTTTTTCTTGGCAGTCGGCTAATTTACCCGGTAAACCGGCAATGTCTAGCGCCCCTTTACGGCGTGTCATTTCACGCGCTTTACGCGCGGCATCACGCGCACGTGCTGCATCAACAATCTTACCCACGATAATTTTGGCATCACCTGGGTTTTCTAACAAATACTCGTTGAGCTTTTCACCCATGACGCTTTCAACAGCAGAACGGACTTCTGAAGAAACCAATTTGTCTTTAGTTTGCGAACTGAATTTTGGATCAGGCACTTTAACACTGATCACCGCCGTTAAACCTTCACGGGCATCATCACCAGAAGCTTGTACCTTCATTTTTTTCGCATAACCTTCATGCTCAATGTAGGTATTTAGAACGCGGGTTAAGGCACCACGGAAGCCTGCTAAGTGAGTACCACCATCACGTTGCGGTATGTTGTTAGTAAAACAAAATACGTTTTCTTGATAGCTGTCGTTCCATTGCATCGCCACTTCAACTGAAATACCGTCTTCGCGCTGATCAGAAAAATAGAACGCTTTTGGATGCACGCTGGTTTTACTACGATTCAAATACTGTACAAAGGCTTCGATACCACCTTCATACTTAAAATGGTCGCTTTTATCGTTACGCTCGTCGGTTAAGATAATACTTACGCCCGAGTTTAAGAACGACAGTTCACGTAAACGTTTCGCTAAAATATCGTAGTGATAATTGATGTCAGAGAAAATAGTTGGGCTTGGCCAAAAACGAATGGCCGTACCTGAACCTTCAGTTTCACCGATTACCGCTAAAGGTGCTTGTGGTACACCCAGATGATAAATTTGGTTATGCACTTTGCCTTTACGGCGAATGGTCAGTTCTAATTTGTCAGATAAGGCATTTACAACGGATACGCCCACACCGTGCAAACCACCAGACACTTTATAAGAATTATCGTCAAATTTACCGCCGGCATGCAGCACGGTCATGATAACTTCAGCGGCTGAGACGCCTTCTTCGTGCATATCTGTAGGTACGCCACGACCGTTATCACGAACAGAGACCGAACCATCACTGTGAATGGTGACCCAGATGTCAGTACAGTAGCCTGCTAAAGTTTCATCGATGGAATTGTCGACCACCTCGAATACCATATGGTGTAAACCCGTACCGTCATCGGTATCACCAATATACATACCGGGTCTTTTACGTACTGCATCCAGACCTTTTAATACTTTAATACTTGAGGAATCGTAATTATGCTCTTCGGCCATCTCTATCTGTCCGTGCTTGTTATCTGACCGTGTTCCACGTGAAACATTTGCCGGCGCGAAGCCGGTATAAAAGGTGAAACCTGATCAGCATTAATTGCTGTTATAAAAACCTGCGAATTAATATTGTTTAAATAATTAAAAACCGTTTGGGTGGAACTGGCATCCAACTCGGATGCTAAATCATCAATCAATAACAAGGGCTGTTTCTTGCCGCTGCTACCTATCACATTGTTTTGTGCGATTTTAAGCGCAAATAATAACACTTTTAGCTGTCCACGGGATAATACTTCTTCAACCACTAACTGCTTTCTTCGAAGTTTTAAATCCGCTTTTTGTGGGCCATATTGAGTAAAACCCTGCCGCATATCTTGCTGAAAATTTTGCTCTAACAGTTGCTTCAAATCGGCTGGACTTTGCACCCGCTCAGGCCAACCCGCTTGTAATTGCAAACTCACTTCAGCTAACAGGGAATTACCCTCTACTAGCTTCAAATATTCATGTTGCAGCAGACCGATATAATGCTCTCGCAACGATTGTAACTGCCAAGCCAGACTGACTAATTGCTGGTCCCAATAATCAAATTGCTGATCATAAGCCCGGCTTTGCTTTAACAAGGCATTACGTTGTTTCAGAACCCGACTAAACTGCAACCACACGGTATAGAAGGTAGGTTCCACGTGGAACACACCCATATCAAAATATTGACGACGCTCTTTCGGGCCACCAAAAAATAATTTAAAACTGTCAGGCGTAATTAATTGCACCGGCAACAAAGCCGCAAAATCGGCTAACTTGCAGTTACTGGCCGCATTTAACCGCAATAGCAATTCGGCTTGCTTGTCGCGTTGCAAGCCTAAGCTAAAGGTTTGTTCAGCATCGGCAACCTTGGCATGCAGTACAAAATGCTCTTGCTCGTATTGAATTAAACGTTGATGCCGACTACTTCTGAAGGAACGACCATGAGCCAGATAATAAATTGCTTCTAATAGGCTGGTTTTACCGCTGCCATTCTCACCGCAAATCAGATTGCACTGCGCATGCGCATTAAACTGCAGTTCCGAAAAATTACGGAACTGCTTAAGCTGCAGCGAGATTAACGACATGCTTTAGACAACAACAAAATTATAAGCGCATCGGCATGACAACGTAGGCAGCACCAACATTACCCACACCTTCTATTAAGGCACTAGAATTGGAATCATTTAAATTCAGGATCACCAGATCAGTATTCAAGCTATTTAACACATCCAATAAATAACCGACATTAAAACCAATTTCGAGGTTATCCCCTTCGTACTCCACTTCGATCACTTCTTCTGCTTGCTCGTGCTCAGGGTTGTTCGCCACAATCTGCAGTTCAGAAGAACTTAGAGTAAAACGCACACCGCGGTATTTTTCATTCGATAAAATAGAAGCGCGAGTGCAGGCATCTTTTAATACGGTACGATGCGCGGTCACTTGCTTGGTACTGTTGCGCGGCAACACACGACGGTAATCGGGGAAACGGCCATCAATTAATTTACTGCTAAAACTAAAACTGCTGTCACTTAAACGAATGTGATTTTGGCCAAGGCTCAAGGTGACCAACTGCTCATCATTCGCCAACAAGCGCATAATTTCTAAAACACCTTTGCGTGGAATAATAATCTGCTTTTGTTGGCCAGCATAAGACGGCAACGCTAAGGTACTCATGGCTAAACGATGACCATCAGTAGCCACTGCAGATAAGTTGCCGTTATCCACTTCAAACAACAAACCATTTAAGTAATAGCGTACGTCCTGATTGGCCATCGAAAAGGCCGTATCATCTAATAACTTGCGCAACTGTTGGCGAGTCAATGATAACTCAACCTCACCTTGCCAGGTTTCTAAATTGGGGTATTCAGCAGCATTGAGCGTGGATAACGTAAATTTGGTTTTGCCACTGCTTAAAATACAATTTTCACCTTGCACCTGCACGGCAATATCGCTGTTTTCCGGTAAGCTGCGGCAAATATCTAACAGCTTTTTTGCCGGCACAGTAATCCGCCCTGCACTGTGTACTTGCAATTGTACCGTGCTAGCAACCAACTCCACTTCTAAATCGGTACCGGTCAGTGACAGTGTATCGGCGCTAACATCCAATAACACATTCGATAAAATTGGCAAATTATGGCGGCGTTCAATAGCACCCGATACCATTTGTAGCGGCTTCAGTAAGGCGTCACGGTTAATCACAAATTGCATAACAAAACCCTGTTAAGACGATAATGTTCGAATAAGATTTTGGAAATCTTCTTTAATTTCATGTGTTTCTTCTTTTAGCGATTCAATCTTACGACAGGCATGAAGCACAGTTGTATGATCGCGACCACCAAAGGCATCCCCAATTTCTGGCAAACTATGGTTGGTGAGTTCTTTCGCTAATGCCATCGCCATTTGCCGCGGTCGCGCTACCGAACGAGAACGCCGTTTCGACAGTAAATCCGCTATACGGATTTTGTAGTATTCGGCTACGGTCTTTTGAATATTTTCAATGGTCACCAGCTTATCTTGTAGGGCTAATAAATCGCGTAAAGCTTCCCGCACAAAATCAATGGTAATGGGCCGGCCGGTGAAATTAGCATTAGCAATCACCCGATTCAAGGCGCCTTCGAGTTCGCGAACATTTGAGCGCAAACGCTTGGCCACGAAAAAAGCCACTTCTTCCGGTAGACGGATCTGATTTTCTTGCGCTTTTCGCATTAAGATCGCCACCCGGGTTTCAAGCTCAGGTGGCTCGATAGCGATAGTCAGACCCCAACCAAAGCGTGATTTTAAGCGATCTTCGACACCATCAATTTCTTTGGGGTAACGATCGCTGGTTAAAATGATCTGTTGATTGCCTTCTAACAAGGCATTAAAGGTATGAAAGAATTCTTCTTGGGAACGTTCTTTGTTGGCAAAGAATTGAATATCGTCAATAAGTAACGCATCAACTGAACGATAATAGCGCTTAAACTCTTCTATAGCATTGTTTTGTAACGCTTTTACCATATCCTGCACAAAGCGCTCTGAATGCATGTATATCACTTTTGCATCCGGTTTCTTCGCTAAAATGCCATTACCAACCGCATGTAATAAATGCGTCTTACCTAAACCTGTACCGCCATAGATAAATAATGGGTTATAAGCCGTGCCAGGGTTGTCAGCCACCTGTGAGGCTGCCGCCCGAGCCAATTGGTTCGATTTACCCTCAACAAAGTTAGTAAAGGTGTAATTTGCGCGCATATTGGAGCGCACTATGGTTTTAGGAACCGGTTCTGCAATTTCTCGCGAAGCGACAGCTACCTCAGACGGCATCAGATGAGGTTGTGGCGCGGGAGTAGCTTTAACGTTATTTTGGCTAGTACCCACATCAAAGCGTAAACGCGGTGCATTGTCACCACAGTAATCGCGGATCAGTTCAAGGATCCGGTTTAGGTATTTTTCACGCACCCAATCCAGTACAAAACGATTCGGTGCATACAACGTCAAAGCGTCAGCCGAGCTGTCAGCCTGCAAAGGACGGATCCACATACTAAAGTGTTGCGCGGGGAGTTCTGCTTGCAAAGCTTGCAGACAATTTTGCCAAACGGACTGATACACCTGATCTCCTGAAGCCTGAATTATAATGATCGATAAGGCTGGTGTAGAAATGCCAAACGGCATTATCGTATGATCTTATCCACAACTTCAAGATTGACTTTTTAAAAAAGCCTAACAACACCCCCACCAACACGCTATACCATTGTATTAATTGGTTATTATACTGTTATTCTATTTAAGAATACTCAAGCTAAAACTGGGTTAAATCTGGCTTAAACAATAAATAACTCACACTTTATTCGTAAAAGATCGCCTAGGCTGTGGAAAACTTTAGTAAAACTGGGATCGCGACTGGCTAGGATCGTAATTAAAGCAAGGATCGCATTGACTTTAGGGCGCAGAGTACTTAAAATTCGCGCTCATTTTTGTCAGCTGCGTTTTGGTGTATTTGCTAAAACACAGGTAACCTTAGTAAATATTTCGACCGGACGGATGAAATTATGAGTAAAAGAACCTTTCAACCAAGCGTATTAAAGCGCAAGCGTAACCACGGTTTCCGCGCCCGCATGGCCACTAAAAATGGTCGTGAGGTGTTAGCACGTCGTCGTGCTAAAGGCCGTAAACGTTTAACAGCCTAAACTGGTCGTTAAACGCTGCGTGCCCAGCTTCAGATTCGGCCGGGAGTTACGTCTGTTAACTCCCAGTCAGTTTGATAATGTTTTTCAAAACCCGTTTCGGGTCGCATCTCCCCTATTTACCATTCTAGCAAAGCCCAATCAGTTAGCTCATCCACGAATTGGCCTTACTATCGCCAAAAAACGTGTTAAATTAGCCGTGCACCGCAATCGTATTAAACGATGTGTGCGCGACAGCTTTCGTTTGCATCAGCATCAGCTTCCCGGTGTGGATCTGGTACTCATGGTAAAAGGGGATATTAGCAACACCCCTAATGATGAATTACTGAAACAACTGGAACGGCTATGGCAGAAGATCGCTCGCCAATACACCGCTTTATCGTTTGGTTGATGCTCGGCCTAGTCCGAGGTTATCAATTATTGATAAGCCCGCTATTGGGGCCACGCTGCCGATTCCACCCAACTTGCTCAAATTATGCTATTGAGGCCATTGGTCGCTTTGGTGCAGCAAAAGGGGCTTGGTTAGCCAGCAAACGCATATTAAAATGTCATCCGTTTCACCAAGGTGGTGAAGATCCCGTTCCTGATAAGCATAATGAGAAAAGCTAACCCATGGATTCACAACGCAGTTTTCTAGTAATTGCCCTGGCAATCGTCAGTTTTTTCCTCTGGCAGGAATGGCAAAAAGATTATGGTCCGCAACCGGCGGTAGCCACTCAACAGGTCAGCAGCACGGTAAGTGGCAGTGCTAACAATGGCAGCTCGGCATCAATGTTAATGGATAGCCCTGACACGCCGGCGGTAGCCAACAGCACGCCCAACATTGATCAAAACCGTCGCATTAAAGTTAGTACTGATGTGTTTGAACTTGAGATTGATAGCCGCGGTGGTGATATTGTCAGTGTTAAATTGCCTGAACATAACTTAACCAAAGACAGCAACACTCCTTATGTATTGATGCGTCAGCTACCTGGTTTTGAATATGTTGCGCAATCTGGTTTGATTGCCCGTGACGGCCCAGACCGCACTGAACGGCCATTGTATCAAGTTGAAAAAACTCAATATCAAGCTCAGGGTACTGAACCCTTAGTGGTGCCACTGCGCTTAACGCACAATGGCATGCAAATCGAAAAACGCTTTACCTTTACCCCAGGACAATATGATGTCCGGGTAGAATATTTTATCGTCAACAACAGCGATGAAATCAAAACGGTTCAGCCTTATCAGCATTTATTACAAAACATTGATAGTGGCGAAAGCGCCAGCATGTTTATGCCGATATACCGCGGCGCCGCTTTTGGTAGCGGCGAAGAACGCTATAAAAAGTATAACTTTGAAGACATGCAGAAAACTAACCTGAGCGTCAGCACTCAAGCAGGTTGGGTTGCCATGTTAGAGCATTACTTTGTTGCTGCCTGGATCCCAGACTCAGCAGGCACTAACCAGTTATACAGCCGCATCCACGGCACGAACAAAGGCGTTATTGGCGCGCTGGGCACTGCCATTGATATTGATCCGGGCCAAAGCGCCAGCATCACAGCCACATTTTATGCTGGCCCTAAAGTCCAGGACGAATTAGCCAAATTAGCCAATGGCTTAGACCTTACCGTTGATTACGGTTTCCTGTGGTTTATCTCACAATTACTGTTCTGGCTACTGACTAAAATTCAGTTATTTGTTAGCAACTGGGGTTTAGCGATTATCTGTATTACGTTAATTGTTAAAGGCGCAATGTTCCCGCTGACGAAGATCCAATATGAGTCGATGGCGAAAATGCGTAACTTGAAGCCGAAAATTGAAGAGCTACAAGCACGTTACAAAGACGATAAGCAGAAAATGGGCCCAGCGATGATGGAATTATATCGCAAAGAGAAAGTAAACCCGATGGGTGGCTGTTTACCCATGCTCATCCAAATGCCTATTTTCTTAGCACTGTACTGGGTATTTGTTGAAAGTATTGAACTACGCCATGCGCCATTTATGCTGTGGATCACCGACTTATCAACTAAAGACCCATACTATGTGTTACCGGTGTTGTTTGGTTTGAGTATGTTTATGATGCAGAAACTCACGCCAATGCAGGTCACCGATCCTTTACAACAGAAGCTGATGATGTGGATGCCTGTCGCGTTCTCCATATTCTTCTTCTGGTTCCCAAGTGGCTTAGTATTATACTGGTTAGTCAGTAACTTAATCTCACTTGGCCAGATGCTGTATATTTATCGCGGCATGGAGAAAAAAGGTCTGCATACCCGCAAAACCTAATACCGCGCAACTTATCCCTTGCGGATAAGATGTTCTACACTAAGCCTGTTAGCATTATGCAGCAGGCTTTTTTTATCCCAGAGGATGTTATGTTTAGCACTGATACTATTGCCGCTTTAGCCACTGCCCCAGGTCGAGCCGGAGTAGGCATTATTCGTATTTCTGGCCCCGATAGCAAAGCGGTGGCTCAAGCCATTCTGCATAAAATCCCTAAACCCCGTGCGGCCGAATATTTAGGCTTTTATGCTAAAGACCAGCAATTACTGGATCAAGGTATAGCGTTGTTCTTCCCAGGCCCAAACTCGTTTACCGGCGAAGATGTGCTGGAATTACAAGGGCATGGCGGGCCAGTACTACTAGACATGTTACTTAAACAAGTGCTGCAATTACCCAATGTACGCATTGCTCGCCCTGGCGAATTTTCAGAGCGCGCGTTTTTAAACGATAAACTCGACTTGGCTCAAGCCGAAGCCATTGCCGATTTAATTGATGCCAGTAGTGAACAAGCCGCTCGCTGCGCCATGCAATCCTTACAGGGTGAGTTTTCACGACGTATTCATGAATTAGTTGAAAAAGTGATTTATCTGCGAATGTATGTTGAAGCGGCTATCGACTTTCCAGATGAAGAAATTGATTTTCTATCAGACGGCAAAGTCGCCACAGACTTAGCTGACATTATCGACTTTTTAGCCACCGTGAAGAAACAAGCGGCACAAGGCAGTATTCTTCGTGAAGGCATGAAAGTGGTCATTGCTGGCCGGCCAAATGCCGGAAAATCCAGTTTATTAAATGCCTTAGCCGGGCGTGAAGCAGCAATTGTTACCGACATTGCCGGTACGACCCGTGATGTTTTACGCGAACATATTCATATCGACGGCATGCCGCTGCATATTATCGATACCGCTGGTCTGCGCGAAGCCAACGACCAAGTTGAACAAATTGGTATTGAGCGAGCATGGAATGAAATCGCCCAAGCCGACAGAGTACTGTTTATGGTGGATGGCACAACCACTACTGCCACCGACCCCCGCGAAATTTGGCCAGACTTTATTGATCGCTTACCCGCTAATTTAGGCGTAACGGTGATCCGCAACAAAGCCGATCTTACCGGCGAGCCCATGACACCGGACCAACAAGCAGCAGCTCCGGTTTATCGTTTATCGGCTAAAACCGGTGATGGTATTGATGCGCTGCGCGAACACTTAAAACAATGCATTGGCTTTGATGCCAGCACTGAGGGCAGCTTTCTGGCTCGACGTCGCCATTTAGATGCACTGGATCGCGCGGCGGAGCATCTGAGTACTGGCCAAGAACAACTGCACAGTTATATTGCAGGTGAAATCCTGGCCGAAGAATTAAGGCTAACTCAACAACATCTGAATGAAATCACTGGCGAATTTAGTAGTGATGACTTACTCGGACGCATTTTTAGCTCATTTTGTATCGGTAAATAAGCTTACTTTGCTAACTGCCACTGTGCTTTGCTCTGGCTTAATACGCTACGCTCAGCCGTGTCAGTTAGCTCGACAATCACTTTGTGATTTTTTAACTTATCAAACAACTGCGCTACCCTAACCTGCTGTAATGATGCTAAGGGGCAACCTGCATGACCATAAATACGCACCGACTGCTGGCCGGCATACACCTCGCGTTCTAAATGCACTACCGGTAACACTTCTAATGGGCAATCAGTATTAAATTGCAGCATGTTATTAATCACATTGTTAAAGGAAACTTGTTGGGCTAACAACGCATCCGCATCGAGTAAGCGCCCAGTATTATCCATCATAAAAGGCGCTAATACGGCCAAGTCATGTTCGGCTAGCAACCAACTCCAATCAAATTCTGCGGGGTGATCGGCACCACTGCTCATTTGCACCCAACTGGTGCTAAATTTGTGTGCCTGCGAGGGCCAAGCAAACAAAAGGCTAATGATTAAACCAGAATAAAGTAAGGCCTGTTTCATAATGCAAGCTCCTGTGCTGCTGCAAGTAATTGTTTATCGAATGGCTCTTGTGCCACAGCCATATTTTGTTTAGCCCAATATCGAGCCTTTTCCCCATCTGGCGCAACATAACTAAAGTAATAAGCAATATCTGCGGTATGTAAGGCATCGGCGCGTAACTCTCGCAAATGCATACGCTGCGCAGTAACTTCGCGCCAGCATTGCTGCTCGCCAAGTTGAGCTTCAGCATAGGCAACCCGTACTAACAGGCTATCAGAGGGTAAGGCATCCACTTTTGGACAAACGCCCGAAAGCGCTAACACTTCAGCAGCTCGACCGGTTTGCAGCAAAATATCCAGCATTTGCCGTTGCATCACTTCCGGTTGCTGAAAATAGTTTGGGTAATCCAACCACTCTAACGCTTCGTTATAACGCCCTAACAAATGCGCTTGCTCAGCTAAGATTTGTAGTCGCCATTGCTGTAATGCCTCAGTTGAATTGCCATTACGCCAATGCAACTGTTGTAAACGGGTATAACTGCTTTCTAATTGCCCAGCTCGACCCTTTACTTCGAGTAAACAGGTTGCCACGACATCAATTTGACTATAACCGGTTAAAGCACGACAAGCCTGTGTTGCTCGCGCTAAATCATCGCGCGTTAACGCAATACGCGCTTGCATCAAATACACCGGCTCGTGTAACTGCTGCAACGCCAATACCTGCTCTAAAGCCGTTAACGCTTCAGCAAAACGATGTTCGAACTGTAATAAATCGGCTTGTGCCAACCACCACTGTGCTTGCTCTATTGCCGGTAATGAAGCTAACCGCGGCGCCACCAACTGCCATAGTATTTCGGCATCTTCATGCAACTGATGCTGCGCAGCTTGCTTGCCCTGAATTACTAACTCAGCATAATGCTCAGCTTTAACAGCCGTGGCGGCGGCAGAGCCGCACACCACGCTAAACATCACGCCTATGGCAAAACGCCAGTAGGTGCTTTTACTCATTGTTCGCCACCACGCCCGCAGCCACCAGATCGGCAAACTCTGCGGTATCTAACACGTCTTGGTTAAAATCGCGGCCATTGACCGACAACGGCTTACTTTGCGCATCTTGCGCATACGCATCCCGCACTGCGCTTCTTAACGACACTTGTAAAGTCGTGACTTGCACACTAACGGTTGCCGTTGTGCTCAACTTGCCATCCGACACCGTAAATTTGAAACTGTCGCTACCGACAAACTCAGCATTGGGTGTGTAGGTAAAGGCACCATCGATAGCAATCAACACCTGACCATTTGCTGGTTCAGTATTACTGCTATAACGAAGATTATCCCCTTCGGCATCCACCGCAGTTAATCGCGCTGTAACCGCGGTATCTGTCCGAGTGGTTATCGACGAAGCGGCCGCTTGTGGCGCCGTATTAACCTGGGGTGTCACCGCTTTATCAGCGGAGTCATTACAGGCGCTCACCAACAATACTGTGCTTAAGGCCAGACACAGCTTAGATTTTTTACTTAACATGCTGCGAACTCCTTATTGTGGTGAACCGGCTAATGGCGCGATCAAATACGGAAAACTCGTGTTCATAAAGCTGGCATCTATTGGTGCGCCATCAGTAAAGGGCGCAGTACCCACATTGGCATCTTCTGGCTGACATAAGCCCAGATTAGTCGGTGTACCGGCTACCGGAATATCATGACATAACGCCCCCATCACCACGCGCAGTGCAATATCTACCACATCATCACCAGGACGACGGCCATTTGGGAAACCGGCTAAATCATTACCCGCCACGCCAAAATTAGATTGCTGTTCAGCAGGGGTCGCTGGGATCATCGTGTTTAAGCGCAACATTTCTGACGCTGTCACCATCGATTGCTGATTGACACCAGCAAAACCGGTTAAGAAGGCGGCAACCAAGTCAGTACGTGGGTAATGTGTTGGCGCGATAGTGTCAAATGACGTACCTAAAGTGGCGTTAACGGCATCTTTAAACAATAAATCCAGAATAATCGGTAAGGTTGGATTGGTTACATAAGTCGCAAATTGGCCATCAGCCGACGGATGTGCGCTTGAAAAACGATCTTTATCGTCAATACCAATGACTAACTCATTCACCAGTGGTGAGCCTAAACGTGACACTTGTACTAAAGCACCACCGTTTACTTCCGGTTTTTCCAAGGTGGCATTCGGGTTTAAAATACGTGCTTGCGGTAAGCTGGCCGTCGTCCATGCCCCAATAACACCGTTACCAGAACCCGTAATACACGACTTAGGTACTTCTAAAGCAATGGTATTAACGTTTTTATCGTTTAAATCATCATTAGCGGTTGATTGGGTAATACCGCCAGGGAAACCATTACCATCACCCGCACCTGGCGTACTGTCACCTTCCACGGGAACATAATTCACTAAATCAAAGGTTTCGCCTAAGTTAACGGTGAAGGGATCTTTACGCTGACCAACAAACACCCGGCCCATTGCATTACAATTTGGAATGGAGACATCATAAATATACTGATCGGCATACGCAGAGTATTCTGCTGTGTTACCAAAGGTTTTTTCACCCACATAAGCATAAGGCTTCACAAACTCTGTTTGGCCATTAGCGCCTGTAATCGCACTACGAGCGCCGGTTCTTTGCGAGCCCGTCACTAAGCTCATGCTGTAGGTTTCACTGTAATTTAACGCACCGTTATTACCTGCGCTGATTGGGCCAACATGTTTCAACGGTACACTGACCATCACACCATTTGGGCCAACCGGTAACTTAATACCGCCATTGGGCAGTTTATTATTAAAGCGAAATTCAAAGGTAAAATCTTCCATCGCATCGCCGTTGGCATCGATATGCAAGGCATACACTGCTGCTGGATCCATCGCGAAATAATTCGGGCCACCGTAGCTATCTTGCAACGGAATATAATTGGCAATAATGGTGACATAATCACTGCGACCCGATTCATAACTATTAAAAATATAAAAATCGGTGGAATCAATCGTAGGTAAGCGTGTCACATTGGGCGCTTCACGGTGGCTAGAAGCAAAAGCAGTGGTGGTGGTTGCCAAAGCAGCTAATAGTGCAGTAGCAATAACGGTTTTCCTATTCATCTTGTTGTCCTCTCAATCGTTTTTTGATTATGACACCCAACAATTTTTGTTAGGTCTGCTCAAGCAACGATTGAGTGGACGTATTAGATGCAACTATTTTTAAATTATTAATAAATCCGTCGTAAATAATACCGGACCGGTTGGGAATGGCTCAGGTGAACCGCCTAAAGGTTCACGACTGACCGCCAATGCGCCCACTAAAGCCAAATCAATTTTATCGGTTAATGCTAATAACACTTCACCCTGTTGCGGCAATAACCCTAATGACACCGGTGCCGTTCCATCAGCCGGTAACATCCATAACTGATAATCTTCATTAGCCAGTGGTGCAATCGCGCCAACAGCCGCAACTTTAAGTTGCTGATCGCGCTGCTCAATTAACCACAGCGTACGAGCATCCGCGTTTTGAATCACGGCTATACGTTGTGGGCTTGGCGTGATGCTCGGATCGGGACTTACTAGCATGAACACATTCACCAGTAAAACGATACTGGCCATTGCGCCTAGCAACCAAGACCAATTAAAACGATTCACCGGGCGCGCTTGCACCCAGCCTAAACGTTCTTGAATGCGTTGCCATACCTGAGCAGGGGGGTGCCGCAAAGGGATCACATCCGTTAACTCGTGTAGATGCTCTTCCCAAAACGCCACTTCATCACGTAAAGCCGGAATATCCATCAGTAGCCGCTGAAATCGTCGCCGCGCTAAACCACGCATACTACCAAGCACGAAGCGGGCGGCCAATTGATGTTGTAGTTCTGTCGACTGATACTTCATCGTTGTAAGCACCTTTTTAAGCTATCTAGGCCGCGGCGGATCCAGCTTTTCACCGAACCTAATGCCTCACTAATATGCTCACTGACTTCTTGATGACTTAACCCACATACAAACGCTAATTGAATACACTGGCGCGTAGTAGGTTGTAATTCGTCCATGCACATCCGCAGGTTCTTCGACTGACCTAACGACTCAATAGTTGACTCAAGCATATCGGCAGCAGGTAACTCATCAAAATCATCAGCTGACAATTCTTGATTAGCGCGATTACGCAGTAAATCAATGGAGCGATAACGCACAATACTGATCAACCAACTCATTACCGAGCCTTTTGAAACCGAATAATCTGCGGCACGATGCCATACTTTAATAAAGGTATCTTGCAGCGCTTCTTCTGCCCAATCTGACCGGCGCAGCATGGTGTAACTGACCGAAAACAGCTTAGCAGAGGTGGCTTCGTATAAACGACGAAATGCCGCGGTATCGCCCAAAGCAATTTGTTGCAAATCGCGTTCGAGCAGTTGGGGGGTAGACATAACAAAAACTCCTTATGGCCTAATAGCATACTAAAATCCGAATAAGCCGAGTTTTTGGATGCAATTATTTTAATTATTATCGCCAGCAGGCAAACTGAACATTCAGGGCAACGCTAATTCACTGTATTGGGTATAGCATTTTTTTACGTATTATCAAGTTGTTGTGCCGTACGATCCGTAAACTTGAGTAGCGTAATCAGCAAAGCACCAAAAGCAACAAAACCCGCGGCTAAATATAAACCGATCGAAAAGTAGCCGGTCAACTGGGCTAAATAACCGGTTAGCGCCGGTGCAATAACTTGCGCACCGCCATAAGCTAAAGTCATTTTCCCCATCAATTTTGCCGGTTTACTCGGGTATAAGCGCCCTGCCATGGTTAACACCAAACTGACCACCGCAACAAAGGTCGCTCCAAATAAAGCCGCACTGGCTAATACCACTGCCAAGTTGTTAAACCATAACGGAAGTAAAATGGCGAGAGCTTGCAGCCATAACGCGAAAATAATCGCCGTTAAATAGCCCGTTTTACGGGCGACCCGATCCCAAAGTAATACGGCGGGCGCACCCGCCAAACCTAAGATGATAAAACTGATGTTGCCACTACCGGCTAGCCCTGGCATCCGCTCGACAATAGTCACAATAAAGGTCGCACTAATCACATAGCCGTAACCCGCACAAAAATAACTCAGCAACAATAAACGTAAAAATCGTTTAGTCGGTGGCCGATCCGCACTGGCTGAGGTATTGCTGACAGGGCTAAACACGGGTTTCGGCAGCCAACGCCATGCTGGGATCGCCAGCAATAGCCCTAACAGCGCAAATAATTGCCATTGTAGCTGCCAATCCAGCTGTAACCGGGCCATGCTTTCCACTAAAAAAGCGGCCAGGGCGATACCTAAACCTAAACCAGCAAAATGCACTCCCAGCTCGGCACGATGCTGATGGCTAATTAACCAATGCATAATCAGCGCTGAAGCAATTAACATGGAACCGGCACTGCTCAGCCCAGCGAGAAACCGCCAAAATGACCACAGATATAGGTTTTCCGTGAACGCCATGCCTACCGTACTTAGCACGGCTATCAATAAACCGGCTCGGTATAAGCGATCTTTTACGGTTAAATTAGATAAACGGGCCGCGAGTAACGCACCTGTCATATACCCTAGGTAATTCACCGCAGCTAGATATCCACCACTGGCATCATCTAAAGCGGTATGTTGCTGCATTAATGGCAATAAAGGCGTGTAAGCAAAACGAGCAATACCTAAGCAAAGTAGCTGGCTAAAAAAGCCAGCTAGCAACACTTTAATCCGCAGGGGTAACATCATAAAGCTGCGTTCCTATAGGCTTAGGAGAAATAAATCGCCGCTGCTATGCGGCTATAGTAGTAACTCGCCTAATCGCGCGCGTAAGTTGCCGTTAACGTAGCCTTTGCTAAGGCCATCGCATTTAGCATAAACCCCACTACTGCGGCGCTGGCGCCCTCTGGTGCAGGTAATGCTTCTTCTGGTAAAGCCCAGATCGTAAATTGATAACGATGCATGCCATGGCCTTCTGGTGGACAAGCACCACCAAAGGCTTTCATACCATAATCATTGGTAAAACTACGACAACCCGGCGGTAAACTGCCCGTCCCTGCTCCTTTGGCTAAACAGGTTGCGGCCACAGGGATATCGGTGACAATCCAATGCCAAAAACCTGAGCCGGTCGGCGCATCAGGATCAAACACCGTCAATGCAAAACTTTTGGTCTCTGCTGGCGCATTACGCCAATGTAATTCAGGTGAAATATTTTGGCCGTTACAACCAAAGCCATCAAATTCATGCTGCTTTGCCATAAAATGCCCTTCGGCAATATCTGGGCTGCTTAAGGTAAAGGTGTTTTTACTCATACTTCACTCCTAACAAAGGCAACTTTATGATCTAACTAAGGTTAACTGAGTTTTTGTAAAAATTGATAAAAGGCACTTTTCGGTAAAGCACCGGCTTGCTGCGCCAATGTTTGACCTTGGCGTATCACTAAAATAGTGGGAATAGAACGAATAGCAAAGCGTGCTGCTAAGGTTTGCTGCTGTTCTGTATCAATTTTACCAAAACGAAATTGTGGTTCTAACTCAGCAGCGGCTTGGCTGAATATCGGCGCAAAACTTTGACAAGGGCCACACCAACTGGCCCAAAAATCAATGACTAGAGGTAATTCCGATTTTTCAGCATGGGCGACAAAGTTGGCACTTGTTAAAGTTAATGGCTGGCCAGTGAATAAAGCTTGCTTACATTTACCACAACGGGCAGTGTTGGCCGCTTTGTCCGCCGGAACACGGTTTAAACCATGACAAAATGGGCAAGCTATAATCATGTGTCACTCCAACTTTGCTACTTTAACATCGCCTTAAGATCAAAATTTAACGTCTAGCCAATCCATGTTTTTATCAAAACTGAGGGTTTTAACGCCATTCATGCTTTCAATATTAACGGTGTTAATCTGCTTTGGCCAAATCTCTTGTAAAGAGCGGTGGCGTACCCGCAATCCTGGCAAGTCATCTGGCATCACAGCCTCTTGGTATACCCAAAAGAAGCGACCGTCTAACTGGCCGCCAATCAGGGTTAACGCTATCGGTTCACCGTTTAAATGCGTTAAAGCAAATTGCTCTGTCACATACTGACTGAATGTTTGCTGGGTTTGTTCGTTATTTAACAAGTCAGCTTGTTTATCAAACAATTGTTTTACCGCATGTTCTGCATCATGCACATAAAAACGGTGCATCACTTCAATATTACCGCTTCGCGCGTTAAACAATACGGTACTGACCGCCGCGTTCATTTCATGTGCAAAACTTGGGCTAACTAAGCCTGCCAGTATCAGCAGGCTAAGCAGATAACGCATTAGTTACCTTCCTTAAGCTTTTCATCGGTTTTTTCAGCCGGATCTTTTAGCTTAGTTTTACTGTCTTGCATAATATCGCGGCTTACTTTGGCTTTACTCTTATCAGATTTGTAAGCCTCTACGCGTGACGGAATAATACGACGTGGGTAATAGTTGTTTTCAATGTCGACATCGGCAGTTTCCCACTTCGGATCAACGACCACTTCTTTTAACACTTTGTCTTTTGCCGTCACAATCATCTTATTCACCGCTTTCGGGCTACGACGCCAAATCTCAGCAGGGATCATCTGATCTTCAACGCTGCCATCGGTATAATGCAGTTGCAGTAAGATGGGCATCACTAACCCACCTAAATTACTGAATTGCAGTACATAGTAGTTTTTATCTTCTTTTACTGCACGTTCAAACGCGGTGCGCTCCCACGGCTCTAAATCGGCTAAAAACTTGTTATAGGCATTACGCTCTTTATTGGTTACGGTAAAACGGTCGTTTTCATCATAAAAATCGGTGATATCTTTGTTTTTATCAATCCAAAGTACTTTACCAGCCGCTTTGTTGCGCTCAACAAACAATGAGGTGGGTTTGTCTAACTCTTGCTGGCGCTCACGTGCAAAATCAATATCCGGATCTTTGGTATCCATGCGTAACTGATAGACACGGTCTAACGAAATATCCACATGATCAGTGCTGTAAAACCAGCCACGCCAGAACCAATCTAAGTCGACACCGCTGGCTTCTTCCATGGTACGGAAAAAATCAGATGGCGTTGGCCGTTTAAATTTCCAGCGCTGTGCATATTCTTTAAAGGCGAAATCGAATAACTCACGACCTAAGATCACTTCACGCAGTATATTTAATGCTGCAGCGGGTTTGGTATAAGCATTCGGGCCTAAACGTAATACGCTGTCGGATTGCGTCATAATAGGCACTTGAACATCCGATTTCATATAATCGACAATATCACGAGGCTCAACGCCCCAAGGAATAGTAGGGTCCCACTCACGACCGGCAACGCCGTCTAAAAAGCTGTTTAAGCCTTCATCCATCCAAGTCCACTGCCGCTCGTCCGAGTTAACAACCATCGGGAAATAAATATGACCAATCTCATGGATCACCACGCCAATTAAAAAGCGTTTTTCGGCTTGAGAATAGGTGCGGCTGCCATCGTCTTGTAACTTAGTGCGAGGGCCGTTAAACGTGATCATCGGGTATTCCATACCGCCGACAGGGCCGTTTACCGACTGTGCCACTGGGTATGGATAATCAAACGAGAAACGTGAATACACTTCCATGGTATGCACCACAGATTCTGTAGAATACTTTTTCCACAGATCGCCGCCTTCTTTAGGATAAAACGACATCGCCATGACCAACGGCTGCTCTTTGCCGCCTTGTTGATAGCCTTTGGCATCCCACATAAATTTACGTGATGACGCCCAAGCAAAATCACGCACATTATTGGCTTTAAAATGCCAGGTTTTGCTGTCATTAGTACCGGCTTTTTCGTTTTCTAAGGCTTCTTCTTCAGTAACAACAAACACCGGCCGCTTCGCTGTTTTCGCTTGCTCTAACCGTGCAATCTGCTGTTTAGTCAGCACTTTACTGCTGTTTTGTAACTCACCAGTCGCAGACACTATGTGATCGGCTGGTACCGTTAATTTCACATCATAATCACCAAACTCTAAGGTGAATTCGCCGCGACCTAAAAATTCTTTATTAGTCCACGCTTCGTAATCGGTGTAAGCCACTAACCGCGGGAACCACTGAGCTAATAAGAAAATATCATTGCCACCTTCATTCGCATCATCCGGAAAATGCTCATAACCTGAACGTGCTGACACCGCATCTTCTTCTACGATGTTAAAAGCAAAATCTAAACTAAACTCCATCGACTGACCGGGTTTTAATGGCGTGTCTAAATCGATGCGCATTAAGGTACCCACTACCGTGGCAGCTAAGGTTTTACCCTTGCTGTTTTTCACATTATTAATTTGAAAACCCAGCTCGTTATCGGCCATAAATTGTTGGCGACGTAACTCTTCTAGGCTCAAACGAGCAGTAATGTCACCTTCACCTATCGAAGTAGCAGGACCGCGACGGCCAACACCACCAAAATCGGTGCTCATTTCAGCCATTGAATCGTTTTTGAAAATATTTTGGTCTAAATGCAGCCATAAATATTTCAACGTGTAAGGTGAATTGTTTTTGTATTGAATTTGTTGTTTTGCACTTAAACGGCGCTTGGCTTCGTCTAAGGTTACATCCATCTGATAATTGACTTGTTGTTGCCAATATTGCTGGCCTGGCTCACCGGCAGCATTACGATAGATATTCGGTGTTGGAAGCACTTCGTCTAATTGACGAAATTTATCTTCAAAATCACCTTTTGTCTGGCGCACAGCACTGGCAGTAGCAAATTGGCTACACAACAATACAGTGACCAGGCTTATGACTGAAATACGGGACAAAATGGCAGACATCAGCAGGTCTCTCTGGTTATTTATTAGTAAAATGGCAAGTATCTACTCTAGGTAAATTTACCTGAACAAACAAGGCCTATCTATCACGAAAAGCCGGGGTTCTGTCTCCAAAAAAAGCCCCGCAAAAGCGAGGCAATTTAGTCAAATAAAGATTAATCTCTTGGCTTGCGTGGTGCACGTGGTGCCGCACCAGGACGCGGACCAGGGCCTGTGCTAGTGCTTGGACGACGCTCACCGCCAGAAGCCGCAGCACCCGTATCCACACTGATATTCAGTTTCTGCTTACGCACATAAACCTTTTTCAGGTGTTGGAAGATCTCATTTGGGATCGTAGCCGGTAATTCTACCGTACTAAAATGGTCAAACAATTTGATATTACCAATGAATTGGCTATCAATGTTCGCTTCATTAGCGATAGCGCCAACGATATCACCGGCTCTAACACCGTGTTCTTTACCCACTTCAATGCGGTACGTGTTGTAGTCGCCTTTCATTTCACGACGCACACGTGGACCGCGTTCTGGACGATCACCCGCTGGGCGATCGCTACGCTCACGACGTGGCCGCTCTTCACGTTCACCACGAGCATGCGGCTGGCGTAATTCAGGAAATTGCTTCGCTACGTTTAGCGGCTGATCTTTTTGCGCTAAGTACAATAAGGCTGCCGCTAAATCAACATCGGTCGTTTCTAACTTTTCACGCCAATCTGTCACTAACTCTTGGAAGAAGCTCAGATTTTGCGTTTCAATCGTTTGTGCTAATTGCTCACGGAAAGACTCGATACGACGCTGCTCAATCACTTGACCGGTTGGTAAGCTCATTTGCTCAATCGGCTGCTTAGTTGCATGTTCAATCGTACGCAGCAAACGGCGTTCACGGGGTGATACGAATAAAATGGCTTTACCTTCACGACCAGCGCGGCCCGTACGACCAATCCGGTGCACATAGGCTTCACTATCGTAAGGAATATCGTAGTTAACTACTAAGCTAATACGCTCAACGTCTAAACCACGCGCAGCTACGTCAGTTGCCACAATGATATCCAGCTGACTGGCTTTCATCCGACGAATCGTTTGCTCACGGTGTGCTTGGTTCATGTCACCATTTAAACAGGCAACGGCATAACCACGGGCACCCAATTTCTCAGCAATTTCTTCGGTAGCACTTTTCGTACGCACGAACACGATGCTGGCATCGTACTCTTCGCCTTCTAATAAACGGGTTAACGCATCTAACTTTTGATTAGAATCTAACATCACATAACGCTGAGTAATGCGCTCAACGGTACTGGTTTTTGACGCAATTTTAATTTCTTCAGCATTTTTTAAGTGCTTTTGCGCAATAGCGCGAATTTGCGCGGGCATGGTAGCAGAGAACATCGCCACCTGACGACCGGCGGGGGTTGCATCCATGATGGTTTGTACATCATCGATAAAACCCATCCGTAACATTTCATCGGCTTCATCCAGCACGATAGCGCGCAGTTTGTCGAGTTTCAACGTACCGCGATCTAAGTGATCTAAGATGCGACCCGGCGTACCGACGATAACTTGTGAACCACGCTTGAGTGATTTAAGTTGATTGGTATAGCTTTGACCGCCGTATAAAGGCAAAACATGAAATGCCGGCATGTAGCGAGCATAAGCTTGAAAGGCTTCAGCAACCTGGATCGCTAATTCGCGAGTGGGTGCTAATACCAGAATTTGTGGATCATTTTGCGCAGGATCTAGCCGTGCCAATAAAGGCAGAGCGAAAGCACCGGTTTTACCAGTACCCGTTTGCGCCTGACCTAATACGTCTTCGCCAGCCAATAATTTTGGAATAGCCGCCGCTTGGATAGGCGAAGGCGTTTCATAACCAAGTTCAGTAACCGCACGAACAAGCGGTTCCGGCAGCATTAGCTGGGAAAAAGACAATGTTTCAGACATACGTTGTTATAACCTCAAATCACACGCAGGCTTGTTGGAGTGCTATTGTTGTTTTTACTTGGCCTGCAATGCAGTAAAAACACGAAAACGAGCAAAAACCGTAGCTTTTCTCGATTTTATTCCATTAGTATAGCCAGTCATTTACCACCTGGAAGAGATCCATGATAGAAATCCTCGTTGGCAGCCAAATGGGCGCAGCGGAATATGTGGCAGAACAAGTTGCTGAAACACTGGTACAAGCGGGATATGAAACTAAACTTCATCTTCAACCCGATTTGGATCAGCTAAACCCGACTCACATCTGGTTAGTGATCACATCCACCTATGGCGCAGGAGATCTGCCTGATAATATTCAACCCTTTGCGGATCAATTAGCACAAGATCGCAGTGATCTTAACACACTTTCTTACGCCGTGATCACTTTAGGTGACTCCAGTTATGATACTTTTTGCTTAGCAGGGCAAAAAATTGCCACTTTATTAGAAAATCGCGGTGCAAAACGCCTTATCGACGGTTTAGATATTGACGCACAAACAGACGCCTTGCCAGAGGATATTGCCCAAGCTTGGCTACCTTTGCTTATCCACAGCTTATCCGGATCTGATCTGGGATAACTTTGCAGCGGGATCCAAACAAGGGATCCCTGAATGCTAACAATGCTATGGCCGCCACGATCTTATGATCCGCTTCCCCACACCTTATACACATATTGACACTTCTAATATAACTAATGTTGATAACTAGTCTTTTATGCGGTTATTAAGCTGTATTTATCCCAATAATAAAATTATTTTCTGCGCCCAGCGTGGATAAGTAACGATCTTACACACGGCTTCACCTGACGTAGATCCAAGCTTGATCACAGGATCTGATCTTATCTAATCCATTGATCCTTCGTATGTAAAAAGGCTTATCCACTGCAAATGGCTTGCTTAATAGAAGTAATAATAAAAAAGATCTAAAAAGATCTTATATATATTAAGCACGATCCTGATCCTATTTTGCCCATTTCACTCAACCCAAGATCAGGCTACAATATGCACCCTGTTTTTAATCTGTATGTGATCGAGGCAAGTATGCTGTTTCAAGAAAGTTTTGACGTTATCGTTGTAGGTGGTGGACATGCAGGTACTGAAGCCGCCTTAGCTGCAGCTCGTGCTGGTCAAAATACTTTATTGCTAACGCATAACATTGAAACACTCGGTCAAATGTCGTGTAACCCAGCTATTGGTGGTATTGGCAAAGGCCATCTAGTTAAAGAAATCGATGCATTGGGTGGCGCCATGGCTATGGCAGCAGACCGAGGTGGTATTCAATTTAGAACTTTAAACAGTTCAAAAGGCCCTGCCGTTCGTGCTACTCGTGCCCAAGCTGATCGGCAACTCTATCGTGCCGCTATTCGTAGCATATTAGAAAACCAACCAAATCTTAAAATCTTCCAACAAGCCTGTGATGATCTGATTGTTGAACAAGATCAAGTCAAAGGCGTTGTTACGCAAATGGGTTTAAAGTTTCATAGTAAAACTGTGGTGCTAACAGTAGGCACCTTTTTGGGTGGTCAAATCCATATTGGCCTAGAGCAATTTTCGGGTGGTCGAGCAGGCGATCCGCCGTCTATCGCCTTGGCTAAACGCTTACGCAATTTACCCTTTAGAGTGGATCGTTTAAAAACCGGCACACCGCCGCGTATCGATGCACGCACCGTTGATTTTTCTGTTATGCAAGCTCAGCCAGGCGATAATCCTACGCCAGTATTTTCATTCTTAGGCAAACATAGCGATCAACCACCGCAAATCCCGTGTTACATCACCTACACCAATGAAAAAACACACGATGTAATACGTAACAACCTGGATCGTTCACCGATGTATACCGGCGTGATCGAAGGTATTGGCCCACGTTATTGCCCATCAATTGAAGACAAAGTGATGCGTTTTGCTGATAAGGATCAACATCAGATTTTTATTGAACCAGAAGGTTTAACCACGCATGAACTATACCCTAACGGTATTTCAACCAGTTTACCGTTTGATGTACAACTCAGTATTGTAAGATCGATAAAAGGCATGGAAAACGCCTATATCACACGCCCAGGCTATGCTATTGAATATGACTTCTTCGATCCACGCGATCTTAAGGCCACTTTAGAAACAAAATTTATCAAAGGCTTATTTTTTGCCGGCCAAATTAACGGTACCACCGGTTATGAAGAAGCCGGTGCACAAGGCTTACTAGCCGGGATAAATGCCGCATTGTATGCCCAAGAAAAAGACGGTTGGTCACCAAGCCGTAATCAGGCGTATTTAGGTGTACTGGTGGATGATCTCACAACACTGGGTACTAAAGAACCTTACCGCATGTTTACCAGCCGAGCTGAATACCGGCTGATGTTACGTGAAGATAATGCCGATGCTCGCTTAACCAGTAAAGGCCGTGAGCTAGGCTTAGTAAACGATATCCGTTGGGCTGCATTTAATGAAAAAATGGAGCAAATTGAACTTGAACGGCAACGTTTACGTCAAGGCTGGATCCATCAACAACACCCAGCTTTAAACGAAGTTAATCAATTACTTAAAACGCCTTTAACCCGCGAAGCCAGCTTAGAAGAATTGATCCGCCGTCCTGAAGTTTCTTATCAGCAATTAATTAGCATTGCTGAATTAGGCCCCTGTTTAGCTGATCCGATAGCAGCTGAACAAGTTGAAATTCAGATCAAATATGAAGGCTATATTAACCGTCAACAAGAAGAAATTACTAAGCAGCAACGCAACGAAGCAACAAAATTGCCTGCAGGCTTCGACTATGCCTCGGTTAAAGGTTTATCGAATGAAGTTATCGTTAAACTAAACCAAACCCAACCAGAAACGGTTGGCCAAGCATCACGTATTTCAGGCATTACGCCCGCAGCGATTTCTTTACTGTTGGTGTACTTAAAAAAACAAGGTTTACTGCGTAAAAGCGCTTAAAGGAAAAGCATGACTGATTTATTAAGCCCTTTACGCCGGCTAGTTGCACAAACCGATCTGCAATTAACTGAACAACAATTACAACAATGCGTGGATTATGTTCGGTTATTGGATAAATGGAACAGCGCTTACAACCTCACTTCAGTACGTGATCCACAAGAAATGCTCATCAAGCACGTATTGGATAGCCTGGTTGTTGCACCCTATTTAACCGGCGAACGTTTTATTGATGTTGGCACCGGTCCTGGTTTACCTGGTGTGTTATTGGCCATTTACTATCCACAGAAGCAATTTTTCTTGTTAGACAGCTTAGGAAAACGTATCCGTTTTTTAAATCAGGTGAAATTACAGTTAGGCTTAAACAATATTTTCCCACTACAAAGCCGAGTTGAAGATCATCAACCCCAACCCGGTTATGATGGTGTAATAAGCCGCGCATTTGCCTCACTTAATGATATGCTGAACTGGTGTCAGCATTTACCTGGGCTAAACGGCCAGTTTTTCGCCATGAAGGGCGCTGCAGTGCAAGAAGAAATTGCAGCTTTGCCGGATTTTGTTAAAGTAACAGCTATTCAAAACTTACAAGTACCAGAGCTGGATGCGCAGCGTCATTTGGTTATTCTAAAAAAAGTCTAATCGTCAAAGAGGGATCCTTGTGGGCAAGATCATCGCAATAGCTAACCAAAAAGGCGGCGTGGGTAAAACAACCACAGCGGTGAATTTGGCTGCCTCTATGGCCGCAACAAAACGTAAAGTTCTGCTTATTGACCTTGATCCTCAAGGTAATGCCACTATGGGGAGCGGCGTCGATAAATATGAATTAGCCGCCAGTGCTTACGAATTATTAGTCGATGAAAAACCCTTATCAGAAGTGGTCGTAAAAGAAACGACCGGCGGTTATCATCTGATCGGTGCCAATTCTGATGTGACGGCGGCCGAAGTACGCCTGATGGATGTTTTTGCTCGTGAACTTCGTTTGAAGAACGCATTGAAAGCTTACAAAAGCAGTTACGATTTTATTTTTATCGATTGCCCACCTTCTTTGAATATGTTGACGGTTAACGCAATGGCCGCAGCTGACAGCGTATTAGTGCCGATGCAATGTGAATATTTTGCGCTAGAAGGTTTAACCGCTTTAGTTGAAACCATTAATAAATTAGCCGCGGTAATCAATGGCGATCTGAAAATCGAAGGCATATTACGGACCATGTATGATCCCCGTAATCGTTTAGCCAACGATGTGTCTGAGCAATTAAAACAACATTTTGGTGATAAAGTGTATCGTGCGGTGATCCCGCGTAATGTTCGGCTTGCCGAAGCGCCAAGTTTTGGTACACCGGTAATGTATTACGATAAAAGCTCGACAGGCGCTAAAGCTTATCTCGCTTTAGCAGGTGAAATATTACGGCGATCTGAAAAGAAAAGTAGCACAGCAGCTAACCTAACCAGCTAAAAGCCTCTAAAGGAATTACACTTCGCATGTCTTTAAAAAAACGCGGTTTAGGCCGAGGGCTTGATGCATTACTCACAGCAAGTAAACCTACTAACACAGTAGATGTCGCACCGATTAAATCGGAACTGCAAACTATTCCAGTAGAGTTTCTACGCCCTGGTAAATATCAACCGCGTAAAGACATGTCACAAGAAGCGTTAGACGATCTGGCCAGTTCAATCAAGGCGCAAGGGGTTATTCAACCTATCGTTGTTCGTACCTTAGCCGAAAACAGCTATGAAATTATCGCGGGTGAACGCCGTTGGCGAGCAGCGCAATTGGCACAACTTGCCGAAGTGCCTTGTCTAATCAAAAATGTGCCTGACGAAGCTGCCGTGGCTATCGCGCTGATTGAAAATATTCAGCGCGAAGATCTTAATGCTATGGAAGAAGCCATAGCACTGCAACGCTTGTTATCTGAATTTGAATTAACCCATCAACAAGTGGCTGATGCGGTCGGTAAATCACGCACCACTGTCACCAATCTTTTACGCTTAAACCAATTAAACGATGATGTGAAATTGTTGTTAGAGCATGGCGATATTGAAATGGGGCATGCACGGGCTTTATTAGCTTTATCAGATGCGGACCAGTCTGATGCTGCCCGTTTAGTGGCGGCTAAACAAATGACGGTACGTGATACTGAAAATTTGGTGCGGAAAATACTTGAACCAGCACCTGTACCCGAGCCAAAAGTAAAGGATCCCGATGTGATTGCACTTGAACAACGCTTAAGTGATCGCTTTGCTGCGCCTGTGCAAATTCAGTACAACAAAAAAGGCAAAGGCAGTTTAATGATTGCCTATAATAGTTTAGATGAATTAGATGGCATTTTAGGTAAGTTAGGCCACGAACAATCAGAATAGCTAAAATTTTCTCCAAGATCGCTACATGACTAACGTCTAAGCCGCTTTTAGTTGCAAATCAGGGGCAAATAAGTATACTTTCGCATGTTTTTTGTAACCCCTTCTCGGGCGTTTTCAGAGGGAATTACAGTGGCTGAGCCAAATAGCCAGCAAAGTCGTAAAGCTGCATATTTGTTAGTTTTGTTTCAAGCAGTGTTTGCAACCTTGGTGGCGTTATTCTTTCTGATTGCGGCAGATGCCGCAGCGGCTAAATCGGCTTTTAAAGGCGGTTTAGTGGCAGTAATAGCGAATTTTGCATTCGCTTTTTTTGCGTTTCGTCACAGCGGCGCAGATAAAGCAGAATTGGTGGCGGCTTCAATGATGCGCGGCCAATCAATGAAAGTATTGTTAACAGTAGTGTTGTGTGCAGTGGTTTTTCAACAAGAGCAAACGGTAGCGGGACCTTTTCTTACCGGATTTTTGCTTACCCTGCTCACACAATGGACAGCACCTTTTTTCTTTAAACATTAACATTGGGATGAAACATGGCTGCAGGTGAAGAGTTAACGCTATCCAGTCATATTCAGCACCACCTTACTAACGCCAAAATGTGTACCGTTGACGGTAGTGTCGCATTTAACAAAGCGTGTAGCGAGGCCGGGTTCTGGACATGGCACATTGATACGCTCGCTTGGTCTATTGGCTTAGGCCTCTTATTTATATTATTGTTCCGTAGCGCCGCTAAAAAAGCGACAACCGGCGTACCGGGTAAATTTCAATGCTTTGTGGAAATGGTTATCGAATTCGTTGCTGCCAACGTCAAAGATACCTACCACGGTAAAAGTAAACTTATTGCCCCGCTGGCACTGACCATCTTCGTTTGGATTTTCCTAATGAACTTGATGGATTTAGTACCTGTTGACTTCTTGCCAGCCTTTGCTGGTTGGGTCGGAGCCACCTTCTTTGGTATGGACTCGCATGATGTTTACATGAAGATCGTACCCACAACTGATATCAACATGACCGCCGCTTTAGCATTGGGCGTATTCATATTGATGATCGGTTATTCAATCCGTATTAAAGGTGTTGTTGGCTTTATTAAAGAGTTAACGCTGCATCCTTTCAGCACCAAAAACGTACCGCTGCAAATTGTACTGATCCCATTTAACCTATTACTTGAACTGATTGCCTTAGTAGCCAAGCCATTCTCGCTGGCACTACGTTTATTCGGTAACCTGTATGCGGGCGAAATGATCTTTATCCTGATTGGTGCCATTGGCTTGTTGCAGTTACCACTGCACTTTGTTTGGGCGGTGTTCCACATCCTGGTAATTGTATTGCAGGCGTTCGTGTTTATGATGCTGACCATTGTTTACCTGAGCATGGCCAGTTCGGACAATCATTAATTTTTTTAAACTTTAACTTAAACTTGAAATATCGGAGATAAAAATGGAAATTGCAGTAGCTATCAAATTAATCGCAGTTGCGCTGTTAATCGGTTTCGGTGCTATCGGCACTGCGCTAGGTTTCGGTAACATGGGCGGTAAGTTCTTAGAAGCTTGTGCTCGTCAACCAGAACTAGCCCCTTCACTACAGGTTAAAATGTTCATCCTTGCTGGTCTTATCGACGCCGTAGCTATGATCGGTGTAGGTATCGCCATGTACATGTTGTTCGCAATGTAATTTAAGGTTTTTAAACTCGAACAACTAAATAAGGAGGAGCGGACGTGAATTTAAACGCCACTCTTATCGGAGAATTAATCGCTTTTGTCGTCTTTGTACTGTTTTGTATGAAGTTCGTCTGGCCACCGCTGAGTAATGCAATTGAAGCGCGCCAGAAGAAAATCGCAGACGGACTGACGGCTTCTGATCGTGCTGAAAAAGACTTGGCTTTAGCCCAAGACAAAGCAAAAGATCAGTTAAAAGATGCCAAAGCACAAGCGGCTGAAATCATCGAGCAAGCGAAAAAGCGTGAAGCGAAAATGCTGGACGAAGCGGTAGCGAAAGCTTCTGCTGAGCGCGACAATATCCTGGCACAAGCCAAGACTGAAATTGAAGCTGAACGCAATCGTTTACGTGAAGATTTACGCAAGCAGGTAGCAGCCTTAGCGGTAGCCGGCGCAGAGAAAATTCTGCAACGCTCTATTGACGAAGCGGCTCACGCTGACATCCTGGAAAAACTGGTACAAGAACTGTAAGAGGGTGAGCTATGTCTGATTTGACGAATATTGCTCGTCCTTACGCAAAAGCGGCCTTTGACTTTGCTGTTGAGCAAAAAGCATTGGACGCATGGTTAGAAATGCTGGTGTTCGCTGCGGAAGTAGCTAAACACGAACAGGTTGCTGCCATATTGCGTACTAACGGCACTGCCGAAACGCAGGCCGACCTGTTTATCCAGGTATGTGGTGAGCAACTCAATGAGCAAGGTCGCAACTTTATTAAAGTTATGGCTGAAAATCACCGCTTGTTGGCGTTGCCTGAAGTATTAGCAACTTTTATTGAGCATAAAGCAGCGTATGAAAAAGAAATTACTGTTGAAGTAACTTCTGCCACCACGCTGAATACTGCACAACAAGACAAGCTAATAGCTGCATTATCGCAACGTTTGGCACGCAAGGTTAAATTGCACTGTAGCGTCAATCCTGACGTAGTCGGCGGAATGCTGATTAAAGCAGGTGACATGGTAATTGATGGCTCGGTCCGCGGTAAGCTGGATCGTTTAGCAACTGCGCTGCAGTCTTAATGGGGAACAGAGAATGCAACTGAATTCCACAGAAATATCTGAACTGATCAAGAGTCGTATTGCTCAGTTCGACGTGGTCAGTGAAGCTCGTAACGAAGGTACTATCGTTCAGGTAACTGACGGTATTATCCGTATCAATGGCCTTGCAGACTGTATGCAAGGTGAGATGATAGAGCTTCCTGGCAGCCGTTATGCAATCGCACTGAACTTAGAACGTAATTCAGTAGGTGCGGTAGTCATGGGTCCGTATGCGGACTTAACGGAAGGCACAAAAGTTAAAAGTACTGGTCGTATCTTAGAAGTACCTGTAGGCCCAGGCTTATTAGGTCGTGTAGTTAACACACTCGGTGCGCCAATTGATGGTAAAGGTCCAATTGAAGCTGCAGGTTTTGAGCCAGTAGAAAAAATTGCACCTGGCGTAATCGAGCGTCAATCAGTTGATCAGCCAATGCAAACCGGTTACAAATCGGTTGATGCGATGATCCCGATCGGTCGTGGTCAGCGTGAATTGCTGATCGGTGACCGTCAGACCGGTAAAACGGCCCTGGCAATCGATGCTATCATCAACCAAAAAGCCACTGGCGTTAAATGCGTTTATGTGGCAATTGGTCAAAAAGCCTCTACTATCGCTAACGTAGTACGTAAATTAGAAGAGCACGGTGCTTTAGCTCACACTATCGTGGTTGTGGCCTCTGCTTCTGAAGCCGCGGCGTTACAATACTTAGCGCCATACTCTGGCTGTACTATGGGTGAATACTTCCGTGACAATGGTGAAGATGCGCTAATCGTATATGATGATTTATCTAAGCAAGCAGTTGCTTACCGTCAAATCTCGTTACTGTTACGTCGTCCACCAGGTCGTGAAGCTTACCCTGGTGACGTATTCTATTTACACTCTCGTCTACTTGAGCGTGCATCGCGTGTTAATGCCGATTATGTTGAAAAATACACTAAAGGTGCAGTGACAGGTAAAACCGGTTCATTAACCGCCTTACCTATCATTGAAACACAAGCGGGTGACGTTTCTGCTTTCGTACCTACTAACGTAATCTCAATTACCGATGGTCAGATCTTCTTAGAAACTGACTTATTTAACGCGGGTATTCGCCCTGCCGTTAACGCGGGTATTTCAGTATCGCGGGTAGGTGGTGCAGCGCAAACTAAAATCATCAAAAAGCTGGGTGGCGGTATCCGTTTAGCCTTAGCTCAGTATTCAGAATTAGCCGCGTTCGCGCAGTTTGCTTCTGACCTAGATGATGCAACCCGTGCTCAGTTAGAGCATGGTCAAAAGGTGACTGAGCTGATGAAACAGTTACAGTACAGCCCGATGTCAGTTGCTGAGATGGGTGTGTCTATTTTCGCTATCGAAAAAGGCTTTATGAAAGATGTTGATGTTGCCAAAATCCTTGATTTTGAAGCAGGATTAATCGCCTTTATGAAAGCTGAACACGCTGAGCTGATGGCTGAAATCGATAAAACCGGTAACTACAACGACCAAATCGAGTCTACGTTCAAAGCCGCTATTGATAAATTCAAAGCGACGCAGACCTGGTAAGCAATGTGGGTGGCTTAGCCACCCCATTCGTTGAAAAAACGGAGATACAGTCATGGCCGGTGGTAAAGAGATAAAAAGTAAGATTGGGAGTATTAATAATACTCGCAAGATCACCAGTGCTATGGAAAAAGTTGCGGTCAGCAAAATGCGCAAAGCGCAAGACCGCGTGGCTGCAACTCGCCCATACGCTGAAGGTATGCGCAAAGTGATTGGTAATGTGGCGAATGGTTCGCTCGAATATCGTCATCCGTATTTAGCGGATCGTGACGTGAAACGGGTGGGTTACATCGTCATTGCTACTGACCGTGGTCTTTGCGGTGGCCTGAATACCAACGAGTTTAAACGAGTCGCTATCGAACTGAAGAACTGGAAACAGCAAGGTGTTGATGCTCAATTTGCCGTAATCGGTAATAAAGCCGCCGCCTTCTTCAAGCGCTTCGGTGGTAAAGTGGTCGCTGCACAATCGGGTTCAGGTGACGTACCACGTTTGGCTGATGTGATTGGTTCGGTGCAAGTAATGCTGCAAGCATTTAACGAAGGCCGGATCGACCGCTTATTCCTGGTATACAACAAGTTTGTTAATACCATGAAGCAAGAGCCAGTGATCGATCAACTGTTACCTCTGCCAAAAGCAGACATCGCACAAAAAGAGCATAATTGGGACTATCTATACGAGCCAGATCCAAAACCTATTTTGGATATGTTGTTGTCTCGTTATATTGAATCTCAGGTTTATCAAGGTGTTGTTGAAAACGCTGCCAGTGAACATGCAGCGCGGATGGTGGCAATGAAAGCCGCAACCGACAACGCCGGTAACCTGATGGACGACCTGAAACTCGTGTACAACAAAGCACGTCAGGCCGCGATTACCCAAGAGCTCAGCGAGATCGTCGCAGGTGCGGCAGCTGTAGGCTAAGGTTAAGAGTTTTGCAAATTTGAGGAAACATCATGAGTCAAGGTAAGGTCGTCCAAATCATTGGCGCCGTTGTGGATATCGACTTTCCACAAGATGCGGTACCTGGTATCTATGACGCGTTAAACGTGACCGACGGTGATCTAGCTGGTTTAGTGCTGGAAGTTCAGCAGCAGCTGGGTGGCGGTACGGTACGGACTATCGCGCTGGGTACTACAGACGGTTTACGTCGCGGTTCAGCGGTAAGTAATACCGGTAAAGCAATTCAGGTTCCAGTCGGCACAGCGACTCTGGGCCGTATAATGAACGTATTGGGTGAGCCGATCGATGAAGCGGGCCCAATCGGTGAAGAAGAGCGTTGGTCAATTCACCGCGCTGCGCCTTCATATGAAGATCAAGCAGCGTCAAATGCCTTGTTGGAAACCGGTATCAAGGTTATCGACTTGGTTTGTCCGTTTGCAAAAGGTGGTAAAGTAGGTCTGTTCGGTGGTGCCGGTGTAGGTAAAACCGTAAACATGATGGAACTGATCCGTAACATCGCCATCGAGCACAGCGGTTACTCTGTATTCGCCGGTGTAGGTGAGCGTACACGGGAAGGTAACGACTTCTATCACGAAATGAAAGACTCTAACGTACTAGATAAAGTATCGTTGGTATACGGTCAGATGAACGAGCCACCAGGTAACCGTTTACGCGTTGCGTTAACCGGCTTAACCATGGCTGAGAAATTCCGTGATGAAGGCCGTGACGTACTGTTTTTCGTCGATAACATCTATCGTTATACCCTAGCGGGTACTGAAGTATCTGCGTTGTTAGGTCGTATGCCTTCAGCAGTAGGTTACCAGCCAACGCTAGCGGAAGAGATGGGTGTACTACAAGAGCGTATCACGTCGACTAAGACCGGTTCTATCACGTCTATTCAAGCCGTTTACGTACCTGCGGATGACTTAACTGACCCATCACCAGCAACAACGTTCTCGCACTTAGATGCAACGGTAGTATTAAGCCGTAACATCGCTTCACTGGGTATTTACCCAGCCATCGACCCATTGGATTCAACTTCTCGTCAGTTAGATCCATTGGTTATCGGTAAAGAGCACTATGAAGTGGCACGTGGCGTACAAACGGTATTGCAACGTTACAAAGAGCTAAAAGATATTATTGCCATCTTAGGTATGGACGAACTGTCTGATGAAGACCGTACAACTGTATACCGTGCGCGTAAAATCCAACGCTTCTTGTCTCAGCCATTCTTCGTTGCTGAAGTATTCACTGGTTCGCCAGGTAAATACGTTCCGCTGAAAGAAACTATCCGTGGCTTTAAAGGTATCCTGGCCGGTGAATACGACCATATGCCAGAACAGGCGTTTTACATGGTTGGTTCAATCGACGAAGCGATCGAAAAAGCGAAGAAACTTTAAGTTCAGGCTTTAGGAGAGCGAGATGGCGATGACAGTGCAACTGGATGTAGTAAGTGCCGAAGAAAAGATTTTCTCAGGCCTTGTCGAATCCGTGCAGGTCACAGGCAGTGAGGGCGAGTTAGGTGTGTTACCTTTCCACGCCCCGTTACTGACCACCCTGAAACCTGGCATGGTCCGTATCGTAAAGCAGTTTGGCGAAGAACACCTGATTTATGTTGCCGGTGGCGTACTTGAAGTACAACCCGATATGATCACGGTGCTCGCAGACATAGCGGTACGCGGTGAAGACTTAGATGAGCAAGCGGCTTTAGACGCACAGAAACGTGCAGAAGAAGCAATGCAGCATGCCAGCGCTGACTTTAATTACGCCGAAGCAGCCGCGCAATTGGCCGAAGCCATTGCTCAGCTGCGCGTGATACAAAAACTGCGTAAGAAATAAGTTTCCATTGATAAATGATAAAAAACCACCTAAGGGTGGTTTTTTTTTGCCTACAATTTGTGCAAAGACTAAAAATAGCGTGATAAACCAAAATTGGCAGACTAACAGCTAAGATAAATTCGTTTAAAACTTGTTTCAATTCTGAAAGGTATTTATATTAAATTGTTGGCAAAAATAAAAAATAACAGGACATCGTTTTATGCGCTCGTTGTATAGTTTTCTACTATTGATAGCATCATGCCTTATCGTTGTGCAGGCACAAAATCTTACTTTAGAAGACTATGCACGCCCTGCACAGTTTTTGGATATTAAAATATCACCTACCGGAAAATACCTCGCTGCAACTTCACGCAGTGATGAGGGTAATATTTATTTGCAAATTATTGATATAAAAACCAATCAAATTATTAGTGTTCGTCATTTTACGGGGCGAGATTCGATTGGTTCAATTAATTGGGCTAATGCTGAGCGGATCTTAATTACCTTAGTGCGTGATATTGGTGCTTTAGAGTCTCCGGTGGGCACGGGTGAAATTTTTGCCGTAAATGCCGATGGCTCTAATGCGCGTATGTTAACGGGCTACCGTGCGGATAATGAAAAAACGCCCGCTTCCGTCATTAACTATTTACCCGAAGATGAAAATTACGTGTTAATCGTCACCTCAACACCCAACCGCAAAGGGTCTTTTAGTTTAATTAAACGTCTTAACATCGAAAATGGCCGTGCTCGGCAAGTGGCGCGCGCGCCGATGCGCTCTTCTGGCATGATGACTGATCGCACAGGTGTTGCACGGATCGCTATTGGTATCGATCAAGAAAACGATAATGAAATGATCATGATGTACCGCAAAAATGAAAAAGCGGATTGGGAGACTTTGCGTCGTTATGGTAAACGTGATGGCTCTTTCACGCCATTGTCATTTATGCCTGATAATTTACATGTGCTTGGCGTTAGTGATACGCAAACCGATACGCAAGCCATTAGTATTCTTAATCCTGAAACCGGCAAAGAGGAAATCATTGCCCATCATCCTAAAGTGGATGTTTCGGCAATCTACAGTATTAAAAACGGCTTTATAAATGAAGTCATCGGTGCTTCGTATGAACATGATATCTACGAAGAAGTTTACTTTGAAGATATTCAAGACAAAACGTTTAGTGGTTATTTACAAGGTTTACGTGCCGCTTTTGCAGACAAAAAAGTTAACTTTACCTCGATTACTAAAGATAACAGCTTGGCTGTGTTAACTGTTCATTCGGCCAATCACCCGCGTGAGTTTTATCTGTTTGACACGCGCAATATGCAATTAAGTTATCTTTTGAACGGTCAGCCTTGGATGAAAGCTGAACAGTTGGCACAAACATCGTCGATATTTTACACCTCGCGTGATGGCTTAGATATTCATGCTGTACTGACCTTACCTAAAGACAAAGCCGCTAAAAATTTACCATTAATCTTATTACCTCATGGTGGCCCGCATGGTATTCGGGATTATTTAGAAATTGATACTGATGCCAAAGTGTTAGCTCAACATGGTTATGCGGTGTTACAGCCAAACTTTCGCGGATCAGGTGGTTTTGGCCGTTCCTTTTTGCAGCAGGGCTATTTAAACTGGGGCACCACTATGATCGATGATATGACCGATGGCGTGAAACATCTGATCGATAAAGGCATGGTTGATGCTAATCGCGTTTGTGTTTACGGTGCGTCTTACGGTGGTTATGCTTCATTAATGAGCGTGGTGCGTGAACCTGATTTATATAAGTGTGCGGTGAGCTTTGTCGGTATGTCAGATTTGAATTTAATGTATGAACATGGTGATACCACAGAATCAAAAGGCGGCTTAAATACGTTAGAAATGTATATCGGCCGTGATAAAGCGCGCTTAGATGCACAATCGGCCATCAAAAATCTTGATAAGCTAAAAGCCCCTATCTTTATTATTCATGGCACTGAAGATCAACGCGTGCCGCTGATCCAAGCCGAAGTACTGCGTGATGAATTGAAAAAACGTAACCACCCTTATGAGTGGTTAGTGAAAGAAAAAGAAGGCCATGGCTTTTATAAACCAGAGAATAACGTTGAGCGCTGGCAAAAGATGTTAGCCTTTTTTGATAAATATATCGGTGATACGCAAGCGGCCAATTAACAGATAAATTATTATCTTAAACATGGGCTGATACCTTATATAACAGCCCTTTTTTATTTTGATATTTTACGCGTTTTTGCGAATTTAAATAATAATAAAGCGATTTAGCCTTACGCTTTGATAAAAATTGAGGTAAATAAAATGAGAGCACTACTAATAAGTTGCCTATTTTTTGCGGTCGTTTCTGTGCAGGCAGCAGAGTTAACCTTGGAAGATTTTGCACGCCCTTCCCAGTTTCTTGAAATTGAAATATCGCCATCGGGTAAATACTTAGCGGCGACTAGCCGCAGTGAAGAAGGCAACGTTTACCTCAACGTTATTGATATTAAATCAAACAAAATTATCAGCGTTCGTCACTTTACTGGCCGAGATTCTATCGGCTCTATCGACTGGGCTAATAATGAGCGTTTATTGATCACCTTAGTGCGTGATATCGGTGCTTTAGAGCAACCGGTTGGCACCGGTGAAATCTTTGCGGTAAATGCGGATGGCTCTAATGCCCGAATGCTAACGGGTTATCGTTCTGAAACAGAAAAAGATCCCGCACAAGTGATTAACTATTTACCAGATGATGACAAGTATGTGCTTATTACAACCAGCACACCAAACCGTAAAGGGTCATTTAGTTTAGTTAAGCGGTTAAATATTGAAAATGGTCGTACTAGGCAGGTGGCCAGAGCACCAATGCGCTCTTCAGGCATGATTACTGACAATAACGGTGTAGCACGGATGGCTGTGGGTGAAGACCAAGATAATGACAACGAAATGGTCATGATGTACCGCAAGGATGAAAAATCAGATTGGGTTACTTTACGCCGTTATGGCCAGCGTGATGGTAGTTTTTTACCCATCGCGTTTTTAGCGGATAATAAAAGAGTAGTGGGGATAAGTGATACTCAAACGGATACCAAAGCGTTAAGTGTTATGGATCCAGAAACGGGTAAAGAAGAAATACTAGCTCATCATCCTAAAGTAGATGTTACACCGAGTTTCAGTATCGAAGACGGGTTTTTAAAAGAAGTGATAGGCGCTTCTTATGAATATGACACGCATGAGGATGTGTTTTTTGCTGACGTTAAAGATAAAACCTTCAGTGGTTACTTACAAAGCTTAAAAGCGGCCTTTCCAGGAAAGAAAATTGCTATTAACTCAGCAACTCGAGACAACAGTATTTTGGTTCTTACCACGCGTTCGGCTAACCATCCGCCAGAGTTTTATCTGTTTGACACCAAAAACAATCAGTTAAGCTTTTTGTTAAATGGCCGTCCTTGGATGAAGTCAGAATTATTGGCTGAAACTAAGGCCATTATTTATAAAAGTCGAGACGGTTTAGACATTCATGCCATCCTAACCTTACCTCGTGGCGTTGAAGCGAAAAACTTACCCTTAATTATGAATCCGCATGGAGGCCCGCATGGTCCAAGGGATTTTTTAGAAATTAATCCAGATGCCAAAGTGTTAGCGCAACACGGTTATGCGGTGTTACAGCCAAACTTTCGCGGCTCAGGCGGTTTTGGACGGAGCTTTTTACAAGCCGGTTATCAGAATTGGGGCACAACAATGATTAATGATATGACAGATGGTGTCATGCATTTGGTTGAGCAGGGTATTGTTAATCAAGATCGAGTGTGTGCTTACGGTGGTTCTTATGGTGGTTATGCCGCCTTAATGAGTGCAGTGCGCGAACCCGATTTGTATAAATGTACCGTCGGTTTTGTCGGTGTTTTTGACTTAAACTTAATGTATACCGATGGTGATATTCAAGAACGTAAAAGCGGTATTAATTATTTAGAAATGGCAATTGGCCGTAACCAAGAGCAACTGGATGCGCAATCACCGATTAAACATTTGGATAAATTAAAAGCACCGGTATTTATCATTCATGGTGAAGAGGATAGACGCGTGCCGATTATTCACGCGAACCGCTTACGGGAAGAACTGGATAAACGTAATCATCCTTATGAGTGGTTAGTGAAAGAAAAAGAAGGCCATGGCTTTTATAAACCAGAGAATAACGTTGAGCGCTGGCAAAAGATGTTAGCTTTCTTTGATAAATATATTGGCGATAAACAAGCTGCGAATTAAATCGCTTTTTAATGAGCAACTAAAAGGGTTAGCACCGTTGGTGTTAGCCCTTTTTATTTGTTAATAGCCCGTTTACTAGTCTGTAGACTTGTTAGTCGACATCGCTATAGCTTAGCACTGAGCACAGGCCACAGCTGCGGCCATGGCTATTTATTACGATTTACCCATCGCAAAAGGCGTACTTACCTGTGTCTGCTTATTAAGCAGCGCCAGATGAACAAAATCTAAACCGCAAACGTCCACAAGCCATGGTGTTTTCAGGTAGAATAGCCGCATTAAAACGTTAAGGATAATTGGTTATGGCATTAAATGTAGTGATCTTGGCTGCCGGTAAAGGCACCCGTATGAAATCAGACTTACCTAAGGTATTGCACAAGGTGGCTGAGCGGCCAATGGTACAACACGTTATTGATACTGCGCGTGCGCTTGGTGCAGCTAAACCGCAACTGGTTTATGGCTATGGTGCTGACGCATTAAAAGCGGCCATGGGTGAACAGCCACTGCATTGGGTGTTGCAAGCCGAACAGTTGGGTACTGGCCATGCGGTGGCGCAAGCCATCCCCAATATCGCCGATGACGATACGGTACTGGTGTTATACGGCGATGTGCCGTTAACCCGTATTGAAACCTTGCAGCAATTGTTAGCCGTTAAACCCGCTGACGGTTTGGCTATCTTAACGGTGAACTTAGTTAACCCAACCGGTTATGGCCGTATCGTGCGCGACAATGGCAAAGTGGTTGGTATTGTTGAACAAAAAGATGCCACAGCCGAGCAGCTTAAGATCACTGAAGTCAACAGCGGCATTATGGCGCTGCCAGGCAAACAGCTTAAAGGCTGGTTGGGCCGCTTATCGAATAGCAATGCGCAAGGCGAATATTACCTCACCGACATTATTGCCATGGCGCACAGCGAAGGTGTCGCCATTACGACGGCACATCCGCAAAATCCGATGGAAGTAGAAGGGGCTAATAACCGCGTGCAATTAGCGGCATTAGAACGGGCCTATCAGCAGCGTAAAGCAGAAGAACTGATGCTAGCTGGCGCTAACCTGCGGGATCCTGCACGTATTGATGTGCGCGGCAGTGTTGAAGTAGGCAATGACGTAATGATTGATATCAACGTTATTTTTGAAGGCAAGGTGGTATTGGGTAAAGGCGTAACCATTGGCGCTAACTGTATTTTAAAAGACTGTGTTATCGGCGATAACACCGAGATAAAAGCTAACTCGATGATTGAAAAAGCCCGCGTAGGCAGTGGTTGCTCGGTTGGCCCTTTCGCTCGTTTACGACCAGACACGGTTATGCTAGATGACAGCCATGTTGGTAACTTTGTTGAAATGAAAAAAACCACCTTAGGCCAAGGCTCTAAGGCGAATCACTTAACATATTTAGGTGATGCGGTCATTGGTGACAAAGTGAATGTTGGCGCCGGAACCATTACCTGTAACTACGATGGTGCCAATAAGTTTGTCACAACTATCGAAGATGGGGCCTTTATTGGTTCAAATAGTGCGCTGGTTGCACCGGTAACCGTAGGTAAAAATGCGACTGTGGGTGCCGGAACCGTATTAACCCGTGATGCCGAAGCGGGTGAGTTAGTCGTCGCTCGTGCTAAACAGCGGCATATTTCTGACTGGCAGCGCCCAGTTAAAATTAAAAAATAAACGCGCGTCTTAAGCGCTAATAAAAAGCCGGTCATGAAAAGACCGGCTTTTTTGTTTTAGTTTAGCCTGGGGTACTTACTGTAAAAGCTTACCGTAAATGCTTAGGCTCATTGATGTTTAATTACCAAAGGAACCCGCTGCGCCTGGAAAGACCACAGGGCTTTCAATGCCATCTTGGCTAACACTGGCTACACCAAAAAAGTAGTTATCAATGACTACGTTTTCTAAGGTAAATTCGGTTACCTTGCCCACTTCACGGCTAAACTGCCAAGCTGAAGCGTCGGTATAACGCCAGTAAATCTTATAACCTTTTACCAGTTTGTCTTCTTGCGGCAAGGGAGCGGCCCATGACAAAGTGGTATTGGCACTCACTGCGCCTTTAATCGTTACGTCGGCAGGTGGATTAGGTGCCCAAGATAAACTGGCTAAGCTAACGGCATTCAGGGCCGTTAGTTTTGCAGCATACGCAAAATCAACGCCATCAATGGTGTCGCCATAAACGATGCCATTTTCGGTGCGTAAATCTTGATGCTGGCGATCATAGTGCTCATTGGTTTCCATAATACGTACGGCTGGGTAGCCTAAATCGTTAAAAGGCCGATGATGACCACCACGGGCAAAACGATCTAACCGATAGACTGGCATCACATCTAAGTTAGTCATGTAGTTATCTGCGATCAAATCAATATAACGGGCAAGGTTACGCGTCGGTGAGTCGTTTTCACCGCCAGTAAAGCGGCGACTGCGCGCTTCGGCTTCGGTTTCGTTGGCCCGAGTGCCTTCAGCAAACACGCGCGCCGTGGTGTTGTCGACCACACCGTTAATTCCGGCGGTATTGCCAATCATATCGTTGTTTAATACCGCTTTAATGCGCCAGCCTGCGTCTTTGGCTTGTTGTGCTAAGATTTTGCCGCCAAATAAGCCTTGTTCTTCACCAGCTAAAGCCGCATAAACAATGCTACCGTTAAATTGATATTTGCTTAATACGCGGGCGGCTTCTAACGTGCCGGCAACACCCGAAGCGTTATCGTTCGCACCTGGCGCATCACTGGTAAAATCCATCACATCGGATACCCGAGAATCAATATCACCTGACATAATGACGAAACGATTAGGGTCGGTTTTACCGCGTTGGATGGCAATAACACTGACTACTTCCGTGGCATTGGGGATGCGTGCTTCACCGCTGATCACCCCTGTAGAATAAGATACTTCTAAACAGCCTCCACATTCAGCGGAGATTTTTTCAAATTCAGCTTTGATCCAGCGTCGTGCTGCGCCAATACCACGCGTATCCGATTCGGTTTCAGACAAAGTATGGCGAGTACCAAAACTCACTAGCTTCTCAATATCGCGTTTAATATTGTCGGCAGAAGGGGCTTCGGCAATCGCATGCAACATTTGTTGTTTATTATCATTTTGTTGAGCTTGTGCGGGTAAGGCTGCGAGTAACAAGGCAGCCAGATAAGTACGGGCAGTAAACATAATCGATCCTAGTTTGAGTCAACTCAGGTTTACTATACAGATTAGCTGAATACTTGGTTGTGATGCTTGCGGTCAGTTGCAGTATATCTGTGATGGTTTTTTTGTTGTTGCACGGATGGCAACACAACACGGTGTTTTACGCTTATTTACGCTGGGCTTTTGCCGCTTGCCATTCAGCTTGGGTGATCGGTGAGGTGGCGATACTGTTGGCATCTTGTTGCTGATAGTGTTCGCGGCGTAAGGCGACTTTTTGCATAATTAATACTAGGTCGGCTTCACTTTGCCGATTCCAGTCGACAATTTCATTGATATGTCGGTAACAACCAACACACACTTTGTGCTCATCTAATTTGCAGCATGCCACACAGGGCGAAGAAATGGTCATTAACAGCTCTTTTATTAAAAAAATTATTGTGTGTTTGATACCGGCACATCACTTGTCGATATGCCGGTTTACGGTTAGTCGGCTTGATCGACTAACACGGCAATGGCACCGTCACCGGTGACATTACAGGCGGTACCAAAGCTATCTTGTGCCATATACAGGGCAATCATCAGGGCTATAGCACCTTCGCCAAAACCAAGCATGGAGCCCAGTAAACCTACGGCTGACATCACTGCACCGCCGGGAACACCTGGCGCCGCCAACATCACCACACCTAAGGTAAGGATAAACGGCAACATGGTAAATAAAGATGGGATCTCCAGATTGCTCTTCATCATGATCACTGCCACAGCGCAACTGACGATAGTAATGGTCGAGCCTGATAAATGCACCGTGGCACATAAGGGTACTGCAAAATTGGCAACGTCTTCTTTCACGCCATTATTTTTGGTGGCCTGCAGTGATACCGGGATCGTGGCTGCACTCGACATGGTACCCAGCGCAGTAAAGTAGGCGGGCAACATGGTTTTGATTAAGCTCAGTGGTGATTTACCCGCTTTTAAACCTGCAACAGTAAATAGCAGTACGATCCATAACCAATGGAGAACCAAGGCTAAAACTAACACAATGCCAAAGGTTTTTAAGGTAACAAACACCGTACCTGCCGCCGCCATTTGCGCGAAAACGCCTGCGATATAAAGCGGTAAAAAGGGAATGATAATTTTGCTCAATAACAGCTGAATAATATCGCGGCCTTGATCAGATAATTGCTTTAACGAAGTGGCTTGCGTACTAGCAATACCTAAACCAAATACAAAGGCGAGTGCAAGAGCGGTCATTACATTAAACACCGGTGGAATATTCATCTCGATATAAGGTGTTAAATTTACGCCATCAATACTGGCTAAATCGGCAGTTGCAGGCGCCAGCATCGGCACAACTAACGCCGCAACGATAAAGGCTAAGGTACCTGCGCAAATCGTCGACAAATAGGCAATACCCAGCGTGCGGCCCAGTAATTTACCTGAATTGCGAGGCAAGGCCGCAATACCACTAGTAATAAAAAATAAGATTAATAATGGGATGGTGAAAAATAACAGTTGGCCAAAAAGGCCTTTAAAGGTCAGCAGTAGTTGCGTTAGCCAGTGCGGTGCAAACAGACCGCACAACATACCCAGCACAATGCCGGCAATCAGTTTTAGTATCAGTGCCATAGTGTTCTCGTTCTAGTTATGAGGTATCCCTTGGGGTAGCGATCTGAGCATAACATAACTTAATATGTGCTCGCGAGCCGACCAGACTTATTCTGTCGGCTCTGGCGGTGTAAGTGGCTCGGGTTTACCAAATAAGTAGCCTTGAAACAAATCGCAACCTAAACTCATTAACATTTCAAATTGCTCTTGTTGCTCAACACCTTCTGCAACCACATGCAATGATAACGACTTTGCCATGGCGATAATGGTTTTTACAATGGCCAAATCGGTTTCTTGCGTTAAAAACTCATGCACAAAAGATCGGTCAATTTTGAGAACGGTGATCGGTAGGTTTTTTAAATAAATTAGCGAGGAATAACCCGTACCAAAATCATCAAGTGAAAATGTGATGCCCAGCTTGCTTAACGCCAGTAGTTTTATTCGTGTGTTTTCCAAATCTTCATTAAGCATGCTTTCGGTTATTTCAAGCTCTAAAAGGTGGGGATCAATACCACTGTTTTGCACAATACTGCTGACAATTTCAACAAAGTTTTTCTGCACTAATTGTCGCTCGCTGACATTAACGGCAATGGGCAAAGGAGTACCTTGTTGTTGGAATACGCGTATTTGCTGACAAGCCGTTGTTAACACCCATTCGCCTATTTCATTAATAAGATATGAGTTTTCCGCTAAGGGGATAAAGTCGTTAGGTGTAATCAAACCAAATTCTGGATGAAACCAGCGGATCAGTGCTTCATAGCTGACGATCTGACCTTGGCTATTAACTTTAGGTTGATAAAACAATTTTAGTTGTTGTTTACTGATTGCTTGTTTTAATGATTGTTCTAATCGTTGTTTTTTTCGTAGTGTTTTGTGCATTCCCGGTTCGAAAAAGTACAGTTGATTACGCCCCATTTCTTTCGAGTGATACATCGCAAGATCAGCTGAAGACATTAAATCATCAATATTTTTCTTATTATCGTTAAACAACGCTATCCCAATACTGGCTGAAATTTGATAGTGATGTTGTTTCAATTCAAAAGGGTTGTTGATGATCTCTAATAACTTGTGGCCCAACTGATGGGCATCCTCCGTGGCTTTGGTTAGTTCACTGCTGTTGAATTGCGCTAACAAAATAAACTCATCGCCGCCTGGTCTTGCTAAAGTATCTTGTTCCCGAATGGCCTGCTGTAAACGCTCACTAAGTTGCCGCAATAGTTCATCACCATATGAATGGCCAAGGCTATCATTCAGTTGTTTAAAGTGGTCGAGATCAATAAAAAACAAGGCTGCGTAATGCCCGCTGCGATCACTATGCGTTTGTGCTTGCGCAGTGCGCTCGATCAATAAACGTCGATTGGGTAATTTGGTCAGCGGGTCATAAAACGCCAATTGATGAATATATTGCTGGTCTGCTTTTGCTTTGCTAATGTCATTAAAGCTGGCGATATAATGAGTAACAGTGCCTTGCTGATCGGTTAAAGCATTGATAACGACTTGCTCAGGAAATATCTCACCATTTTTGCGTTTATTGTAAATCTCACCTTGCCATAAACCGTTTTCACTTAGAGCTAGCCACATTTTTTTGTAAAAGGCGGCATCATGTTGCCCCGAGCTTAATATTGACGGTGATTTGCCAACGACCTCATGGGCTTCATAGCCGGTAATAAAAGAAAAAGCTGGGTTAACTTTAATAATATGATTATTGGCATCGGTAATCATAATGCCTTCACGGGTATAAAACGCCAACGCATTTACCTTCAGTTCGGCTTCCGCTAACATTTGCTGGGTGATATCTCGTACCGCTAAGACAAAGCGAGGCTTATTTGACTTGGCTTGTCGGCGTGCGGCAATCACTTGAAACCAGAAAACTTTACCTTCGATAAGTAAAGGATAACTACAAGGTTCAGAGCGGCCTGACTGGCGCGCTTGAGCAATAGCTTTTTGACCCGCAATATAAGCCTCTTTCGGCATGCATTGCGCTAAGGTTTTCCCTAAAAAATGCTCAGGTGGCAGGTACATGGGGACTTTATCGGTATTTTTAACCTGACAAAAGCGCTCTTCATCATCCACTTCAAATAACACATCGGGGATCGCAGCCAAAGTGGCAGAGATATCGGCTTCGCGTTCTATCAGCGTTAAATAAGGTTTGCTTAGCACTTCATGCAGCAGTGCACGGTACAAAAATAAATAAGCGGCGATTTTAAAAACATGGCCAACAGCATTATAGGCGTCATGCATATCAAGATATAAGGTGAAGTAAAAGCCACTGCAAATTAAGCACCACATGGCGGTATATAAAGCTGGCGCATAATAGTGAGTGTTTTGAGCATAGCCAAAGCGCATCCATAAGATGGTCAGAATATTCAAACTAATAAACAGATATTCCGCAGCAATTTTGGTTAAGGTTAGGCCTTGCTGTGGCACATAGACCGTGGGTAATGCGTTGGCGCGATAAAAAATAACCATATGTACTAGCGCAATTATCGCTACGGTTATTACCAGCATACTTACAAAGACGGCTCGTTTAATGGGCCGATTGGCCAGTGGCAGTACTGCTAAGAATAATGCTACAGCGGCGGTGAAGCGGGCTGCAAGCCAGAAATAAATGGTTTTTTGTGGGCCGCTAGGGGTGACATAGTCGGGCATGCCAGTAAAAGATAATAAATGCGATAAATCAAAACAGACTACCGCCAAAAAAGCACATGCCAAGATCGCGGTGCGGATATTCATGCTAATCAGAATGCGCTCAGCACTGACGGCAAAAATCATAAAGGCAAAACTAACAGAGATAATTTCTAAAATAGAGTGCAGCGGTAGGTAATTTATGTCGCTAATACCAGGGATCAGCCGACTGACAAAAGGTGAACAAATTAAAATAATCAACGCGATTATTGCCGGGATCGCGAAAATATTGGCATGTGAAACGCGATTAAATACCTTTTGCAGTAATGCAGTCATAGCCACCTAATTCTTATAGCTTAGCTTCAAGGCTAGCATAAGGTGGTAAAATACGTTTGATCTACTTCTGAAAACAAGCAAAAAAAGAAAACATTATGGAGTTTACCGAGGATTATTCGCGCTAACGCAAAGAAAAAGGCCTTAACAGGTAAGCGTTGCTTACATTCAGCCTATACTAAGTTTAACTAAGGTAAGGTTAATTAGATCAAAGCCTATTAGCAAGGCTGCAACTTAACTCAATAAACAGGACAAGATAATGCGAAAAATAGGGTTATTTATTTTAACGATTTTGCTGGTCGGTTGCAGTCAATTGGGCCAAATGCCGGTTTACTCTGTTTCTGAAACACAATTAGAGCAGATGATTAGCCAGCAAATCCCTGAGTTAACGCGACAAGCCAATGTTGCCGGGATCCCTTTAAAGCTGGCGGTCGACAGTATGGCAGTTAAAATTGGCCCGGATAATAGCGATCTGGTGCAAATTAACACGGCTGCTTCGGCAACCTTAAGCCTGTTCGGTTTAACGTATCCTGCCAGTATGCAACTGCAGGTTGAAGGGGCTCCTTATTATGATGCGGAACAAAAAGCGGTATTTGTGCGCTCAGTAAAATTACTCGACTCTTCGATTGAAGCTGCAGGCTACCGCGGTAACCTTACGCCGGTGACCAACGAGTTATTGCAGATAGTGAATCAATTTTTGGCGACTAACCCAGTTTATAAATTGGATACCAGCGATCCAACGGTAAAATTATTAACCGCACTACCGATAAATATGACTGTGCAACAAGGTCGAATTGCCTTTTTACCGGCGGGGAAAAGTCGTTAACAGCTATCGTTTCTCGGCTAAGACAGAACAAGGTGGCAGAGGGTTGTAAAAAAGTGGGGAGCCTAAGCTCCCCATAAATGCAGGACAACATTAACAACGACCAGAACATCCTTATCAGAGCAAGAGCTCACGTCCATCCGTTGATAGCGCAGACTATAAATTAACCCAAACGCAAATGCAAATAATTATCATTAATAAATTTGGTTTTTTGCTTTTGCTTGCAAAAGCAGCAGAAATCGTTAGAATATCTTTCGTTTCGAAACCAAGTGAAAGAAATGAACAAACGTAACACACAACAGCGTCGGCATTTGATTGTTGCCCAATTGCAAAAACAGGGCGAAGTGACCGTTGAGCAGCTGGCGGAGCAATTTAACACGTCTGAAGTGACCATCCGCAAAGATTTAACTGCCCTAGAGGCAGCCGGCTTATTATTACGTCGATACGGTGGTGCTGTGCCGGTACCACAAGATTTTATTTCTGATAGTAGCTTAGCGAAAGTTTCAGAACGAAAGTTAGCAATTGCTAAAGCGGCTGCGACGCTGATTAAAGATCATTACCGAATTATTATCGACAGTGGCCGTACCACGGCGGCACTATTGCCAGAGCTAGTGCAAAAACGTGGCCTTGTGGTCATGACTAATTCATTAGCCATCGCCAATGCCTTGCGTGAATTGGAAAACGAGCCGACGCTACTTTTAACCGGTGGTACCTGGGATCCGCAGTCTGAAGCGTTTCAAGGCCAATTAGCCGAGCAAATGTTACGTAATTACGACTTCGACCAACTTTTTATTGGCGCCGATGGCATCGATTTAGCTCGCGGCACAACTACTTACAATGAGTTGTACAGCTTAAGCCGAGTTATGGCAGAGGTCTCTCGCGAAGTCATCGTGATGCTGGAATCAGACAAGCTGGGGCGAAAAATACACAATTTAGAATTACCCTGGTCAATGATTAAAGTATTGGTGACCGATACCGGTTTATCCGCTGCTCAGGCCGCGGAAATAGAACAGCAAGGCGTTAGCGTGATCCGCGCAGCGTGTTAAGTAGCAATTTTGCGAACCCTTTTAGTTTATTTAACGGAGTAAGAATATGTGTGGCATTGTTGGCGCAGTAGCGCAGCGTGATGTGGTTGATATTTTAGTTGAAGGTTTGCGCCGTTTAGAATATCGCGGTTATGACTCGGCGGGCGTGGCGGTTGTTAACCAGCAAGGTGAGTTACAGCGTTTACGCCGTTTAGGTAAAGTAAAAGAGCTAGCCGATGCGGTGGCATTAGCGCCGGTGCTTGGCGGTACGGGTATTGCGCATACGCGCTGGGCAACGCATGGTGAGCCAAGTGAACGTAATGCGCACCCTCATATTTCTAGCAATATCATCGTGGTACACAACGGTATTATTGAAAATCATAACCCGCTGCGCGAAGCGCTTAAAACGAAAGGTTATGTGTTTACCTCAGACACCGATACCGAAGTAATTGCCCACCTAGTAGAAGAAGAATTAAAGCAAGCTAGTTCACTGTTAGCAGCCGTGCAAGCAACGGTAAAACAACTGCATGGCGCTTACGGTACCGTGTTATTAGATAAAACCGATCCTAGCCGTGTAGTGGTGGCCCGTTCAGGTAGCCCCTTGGTGATTGGTTTAGGTATCGGTGAGAATTTTATTGCCTCTGATCAGCTGGCCTTATTGCCGGTAACCCGTCGCTTTATGTTTTTGGAAGAAGGCGATGTAGCCGAAATTACTCGGCAAAGTGTCAGTATTTTTGATAAAGACGGTAACGCGGTTGAGCGTGAAGTGCATGAATCCAACGTCAGTTACGATGCCGGTGATAAAGGCCAATATCGTCACTTTATGCTCAAAGAAACTTATGAGCAGCCACAAGCGATCAACAACACCTTAGAAGGCCGTTTAAGCAATGATAGCGTGCTAGACGAAACCTTTGGTAATGGCGCAGCTGAGCTATTCAAAAAAGTTAAGCATATTCAAATTGTTGCCTGTGGCACCAGTTATCACTCTGGTATGGTGGCGCGTTATTGGTTGGAGTCATTAGGCGGTGTATCTTGTAATGTCGAAATCGCTTCAGAATTCCGTTACCGCAAATCTTTTGTGCAGCCTAACAGCTTATTGGTCAGTATCTCGCAATCAGGTGAAACCGCCGATACTCTAGCCGCGCTGCGCTTAGCGAAAGAAGCCGGTTACTTAGGCAGTTTAACCATTTGTAACGTGGCGGGTTCATCACTGGTTCGTGAATCTGACTTAGCCTTTATGACCCGTGCTGGCGCAGAAATTGGTGTTGCCTCTACTAAGGCATTTACCACGCAGTTAGTGGGTTTAGCCATGTTGACCATGGCGGTAGGTAAATACAACGGCTTAAGCCTTGAAAAGCAGCGTGAATTAACTCATGCCCTGAAAAGTTTACCGGCCAAGTTAGAAGAAACCTTAGCGCTGGCGCCACAAATTGAAGCTTTAGCCGAAGAGTTTGCCGACAAGCACCATGCGTTATTCTTAGGCCGCGGTGATCAGTACCCCATTGCGATGGAAGGCGCATTAAAGCTGAAAGAAATCTCTTACATTCATGCTGAAGCTTATGCGGCGGGTGAGCTTAAGCACGGCCCACTGGCATTAATTGATGCCGATATGCCGATTATCGTGGTAGCGCCAAACAATGACTTGTTAGAAAAGCTGAAGTCGAACGTGGAAGAAGTACGCGCCCGTGGCGGTATCTTGTATGTGTTCGCCGATGCCGATGCGCAGTTTAAGTCTGACGCGACCATGCGAGTTATCAATGTGCCACATACTCACGAATGGTTGGCACCAGTGGTGTATACCTTGCCATTGCAGCTGCTGAGCTATTATGTGGCAATCATAAAGGGTACCGACGTAGATCAGCCAAGAAATTTAGCCAAAAGTGTAACGGTTGAATAAGTCATTGATTTTGTTTGTTTTTTTGTAGTTTTATAATATAGTTTGATAATTTATAATATAGTTTGATAATTTGTATTATAGTTTGATATTTTTTTGACCTCCTAATATACTTTGTACAGTTAGGAGGTCAAAATGCTAGATTCCGAAAAACCACTCCACCCATTTGATGAAAAGCTTCTAAAAACCAGAGGTTTGGGTTCTGGTCGTCAATATGAGCCCTTTATTAAGGTTCATGAGATAAGTAGTACAGGAGAGAGTTTTCGGATATTCGGTCGCCACTCCTTTCGAATTCATCATCTTCTCTCTCGCATAGAACTTTCAGCTTTCCTTATATTCGATTGTTATAAATTTACCATTGATATAAAAGAACAATTCCCGCTACCAATTGTCGATACAATAAGCATTTGTAAACACCTAGGGATTAAGCACCCTCAGATTGCTGGTAAACTTAAAGTCGTTACCACAGATTTAGTTATTGAGCTGAAAAATAAGCCAAAATTAGCTATTGCTGTAAAAAGATCTGAGGAGTTACAAGACCCAAGGGTTCTTGAAAAATTACAAATTGAAAAGTATTTTTGGGAACAGCAAGGTCATCAATGGAAACTTTTCACTGAGTTTGAAATCAGCGCATCTTTAAAAGAAAACCTTCAATGGATTCATGCTGCAAGCCAAAATTTAGATGAAATTTATACAGAGCTATCTGATTTAGATATACCTTTAGTTTTTCAAAGACTTGCCGGCTCTAATATTAGGCTAACTACTCGTTGTGCCGCGTTAGATGATGAATACTCATGTGAGCCAGGCTTTCACATTGGTTTTTTCCGCAAAGTTATTGCTGCAAATTATTTAAGCGTACCTTTAGACAAAGTGTTCAGTAAGTGGAGTTGTTCGGAACTTATTTTGGTTGAAGATGTTGGTATTTTGGCTGAGGGCATATCAAGTGTATCTTAACCAAGTATTTGAAGAATCAAGTGCTGAGGAAAAAGCACAATTTCGGGTAGTTTTTTTGCACGCTGATTTTTTAATGCTTATAGATATCAATGATGAAAATGCTTGGCCGTTTAAAGTAAGTACAACCGAGTTTGCTAATTTGGGTCTAGCTCAGATAGATGATCCTATTCTATTGAATTCCCCAGAACCAAACTCAACTGCTGAACAATACAGAAACAGAGCTTTCAGCACGATATCTCCCTTGCTTGATACTTATTTTGAGCTGTTTGATAAAAAACAGCGGAATGTTCTCATTAAATCGCTGTTAACCACTACGTCTGAATCTCGTCTTTATATTACCCGTCAATTAAGGCGCTACTGGCAACGTGGCATGTCCCCAGATGCTTTGGCTCCCGACTACAGCAAATGCGGCTCTCCAGGACAAGTTAGAAGAAATGTTAAAAATAAAGCAGGGGCAAAACGGACTGTATCTCCAGGGCAAGGAATAGTAATTACTGAAGATGTCGCAGATTTTTTCCGCCTAGCAATAGAGGGGTTCTACCTGCTTAAAGATGATATTGATTTGGTCAAAGCCAGAATAAAAGCGATTGGTTACCTTAAATCAAAGTATCCGAAAATCGATAAAAGTGAATTACCAACAGATGCTCAATTTAGATACTTTTTTCAGCGAAATTATCTGACTCATGAAGTAATACAGGCAAAAACCTCACAAATCATTTATGAAAAAGATATTGCGCCCTTAAAAAGTACCGCAACGGTGAATAATTTTGGCCCTGGGGCACGTTACGAAATTGATGCAACCATTTCAGATATTTATTTAATTTCCGAGCATGATCCTGATCGCATTATAGGAAGACCAATCATGTACAAGGTCAAGGATGTATTTAGTCGTATGACAGTCGGTTTGTATGTTGGGCTAGAAAATCCATCTTGGGCTACTGCCACTATAGCCTTGGCTAATGCGTTTTGTGACAAAGTAGAATATTGCCGTCGCTACGGTATTGAAATATCCGCTTCTGATTGGCCAAGTATTGGGATACCAGCATCAATAACTGCAGATCGAGGAGAAATGCTGGGTAAACATGGTGATATTTTGGTTAATAGGTTTGGTATCACTTTAACCAATACCAGAGCATACCATGGCAATGATAAAGGGGTTATTGAAAGAACATTTAAAACTACCCACGTCGATATTCTGCCCTATGCAAGAGGCAGAGTAGAAGCAGTAAATGGTAAAAAGAAAGCGGGCAAGAGAAACGAACTTGAGGCAAATATGACATTGTCCGAATTTACCAAGCTCGTAATCCTCGCTGAGATCAATCGCAATAATAATTCACCTGTTAAAGGTTATGATTTCGAAGCTGATATGCCAACGGAATTGCCTGCGATACCACTAAAGTTATGGAACTGGGGCATTTCCAATCGCACTGGTGTTTTACGTAGAGTGGAGCAAAAGACAGTTACGGTCAATTTACTCCCATATGAAAAAGCCACTGTTTCTGTTAATGGAATAAATTTTAAAGGTCTATTTTACACTTGCTCAGAGGCTCTAAGATTGGGTTGGTTTCACCGCAATAAGGCAATTTCAAGGCCTGCAAACGTCCAAATAGCCTATAACACTTTGGATACTAATACTATTTATCTGAGGCCAGATAGTCAGTTTGAAAATTACTGGGTATGCACATTACACCCTCGTAGCCGACGTTATCAGAATATGACTTTTACCGAAGCTATCAGTATCCTCAAAGAATCGAATCAGACAACTGCTACTTTTAAGCAAGAAGAAGACTATATCGCACCAGACTTGCAGGCTGAAATTGAGAAAATAGTTCAGCAAGCTACTGATAGACAAAAGAACACGAAATTTTCTAAGAAAACCCGTCGGTTACAAAGTATTGGCGAAAATCGTGATAACGAAAAAAATTTAGAGCGAAATAAAAGCCGGATAGAACATTCCGCACAATCAGAAGTCAAGCATGTTGCAACCGTGACGCCTATTAATACAGATAAGAACTCTAAACAAGATTTTTCGTATCCAGATTTAGACGATTTTTAAGGGAGGACGCTAATGGATTTTGTAACTGCAAATTATATTCAGGCTGAAATCGCCGATTATAAAGGACATCCATTAATCAACGCCTTGAAGCCGATTAATTCGCCAGAGGATACGGCAAATTTAATTAAGCGAATGCCTATAATTCGACCCGAGGAAGTAATATTACCTGCTCATATCCGTCGACATGCAATGCTTCGGATAATGGATGGTTTTTTATATCCAACCAAAGCACATTTGCAGTTAGAGCAGACCATTTCCTGCATGATCAGGCAGGGGTATCTGAGTCGGAACATTGCTGATCGGAGCTATCAGGATACTATTAATAGAACGATTGAAATTACTAAGAGTGTTGCTCGTAATGCAGGTAACGAAGCGCTGATAAGCTCAGTTTTTGGTTGTTCAGGTGCTGGCAAATCAACGGCTGTGGAAGCTATTCTGGCTGGTTATGACCAGGTGATAGTCCATCCTAATTATCAGCATGTTCAAATTGTTTGGTTAAAAGTAGAAACGCCACATAATGCTTCAGTTAAGAGTCTTTGTATAAATTTTTTCAGAGCACTCGATTCTTTACTTGATAATAACTCCGAATATGAACGTCAATATGTTAAGCCAAAAGCAGGTACAGATCTTTTGCTTGGTGATTTTGCGCATGTTGCGGCATTACATTCTATTGGCTTACTGGTAATTGATGAAATTCAACATCTTGATATAAAGACCAATAACTCTTCGGAGGTAATATTACAATTTTTTATCAAATTAACGAACATAATAAAATTACCCATTTTGTTTATTGGAACGCCAAAAGCTTACAAACTTTTCGCTCCACTGATGAGCTCAGCTCGGAGATCGGCTCAAGTTGGCAGCCTTAATTGGGAAAAATTTAATAACTCAAATAAAACAAATAAAGGTACTGAATGGGAGCGTTTCTTTGAACGTTTGTGGTCGTTGCAATGGTTTAAATCGCCTCAGCCATTAACTTTACAGATGCAAGAGTTGTTCTGGGATTGCTCACAAGGGATTGCCCATGTTGCTGTGGCACTTTTTTATCTATCCCAAACTCGCGCTATAACGTTAGGAAACGAACACATTAGTGAAGAACTGGTGGTACAAGTTTTTAATGAAGAATTGCATATGATCAAACCCATGATTAGTGCTTTGCGAAGTGGCTTAGAGAGGGAGATTGAAAAATTTACAGATCTTGAAATTCCAAAGTCAGTTTTCATTAATAACGCTGAAAGATTCCCAAACACTACACAGCCCTTGCTGTCAGCAAAAAATAAAGAAGATGCTCCAACAGTTTTAGATAAGCTGATAAATATGCTTATCGATATGGGTATTGGTGATGATATTGCTCCTATAGTGGCTGAGCAAGCTGTTTCAGAATTGCCCAACGGTAATCTTTTTGACTTAGTGGCGCATATTAAGAATTTGAAAGAACAAAAACCGGAAAATAAAGAACTCAAAAAACCAAAAATCGCCAAGTTAGAACCTGCTTATGTAGTAGGAGATTTAAGGTTGGCGTTAGATAAAAAGGGCAATACATACAAAAGATTGAAGGAATCTGGAGTTGTATTACGCATTACTGATTATTTATAAATAGGGCCATTTTAAATTTAACTTTCGAGACAAATCTTTGCTAAAAAAGGATAATAGCGCGCATTTAGCAAAAAAGATTGGGCTGTGATTTGATCAATCTTCGGAAATCACCTCTCGCAGTACCAATAAAATTTGAATCAACTTTATTATTTTCCATGCCTAGCAAATGAAATCGATTCTTAGCGGCCAACTAACAAATCAAAAACAACCTTCGCAAAAGCAGCTGACTTCTTCGGATCACTTAATAGCTGCATCATTTGGTTTTGCTGCGCTTCGTTACTGTCGAGTATCGCGTCATCAATCGCTTTTGAAAAATCACCTAGCATGGCTTGTTCGGGTGAGTTATTGGCGATTTGGGTCATCACTATGGCATTTTCGCCGACTTTATCCCGAATGGTATAGGCGTAGTTGACCATATCCGCATCGGTAAGGTGATCGGTGATGAACAGCTCATTCAGGCGGCTGATAATTTGTGACAGAAATTCTTCTTTCTTATCTTTTGGCTTTGCAGTCCCTAAGGCTTCGTTTGGCTCTAGGTTATAATCACCATTGTTTTCCAGTAGCTGTAAATTCTGCTGGCGAATTTTAGACACGCGGTAATGGCTGAGCATCACGTTGTTGAGGTCGATGTTATCTTCATCGATCAGTGCTTCGCGCAGCATCGGGCGCAGGTTGCGGGCGTACAGGCAAAGCTTTTCCAGGTTGGTATCGTCGTAGTCGACGATTTGCGACATAAACTCATAAAAGCGTACAAAGGTGCCTAAGTCTTTCTTGAAAATTTCCAGGGCATCTTTTTCTTTCTGGCAGTCTTTTAAGCTGTTTTCAGCATTAGCAATTAATACCGCATCGCCGGTCTTTTTGGTGCGCTCAAACATGTCTTTGGCTTGCTTAAACGCCTCTACCGCAGACTTGTAACGCTTTTGCCAACGCTCTACCGCAGGCTTACAGATATTGGCAATGGCAGCGTTTGATTTGTTGCTCTCATAAAAGTAACGACAAAATTGCTCTACTTCACTCCAGGTGAAAATGCTTTGGGCCCGCAGCTTGTCGTAAAGCTGAAAAATTAAATTAGGATCTGAAACATCCGCCAGTTCTGCGGTTTGATAGTAAGGCTGGAACGCCGCCAGAATGTCTTCAGGGGCGTTGAAAAAGTCCAGCACAAAAGTACCGGTTACTTCTTTACTGGGGTAGGTGCGGTTCAAACGGGAGAGTGTTTGCACGCATTCCACACCGCCAAGCTTTTTATCCACATACATGGCACAGAGTTTAGGCTGGTCAAAACCGGTTTGAAATTTATTCGCCACAATCATGACCTGGTAGTAATCTGAATCAAAGGCCTTACGCATATCACGGCCTTTGAGGTGCGGGTTCATATTGGTTTCAGTAAACTTTTCGCCAATCAGTGCGGCTGAGTTCGGATCTTTTTCGCTAAATTCTACTTCGCCGGAAAACGCGACCATTGCCCGAATACTTTGATAACCCTTTTCCGTAATGTACTTATCAAAACTGGTTTTATAACGCACGGCTTCTTTGCGTGAGCTGGTCACCACCATGGCTTTAGCCTGGCCGCCTAATAAACCCATCACGTTATCTTTGAAGTGTTCAACAATTACCATCACTTTTTGCGAGATATTGTGATCATGCAGGCGAACCCATTGGTTTAATTTTACCTTGGCTTTTTTGCTATCCACTTGCTGGTCGGCATCGTTAATTTTTTGCGCCAGGTTATAGGCCACTTTGTAGTTGGTGTAGTTCTTAAGCACATCCAGAATAAAGCCTTCCTCAATGGCCTGACGCATGCTGTATACATGAAAGGCCTCTGGCTTGTTGTTTTCCGAAGGCGCTTCATCTGGCTTTGGCACACGGCCAAACAGCTCTAAGGTTTTTGCTTTGGGTGTGGCGGTAAAGGCAAAGTAACTTAAATTGGTGGATACACGGCGCGAGGCGACGGCGGCAGCAATAATATCGTCTGCACTTAGCTCTTCGTCTTCATCCTGGCCGTCATTACGCGCTTCTACCATTAACACTTCTTTTAATTTGCGTGCGGTAGAGCCGGTTTGAGACGAATGCGCTTCATCGGCAATAATGGCGTAGCACCGCTCTTTTAGCGTGGCGCTTTTTTCAATGGCTTGCAGTACAAACGGGAAGGTTTGAATAGTAACGATAATAATCGGCTGCGAATTTTGCAGCGCCGCAGCCAGCTTTTCAGATTTTGAGCCTTCGCCCTCTTCGCGGTTAATCCGCCCAACCACACCGTCGGTATGTTCAAACTGGTAGATGGTATCTTGCAACTGCGCATCCAGTACCGTTCGGTCGGTGACGACAATCACGGAATGAAATTGCTTATTACCCTTTTGGTCGTAAAGCGAGGAAAGCTGGTGTGCCACCCAGGCAATCGAGTTAGATTTGCCTGATCCTGCGCTATGCTGAATTAAATACTTTTGGCCTGGGCCTTCGGTTTTTGCCGCATTTAGTAACTTCTTAACGGCATCCCATTGGTGATACCGCGGAAAAATCATACTTTCTTTTTTATACTTACGGCCTTCCCAGTCTTCTTTTTCTTCAATGTGTAAATGCACAAATCTGGCGAGGATATTTAAAATATTCTCTGGCAATAACACTTCATTCCACAGGTAATCTGTGGCGTAGCGTGAAATATCTTCCGGCACGTCATTGCCCGCTGCGCCTTCTTTGGTGCCTTTGTTAAACGGTAAAAAATAGGTGGTCGCCCCGTTTAATTGCGTGGCCATATACACCTGATATTGGCTTACCGCAAAATGCACAATAGCACCGCGTTTAAAGGTGAGCAGCGGCTCTGGTTTTTTGGTGGTTGGGCATATAGGGAAACGGGTGGTGCGGTATTGCTTTAGCGCATTGTCTACCGCTTGTTTAAATTCCGATTTTAATTCCAGCGTGGCGACAGGCAAACCATTAACGAATAGCACCAAATCAATGCGCCAGGCTTTCGCTTTGGTGCCAGTCTCAAGGAGCTCCGCCTCAGTCGCCCAAGGGCTATAAACTAGTTCAGGCACAATGCGCAGCCGGTTTTGCTGGTAGCGCGCCAGGGTGTCGGGGTTTAAATCATGCTCCGGTTTAAACTGGCACAGGCTAATGCGAACATTGCGGTCACGCAATTCATGGCGCAGCACACCAAGGGTGCCGTAGGTGCGGGCATCTTTATGCGTAGCGTTGGGGTCGGCTTTATTCAGTTGTGCTGCTACTAATTCTAACAACTTTTGTTCGGCATTATGCGGGTAAAGCGCTTTAAATTTTTGCCACTGTTTATCCTGGGTTTGCTGCACAAAACCAATTACGTCTTCAGGGTATAACGCCAGTTCCCGATTGTATTTCTCAGGCTGACCCAACTGCCAGCCATTAGCCAACAATTGCTGAATAATGTCATTTTGAAATACACTTTCGGTGGCCTGATCAGACATGTTGAATCCCTTTGTTCTCAATATTTAATTTTGTTGTACTTGCCACAAACAGGCAGGATAGCTAGTTTGGACAGCGCCTGCGCTGCCCGCAGGGCGTGAGGCATGGTGCCTCACGTCAATTGCGTACTAAAGTTCCGTACATCAATCTTGCCAGTAACTGCCGCTGAGATTAGAGCAGTGCGGCGTTCTTGTAATAAATTAATCACCAACACAGCTTGGCCAATTAATACTTCATATTTATCTACCATAGCGAAAATATAATTAGCTATTTCTGTTTGTTCAATAAGCGGAGGTACAGCCAATTTAGTCCTAACAAGATCAGACACCTTTACGTTATCAATAGTGCTAGACTTGTTCGTTGCGCTTATGGCCTCTTTAAAAACGTCAGAAGACAATAAAAACATAAAATATTTTGGATCCACATCAGTTTTACATCTAAAACCGACAACATTCTGAGCGATAAAAAAATCAGGAGTTGGCGGCACCAAACATGTTTTTCCAAAGGTGGCTCCAACTGTTACAAACAACACATCGTTTTCTTCAACATCAGATCGAACAAACTGATCATACGACTCTTTAGATATAAATTTGCTAAAGTCATTGGAGGTATACAATCCATTACCTGCCACCTGACTTACCTCACACATAGGAATTCCCTCCTCAATTACAGGAGGAGTTCTGCCTCGATTATCCACTGTATGCGCTATTAAATAATTTAAGGACTTGCCTTCCCAATGCTCCGGCACTTCTCCCAACCATTCCACACCAGAATTTTTCATGGGTGCATTAGGATTTAAACCTTTAGTTACCGCATGGCTGATCACGGCTTGACGTTTTTCTTTGAGCAGTTGAATCAGCTGTTGTTGCTTTTCAATCAGCGTGTCGATTTTTGCGGTTTCGTGGTCGAGGAAGTTTGCTATTGTAGTTTTGTCCTCGCTTAAAGGCTCAGTGACCATTATCTCAGCCATTTCACCATTCATTATTTTTGCGCCGTTGGTGTCAGGACGCTTGTAGAATTGGGTTACATATTGGAGGCAATACAGAAAAAATCTTAGATGCTGATTTCCGTTTTTTGATTGTAAGGTTCCGCAAACATTTGTGCAGTTATGCTTCCCATTGCGAAGAAAAACAGTTCCTGCATTAGCGCCATCAGTTGTCCATGTTATTTGCTCGCAGTCAAAATCGTACGTGCTGATGTATCCCAAGCAGCCATCGTTAGCTGTTTGTGACGAGTACACAGGAAATTCGCCTTCGTCAACAAGCTCCTCTTGGGAAATGACACGGCCTCTACCTATATTGAATAAATACTTAATTTTCCTGATTGACCACTCAGTTGGTATTTTATCCAAACCAATTACGCAAGAATCTTTATAAGATGGATAAGCTTGATACTTGCCCATTAGGAATGCACCTCTTGCAGCAGTGCCAGAATATCCGCTGTTACCTTATCTAGATCTGCATCTATTTCTTCTAATTGGCGTGGCGGCTGGTACACGTAGAAATGGCGGTTAAACGGAATTTCATAACCGACTATGCCGATTTCGCCATCTTTAGCATCGCGCTTATCTGGGTTAATCCAGGCATCTGGCACATGGGGTGCTACTTCTTTTTGAAAGTAAGCCTCATTAATCTCATTCACGCTTAGGCTTGGGTTAAGCGGCACGTTTTCGTTATCGCGCAGGTCGCCATCGGTTTCAAACTCCACCACTTTGCCTTTGTAGCTGAACTTGCCGTACTGCGGGTTGGCTTTGTCTTTCAGCACTTTTTTAACGATGGGTTCCGCGTCGGGGTTCTTCCAGGTAATGGCATCGAGCAATTGTTTTCGCTCTTTGGCATCCAGCTTTATGCCGGTTGTTTTTTGCTCTTGTGCTAGGGTTTTATCAAACTCGTTAAAGTCATCATGCTGGGCGTCACCAATTGCTGTATGCAGCGTTTGCGCTTTTTCCAGCAGGGCTTTTTGTGCCAACCAAATATCTGCACTGAGCACGTCCTTAATCAGTTTTTCTTTTAACTCGGCAAAGTCTTTTTTTATTTTGCTGCGAATAGCATCTTCATGGCTGGCCAGTTGGCCATAGGTATCTGCTGTCCATTCATCGCCAATATGTTGATAAATCCATTCCATTACCGGTTTTAATGCGCCCGTGGCAAACCGCAGCGAGGCGATGGCATCATGGGTAAATTGGGCGGATAAGCGCAATGGCCGCTCAATGGTAATGCGGCGATAGCCAAATTCGTGGGTGGCAAATATTTTGCTGGCGAAGGTTTTGGGCACATCGGCTTTAGGTGATGCCGCTTGACGGCAACGGTTGCTTTTAACATCGGCCGCTTTATCTAAACTGTAGGCATCTACAGCGTAAAAATCACCAAAGGCGCGGGTGATGGTGGCGATATCACCTTCATCCATCACATTGCGCTTAGAGCCTAACGATTTACGCATTTTGCTGCATAAATCTGTGCCGTTAATCAGCTGCACCTTGCCCTTGCGCTCACTGGCTTTTTTATTCGATAGCACCCACACGTAAGTTGATATGCCGGTGTTGTAGAACATATCGGTCGGCAGTGCGACAATGGCCTCTAATAAATCGGCCTCCAGAATATAACGGCGAATTTCACTCTCACCGCTACCCGCGCCACCGGTAAACAGTGGCGAGCCGTTGAGGATAATACCAATACGGCCACCGCCTTCGGAGGCATCACGCAGCTTGCTCAGCAGGTGCATTAAAAACAGTAACGAGCCGTCAGATACCCGTGGTAAACCTGCGCCAAAGCGGCCATCGAAGCCTTTGAGTTTATGCTCGTCTTGAATAGCAGTTTCTATTTTTTTCCAGTCCACGCCAAAAGGCGGGTTAGACAACATATAGTCAAACTTGTCGGCGTACAGGTGATCGTTAGACAGCGTATTACCCAGTTTGATGTTGCTAACTTCCTGGCCTTTAATCAGCATATCGGCTTTACAGATGGCATAACTTTCAGGGTTTAGCTCTTGCCCATAGGCACGCATTACTGCTTGCGGGTTAAGTTCATGCACGTATTCCATGCCTGCCGACAAAAAGCCGCCAGTGCCTGCTGTTGGGTCATAAATGGTGCGGATAATGCCTGGTTTCGTCAGGGCTTCATCGTCTTCCATAAACACTAAGGACGTGGTGAGGCGCACAATATCCCGCGGGGTGAAGTGCTCACCGGCGGTGTCGTTAGAGCTTTCCGCAAAGCGGCGAATTAACTCTTCAAACACCAGGCCCATATCGTGATTCGAGATAGCTTTAGGGCTTAAATCGATAGTGCGGATTTTCTGCACCACTTTGTATAGCAGGTTGGCATCGTTGAGTAAGCCAACAAACTCCATAAATTTAAAGTGCTCAAAAATCTCACGGGCATCTTTAGAAAAGCCATTAACGTAGTTTTCTAAGTTGGCTTTAATGCCGGTTTCACCCAGCTTGGACAGATCCATTTTCGAGGTGTTGAAAAATGACAGCCCGCCGGTTGCGCGCAGTAACATTTTCTCCTGCGCTTCCTCTGGCAGGTTCATAGCCTGTATTTCTTCAAACCTAGCCAGTACGGCATCTTTAGTTGGTGCGAGTACACACTCTAAGCGGCGTAATAAACAAAACGGCAGAATAATGCGGCCATATTGACTTTGCCTAAAATCACCACGGAGTAAGTCGGCAATAGCCCAGGATTCTGAAGCCAGGTTGTTTGAAGATTGAGACATAAAAGTAATTTCCAACCAAAGTTGTTCTATAAACCTTGGCAGCCCTGAATTAACGTTGTGCTGCCATGCGTTTTAATACGTTTCCAGAATAGTACCTGAATATTAACAACTGTGGCTATGAAAAGCATAATTCTTGCACGTTTAAATTTAAAAAGGGCATATAAAATAACTAATTAAGCCAGATAACTGGAAATTATCTTTGACTTGAATTTAGCTAAAATTAGTTCTGTGCTAATTATGTCATTGTCATTTCTCTGAGAGTTTGAACCACTTAATTCAATATTTAATAATGAAGTAGGGTTAACTTCTGTGGGTGGATGGGTTTTTTTAATAGGTTGTTCTGGTGCAGAGTTATCAATTGTCTCTAATAAATTGGCAGCTTTTTGGTAGTTGTAAGCGCCAGGTATCGCCTTGTTTAAACGTTGTGCGTATTCAACCAGTTTCGGTTCTGCCAGCATGAACATATAGGCAATATTGGTTTGATTCTGCGTTACCCTGATTACTCGGCCTAAAATCTGCCGAAAATAAAGCTCAGTAGTAACGTCGGTGAGGTTACAGCAAACCTGTAACCTCGGAATATCAGTTCCTTCACTAATCATGGCGATACTGATAATCCATTCTGAAGAGCTTTGTCTAAAGTGTTCAATTAATTCAGGTGAATCGTCTTGCCGGCAAGACACCAGGACCGACTGTTTTTTAAAATGGCCTGATAAAATTGACTGAATTTGTAACGCATGCAAATACGATGACGCAACAATTAAACCACCTGCAGTGACTGAGCTTTCTCGAAGCATATTCAGTTGGTTAATGCTTTTTTCCAGCATATATTTGATGACCTCAGGGTGCCTGAGTATGGCTTGATAACTAATACCACCCTCTTTTAATAAGGCGGCTATATTGTGGTATGTAACAAAGCTTTCATCAATTTTTACAATAACTTGCTCAATATCGATGGCGGTAATTTGCGGCATACGGCAGACGTTATCTTTTATTGCATCTACCATGTCGTACTGGAAATCGCACAGAATGTTTCCGTTCGGATCGGCATATTTTGCAAAGGGTATTGGTAACGTATCTGTTCGCCACGGCGTGCCTGTTAGTGATAGTGTGAAAGTTGCTAAGTTTTGTATAGTCGCAAGCACCTGTAATCCCCAGAAATTTGCAGGTGACTCACCATCTCCGGCGCAATGATGGATTTCATCAAAAACAACTAAAACTCTGCTATTACTGAGATCATTCACTAAATCACCGACAGTGATTAATGAATGGTAAGTCCTTGATACGCCAACAGCACCTAAACGCCCGTTAAAATTTCGGTACAAAACCTTTTCAAAGGTTGTTTCAATGCTTTGGCAAACAATTTTAGATGGAGCAAAACAGACGATGTAATCAATTTGATTATCATCATACAGGGCTTTAGCAATATGAGCTGCAACAATGGTTTTTCCCGCACCAGGCGAGGCTAAGAGTAGATAATGAGGCTGAAATTTAAAGGTTTCTAAAGCACAGATTTTGCAGCGGGTTTGCCAACTTCTTAACATGACTTTGTACCATTACTTTGTGTTTTGTTAATTATTTTTCTGATGGCATTCAGTCGCCCGTAGTATTCCGCCGCCTCGTCCCTTGTTATAACAAGAAGAGAATGGATAACGTCTTTCTGTTCTGGAAATCGTTGTAAGAAATCTTGGTAAGCATCGATTTCACCAAGTAATAGTTTTAGTTCAGCATTAACTTTTACTTCTTCGGCTAGCAAATTTGCCGGTTCGGTTTTAGCTAAGAAAGTTATGTTATCTGCTTGCTGTGAATCCTCCTCGTTTAAAATCCGCGCTAGTTCAGAAGTGATGCGATAGCCTCTGTTGTTTTTACCACCAATAGCGACAAGCAATTTGCGTGATGTTAGAACGTGGATGTTTCTAGAAACAAAGCGTTTTGCCTGAATGTTGGTAAGCCGTAGCAGCTGCTCAGTGGTGCTTATAAGCTCTAGCCTGCTAAAGGTCTTGTCTTTAATTTCCAATAGTACGTTTTTAAATTTTAGATTTATGGTTATCGTTTTGTCGGTCATTTCGGGTTCCGAAAAAATCTCATGCTTAGGATTGCTAAGTATACAGAATTAAGTAAAACTTAGACAATCTAAGCATGAGGGTTTTACGATGAATATAAATTGCATATCAATCCAATCCCAGAGCGCCTTAAGCAGGCAAGAAACAAAATCGGTATCTCCCAGCGAGAGCTTGGTATAAGAATCGGTATGGATGAAAGCTCAGCTAGTGGCCGCATGAATCATTATGAAAAAGGTAGACACGTCCCTGATATTCAGACGCTAAAAAAAATGGCGGATGAGTTGAAAGTGCCGCTAAATTACTTTTTTTGCGAAGATGCGCAGAGTGCTGAGTTAGCTATTTTAGTTGCAGCTTTAACAGCAGAACAAAAAACGCATTTAATTGAAGCTCTTAGTCGTTCTAAAACTGAATAGCTAGCAAGTCATCCAACCGAGCATACCTTGTCGGTCTCGGTATGGTCTTCCAATTCCCCTTGCCGCATGAAGATGAATTACTGGTTAGTATTCTGGCGCGTTTCGTTTCGCGTCAGGGACTAAGAGACGATAAATCAGCTCTAGAAATGTTGTTTGGTTCTAGAAATATTGTGCCTTCAGCGTTATTGCACGGGCATCTTCAAGATTTGCTCCTACAAGTTGGTCATATCTGGCCTGTCAGCGCTGAATACATCATGGAACATCATTCTGTATTGCCCTTTTTTCGCTCTTTCGTGGAGCCTGAACGGTTTGAGGTTGTTCAAAATAGCTTAAAACTCAGTGATAAATCTCATGTGATGACAAGGATGGGTATTAACGCATCCATCGTGAAGTGGCCAAGGTTTTACCGTTTTTGCCCTGTTTGCACTCAAGAGGATAACCAAAAACTGGCTTATTCCTATTGGCGTCGACTATTTCATCTACCTGGTGTCATGATCTGCCCAAAACATCATTGCTTTTTGCAGGATAGCTTTAAATTACTACCTGAGAGACGACATAGGTTTTTAGATGCCTCCGAGCTGGTTGTAAATCAAAACCTAGCGGTGATTTATGTAGAATCAGATAACCCATTGTTAAAGCTTGCAACAGCCCTCTCGCATGTTTTAAACGCGCAGAACTCTTATGTTGCTCCGGCACAGTGGTCAGTATTTTATCGTCGGCAATTAATTGACCATCATTTTTTTGTTGGGCGCAAGACGGATCATCTGAAAATTAAAAAGGCCGTTACCCGATTCTGGGGAGCCGCGTTTTTAGTTGAAATTGGTTTAGATTTAACAGCAGAAAATAACTGGCTATTAGATTTTTTTCGTAAGCAACGACGTCACTATTCTGCTTTGCACCATCTGGTGTGTATTATGGCGCTATTCCCATCATACTCTCTCGCACAAGCAATTACTGAGGCGGCGACAGCCACTCAATCTATTCGCAAGGTTAATATTTATAACAATAGTAAAGCAGGAGAAAGAGTACAGTACTATCGACAGGCATGGTTAAAGTTAATCAATCAATTTAAAGTACTAAAGGAAATTAGAGATACGCAGGATGGTAAGCGAATTTACTCTTGGTTGTTTCGGTTCGACAAATCGTGGTTACAGAAGCATCTCCCTGTTCGTGTTCGTATTTCAGTTGGCCGCTTGGTAAATTGGCAGAAAAGAGACCTTAAGTTAGTTAAACAGCTTATTCGAATTCGTAATCAAAGTTATGATGATTTGAGCTTGCCCAGAATGACGCAAACGTGGTTTATCGCCAAGGCAAACGTCTCTTGGGGCGTGGTAAGTCATTTAGATAAGTTGCCGCTTTGCAAGAGCTTTTTTGTTAAATACACAGAATCAATAGATGAGTACCAAATCCGAAGAATTCTGGCTATTATGGTAACCTGTGTAAAAAACAGAAAGGCTATCCCACGGGCTTATGAAATTGAGCGTATTGCAGGACTTAGCAAAAACCGCTGTCGAGAGGCTGTCAGAGTCGTTCTCCAATTGGATCTTAAAGCATTTTCCCACAATTCGTTGGCTGCCGAAAAATCTGGCAGTAAAGAACATAAACGGCGTTTTCCTAAATAAGCATTTATTTAAAAATAAGCAGATTTTCATTGGAGTTGAATGGGAAGATAGTATCTACAATTCGCTGCCAATTGAGATGGCAAATATGATGGAAATAGGCTGCCAATTCGACAATACAAAACGTTCGATAAAAAACAAATACGAGACTATAACTGTTAAGATTTTTAGGCAGTTATCAGTAGACAAGAAAATGCTTCATTATTGCTACCTTTTCGAAACAGATCAAGGCGTTATAAAAATACCTGCATTTGAATTAGCCCGTACTCTTTTTTTCCATAATCGGCACTTGATTAAGGCCGCCTATTCTGCAAATGGTTTGACTGAGTTGGCCGTCTTAGATGAAACAGTATCGCCAGTTAAAATTCGCTTTCCCAAGTCAACTACTTTTCCTGTCAGTAACTTAGCTTCGAAAAAAGCGCGGACACATTTTGTATGGTTAATTTTAGATTCAGAGGCCAGAAAAAGTTTTTTTTCAATTTACCAATTTTTTAGAGAAAATCCTGAGTCTGTCTGTTTCAATTTTAGCCCACCGAGTTTGAAAGGCTGGGTGCTAAAGATTGCGATTGTTAAGGATGAAAGTAGCTCAGTGGCCGAGGTTAAGCGAATCGAGAGCATTCTTCATGCTCCAGCCACGGAAAAATTTAATGGTGTTGAAATTATCCACCCCAAAAAAGCATTTATTGATGAATCTGAGGGTTCAGATGTTCAGAGAAAACCTGGTAAGACTCCACCTGTTGATATCGATCCAAAGCTAGACCTTGGCGCTATACCTGGTTTTGGTAAAAGACGTCATGTAGATAGAACAAGCCATTTTTCATTCAATATCTCAGGTATCGATGGTGTTTCTCTTGCTGAAGGGCAACCCAAGGCAAGTAAATCAAGGACTTCAAATGGGACGCAACCTAAATCAGAAAAAGCCGGAGTGGGGCCACCAGCGAAAGAGGGAAAAGCTCAGGAATTCGATCCAACGCTTAATCAGAATAATGATGACTTTAAGGAAGCTACTGAATTACCGCATAAATTCCTAATGTTTGAAAAGGTTGTAAAGGAACTCGGTAACCTAAGTGATATCAAGCTTGAATCAGTAAAATGTGGTGAGTTTCCGCAGCCAACTAATGGTAATCAGGCTATTTTAAAAACTAAAGACGGGAAGTGCTTACGGTTCTTTATTGCAACTTTTGAGATAAAATCAAATAATATTATTATATTAGAAGCTGACACCACTAGCCTAGAGCCAGCAAAAGGCTCTGGCACATTGATTCTTGGTTTGAAAGAGGATGCGACAAAACATTTCAAAGAAATTATCCAAAATTTCGCTGATCGTGGTGCTCAATGGGAAACAAAGTTCATTGAAGGAAGAGCTCTTTACTACAAATCTTGTCGGCATCCACGGATAAAAAATAAAGACCGGATTTTCACTAAGGAAGAATACCAGGAAACTTGGTTTCTCAAGCTTAAGTCTGAGCTGACAATTTTACTTTAATTACGCTGAGATGGAGTATTTTTACCTGTGCTAATCAATTGCGGTAGTTAGCACTTGCAGCCGACCAATAGTTTGAGTCACCGTCTCTAATCGAAAAGTGACTCTGTCCCAAAAGCGGGAATTCACTGAAATTTGATTAAATCGGCGCTTTTCACTGAAAGCGGACATTTCAGAAGTGGAAATTAGCTCTACCTCTCGAATATTTAGAATAAGATGCGCATATCCGATAAAGGTTAATGATGCTGGACTATTCGGTATATAAATGTATTACTCAATTCAACTAGGTTCCAAAACAAAAAATTCCAGTATTAAAATAAATACTCTTCAAATCAATTTTTTAATTAGTTTTGTATAGCCAATTTTATTCACAAACATTCTAGCGTTACTGAGTAATTGAGCTCTGACCTCCTCAAAAGGTAACGACCAAACGTCACTAAGAAGAGCTACCGTAATATCGAAATCCCAAGGCATGACAGAGCGGCCATCTAATTGAGCGAAAGGACCATCGCTTTCGGGAAGAACTCTATCCCTCGGAAGCTTTCTGGCTAGTGCCTTTCCTGCAGAGGAAATAAAGGCAGCTGGACCGATACTGAACCAGCAACCCTGCCCAATAGCGGTTTTAAGCTCCGATGCCGTTCCCGTAAACCAATGCAGTACCGGAACTCCATGGTCAGGGAACAAACGGAGTAGTTCTAAAACGTCCGGAACCGCCTGTCTTGAATGGATGCTAAGCGCCCGCCCCCCCATGTCATGGCATCGCTTTACGGCAGCAGAGAAAACTTGCTTTTGCTTTAGGTAGCTAGCAGCATAACGTTTAGATCCATCCAAACCGATCTCACCAACGGCAATGGCGTCATCAATTTGAGCTGTCAGCAGGTCTAATTCTTCGAAGCGCTCACTTACAATCTCTGGGTGAAGGCCTGGACTTATCAACACAGTTTCATGACGGCCAAGCACTGAGCTCGTAGCTCGGAAAGCCTTTGGACTTGTAGTGACTAACCATGTGAATGCATTGCGTCTCAGAGACTCGGCATATACTTCTTTTGCTTTCGGATAGAGATCTAAGTGACAATGAAAGTCGATCAAAGCAATTGATCCTTAACAAGAACGGCTTCCAATTCAGCAAGACCCTGTTGCAGCACTCGGCGATATGCCGTGCGATCATCAATAGATGCAAATGCCAAAGTACCACCAAGGAATCGATCCAATCCTCTTTGCCTAGCGTCAAGCACAGCCAGAGCCATTGCCATTGGATCATCAGGACCGCTGGACTTATTACTGCCTACTACTGACGGAAAGCGATAGTTGGTTTGATCGGAGCCTGGTCTCCATGCAAGAAAAGCAGCTCGACGGATAAGGCAAGGCACACAACGGCCACAGTGTTGACGATTATATGTCCTGAAACGTCCGCAACTTGTGGAACCTGATGCAAGCTCAGTCAATCGCTTCTGGTCGAGGCAGCTCCGCATCATCTCCCCTTTGGTTTGGAAACGATAAGGCAATATCAACTCTACGGTTATACCAAGTTCATCTAACACGCTTTGAAGCGTATCGATGAAAAGAGGGTGAGTCGTTCGTGTACTCAGACTCGATACTCGGCCGGGCACCAATGGAGGATTAATGCAAATAAACCCATTTTCCGGGATATAGATTTGTGGCTTGGGCAGATTGATCCTCGTTGAGGCCAGCACTGCAAACGCATAAAATGCCAAGGAGCGAGCACGAGTCGAAGGTTCGCGCGCCCCTTTAAAGCTGATACCGTGGCTCCATTGGTAGTGAGATCCAGCACCTGCAAGTAACTTTGCATAGTTCCGTTGCAGCTCAGAGTCTTTATGAGCAAGCTGAGAAACGAACAGAGGACGTCTTTGTTCTGCAACCAAATTAATGCCGCCAATCAGGCTATCGAGCCCGCCTGATAGCAAAGAAACGCAGTCGTTCTGGAGATGGGCTCCATCCCCCTCAGGCGGTTCAACACCTGCGTCATTAAAAATAAGAGTCCAGTAATCGCCAGTTAGAACCTTCAGCATTTCCTCAAGACGATGTTTAAGGGGAATCCATCGCAGCGGTTCGCAAAGTCCGACGGTAAGCTGAATCGTGCGTGTCCATCCATCTGCACTGGTGTTTCTTGGACTAGCCAGATCAGCACTGCAAACTGCCAGACAGAATTGAACGAAGTCCCACACTATTGGCGATGGCCGAAAACCTGCACGTTTTAAGGACCCATGCCAGCGATTGGCAATTGCGCCGACGCCATCGCGACCTGCCCCCTTAAAATATGAAAACACTCGCTCGTCAGTCTGTAAAAGTTGTGGGATATTCTCCACTTTAGAGCACAGTACTTTATTCATTCGGCAAACACCTCTAACGCAGATTGAAGAACTGACTCAGCCAAACTCTTTGGGTCCATATATCCGGTTTGCTTTTGTTCTAAGACTACCCGAACCTCTGCCCAAACCCATTCTCTAATATCTGCTCGTCGCTCTTGGATTAATGCTGGATCATGCTCAAGTTTTTCATAGGTCTGTCCGAGCAGCATGTCGATTTGCTGACAGATTTGGATTGCAATTGTCCTCCCTATAACTTCCGCAATTTGTGCGTCCGTTAGAGCAAAGATATCTACGTTAGGATTGTTTTCGTAGAGTTTGGCTAACGCCTCCGCACCAGCGTCGAGCAATGAGTCCTCATCAATGCTGCCCGAGTCAGATAAAACTACCTTCAGGACTTCAAGTGCAAGGTCAGAAGCAGAAAGATTGGCTGATCGACAATGCGCAACCCAATCTTTAACTCCCTGGTCGGAACCCTCACGAGCAGCAACCAGAAACTGACCAAGAGCACCAGCGCCCCTAGCTGTGTTCCTCATCGTGGAAGCAGCTCGGCTTGCGCCTCCCATACCTTTAGAGATCATGCTCTTCGTCGCGTTACGAAGATTACCTCGACTACCATTTCCAAGGTACGAGCTCATTTGCGTGCGGGCAGGACCAAAACGACGCTCAGGAGCTTGAACATTCTCAGGGCCCGTTGACGCTTCACTGTCAATTGAATCCCCAGTTCCATTCTGCTCAGAATCTGAACTGTTTCCACTGCTGGCGCCACCTGATGCCACTCCATCGGGAGAAAGCCATTCTGGGTCGAAAGGAGATCCTGAACGGCCACCTCCGCTTGATGTTGAAGTCCCCATTAACGCTTCACCCCTAGATTTTCAATCGCATTTTTAGTTTGTTTAGACAATTCGTTTAGATCCTTCCAACGATCTAAGACTTCACGCGCCCATTGTTGAGCACCTAGCGTTGGAATAATTCCAGGACCAACATGCTTTAAAGGTGCTTGCTCCAACAAGCTGGCTGCCTTTTTCCCAAGCAAGGGAAAGACTTTGCAGCACTCAATGAGCATCACAATATCTTCGTTGCGCCTCCAGGTGCGAAATGTAGCGCAGCTCTGCCAGGCCTTAATCATCGCCAGTTCAGTCTGATCAGGCCCAACTTTTTTCATTAGATCCGTGAGGGATTGGTGTCCACTAGTTGCAGTCCTCAGAGCGTCACGAAGCTTTCTTGAATCTGGATTCATGTTGTCATCGCCGAAGTCGCGAGTTCCAGAGTCACGGCTCAGGTGCAATAGTGGTCGAAGATCCTCAGTGCCGAGTGCAGGTGGTAATTGGAGCCACTGCCTTGTAAAATTATTGTTGCTAAACTGTACTGGCAAACCTAATTGGCTTGCGGCTGCAGTCTCAGCGTCAGCAAGGATCTGTACCCGACCATCGTTGTCCGAATGCACTTGGCCAGCTATAACCTCTGCAAGTGATTCATCACAGCGCTCTAAAAGGTGCCATTTTGCAAGTGCGGAAATGTCCAGTTTAATCCCCTGCGGTGCAGAAAGAGCTTCACGCAGATAAACTGTGTTTAGGAAGCGTTTCATGAGCCGTGGATTGGCATTGACTGCTGAGGAACCATGGAGAAGTGAGGCTAATCCTTCTGCAAGGTTCATTAAGCTTTGAAGTGTTTCGTTTGCTCCAACCAGTTCGTAGAGAAATACTTGATTAATCGTCTCACCTTTCCAACTGTTACGCAGTCGCTCAGGAATAAGCTTTAGCGCATTTTGGAACTGCTCACGAGTAAACGTACCAGCCTTTGCCTCTCGTTCCAGTAGGAGTAGCACAAGATAGGCTTTTGCCTCATTGAGGCCAAGTCGCGGAACATGAAGTGGAACCTGAATCAGCTTATCAAAGTAGTTTGTAGCAACGTCGCTCGAGATGCCTGCACCATCGAAATGGACTTTTACAGCAGCCTTTATAAAGTCGTTATCAGCTGCAACAACGAATGCGCTTCGGCGAATGAATAACAACAGGCGAATAGATTCAAGCGTTGAAATTGCGGTTTGAGGAAGGCATCGATCTAAGTCGTCAACAAAAATCACCAAGGTAATTTCGAGTTCGGCAAGGAGCTCTTCGAGGGTGTCTCGGAAAGCTTGGATATGCGAGGGCATGGAAAACGTTTCGCTCGGTTTCAACAAACCATTGACTGCGGAACCAATAACCTCTGGATCTAGTGGTGCCTCGCTCAGTTTTTCAGTCGAGGAAAAGAAGCCTACAATACTATTGAATGTTTTACCTAGCGCTCCGACTGGAATCCCGGTAGACAATGTCAATGCGGCCTCACCACTCAGTTGGGCGATCCGAAGCAGATTGATGCGACGCCATAGCTCAGTGACCTTGTCCTGAATGGTCTGATTCTCTTTGGCAAGCCGAACAATCTCATCACCCACAATCTGAAGCAGTGCACTGCGAGCGGATTCGAAGTCTTGGTAAAGCCAAGGATTGAAAGTTAGGACAACAAACTTGTTGGGGGACTCTCCGCTTTTCTCTATTTCGTGGAGGGCTTTCAAGCGTAATGCAATCATCTTCACCAAAGACGATTTGCCTGCTCCCCATCCACCAGAAACACCAATGGAAATAGGCTCTCCATCAGCAAGCCTCAACATACTTGCACAGGCATCAGCCACAACGCCAAAATTTAGGTAATCAATTGCTGTCTCGTTGTCATGCCACATAACTTTAAATCCATTTACTCAGTTGTGCGGCAAAAGCAATTTCATTGCCACATAAGTTCAACGTCAAGATAACTGAATCAGAATCGTGTTTCAATTAGGAACTTAACTGTGACTAATAGCGTCGTGAGTACTGAGGCCAACACAACATTAAAAATTCTCGCCAGATATTAGGGATAAGTAAATTGGCATACTTAATTTGGCCTTATCTCCAGTAAGCCCTAGCACTAGGAACTCACTGAAAGCCGACTCATGCCAAAGATACAAATGATTTTGAAATCCACGGATGGTGCTCGTCAATTTTTTAGAATGGGCTGTGCTGAAAGTAGGCACTGGACAAATCTCGGTAAATAGTTGAAGTTAGCTTATGTTCAATAATGCATTCGCATTGATTTCAATAGTTAGTACATATATCGAATTCCGAACGATAAACGGAACTTAAGCAAAAAAGGAGTGGCCGACAAGTGAAAGTTTCAAGTTTGAAAATTGAGAACTTCCGAGGAATTCGTACCGGTTTTGTCAGGTTTGGAATTCATCCCGTTCTTGTCGGCGACAATAACACTGGAAAAACAACTATAATTGAAGCCCTCTCACTTTTACTGGGTCGGGATCGTCTCGTTCGAGAGCTTACAGAGCATGACTTTTATGGGTCTAACCCTCAACCCATAGATCGAATTAAGTTACTTGCTACAATCACTGGGTTTGAAAGCAATGATCCAGAGTTAAACGGGCACTGGTTTCGGGACGGAAGAGCTGTTGTAAAATGGGTGGATGAAAGTACTGGGACGGTTCATCCACTGAGAGATAATCCCAATTGGTTATTATGTTGTCAGATTGCGGTTCAGGCTCGGTTCGATCGTGAATCTTTAACGGTTGAAATGATCAGATATTTTCATGATCACGACGAACACACAGATCCATTCTCTGACGAGTTACCTGCTGTTGTACCAGGGAAACTTATAAATGAATTAGGTTATTACCTTGTCCGAGCTAGTCGTACTTGGGACAAAGTGTTTTCTTGGGGCAATGAACTGTTTAAAAGAACGGTGCTAGCTGCAGCAGCGCAACCCGCAAATTCTCTTTTGGTAGAACGTGACCGCTTGCGAAATCCTGAACTTCCGATTGAAGCTGATGGTGGCATTGCCCAATTGATACAAAATATCAATACGGAACTTAAATTGTCTTTCGCCAGTGCACCAAAAGTTCAGCTGCGACTGACATCAACGGATAGTCGCTCTGTTATGGAATCTGTTTCTGCTCATTTTTCAACAGATGATGGTTTCAGTATACCAGCAGCAAGGCAAGGTAGCGGCCTGGTTTCGATGCAAGGTTTGCTACTGCTATTGGAATTGGGTAGAGCAAGAGCTGAGGATGGCGGGAAGTTTTTGATGGCGTTGGAAGAGCCTGAGTTACATCTTCCTCCTGCAGCACAGCAGCGCTTAGTTCAGCGTGTTCAGGCATTATCAACCCAGACTTTTGTGACAACTCACTCACCGCTTGTTGCTAGTATGGCTGACCCCACGGCTGTTCTTATACTTCGGAAACAGGCAGGAATATTGACTGCTGAACCATTTCTTGAAAACGCACTTCCACCAAATACACCAAATTGGAAACGAAGATTTTTCCAACATAGTCGTGTTGATGTTCTAAGTGCGCTTATGCAGCCATCCTTATTGATCCCTGAGGGCAAGGCAGATTTCCATTTGTTGCGGTGTATTCTTCGACCATTAATGCTAACAGCCGGTTGGCTTGAAACTATGCCACGACAGTTTGGAATTGAAGTTGGGATGGTTCCCACAGAAGATGCAAAGGTTGTTGAAACCTACGACGACATGAATAGATTACATAAGCAGGTATGTTGTCTTGTCGATGGCGATGCTGATGGTCTTCGCTACATTCGAGCGCTCAGAGAAAAACCGACTCCTCCTTCTGCAATTATCCGATGGAGTGATGGACAAATGATAGAGGATGCAGTTGGCTGGATCTTGCTTGCTGAGGAAGACATAGTAATAGAAAAACTAGCGGAGTTGTGTGCTGTTCCCCCTAACTCGGTAGCCGACATTGTGGAATACATCAAAGACAAAAAAGTCGATTTAATTGCTTATGAAAGTATTGCAGAGGCTATTTCTACGACACCTGGCTGCAGGGCAAGAGCGGCTGATTTGCTTGGTGGGCTTGCCTGCGTGTGTGCTGGTTCTCCAGTTACTATGCGGTTTATTCGTAATGTTGATGGTGTATGGGTATTTCAACCGTGACTGTTCGTGCTTTCTCTGGTGGAGCAGGATGTGGAAAAACGTATCAGCTGATGCAAACTCTGCGTGAATATATAGAGGCTAATCCTCTACGCGAAGGGCAGAAGGTTCTGGCATTGACTTTTATGCACGGTTCGCGTCGTCGCTTAGAGGAACGCTTGGCACAAGTGCCGGGCCTAAAAAACCGGACGAATTGTTCGACGATAGATAGTTTTGCATGGCACCTGATACGAAGGTGGTCATCACTTGTTGTTAGATTGGGATTTGGGGACATAGAAGTCCATGATTATGAGCGTGTATGTGATGCTGCGGGAGCACTTTTGCAGATCAAGGAGGTTTGCTGTTGGGTTGCTGCTACGTATCCAGTCTTATTGGTTGACGAAGCACAAGACTTAACTTCGAATCGGTTGCTGTTAGTGTCGGGTTTAGCTGCTAGGTTAGAAGTATTAGTAGCGGCTGATGAGTTTCAATGCCTTGATGAAACTTTGCGACCAAATCCAGCTTGTTCTTGGTTAGAGGATGTATGTGGAGCTGAGGATCTTCAGCGGCCAATGCGGACCAGTATAGCGGAGCTCCTTGACGCAGCTAGAGCAATTAGAGATGGTGAGGCCCCTAAGCATGGAAAGTTGTTTCAAGTTCGCCCCGCCCACAATCAAGGATGGGCTGGATCGTATCTAAGCAATGCACTGGCCTGGTATGGGTATGGAAAAAGCGTAGCGGTGATAGCACCAACTGTGAGTGGGTTTGCTACTCAAACATTGGATTGGGTAGCAAACAATACAACAAAACAAGGAAATGGCCCGTATTCAATTCGATTGGAGGAATCTGAGACACAAGCTGCTGATAAACTTCTCAGATCTGTAACTCTACAAGCTCAGAATAACGTAGCGGAAGTTATGGAGTTATTGGCTGAGTTTGGCGACATTCGAGTTAGGAATCAAATTACGGAATGGATGAGCATCCAGAGACGAACTCGTGGTAATCTAACCTTTACTAAAGCGGAATTAGAGCGCGTCATAAAACAATCGTTTGCTCGTAAACGATTGTTACAGAGAGCCAATGAGGGGGGATGGAAGGCTATGTCAGTTCATGGCGCTAAAAACCGAGAATTCGATATCGTTATCGTACTCTGGCCTGCGGCTGTTAGGGGAAGCGATGATCAAAAGCGTCGACTCTTATACAATGCAGTTACCCGAGCTAAGGAAAGGTGCCTTATCCTCGTGCAGGCACAAGTAAGCCTAGCTCAAGCTCCATTTGCATGATTTTTAAGTCTTGGGGATGATTGTAGTGGCTAACTGAATTTGGCCACCTAACAAGAGGTAACACTCTGGGGTTCTCGAAAAATCGAATGTCTGCAATTAAGGCAAAGCAGAGATTCGCTTTTTCCAGAGCGCCTTATCTGAATAGCTGCTATTCGCTCAAAGTGAAGACCGTCTGTATGCCAATTTCAGGCATCAAGAAAATACACTGCTAGTTCAGTCGATAGTCTGAAAAAACTTGCGGTTAGCTTTATCGCTCCAGGCCCAGCCCGATTAGCTATTTTCAAATGAGTATTGTTCAACTCCTTTGTAGGTATTTATGATGCACATTTGAAGAACTTATCGATTCGTTTAACTAACCGAGGATATCAGTTGATGCCTCACTATGATCTTTTAAGCACCAGTATCTATGCAGAGGTTGGAAAACACCATTTTGAAGAACTCTCCCAGAAAATGGGAGCGGCAGCTCATTTTGGAGAATTGAGAAAACAGCATGTCTTACACTTCGGTCAGGCTCTTAGATTGCCAGAGGCACTCTCAGCAAGGATTATTGAGCAAATGAAAAAGACAATCGTGCCGGCTGCTGTCAACAAGTTGCTGCAGAGCCCGCCCATGATGGTAAAGCTGGCGAAATGCAAATGCTGAAGAAGATCCGCCATCTGTGCATTCAGGAAATGCTAAATCAGCTGTGAGCAAAACAACTGATCCTAATTGTGATACATCCGCATCAACTCATGCTTGCTGCCCGGAAACGGAATAGAACTTAGGACGAAGCCAAGAGTAACGACCCACACCTTGCGTGCGGGCCTGTGGTTTTTAAGAGACGTTTAGAAACTTAATGCGAGCCCCACGCTAAACGCGGTATTTTCAATGCTCTCGCCGGCATGGCTTTCAGCTTCCATCCGCGAGACTTCTCCAGAAATGGTGAACATGGTCCAGAGTGTGTGCCATACACCTGCACTCAGTTTCCTTTGCTGTTCCACTTGCACCAAGGCATCAACGCCAGCTAAATCTACGGTTGAGACGCCATAGTTAATGCCAAACTTAGTTGCTCCGATAGTGTGCGAGGCTTGGGTGAACCAGCCTGAGGTGTCGCGCGGCGTGCCATTGATATCTGCGCTGTCGATCAATAATCCGTAATAGCCTAAACCTTGGCCATCAAATGCTGAGGCAGCTAAGCGCGTAGCGCCGAGTTGGAGTGCTGCGGTTACATCGATACCGCGTGCGGTATAGTCACCGTTCGGGGTGGCAACGTCTTGGCTGAAAAAGGTACTAGAAATGTAGCCTTGCTCGAAATTGTAGCGCAGACGCCCGTGGATGCCCGGACGTTCAGAGCCGGAGTCGCCGACGTAACCGTTACCACCAAAGCTTACCGGGTCGAGCGGTTGGAAGATCCCGATATCAGCTTGAAAGTGCTCACCTAACTGGCGACTGTAAGTTATCTGCGAGAGTCGGTCGGCAAAAACATAGCCGTAACCTGCGGCACCAAGAGTGGTATTCAACGGACTCCGAATAGCAGCTGTGGCGCCAACGCCGCCCAAGGCCATGTCTTCGAGCACGACATCGATACCAAATACCCCATAATCACGCCCCACTTTAATGGTGCCCATGTCGGCGTTACCAACGGTGAAAAAGGCGCGATAGGCACGATTATCGCCGTTCCCGTTAAAGGCGCTGTTGTCGGTGGTGCCAGGTTCAATCGCGAGAAACGCTTTGAGATCGAAACCATCTCGTTGCGTATTTGCCGAAAACTGGAAGCTGGCTGGGCTATAGCCATTCGATACTGAGGTTGCATCTTCGCCGGTACAAAGCAACGCGTTGCCAGCCACAGTGGCGCCGGAGTCATCGCAATCAGCGAATACAGCGTGAGCATTTATGTAGCCGTGAAATTCGAAATCCCATGCAGGTGCTGCGGTTTCTGCGTGAGCCGCAGCGGATGCGGAAAGTGCGGCCGCAACGACTGCAGGTAAATAATATAGATGAGTTGTTTTGAGTGCCATAACCATTGCCTCTTGTAATTGTTATTGTTGATGACAGATATCAGCAAGTGCTGCGACCTGTTGCATTTTTTTTGCAATGGCTGTGCCAAGTCGAAAGCCAATCTTAACTATATGTTTTTATTGGATTTATCATTTTAACAAAGAGCTGGCAATGATGATATTATTCATCAATTTAAGGTAATTCGATGAATAGCATCATCATTGCAATCACTCTATCTAGTCATTTAGATTAAAAATAACCATAAAAAACAATAATTTAAACATTTAATTAAAGTTGGTATGGGGTTTGCAGCAGCTCTAGGCCAAAAATAAGAATAAGGAAGCACATGGATACTTCATCTGTTCAAATCTTCAAAACTGCAAGGCGGCTTTTAACCGGTGCGCAGTCGAGCCGCGAGCTCTATCGGGAAATGTGTCAGTTGGGCACGCAGCATCCACTTATTGTGACTGACCGCGGCGTTAGTGACGCGGGTATTACAGCGCAGATCACCGCACAATTACGCGACCAAGGCATTGCAGATTTAACGGTGTTTGATGCCATTACCGCAGAACCAGAAATGGCTGTGGTAGAGGCCTGCCGTGACTTATTCGTCCAAAATCAGTGCGACGGCATTATCGCTGTGGGTGGTGGCAGCGCTATGGATACCGCAAAAGCGGTCGCGGTTTTTGTCGGTGATGAGCGTCCGCTGGCCGAACTCTTCGGTGAAGATCAAGTGGCATCGCGTCGTTATCCTCTGATCTGCTTACCTACCACGGCGGGAACAGGCTCGGAAGTTACCAATATCTCAATTCTGGCCGATACCGAAGCGCAACTCAAAAAAGGGATAGTCAGCAATGAACTGCTGCCAGATGTCGCAATTGTAGCGCCGGAACTGACTATTAGCTGCCCACCCTCAGTGACTGCTGCCAGTGGCATAGATGCTCTAGTGCATGCGGTCGAAAGCTATTTGTCGAACTTTGCCACCGCATTGACCGAACCTTATTCGCTAGCGGCGATCACGAAAATCCGTGCCTCGCTCGAGCGTGCCTACCGGCAACCTGACGACCTTACTGCGCGCGAAGAAATGGCGACTGCGAGCCTCATGGCGGGCCTTGCCTTTGGTAACGCCGGGGTAGGTGCGGTTCATGCGCTTGCGTACCCCTTGGGCGGACGCTACCACCTGTCACACGGAATGAGTAATGCAGTGATGTTTGTTCCAGTGATGCGCTGGAATCAAGCCGCTTGCCCTGGGCGCTTTGTCGCACTTGCACATGCCTTCGGCGCTGCACCTGATATCAGCGCTGCGGAGGCGGGCGAATATGTACTTAGTGAGATTCAGCGCCTGTGTGACGCGGTCGATATTCCGTCGCAATTGCGAGCTTTTGATATTCCTGAATCGGCGTTATCGGAACTAGCCTTAGCGGCGAGCGGCGTCACCCGATTGCTGCGCAATAACCCAAGGGAGCTGTCCGTGAGTGATATCGAAGAGATTTATCGAGAAGCCTATTAAGGAGCACCGTATGTCTTTATGGAAGCAACGTACGTTTGGTGCAGAGGCTCCGTTTTTCGCGCTGGGACCGTTTAAACTGCGGTTACCGTTTATTCATTATCGGTTTGAATGGCCGGATTACTTTCAAGGTTTACTGATGTGTGCGGTCGACTTGGCCGCAATTTCGCTTATGACCGAGCTGTTGGGGATGCCGTTTGAGGCAGCGTTGGCCATTGTGGTCATCAACGGGCTATTTTATTTGCTGCATCATTTGCTCGGAGACCCAGTAGTACCAGGTTGGATTACTCCGGCGATTCCTCTGCTGATGATGTATGTTGGGGCGTTCCCTGAGGGTGAGGCGCGGGTGCATGCGCTGATTGCCTTCCAAATGATGCTTGGGTTGTTTGCAATAACCCTTGGCGCGTCGGGAGCAGCTAAATGCGTCGTGCAATTGATACCCAGCGCCATGAAGGCAGGTATCATCATGGGTGCAGGTCTGGCAGCCATTGCCGTAGTGTTTGATGATGGTGGTCGTTTCGAGAACTACCCGTTTACGATTACTATTGCCGTAGGTATCGCATTTTACTTGATTTTTTCGAAGCACTTCACTGCGCTGCAAAGCCGTCATTGGCTGTTTGCAACCATCGGTAAACTCGGTATTTTCCCGATTATTGCGTTGGCGATAGTACTAGCGCCACTGTTCTCAGAAGCACCATGGCCTGATATCGAATGGGGTTTCACATCGCCCGATTTTGTTACCATGTTCAGTCAATACACCGTGTTTGGGGTTGGCCTGCCACCTTGGAGTATGTATTTAACGGCAATCCCGACAGTACTTGCGGCATACATCGTGCTGTTTGGCGATGTCCTGCAAAGCAAGGCGATTCTGGACGAAGCCGACGAAGTGCGACAAGATGAAAAAATTGATTATGACCCCGACCGTGCGCACATGATTTTTGGCGCACGGAACTTGGGAATGAGTTTTATTGGACCGGATGTAACCATGTGTGGTCCGCTGTGGGCGGCGATGCATGTTGTTATTGTCGAGCGCTTCAAAAAAGGGCGACAAGCCATGGACTCGATTTTCGGTGGTGCAGGTTCGTTCCGCTGGGGCACCAATACTGGCTTACTGTTGCTGCCCGTGGTTAGCCTCGTACAACCCATATTGGGCATCGCGTTGGCGTTAACCCTACTGATTCAAGGCTATGTCAGTGTACGTATCGGCATTCAAGAAGCCCAATCTGAGCGTGATCTGGGTATCTCCGGCGTTATCGCCGCTATCTTAGTCGTCAAAGGCGCTACTTGGGCATTCGCTGCCGGCTTACTGCTGTGTTTCTTGATATACGGCTGGCGCTTACGGGAGCAGCGGTCATGATATCCGGTGACAACTTGCAGCGTATCATTGATGCCATGAGCGATGGCGTGTACATCACCGATGGTAATGGTATCACGTTAACGGTCAACAAAGCCTATGAACGGATCACCGGTATTCCACGGCAGGCACTGACGGGTTTGCACATGTCGGAAGTGGTGCAACGCGGCTATATCTCACGGTCGGTGACACTGGAAGTGCTTAAAGAACAGGGACCCGTCACCTTGACCCAAACCATTGGCGAAGACCACCAGATACTAGTGTCGGGAACGCCCATGTTTGATCGCGAAGGGCGCATTGAATATGTGTTGACGACGGTGCGCGACGTGACCGAGTTGCTGCAAGCGAAGCGGGCTGAAGAGCAGCTTGAACAAATCTTACATGTGCGCGAACACTATAGCGGTGAGCAAGAGCACGAGCCCTTCATTATTAGTCGGGCAACGCAGCAGTGCTACGATCTAGCTAAGCGCGTCGCACCGACAGGAGCGAAGATCCTGATTCAAGGTGAGACCGGTACAGGTAAGACGCTTCTGGCACGCACCATTCACGAATACAGTAGCGTCGCGAAAGGACCCTTTATTGAGCTGAACTGTGCGGCAATGCCAGAAAGCCTGCTCGAAGCCGAGTTGTTCGGTTATGTTCCGGGGGCGTTTACAGGGGCCTCGCAGAAAGGCAAAACAGGGCTTTTAGAGGCAGCAAATAATGGCACGCTATTCCTTGATGAAATTGGTGACTTGCCGTTAAGTCTGCAGGCCAAACTGCTCAAGGTGATCGCAGAAAATCGCTTTATTCCAGTCGGCGGTACGCAATTCAAGCGCACCAATTTTCGCTTGATTTCTGCTACCCATCACGATTTACATCAACTGGTGGCGCAGCAGCGTTTTCGCGAAGATTTGTTGTATCGCCTCAGAGTTGTACCGTTGGAACTACCCCCGCTGCGTGAACGTGCCGAAGAAATCGAAGCTCTGTTAGAACACTATCTGCATCATTTTAACTGCAAGTATGAGTTCGATTGCCGCTGGCAGCGCGAGGTGATTGAACGGCTGCAACGTTATGCCTGGCCGGGTAACATTCGTGAACTGATTAATCTCACTGAACGCTTAGTGGTGACTGCTGAGCAGTCGCTGATAACGATTGCGCAATTGCCCACCGAGTTAGGAGTTAATGAGAGTTATGGACGCCCCGGGTTGAGCCTGAAAGACCAGGTTGAACGGCTGGAACAGAGACTGATTGAACAGGCGATGGCCATGTATGGTACCACGCGGCAAGCAGCGACGGCTCTCGGCATCGATCAATCGACCTTGGTCAAAAAGCAAAAGCGTTGGCTCAGCCAGCGCAGCTCGCATTAATAGTAGGAGTTAAAGAAGTGCAGATGTTTCACAACGAAATACCGCAGTTACGCCAGCAGGCCTATGTTAACGGCGAATGGGTCGACGCGTTTGATAAGAGCACTCAGTCGGTGTTCAATCCGGCCACTGGCGAACGCTTAGGTACTGTGCCGCAGCTCAGCGTACAACAAATCGATGGCTGTATTGAAGCGGCCGAAGCGGCATTTTATCACTGGCGCGAAGTGCCCGTGCGCGAGCGCTGTGCGCTGCTTACGGCTTGGTTCAACAGTATTAAGGCCGAGCGCAAGCGGTTAGCTCGAATCCTCACCCTCGAACAAGGTAAGCCCTATGCCGAAGCGCTCGGTGAGATTGATTATGCGGCTAGTTATATCCAGTGGTTCGCGCAACCCGCCTTGCTCGATATCGGCGCCGCGTTACCTTACGGTCAGCAACCTTTAGATATGCTGGTTACAAGTGAGCCGGTAGGGGTCTGCGCCGCCATTACGCCGTGGAATTTTCCGGCGGCAATGATAACGCGTAAGGTTGCCCCCGCTTTGGCCGCTGGCTGCACCAAGATCGTCAAACCTGCGCCCGATACCCCTTTCACCGCGTTAGCGCTTGCTGAACTTGCCGCGCAAGTAGGTATTCCGGCTGGGGTGCTCAATGTGGTGACCGGTGATGCGCAAGTGATTGGCGAGCGTTTAACTCAATCGTCAAGGGTGCGCAAGCTAAGCTTCACCGGCTCGACCGCAGTAGGACGCAGTTTAATGGCAGCTTGTGCACCGACGCTGAAGCGCCTATCGCTGGAGTTAGGTGGCAACGCTCCTTTTATAGTTTGTGCTGATGCTGATCTTGATGCTGCTGTCGACGGAGCAATCGCTGCTAAATTCCGTAATGCCGGACAAACCTGTGTTTGCGCCAATGCCTTTTATGTTGCCGACAGTGTCTATGATGACTTTGCCCAGCGCCTGACTGCCCGTGTGGAACAGTTGCAACTGGGAACGGGCGATCAACCTGAGGTTACGGTGGGACCGCTGATCAATCGTGCGGCGTTGCACAAAGTCGAACAAATGGTTACAGACGCGATCCAGCATGGTGGTCAAATTCGTTGCGGCGGAAAACGCTGGCGTGACCATGGAAACTGGTATTTACCTACGGTGATCACCGAGGTCGATGCTTCGGCACGTTGTGTCCAAGAAGAGATTTTTGGGCCAGTGGCACCACTGGTGCGCTTCATTGATAGCAGCGCGCTATTGCAACAATTGCGCATTCAGCAAGCGGGCTTGGCAGCCTATGTATTTACACAGAATTTAGAGCAAATTCAACGCTTTGTAAGGCAGCTTGAAGTCGGGATGGTAGGCATTAATAGCGGCCTGATTTCCGATGCGGCTGTGCCATTTGGAGGTATCAAAGCGTCGGGTATGGGCCGTGAGGGCGGCCGTCAAGGCATCGAGGAATACCTCGAAATGAAGTACATAAAACTAAACAACTGATAATAACACCAATAACAAGAAGGACTTTTATCATGAAGACAACTAAAACTCTGATCTCGGCAGCACTTGCCGCAGCTTTTGTTAGCCTCGCTGCCGTTGCTGTTGCGAGCGAAACTCCAATTGAAAAGCTGCAAGCAGACATGCCAAAAAACTGGGGTAAATGGGGTGCTAACGACCAAATCGGTGCCTTGAATTATCTCGACGATGCGCAGGCATTGCGTGGTGTAAAGGCGGTCAAGCAAGGTAAAAAATTCACCTTACAATTACCCATGATTCACGGCGTGGGTCCCGTTTTCCCAGGGCGCGTGCCGGCAATGCATTATATGACGCAAGACGAAAGTATGTATTCAACTGGCAAGCTCGATGCGCTTGCGGGTGGAGTTAAGTATTCCGACGACGCGGTATTTATGTATTTGCAAGGTACCACCCATATGGATGCCTTGGGTCACGCATGGTACGGCGATAAGGTCTACGGTGGCGTGAGTGCAGACAGTACCGTTCACGGTCATGACCACGTTGATATCGGTAGTCTGGCGAGCCACGGTATTGTCGGTCGCGGTATACTGCTGGATGTGGGTAAACTTAAAGGTGGCAAATCAGGCCGTCTTGCACCGAGTAGCTGTGTAACTTTAGAAGATTTGAAAGATACCGCGAAAGCGCAAGGTGTGACCATTGAAAAGCGCGATATCCTGTTGATTCGTACAGGTTCAGTCGGTCGTTTCTACACTGATACGCCAGATGCGGAATGGACTGCAACCACTGAACCAGGCCTTTGTTACAGCAAAGAACTGGTGAAATGGGTCGATGCGATGGAAATTCCAGTGATTGCTGCGGATAACCTAGCGGTCGAGCTGGTGCCACAAAAGATTGACGGCGTTGATTACGTGATTCCATTGCATGGCGCGTTGATTCGCGACTTGGGCGTGGTTTTAAGCGAGCTTTATTGGTTAGACGATCTGGCGGCTGACAGCGCTAAAGATGGTCAATACACTTTTATGTTCACCGCTGCTCCGTTGAAGATGGCACGTGGTTCAGGGTCACCGATCAACCCTGTCGTTATTAAGTAATCTAAGTTCCGGCCGTTTCATCATGAAATGCAATGCTTTCATGGTGAAACGGCCGCTATCATTGGGCTGCTCATTAGAAACAAGAACAATTGTCGGGCGATAAGCATGTGACGCAGTGGTCACAATGTCCTCGTTTACTACCTTGGCTATCTTTAGGGCGGCTCCCATAGGGTCATACCTTTTGCCTGAAGACGCTGTCACTGCACTTTAGAAGCTTTGCTACTCGTAGTTTAATTCGCGCTGGGGAGAGAAGTGCTAGGATTAGTTCGGTTGCAATAGACCGAGTAATTAGAGCAATAGGTTGGCCTCCTTATGTTGCCGAAAAGATCACTGCATTATGCCGGTGTCCTGCAACGAATCACCGCTGAATTTTACGATAAACGTTGCAGCAGGATGCTTAATGCATATTTCGTTCATATCCAGCGTCCTTTCAACATAGTCTTGTGCTGGGGAGTGAAACCCAGCGGCCAACTTATTGCTGTAAAAAAGGTATAGGTAGGTAGCGTCTTACTGCTTATACCTTACCTAGAATTTCTGCTGACATATCACACCTCGTAACCTCGTACATAGACTGAAGACAGGTGCCACGGCGGATCAAGTAAGGTAGGCTCTGTTAGCGAAAGCTAATAATCCACGTATACCAGCATGACAACCGACGAACATTACCAGCTTCATCTGATGCATTAACTCGCTTTAACAGCAAAACAAGGGTTCTTTAATGAGCAGTATTTTACTCAATCTGCTTGACGTGGGGAGTCATACCAACGCCGCGTTCACCGGCTCGTCCGGTGCAACGCTTTGTTAGCTGCGCTGCACATGTTTCGAAAGATTCGAGACGATTACTTTTAGATGGCCTATCAATGACATAACATCATTTTCAGTAATCGAAACCTTCTTCCCCAACTGTTCTGGATGACTGCCCGTTTTCTCTATGTACTCTTCATCAACTACGCCCATCTTATGCGCTAGAAGATGGCGTTTTTGAAACTGATTTACGACGAACCCCCATTCGGAGCTTTCGAGACCTTCAGTAATATTAATTCCGGATTCGTAGAGTTTTTGCTTGGCTACATAAATATTCTGAAAGGACAGCTTAGGATATCGGTCACGACAACGCTCTCGTGCAAATCCATCAAATGCTGAAATGCAGTCCTCCAGCCCATTTTCAATTAGCTTGCTTTTTATATCCGATGGCGCTTCTTTAGCCAGATCAAGTATTTTTATGACGAGATCAAAATTTGCCTCGGCTATCTGTTGGGAGTTGTGCTCTGCACAATCAGGGCAGTATCCGAATGCACCATAGATAGCATACTGCAGGGTGCAGTTTTTGCATTCGACTTTTTCTTCAAGTTCTTTTTCAGAGTAGTAGGTAATGGGAGATGGTCTTCCCTTTACGGTTATACCAATAGAAATCAATTGATTCTTTTTTGGTTTCGTCTCCATCTTCTTCATCATTTTGAGAAGATCGCCAGAAACCTTATTTAGAACAACCGACTGAGCATACTCAATCTGCTGCTTTGTCCAAAAATGGTCTTGTGGCCCCAAGTGTTGACAATATGGGCAATAACAATCGGAGAAATCAGGGATACCAGAACCCGGCTTTATCTTGAAGTACTTTTCGCACTCTGGACACTCTCTACCCAAGTAGCCTTCATCGTCTTTTTTAATGTCCACAGAGTAGGTTTCCATTACTGAGCCCTTTTTTCAGCTAACAGTCATAATGTAGACCTCTCAGTAACTTCCGAAAGGCAAAATTAATTCATACCAATGAGTTTACCGAAAATCAATGAGTTGAGAAGTCGATTAAGCACTTAATTCACTTTTAATTTACGATCTTACTAAGAAGCCTTAGTAACACCCCCATTACTAAACCATATAAAAACGATATACATCAGTGGCTAAGGCTATTTTTACTTGCTTTATTATCAGCTATTACTGAGACATCTCAGTAAATCACTAGATGATTAACACTAGAGTTTTAAATGACCCACCCAATAATTATTGGGTTGCATTAGGCAGGTTATGAGAAGGGAGTTACTTTATTAAGACTAAGGAAACCTAGAAACATCTCTGGTTTTGCGGTAAAGCCGACTTTCGCATGAGCACTATGATGCGGAGATAAATTTCCGCTTTTCGCTCAGGCTGTGTGAAAACTGCTGATCCCTTTTTGGTCTAAGCACAAGATTTATGATCAATCGTTCTTGATAAAACAATCCTTGCGGCAACCGTTTGACTAAAATTACTAATAGGTAAATTTATAAACGTGTGCACTTATGTCTCATCATATTAAAGGTCAGGGCCGGCATCAAATAACATTACTACCTGAAGCGCTGGATGACTTTGTCACAGAAGATAATCCTGTCAGAGTAATTGATATATTTGTAGATGGATTGCAGCTTGACTCACTTGGCTTTGAGAGAGTTACGGCCAAACAGACTGGGCGAGCAGGCTATCACCCAGCAACCTTATTAAAGCTTTATATTTATGGTTACCTTAACCGCATCCAATCTTCTCGTAGGCTAGAAAAAGAAACACATCGCAACGTTGAGCTAATGTGGTTACTTGAAAGATTGACACCCGATTTTAAAACCATCGCTGATTTTAGAAAAACCAATGGCAAAGGCATTAAGAATGCGTGTAAGGCATTTATTGATTTGTGTCGCCAGATGCAGATGTTTACTGACGTCATTGTCGCTATCGACGGAAGCAAATTCAAAGCGGTAAACAGCAAGCCTAATAACTTTACGCCACAGAAAGCAAAAGACCATATTCAACGCGTTGAACAAAGTATTAATAAGTACCTGAGTAAACTCGATGAGAGCGATAAAAACTCAGAGAATGATGCCAGTTCAGAATTAAATGCTACAAAGTTAGCGTGGTTAAGAAAACGGTTGGAAGAGCTCAAGGGTATTCAAAAAATTGTTGAACAGCAGCCAGATAAGCAACTGTCGTTAACCGATCTTGATTCTCGATTGATGAAAACAAATAACATGAACAGGCAAGTCTGTTACAACGTGCAAACTGCTGTAGATACAAATAATCACTTAATCGTTGCGCACAAAGTCACCAACACAACAGATCGAGGCCAACTGAGTTCGGTAGCTAAATTGGTACAGGAAGCCGTTGACCAAAAAGAGATAACGATCCTTGCAGATAAAGGTTATTACCCGCAGTGATATAAAAGAGATCCTAGATTCAGGTGCAGTAGCACTAGTGCCGAAAGGTGACACCTCTGGTGCTGACCGCAAAGGGCTTTATAACCTCGCACTGTTTAAATATAACCAGGAAAAAGACATCTACATTTGCCCTGCGGGTAACGAGCTTCAGAATCGGTTTACTACAGTTGAAGATGGCTTAAAATTGCAAATGTACTTTAATTGTATTGCCTGTCGGGATTGTAGCCAGCGCGCCAAATGCACCACGTCAAAAAGTGCAGCTAGGCGGATCAGGCGTTGGGTGCATGAATCTGAAATGGAAAACATGCAGGCTAAGTTAGATGCTGGACCACAAACAGCTACGATACGAAAGCAAACCGTAGAGCACCCGTTTGGGACAATAAAAATGTGGATGGGTGCAACTCATTTCCTAATGCGGCGATTTACAAATGTCAGTACTGAAATCAGCTTACACATCTTGGCATACAACCTGAAACGGATGATATCGATTTGGGGTGTTGCGGGGTTACAAATGAAGCTCAAGGAGCTTTATCAATAGACAGGTTGTATTGCGTTTAACGTCTAGCCAGTTTCAAAACCACTTAATTATGTCGATTCCCTCAAATCAAACAAGTTAAAAGTCAAAATTGCTCTTAGTTAACTAGATTCAGCAGGGTTTTACCGATGCTCGGGATTAACCTTATCAAAAGTCAGAAAATCTTGAGTTTTTACACAGCCTGCGCTCAAAGCTGACTTAAACGTAGCTTGGATATTGGTGGTATCTGGTGATTTGTCTAAACAACGAAGTGTTTTGGATAAGCCCTATAAAATATCAAACTATATTATAAAAATTATGTGCTTGAAGTGAGAAAAAATATCAAACATTAGCTATTAATTAATCCGTTAAATGCCGATTTTTTTATCAAACTATAATCTGAGCCTACATTTTTGTTTGTTTGGCAAGTTGTGTTTGGTACGTAAAAAATAAATTGCTCTAAATTTGGTATCAATTAAATATTAGTTTATGCTCATTACTGAGGTCAGTAATGGGCATAAGCTATGAGAAGCTGGATTGGTTAAGAAAGCTTCGTTAATTGTCAGATCTGCTACTAACCTGCTGCGTCATAAGCCATCTTTATCCATGCAATAAGCTCCGCATCAACTTGCGTTGCATCTGTCAGCTTCACGCGAAATTTGCACATCTGCCCATCTGGTAGCTTTTCGAGACGCGGAGAAGCTGGAAGCTCTTTAATGTTTAGTCCAAGTTCCACTCGCGTTTTGGTTACAGGGCCTATCGTGGCAAACTGCTTCTTTCTGCGGTAGCTGACGTATTTTTGTTTTGGAGCAGACTCGAATGATCCAAAATTTTCCATTTGCGCAAGGAGCGATTCATGAATCTGGCGAAGAGCTGCTTTGGGGCCAACATAAAGAGCATCAATTGGACCGACGACAATGCTGTTATCTGTTTGAGTTAATGTTTTGGCTAAATGAGCAATGGTGTTTGCATCGCCATGTCCAACTCCAAGGTCGCTTTTTAACATATTGACGATTTCGCTGTGCTTGGTGAGGCCGCAATCCTGAGCAAGCGATTTAAGCTGATCTATCGTCTTCCCAGTACGCGTTTCAATATTCTTGATTTGTGTTTCTAAGGCTTTCTGAACGTCTGCCATGTCATCCTCCGATGTTGTATATGCAGCTCTTACAGTTATGATGCAATCAATATTATTCAGAGAAAATTAATCCTATTGAACTTTAATTTACAGCTTAAACAAACTAGAAAACATATTCGGTTGTGAGATAAAGCCGGCTTTCGCATATATGTGATGGTTCAGCGAGGTGTTTCTGTTTCTCGCTTTTATCAGTCAGTATCCCATTCATGTAATTATCGATGTATGAGTTTAAAAGATATGACGAGTAAAAAACGCTGTTAAGTGCTAATGCCTCGATGCCCGTTGTGGGTACCAGTAACTGTCGAGCCAGTGCGCTGTGTTAATAATACGTGGGGCCGCACCGAATAAAAGATTGCTGGCCTCCACAAAGGTTGGTGCCTCGAAAAAAAATTACAAATGACTGTACAATGTTAATGACCCAACCGCAATTAGCGTAAGGCCGCCAAAAATCTCAGCTCTGTGCCCTATAACCGAGCCTATTGCACGCCCTAGCATTATGCCAATAGTCACCATCAGTGTCGTCGCAAATCCAATCAAAGCTGCTGCTATCCAAATGTTGACGTTGATGAACGCAAGACTCACACCAACCACCATTGCGTCAATGCTTGTACTAAATGCCGTTAGGCAGATTCGAAATAAAGACTTTCCAGTTTCTTGTTCTTCATCATTTCCAGCCGGCTTTGTACCTTCATAAATCATATGCAGACCTAGAATCGTCAAGAGTGAAAAGGCAATCCAGTGATCCCAAGCTTCTACATATTCTGAGGCTGACTTTCCTATCAACCAGCCTACAAGCGGCGTGATTGCTTCGATAAAACCAAAGATGAGTCCGATTTTGAAAGCTTCTATCAATCGTGGTTTTTTAAGGGTTGCACCTTTACCAATCGCAGCAGCGAAAGCATCTGTGGACATAGCAAAGGCAAGTAAAATAAGCGGAATTGGGTTCATTTAGTTGGCTCCGGTCGGGCATATCAAGTCCACGATATATCCACACGCCCGACCTTGGGCATGGATATATCGATGGTCTCGCCAACCAAGAGGTATTCGCACCATGGCATGTGGCCAATTATGTTGATACGAATTCTTCCAAATTTCGAAAGCAGGCTACTCCCCAACAAGGGCTTATGTTAGCAATTATCCTAAATAATGACAAATTTAGCGTGTTGGTGTGGAGCGGCATACTGAACTGGGTCAACAAACGAGGCGTGTGATGGTGAACTTCATTCTTGAAAAGAGAGTGTCTTGAACTGAGGAAAAGTAAATCTTTTTAGAAAGAGCCTGTTCTGAATTTTTGCCATTTGTGCAAAACAGCTAATAGTTGAAGTGAGTTAATTGTTGGTGCGTTCGCAGGATGAAAGTTTTTATGCGTAAAGATTGCATCAAGTGGTAAGTGCGTAGAAAACAGTGGTAGCTAAGCACCCTAAAAATTGTAGTGCACCAAAATAAGGCAATTTAGCGTGATTTGGTAATTAAAGCCTTTTTTCAGCAGTTTTTTAGCCAGAAACCTTTATTCTCGTTGTTCTCAGTGCACTAAAAGTGAACTTTTATTGCCACACATTTGTGCATCTTTTTACTGGTCTGTCTTGACGTAGAAATATTAATCAACTAAGTTGTGTAAGCGCTTACATTTTTGTGCCTGCAAATGTCATTAAAATGTAAGCGAAGCATATAATAAAATGGCAAAAATACAGGAAACACGGGAGAAAGGTATGAATCAAACACGTTTCAAGCTGTCGCGCATAGCGATGAGTTTGTCACTGATTACAGGCGCCGGCATGATGGCGCCTGGTTTCGCGCAAGAAGCCGCTGCGGACGAAAACAGTGATATTGAAATAATTCAAGTTTCGGGCATTCGTGGCAGTTTAATTAAGTCGATGGATGTTAAACGCAGCTCTGTCGGCGTGGTTGATGCCATCTCTGCAGAAGATATTGGTAAATTTCCAGACACTAACCTTGCAGAATCCTTGCAACGGATCACGGGTGTGGCTATCGACCGTTCAAACGGTGAAGGTAGCCGCGTTACGGTGCGAGGTTTTGGCCCAGATTTTAACTTAGTGATGTTAAATGGCCGGCAAATGCCCGCTTCGTCACTGGAAGCGACCTCAGCCTCATCTTCTCGTTCGTATGATTTTGCAAACATCGCTTCTGAGGGTATTTCAGGAGTTGAAGTGTATAAAACGGGTCGTGCCACTATCGCTACCGGTGGTATGGGCTCAACCATTAACATTTTAACGACTAAACCATTGAATGCTCCCGGCGAGAAAGCCAGCTTTGGTATCAAAGGTGTAATGGACCAGTCAACTGACGAAGGCGCCAGCATCACGCCAGAGCTATCAGGCTTATACAGCAATACTTTTAATGACGACAAATTTGGTGTCGCCATTAGCGGCTCATACCAGCAGCGTGAAAGCGGCAACAAGCAAGCCAATAGCGGCGGCTGGCGAACTTTTCCTGGCACCGTAAATGGTTTTGACTGGGATGGTGGTAATGCAGATTGGGGTGGTTTAATCCCTGATGGTGCCAATGCTCATCAAAATTACCCAGCTGCTGACTCAATCTACTCCGTACCACAAAGCTTAGGTTATGCGTTTCATGAAGTAGAAAGAACCCGTACTAATGGTCAGTTAGTACTGCAGTATCAACCGGTTGACTCAGTAAGAACAACCTTAGATTACACTTATGCAAAAAATGAAGTGTCAGATCGTTACAATGATGTTTCTGCCTGGTTTAACTTCGGCCCTTCTTCAGGTGTGTGGAGCGATGGCCCAGTAGCAGCACCCATTGTCTATTCTGAAGCTTTTGGTGCTCCTGGCGATTTAGCCATGGGTGGTGGGCAGTTCTCAACCGTAAACGAGAATAAGTCTTTAGGTTTCAATGTTAACTGGCAAGCAAGTGACAACTTAAAGTTAGAGTTGGACTATCATAGCTCGTCAGCTGATTCTAGCCCAAACAGCCCCTTTGGTAGCAACAACGTTATTGGTATGGCGACTTTCGTGCGTACTCTCACTACCGCACGTTTTGACACCGACTTGCCTACATTGGTTATTGGTTACCCTGCTGGCTTTACGGGTATTCGCGGTGAAGACATGCGGGTAACGGGTAGTTCATTCCGCAATAGCCAAATGCGCAGTGACATCGACCAACTGCAACTTCGCGGTAACTATTCGTTTGACGATGGCATCTTAAACAGTATCGATTTTGGTGTAACAAGTTCAGAAACCAAAAACCGTTCAGCGTTCTCTAACGTGCAACAGGATAACTGGGGTGGTTTAGGCGCGGCGGGTGATATCGACCCGTCAGTGTTCAAGCTTGACCAGTTAGGCGATAACTTCAACGCTTCTACCAGCAGCGATATGTTAAAAGAGTTTTTCCGTTGGGATTTCAATACTATCCGTCAAATAGCCAATGATAAATATGGTGCCTTGGGTCAAGTGGGTGATTGCGGTACCTCGTTCTGTGCTTCGTCTAACATGACCACGGACCGCCGTACTACGGAAGAACAAAAAGCTGCTTATGTGCAGTTAAATTTCTCCGGTGAAATTGGTGAGCGTTTTTATGGCTTAACCGCGGGTGTGCGTTACGAGAAAACCGACGTTACATCAAACGCCTTAGTACCGGTCTACAGTGGTATTGCTTGGGCAGGTGATAACGAATTCAACTTGATCAGCACTGGTGAAAGTGACTTTACTGAGCTAACCGGTGATTACACTAACGTACTGCCCAATGTCGATTTCAACATTGAAGTGGTTGAAGATGTAATTTTCCGTACCTCGGTCAGTAAAACATTGGCTCGTCCAAGCTATGCCGATATCCAAGGTGGACAAACGCTGAATGCCTTAGTGCGGATTGACGGTGGTACCGGCGGACGTGGTAACCCAGATCTAGACCCGTTTGAATCAACCAACCTAGACTTGTCTTTAGAGTGGTATTACGACGAAGGCAGTTACATGGCCGTGGGTTACTTCAAGAAGAAGGCGAAGAACTTTATCGGTCGTACTACCGTTGAAGAGCAAACCTTTAATTTACCGCATCCGGCACAAGGCCCTCGTTATGCTGAAGCCGTTGCTGCCGTCGGCAATAATGCTACAGCGATTCGTAACTACATCAGAACCAATTACCCTGATACGGTTGACGCCAACGGCTTTATCTTAGGTGTACCTGGCGATACTGCTGCAACATTTGATATCACTATTCCGGTTAACCAAGATGATGCGAATTTAGACGGCTGGGAATTAGCCTTACAACATTTATTTGGCGAAACAGGCTTTGGTGTGATTGCCAACGCAACCTTCGTTGATGGTGACTTTAAATACGACAACTTCAGTCGTGGCGAGCAATTTGCGTTATTAGGTATGAGTGATACCTACAACGTCGTCGGTTTCTACGATAAAGACGGTTTCCAAGCGCGTTTGGCCTATAACTGGCGTGACAAGTTCCTTGCCTCCACAGTGAATACCTTAGGCTTGCAAAACCCTATTTACGTAGAAGCTTACGGGCAATGGGATGCTAGTGCCAGCTACGATTATACCGAGAACTTAACGTTCTTTATTGAAGCCATTAACCTTACTGACGAGTCGGTACGTTCACATGAGCGTAATGAGCTACAGTTAGTGAATTACACCGAAACAGGTCGTCGTTTTGCCATCGGTGCGCGTTATTCGTTCTAAGATGTTGTTGTCCTAAAATAAGTAGCCATCGTAAGATGGCTACTTTTTTATAATAAGTGGTTATTATGCAAGCAACCGAGTCATTCGTAACTGATAACCAAGCTGCAACTGCAAATGAACCATCCTTCGCAAACGGTCGGGTTAATATCGTTGTTGTCGGTGGCGGTTCAGCCGGTTGGCTTACTGCCGCGTTATTGGCTGCAGATCACCAAGCTGATCCCCTAGTTAACATTACCCTGATTGAATCATCCACAGTGCCGACTATTGGTGTTGGTGAAGGCACCTGGCCTTCAATGCGCGCGACATTAGCGCGAATTGGAATTTCTGAAACAGAATTTATTCTCAGCTGCGATGCCAGCTTTAAACAAGGTAGTGTGTTTCGCCAATGGCGTAACTCATCACCACAAGATTGTTATTACCATCCTTTTACGCCGCCAGTAGCGGCCAATGAGCTAGATATTGCTGATTTTTGGTTTAGTCACCATCAGCAAGTCGAATTTGCCGCTGCGGTGTCGAGCCAGCCAGCCGTGATTGCCGCTGGGTTAGCACCTAAACGCATCGCTACCCCAGAATACGCTTTTTTACAAAACTATGGCTATCACTTGAATGCCGGTAAGTTTGTTGCGTTATTAAGCAGCCATGCTAAGCGGCTTGGTGTCACACACATTGTTGATGATGTGGTTGCGGTGCAAAGCCACAGTGATGGCCGTGTTGCCGCCTTGCAAACGGCCGCGCATGGCGCTTTAACCGGTGATCTATTTGTAGATTGCTCGGGCTTACCGAGTTTACTGATCGGTCAGCATTATCAAACGCCATTTAACAGTGTGCAGCAGTATTTATTAAACGACAGCGCGTTAGCGGTGCAAGTGCCTTACGATGATGAACGCGCACCGATAGCCTCGGCAACACTGGCCACTGCACAAGCACAAGGCTGGATTTGGGATATTGGTTTACCAACCCGGCGTGGCGTGGGTTTTGTGCACCACAGTGGCCATGCTAATGAAGATCAAGCGTTCAATACCTTGGCGCAGTATCTGAATTTGTCAGTGCAGGACTTGTCAGCGCGTTATCAGCCGCGGCTTATCCGGTTTAATCCCGGTTACCGACAACAGTTTTGGCGACACAATTGTGTGGCAGTTGGTATGGCGGCGGGGTTTATTGAACCCTTAGAAGCCTCGGCTTTGGTAATGGTTGAGTTGTCTGCGCGGTTTATAAGTGAACAATTGCCACGCAATTTGGCACAACTTGCGGTGGTGGGTGAACGCTTTAACCACACCTTTAGTTATCGTTGGCAACAAATTGTCGAGTTTTTAAAGTTACATTATGTGTTGTCGACGCGCGATGATAACGAGTATTGGCTGGCTCAGCGCGCTGAAAGTTCGATACCTGCAGCATTGCAAGAGAAACTGCTGATGTGGCAACAATTTGTGCCAAGTCGTTATGATTTACCCATGGCTGAAGAATTGTTTCCGGCTGCCAGTTATCAGTATATTTTGTATGGTATGCGGCATTTACCCACGAGCAAACGGCCAATCAAAGCAAACTTAGGCTTACGGGCTAATCAGGCGTTTGCTGAAGTGCAACAAAAAACACAACAACTCAGAGCGGGCTTGGTCAGTAATCGCGAATTATTAAACCAAATTAAAGCTCATGGCTTACAAAAGATTTAAAGGGGAGCCGATGGCTACTATCGAATTACTCAATAACGTTGACCATCTTGGTGTGAAAATCCTTACTGAGCGCAGCCTAGAGCTTGGCGATAACAAAATGTTTTGTTTGAGTTTTCCAGCTGAATTCCGCGCTGCCCAAGCCTATTACCCCGTCTTATTTTATAAAGACGGCCAAAGCGGCCAATTTATGCCGGTGTTACTGCTCGGTTTTCAATCGGGTGAAAACCTATTTTTGCAGCCGCAAGGATGGCAAGCGGGTTATGTGCCGCTAGATATCCTTCGTGAGCCTTTTACCATTGGCCTGCAACAGGGTGAGCGCGTGATCAATATCGATACCTCGCATCCGAGAGTCAATAGCGCTTCGGGTGAGCCGTTGTTTTTAGAGTTTGGTGGTCAAACGCCGTATTTGCAGCAAGTGGCGGCACAATTAGAGACTTTGCATCATGGCGTTACCGACGCTAAGGCCTTTACGCAGCAACTATTGGCACTGGAGTTGATTGAGTCTTTTGTACTGGATGTTACGTTAAATAATGCTCAACAGCACAGTTTGCATGGTTTCTATACGATTAACGAGCCACGGTTAGCGCAACTGAGCGGCGAGCAATTGTTGCAGTTACAGCAGGTGGGTTATTTAGAGGCCATTTACATGATGCTAGCTTCGCAAGCACAGTTTGCGCGGTTGATTGGTTTTAAGAATCAGCTGTTGGCAAGCAACTAAGATGTGGCCTGCAGCGCAACCGGTAGCAAGCTTAACCGGCGTAACCGCGGATAGCATCAGCAGTGATGTACTGAATAGTTCGATACCGCTGCACTTGCCTGATTTTGCTGCGCACTGGCCTGCAGTTTGTGCGGCTAAGCAAGGCCAGCCTGCCATTAATGATTATTTGCTTAGCCACTATAGTGGTGAACCACTTACCGCTTATATCAGTGAGGCGGGTAGTGGTGGCCGAGTATTTTACAATACTAACTTTAGTGGTTTTAACTTTCAGCCGGTAAATGCCAAACTTGGGCAATTGTTAGCGGCATCACAGGATAAAGCGCACTGGTATGTTGGTGCTACTTTGGTACCGCGTTGGTTTCCGCAGTGGTTGCAACAACAACACGTGCCGGCGTTGGCGCAACAGGGCAAAGATCCGCTGGTTAGCTTATGGATTGGCAATCAAAGTCGTGTAGCAGCACACTCTGATCTTCCGCAAAATTTGGCGGTGGTAGTGGCTGGGCGTCGACGTTTCACCTTGTTTCCACCTGAACAATTAGCCAATTTGTACATTGGCCCGCTGGATGTTTCGCCTGCAGGTCGAGCGATTAGTTTGGTCGATTTTACCAACCCCGATCTGACACAATTTCCAAAATTCGCCGAAGCGATGAAACATGCGCAAGTGGTAGAACTTGGTCCTGGTGATGCGCTCATTATTCCCAGTATGTGGTGGCATCATGTAGAAGCGCTAAGCTCGCTCAATGTACTAATGAATTTTTGGTGGCGCGACTGCCCTAGTTATTTGCCCAGCCCACAGCTGGCATTGCAGCTGGCGATGCTGAGTATTAACACTTTACCAGCAGAGCAAAAGGCGGCATGGCGTGCACACTTTGAGCATTATGTGTTTGGTGAAGGAGAAATTGCGCATATTCCTGAACATTTACGTGGTTTGCAAAGTTCATTAACTGAGCCTGTGGCACGGCAAGTGCGTGCTGAACTGTTAAATAAACTTAACCGATAACTCAATCTATAACAACGAGGTCCAAATGCAGTCGCAAGCAATTAAACGCGTGGTGATTGCCGGTGGTGGAACCGCTGGTTGGATGGCGGCTGCCGCTATCGCCAAGTTAATGGGTAAACATTTTCAAATTTGTTTAGTTGAAAGTGAAGATATCGGCACGGTTGGTGTCGGTGAGGCGACCATACCGCCGTTATTGACGTTACATAAACTGCTAGGCATTAACGAAGCAGAGTTTATGGCGGCCACTCAAGCTACTTTTAAACTGGGTATTCAATTTGAAAACTGGCGCGATCAAGGCCAAGATTACATTCACTCCTTTGGAACCACTGGCCAAGATTGCTGGGCTGCGGGCTTTCAGCATTTCTGGTTAAAAGGTCAGCAAATCGGCTTAGCCAGTGATTACGGCGATTATTGTCCGGAGTTATTGGCGTCAAAAGCGGCAAAGTTTGCGCATTTACCGAATCGTTCCCTAAATTACGCTTTTCATTTCGATGCCGGTTTATATGCAAAATTTTTACGGACTATGGCTGAGAAACATGGTGCAACGCGGATTGAAGGTAAAATTGCCAAGGTTGAAACCTGTGAGCAAAGCGGCAATATTACAGCGTTACAGATGACGAGCGGTGAGCGCATTGCTGGCGATTTATTTATTGATTGTACGGGCTTTCGCGCACTGTTAATTGAGCAAACTTTACATACGGGCTTTGATGATTGGAGCCACTGGTTGCCTTGCGACTCAGCGATTGCGGTACAAACTCGCGCTACGCGTGAGCCGGTGCCTTATACTCGTTCTATCGCTCACGGTGCTGGCTGGCAGTGGCAAATACCACTGCAACATCGTGTCGGTAATGGTTTAGTGTATTGCAGTAAGTATTATTCAGATGATGAGGCAAAAGCGTTGTTGCTGGCCAATGTCAGTGGTGAGTTACTGACCGAACCTCGACTGATCAAATTCAAAACCGGCATGCGCCGTAAGCACTGGAACAAAAACTGTATCGCCTTGGGTTTGGCCAGTGGCTTTCTTGAGCCGCTAGAGTCGACCAGTATTCACTTGGTTCAACGCAGTATCGTGCGTTTGTTACAAATGTTCCCAGTTAATGGTGTCAGCCAAGCAGATGTTGATGAGTTTAATCAGCAAACTGAACATGAAGTGCTGAATATTCGTGATTTTATTATTTTGCACTACAATGTGACGGCGCGGCGCGACACGGCATTTTGGCGACACTGTCAAAGCATGCCTATTCCTGAATCACTTGCCCATCGTATTCGTTTGTTTAAAGAAACGGGCCGAGTATTTAAAGTGCCGAATGAGTTATTTGGTGAGAACTCATGGACGCAAGTGATGTTGGGCCAAGGTTTGCTGCCAGAACACTATCATCCGATAGTGGATCAAATGAGTGAAGAGGAACTGAGTCATTTCCTCAACCAAATCAAAGTGCAAAATCAGCGGTTAGTGGCGCAATTACCCAGTCATCAGACGTTTTTACAAAGCTATTGCCCCGCGATGAGCAAATAACGTTAATCTTAAAATAAGCCGCTACAGTCGTCTGTAGCGGCTTTTTGTTTTGTTAATCAAAGTTTTTGATAAACTCTGACAAAATCAACCTGCATGCGTTGTGGGAATATGCCAGCGTCGATACCTTTTTCATTAACGTTGCCAGCCCAATTGCCGCCCACCGCTAAATTTAACAGAAGATGAAAACGCTGATCAAAGGGCGCATGCTCACCTATGCCGGGCATAATTTGTGCGGCATCGGTAAACCAATCGGCACTGGTGCGGGTGGCATAATGCACACCATTCATGTACCAGCGGATTTCACCCTCTTCCCATTCAATGCTGTAGGTATTAAAGCCGTCAGTGGGGCTGGCGCCTGCTGGTAATTTGTAGCTTTCTCCAGAATAAGTATTGTTCGGCGCGCGTTTGCCATAATGTAAAGTGCCGTGGATGCGTCGCTCTGGCTCACCCATTGCCGCATTTTCTTCATCTGATTGGGTGCCGAGATTGACCGCTTCCATAATGTCAATTTCGCCTGATAACGGCCAGGCACCATAAACGTTATCGGTGGGTAGCATCCAAATCGCCGGCCAACTGCCTTGACCGCCGGGTAATTTGGCGCTGACGTCGATGCGGCCATAACGCCAGTCACCTTGGCCTTTGCTGCGAATGCGGCCAGATGTGTAAGGTAAGGTGCGTTGTCGCTTGGGATCAAAGCTCGCGGCATCTTCAACAATATCTGGGCCGGAGAAGTTTTCTGCTCGCGCGATGAGGTGTAACAGGCCATCTTTTACCATGATGTTTTCTGGTCGGTCGGTATAGCATTGTTGCTCATCATTACCGCCGCCCCAGCAATTTTGCTCTGGGGTCCATTTGCTTCGATCGAGCTGTTTACCCTCAAATTCATCATGCCAAACTAATTGCCAACCCGCTGGGGCTGCAAAAGCGATGTTGGCCGACGGCGTGCTGAGTTCGGGTAGCTGATTGCAAGCGACTAACGCCAACGTGCTACTAATAGCCAGTAAAGGTAAATTAAAACGCATTATTGCCTCTTAGGTATCCAGTGTTCACCTGGGGTTATTTTTAAAAGAAAAGTCTAACTAAAAAGCTTGCTGTACTGATATGCGGTACAATCCGTGATGTGACTCTTTATGCCGTTAAGCGCTTATGCGTATTATATTTGACGACAGTGTCTAGGCCGTCTAGTATGATGTAAGCGCTTTCATATATAGCATAATACCGTGCTGCAAGTAACTACTTTGTATTGTTGCAGCGACTTTCGGCTTTAGCGAACCTTGGCAGAACTGATGAAGATAACTCTAGCAAAAACCTCTCCTTTATTGCAGCCTAACTTTGTTTTTGGCGTAGCAACCTCTTCTTTTCAGATAGAAGGTGCGGCTGATAGTCGTGAGCCGTGCATCTGGGATACCTTCTGTGATACACCGGGTCGGATCAAAGATAATTCCGACGGCAAAGTGGCTTGTGATCATGTTGCTCGTTGGCGTGATGATATTGAGCTGATTGCCGGTTTAGGTGTTGATGCCTATCGGTTCTCGATTGCTTGGGGGCGGGTGATTAACCGTGATGGCAGTATTAACGAGGCTGGCTTAGCTTTTTATCAGCAGTTACTTGATGCGCTGCAAGCCAAAAAAATTAAGGCTTTCGTGACACTTTATCATTGGGATTTACCGCAATATCTTGAAGATCACGGAGGTTGGTTAAACCGGAACACCGCTTATAAATTTGCCGAGTATACCGATATCGTAACAAAGGCTTTTGGGGATAAGGTGTACTCTTATGCCACGCTAAATGAGCCGTTTTGTAGTGCTTATCTCAGTTATGAAGCGGGGATCCACGCACCAGGGTTTCAAAATCGGCAACAAGGTCGACAAGCCGCCCATCATTTGTTGTTAGCGCATGGGTTAGCCATGCGCGTGCTGCGGAAAAATGCTCCACATGCTAAAAATGGCATTGTGCTTAATTTTAGCCCGTGTCACCCGGCTTCTAACAGTGCAGCCGATGTGCGTGCGGCCGAGATGGCGGATCAGTATCATAATCAGTGGTATCTGCAACCGCTACTCGAAGGCAGCTACCCTCCTTTGTTAGCTGAATTAGCTACTGATGAACAACCTTTAAGGGTTGACGGTGATATGGCGATTATTGCTGAACCAATAGATTTCCTCGGCGTAAACTACTACACCCGCACTGTCTATCGGGCCAATGAAAAAGGCTGGTTCAGTGATGTACCACCAACAACACCGCCATTAACGGATATGGGCTGGGAAATATATCCAAAAGGCTTAACTGAAATTCTGCTGGCGTTGCACCAGCGTTATACGTTGCCGCCCATTTATATTACTGAAAATGGGGCCGCCATGCCGGATAGTTTGCTGCAAGATAAAGTCGCCGATCAGCATCGGGTAGATTATTTTCAGCAACACTTACAAGCTACGGAAGATGCCATCAAGGCGGGTGTTGATATACAGGGTTATTTCGCCTGGAGCTTGATGGACAATTTTGAATGGGCTGAAGGCTATGCGAAACGCTTTGGTATTGTTTATGTTGATTATGTTACGCAACAACGTACCTTAAAGAATAGTGCCATAGCGTTACGTGACGTGTTCGCTAACCGGCGTTAACTCGGGTCTGTTTGCAGGAGCGGTTATGCTGAGTAAAAAAGAAAAAATAGCCTACGGCCTAGGTGACACGGCCAGTAACATCATTTTTCAAACAGTGATGTTGTTTCTAACGTTTTTTTACACCGATATTTTTGGTATTTCGCCCGCTATCGTCGGCAGTATGTTTTTGTTAGTGCGGATCATTGATGCCGTGACCGATCCGTTAATGGGCGCACTGGCCGATAACACTAAAAGTCGACATGGTAAATATCGGCCTTACTTACTTTGGCTGGCGTTGCCTTTCGCCTTCTGTAGTGTTTTAGCTTTTACCACCCCAGATTTTTCTGAAAACGGTAAAGTCTGGTACGCCTTTGCCACATATACCCTGCTGATGCTGGCCTATACCGCGATTAACATTCCCTACTCAGCACTGGGTGGCGTATTAACGGCCGATCCGAATGAGCGCGTTTCGGTGCAAACGTATCGTTTTATCTTTGGTATGTTAGGGGGCTTGTTAGTAACCGCCTGTACCTTGCCCTTGGTAGAATACTTTGGTCAGGGCGATCAGGCGCGGGGTTATCAATGGACCATCGCCGCCATGAGCCTATTAGGCATGATACTGTTTTTGCTCTGTTTTGCCGGTACTCGTGAACGAGTTCACGCGCCAGCGAATCAAAAAATCACATTACGCAGTGGCATGTCGACTTTATGGCAAAACGATCAGTGGCGTATTTTATGTGTTGCTGCGCTATTTTTGTTAACCGGTATGGTGTTGCGAAATACTCTGGCGATTTATTACGTAAAATATTTTTTAGGTCGAGACGATCTGGTCACCTCCTTTGTTACGCTAGGTATGATCGGTAATATCGCCGGTGTGGCGATGGCGCAATGGTTGTCCACTAAAGTGGATAAAGTAAAAGCTTATATTGGCTTGCAACTTATTTCAGCCGTGATCTGTGTGCTGGGTTTCTTTATCAGCCCCGAGCAAATCAAAATGGCGTTTGCTCTGCACTTTTTCTGGAGTTTCTTCCTGCAAATGGCTACGCCGTTATTATGGGCAAAAATGGCCGATACGGTTGATTATGGTCATTACAAAACAGGTATTCGAGTGACCGGCTTGGTGTATTCCTCTATCGTATTTTTTATTAAATTAGGTTTAGCGGTCGGTGGTGCTTTAGCGGGGTGGTTGTTAGCAGTTTACGGTTATCAAGCCAATCAGGCACAATCTGCCGAAACGCTGAACGGCTTACTACTTAGCTTTACCTTCTGGCCAGCCATCTGTTCGGTGTTAGTTGCCATCGTGATGACGCGCTATACCTTGTATAATGCCCGTGTACAGCAAATCGCCACTGATCTTGCTGCTCGACACTAGCGAGTGCTAAGCTAACGAGGTTAAATTTTGGCTAATAGGACGCAAATGGCAACCATTTATGAAGTGGCAAAAGCGGCGGGTGTGTCGCTGGCGACGGTATCGCGTGTGATGAACAATAATACGCCGGTGCGGCAAGCCACACGGACAAAAGTATTGGCGGCAATGGCAGAGCTAGGTTATCGGCCTAATAGTATTGCGCAATCATTGGCTTCTAATTGCTCTAATAGTATTGGTATTTTAGTTTCTGAGTTACATGGTCCTTTTTATGGTGCGATGTTAACCGGTATTGAAGCCGAGTTTCGTGCTGCGGGTAAGCACGTGATTATTGCTGCGGGCCACAGTGAACGAGAAACCGAGCAAGACGGTATTGAGTTTTTAAAAAGCCGCAATTGCGACGCACTTATTTTGCATGTCGAAGCGGTATCTGATGACTATCTTATTGAGTTGGCGCAAGGTGATACGCCTTTTGTGTTGTTAAACCGGCATATCGATGCCTTAGCCGATCGCTGTATCAGTTTAAATAACGAATTGGGTGGGTATCTCGCCACTCAGCATTTATTAGAGCAAGGACATCGGCAGATTGCCTATATTGCTGGCCCAATGTGGAAAACGGATGCGCGCGAGCGTTATGCTGGACACCAGCGGGCATTACAAGAGTTTCACTGCGCGCTAAATACCGGGTTATTTTTTGAAGGCGACTTTCGAGAAACGGGTGGTAGCGAAGGCTTACAGAGTATCATTGCAAGCAAACAGCCCTTTACCGCGGTGGTTTGTGCTAACGACGAAATGGCTTCTGGTGCACTGACGACAGCGCGTGAGCTAGGTTATCGCGTGCCTGAAGATTTTTCTGTTGTCGGGTTTGATAACGTTAACTTTGCTTATTACACCTATCCTAAATTAACCACCATTGATTATCCGATCAGTGCAATGGGGCATATGGCGGCACGTTGGGTGCTTAGTCAGGTTTATCAGCAAGCGGATACCGAGGTGCAGCAAGTGTTTGAACCGTATTTAATCAGTCGCGACTCAACTCACCTTATCATTTAGTTCTATCTCATTACCGGGGTCAATCATTGGCGATGGCCGCGGTTTAGCCTTTGTAAAGGCTTTGTCCGATTTTGGAGTGTCTATGCCAGATCAGCCAGCAGCAAAACCGACCAAACAGCTCTATCAGTTGTTGGCCGATGATACTGATGGCCGTGCCTGCAAGGATATCCCTGATGAGGTTTGTACTGCCTTACCGAACAATTATTTATTGTTGTTATGCAGTCAATGCTGCACCGCCTTAGCCGACTTATTAGCTAATCCAAAAACCATCTTAACGTGGTTACTGACCTCACTGGGTACGCCAGCCAGTTTTATCGCTTGGTTGGTGCCGCTGCGCGAGTCAGGTTCAATGTTGCCGCAGTTAATGATTGGGGCCTACGTTAGGCGCTTTGCTAAACGTAAAGCTTTTTTGGTGTTGGGCAGTGTGTTGCAAGCTAGCAGTTTGCTAGGGATGGCGCTGGTTGCCCTTTGGCTCGAGGGGCGTCAAGCGGGTGTCGCTATTCTAATACTGCTAGCTTGTTTTAGTTTGGCGCGGGGTTTGAATTCGGTGGCGCAAAAAGATGTCTTGGGTAAAACCGTACCCAAAGGGCGACGCGGCCGTTTAAGTGGCTTAGCTACGTCTGTTTCAGGTGTTATCACCGCAATCATATCTTTATGGTTATTGCAGCAAGATAGCCACCATAGCTGGTTTTATGCCGGTTTTTTGTTGGCAGCAGCGCTATTATGGTTTGGCGCAAGCGCACTGTTTTCAGCGATCCGCGAGCAAGCTGGCGCCAGCGACGGCGGCGTTAATGCAATGCAAGCGGCGTGGCAAAATGTGCGTAAATTAAAAACCGATAAGGTGCTACGTAATTTTATTATCTGTCGCGGTTTGTTGTTAAGTTCAGCCTTAGTGCAACCCTTTGTCGTGTTATTGGCGCAACAACAAAATAATAGCCATCAAACCTTAATGTTACTGTTACTCGCCAGCAGCGTGGCGGGTGCTGTTAGCGCCAGTCTTTGGGGAAAAGCTGCTGATCGAAGCAGTAAACAAGTACTGCAACTGGCCGCGGTTTTCACCTTCTTGGGGTGTGTGTTGCCGATTGTTTATTTACCTGCTGCTGAGAATAGTTGGTTTTACCCTTTACTCTTTGTGTGGTTAAACATCAGTCATGCTGGGGTGAGGTTGGGGCGTAAAACATATTTGGTTGATATCGCCACCGGTAACCAACGCACCGAATATGTTGCCTTAAGTAATAGCTTGATGGGCGTGTTATTGTTGCTTGTAGGCGCAATAGCGGCCTTGTTTGCTGCATGGTCAGTAACCGCTGTACTGTGTTTCTTTGCGCTGCTGAGCCTTTTAGCCATTTGTTTTACTTTTCGTCTTTCTGCGGCATAACACAGCGTATGCCCCCTGAACTAGGTTTCTTGCCAGTGCTGTATGCATTGCTGAATTTTTGATCAGCTCACAGCCGTGCTTTTTTCGGCACATATTCACCAATATTTTTTGAGGTTTTTTTAAACAGCTGATTGACTGTTACATGATATTGGCCTAATTTATGTAAGCGCTTACATGAAATTGGGTGCTTTGCTGTGGGCAAATGCCGGCGTGACAAGGTTAAAAACAGGAACTCAGGGTATGACTAAAATAATGAATAACGCTAAACCCCTAGCCGCTTTGGCGCTGCTGGCGGGTTTAAGTGCATGTGGCGGAGACGTTACAACGAACTCAGACTTTACCGCTGTCAACACCGAGCAGCCAGTATCTGATTGGAAACTGGTCTGGAGCGATGAATTTGATGGCACTAGTATCGATCGTCGTAAATGGAATTTTGAAATTAACTGTTTGGGCGGCGGAAACCAGGAAAAACAATGCTATACCGATAGCCCAGAAAATGTTTTTGTTTCTAACGGTAGCTTAAAAATTGTGGCTAAACCTGCAGCAGAGGGTGCACCACAACCTTACACTTCAGCTCGGCTAAACACCCGTTATCAGGGTGATTGGCGTTATGGCCGTATTGAAGTTCGGGCAAAAATGCCGTCGGGTCAAGGTACTTGGCCAGCCGTGTGGATGATGTCGACGGACGAAGTATATGGCGGTTGGCCAAAATCAGGCGAAATCGACATTGTTGAAGCGGTAAACTTAAAAACCGTGGACGGCGACGGTGTAGTAGAAAACAAAGTCTACGGCACGCTGCATTATGGTAAAGACTCACCTAATAATGTGAATAGCGGTAAAGAATACAGTTTACCTTCGGCCAATCCAGCCGATGGTTTCAATACTTATGCCATTGAGTGGCAGGAAGGCGAAATTCGTTGGTATGTAAACGATTATTTGTATCAAACGCAAATGGCCTCAAAGGTTCGTACCAACAGCAAAGGTGAAGCTATCGGTTTAAGCCACCGTGGCTGGTTTGTTGAAAACTTTAATAATGTTACCGGTGAGCTAGAAACTCAGTGGAATAATGCACCCTTTGATCAGCGTTTTTACTTAATTATGAACTTGGCTGTTGGTGGCAACTGGCCAGAAAACGTGAATAACTTAGGTATTGACGAAGCAGCTTTAGCAAATGGTCAAACTATGGAAGTGGAATGGGTGCGCGTGTATCAATGCGACCAAAACCCTAACACCGGTAAAGGTTGTGAAACCATTCGTGCTGGCTACAAAGATGCCGAAACCTTAGTTGAAGGTAAGGCGCCTATTCCAGTGCCACCTTCAGACGGCATAGCCCGTAATTTGACTATTTTTGATGGCACGCCTAATCCAAACTGGCCGGCTTGGGATTGTTGTGGTGGTTCTACCCCTGCGCTGGTTGTTGATGCCGACCGTGGTAATGTTTATGAATTTTTAGTGGGTCCACAACCTACCGTAAATGGCTTTATCACGCGCTCTGCTTTCATCACCGATCCAAATGGTCAGGCTTCGCCGTTTGATGCGTCACCGTTAATTGAAAACGGCAGCATCAGTTTTGATATGCAAGTGGTATCAGCGCCATCTAACTCGGCTTCTACTTGGATGTTTAAAGTAGAAAGTAACGAAAACACCACTTTTGTTGAATTACCGATTACCGCGAGTTCTGAAGGTGTGGCTCCGGTCACAGGCCAATGGCAAACTTATACCTTCCCGTTAAAAGCACTAGATGCAGCAGGTTTAGACTTGTCCGCTATTGATGTGCTGATGGTGTTTCCTGCTTGGGATACGGGCAATGGCGCAGTATATCGAATGGACAATGTAAAAATTTCTCAGCCGAGCAGCTCACCTGAATTAGTGATCTTCACTGATCAAACGAATCCAGCGTGGCCATTATGGGATTGTTGTGGTGGTAGCACCCCAATTGAAGTGATGGACGATGAAGCGCATGGTACTGTGGCTGAATTTACCGTGGGTCCTCAACCTACCGTATTAGGTTTCTTCAACCGTGCGCCTTTAGGTTCAGGTACGGCTTTTGATGCGTCAGCCCTGTTAGCTGAAGGTGTGGTGCAGTTTGAAGTGAAAGTAGTTAATGCACCAGCAAATGCTAATTCAACGTGGATGTTTAAAATTGAAGCTGCAGGGGGTGATTCAGCCGTAGAACTGCCATTAAGTGCTGGTAATGCGGGTCAAGCTCCGGTAACAGGTCAGTGGGCAACGTACACCTTTAGTATCCAAAGTTTGTTTGATGCGGGTTTAGATATCAGCTCAATCGATGTCTTGATGATCTTCCCTGCTTGGGATACCGGCAACGGTGCGGTATTCCGTGTTGATAACGTAAAAATCTTCAATCCAAACGCTGCGGCTGACGGTGATGGTTCGCTTAATGTGTTCAGCAATAACGTCAATGCGCAGTGGGATCTATGGGACTGTTGTGCCGGTTCAACGCCAAAAGTGGTTGATGCAGGTGCGCCGTATGGCAATGTGGCTCAGTTTGAAATTTTGGGTTGGCCAGAAACCGTATTGGGCTTCTTAGCAAAAGCCGATGGCGCCTTTAATGCCACGCCACTGTTAGCCAATGGCAGCATTAGCTTTGATATGCGGGTGGTAACTGCGCCAACCAATACCAGCAGCACGTGGTTCTTCAAAGTAGAGTCAACAGGTGCAGCGACCGCGGTCGAGTTACCCTTGGCCTCTGGTAATAATAACCAAGCTCCGGTTACGGGTGAGTGGGCCACTTATCGTTTTTCACTGCAAAGTCTATTTGATGCCGGCCTCGATATCAGTGATATCAATGTGTTAATGGTCTTCCCTGCGTGGGGTACAGGCCAGGGCGCGGTATATCAAATTGATAACGTAAAAATTGCCAATAACTAAGCAGTGCGACAAGAGTAGGATAATTATGAAACCAATAACTTTTACTAAGAGTCGAGTAGCTGCAGCGGTATCTGTAGTATTGACTGCCGGTATGATGCTGCCATTACAGGCACAAGAAGCAACTGCTGCTGAAGCTGAGCCGCAAGTTGAAATAATCGAAGTCCGCGGTATTCGGGGAAGTTTAGCTCGTTCAATGGACGTTAAGCGTGAATCGTCAGGCGTCGTTGATGCGATTTCTTCTGAAGAGATGGGTAAATTCCCAGACACGAACTTAGCTGAATCATTACAACGCATTACGGGTGTTTCGGTAAGCCGAGTAAATGGTGAAGGTAGCCAAATTACCGTTCGGGGTTTCGGCCCTGAGTTTAACCTAATCACCTTAAATGGTCGTCAGATGCCCGGTACCGGTTTTACCCGTTCCTTTAACTTAGAAAACCTGTCTTCTGAGGGCGTTAGCGCCCTGGAAGTATACAAAACTGCGCGAGCAGAAAACCCGAGCGGTGGCCTAGGTGCTACTGTGAATATCGTTACCTCGAAACCGCTATCAAGCCCAGGCGAGAAATTTGCCATGATGGGTAAAGCTGTGCATGACAGCTCTAATGAAGTTGGCGAAGATGTCACCCCTGAGTTTTCAGCGTTATACAGCAATACCTTTGCGGATGATCGTTTTGGTGTGGCAGTGTCTTTTGCTTCGGCCCGTCGTGATTTCCAAATCCAAAATGCCAACATTCAAGGCTGGCAAGCAAACGTACCGCTGCCTAGTAACCCTACTGAGGTTATCGATCGGCGGCCACTGGGAGCCGATGGTTTACCAACCGGCAATTACTTCTTTCCAAAAGATATGAACTACGGCATTGCTGATTTTCAACGGGAAAGAACGACCGGTCAGCTTACCTTTCAATATGCGGCTACTGATGATATTACCTTTACCCTTGATTACACTGGCAGCCGTGCCTTAGTTGGAAGTGAAAGTATTGGTTGGGGTATTTGGAATAACTTTGGCGATAACATCAATGCTTATGAGCTAGACGAGCGTGGTACTGCCATTTTTGCTGATATCAGCGGTGATGATGGTTCTTTTACTGCGAGTAAAGGCACCACTGAAGTTAAAGCTGCGTCAATCGGTTTTAATATGGATTGGCAGATCACCGATGATTTGAACGTCAGTTTCGACTTTCATGATTCCAACAATAAAACCGATAACGGTGCCGATAAAGGCAGCGGTAATAGCGGCCAGGTGATCTTAGGTTCTGATCAACTTATTACTAAGTTTTATGATTACCGTACCGGTGAGATCCCGCAAGCGTACATTTTATGGCGTAACGGTAGCAATGTATTAAACCCAGGTGAAATTGATTCTAACTTTAGTCAGTTTTTTGATTCACCAGGTGAGTCAGATATTCAACAGTTTCAGTTGGATAGCACTTGGTTTAACTCGAGCTTTAATATTCCGTTGGTTTCAATTAAAGGCGGTGTTGCTCGTACTGATCAAAACTTAAGTGGTTCAAACGCTTGGAGTGGCTTACGTGGTGGCCCAGGCTTTAACCCAAGCTATACGTTTATTTTCCCAGACGGCATGTTTACTCGGCGTGATACCGGTAATTTCCTTGATCAATTTGCCGGTGGTGGCAATGGCTTAGTCAGTAATTATTACTACAGCTATAGCTACGATGAAGCCGTGGCTCGGCAAACGGCTTATTTAACTGAAACACTGCTAGGCGACAATGCGTATGTGCCAGATGCCTTTTATGGCCCTTACGGCGAAAGTTATGTACAAGAAGTAACAGACAGTATCTACCTACAATCTGCATGGGAATTTGAAGTGGCAGATTTCCCGGTACAGCTGAATGTTGGTGTACGCTATGAACAAACCGATGTGACAAGTACGGTGCTGCAAGATGTAGAGCGCCAAGTAAATTGGGTTAGCCCATCTGAATGGATCATGCAATATGAGCCGGGTGATGCCAACTACTTAACCTTGACCGGTTCCCATAACGTGTTATTGCCGATGATGGATTTACGGGTTGATATTACTGACGACTTAGTCAGTCGTTTATCAATTGGTAAAAGTATCACTCGCGCACCTTTAGGTGCTTTGGCTGGCGGTCGTAGTTTAAGTGGCAGTCCAAAACCCGGTTCGCGTAGTGGTGGCCAAGGTAATACTAATCTGCAACCGTATGAGTCAACGAACCTCGATTTAAGCCTAGAGTATTATTACGCACCGGGTAGTTATGCCGCCATTGGTTACTATCGGAAGAGCGTGAAAAACTTTATCGGTAATACCATTACAGATATTACTATCGAAGGTTTAAATGACATTCTAAATGGTCCACGTTATCAACAAGCGGTTGCTGATATTACGGCGCGCGGAGAACAACCTACCGACACGGCTATTTATAATCAGTTGTTAGCCAATGGCCATGGTGATGCTAACGGTGCAATTGCACCGACCAGTGCTGATCCGTTAATTGTTTGGAGTATTAGCCAACCACAAAACATTGATGATACTAAGACGGTAGATGGTATCGAAGCCGCTTGGCAGCATATGCTGGGTGAAACCGGTTTTGGTTTTGGTGTTAACGGTACCATCGTTAACGGTGACGTTGAATTTGATATTGAAAGTTTAACGCAACAAACACCGTTGGTCGGCCTGAGTAACTCTGCTAACTTACAGTTATTCTATGAAGACTATGGTTGGTCAGTAAAATTAACTTACGCTTGGCGTGACAGTTATTTAATCGGGGTAGGCCAGAGCCAAGGTTCGTCTGATGCACCACCGCAGTTTGCTAAGGCTTATGCGCAATGGGACATCAGCATCAACAAAGATGTCACTGATAACTTTACCGTGTTCTTTGAAGGGATCAACCTAACAAATGAAACCGAGCAAGGTTATGGCCGTTACGAAGAGCAGTTCCTGTTTGCTCGTCAATATGGTCCACGTTATATCTTAGGTGCCCGTTACCGGTTCTAAGCGTTGCTTCTCCCTGTTGTTTCTTTAGTGCCCGCTTGCGGGCACTTTTTTTGCCTTAACCTTTGTATTAAAACCAAATGAGCTTGGCGTATCATGCTGCTACGTTGTTTGCTGAGTATCTTTTCTTGCTGCTATCCGCGCCGTTACTATTCATGCTCAACCCCCTGCTCTTGTTTACATTACGGCCAATACTACTTGAAGTTACCTGCGACATGTAAACCCACCTCTTATAGTTAGAGCCCACCTTGCAATAGGTCAGTAAGGTTTAACAAGGATACGCGCTGAGCGGCAATTGAATAACACAAAGGGCGTAACAGGCAGCACAGTAGAGGTACCCTTAAAGTGAGCGGTTGAGTGGCGAGAAGGCGCTAATGAGTTGCATAGAATAAGCTTTTGGCAATAAGACGATATAACTAAGAGATAACCATAACAAAGCGCGAAGGGGTTAGTAAGCAAAGAGCGAAAACGGTTCTGTGCATCAAGTAGCAAAAATAGGCTGCAAATCGCAAGCATAAAAAAGCCCAGCGAGGTAGCTGGGCTTTATACGGCAAAGGCGCTTTACATATCACAACTCAGCGCAGTGGTGCTGGCATTACTGGTAATGCGTGCGTCTGACAGGCTTAATTGCAGCTTGCCTGAAGTACTGATACTGAATACTTCAAACACCTGAGCCAAATTTAAGCCCTGCTGTTGAAAGCAGCTGATATTAAGAGTGAGCTGCTGCCATTCGTTTTCTGGCATAGCGGCGAGTGCGGCAGCAATATTTTGGCTAGCCGTACAATCTGCACCACACTGCATGCCTAATAATACGCTATCCGGTACTGCGCCATGGCGCTGCACAGTTAAACTTAACACGCTTTCTGCGCTGCCAAAGGCTCGCAAATCACGTGGAAACGGACTACCAAAAATTAAGCTAGCAGTTTCTTCACCTGTAAATTCAAAGCGGCGCGCATCTTCTTGTACCAGATTATCAAAGGTACGGCTGCTGATACTTCCTAGCTGTTGTACGCTACTGCCAACGGTCACCGTGTCATTACCGCTACGTAATTGTAATTGCCATGGTGAACGCGGAGCGCGCTCAAAAATGGCCATTTCGGTTTCTCCAGCAGCATCACCAGCATCTTCAGACAATTGATTACCTAACACATCTGCTTCGCCATAACGTAAACCAAAACCAAATGGCAGCAGAGGTGCATAATCGGCATCACCAACATTGACCGTCGTTTGCTGCGGGTTAGCAGGCCATGAGAACGATAATTTACCGTGGAAGTCATACTGCGGTGTGCCGTCTGCTTTTGCTAAAATCACATCGGCCACACCTGCGCCTTCACTGCCCGGTAACCATATCGCTACAAAGGCGTCTGAGGCGTTAAGCTCTGGGTTGACCCACATGCCTCGGCCACTGATAAACAATGACACCACAGGAATACCTTGTGCTTTAAGCTGTTGCAGTAAAGCTAAATCAGCTTTATTACCACGTTGGTATTCTAGGTTATCGATATCACCGTTACCTTCTGCATAAGGCTCTTCACCAAACACCACGATGGCCACATCGGGTTTTTGCAAGAAGCTGCCATCAGTTGATAACTCAGTGCTACCACCCGCTGCACTAACTTGTTGCTGGATCCCCGCATAGATGGAGGTACCACCGGGGAAGTCGGCGTTGGTGTTACCGGTGCCTTGCCAGCTAATAGTCCAGCCACCTGATTGTTGGCCTATATTATCTGCGCCTGGGCCAGTTACTAAAATGCGTTGCGTTGGGTTTAATGGCAGTAGATTATTTTGGTTTTTCAATAACACCAAGGACTGACGCACCGCATCACGGGCTACCGCACGGTGCTCTGCCGCACCAATCAGTTCAATGCGACCGGCTAATGGGCGATTGGCGGGGCTGGGCTTATCAAAAAGACCGGCGCGCTTTTTCACGCGTAAGATACGGCGAACCGCATCATCCACACGTTCTTGACTGATCACACCGCTTTTTACTTGCTCAATCAAATTGTAGTAAAGCGGCTTCCACGCTGCGGTAGGTACCATGTAGATATCTAAACCGGCATTGGCTGCTTGTGGGCAGTTATCGTTGGTACAACCAGGAATTTGGCCATGACCATTCCAATCACCCACGATAAAGCCATCAAAACCCATACGCTTTTTCAGCACATCTGTTAACAAATAGCCATTGCCGTGAATTTTGCTACCGTTCCAGCTATTAAAGGAGGCCATCACGCTTTGTGCACCGGCTTGTAAACCGCCCACATAACCTTGGGCATGAATTTCAAACAGTTCTTGTTCGCTGACTTCGGTATTCCCTTGGTCGATACCGCCGGTGGTGCCGCCATCGCCAACAAAGTGTTTAACGGTGCTGATTACGCGACGATCGCCCAGAAAGTCAGCATCGGCTGCACCTTGTAAGCCGCGCACAATGGCTGCAGCATAGTTGCGTACGATGGTCGGATCTTCAGCATAACCTTCATAGGTTCTGCCCCAACGATCGTCTCGCACTACCGCAACGGTGGGTGCAAACACCCAATCAATGCCCGTCGCCATCACCTCGCGTGCCGTAGCCTCAGCAATTTGCTCAATTAGCGCTGGGTTGTTGGCCGCACCCAAACCGATGTTATGTGGGAAAATCGTCGCGCCAATCACGTTATTGTGACCATGTACTGCGTCAGTACCCCACATAGTTGGGATTTTGCTGCCATCTAAGCTGTCATCAATTGACGCTTGGTACATTTTTTCTGCTAAGGCGGTCCAATCGGCTGGCGTGGCATATTTATCATCGTTAGGAAAAGCGCCGCCGCCATTTAGGTATGAACCGAAACCATATTTGCGCATATCTTCCACGGTAATATCACGAATTTCCGGCTGGATCATCTGCGCAATTTTTTGCTCTAAGGTCATCTGTGCCATTAACTCAGTAATGGCTTGCTCAATGTTGGGATCTTGTGCCACGGGTAAATTCAGTACCGGCCAGATGTTTGCTGGTTGTTCAGTTTCTGGTGGTGTTACCGCCTTATTACACCCAGCTAGCACTAAGGTGCTCGTCAAGGTAAGTAACAGGGTTTGGCGGTTAAGGGAGGTCTTAAGTTTCATCATCAATCCTTAGCTGCGTCTGTAACAACCTGAGGTTTTGAACCAATCAAGCCGTAATAAGCAATGTAAATGTAGCAAAGTAGTGGCAGGATAAAGGCCGGTTGTACGCCAATTCGATCGGCTAAGGCGCCTTGCGCTAAAGGTAAAATGGCGCCACCGACAATAGCGAGGCACAAAATACCAGAGCCTTGACTGGTCATATGTTTTAAACCGTTGATCGCCAAACTAAAAATGGTTGGGAACATAATAGAGTTACATAGGCCAATAAACAGTAATGACCACATGGCCAATTGGCCTTCACTTAGCATAGTTAAGGCCAGTAATAACACGGCAGCGATAGCATTGAATGCCAGCGCTTTACCCGCATCTACTTTTTGCATTACCGCGGCACCAATAAAGCGGCCTACCATAGCACCACCGAAATACCAGGAAATATAGTGTGAGGCGGCGGCCGTCGTCATGTTACCAATTTCAGGTAACGATAAGTAAATAGCTAAAAAGCTACCAATGCTCACTTCGGCACCGACATAAACAAAAATACCCACCGCGCCTAATACTAAATGCCGTTGTTTCCAGGCGCTACCTTGCAGCGGTACCGCTGCACTGGGCGCTTTTTTGCCCATGGCGGGTAGTTTTAACCAAACAAAAATAATTGCTAAAACAACTAAGCTTGCCGCCAATAATAGGTAAGGCAGTTGCACAGTTGATTCTGTCACTTCAGTAGCGGTTGGGGCTGGGGCATCTTTACCACCAAAGATTAACCAGGCACCAAAGAATGGCGCCACTGTTGTACCTAGCGAGTTAAAGGCTTGCGTCATCGTTAAACGGCTAGACGCGGTTTCTGCTCTACCAAGGGCGCTAACATAGGGGTTTGCTGCAACTTGCAGAATGGTAATACCGGACGCTAATACAAACAGCGCCAATAAGAACAGCCCATACACATGCATTTCAGCGGCGGGATAAAACAACAAACAACCCGCGCCTGCAATCAGTAGGCCAGTGACAATACCTGCTTGATAGCCAATGCGACCAACCAAAATCCCTGCAGGTACAGAGACAATAAAATAAGCACTAAAAAAGCAAAATTGGATCAACATGGCCTGGGTATAACTCAGGTCAAATAATTGCTTTAGGTAGGGAATTAAAATGTCATTCAGACAGGTAATAAAGCCCCACATAAAGAACAATGTGGTCAGTGCCGTAAGTGCAAAACGGTAATTCCCCGGGTTGTTTTGCATATGCGTTTCAGCCGGGTTTGATAGAGGTGATGCTGCCATAAAGGCTCCCTTGTCTTTTGGGTTGTTAATTGACGTCTTTTCTATTGGCGTCTTTTTAATGTAAGCGCTTTCATTTATAGCACATTGACTGCTGATAGCAATGTTTTTCGGTATTTAGCCGCGGTTTTTTTGCAGAAAAAAGATACAACTTTTTACTCGGTAGGCTTTGTGTTGTGTATGGTATCTCACGAAGCTATCCGTTACTCTGCTTGGCAAAGCGTAAAGGTAATAAGCTATATCATGACCACACTAGCCTCTAGTAAACCGACCTACATACTAAGCATTGATTTTGGTACGCAAAGTGTGCGAGCCATCATTATTGATCAGCATGGCAACATCTTGGCAAAAGGCCAGCAGCCGATGCCGGCCTATCAAACTACCTCGCCTGGTTTTGCAGAATTAACAGCGGCCAGCTATTGGCAAGCGTTACAACAAGCGTGTCAGCAGCTATGGCAAGTAAGTGCTATTCCAGCTTCTGCTTTAGCGGCTATGACGTTAACTACCCAACGAGGCACGATGTTTTGTCTAGATAAAGACAAAAAGCCCTTACGGCCTGCCATTATTTGGCTTGATCAACGACAAGCGAGTCAGTTGCCTCCTCTGGGGTGGCGTCGAGTACTGTTTAAGTTCGTTGGTGCAGCGGCCATTGTACGCCGATTTCAAACACGCGCTCCTTCAAACTGGCTAGCCAGTAACGAACCAGCCATTTGGCAGCAGACCGCGCATTATGTATTGCTGTCAGGTTATTTAAGTTGGCGCTTAACCGGCGAACTTACCGATTGCACAGCAGCACAAGTTGGCTATTTGCCTTTTAATTTTAAACGACAACGTTGGGCCAGCCGTTTTAGCTGGAAGTGGCGAGCATTATCGATACAACCCCATCAGCTGCCCCGTTTAGTCGCAGCGGGTGAGCCAATAGGAAAACTCTGTGCAGAGGCTGCGGCTGATTTGGGTTTACCAGCAGGATTATCGCTATTGGCGGCCGGATCGGATAAAGCCTGTGAAGTGTTAGGGTGTGGCGGGTTAACGCCCGATATCGGTTGTATCAGTTATGGCACTACTGCCACCATCACCACAGTAAACTCGCGCTATGTCGAACCGCAACGCTGGTTACCCGCCTATCCAGCTGCGCACGGGAATGCTTATACCAGTGAGGTGATGATTCATCGCGGGTTTTGGCTAGTCAGTTGGTTTAAAGAACAGTTTGGTTTGCAGGAGCGACAAGCGGCTACAGAGCAAGGGATAGAGCCTGAGCAACTGTTTGATGCGCTGTTAAAAGCTGTACCTGCCGGCAGTATGGGATTATTGCTCCAGCCATATTGGTCACCGGGTATTACTTTTCCGGGGCCTGAAGCGAAAGGCGCGATGATTGGTTTTAGTGATGTGCATGAGCGGGCCCATGTCTATCGTGCCATTATTGAAGGGTTAGTCTATGCCTTAAAAGAAGGCAGCGAGCGGCTGCAACGGCGAAATGGCCAACCTATTCAAACACTGCGTGTATCGGGTGGTGGTGCTAAAAGCGTTGAAATTCTGCAAATAACCGCGAACGTCTTTAATCTGCCGGTTGAGTGCCCGCACACCCACGAAACGTCAGCGCTAGGCGCGGCGATCTCAGCCATGGTGGGTTTAGGCCGCTACCCGAGTTACCCCAGCGCTATTGCTGCCATGTGCCGTTTACCGCAGCGTTATTTGCCTGATCCGGTTAACGCTGCGCAATATCAACGACTGTATCGGGAAGTGTATTTGAAAATGTACCGCCAACTCCAGCCGCTGTATAACAAAATCCGCGACATCACCGGTTACCCTACCTAACCCACTGGTCCAACCGCACTCTGAGACAGGTCAGACCGGTGTCTGAGTGTAGTCCAACCTGTCTCAGAGAATAATATGAACGCCTCCACTTAACCTTCAGGGGGCATCTTTTAGAAAGGATGGATACCCCTGGTCACGGCATCGTGTGCCAAAATGGTAGTGTAAGTTCTACAGACAACAGGGGTATCCGATATGAAGCTTAATGTATTTGGTGTTGATATTGCAAAAGAGATTTTCCAAATTCACTGGGTCGATAATGCTGGCAAAAGCCATTCCCAAAAGGTTAAGCGACAGCATTTTCTGGAGTGGTTTAGCAATAAAACGCCCTCGCTGATTGCCATGGAAGCCTGCAGTGGTGCGCATCACTGGGGACGCTATTTCCAGAAGATGGGGCATCAGGTCCGTTTGTTAGCCGCACATAAAGTGAAACCTTTTGTTATCGGTAATAAGAATGACATGGTCGATGCCAGAGCGATTTGGACTGCCGTTCAACAACCTGAAATGCGTTTTGTTGCAGTAAAAACGATTGAGCAGCAAGCCGCTTTGGCTGCACATCGCATGCGTGCGCAACTGGTTAAAACCCGCACGGCCAGCATTAATGCTGTTAGGGGCTTCTTAGCGGAGTTTGGTTTGGTGATACCGAAAAGCCGCACGGCCTTTAAGCGTGATATTGCACCGGCATTAGAGCAGCTGTCTCAAAGTGTCCCCACGGAGTTTATGGACCGTTTATACGAGCGTGTGGCTTACATCAGCACACTGGACGAGGACATTGCGGGCTTAGAGCAGCACATCACGGCGTGGTTCAAACGTTGCCCACAGTGCCAGCGGATTAGCAAGATACCCGGTATTGGCGTATTAACCGCAACCGCCTTGGTGGCCACTGTCGGTGATGTTCAGCAGTTTAAATCAGGACGTGAGCTCTCTGCCTGGCTCGGGCTTGTACCTAAACAAACAGGCTCAGGCGGAAAGGTAAAGTTACATGGTATCAGTAAACGTGGTGACACTTACCTGCGCACTTTATTAGTTCACGGCGCGCGCTCGGCAATTACGCATAACAAACAGCCGAGCGAGTGGTTGCAGCAGTTATTGATTCGGCGACCCAAGAATGTGGTGTTACTGGCACAGGCCAATAAAACCGCTCGGGTCGTGTGGGCCTTGTTAAGTAAAGAAGTTGACTACAGTGAAGCCATCTATGCACAGGTGAGTTAACCGTGTGGCAGAGTAAGCACGAAGCTTCATAGCAAAATAAGTAACATCGTTTAGCGCGAATACGTTCGCAACCCAGGGCAAGATCACGAACATTTAGTACGCACTTTAGCATAACTGATTGACCCCGATCTTCAGCTGTGATCAGATACTGGCTTTTACGCGGAGCCAGTTTATGAACATCGATATTTTTGCAGAGCACTTTTCAGAATTAGAAGACCCAAGGCAAGCCGCTAAGGTCGTTTACCCCTTGTTTGACGTAGTGTTTTTAACGCTTTGCGCAGTCATTGCTGGCTGTGAGGGCTGGGAAGATATTGAAGATTTCGGCGAAAACCGCTTTGACTGGCTGCAAGAACATGGCTTTTTTAAACTGGGTTTGCCGGTACACGACACCATCGCGCGGGTGATGTCACTGCTGGACAGCGAAGCCTTGCAGCGCTGCTTTGCCAGTTGGATGCAGGCTTGTACAGAGCTTACCGATGGTCAGGTGGTCGCAATCGACGGCAAAACGCTTCGCGGCTCCTACAACCGGGAAGACCGCTGCTCTTCTATTCATATGGTTAGCGCCTTTGCCAGCGCCAATGGTGTGGTAATGGGCCAGGTTAAAACGGACGAGAAGAGCAACGAAATTACGGCGATACCTCAGCTACTTAACTTGCTGGAGCTTAAAGGATGCCTGGTCAGTTTGGATGCAATGGGATGCCAGAAAGAGATAGCGCAGCAGATAGTAGATAAAAAAGCTGATTACCTGTTGACGGTTAAAGGCAACCAAGGTCATCTGCACGATGCAGTAAAACAAGTCTTTGCGGGTAAAGCGCATAAAGATAGTGCAGCGCAGTCACTGGAAAAGAACCGTGGGCGTCTAGAGTACCGTGAATTCCAGGTCTGTCCGGCCAGCGAATTACCGGAAAAACTCAAAGCTGCCTGGCCAGCGCTGACAACCTTAGGCATGGCAACGACTTACCGGGTGGAAAAGCACAAGCGTGCGGTGTTAGAGCAACGTTATTTTATCAGCTCAGCCGACCTTACCGCAGAAAGGCTGTCCCAGGCAGTACGCGAGCATTGGTGTATTGAAAACCAGCTGCACTGGGTGCTGGATGTGAGCTTAAGTGAGGATGCGTGCCAGATATACCGTGGTAATGCAGCAGCCAATCTTGCCACGATGCGACACTTCGGCTTGAATATGTTACGCGCTGAGAAGCGAAAAATGAGTATCAGAAGAAAGCAGCGTCAGGCATTGATGAATGAGGCTTATCTTGATGCGGTGTTGGAAGCTGGCATGAGTGTGGTGATTAAATGACCACTCGTAATCTCACCCTGGTTCGCAACCGTTTGTCAGGGCGCCTGACGTGTGATGAAAATTGGTAAGACCAAGCTTTAGTATCCTGAGGACCACATGGGTTTAAATACCGTTCAGAGTATCAGGACTAAAGCCGCGGAAATCATTAGGGTCAGCGGGGGCACGCCTCGCATAATAAGACCGAATATAGTACCGCAGCCCATCCAACTCAACGCACGTTAATAGGCCTTGCAAAGGAGGCGTTCATATAGTGTGGTCGGAGGTGTTTGAGCCGAAAAGCGGGCGTCAGCATTCGTTATCGCGGTATATTAATCAGCAATGATCAGTTAGGATTTCAATTGTGACGTGTCAATATGCAGCTTGCAGCGTGACATACTCAGCTGCAGCGACATGGCGGTTTGTTATCACTATGCACGCCACTGGTTTTTTTTACATCAATGCGGGCGGGTTTTACTAGACCACTACAGTCACGGTTATCCAACCTGACAGTTTGCACATAGTTTGAACATTGAGTAGCGCCAATATGGCGCAGAGAGATAAAGATGCAAGGTATTGATTACTTAGCGAGCCCGCTGGGCTTAGTAGAAATTGTGGCGAACGAGGCCGGTGTGGTTGCGGTGACGTTTTGCCAAAGACAACAGCAGCCGAGCACTGAGCCGCAATGGACGCGCGAAGCGAAAGCCCAGTTGGCTGCTTACTTTGCCGGTGAGTTAACGGTGTTTCAATTACCGCTGGCGGCAGAGGGCACTCCTTTTCAGCAGCATGTTTGGCAGGCGCTTCTCACCGTACCCTATGGCCAAACCGCCAGTTATGGTGATATCGCCAAACAAATTGGTAATCCAAAAGGCATGCGCGCGGTGGGTTTAGCCAATAGTAAAAACCCGATTTCGATTATTGTGCCTTGCCATCGCGTTATCGGCGCCAATAAAACACTCACAGGCTATGCCGGTGGCGTTGATAAAAAAGCTTGGTTATTGGCGCATGAAGGGGTTAGCGGTCTAAAGTATTAATCGTCAGAGCGCAGAATACAATGCTTGGCATAATCTTTGGCTTCATTGGCTGTCCAATCGCCTTTAGCTTTGGTATCCATCTGTTCACACCATTTCTTTGAACCCACTTCAGGGGCACAACCTGCTAATAACACCACACTGGCCAATAATGCTAGGGAAAGTTTTTTCATAATATCTTCCTGATAATTCATATTAATAGGTGCTGCAATATGCAGAAGCGCAGCGCTGTAAAACGCTTTAGCAGTGTAGCGTTTTCAACGGCATTTTGTCAGAGAAATATTGCGGGGTGTTTTTGCAAAATAAAAGCAGGCTATAGCATTTTAGCTTAGCCTGCCAAATGCGACGGGTTAGCGTGGTACAAACTCTAGCACGGTAGCATTAATGCAATAGCGTGTCGTGCCATTCGGGCCATCATTAAAGCGATGTCCTAAATGAATACCTGATACCGCCGCCACAATTTCGGTGCGGATCATGCCATGGCTGTAATCAGTGCGGGTGGTTACCGCGCCATCAATCGCTTTTTTAAAGGATAACCAACCGCTGCCCGAGTTAAAACGATCTCGGGTGTCAAATAACGGTGCGCCGCTAAACGCATCAACAAATACGCCGTCAGGGGTATTTTTAAATATTTCATATTGTTTACAGAAAGGCCGGTCGGTATCACTTTGAAAGGCCACTTGATAACTTTCGCTATCAGCACCGACACTGAATAAACCCAATGCCTTATAAAATACCTCTGGCTCCATATAGCCTTGTACGCCAAAGACTTCTACCCCGTTTTCGATAAATAACAGGGTGGGGGTTGCCCAAGTGGGCGTGGTGATGGTTAAACCCTCTAACTGGCTGGCTAAGCGATAATGTAGCGGGATCTTACCCTGATATTTACTGCTGACATTGGCTTTGAATTTTTCGCAATATGGGCAATATTCCGCTGCATCAATCATTACAATGTGTTTGCCCTTTAATAAAGCGCTGTTGTCGACCGCCGGCGCGGCGGTAACATTTGAGCTATCAAAGCGCACGCCTGTTGAGTGGTCTGGGCAATAGCCATTGGGATTTTTGGCGATGTAATCTTGATGAAAATCTTCGGCGGGAAAAAATTGGTTTAATGGCTGTATTTGCGTTTGGATCTCGCCATAACCGGCTGCCGTAAGCAGAGGCTGATATTGCGCCGTCACTTGCTTAGCGATTTTTTGTTGCTGTTCATTTTGAAAGAAAATGGCCGAGCGATATTGCGTACCCACATCATTACCTTGGCGATTGCGCTGTGTGGGATCATGCATTTCATAAAAGCGCTGTAACAAGGTTTCGAGGCTGACTAATTCAGGTTGAAAAGTCACTCGAACCACTTCGGCATGGTTATTCGGGTTAAATTTGTTGCGCTGCTGGGTAATCACCCGATAGCTTGGTTCCACACCATTGCCACCGGCGTAACCTGACTGTACATCCGTGACCCCAGGCATCGCTTCGAAGCGTTTTTCTACACCCCAAAAGCAACCGGCGCCCAGCACTATGGTTTCAAGCTGCATACTGGCTTGCGGTGTAGTTGCCATTAATGGCGTGGTTAAAAAGAAAATACTGAACAAAAAGCTGCTAACGATGTTGCTTAAAATACGCATGTTACTGCCCTCAATGACGAGTTTTAATCTACGTTGCGTTATTGGGGATAGACCATTTCAATGCCAATCAGTTCGGGTTGTTACCGAGAGAGTGTTTGTTTCATCCTTTATTTTCCTGCGTTTATCAGATGCTTTCCTTAGCTAAGCCGAAGTGCCTTGTTGCCTCTGAGGTCTTTGCTAATACTCACTGCAAGCCAAACAACCAATAGGTAAATAACGATGAAAATTGAACACGAAGTAAAAGTATTGCGCGTTACCGCTTTGACCAGCTTAGTTTTGTCTTTAAGTTTATGTTTGATGGGTATGAAATCATCTAATGACGGGCGTTTTGAGACCTTAACCGTTGAGCGCTTAAACATTATTGAAGCGGATGGTACCGTGAGAATGCTGTTAACGAACACTGCACGCTTTCCTACTACCGAAGAAGTGAATGGCAAGGTGTTAAACGAGGATCGTAAAAAGCGCGCCGGTATGTTGTTTTTTAATGAAGAAGGTATGGAAGCCGGTGGTTTTATTTACGATGGTGCGAAAAATGCGAACGGTCATAGCGCGGGCATGTCGATGACTTTCGATAAATACGATGGTGATCAAGTCATGCAGCTACTAACCGTTGATGAACAGCGAGGTGATAAACGTATTGTTCGCTCTGGGTTGGCTTTTAATGATCGTCCTGCAGCAGAAACCCAAGATGGCGTGCGGAAAATTATGCGCGAGTTGGCACAAATTACCGATCAATCACTAAAACGGCAGAAGATACAAGAATATCAAGATGCCGGACTAATTGGCGGCGCACCCCGTATCTTATTAGGAAAAACTGCACAGCAAAACAATGGTTTGTTTCTTTTTGCCAAAGATGGTTCGCCACGTGCGATGTTTTATGTAGACGAAAACGATGAAGTGCAGTTAAAGTTTATGGACGCAGCCGGCGAAGTGACGCGTTCATGGTCAAGTACTGCGGCTAAATAATGGATAAGGCGGCAATGGCCGCCTTTGTCACTTTCCAAGGACAGACAGGAACTGATTATGTTGCAGCGGTTTTACGCCTACTTACAAGTTGACCGGCTTTTTTTACTAGGTATTTTCTGCTTTAGTTATTTTTTAGTCATTAGTAACCGCGTGCGAGCGGGTATGGTGTCTTGGTATACCTTTACGCCCGAAGCGCCCATTGTCACGTTTTTTTCCGCTTTGCTTATTTTTTTGTTGGTGCGTTATTGCTTAAACCGGTTTCAACATAACGATGACGGCCAGCTCAGTTGGTTGAAGATGTTGCAGATTATCTTTGTCTCTCTGCTAGTCTATTTAGCCGCTAATAACAGCATTAGCGTTCTGATTTCCGTGATGTTTAACACTGTCGAACGTAATTTTTCACCGAATTTGCTGTTAAGCAAAAATTTAGGTGATATTGTCGATGTGGTGTTATTCGCCGGTATTTATTTGGCGCGATATCATTGGCAGGCGGCCAGTCGTTATCAACAACAAGTTGCCGATTATAATCAACAGCTGGCGCAATTAACTATTCAGCAATTAAAAGCGCAACTGAACCCGCACTTTATTTTTAACGCGTTAAACACTTTAGATGAGTTGATCAGTGTCGATCAAAAACAGGCCAGCCGCTATTTGCATGACTTTGCCGCGCTCTATCGGTTATCTATGCACAATGCTACGCAGCAGTTAGTGCCGCTGGCACAAGAGATAGAGTTTGCGGAATATTATTTTAAATTAATGCAAACTCGTGTCGGGCCCGGTTATCAGTTGATTATTGATCCGGCTTTGCGCTCCAGTCAAAGCTTGTTGCCACCCTTTAGTTTGCAGTTATTACTCGAGAATGTGTTTTTACATAACCAAGGCAGCCTTGCAGCGCCGTTGCTGGTGGATATTTCGCTGCAGCAACAACGTGTGGTGGTCAGTAACCCCTTACAGCCGAGCGCCAAAAAAACACGCAGCGGTAACGGCATCGGTCTCACAAATTTAGCTAAACAGTTTTTGTTTTTAACCGGCCGTAATTTAGATATCAATCATGCAAATCAACGCTTTAGTGTGAGCTTGCCATTATTAGAGGAGCAGCCACGTGTTTAGGGTAGCCATTGTGGAAGATGAGCCATTGGCGCGCAGCAAGTTACGGCGGTTGATTGCCGAACTACCTGATCCGATGGAAGTTGTCGCTGAACTGGCGACAATAAAAGAAACGGCCGCTTTTTTAACGAGCGGCCAGGCTGTTGATGTGATTTTTTCTGATATCGAGCTGGCGGATGGCAATGTGCTGACCACTTATCAACAAATTCCGCCTCGCTGCCCGCTGATTTTTATTACCGCTTATGATCAATTTATGTTGTCGGCTTTTGATAGTCAGGGCATTTCCTATTTACTTAAACCCTATAACAGTGAAAAGCTGTTGCAGGCTTGGCAGAAATTTCGCTTATTAAGTGCCAAAACCGTTACTGCGCAGCCTGATCTCTCCAAGCTGACTGCCTTCTTAGCGCAGTGGCCTGCAACCCCTGCCGTGGCCAGTTATGCCACGCGCATAGCGATACGGCAGCAGCAACAGATTTACTTTTTGGATATAGCCGATATCAGCTATATCCAAGCTGATGGTGGCCTGATTATGGCGTTTGATGCAGCAGGAAAGCGGCATTATTTGCCTTACACGAGCTTGCAAGCGGTAGAGGCGATTTTAGATCCGCAACGTTTTTTTCGAATTAATCGCAGCGAATTAGTGCAAACGCATTACATTGAGCGGTTAGAGCGCTTTTGTAAAAATACGCTCACGGTCTTTCTTCGTTCTGGCGTGCAGTTAAAAACCAGCCAAAGCCGAACCAGCGAGTTTAGTCGCTGGTTGGGTATTTAGTTGCTTAAACAAAGGTGAGTACTAGGCTAATAATCACGCCGGTGATCAGCAGCTGCATTAAACAAAACCCCATGATGTCTTTGGCTTTTAAACCGGCAATAGCCAGCACAGGCAAGGCCCAAAATGGCTGGATCATATTAGTCCAAGCATCGCCCCAAGCCACCGCCATGGCAACGCGACTAATATCAGCGCCTAACTCCAGCGCAGCCGGTAACATTACTGGGGCTTGCACTGCCCACTGACCCCCACCAGAGGGCACAAAAATATTAACGATACCGGCACTGATAAAGCTAAAAAACGGCAAACTTTCTGCACTAGCAAAACTAACAAACCATTCTGACATGCTTTGTGCTAAACCCGACTGAATCATAATAGCCATAATGCCAGCGTAAAATGGGAATTGGATCACAATACCGGCGCCGCCTTGCACCGCTTGTTGCAAGCTATGCAGTAAACGCCGTGGTGTGCCATGCAGCACTATCGCTAAAAATAGAAATAAGTAATTAACGATGTTTAAATTAAGGCTGCCACCTTTGACAAAATACTGGACTAAATAAGCAACACCCGCAAAGCCGACGATCAAAGCTAACAGTAGGCTATTTTCAAGTTTATCTGCCGGGCGCTGCTGGGTGATTTCTGGTAAAGGCGTGTCATCGAGTTTAGCGGGGTCGACATAGATACTGTCTTTTGCTGACGGTAGCATCAGGTAGTTTACCAGCGGCACTGCAACAAATAGCAAGGCCAGTAATATCAAGTTAAAGTGCGCGAAGATAGTCTCACTGGTTGCGATTAAGCCAATTTGCGCTTCGGCAAAATGTCCTGGTGTCGCAATGGTCAGCGGCACCGAACCGGCTAAACCACCATGCCATACAATAAAGCCTGAATAAGCACTGGCTACCAATAAGCGATAATCCACTTTGATTTGTCGGGCTAATGCTTTGGCAAATAATGCGCCGACCACTAGGCCAAAACCCCAGTTAAGCCAACTGGCGAATAATGAAATCACGCTAACTAACACAATGGCTTGGCCCGGCGTTTTGGCCAGCATAGCTAAGCGATCTAAAATGGCTTTTACCAAGGGCGTACTGGCCAGCATGTAGCCGGTAACCAGCACCAACAGCATTTGCATGGCAAAACTGAGTAAGCCCCAAAAGCCATCTCCCCATTGTTGTAATACTTGCTGCGGCGACTGCTGTTCAAACAGCACTGCGGCAGCAAATACCACTATGGTGAGTAGTAAGACAAAGATATAAGGATCAGGTAGATAACGTTCGACTAAGCGAACAAAGGGTTTCGCAGCGGTATTAAGCATCATCAACTCTTTTTATAATAATAATAGGCTTAACTTTAAAACAGCTTAGCCAAACAACACAACCGCTACAAGGCGTTAGCCGCAGCACACTTTAGTCTTATGCCAAGAGTGATTAAACGTAAAGGCACTGGCTTCGCCTTGTCGCTTTAGCGTATGCTTAGGTTTTGTGTCTATCCGGAAAAATTAATGAAATTATCTCGTTTATTAGCCACGACAGCGTTGTTAGTTGGCAGCACCTTAATGGCGCCGTTACATGCGACCATCGTGCAATTTAATACGTCGTTGGGCAACTTTGAAGTCAACTTATTCGACGAAACCACGCCAAAAACCGTAGAAAACTTTTTAAGTTACGTTAAAGACCAAAGCTACGATAATAACGTGGTGCATCGTTTGGTGCCGGGCTTTATTGTGCAAGGTGGCGGTTTTGTTTACACCGGTCAGGTGCCATTTGGGAATGTGGTTGCTAAGGCTGCAGTACAAAATGAACCGAAATGGTCTAATCGACGTGGCACTATCGCTATGGCTAAAATTGGCGATCAACCCAACAGTGCAACTAGCCAATGGTTTTTCAATTTAGTGGATAACCAAACCAACTTAGATGCGCAAAATGGCGGTTTTACCGTATTCGGTCAAATCTCTGTGCAAGGTTTGGAGATTTTGCAGCAAATGGCACAATTACCTACTTATAATTTTGGTGGCGCCGCAACCAACATTCCACTGCGTAATTATACGTCAGCCGATTTTGCCGCCGGTAAAGCCCTAACGGCTGACAACTTGGTGCTGATTGAAAGTGTGTTTGTGATTGATACTCGAGTTAACACTGCTGCCGGTTTAACCCCTGTAGCCAATACTTTAGCAAGTAATGGCGCTTCAGAAGGCGATTCAGGCTCGGGCTCGATTAATTGGCTCGTGTTGTTATTATTGCCATTAGCGGCTTTACGTTTGCGTGCCGCTCATCGTAGCTAAGGCTTGTTGACGTTTGCTGTTTAGATTTTGTTCGTTTGGCGATGTTTTGATTGCGAAATGAGTGCGTTAAGCTTTTCAGGCCGTTTACTAAAAAAGGGTTGCGGCCTTAAACCATTTTTTATCTCTTCCTCGCGCGACTAACAGCAGGCTTAACGTGATGGATGTTTCTGCCCTTCTCAAACAACTACCTGTGGCCACACAACCGGCTTATCGGCAAGTTTTGCAATTGTTATTGCAGCAAATCATACCGTTGGCACGGCCTTTAGTGCTGGGTATTAGCGGTGCGCAAGGCAGCGGTAAAAGCACCTTGGCCAAATTGCTGTGTGGCTTGCTGCAACAGCAGGGTATTTCGGCCGCCACCGTGTCGCTAGACGATTACTATTTGTCGCAACATGCTCGGCGACAGTTAGCCGCGCAAGTGCATCCGTTGTTGGCCCAACGTGGAGTACCCGGCACACATGACATTCATAAAGCATTAGCGGATGTGCAAGCGGTACTCGCTGGGCGGGCTGTAGCATTGCCACAATTTGATAAGGCGATGGACGTTCGGCTAGCTGACTTACCCAAACAACAGTTTGATGTGCTGATTGTTGAAGGCTGGTGTTTAGGTGTGGAAGCCGAAGCTGCTGAGGTGTTGGCGCAGCCTGTAAATGATTTTGAAGCCGCTGCCGACGCTAAGGGCGTGTGGCGTAGCTATGTTAATCAGCAACTGGCCGGTAGTTATGCCGAGTTATGGGCTTTCCTACAGCCACTGATTTGGTTAAAAGCGCCTGATTGGTCCAGTGTTTGTCGTTGGCGAGCTCAGCAAGAGCAGCAATTATGGCAGCAACGAGGTAAAGGTATGTCGGCTACTGAATTGGCTGCTTTTATGTTGCCCTTTCAGCGGCTGACTCAAGCCAGTTGGCAGCAGTTGCCGACACGAGCAAATTACACTATTGTACTAAATGAGGCACAGCAACCGTTGCTCAGCCCTGGAGGCTGCTGGTGATTTACACACATCGTTTGACACTTCGGCCACTGACCCTTGCTGATGCACCTTTTATGTTGAGGTTATTAAATGATCCGGGCTTTTTGCAACATATTGGCGATCGCGGGGTACGCGATTTGGCTGGCGCTGAGCAGCATTTGCAACAAGGGCCGTTGAAAAGTTATCAACAATACGGTTTTGGCTTGCGGGCAATGGAGCACACCGCCACCAAACAGTTGATTGGTATCTGTGGTTTATTGCAGCGCGAACAGCTTGATGCGCCCGATCTTGGTTATGCCTTGCTCGAACCTTATCAGCAACAAGGTTTTGCTTATGAAGCTGCCAAGGCCGTGTTGCAGTGGGCGGTTACGCTACGGATACCATCGTTGTATGCCATTGTTAATGAAGATAATACGGCTTCGCAGGCCCTGTTACACAAGTTGGGTTTTGCTTACCATAGCCCCTTTAGTTTAACGCCTGAACAGACCGGTTGGTTATATCAACGAGCATTACCAATAGCTTAAATGACGTTGCTAAACACCGCCGCTTAACAGCCACATTCCTGTAGTTTCCGTTCTAGTTGCGCAATACGCTCCTGTGCTTGTTCACGATAGCGTGTTAAACGCTCGATGGTCGCGGCTGAATTGCTCTTCACAAAACTCACTTGTTCTTCAAATTGCACTTTCTGTTTATTAAATTGAAAGCGTTCTAGTTGAATTTGCTGCACCGCCTCGCGCTGTTGTGCTAATTCTTCCCGTAACTGTTTGATCGTTTCGCGTTGCTCGGCCTGATGTTGCGAGGTAATGCTATTTTGATGTTTCAACAATGCTAAATGAGCGCGTAATTGTTCCACATTGTCGCATTGTTCAGGGTTATTCGGTTGCAACAAGGCTTTTAATTCGGCTAATTCGTGTTGCACGTTATGCAGTTGATCCGCTTGTGCTGCATTAATGGCTAGCGCCTCATCCCGCTCTGCTGTTAACGCACTGAGTTGCTCGCTTTGCGTTGCCTGCTCGGTGGCACTGTGTTGTGGCGAGGCCAGTTGTTGCAGTAAGTCTTGGTGCTGTTGCTGCAGTTGTTGCAATTCTTGCTGTAACTGAAGGTTTTCTGTTGCCGTGGCCTGCTCGGCGGCACTGTGTTGTGGCATGGCCAGTTGTTGCAGTAAGTCTTGGTGCTGTTGCTGCAGTTGTTTTAATTCTTGCTGTAACTGAATGCTGTCGGCTAATGCAGATGGCTCTGCTGTGGTTTTTTGACGGCGTATCTGACTCAACAGCGTATCGCGCTCAGAGCTGAGTTCAGCACATTGCTCGGAATATTCGGCCAGTTGCTGATGGATCTGTTTTTTCATTTCAAAGTGTTGGCGTTGCTGCTCTGTCAATCGTTGTTGTAAGGCATCATACTCGGCCTGTAGCTCAGAAAAATGCTGTTGCTCTTGTTGATACTGCACCACCGCGTTTTGCGCTGCACTTAACGCTTGCTCGGTGTCTTGCTGTGCGCTTTTAGTCTGCTGCAACGTTGTTTCAAGTACTTCGAGTTGCGTTTGAGCTGTGCTTAATTGCTCAGCCAGTTGTTGCTGTGCCGCCTGCTTTTCCTCTAATTGAGCAATTAACTGCTGTTGTTGTTGATACTGTTGTTGTAACTCAGACAATTGCTGCTCGGTGTCGTTAAGCTGTGCTTGCTTTGAGGCGAGAGCGGTTGCGTGTTCAGAGGCTTGAGCATTGGCGGCAGCCACGGCCGCTTGGCTGGCGGTTAGTTGCTCCGTTGCCTTGCTCAGTTGTTGTTCTAACTGGCCCAGTTGTTGTTGCAAAGCGGTGCGTTCTTGTTGCAGGCTGGCAAAGTGTTCTGCCTGAGTGGTCAGTTTCTGTTGTTGGCTGTGCAATGTTTGCTCTAAAGCCGTTTTACGCTGTTCCAACTGCTGCCATTGCTGCTGTGCCTGTTGTAAGTGCTCAACCGCAACCACTTCACCTTGCAGTGCTTCGGCTAATTGTTTTTGCAACTGCGCCGTTTGTTGCGCGCCTTGTCGCTCGGTTTCACGCAGAAACGCTTGCATAAAATCGTCACTGAGTATTGGCGCTTGCTCAAGCTGTCGCTGTTGGGCTTGCTCGTATCGCCACTTTTTATAGTGTGCTATCACCGTTGCTTGTGCGTCAGACACTTTAGACAAAACATAATCTAGCGACACGGTTTTACCGGTACTTTCTAGATCATCACAAATTCTTTTAACATCAGTATATTGCGACATTTTCTACGCCCTCACAGCGAAGCAACAAAACCAGAGTAGGCAAGGAACCCATGTTCACAGCTTAGAAAATAGCCAAGTTGTCAGCAATGTCGATCTACTCAATAATTATGCTGCGATTGCTTTTTAAATATTAAAGCCTCTAAGTAACTAAAATAATTCATTTTAATTTTTATTTGGCGAGTTAAGTTAACGGTCAAAATTGTGGTTTTAACCATCAATATAATCCTTAGGTATTAGTCAGTGTCACAAGTTTTTGCTATTTAATGTTAGGCAAGGTAAATTAACTGATTATTTGTACAGTGTATTGTCTGATGATTTTATACATTGCAGAAAAGCCCAGCGTTGGCCGTGCCGTAGCCGATGTGCTCCCCAAACCACAGCAAAAAGGCGATGGCTTTATTAAAGCCGCCAATGGCGATGTGGTGACTTGGTGTATTGGTCATTTACTGGAACAGGCAGAACCTGAAGCCTACAATGCCGATTACAAAAGTTGGCGCAAAGTCCACCTGCCAATTATTCCAATAGAATGGAAACAACACGTTAAGTCGCAAACCCGCCAGCAATTTAATGTGGTTAAAAAACTGATCAAAGAAGCCGATGTGTTAGTGAATATGGGCGATCCGGATCGTGTCGGGCAAATTTTGGTGGATGAAGTGATTAATTATGCGGGGATCAGTCAAGCCAAGCGTGCGGCCACCAAGCGCTGTTTAGTGAATGACATGAATCCGGCGGCGATCAGCAAAGCCTTAAAGGATTTGCGCCAAAACACTGATTTTATTCCGTTAGCCACTTCAGCCTTAGCGCGGGCAAGGGCCGATTGGTTGTATGGTATTAATATGACACGGCTATGTACCTTACTAGGCCAAGAGCATGGTTATCAGGGCGTGTTGTCGATCGGCCGTGTGCAAACGCCGGTGTTGGGGTTAGTGGTGCACCGCGATCTAGAGATTGAGCACTTTGTAACGAAACCCTTTTATGAGGTGTGGATAACGCTGCAAACCCGCAGTGGTGAGCAATTTAAGGCAAAGTGGCAACCAAGTGCCGCCTGCGAGCCTTACATGGATGAAGATGGCCGGGTGTTACTGAAAAAGTTGGCCGACACCGTGTTAGCAAAGGTGAGGGGCCAAACGGGCCAAGTTAAAGCCGTGAAACGCGAACAAAAAAGTCAGGCTGCACCCTTGCCTTACAATTTATCCTCATTACAAATTGATGCGTCTAAACGCTTTAATTTAAACGCGCAAAAAACCTTAGATATTTGTCAGCAATTGTATGAACGCCATAAGTTAATTACCTATCCGCGTTCTGATTGTCGTTATTTACCGGCGGGTCACTATGCTGAGCGGCAAAAGGTAAGCCAAGCGATTGCCAGCAGTAGTTCGCAATTAAGTGAGGCCGTGAAAACAGCAGATTTAAACTTAAAAAGCAAGGCCTGGAATGACAGCAAGGTAGGGGCGCACCATGCCATTATACCTACCGAGCGGGTGCTGGATGTGCAGCGTCTTTCGCTAGATGAGCGACATATTTATGAGTTAATTGCCCGACAATATTTAATGCAGTTTTATCCGGCGTTTCGTTATAGCGAGCATCAAATTGATACTGAAGTTGCCGGGGGGTTATTTGTCGCCAAGCAAAAATCGACCGTCGATCTGGGCTGGAAGGCCTTACTTGCACGTTCCGGTTCAACTGACGAAGAGACGAATGAATTCAGTACAGCCTTGCCGGCAGTGCAGCAGGGCGATCAGGTTAATTGTGTTGAAGGGCAACTGGATGAGAAGCAAACCAGCCCGCCGAAGCATTTTACCGACGCTAGCTTACTGGCCGCTATGACCGGCATCGCGCGTTATGTTACCGATCCAGAAATAAAAAAAGTGCTACGCGATACTGACGGTTTAGGCACTGAAGCCACGCGAGCAGGCATAATTGAATTGTTGTTTAAACGACAGTTTTTAACGAAACAAGGTAAAGAGATCCACGCCACACCCATTGGCCGGCAATTAATTCAAAGTTTGCCGCAGCGCATGGTGGTGCCCGATATGACGGCACACTGGGAAGCGCAGCTTGAAGCGATTTGTGAAAAACGCTTGCGATACGACCAGTTTATGCAACCGTTACAACATGGCTTAGTCGAGCTCATTACCGAAGTTAGCCAGCAACATGGGCAGTTTTCGGGATTAAAAGGGCTGGGTCAAAACCGCTTTAGCCGCAGTAAAACCGGTCGGGCTAAATTTGCCGCCAAGAAAACCAGCAGCAAAGCAGCAAGGAAAACAACCTCAACCAAAAAAGCGGCCGGCAGCACTCGGTCTCGTCGCAGCAGCCAATAAAAAACCGCAGTTACAACCTAACCCAAAAGAGTTATAGCCGCTTAGGCTGTTTACTAATAAAACACAGTAAAACAAGGCTTTTGCGCAATAGCGCTAATTCAGGTGTCGCTAACAAGAAGGATGCACTAGGCTATAAATAGAGCAAGATAACCGTAACAGTGCAGTGCTTATAGGCTGGCACTAGCTATATTGCAAAGATTGCCTACACTTTAATAGTGTCATGGCAGATCAGACAGCCAGCGCTGTTGTACAACAGAGAGGGTGCACAAATGATTTTGTTAGTTGGTGGTGAAAAAGGTGGCAGCGGCAAAAGTTGTCTAGCACAGAATATTGCTGTGTACTTTTCCCGCGAGAAAAATGCTAATGTGATGTTGGTCGATTGCGATCCGCAACGCACCACGTCAGATTGGGTGCAAGAGCGACACATGAATCCAGAATTGCCTTGGCTGAATTGTGTGCAAATGTACGGCAAAATTCGTTATGAGCTGAAAAGCTTAGAAATGCATTACGATGTGGTTGTGGTGGATTGTGGTGGCCAAGACAGTGTGGCTTTACGTTCAGCGATGGTGGTGGCCAGTCATGTATTATTTCCACTAAGACCGAAGCGCCGCGATTTAAAAACACTCGAACACCTTGAAGATTTGGTCAGTGCCTGTAATGTAGTTAATCCAGAGATGATTGTGGGTTGTGTTTTAACCCAGTGTCCGTCACTACCCAATCAAGCTGGGCGCATTTTAGATGCAAAAGAGGTCTGTAAGAGCTTTAATTTACGTGTGCTCGACAACATTACTTACAGTCGCAACATTTATGACGATAGCGAAGAAAAAGGCTTATCGGTAATGGATGTGGATAATGAAGGTAAAGCAGCCTCGGAAATGAAATCGATTATTGAAGAATTGCTATCCATGAGGGCGATACAACAAGATGGCGCTAAGCGACCTGAAGAAAAAGTCTTTGCCGTCAAATAAACCCAGTTTTACCACTGAAGAGTTTATTGATGATGCAAATAATTATGCCTTGGGGCTGCCGCAAATTGTCAGCTTGCGGCAACTATTACCAGACGAGGATGAAACGGCTAAACTGCCGATGCGTCATGCGACTTTTACGTTAAGCGAAGAGGCGATTGCCGCCTTAGCCGAGTTAAGTGAATTAACCGGTGAATCTAAATCGAAACTGATCCGCACCTTAATTAAACGCGCCACGCAATCAGTGCAAATTGATTTGGCGCGCTTAAAACCCACAACATCAAAAAAAGATTAACGATTGCATCAGCATTTTGTTGGAGATAATCGCCTAGTTAACTAAAAACGCGTAGGCAGTTACATAAGCCGTTTCTTGAAAAACTTTTAGGCCGGTTGATTTAAAATCTACAGGTAAAGGATGACGTTTAATGCGATCTTTTACTGCCGCACCCGACAAAATGGTGGTGGGACAAGTGGAAATTAATTGAATTGCCGCTTCAATTTTAAACCCTACCGCACCGCCCGCAAATTTACCCTTTTGTGGTCGTTCTTTAATGATCAGATGCTCAATTTTATAATCTTCGACCAATTTTTTTATCGCAAATTGAAATTTTTGTACGCTTTCAGCTAGTTGATCTTGGCTTAGCGCGATTCGATTAACCCGACATTCCGGAAGATCAAATAAGCCGTCTTCTAAATTCATTAAACATAAAATGGCTTCACTGCCTTTTATTTCGATCCCGCAGACGCGCATGGCAATTTCCTGTTAGTTATCTTGTAATTGGTTTAAATGTTTTTCGATAATCCGGCAGCTTTTTTGCTGCACCTCACCAAAAAGCAAAGAATTAAATTCTTGGTTTACGCAGTAGGTTTGCCGATATTCCAAAATACTGCTGCGACTGGCTGCCGCATTGTTTAGTAATTTTTGTTGGCCAACCCCAAGGTTTTCAGTTAAGGCGGTAAATTCGCGCTGTACCGCAATCACTCCACGATCTTCCTGCTGCCAGCTTTCAGACACCACAGACTCTACCTTGTTAAAAAACATATCTCGGTAGGTTTTAAGTGGCTCTCTGCCAGAAAAAGTGATTAAAAGTAAGATAATAAAGGCAAACCAAAAAAACTTTTTCATAGTTAAGGCTTATAATTGCAAGCGATGCCTCATTCTAGCGGAATTCAAACGCTTTCGCATTAAAGTGTTGTGATATATGGCGCTAGCTTATTTTATGTCAAATAATTTCGGTAAGAGCCTGATATACTGAGGCCATCACCAGTTGTCACCCAGTGCCATGTTATTGTTGAGGAAGACCAGTGGATAAGCAAAAAATTGACGTGAAAAACATACCGGTTGAAGTGAAAATTCATCGACCTGCCGCTGATACCACAACGAAATATGCTTCACGCGATCGGATCTATATTCGTTCGGTGAAGGGATTACACCAAAGCCTGCGTCGTAATATGGGCTTTATCTTTATGTCGTTGTTTTTTCTTTTGCCATGGATCCCATATCATGGTCAGCAAGCCATCTTGTTGGATATTGGTGAGCAAAAATTTAATATTTTTGCCTTAACCCTGTGGCCACAAGACTTTACCTTATTAGCCTGGATTTTTGTGATTGCCGCTTATGCGTTGTTTTTTGTGACAACCTTTTATGGGCGGGTCTGGTGTGGTTATCTTTGTCCGCAATCGGTGTGGACTTTTACCTTTATGTGGTTTGAAGAGAAGATCCAAGGCACGCGTAATCAGCGCATGAAGCTTGATCAGGCGCCGATGAGTTTTAATAAGTTTTGGAAGAAAGCCCTAACGCATTTTTGTTGGTTGGCTTTTGCATTGTTTACCTCATTAATTTTTGTCGGCTACTTTACGCCGATTGGCCCACTATTCCTTGATTTCTTTACGCTGCAAGCCGGGTTTTGGGCGGTGGTGTCAGTATTGTTTTTTACCTTTTGTACCTATGGTAATGCCGGCTGGATGCGCGAAATTATGTGTACGCATATTTGCCCCTATGCGCGTTTTCAATCAGCGATGTTTGATAAAGACACTTTTACCGTAACCTACGATGAAGCGCGTGGAGAAAACCGTGGACCTCGAAGCCGCAAAGATACCGATTATAAAGAAAAGGGCTTAGGCGATTGTATCGACTGTAACTTGTGTGTGCATGTCTGCCCTACGGGCATCGATATTCGCAACGGCTTACAATATGAATGTATTAACTGTGGCGCCTGTATCGATGCTTGTGACGATACCATGGACAAAATGGGCTATCCCAAAGGCTTGATCAGTTACACCACCGAGCACACGTTACAAGGTAAACCGGCCAAGGTGTTCCGGCCGAAGCTGGTGGGGTATTTCCTTGTCTTAATTTTGGTCTGTGTGGCTTTTGTGGTGAATTTAACTATTCGTAAACCGCTGGAGCTCGACATTATCCGCGATCGTGGCGCCTTGTACCGTGAAACGCCAGAAGGTTTAATTGAGAATACCTATACCCTCAGTATTATCAATAAATCGCAGCAACCTAAAACGCTGAACCTGTCGGTGACGGGCATTGAGCAGTTAAAATGGATTGGTGATACCGAAGTGTTATTAGCCGGGGGCGAAAGCCGCAATGTGGTGATTAGTCTTGCTTTAGACCCTTATTATGCGAAAAAGCCTGTACTAGACGTTAGCTTTACCGTGACGGATGCAGGACAACCTGAGTTAACGATTTCTCAGGAGAATAAATTCTTTGCCGGGCGCTGAGCTGACGCAGCGTTTTGATTTTTCAACGCTGCAGCCCGACCTTATTTTAGATGCGCTGTACCATTATGGTTTAGATGTCAGCACGGGGCTGCTGGCACTGAACAGTTATGAGAATCGTGTTTATCAATTTAGTGCTTATCGTGATGGTGCCGCACAGCCCGAAAAACTGGTGGTTAAGTTTTACCGACCAGAGCGTTGGACCGCTGCGCAGATTGAGGAAGAGCATCAATATGCTTTTGCCTTAGTTGACGCCGAAATTCCCGTAGTGGCGCCGCTTCGTTTTGCTGGCAGTAGTTTATTGCATTATCAGGGCTTTTTATTTGCGGTTTTTCCAAGTCGTGGAGGCCGTACTTTAGAAATCGACAATGATGAGCAATTGGCTATGCTGGGGCGGTTTTTAGGTCGGATGCACCAGGTGGGCCGGCAGCAACCTTTTCGTGAACGCCCCACTTTAACCGTCGAAAGTCATTTAATTGAAAGCCAGCAAGTATTAGCCAGCTTAAGTTTAATTCCTACTTATCTGCGGCCGGCCTTTGACAGCGCTTTAGCGCAGGTGATTGCCGAAGCCAGTCGACAATATCGGCCCGCTCAGCTGATCCGGCTGCATGGTGATTGTCATGCGGGTAATCTCTTTTACACGGGCAATGGCCCGTTTTTTGTCGATTTAGATGATTGTCGCATGGGGCCGGCGATGCAGGATATTTGGATGATGCTGTCCGGTGATCGGCAACAGCAGCGTTTTACCCTTGAGTTAATGCTAGAAGAGTACGAACAGTATTGTGAATTTGATCCGGCCGAGTTAAAACTGATCGAGCCATTACGCGCTATGCGTATGATCCATTATATGGCATGGTTAGCACGGCGTTGGGAAGATCAAGCTTTTGTGATGAACTTTCCATGGTTTGGTACAGACAAATACTGGGAACAGCAGTGTCTGGCGCTAAAAGAGCAACTGTCATTATTACAGCAACCCCCTTTAAGCTTAGTGCCAGACTATTAACAATTTGCTAAGCTAGTGCGCAAAATGACCCAGCAGTATGACTAAACAGAGGTAAATAATGAAAAAGTGGTTAGTAGCAGCCGTCGCTGCCGTCTTGTTACCCTTGTCGGCATTCGCCAACAATTACGAAGAAGGCAAGCATTACGAAGTGATATCAGAACAAAAAACAGCTAAGCCAGAAGTGAAAGAATACTTTTCTTTCTATTGTGGTGGTTGTTACGCTTTTGAGCCGATTGCCCAGAGTTTATCGAAAAACTTACCTGCCGGTACCGAGTTCAAAAAATCACATGTCGACTTTATCCGCGCCGCTTCACCTGAAGTTCAAAATGCCATAGCGCGTGCTTATGTCTCTGCGAAAAACCTAGGTAAAGGCGATGAAATGGCCACAGCTATTTTTAATCAAATTCATAAAAGCCGCGTACCATTTCGGGCAGAAGACGATGTGCGTAGCCTAGCGCTGATTAATGACATTGATGCAGAAGCCTTTGATAAAGCCATGCGCAGCTTCCCAGTGCGCGGAGCGGTAGGCCAAATGGCACGTGAACAAGAACAATTAAGTGAAAGCCGCGTTCTAACAGGTGTGCCAATGTTGGTTGTTAACGGTAAATATAAAATCAATAATCAAAACTTAGATCAACGCAATCTGCAAACAGATATGCAAAACCTTATCGAGTTTTTATTAAAGAAAGACTAGTTATATCTTGCTAATAAAAAGGGCCTGCATGCTGATAATGCAAGTCAGTTAAGCATGACCTGTTTGCTCTAAATCAACCGTTGAAGGCCATGGATGGCCGGAATCGAGCCTCAGGGATGATTCATGGCGTGTTGATGTGAGCAAACCGTGTCATGCTAAATACTAAACTGATCGTCATTACAGCATGCTGGCCCTTTTCTATGCGTTTAATCAGCAATCTCAACAGCCGTAGGGACTAACTGATAAGCCTCCGCTTTACCTTCAGCTTGTGGCCAAACTTTAACGATACCTTTTGCATAAGCCGTTTTGCCTTTCGCGCTTAATGGAAACACCATATCGCCATCTTTTACTTTGATGCGAAAGCGAGACTCTGCTTCATCGCTTGCGAGTGTCATCCAGCAATGCATTTTGGTACAAACGGCGGTGACAGTACCTTCAATGGTAATTTCTTTATCAAGATAGGTGGCAGGCGATGCTAATACCGAGGCTACACTGGTCAATGCGGTTTTATCAAGGTTCTCACCAAAGGTAGTGGCTGCAGATAAACTGGCCGCAAAAAAAAGTGACGCTAAGCTGAAAAGTGCTTTCATGGTTTCTTCCTACAAAGGCCAAAAGAACAATAATGCCGGCACACCGACGACAAGAACAACAATTTGCATCGGCAAACCAAGCTGCCAGTAATCTGTAAAGCTAAAACCACCCGGGCCTAAAATCAAGGTATTATTTTGATGGCCAATAGGGGTTAAAAAGGCGCAAGAGGCACCGATAGCAATAGTCATCAGTAGCGTATCGGGGTTTACGTCAAGTTGTGTGGCCAAACTGATGGCAATGGGGCACATCATCGCGGCTGTGGCGGCATTATTTAGAAAGGACGTTAGAACAATAGTGAGGATTAATAAGCTGATTACCGTTAGCTGTGGGTCTGCTTTACCGACTAAATCGAGCATACTTACGGCTAATAAATCCCCTGCACCCGTCGAACTCATGGCCCCGGCAACGGGGATTAAACAGCCTAATAACACGATCACCGGCCAATCAATCGCACTATAGACCTTGCGCAACGGAATCACATGAAAGGCCATGATCAACAACATGCCGGCGGCAAAAGCCACGGCGGCCGGTAATAATCCTACCGAAGCCGACAGTACGGCCGCGAGCATAAAGCCACTGGCCAGTAAGGTTTTGCGTTTATCCGGCACCTGAATTTGCCGCTCAGCCAAAGGCACACAGCCAAAATCGGTAGCGAAGTTTTGTAAGGCTTGGCTGTTGCCTTGCATTAAGATCACATCCCCGGCTTGAAACCGAGTACGGCGTACCCGTTTAACTGAGCGATTACCGTGGCGTGATAACGCTAACAAGTGAATATTAAAGCGCCGGCGCATTTGAATTTGCACGGCGGTGCGGCCAATAAGATCGGAGTTGGGTAACAGTGTTAGCTCAATCAAACTGACGTCAGGGCTGACTAAGGTTTTTTCTTTAGAGGGGGGAATATCGGTTTGGCTTTTGGCTAATGCTTTATCTTGTTCTTTTTGCAGCTGCGTATCGGCGCTATCTTCCAGCGCTAATTCTAAGCTCGACAACAATTTACCCAGTGTTTCTGGTTCGGCTTCAATCACTAAAATATCGTTTTCTTTTAGTTGATAAGAGCTAGAAGGAACATGCTCCCGGTACTTGTTTCGAACTATACCCACTACTTGTGAATCGAGTTCATCTAAACTGCGCTCGAGCTCACGTAAGCGGCTACCACAGAATTTACTACTCGCTTTGATCCTAACTTCCGTTAAATATTTGCTGGTTTCAAAGCTACTGAGATCAGCCCGTTGCCGCACCGGCACAAAGCGCCAACCTAATAAACCGATAAATAACACACCCGCTAATGTTACTGCGATGCCCGGCCCCGCAAAGTCAAACATGGCAAAGCCTTGGCCATGTACTTCGGCTCTAAAGCTGGAAATGATCAAGTTCGGGGGGGTACCAATAAGCGTCGTCATACCGCCAAGCATCGAGCCAAAGGCCAGTGGCATTAATACTTGGCCGGGTGCCAGATTAATGCGGCTGGCAAGCGGAATGGCCATCGGCATCAATAACGCTAATACGCCAACGTTATTCATAAAGCCAGACAATACCGCCGCAAACGCGGTTAAAGCAGTAATAGTGAGTGTTGGCCCTGCATTAGAGGGTAAAACTTTGTGTGCTAAGACATCAATCGCGCCAGTCGTTTGCAGTGCTTGGCTTAAGACCAATACACAGGCAACGGTAATCACCGCGGGGTGACCAAAGCCATTAAAGGCTAGCTCTGCAGGGATCAAACCTACCAACACGCAGGCTAGTAGGCTAAACAGCGCTACAATGTCGTGTCGCCAACGATCCCAAATAAACAGTACTATGGTGATGCCTAGGATCAAAAAAATCAGTAACTGGTCAAGCGTCATAAAGGTTCCTGTACCAGACAGGGGCAAAGCCACTGTCGAATAACCGCTCTTTCTCTATACTAGGCGTTAATGGGTAGAAGTAACAGCTAAAGAGTTGAAAAGTCGGCCTTTAGTTTGGATGCCGAGAGAAAAACTGCAGCACGCAGCGCGTGCTGCGTGCTGGGAGGGATTAACGCGCGCCGGGCTCGGCGAACTGGGTCATCCAATCTTTCACTTGGTTATACCAATAGATGGAGTTGTTTGGTTTTAAGATCCAGTGGTTTTCATCGGGGAAGTAAATCATTCGCGATTCCACGCCACGGCTTTGCAAGGTGCGGAATAATTCAAAGCCTTGCCCAACCGGTACCCGATAATCTAACTGGCCATGGATAACTAAGGTTGGCGTATTAAAGTTACCGGCAAAATAATGCGGCGAAATACTTTTGTATATCTCTGGTTTGTCCCAGAAATTGCCAAAGCGGGTTGAATGTACAGCAAAGTCTGCCGCCATTTGCGAATACATGTTGTATACCGCGGCATGGATCAGCAGCGCTTTATACGGATGTTCAGTACCTAACAAGATAGCACTTAAGTAACCACCGTAGCTGGCGCCACCGGCCACCATTCGCTCGGTATCAATCCAGGGTTGTTGCTGGAACCACGCTGTCGCGGCTTGAATATCGGCTAAGGGTTTCGTGCGCCAATCGGGGTTAATGGCATCGGCAAAGTCTTGGCCAAAACTGCTAGATCCATGGAAGTTAGGCCAGGCCGTAACATAACCCCAAGAAGCAAAGGTTTGTGCATTCCAGCGGTAGCTAAAGCTATCGCCAATGGCATTGTGCGGGCCGCCGTGGATCAGCATAAAGAAGGGATACTTTTTGCTCTTATCAAAGCCCGGTGGGTAATGCACCCACATTTGGATATCTTGGCCTTCAGCACCTTTATAGGTTACCGATTCATAGGTGCCTAAGTTTGTTTTTGAAAGTAATTCATCATTAAAGCTATCCAAACGCGTGGTGTTACCCGAGCGCACATCCACTTTCACCAAACGAGCCGGATACATAAAGCTGTCGTTGGTGGTGACTAAGGTATTTTTACCCGCTAATACCGGGCTACCAAAGCTGGTGTTTTTGGTAATGGCGCGTTGTTTACCATTCTTGGCATCGACATAAAATAAACGGCGGGTGGCAGCATCGTCGACGCTGGCGTAAAAGCCTTTACTGTCTGCGGCCCAAACAAAGTCATTCACCGAACGATCCCACTCAGTGGTGAGTTCTCGGGTGGTTTTCTTCGCTAGGTCGTACACCATTAAACGTGCGGTATCGGCATAAAAACCCTGAATACGCTGGCGGCTAAAGGCCAAGCTTTTACCATCAGGGCTAAAGCTGGGGTTCGCATCGGGGGCTTGGTTATCCGGTGTAATGTTGTCAGCTTTATCGCTACCGATGGCCGCTAAAAACAAATCAATTTTTGGATCAACGCTGTTACTTGAACCATTGGCATTAAAGGCGATATAGCGCTCTTGCGCATCAATATCGTAGCTGCTGGCGTTTTGGCTAGAGCGCGGTAATTCGATGCCGATTTTTTGGGTGATAGCTTCTACTTCACCGCCTTTAGCAGGAATACGGAAAACATGCGCTTGGCGATTTTCATCTATCCAATGGTCAAACTGCGAATAAGGCAGCGCATTCCACTGCCACGCTGACACTTTTTTCTCTTTATTGGCTTTTAGCTCGCCGCTCATTTCTTCCCAGGTTTTGCCTGGCCAAATACGGCTAACAAAATACAGGTGCTCCCCGACCCATTTCATACCATAAACGCCAGTGGGTACTTGTGTTAAACGCTGTGCTTCGCCAGGGCTGGAAAGAGGTAACAGATAAATTTGTCCGGCATCGTCTTTATGCCGTTGGCTGATAAAAGCCAAGGTTTTACCATCTGGCGAAAAGGTGGCTTCGCTGGCACGCATGCCTTCAGCGGTAAGGGGGCGTTGCATTTTACCATCGGCGCTAAATAGCCAAAGCCGGGTATGGCCTTGATCGGCGGGTACATCATAGCGGGTCACGGGCGCGACAATCATACTGCCATCGGCGGAGGCAACCGGAGTGCCAATGCGCTCTAATTGCCATAACCGCTCTACACTTAAGCTGTTATCTTCAGCCGGGTTAGCCAGGGCTAACAGTGGCCAAAACAAACACAGCAACACGAATTTTTTCATCGTAAGACTCCGTATTATTGAATGCCGATCAGTTTGGTTTTTTATAAAACGCGGTTTGCTCATATCCACATGCCACAATCATGCACGGCCTGTCAGGGGTGATTTAAAGCAAACCGGTCATGCTTTACTGATCGGCATTACCGTATTATTAGGTTATTTTTATGAAACTTTACCGTTAGAATAGTAGCACAAAGCCTTACTAGGTTAAGGCGTTCTGCCGCAAGAACTAAGGCGTTAAACGGGAGTATCTATGCCACTGGTTGGTGTGACAACAGCGCCGCTGCTTGTGAGCGAACTCGCCATAGGTTTTGGCGATCCGCAGGCACAAATCTGTGTGTATGTTGCAAAGCGGCCACCGATGCAGGAATATGCGGCACTTAATCATATACAGCCGCTAAGTACCGGTGAAATTGCTGCCATTAATCAGGCCTGTGGTAATGGCTGGCGCAAAGTGTTTAATGTGTATGCCAAGCTGCTTTTTACCCTAGATAAGCGGCAGTTTACTTTCCAAGAAACCGCCGACAGTTGGCAACAATTTCGAGAGCAGCAGTTATTACAAACTGGCAGTAACACGGCGTTGTTATTTAGCATGCCGCAACTGACACCAACCAGTCAACGCATCCATATTATTGCTGGCCGCACCCATGCAAAAACATTAGTAGGTGCCGGTTTGACTGCACAATTACACTGGCTTAATAACGAGTTTGCCATCGACCAGCAGCAACGTGTGTTAGTCTGCCCCTATTTTGATTATCGGCAGTTGAATAACGAAAAAATTCAGCTGCTTGCAACCCTGATAAGTGAGTTACCACATGTTAAAACCTAATGCTTTAACCGAGCAACTGACCGCGCTTTGCCGCTTGTTAGCCGATAAGCAATTTGGCGTGGGCGGCAGTTGTTTGTTGTGGCAACTGGGGCTAGTCGATAAACCAACCGATATTGATCTGGTCTGCACGGAAGCGGATTTTGCCGCGATAAGTGCACTGCTGACCAATGCAGGCTACCAAGCACAGGCCATTAAGTCTGATCCAATGTATGCCACCGCGAAGTTTAGCCACTTTACTTATGCTGGTGGTCGCAGTATTGATCTGATGGCCGGTATAGCGGTGCGTAAAGACAATGGCGTTAGCGCTTTTACTTTTCATCCTGAACGCTGCCGCTGGCAAGACGGCATCTGTTGGATGCCCCCCGCCGATTGGTTACAAATTTACCAGCTGTTTGGCCGTAGCGAACGTATTGCACAACTGCGGCAGTATTTAGTGCAGTTGCGCTTAGGCAGTTTGTCTTAACGATCGACCAACAACTCAGTCAGTACCTGTTTGATAAAGTAGGCCACCGCACCAAGGGTGCTAATGGGCAAAATAAACGGGATAATGCTGTAAATTGTTTTTTCAAAAAAGCCAATCAACAAAAAGAAGATGACAGGCGCGACGGCCAACAGCAATGTAAATCCTAGGTGTTTTTTGATGGTGTTTGCTATGTGTTTTTCTGTGATTTTGTTCATCGCATATCGTCTTATGTTATAGCTATAAGCACAGAACGAGCAGTAGTGGCAGCCTTTGAATTTAGCAATCTTTCTGTTGAACGGCAAACAATCCAAACGTAAGTTTACGGCCGATAATTTTTGTTCTGACTTTAAACACGTGCTTTAATTTTATAACAGTTTAGCCGCTAGCATGGTCGTTGTTAGTCTTTAAATCGCAGCTACTTTTGTACAGTTGAACATAACTGCGCAAGATTCAAGGCCTGACCCTGTTAGCTCACCTTGTGATTTTTACACTTTTATGCGCATAAAAGTGTATTTTTGGTGGCAAGTAACAGCATTTTCGTTGTGCTAAAGAACGCGATTTATTGACCACCTTGTTTCCGTTAGCTTAAAACAGGAAGAACTGATGCAAGCATTAGAACTTAAAGTCCCGCCGTTGATTTTGGTGTTGTTGTTTGCGCTGGCGATGTGGGTGATCGTACCTTTGACACCGCCTTGGTTGCGGTGGCATACGCTTAGTGTTTTCTTGGCTGCAGGTTTTGTTAGTGCAGGAGTAGTTGTGGCGTTGATGGGCGTGTTTGCGTTTCGACGAGCGAATACTACGGTAGACCCGCGCGTACCGCAGCAAAGCTCTAGTTTGGTCAATCGGGGTATCTATCGTTATAGCCGTAACCCTATGTATCTGGGGTTCTTACTGCTGCTAATCGCATGGGGCTGTTATTTACAAAGCGGGGTGGCATTGCTGTTACTGCCAGTGTTTGTGCTGTATATGAATCGGTTTCAGATAATGCCGGAAGAGCGCCATTTACAGCAGAAGTTTGGCGCTGACTATCAGGCTTATTTTACGCAAGTAAGGCGCTGGCTGTAATTGGCCAGCGCCTTATGATTACTTGCCTAACAACGGCTTTAAATATTGGCCAGTATACGACTTGTCACAAGCAGCCACTTGCTCGGGTGTGCCGGCTACCAGAATTTCACCACCACCGTTGCCGCCTTCTGGGCCGAGATCGACAATCCAATCGGCGGTTTTAATCACATCGAGGTTATGTTCAATCACGACAATGGTATTGCCATGATCGCGCAAGCGGTGCAGTACGTTTAGCAGTTGCTGAATATCATAAAAATGTAAGCCGGTAGTCGGTTCATCCAAAATATACAGGGTTTTACCGGTGTCGCGTTTGCTCAGTTCGCGCGCCAGTTTCACCCGTTGTGCTTCGCCGCCTGATAAAGTGGTCGCCGACTGTCCCAGTTTAATATAAGTAAGCCCTACATCTTTTAGGGTTTGCAGTTTACGGTTTACTGCCGGTATCGCTTCAAAAAACGCCAGGGCGTCTTCGACCGTCATATCCAGCACTTCGTGAATGTTCTTGCCTTTGTATTTGATCTCGAGCGTTTCGCGGTTATAGCGTTTGCTTTTACAGACATCGCACGGCACATAAACATCGGGTAAAAAGTGCATTTCCACTTTAATTAAGCCATCGCCTTGGCAGGCTTCACAGCGGCCGCCCTTAACGTTAAAGCTAAAACGGCCTACTTGATAACCGCGAGAGCGGGCTTCTTGGGTGCCGGCGAATAGCTCACGTACCGCCGTAAAAATACCGGTATAAGTGGCGGCATTCGAGCGCGGGGTACGGCCAATCGGGCTTTGATCGATATCGATCACTTTATCAAAGTGCTCTAAGCCTTTAATGTCTTTGTGCGGAGCCGGATCGGCACCTTCGCCTTTATTCAACACACGATGGGCAACGCGAAACAGCGTGTCGTTAATCAGCGTAGACTTCCCTGAGCCCGACACACCGGTAATACAGGTCATCACACCAAAGGGGATTGCTAAATCAACGTTTTTCAGGTTATTACCGCTAGCACCGGTCACTTCTAACCATTTATCGGTTAATGCTGTGCGCTTCTCTGGTACGGCAATTTTGCGCGTACCGGCCATATATTGCCCAGTGAGAGACTCCGGCTCGGCCATTACCTGCTCAAGGCTGCCTTGCGCCACGATGTAACCACCATGCACGCCTGCGCCCGGGCCAATATCAATAATATGATCTGCCATGCGCACGGCATCTTCATCGTGCTCGACCACAATCACCGTATTGCCTAAATCGCGCAGGTGGGTCAGCGTACCTAATAAGCGATCGTTATCACGTTGATGCAAACCAATCGACGGCTCATCCAACACATACATCACCCCCACTAAACCCGCACCAATTTGGCTGGCCAAGCGAATACGCTGTGCTTCACCGCCCGAGAGGGTTTCCGCACTGCGTGACAAATTAAGGTAATTTAAGCCGACGTTGACCAAAAAGCTTAAGCGGTCTTGAATTTCTTTTAATACTTTTTCAGCAATTTTGGCTTTTTGCCCCAGCAAGCTAAGCTGTTGGAAAAAGCTTAAGCAATCACCAATCGACAACTCCACCACTTGCGGTAAATTGGTTTGGCCAATAAACACATGCCGGGCCTCGGTGCGTAAGCGGGTGCCGTGGCAACTCGGGCAAGGTTGGGTGGCGAGGTATTTACTCAGTTCTTCGCGAACTGAATTGGACTCAGTTTCGCGGTAACGCCGCTCCATATTGGGCAAAATACCTTCAAACGGATGGCTGCGCTGCACAATATCACCGCGATCATTTAAGTATTTAAAGTCAACAATGGTATTGCCGCTGCCTTGCAAAATGGCTTCTTGGTGTTTTTTACTTAGGGTACTGAAGGGGACATCGAGCTGAAAACCATAATGATCGGCCAGCGCTTTGAGCATCTGAAAATAATAAAAATTGCGTTTATCCCAACCGCGAATGGCGCCACCTGCCAGGCTTAACTCGTCACTGACGATGACTTTTTTCGGATCGAAAAATTGTTTTACGCCTAAGCCATCACAGCTGGGGCAAGCACCCGCCGGGTTGTTAAACGAGAATAAACGCGGTTCTAGCTCGGCCATCGAATAACCACAGGTTGGGCAGGCATAATTGGCCGAGAACACCAGCTCTGGGGCAGTACTATCATCCATTAACGCCACTTTGGCCACGCCGCCAGATAACTGCAAGGCGGTTTCAAAGGATTCGGCTAAACGTACTTTAATGTCGTCGCGCACTTTAATACGGTCGATCACCACTTCAATGGTGTGTTTTTTTTGTAAATCGAGTTTTGGTGGATCTGATAAGTCACAGATTTCGCCATCAATCCGGGCGCGAATATAGCCTTGGGCGGCTAAGCCTTCCAAGGTTTTGACATGTTCGCCTTTGCGCTCTTGTACCACCGGCGCCAGTACCATTAGCTTGGTGCCTTCAGGAAACTCGGCCACTTTGTCGACCATTTCACTGATGGTTTGCGCGGCCAGCGGTAAATCATGCTCGGGGCAACGCGGTTCGCCGACACGTGCAAACAGTAAGCGCAGGTAATCGTAAATTTCGGTAATGGTGCCCACGGTAGAACGCGGGTTATGCGAGGTCGATTTTTGCTCTATCGAAATAGCCGGCGATAAGCCTTCGATATGATCGACATCGGGCTTTTCCATCAGGCTTAAAAACTGCCGGGCATAGGCCGATAATGACTCAACATAGCGGCGCTGTCCTTCTGCATACAAGGTATCAAATGCCAGTGACGACTTGCCCGAACCTGATAGGCCGGTAATCACCACTAGTTTATCTCGGGGAATTTGCAGCGAAATGTTTTTTAAGTTGTGGGTGCGGGCACCCCGGATATCAATTTTGTCCATTCAGGCTTCCAGTGGTGGTTGGCGTGCTGTTTGCTGTACAAATATACACTAATGGCAGGGTTAATAGCCAGTATCGAGCTAGAATTGCCCCTGCTCAAGCTATTTTAGCAAGGTAAAACACCCATCAAGCGCTTACTTACGTATTGAAGTGGGGTTTAGCTTAAAACGCCGAAATTTATCTGTAAACCGTGATTTTTCAGTTAGCTTACTGGCATGCCTTGTGGCGCGTGATATGGCCAGTTAAGTTGATGCAGGGTAACAGCGCTTGGTTAAGGCAACCGGTCGTTAGTTATACCGCCTGCTCAGTTTTTTTATGCTAAACTGCGGCCTTCGTGAAATTTAATATCTAGCAACGCTCTGGCAGAATGCATCAACTAAATTCTCTTGAAAAACGCGCGGCCATCGCACTGGCTTTAGTTTTTTCTACCCGCATGCTCGGGCTCTTTATGCTATTACCGGTATTTGCCCTGTATGGTAAAGAGCTGGTTGGCTTTTCACCCTTGTGGATTGGTTTAGCGATTGGCGCTTATGGTCTCACCCAGGCGATTTTACAAATTCCTTTTGGTTGGTTATCGGATAGAATTGGCCGGCATAAAGTGATGTTGTTGGGGCTGTCATTATTTGTGCTTGGCTCGGTAGTCGCTGCGATGGCTGAGTCAGTGTATATGGTAACACTTGGGCGTGTACTGCAAGGCGCCGGTGCTATTGCGGGTGCCGTGTTGGCGTTAGCTGCGGATTTAACCCGAGAAGAACAGCGCCCTAAAGTCATGGCGATTATTGGTGGCAGTATTGGTTTATCCTTTGCGCTGGCGATGGTGTTGGGGCCAATTTTAGCGCGTTGGGCAGGGCTTAGCGGCGTATTTTGGTTTACCGCCGTGTTAGCGTGTGCGGCGATGCTGATTGTGGCTTTTTTAGTGCCACACAGTGTGAGCCGTTCGGCTGGCGCTGAAACCATAGCGTTACCGCAAAGCTTAGCCAGTATGTTGGCGCATGGTCAGTTGTTGCGTTTAGATGTTGGTGTAATGCTATTGCATCTAATGTTAACCGCTATGTTTGTCGCTTTGCCGCCGTTATTACTTAAGCAGCAGTTAGCGGCAGAGCAGCATTGGCAGGTCTATTTACCGGTGCTGTTGTTATCGTTTGTGTTTATGGTGCCGATGATGATTATTGCGATGCGTCGGCAGCAAGAAAAACGCTATTTTTTAATTAATGTTCTATTATTAGTTATAGCAATGTTAATTAGTTGGCAGGCGGCTACCCTCTGGGGTCTTGTTTTGGCATTGTTGGTCTTCTTTATTGGTTTTAACTATTTAGAAGCCAGTTTGCCCGCCATGGTTTCGCGTGTTGCGCCAGCAGGACAACGCGGTAGCGCCATGGGCATTTATTCCAGTAGTCAATTTTTGGGCGCCTTTTTTGGTGGCTTATTAGGCGGCACCTTGGCACAGCAATTTGGTTTTAGTGCAGTGTTTGCAGGTTTAGCCTTGATTGGTTTAGTATGGCTGGCAATTGCCAGCACCATGCAGGTGCCTGCGCGTTCTCAGCGCTTATCGTTACCGGTTTCGGTAACGACTGAGCAGCAAGCCAATCAGTTGGCCAGCAAGCTGGCCGCGTTGGTGGGAGTTCAAGAGGTCACGATATTGTTAGCAGATCAACGTTGCTATCTGAAAGTTAGCTCGCAGCAGTTCGATTTAGCGCAAGCTCAGTCTTTGGTTGCCAACAGCAACCAGTAACATTTTTGCAGGAGAGATACGCATGGCGCGTGGAATTAATAAAGTCATTTTAATCGGTAACTTAGGTGCTGATCCTGAAGTGCGTTACATGCCGCAAGGCGGTGCTGTTGCGAATATGACTATCGCAACGTCAGAAAGTTGGACCGACAAAGCGACCAATGAGCGCAAAGAACAAACCGAATGGCACCGTATTGTGATTTATCAGCGTTTAGCTGAAATTGCCGGTGAATATCTGCGTAAAGGCTCAAAAGTGTACATTGAGGGTAAGCTTAAAACCCGTAAATGGACCGACAAAGACGGCGTAGAGCGTTACACTACGGAGATCGTGGCAAACGAGCTGCAAATGTTGGATGGCCGTGGTGAAGGTCAACAACAAGGTGGCGGTATGGGTGGCGGTCAGCAAGGCGGTTACCAGCCTCGCGGCCAACAAGGCGGCGGTAATAATAATTACCAGCAAGCGCCACAGCAAGGTGGCAGTAACTATCAGCAACCAGCGCAAGGCGGTGGCGGTTATCAAAAACCTGCACAAGCTCCTCAGCAGGGCGGTGGAAATTATCAAGCACCTAGGCCCAATCAGCAGGCTGCACCAATGGAACCGCCAATCGACTTTGATGACGATATTCCGTTCTAACGTGACATAAATATAAAAATGTAGAAAAACATCTGAAGAAGCACTCTAAAGCCAGATTTTATCTGGCTTTTCTATTTTTATAACAAAAATAAATGTTGAAATGTAGTTGCACTATCAATATATTATAAATCAACAAATAAAATTGTTGATTTATAGGTGTTCAATGAGGGTTGCTGTCCAGAAATTTAAAAGTGGTGAGCGATATGTTTTTTTGTTGGGTGATAACGGATTGCCTGACTTTTGGGTGACTCATTTTGTAACGCAAAAGCTGCGAATGAATCATGCCGCAACGTCAATCGAGCAATACCTAAAATCCATCAAGCATTTGAAGGTTTGGGAGAAAATTAACGGCCGAAATCTGCTGGATGAAATCTACAACGGCAGCGTACCGAGCCGTGATGATATTAAAGAAATCAAAGAGCACTGCGCATACCAAGCCAAAGCCCTTATCAACAGACCCGCAAGTAATGTTGTCGACATGGGACAGTTTTATTTATCGAGGGGCGATGACAAGCCCACGGTCGGGAAGTCTCAGTACATATCGCGGATAGCACATATTGCCGAATTTCTGCATTTCATCGGGCAAGAGCGGGTTAAGCATTTGCCCACTGCGGCAGCGCTCTTTGATGCGCTCGATAACATGAAAAAGAGACTTAAAAGCGATATGCCAAAAGGGAGATTAAAAAAAGGCTCTTTAGATAAATCAGGTATTTCGGATGATGCCTTTCAGGATTTTCTCAATGTTGCCCGACCGGACTCACAACACAATCCCTTCAAAAACCCAGTGATTAAATTTAGAAACTATCTGATTGTTCAGACATTTTATGAAACCGGATTTCGCTGTTCTGAGTTGCTTGCGCTTCGTATCAGCGATATTGGCACCGACATCGATCAACCTACCTTGTCGGTGGTAAGGCGACATGACAGCAAAGAAGATCCCCGATTAAAAGAGCCCACAGCAAAGACACTTGGCCGAGAGGTTGCTATTTCAAAGGAGCTGAGAGACTTGCTGAATACCTATATTAAAGTTCATCGGAACAATACAAAGGTGGCGAAAACCCATCCGTTTATATTTGTCTCTCACAAAGAGAAAAATGGTCATTATCAGTCAGGGCAACCGCTCATTCAGCGAACTATTAATCATCTCTTTAACACTATAAAGAGTGTCAATCCGGAGCGATTCTGGGGTATTTCACCACACTTCCCCCGACACTATTTTAACGATCAACTCTCCGCTCGTATTGATGAAGTAAAGCAAGCGGTTTTAGAGGAAGTGAAACGATTAGAACAGCAAGGTTTGCATCAAGCGGCAAAGCAATATGCCAGGGAAAATACCATCACCGAACAACGAGAGCTTGAAATTCGGGCGGCGCTTAACGGCCATTCGTCCCTTGAGTCAGGACGCATTTATCTGACACGAACTGCGAAAAAGCAAGCGCATGAAATACGACAAAAAATGCAAGCCACGTTAACGCACAAAGCAGAGAGAGGCGGTTATGTTAGCTAAAACAAACAGATCGCAAGGCGCTAAAAGGGCCAAAGCAAAAACAAAATCGGATAAGCGACGCAGCAAAGCTAACTACGAGTTTGATGTTTATGATGATGTTTGGAGATTAGATGCTAATCATTCTTTAAACTTTAAATTACTCGCTCCGCTGAACCTGGATTCAAGGTTTGAAATTAATTTCAAACTGGCCCTGGCTGACTATGCGTGTGAATTCTCATCTGGTTATACAATCGGAATTTTCCTCTACACCAGGGCACTTTTCACTACTGGCGTTAAAGACACGATTAATGAATCACACATCATCAATTACAAAGCGACGTTGACTAAAGACACGGAGTGGAAATTGGGCTACATCCGTGCATTTTTGCTCGATTGGTTCGACAAAGAGATTAAAGGCGTAGATAAGAAGGCAGTTGAGTTACTTAATTCGCTAAAGCTCTCTGGTTGTGAAAAAGGCAGGGCCGTTGCATTAGGATGTCCTTACAGTGGTGCGTACACATTTGAAGAGCAAGCGGCTTTTATCAACTGGTATGTCGATGCTTACACAGAAAAACAGATATCGTTGACCGACTATGCGTTTATCATGGCGTTGCAGCAAACAGGTGCCCGTCCTGTACAGCTTACTCACCTGTATTGTGGCGATTTAATCACAAGGCATGAGGAAGGTATTGACCATTTTGACCTGCAGCTTCCCAATGCCAAAAAACGAAATGAGGGATTTAGAGGTTCGTTTCAAATCAAAAAGGATGTGAGTGAAGATTTAATGCTGGTGCTAACTGCGCAAGCCAAGGAATCCATCAAAACGATTGAAACGCACTTTGGCATTGAACTAAATTCACAGCAGAAAAGCCAAATCCCTATTTTTCTCAACGCTCGGGAAATCTCAGATTTATCAGACTTCAATGCATTTAGACAATTGCAGAAAAACACGCCTGATGCCGTTTGTATTAGGAAAACAGATGTTGATTCTTTGGTGTCGAGAATAGCGAAACTCTGCCCATTAAAAACAACACGGATTAAACTCGATGGTGAGTTTGGGGACTTGCATATCAATCCCAGACGATTCCGTTATACCCACGCAACCAACATGGCAATGCTGGGTGCAAGCGACTATGCCATCGCTGAAGAGTTGGGTCATTCAGATACCCAGCAAGTGAAAGTCTACACAGAGTTCAACGAAGATATGGCAGACAGAATTGATGCGGCATTGGCATCCGATTTAACGCCATTAGCGCAAGCATTTTCGGGCACGTTGATTGATAGTGAAAAAGACGCCATTCGAGCCAATGACCCACGCAGTAGGATTAATAACAACGATGGCAACCCTGTCGGGAACTGCGGAAAATTTGGGTTTTGTGCCAATGGCACCATCCATTGTTATACATGCAATAAATTCCAACCCTGGTTAAACGCACCGCATACTGAAGTCCTGAACACTCTGGTTTCCGAGGTTGATCGCAAGAGACAAATGGGCGCAAGTGAGTTTGTACTGCAAGCCAGTAATCGAACGATTAACGCTATCAAAGTGGTTATTGACAAGTGTGAGGCCAGAAAACAAGAATTGGAAAAAGAAGGCGCGCTAAATGGCTGATGCATTAGTATTTACACCAAAGCACCAACAGGATTGCCAGAAGAATTATGCGGACTTCATAGCGTTTGCCAAAAACGAATTAACGCTTTTTGCCGACCATGAATTTGAAAGCTCGGACGGCATTCAGAGAGGATGGAACTGTGATAAATGGTCTTGGGTGCCATCGAGCGGAAAGAAATTAACCATCGTATTTGGAAACAGTATAAATAGTTTCGAATATATTCCATTCAAGCAACCATTTGCTGATTTTGCTAAAGCCTATGTACGTTATGAGCAGTCACTAAATCATAAAGATTCAACCTGTTGGGCTTTATCTTTAATGTGGATCTATAAAGCGCTAGAAGAAAACGCGACTCAAAATGATAGATCTGATGTTGATATTATGCACCTCAATAACACAGTTATTAATCGTGTTGAGGAGCAGATCAAGAGCAGTGAATTGAGTACTGGCTACAAGCACAATATTGGGTTATCACTTGAAAAGGTATTGAAGTTTATAAAGAATAAGCGATTCAAACTAGACCTACAAGAGTGGTCAAACCCTTTCCCTCGACCATCTGATCCAACCATTAAATTTGATAAGGATAGTCGTAAACAAGAGGAAGACAAATGCCCCTCTGATTACCAGATGTTGCAGGTGGCAGATGCCTTTCATCAAGCTAAAACACCTCGTCAACAATATTTTTCCAGTCTTTGTGTAATGCTGATGTGTCAGCCCAGCCGCAGTGTTGAACTTAACGGCCTTACCGTTAATTCATTGCAAAAAAGTGATAAGGGCAGATGGTATTTAATGTGGCATCCGGCCAAAGGTGGCGATCCGGTTCGTAAATGGATCCCGAAGTTAATGGAAGATGTGGTTCAACAGGCGTTTAAAAGGCTGGTTGACATCTCTGCGCCTGCCAGAGCTGCTGCAAAATTTGCTCATGAAAATCCAGATGTATTCTTAGTTCATGAGGAGTGCATTACATCTGCTGATTTTTCTCAAGATCAGATGTTAACGTATAACCAATTCGCCAAGGCAATGGGGCTTAAGGTTGGTGAGCAGAGTAACGGATCTCAAGAGAGTTGGGCTTACCCAAATGTGAAGTGGCTCCATAAACTCATCAATAAATTAAATTGCGTATCTGACTGGAAGAAAGATTTGTTGAAAGGGCGCGTTTTGTCTCAGGATAATGAAATACTGACCAGAATAACTTATAAGTCTACAGGGATTAGTATCAAATTCCCAAGCTATAGAGATCTTCGTACGGTGGTTGACCAAAAATACAAAACTAAACACTTTCCCAATTTTGGACATACCAAAGTTTGGGATTGTATAACCTTAGTCAGAGAAAACGAATTTCATAGCGAGTTTGCTGTTAAGCCGTTTTCCTGGCTCATGGTTAGAAAGACCCCATTAGGTGATGCTTTAGGGAGTGCCAGAGAGGGAACTGTATCAATCTTTGATGAGTTGTCGATTACCGATGAAGATGGCTCTCCATTGAGTATTACTACTCACCAACCGAGGCACTGGCTGAATACCAAGTTGAAACTGGCGGGTGAAGAAGATTGGCTAATTGCCAAGTGGTCAGGGAGAGCGGATATAGAGCAAAACAAAGCATACGATGGGAGAACAGAAACACAAAAATTGCGGCTAACCAAGCGTATAGGTCAAGTGACCAAGGGTGAAGGAGTGATGACGGTTGCTAAAACTAATCAACTGCTGGAGCCCTATACATCGGATGCGCCTCCTCCGGCCATTGTGTTGCATGATTTAGGCTTACCTGTTTCCTTAAAATCGCTAGGCGTGGACAGAACAGGCGTTGCCCAGTTTACGGGGTTAGGCTTTTGCGTACATAACTATGCAGACAGCCCTTGTGTTAAAAATGGCGACTGTGCGGTCTGTAGTGACCATGTGTGCATGAAAGGACTCCCTCACACGTTAGATGAGCTCAAACGCCTTGAAAAGCTCTATGAAGAACAGTTAGCGGATGCAAAGCTCAAAGCTGAAAAGCAGGTATTCGGTGCTGACCGTTGGGTAACGGCTTCTGGCTTTCGACTATCCAAGATAAGAACCATCATTACCATGATGGAAGATCCACACAGTCCGGACGGTACACCTATCAGAATCCCTCACGAGTTAGACCCTTCACCAGTTAAACGCTCACTCAATATTGACGAGCAGAGTGTTATTCCTATTTGGGATCTCACAGCCCTAGCATTGTCAGATTTGGAGGAGTAATGGCTTTTGTAACAGACAACAAAGAAACGATTCTTGCGATTATTGACGGATGGACGGGTAAACTGACGTATGATTTGCTATCTGAAAAATTACAGTCGGAGTTGGGTTTAAAGCGCCTTCCATCTCGCCACACCTACATAAAACATGATGAAATCAAACATGCGTTTGACCTGAAAAAAGAAGAGCTGAGAAACAAAAAGTCTGCCGCAATTGAAGAAGCGAAATCTTTATTCGACAGGGACGTTAAACTGAGTAAGCTCCTTGGGAGTTTAAGCAACGATGATGCAACCATTGCCGAGCTAATAAAACGGGTTGAAAAACTCGAAAACGAGAACGAACGGCTCAATTCAGAAAACAAACGACTAGGCGACCAACGGGAGATATTGCTGGAGCGCTTCGCCCGATGGCAACACAATCTACAAAAGATGGATGGCGTAGATTTGAATAAGCTTGCCGCAACAATCGATGACCCATTGCCTGCTAAAAACCGATAAATGATGTATTCATAAGCCTATCTCACAAAGCCGCATGGATGCGGCGACAACACGGTATTTACTGATAACAATTACTCTTCCAGCTAAACGAATGACGCTAACAACGTTCTCACTCGACGTGTTGGAACAAGTCGCACGCATGGGGTGACATGAGCGCTGAGCAAAAATTCAGGGATGACACAAATGAACATTATTTAATCTAACGTTGGTTAAATCTGAACCATCTAAATGGCAAGTTTTAAATTGCGCTATGACCGGCAAATCATCAAACACAAAGGCAGCGACACTCTCCTGCCAAGCGCAGCGCCGTTTAATGTGCTGGATAAAAGCGTAGCGGATGTGAGCTTTATCGTGGGGATGCTGGTCGATAAATTCCAATACCACTTGCCGCTGTATCGTCAGCACCAGCGTTTAGCCGCAGCGGGCATTACTTTAAGCCGCAGCACCTTGGGTACCATCGTGGCGCGCGGTATTGATTTACTGTATCCGATTGTGGATGCAATGCTAAGTAGCATCTTACAAAGCCAGGTGTTGGCAATGGACGAGACGCCGATTAAAGCAGGCAAAGCCGGGCCAGGCAAAATGAAGCAAAGCTACTTCTGGCCGGTGTATGGCGATAAGGATGAAATTGTTTTTACCTTCTCCACCAGCCGCGGGCGGCAACATATAGAAGAGATAGTAAAGCATCGCTTTAAAGGGACTTTATTAAGCGATGGCTACAGTGCCTATGCCAGTTATATCAAAGCCAATGAAGGCTTAACCCATGCTCAGTGCTGGGTGCACAGCCGCCAGCAATTTATTGAAGCCGAAAACAGCTGGCCACAACCGGCCAAAGAAGCGATAAGCCTAATCGCTAAGCTGTATGAGATAGAAGAGACTATCCGAAATCAAAAGCTCACGGATGACAAAAAACGCCAATACCGGCTTACCCACAGCAAACCGGTGGTTGACCGCTTCTTTACGTGGTGTGATGACACCCTGCATAACCTGACGCTGCTGCCCAAAGACCCCCTCTCCAAAGCGATTGGCTATGTACAAAGCAAAGAAATGGCACTGCGCGTCTTCTTAGAAGACCCCGATGTGCCACTGGATACAAACCATCTGGAGCGGGCGCTCAGGCCCATACCCATGGGGAGAAAAAATTGGTTGTTCTGTTGGACAGAAATCGGTGCAGAGCATGTTGGCGTTATCCAAAGCCTGATAGTGACCTGCCGCTTACATGATATCAATGTAAACGATTATCTGACCGATGTGCTGCTACGTATCAGCCAGCATCCTGCCAGCCTAGTACACGAACTGACGCCACGGTATTGGAAAACTAAGTTCGCTGATAATCCACTGCGCTCAGACCTCTTTGCTTTACCCACCACTACGGTAGAATAGCCTCCAGACGGAGGCGATATGCGCATCGAAGACCTAACCTTAGACGAATTACATGACCTGAACGCGCTGATCTGCAGGCGGATTGATTACTTGCGTTTGCAAAACGACATCAATGTCCTAAACCAGCTACGCTTAGGCCAAAAAGTGCACTTCAAGGCTAAAGAGGGCCAAGTGTTCGGCGTGGTTATCAAAATCAACAAGAAATCAGTGATGGTGGTCAGCGACGATAACCGCCAGTGGAAAATACCACCAGGACTGGTGCAGATCATGAAAGACGTCTAGTCAGTCAGGTTGGTTGGCAGAATAAGGCGTCAATGCGTCCTAAAATGGACGCTTACAGTACAGAGAGCCTTATCTGGAACAAGGCGAGGAAAGGTAGCATGCTAAGATGACCATGTACGGCAGGGATGCCGTAGATGAGCCTATAGGGACATATTTACGGCGTGTCATCGTGTATGCTGCCTTTTCCGCTGCTGCCGTACTCACTACAGGATGCTAAGCTATTTTCACATCAAAAGTGCCCACTAAATCAGCATTAGTACAACGGCACTTTTTGTGTTTTAAGCTGATTTTCTTCGCTTAACCAAGCGGACAAGTTGTGGCCAAAATGCGGCAATGGCAGCCACCAATACAAATAAAAAGATCGCAATCACCATTTGGATCACTTCAAAATTATTCGCCTCTCGTGATACAAACCAACTGGCAATAACACCGCCAACGACTAAAAATAACCGCGCTAACCACCCAAACATTGTTGCCCTCCAACATCACTATTTTATTTTTTCTGTTTACGCCATTTGGCTTAAGGTTTTACGAAAACGTGATAGCGAGAATACAAATAACCCCGAGCCTATCAGCAATAACCATAAAAACTGTGGCCATACCACATCAAGGCCAGCGCCACGATACAAAATAGCCTGTGCCTGACTGACAAAGTGTGTGGTAGGTGCCACCAGCATTAAATCTTGTACCAACTGCGGCATACTTTCTCGCGGGGTAGATCCACCAGAAAGCATTTGCAGCGGCAGTAAAATCAATACCATTAACATGCCAAACTGCGGCATATTACGCGCCAGCGTAGCCAAAAATATGCCCATAGACGTTGTGGCAAATAAATGCAGCGCCACACCCACTAAAAATAACAATACCGAGCCTTCAATCGGCACTTGTAGCGCACCTTGCACCACAAAAACCAAGGAAAACGCTGCCGCGCACAATACCACCAAGCCCATCGACCACACCTTTGCCAACATAATTTCGGTAGGCGTTACTGGCATCACCAACAAATGTTCGATAGTGCCATGCTCGCGCTCACGAATAAGTGCCGCGCCAGTTAAAATAATAGACAGCATGGTAACGTTATTAATAATTTGCATCACCGAACCAAACCAGGCTTTTTCCAGCGTTGGGTTAAAGCGTACTCTTAGCGCTAAATCTACCGGCGTAGTACTTACCCCACGCTGATGCTGCAAAAACTCACTGATCTCGGCCATAATAATTTGCTGAATATAGCCACTACCACTAAATGCTTGGCTCATCCGCGTGGCATCGGTGCTTAGCTGGATATTGGTAATATTGCCCGCAAGGATATCGCTTTGAAAATTAGGCGGAATATTTACCACAAAGGTATAACGGCCAGAATCCATTCCGGCATCCATTTCTGGCAATGAAATAAGCTCGGGTAAATTAAATTGAGGAGGATAAAAAGCCCCAACAATTCGGGCCGATAACGGTGACGCATCTTCATCAACAATAGCGATTGGCGCTTTATTTAAGGTATCTGGCATCGCAGTTGCAGCGGTATACACCGACAACGTAAAGGTATAGACAATCAAAAACAGCATGATTTTATCACGCCGTAAGCTCCATAACTCTTTTACCCCTAAGCGATAAATATTGGCAAAGGCTTGCATACTTAACGCTCCTGCTTTTTCAATAGTGCAATTGCTACGCCCAAAATAACCGGTACCGCTAACAGCAAGGGTTTAAAAGAATCATATAAATCACTAAAACCCAGTGCTTTACTAAAAACGCCACGGGTAATATTAATCATATAAGTAGCCGGATAAATCTCACCAATCACCCTACCACCACCTTCCATGGATGACACAGGATCAAGTAAACCGGCAAATTGTACTGCAGGGATCAAGGTTGCCAACATCGCAAAAAACATTGCCGCAATTTGGCTTTTGGTCACAGTAGAAGCCAGCAAGCCCATACCCGTTGCGATAATGCAGTATAAAAACGCCGCCAATAACAAGGTGATAAAACTACCAGTAATAGGGACATCAAACAGTGTTACCGCCAATAAACACATCAGTAGAAAATTAAGCATCGCCAGTGCCACATACGGCAACTGTTTACCTAACATAAACTCGGTTTTGGTTACTGGTGTCACATACAAATTAAGAATAGAACCCAGCTCTTTTTCACGTACTACGGCCAGTGCCGTTAACATGGCGGGCATCATTAATAACAGCAGCGGGATAATAGCCGGCACCATAGCAGGTAAACTGCGCACATCTGGGTTATAACGATAACGGGTTTCTATACCGGCAGCACTACTGGTGCTGGTATTAGTGCGCATTCTAGCTTGCTCGGCCAACCAATGCTGATGAATACCTTGCACATAACCTTTTACTGTTTCTGCCCGTTGCGGCATAGCGCCATCCACCCAAGCACCTACCGCTACGGGCGTTCCGCGTTCAATATCTCGGGCAAAACCGGCTGGAATTTCCAGTACCAGCGATAACTCGCCATCTCGCATCCGTTTATCCAAATCGGCATAATCTTTAATGGGCGCTTGCTCAACAAAATAGCGCGAGCCAGATAAGCTTAATGTATAGCTTTGGCTAAGTGCGGTTTGATCTCGGTCTAGCACCGCATAACGTAAATCCTCAACATCCATGCTGATACCAAACCCCATCACAAACATCAAAATTAAGGAGCCGAGTAATGCCAAAGTGCTGCGCACCGGATCCCGTTGTAACTCCAATGATTCGCGCCACATATAGCTAAACATACGCTGCATACTAAACAACGATTTTTTAGATGGCACTTGCTCGTTTGCCACCGTATCCACAGCCTCGGCAGTAACCAATGCAGCTTCAATGGGTGCTGCTTGCGACTCAGAGCCACTGGCTTCAATCAAGTAATCGATAAACGCGTCTTCCAGTGTATCCTTGCCACGCTTTTGCCTTAATAAAGCCGGTTTATCGCTATCCAGTACTCTACCAGCGTGCATCATCGACATTCGATCACAGCGCTCGGCTTCGTTCATAAAGTGCGTTGAAATAAAAATAGTCACTTTATCTTGGCGCGATAAGCTAATCAGTAAGCGCCAGAAGTTATCACGCGCAACAGGATCCACGCCCGAGGTGGGTTCGTCTAAAATCAGTAACTCAGGTTTATGCACCATGGCCACCGCCAGCGATAAACGTTGGCGAATACCAAGTGGCAAACTTTCAGGTAAATCGGCTAACACGCCTGCTAAATCAAAGCGGCTAACCATTTCCGCTACCCGCGCTGGAATATCCTGTTCTGGCACATGAAATAGCCGTGCATGCAGTACTAAGTTTTGTTCTACAGTAAGCTCACCGTACAACGAAAACGCTTGCGACATATACCCCACACGCTTACGGGTATTAATATCATCAGGGTTAACTTCTTTACCAAATAGCCAGGCTTTGCCTTCTGTCGCGGGTAATAAACCCGTAAGCATTTTCATGGTGGTGGATTTACCGCAACCATTGGAACCCAAAAAGCCAAAAATTTCACCACGAGCAATTTTAAAGCTAACATCGTTAACCGCGGTAAAATCACCAAAACGCATGGTTAAATGTTGCGCCTCAATGGCAATATCATCAGCACCAAACTGGCTTAATGGCGTAATCTCAACCGGTTGATGTCCGCGTTTTTTTTCTTCTGGCAATAATTTAATAAAGGCTTCTTCTAACGATGCCGATGCTGTTCGCTGTAAAATCTCTGCCGGTGTGCCAGTTGAAAGTACCTTACCGCCGTCCATCGCTACCAGCCAGTCAAAGCCTTGTGCTTCGTCCATATAGGCGGTTGCTACAATTACACTCATTTGTGGGCGACTTTGACGAATGCGGCTAATCAGTTGCCAAAATTGGCTACGCGCCAGCGGATCCACGCCAGTAGTGGGTTCATCTAAAATTAAAAATTGCGGATCATGAATTAGCGCACAGCACAGCCCCAGCTTTTGTTTCATACCGCCGGAAAGCTTGCCAGCTGGGCGACTTAAAAATTTTTGCAGCCCCGTTGCTTGCGTTAAATCGTCAATACGCCGACGCCGCTCTGGCGCAGAATGACCAAATAAGCGGGCAAAAAATTGCAGGTTTTCTTCAACAGATAAGGTGGGATAGAGGTTTTTACCCAACCCTTGTGGCATATAAGCAACATGTGGACAAATATATTCACGATGCGCTTTGCTGGCCATATCGCCATCTAGCACATCAATTTGACCGCTTTGAATCGCTTTAGCACCGGATAACAACGACAATAAGCTAGATTTACCCACACCATCAGGCCCTAACAACCCCACCATTTTACCCGCGGGAATATCTAAGGTGATGTTATCTAGCGCCAGTGTTTTCCCGTATCGTAAGCTAACTTGCCGAATGCGGGCTACCGTCATAAAGCAACCCGCTCAGGTAAATGTGCAGGCCAGCTGGCGTCGTCACTTAACTTAACCCAAGCAACACCCGGCAAACCGGTTTTCACCTGCGTAATATGTTTTTGCAGCAATGCGGGATCAATTTTGGCTTTGACCCTAAACATCAGTTTTTCACGTTCGCTGGCTGTTTCTACGGTTTTAGGTGTAAATTGCGCCACATCAGCAACATAAGAAATTTTAGCTGGAATGGCCACATGCGGTGCCGCATCAAGCACTATGCTTACATCACTACCAATGGCAATACGCCCAGCTTGCGCGGCGGGTAAAAAGAATGTCATATACACATCGGTCAGATCGATCATATTTAACACCCGGCCGCCACTCCCAACAATCTCCCCAGCTTGCGCTACTCGATACTGAATACGACCAGCACGCGGCGCCTTTAATACATTATCTTGCAGCTCTACTTTTACGCGATTAACGGTGGCAGCCGCCGCAACCGAGGCCGACTCTGCCGATTGAATTTGCGCATTGGCCGCGGCAATACCCGATGCTGCTGCATCTATCTGCGCTTTAGCCGCAGCAACGGCGGCTTGTGCACTGCGCAATTGTGCTTGATCATCATCGGCCGTTTGTTGCGAGGCCGCGCCAGTTTTGGCTAAAGTGCTAGTACGCCGCGAGCGGTTTTGGGCAGCAGATAATTCGGCTTCGCGCTGTGCTAATACCGCTTCCAGTGCCGCTTTTTCACTTTGTCGTTGTGCCAGTTGGCTATACGCCGCACTAACCGCATTTAGCGCTTGGCGCTCTTGCGCTTCAGCTTGTTGCAGCTGAGCAGTAAGTGATTCTGAATCAATATGTGCTACCACTTGATCCGCTGTCACAAAGTCACCTTCGTTAACCAAAATATCGCGGATCCGCCCAGCGGTTTTCGCAGAAATAGCAATTTCGGTTGCTTCAATCCGGCCATTACCCGAAGCAACATCCGCGGGCAACTCATCAGATAATAAATATCTCTGAGCGATAACAAACAGAGCAACAATAACACCGGCAGCGATCAGCAAAGGTTTTACTGTCGTTTTGGATAGATTCATGCGTGACTTTCCTTAGATAATGCGGCTGTAACATTAACGCTGAACACAAAAAGCGCGGATTGTGCAGTATATACAATAGCTGAATAGAATTATAGGAGTAGTTTGTTTGAATTTTGTCTTGCCTTTGACAGTTGTTCCAGTGACCACTTGCTGCTTAGTGCTCCAACGCTGAGTATCCAGGTAGAGATTTTCAATTGTAGAAAGTTGTACCGATTTTCGTCGCATCAAATTCCAGTATGGCTGCATTAGCACAATAGCCAGAATACTGTTTTCAAGGTCACTAGCTGGAAAAGTAAAGGTTTGAGTTACTTGGTCAATTTTATAGAGATGGTTCGCCCGGTAGATAATTATACTTTGGCCTAAGATCGCAAGCAGGAACACAGGCAAAATTTGCAAAAAATCGAATAAATAGCAAATAAAACTCGCGATAATACTTAAAATCAGCAAGTTAGTTACTGATTTTCGTAGCGCCATCCAAACGTCATAAACTTGATAGATTTTCATTTAATACCTTTAGGTATCCCAATACTGGTTAATTGCTGGTGAAGATAGATTGCAGGTTTTTCTTGCGTCTTTCGTTTTCTTCGCTTTTCTCTTTATACATTAACGCTTCAGCCTGAAGCTGCTCCATCCGCTTTTTTAACTGCTTGATCTCAAGATCCTGACTTTTGATAGTTTGCTGTAATTCGTCGAACTTCTGTTTTGCGAGTTGCTTGCCTATGTATTCGCAGCCAAGAAGGTTTGACGCCATAAAAATTAGCAGTATCAATCTAAAAATTTTCACAATAATGCTCCTTATTCTAAAAGCTATACACTTGAATCATCATGCGTTCTTTTGCTTTGGTTAAATCTCGACCTAAGATCACTAATTACACGACCAGATATTTTCTGAACACTTTCGGCTCTGATACTTAATCCTTTAGCAATGAAAACAAATCCAACACTCAACGGGAGCAACTTTAATAGACTGAAAATAAAAGTTAAGAAATAGATCGGATAAAATTGATCAACTTTATTAGTATCAGGTGAAAAAATGGAAATGAACTGGTTTACCAATGCCAACTTAAAAGAATCAACTAACAGATACGCATTTAACAGCATTCTTGAATACTTGTTATGCTCGCGAAAAACAATTGAGTTTTCTACCACATACTCATCAAAATTAGCTAAATAGCTGATCCTAATTGTGATACACCTGCTTCAATCCATGCTTGCCGCCCGGAAACGGTGCGGCAGTGTCCATAAAGTAGTAAACCTGCTCCAGTAAATCATCCATGTTTTTGCACTGATGATTCCGGGTTATCGTCTCGTGCAGTGCATGCCACAGTTTTTCAATTTTGTTATGCCATGGGCTATAAACCGGCAAGAACAGTAATTTGAACTTTGGGTTGTCGCTCAGCCACTTCTGGGTTTTCTTGCTCTTGTGGATGATGTAATTATCCACGATTAACCGAATGCTTTTAGCCCGACGATACTGACCTTTAAGCTTTTCCAGCAATTCAATAAATAAGTCACTGGTCTTGCGCTCGCCACCTACATAAACGATTTGCCCTGTCTGGCCGTGTAATGCTCCCGCCAGATAATGTTTCTTGTTCTGTCCTGGTGTTGCCACTTTACGCTGCGCGCCACGGTGCCCCCAATCTGCACCGATTTTAGGATTCAGATGGATGTCCACTTCATCCTGGTAAAACACCGGGTGGTCAATACTGTTATCTGCCAACGCCTCCCGGATAACCGCCAGTTTCTCCTTTTTATCCGGGTCTTGGATATAAAGCGTTGGCGCAGCTCGCCGCCAGACAATTCCTGCTTTGGGCAACCAGCGTCTGATTGTTGAACTGTGGATCTGAATGTTGCATAACTTGTTCAGTAACAGCGCAAACAACTCAGTACTCCAGCGTGAACGCTGATATCCAAGCGTCCTTGGCGTGTACTTCAGCAAAATTTTCAGCACGCCACAGATAAAATCCCGATTCAGCCTAACGGGGCGACCAACGCCTTTAGTTTTTAGACCATCAACACCGGCAACGTCATACCATTTCAACCAGCGGTTAAGCGATGACCGCCCCGCTTGCAGTAGGCTCGCAACCTCTGACTTGGTTTTACCTTTCAACACCAGCAAGACGGCATTCGCACGGCGGCAAAGGTCTCTATCTCGTGTTTTATGAATAATCTTCTTCAATCGGCGGGTTTCCGCGCCATATAAAAATGCTATCCTGTTCATACTCAATGCGTTTGTGGGTTTGGTTTGTTTGGCGACTGATCTGATCGCGCAAACCGCATTGAGTTCCCTTACCTGAGTGATCTACTATTTGGCACAGTTATTTAGGTTAATTGACAAAAAATCCCTGCATCTTCGGAGCTGCGTCATATTTTAAAACCGTTTCTGTTTAACGCAGCATTTAAGGTGGTACGACTGACTTTAAAATGTTTTGCCACCTCTGCTTTGGTTATCATCGGATCGGATAACATGGCTGCCGCTTTTTTCACATCATTTTCTGTGAGCGATGGCGTTCTCCCGCCTTTTCTACCCCTGGCTCTGGCAGCGGCAAGACCCGCTTTGGTTCTTTCGACGATAAGTGAATGCTCAAACTCGGCTAAGGCACCGAAAATATGGAAAATGAGTTTCCCTGCAGAATTGGTTGTATCGATGGATTCCGTTAGGGATTTGAATCCAATACTGCGTTTCTGAAGATCATCAATAATCTCCACCAAATCTTTCAGGGACCTCGCTAAACGGTCAAGCTTCCATACCACTAATACATCACCTGCACGAAGTGTACGCAGGCATTGCGACAATATGGGTCGATCACGATGCTTTCCCGTGAGGGACTCATTGAATACTTCCTCACAACCTGCCGCGTTTAGGGCATCGAGTTGTAAATCTGAATTCTGGTCCTGAGTGCTAACTCTGGCATAGCCAATTATCATAAGAAATGGTACCTAATCTGTTCATAGATTGTTGTACGGGTTTCTTGGCGTTGAAGCAAGTGTTTTGATGTGGTTTTTCACGTTTAATTGAATCGACCAACAAACGAGGGTTTTCTTATCGTCGTATATGGATAACTAACGTGGTGGTTGACGTATACCTTGCTGATGTCATTTCAGAAATGTCGATACTTCATTTCGTTGTTTATGCGGCATTATCAGGTTAGTATTAATGGGTCGCTACAGACTGGGACCAGTTTACTGGGGTAGTGATGCCGGAGCATATGTTCCCTTAGCCCGTGAGCAAGATAAAAAGGCCAACCCAGAACTTCATTTTCACTGCCCCAAGAAAGCATCGAACGGATCTTTTCCGATCTACACCAAAACTAGCTTTTTAAAAAAAGTAGAATAATGTGACAGGTCACAGCACTCAGCAAGCCCCTCTACATTAAGCTATTGATATATATCAACTCACTTACAAAGCTGCCTTCGCTAATCCCAATATATTTGGCCATAACGTATTAAAGTGAGCTGGCAGTTCAAAGCCAATCTTTACATACAAAGCACGCGAAGGATCTTTTGTGATCTCTTAAATTCGGTAAAGTAAAAGCAGTCCAGTATACCGTGACAAGTCACGCTAAGTTAGACCGCAAAGAGCGAAAAGCAGAGATCCATCACCGCACCATAATCCATATGCCAATGTCTGCTTTACTGCAAAACCGGACATTGAGTCCGGTTTTGGTTACACATTACCGATCTATCGGGCTCGATGTCCCAGATGAATGTTGCCCTATGACATGCGTGTATATTTGAGTGGTTTTCAAGTCCGTATGGCCCAACAACTCTTGAACCGTGCGTATGTCAGTGCCTGCTTTGAGTAGTTGCGTAGCAAAAGAATGCCTGAAAGTATGCGCAGTGATGTGCTTTTGAACGCCTGACTTTTTTACAGCAAGTCTTAATTTCTTGGTAAGAGACGTCCAGTGCAAATGATGACGGCATGAATACCCATCAACAGGATGCTTGCACCTGACTGACGAAGGGAAAATAAATTGCCACTTAAAATCAGATATCGCATAGGGATATTTACGAGCCAGTCCCGCAGGGAGACTGGTTTTTCCTTCTCCTTCGCATAGATCTTTCTCATGAAGTTCACGCACTTTTTCAATTTGAGATTGAAGTGGCATAACCAGCTTATCAGGCAGCATAGTGACACGGTCTTTTCCTCCTTTACCACGAAACACAAAGATGTTTTTTGATTCAAAATCGACGTCCTTAACTCGCAACTTTAGCAGCTCTGCTTTTCTAAGCCCGCAGCCGTATAACAGTGAAAACATCAGTTTATAGCTACCTGACAGCTGATTAATGACACTGATGGCTTCGTTATGAGACAAAACGGTTGGTACTCTTTTAGGCGCGCGGGCTTTTATCGTATCAGGCAGTAAAGTGAGCTCTCTTTTAAGGATATGTTTATACATAAATACGATAGCGCAGAGCGCCAAGTTTTGAGTGGACGCAGTCACTTGTCTATTTACGGCTAAATATGTCAAGAAATCAGTTACCTCCTGCTCCCCCATGTCTTTTGGGTGCCGTTTTTTATTGAATAAAATGAAGCGTTTTATCCACAGTAGATACGTTTTTTCAGTTTGAATTGAGTAATGTTTAGTGCGCATAACCTGCCTAATACTTTCAAGGAAAGGTGAGCGAGCCATATTAATCCTCCTGTTGAATATCGAGTGTATTACTGAGAAGTCTCAGTAATATCCATGATAAACAGGGCTAAATTAACCTAGGCTGTTGATATTGCGTATGTTTACTCTGTTTGGATGTGGGGTGTTACTGAGACTTCTCAGTAACATGGTAAATTTAAAGTGAATTAAATGCTTGATTGGCTTCTCAAGTTATTGATTTTCGGTAAACTCATAGGTATAAATTTATTTTTACCTCTCGGGTGTTACTGAGAGGTCTACATAATAACTGTTAGGCATTTAAAAGGATGTTAAGTGAACTGGGCACGAATTGCTAAATACACAGTGATCTACTTTATCTGTTCTACTGCTTCAGGCGTTCCATTGGGCTATGTAATGGGGCGCTATGATTCAGCTGGTGAAGTTATTCCAAGCTGGATTTACTGGAGCTTTATTTTTCTTTCTATGTTTGTTGAAGCAACGATCATTTATTTTCTAGTGAAAAATCAGGCAAAGTTTTTATTTATACATGCACTTATAGTCGTTTTACTCAGTTCTTTAATTGCATCATGTATTCTGTTTTTACTGGTTGGTGATGCTCTTTTGGGCGGCTGGCAAATTGATTATGTGAGTATGTTTATTGCGCTTTTGTTTGGTGTTGCCTTAGGCAAGCAAGCAGCAACTAGTTCAGGTGTTGTAAATGCCTAACAAGCGCCATCAAAAACGCGCCCTTAGGGCGCTCGACTCGCAACAAGTTGCTCGCGTTTGTGGCGGGCGTTAGGGCTTCATCATGGTTTATCTGATACTTGAAGCACGAGCTCTGGATGAAGTCGCTAAATTGCCTGGTGTTGCCATTTGGGCAGGTAGCAATGTATTAACGGAGCTGAATCACAAAGAGTTAGTTGCAAAAGGCGTAAATGTTACCAGATTTAATCACCCCATCAGTGGGGCAATCAGAGGCAAGTTGGAGGATGCAATTGAAACAATTAAAGAACATCATCCAACTGAAAGTATTTGGATTCAATATGCAAGTCAGCCCTAACAATACGCACCACTCGCGGCCTGCGGCCGCTGGGACGCCAACCCGCTGCGCGGCTCGTCGCCCGTGTGCTTTGCGTTATGTGTAAAGGAAAGTATGAAGTTTAATGACAATTATGGGGTGTATGTTTGCCCTCATATTTTTAAAAAAGAATCACCAGTACTTGTTGGTATAAGAGATCCTGACGGTTATTGGCAGTTTTTTTGCGAAGATGATAAATGTCCTGATACTACAAAGCCACATCTTATTGGTGCTGGTCATTTAACAAGTGAAGATCCAACTATTAATCAGCTTACTAGTTTGCAACCAAATTCTTTTGCACAAAGAATACATGCAAATGCAGAATGGGAATTCGGTGAGTTAGAGTAATTTACACATAACAAACTGTTCAAACGGGACAAATTACAGTTGGCTGGTTCCGCTTCGCTTCACATTTTAGCCAACTACAATTTGCCCCTTAACAGGGCGTTAGCATTACAGGAGAATTACCAAACATGAAGTTATCGATTATATTTTTAGCTACTTTGCTGTCATTTAATTCTTTAGCTGCAGATTATCAAACCGAGATTGATGATTTTTTCAAGTTGTATCAATCTGGGAAAGTAGATGAAGCTGTTGATTCCATTTATCGAACAAATAAATACGTATCATCAATTCCAGATCAAATTAAAAATGTTAAAACGCAATTAAATGCGCTTGAAGGGCTTATTGGAGAAATTAACCATATAGGTAAAATTGACACTTACGCAGTTGGTGAGAATTTTGTGCATGTTACTTATCTAGCCACTTACGATAGGCAACCCGTTCGTTATGAGTTTCAATTTTTTAAAGTAAAAAGCGGTTGGAGAATATACTCATTTTCATTTGATGATGGCTTAACCGAAGAAATAGCAACCGAAGCAAGAAAGGCCGCTTTGTCCTCTCAAAAGTAATGCTAACAAGCGCCTTAAACATCGCGGCCTGTGGCCGCTGGACTCGCAACAAGTTGCTCGCCATTTAGGCGTGCGTTAACTTGCAGGGAGCTTATGTCGAAAATTGATTTCCAAAAATATGGTAAGGATGCAAGAAAGTTTAAAAACTCTCCCTTACAGATCATTGCTGCGACTAACTCACTGAAAATTCAAACTCGGAAAAACTCAGGTCGTGGAAAACCATATATCTGGATAGACCCTTGCTGGGAGTTATTTCACCTAGGGAAAAGTGTAATATCAAGTTCAAACTACCCTAACCACAAAGGGCCTCTTTATACACAGAAGCACATGCTATGGTGTAAAAAGAAACAACAGGTCACAGGGAGGTTTTTGCTGTCCGTAAAACTGAATAAGTTTGGCCACACTGTGTTCAGGCTTTCAGATAATTATGAAATTGTTAGTTATGGTTATAATCTTCAATTAGTGGACGATGAGGATTATGACGGTTGGTACGCAGATGCAAGTTAACAAGCAAAGGCAGCCGACGCTTAACGCGCGGCTGCTTTGAGCGTTATGTATTTTAAGGAGTAGATGACTTGGCTGTTTATTTGGAATCGTTTTGGACAGCATTAATGGATGGTTTGGCTATATATTTTGATATTTTTCTTGTCCCAGTACTGACGGTTGTATGTTTTTTTCTACTGTTATCGCAATTTCTTCGGTACCAAAAAAGAATTCGTTACTTGGAGATCACATTAGGTGCACTCAGTAAGCTCGCTGGTATTGAGTTAAATGACCCCACTTTTATCCCTTCTGAAGTGCGTAAGGCGCTAGATGAAGGCCATAGATTAAAAGCCATTAGGCTTTATCGAAAAATCACAGGTGCAAATTTAAAAGAAGCAATAGAGGTCGTGGATGTATTGCTCAAAAAAACATAACAATACGCATCACTCGCTCCCGCTGGTCGCTGGGATGCCAACCCGCTGCGCGGTCTGTCACCAGTGTGCTTTGCGTTAGGTAACTCAATAAAGTATGCAATCACCCTTAGACACAGTTGGCTCATTTTACGTATTTTTAGAAGCCATCGATTACGATGTTAATGAGGAATCATTAGAAATTGAAGTTTCTTGCGCGAAGCTAGCTGATAAAGTTTACCAAGCTAAACCTAAGTCAGGTGATGAAACGGAAGATAGAATCGAAAAAGTATTGGATGGTTGCCGCGAAATCATTACTGACGAAAATAGCCCTCGCTATAGGATCTGTTTTGAACATGTTTTCTATCACCAAGTTTGTGAAGAGTTTGACTACGATATGTCAAAAGAAAAGTGTGATGATAACGGTGTTATCGGTGTCATTGAAGAATCACCACTTTTGTCACATTTAAAAAGTGACACAGAGGTCTTCTGGCATTGCGATAAAGCCAAAATGTATGTGGTAGCTACATCGAGTAAGTGGTTAAGAATTGTAAGTTCAGAACCACCAGAAATCAGGTTAGTGGCAGGCGTTACCTAACAAGAATTTAAAGCGGGACTGCTAACAGTTTGCTCGGTTTCGCTTCGCTACACATTTTAGCAAACAATTATCAGCCCCTTAAATGGGCGTTAGGTGATCTAGAGCATGGAATATTTAGCACCGGTTATTTCATCAATTGTTGTCGGGCTTATATTGCTGAGTCTTGGGCGATGGTTAGAGCGTAAAACCAATAAGAACTTCAAATCTTTGGGTGAGTGGGGATTTATCGTCGTTATGTTTGCCGCTAGCTTAAATGTTTTTCTTATAAATAAGTTGGCTTTAGATGAATGGGGTATCTTGATTGTATTAATAAGTACGTGGTCTATATTAACCTTTTTTATATTATGCTTCGGCAAGACAAACACCTAACAATGCGCAGCAGTCGCGGCCTTTGGCCGCTGGGATGCCAACCGCGATGCGGTCGTCACCCATGTGCTTTGCGTTAGGCATTTAAAAGGATGTTAAGTGAACTGGGCACGAATTGCTAAATACACAGTGATCTACTTTATCTGTTCTACTGCTTCAGGCGTTCCATTGGGCTATGTAATGGGGCGCTATGATTCAGCTGGTGAAGTTATTCCAAGCTGGATTTACTGGAGCTTTATTTTTCTTTCTATGTTTGTTGAAGCAACGATCATTTATTTTCTAGTGAAAAATCAGGCAAAGTTTTTATTTATACATGCACTTATAGTCGTTTTACTCAGTTCTTTAATTGCATCATGTATTCTGTTTTTACTGGTTGGTGATGCTCTTTTGGGCGGCTGGCAAATTGATTATGTGAGTATGTTTATTGCGCTTTTGTTTGGTGTTGCCTTAGGCAAGCAAGCAGCAACTAGTTCAGGTGTTGTAAATGCCTAACAAGCGCCATCAAAAACGCGCCCTTAGGGCGCTCGACTCGCAACAAGTTGCTCGCGTTTGTGGCGGGCGTTAGGTGATCGCAGATGTTTTCTCCGTATTTTCTAACTGATGAAAATTTGGGTTTGTACCCTGAAGTAGATGTACGAACAGATGCAAGTGGTGTTGTTATAAAGCTAGCATTCCACTCGCAGGTAATAGAAGTGCTCTTCCGCCATGTGATTGCATTCTATTGTGTTGAAGAAAGTAATTACGAGTTGTCGCCGCTACCGGGTATGCCTAGTGAAGTTGACTTTGTATCGCTGGAAAAGGGGGCAAAAGAATCTCCAATTTGGAAGTCTTCAGCCAATTACAGGCGCAGTTTTTATGCTCATCTTGATTCATATCGTGCTGACGCATCATTAGAATCTTATTTAATTTTTGGTGCCGATTACGTAGTTTTGGTTGAGTCAATCGGTTTGGTAGATGTTAAGGTGGCAACTTAAGCACCTAACAATCCTCTATGGACTCCCCCTCTATTGCAAGCACAAAGTGATCAAATTTGGCGGTGAATGACTGCATACGTCTATTCGGCTCGTGAGTTTCATGGTTTTACCATGCTCCAGCCCTGATAACTTTCGCGCACAGGTGCCTCATCGCATCAACGGTAATGAATACCGGGATTGTTATCAGGCCCTTCCTGTGCACGGTCGTTGCCGCTTTATTTATCCACTTTGTAGTGCAATTCTTTGGTTGAGAGTTGTCGTTAACTTACTGTTTTTACTACTATGTTTCTGCTACATCATATTGCTAAACCTAAAGCATCTTGCCGTTGCTGCTTTGCCATGATTGCCCAGAGCATTCTGGCTTGTTTTGCGGCGATAGCGACCGCGACAACATTGTTTGGCCGCCGCTCTTGTAGCTTATAAATCCACTCGAACATGGGTGTTGTTTGCGTGGATTTTTGGGCTCTGCTGGCTGCTAACATTACCGTTCTGGCACCTTGAACCAGTAATGTTCGCAAATAGCGGTCACCGCGTTTAGTAATGGCACCGAGTTGCGTTTTACCACCGGATGAGTTCTGTTTAGGCACTAAACCGAGCCAAGCGGCGAATTGTCTGCCGTTTTTAAATACGGAGACATCACCTGCGGTTGCCACAGCGGCACTGGCGGTAACGCTACCGACACCACAGAGCTCAAGTAAAGCTTTTGCGGTGGTATCTTGCTTGCTCCAGGCTTCAATCCGTTTGTTTAACGAATTAATGCGCGTTTCTAAATCAGCTAACTTGTCCGCTAAATCAGCCATACTCTGGCGAAACAGCAGCGGTAAGGTTTCTGATTCAGCCACCAAAGGCAACGTCCTGGCCAGTGCTGCGCGGCCCTGATTAATCACAATGCCGAACTCGTGCAGGTAGCTGCGAATTTGATTCATCAGTGAGGTGCGTTCACGTACCCATTGGTCACGCATGCGGTGCATGACTAATACCGCTTGTTGTGATTCGGATTTAACCGCAACAAAGCGCATATTCGGTCTGGCTAACGCTTCACAAATGGCTTCGGCATCATTGGCATCGTTTTTACCGCCGCGCCGGTAAGGTGCCACATACTGCGGCGTCATCAGCTTTACGGTATGGCCGAGTTTGGTCATCTCACGCGCCCAATAATGCGCACCACCGCAGGCTTCAATGCCGATAAGCATCGGTGGTTTATTGGCAAAATAGCGCAGCATTTCGCCTCTGGCTAACTTTTTAACCACGGTGGTTTCACTTGATTTAGCATTAACGCCATGAATTTGAAACACGAGCTTTGCAATATCGACCCCACAACGTATAGACTGTTCCATGCGACTTCTCCTCACTTGTGACTGTTTGTTTTGACACTCTCAGTGTGGCACAACGATGCCGGATAGTGAGGGGGAGTCCATGTTATTGCGTCATTCGGGGCCTGCGGCCCCTGCGACGCTCACAAGTTCGCGCGCATGCGCGGGGCGTTATGTGGCTAGGATTCAGAAGTGAAACTTGAAGATACTTTAGAAGATTTTAGACAATTTCTTCTGCTTAATTATCAGAAAATGGAAGAGTTGCTTTCCGAAGATTTATTGAGCGATTGGCTTCAGGCAAATTGGGAAGTAATTGTTGAGTCAAGACTTCAAGAAGCAGAATGTATTTCAGGATTGCTCGATATTTATGGCTCTGGAGCCGATTGCAATGGCTCAAGCTCCAGTGTATCACTGCCGCATTTGTTGCCTAGTTGCTCGATACACGTGCAATCCAATTTTGTTTTGCATTCTTTTGGTACTTTGCAGAATGGCTATTTTGTTCAGGCTCCACCATTCGATTATGTGAAAGGTGAAAATACAAAATCAGAAGTGGTGTTACGGTTAAGTGAAGCTCAATTTGCTATCGGGCCAACCTATGACAGCATCGCCACATAACAATCCGCGTCATTCGGGGCCTACGGCCCCTGCGACGCTCACACGTTCGCGCGCATGCGCGGGGCGTTAGGCTACTAATGGTAACCATCGACGACATATACAATCTGATAGAAAAAGAGTGTGGAATAAAGGCTGCAAAACTAAGGCCAGACTCGGATATTTGCGAAGATTTTGGTGTGTATGGTGATGATTTTGATGATTTAATGGCTGCCTACTCAAAAGAGTTCGGCGTGAATCTAGATAATTACTTATGGTATTTTCACTGTTGTGAAGAGGTTTCTAGCCCTTTGGCTTTTATATTTCCTCCGCCTAATCGGCGCGTGAGTAGAATAATCATTACACCGGAACTTCTTGAGAAATATGCCAATTTTAAAAATTGGGCAGTAACATATCCAGCCCATACTTTGCCAACGCGTCGATGGGACATATTAGTTTTACAAACTTTTTTTGTATTAGCTGGGTTGGCTGGCTTAATTATTGGCTTCTGGAAGACGTAGCCTAACAATCCGTCTATGGACTCCCCCTCTATTGCAAGCACAAAGTGATCAAATTTGGCGGTGAATGACTGCATACGTCTATTCGGCTCGTGAGTTTCATGGTTTTACCATGCTCCAGCCCTGATAACTTTCGCGCACAGGTGCCTCATCGCATCAACGGTAATGAATACCGGGATTGTTATCAGGCCCTTCCTGTGCACGGTCGTTGCCGCTTTATTTATCCACTTTGTAGTGCAATTCTTTGGTTGAGAGTTGTCGTTAACTTACTGTTTTTACTACTATGTTTCTGCTACATCATATTGCTAAACCTAAAGCATCTTGCCGTTGCTGCTTTGCCATGATTGCCCAGAGCATTCTGGCTTGTTTTGCGGCGATAGCGACCGCGACAACATTGTTTGGCCGCCGCTCTTGTAGCTTATAAATCCACTCGAACATGGGTGTTGTTTGCGTGGATTTTTGGGCTCTGCTGGCTGCTAACATTACCGTTCTGGCACCTTGAACCAGTAATGTTCGCAAATAGCGGTCACCGCGTTTAGTAATGGCACCGAGTTGCGTTTTACCACCGGATGAGTTCTGTTTAGGCACTAAACCGAGCCAAGCGGCGAATTGTCTGCCGTTTTTAAATACGGAGACATCACCTGCGGTTGCCACAGCGGCACTGGCGGTAACGCTACCGACACCACAGAGCTCAAGTAAAGCTTTTGCGGTGGTATCTTGCTTGCTCCAGGCTTCAATCCGTTTGTTTAACGAATTAATGCGCGTTTCTAAATCAGCTAACTTGTCCGCTAAATCAGCCATACTCTGGCGAAACAGCAGCGGTAAGGTTTCTGATTCAGCCACCAAAGGCAACGTCCTGGCCAGTGCTGCGCGGCCCTGATTAATCACAATGCCGAACTCGTGCAGGTAGCTGCGAATTTGATTCATCAGTGAGGTGCGTTCACGTACCCATTGGTCACGCATGCGGTGCATGACTAATACCGCTTGTTGTGATTCGGATTTAACCGCAACAAAGCGCATATTCGGTCTGGCTAACGCTTCACAAATGGCTTCGGCATCATTGGCATCGTTTTTACCGCCGCGCCGGTAAGGTGCCACATACTGCGGCGTCATCAGCTTTACGGTATGGCCGAGTTTGGTCATCTCACGCGCCCAATAATGCGCACCACCGCAGGCTTCAATGCCGATAAGCATCGGTGGTTTATTGGCAAAATAGCGCAGCATTTCGCCTCTGGCTAACTTTTTAACCACGGTGGTTTCACTTGATTTAGCATTAACGCCATGAATTTGAAACACGAGCTTTGCAATATCGACCCCACAACGTATAGACTGTTCCATGCGACTTCTCCTCACTTGTGACTGTTTGTTTTGACACTCTCAGTGTGGCACAACGATGCCGGATAGTGAGGGGGAGTCCATGTTATTGCCTTAAACATCGCGGCCTACGGCCGCTGGACTCGCAACAAGTTGCTCGCCGTTTAGGCGGGCGTTAGGTGATCTAGAGCATGGAATATTTAGCACCGGTTATTTCATCAATTGTTATCGGGCTTATATTGCTGAGTCTTGGGCGATGGTTAGAGCGTAAAACCAATAAGAACTTCAAATCTTTGGGTGAGTGGGGAGTTATCGTCGTTATGTTTGCCGCTAGCTTAAATGTTTTTCTTATAAATAAGTTGGCTTTAGATGAATGGGGTATCTTGATTGTATTAATAAGTACGTGGTCTATATTAACCTTTTTTATATTATGCTTCGGCAAGACAAACACCTAACAATGCGCAGCAGTCGCGGCCTTTGGCCGCTGGGACGCCAACCCGCTGCGCGGCTCGTCGCCCCTGTGCTTTGCGTTATAGCTTTTCAAGGGATATTCATGTTTGGCACCAAACTGAAGCATAAAATTTTTTCTAGTGTATTATTTTTGTTTGCTGCAATAGTTTTTATAGGTATAGCGCTAAGTGTTTCTGAGCATAGAGCAGTGTCTTTCGGCAATGTTTCAAGTTTCGGTGCTGCATTGGTGCTTTTATCTTTCGCATTAATTCCTGAGCTTGTCTTTTCAAACAAATTAAGAAAGCAAACCCAAATGGATAAAATCTCACAAAAGATTTTTTTTATTGGTATGTTGATAGTTGTTATAGGGTTTATTGGTAAATTCGCGCTATAACAAACGCCTTAAACAACGCGGCCTACGGCCGCTGGACTCGCAACAAGTTGCTCGCCGTTTAGGCGTGCGTTCTGCTAACACCTAAAAGCAGACTTTAATAACTGTATAGTGAAATGTCTGCAATTGGCACTTAGTGAAGATTCACAGAGCAAATTGGCACCTTATTACTCGTTGAGTTTGTGATGAATATCATCATACTCTGTGATCATTTTGGCCAACTCCTCAAACTTTTCACCATTAGGCGTGCCAGGCTCAGCTTCAAGCAGTTGCTCAATGGCTTCTAATGCAGCTTCATATTCTTGATCGTTTTTTATAGCTGTGTTGATTGTCATCTAGTTACCTAATAATACTCACAGGGAGTGCCTTGCATCCGCAATCACTTGGCAGCTTCAATGCTTACCAAACGCGTTAAATTTCCTGCAGCAGAGATCTGTTCGTCAGTTAGTGTTTGGTCGCTATGCTTTTTCATGCTGATTTCAGCACGATCTTTATCCATCGCACAAACCAGTATATCCCCAACGGTAAATCCTAGCTCAGCACAGAGCGTATCAGGAATTGGGATAAGGTTGTCCTTGGTAATTTCAACGGTATAACTCATGGCATCCCTTATGTAAAAAAAGAACAAGCGTCTTGCTTTGATTAGCTCGGTAGGCATAGTTTGATAAAGAAAAAGGCCAATCAAATCGACCGGCCATTCCCATGTTCCTGGTGGTCTGCAGGTTGCAGTGATATGCCAGGACCCTCAACCGAAATACTATGCGCAATTATGCCTTAAATCAATTATGTGTGATTTTATAGAACTTACTTGGCTACCGGTAAATCCGTCCATTTCGTTGTGTATTGCGGCGATAACATCGCACGCTTCATACTCCATGCCTGTGATGCGCCTTGGCTTGCAAACCAGACCTTGCTGCCCGTTTTGACATTGATGGTATCAATCACCGTCATCAGCGCTTTGCTCTGATAGGCAGGAGGCGCAGGCTCAAATAAATCAACTTGATATACGCCTTCATCATAAAAATCAGCAAGCATGACACCGGCCTTGGCGTAGCGGTATCCGTCTTTCCAGATTTTATCGAGCAGCTTCGTTGCTACTGACAAAAAATCCCGCGTGTCAGCCGAGGGATGAGTCAAGGCCGTGGTGATGCTATTGGCATAGTATGGGTCTCGTTGCCGGTCGCTAAACGGACTGGTACGTATAAACACCGTTAATTGCTTGGCTTGTTGCTTTTCTTTACGCAGTTTCTGACAGGCTCTGCTGATGTATTCGGCTATTGCTTCGTGCATCAAATCTTTTGAGGTGATGCGCTCGCCAAAGGCGCGGGAGCTGATAATTTGCTTTTTGGTGGGAGTGACGTGCTCTAACGTCAGGCACGATTTGCCATTAAGCTCTGCCACAATGCGCGATTCGACCACAGAGCATTGCTGCTTGATAAATGAGGGGCTGGCATCAGCCAAATCCAGGGCAGTGTGAATGCCAAGTTTATTAAGCCTTGCTGAGAGTTTACTGCCAATCCCCCACACTTCGCCGACAGGTAACAGTGCCATCAGTTTGCGTTGGCGGGCTTTATCCGTTAAATCGACCACGCCACCAGACTTATGCCATTTTTTTGCGGCGTAATTGGCTAACTTGGCCAAGGTTTTGGTGGGCGCAATGCCAACACAAACCGTGATGCCGATATTTTGCTGGATAGTATTTCGCACAGATTGCCCAAATGCCGTCAAATCCATGCAATGTGACACGCCAGTCAAATCGAGAAACGCTTCATCAATGGAATAGACCTCAACCGCCGGCGCTAACATTTCAAGCGTGGACATGACTCTGGCTGAAATATCGGCATACAGCGCATAGTTGGATGAAAAGGCGAGCAGTTGTTGCTTTTCTAGTAGGTGCTTTAACTCAAATGCAGGCACACCCATTTTAATGCCAAGTGCTTTGGCTTCTTTAGAGCGAGCCACCACACAGCCATCATTGTTGGATAGCACCACAATCGGCCGCCCTCTTAGGTCAGGGCGAAAAAGAGTTTCACAGCTGGCATAAAAGTTATTGCAATCGACTAAAGCAAAAACAGGTTTCATCGTGTCATTCTTCGCACCACACTGACGACGACACCAAAGACTTCAAACTCGTCTTGCTCTGTCAGCAAAATGGGTTTGTATGCCTTGTTGTGCGGCAACAACTGCTTAATCGGCTTTAAGCACAGCTCCTTGACGGTAAACTCACGATTTAGTGATGCCACAATCACACTGCCATGCACGGCAGTTTCAGACCGGTCTACTACTAAGACATCACCATCTAATATGCCTTTATCTTTCATGGAGTCACCGCTGACTCTGACTAGAAAGGTCGCAGCAGGATGACGGATACAAAGCTCGTTTAAATCGAGCGTTTGCTCAATGTAGTCCTGAGCAGGGGATGGAAAACCCGCTGAGATTTGGTGGCCATAGAGCGGTAAAAAGATAGGCTGATTTAATTGCGCCTTTCCAAGTATTTCGACAGACATAACACGCACCAATATATGTATATTTATACAGTATAGCGAATGGCGAGCGTTTGAAAAGCGCGGCTGCGATGAAATGCATGTTTATATTGAAAGTGCACCAATAAATGCTACATTTCATTAATCGTCTGTTCAACAAGGAGCAATTATGGAGCTACGCATTATCAATGAAGATACGTTTAGAGCACTATTAAGGCAATGGCATGCTGTAGGGAGGGGCCTGCTTACCTTGCCCAAGGTCACACGTACCAAGGATGGCATTAGCGTGGCTATTGTCAGTCTTGATAACGTTACTATCAATACGCTTGAAACGCCCTTTAAAAACTACAAATCCTACTTAAGCTGGTATGGTGACCAACTTGATAAAATTGGGTACTATTAACCTGCTTTTAATTAATGGATTATGCTGATGTTATTACGGTTTTTTCTCTTCGCTGCGCTCGTCTTTTCTGCCTCGCTACTGGCCGCTCCTGCCACATTTGACCGCGCTAAAATTGAAGCGCGGCAATTTATCTACCATGACCGAAACCGTCAGGGGGATTTTTACTGTGGTTGTAACTGGGAATGGGTCGGCCGCTCGGGTGGGCGCATTGATTTAAAGAGCTGTGGCTATCAAGTTCGGGCGCAGCAGACTCGGGCCGAGCGTATTGAGTGGGAGCATGTGGTGCCCGCCTCGAACTTTGGCCGTGCCAGACAATGCTGGCAGAATGGTGGGCGTAAAAACTGCAATGACACAGACCCTGTCTTCAATGCCATGGAAGCCGATTTACATAACCTCACCCCAGCTATAGGCGAAGTCAATGCCGACCGCTCCAATTTCAATTTCACCATGCTTACTCAAGCCAAGCCACAGCATGGTCAGTGTCCGGTTAAAATTGATTTTAGCGCAAGAGCAGTAGAGCCACGCGATGCCATTAAAGGCCAGATTGCACGAACTTACTTCTACATGCACGACCGGTATGACCTCAATATGTCTCGCCAACAACAGCAGCTTTTGATGGCATGGGATAAGCAGTTTCCCGTGACAGAATGGGAGCGAGAGCGAGATAAACGCATTGCAAAACGCATGGGGCATTCAAATCCCTTTGTAACCGGTGAGCGCACCTGGTCTCTTGGGCATAAAAACCGCGCTGAGGGTTTGGTGACCCAGCTACCTTCAAAGCAAACACAGCAAACACCAAGTGCGCCAAGCTCCCTGCCGATTAAGGCCAACAAAAACAGCAAGGTTTACCATCTCCCTGCAGGCTGCCCGGGATACCAACAAATCTCACCGGCAAACACCATCGAGTTTAAAACCGAGCAGGAAGCGATAGCTGCAGGGTTTAGAAAAGCTGGTAATTGCAGGTAAATTTTTTTGTTGAATTCATTTATCGATCAGGAGTCCGCTTGTCCTTATCTTGACCAAATACATTCTTAAGTAAGTTGATTTACTGAACTACCCAAGCAACTGTTTCGCAAAGGTTTTAATGACCTGTTCACGGAAGGTTCCAGCAAACTCCAGTGAATAAAATGCGTCTTCAAAACCTATAAGGTCAGTTTGCACAAATCGGCCTGAAGACAAGGGGTAATTATTCAAGTTGCCTCCATTGGTGGCATTTTTTGTTTGGGTATGATGTTGTTGCAATTCATTTGGTTGCTGCTCGATGGAACGAAGAACACCTCTGTTTGGCATCTCATCTTGAATGCGATTTGCAAACATTTTGAGCTGAGCTTCGGCAAAAGTGTACAAAAACCCCTGTGAATATATATCACTATCACGAACCCTTAAAATTCGTCCCAAAATTTGACGGAAATAGAGTTCTGTCCGCACAGTTGTTAAATGGCAGCACACCTGAAGCCGAGGAATGTCTGTACCTTCTGCAATCATTCCAACACTGACAATCCAATGCGTTAAACCATGTCGGAATTTATCAATAATTGCTTGTGGATTTTTTTCTTTGTAGGTAACAATCACAGCTGTTTGATTAAAATTTGTCTCCAAAATCTTCTTGAGTTTTCTGGCATGTTCAACAGAATGCGCAACAACCAGACCACCAGCATCTGGTGTCAGTAACCTTAGCGACAATAGTTTGTTCACAGACAATTTTAGAATGAAATTTAAGGCATCCTCATTTTCGAGGATCTGTTGATACATTAACTCAGTTTTGCTCAACGCCTCATTAATAGATTTAAAACATTTTTGGTTTATTTTACAGGCATCATTGTCAATTAATGTGATGACAGGTTGTCGGCATACCCCATCAGCCACAGCCTGAGCGAGAGTATATTGATAGTTGATAACTAGCTCGTCAGCATGACAGTAGTCAGCAAGAGCTATTGGAAGATTATCTGTCCTCCAGGGGGTCCCTGACATTAATAGCGTATAATCAGCCAGTTCAAATATAAGTTTTAAAATCTTATTTCCCCATGCGTTAGGGATAGCATCCAAACCGCCGGCGCAATGGTGGATTTCGTCACAGATGACTAAAACTCTCTTTTTCTTTGCTGGCTCTAAATACTCTTCTTTTAGCGTTAGCAGTTTTTGATAGGTCATTGACTCCCCGATTGAGCCCAGGCCATTATGAAAAAGCGTCGGCATACGTTGATTGCAGGTTCTGTAAATGCCATCGCGCACTTCAGACGAGGGAGACAGACATAAAATTAGATCTATCATCATTTCTTCATCGTGCATTCTGGCGCCTAACTCTGCGCACGCTACACTTTTACCTCCACCAGGTGCCGCAGACAGTAAATAAGTACGTTGGCCTTGTTTAAAAGCGTTTATAGTTTTCTGAACAAAATCTGCCTGCCAGTTTCTCAGACGCATACATTCAACCTATTAAGTACTTTTTCTAATGCTGAATATTGTGCAGTTAATAACAGCGTATTCTGCTCGGCCTCTTTACACAGCACCTCTGTAATATCTCTAATATCACTAATGACACTGATTTCAGGATTTTTTTTCAGCTTTATCAAATACTCCCACTCTAAGTGCGCGGCGCGAGCTTCAGCTTCAAGTGTCTTACATTGTTCTCTCAGTTTTTGAATAGCTTTTTCTGAAGTGTTGTTTTTGCTTTGCGTTTCAGACCCTTGGGCTTGTGCAAGCTCGTACCTGCGGGTACCACCCTCATCGAGCTTTGACTGCAAAACACCTTTTCGTTCCAAAAAACGCATGGATTTATCAGATTTAACTCTTGCCTGTTTAACCGTGAGCTCAGGATGCATTTCCATGAATTTTTCAACAACTTGGTATACGTAGCATCCATCCTTAAAAAACTCTGAAATTATTTTTTGCACATCTTCACTAACGCTGTACGCTCTTGGCATAGCTAACTCCGGTTTTAAAGTGGTTGTTTCCTAAGTGGAATCTTTTTTCTTCTCAGGTATCTCACAAAACGTTAGTATTACATAATTGGAGAAAATAACCCACAATCGCCACTATCCAGAGACTAAAAAAATGCATTATTTGTGTCGAACAACCCATTCCCCAAACGCCTCAAAGAGGCTCGAATCGCTAAAGAACTTTCTCAACGTAAGCTGGGCCATATACTTGGTTTCGGAACGACAGCCAGCTCACGTATGAACCAATATGAGCAAGGTAGCAGAGTCCCTGATTTCGAGACTTTGGAGAAAATCGCAAAAGAACTTGATGTTCCAGTAGCCTATTTTTTCTGCTCATCGGATAAGTTAGCAGAGCTAGTGAAGATTTTTGGGAATTTACCAGAGTCTGATCAGGAGAAATTGCTGGAACAAATACGCAGTAGTCAAAATAAGCCATTAGTAGATTAAAGCTTTACCAAACTCTCATCCTAACAAAATAAGATCTAAGTCACTCTTACATTAGCAATCACAGTAGTTGTCAAAATGATCATCAATCACTAAATAGTGATAATGGTAAATTACTGCAATTAGTGGTAAGACAAATATGCAACAAGTGGTAAAGAGGAATTGCATTTACATGGTAAGTTAAATGCAAATAACCACAAAAGTCCTTTTCTTTCCAAAAAACGCATGGATTTATCAGCTTTGACTCTTGCTTGTTTAATTGTGAGCTCAGGATGCATTTCCATGAATTTTTCAACAACTTGGAACACATAGCAACCATCGACAAAAAACGTTGAAATGATTTTCAGCACGTCTTCACTAACGCTGTACTCTCTGGGCATGGCTAACTCCGGTTTTATAGTGGGTGTTTCCTAATTGGAATGTTTTTTCTTCTCAGGCATCTCACAAAACGTTAGTATTACATAATTGGAGAAAATAACCCACAATCGCCGCTATCCAGAGACTAAAAAATGCATTATTTGTGTCGAACAACCCATTCCCCAAACGCCTCAAAGAGGCTCGAATCGCTAAAGAACTTTCTCAACGTAAGCTGGGCCATATACTTGGTTTCGGAACGACAGCCAGCTCACGTATGAACCAATATGAGCAAGGTAGCAGAGTCCCTGATTTCGAGACTTTGGAGAAAATCGCAAAAGAACTTGATGTTCCAGTAGCCTATTTTTTCTGCTCATCGGATAAGTTAGCTGAGATAGTGAAGATTTTTGGGAGTTTGCCGGAGTCTGATCAGGAAAAATTGCTGGAGCAGATCCGAAGCGGGATTAATAAGGCAGAATAAATTGAGTTAAATATACTTATCTTATGTTGACTCAAATCTCAATCTTCTAGCTCACTCATGTGAGCCGAGTACAGTAACCATTTTCTTAGTTGATCTTCCTTGCCAAAAAAGAACTGAACTTCTACTTCTCTTGGTCCACAAATTGATCCTTCTGCTAACATGCTATTGCAAATAGCTGTAACAAATATTGCAATAATCCAACTTGTTGGAATAAGTCGCACGCATGGGTGACATGAGTGCTGAGCAAAAATACAGGGATGAATGGATACTGCTGATGGACTCGGCGCTTTAAAAGGCGAACTATTTATGAAGTGTTTAATTAGTTCATGAACATAAAAAATAATTGCAACATAAGTTCGTCCGAATTAGTGTGTGAACTAAAGGTATAACATAAGTACATGCATGGTTGGTTAGATGGCACTAATAGGTTACGCACGGGTAAGCACGCAGGAACAAAACCTTGAGGCTCAGATTGATGCATTAGAACGCTACGGGTGCCAGAAGATATTTTCAGGTAAGCAAAGCGGTAGCTCTTTCGAGAATGCAAAAAAGCTAGATGAATTGCTCGAGTATATTCTGGAGGGTGATGTGGTATGCGTTACAAAGCTTGATCGTTTAGGTAGAAGCTTAAAAGGAATAATGACCGCCATCGATGGCATTCACTCCAAAAGCGCAGCGCTAACGACGCTGGATGGCGTCATTAACAGTGCTGATGATTCGCCGTTTGGTAAGGCTGTGCTTCATGTAATCGCTGTTTTTGCTGAGCTAAACAAAAGTCTGATTATCAAGAACACCACCGAAGGTCGCGAACGCGCCATTGCTCAAGGCAAGCACATGGGCAGACCAAAGACGATCCCTGATGCCGACAGAGTGAAAATTCGACGGTTAATACAATCGAAGAAAAAGTCAAAAAACCAACTTTCAAAGGAGTATGGCGTTAGCCGAACAACGATCAAGCGTATTGTTGAGGAGACCGATGATGTCTAAGGAGGCCGGAGAGAAGAACAGGGAGTTGTTTGCAGGATGGATCGCTGAAATGAAAGCGAAAGAATCTCCAAACTGGGTAGACTATTTTTATGCGGATAAACTGAGCCCCAAAAAAATAGCTGTCGAGTTAGGTTTTGGCTCAGATGCATTTAAAGCAAAACGCAATCCACTATTACACGAAATGTTGGAGAACCTGAAATTCGAGTTGACCCAGATGGGTGTTTACCACAACAGAATCCCTCGACTGAAAAAAGAAGAAGTGGATGTAACCCTGCCCTCTGAAAATGATGAAGATATAAAAGACTCTGCCAAGGTAAGAGATTTAAAGCGTGCCAATCGTCGTTTGCAGGCAGAAAATGCAAAACTATCTGCTGAAGTTGCAAAGCTGTCTGAGTTCAAGGAAGTGTTAGAGGAAATGGGTCTTTGGAAATGAGCACTGATGCCTTTTTGGTTAGATTAACGCAGATCTACAGATACAGTCCTGACAATGTTCAGTTAGGGGCAGTATTTTTGAACCATCGTGCCGGTGCTCACCGGATAATCATTCTTACGACTCAAAACAAACTAAACTGCGAGCCTAAAGTTGGTCAGCAATGGGAAATCACCAAAGAATTAAATTATGCCGTCCGTCAACAGGAGGTTAGTCCTGGTGTGTACGTAAACGTGTGGCGATTCATGGAGCCAAAACTGAAATGTGTCATGCCTGACAATGGTTCGGGTTTTGTAGCATTTTTGAGTGCAGAGAAAAAGTTTCGTGGCATAGGCAAAGTCAAGGCTCAGTTGTTGTGGGATGCATTTCGCAGTGACATATTTACAATGCTTTGCGAGAAACCAGATACGCCTTACAAGCATGATAAGACAATAACCAACTTCGAAGCGATCAAGATAGTTCTGATAAGGGAGGAGGTTGTATCGGACTTGTATATGGGGTTTGAATCTTACAGAAACTTAAAGTATGCCAGCCAGCTTGTCGAATGGGAGATTGAAGAGCCTATTCAGCGGCAACTATTCAGATTCGCGAATAAAGATGCGATCACCTTTTTGAAAGAAAATCCGTACCGCCTGTTCTCATTAGGTATGCGATTTCAAAAGGTCGACATGGTTGCTCAAAAGCATTTTTCGGTCAGTGAATGCAGTGATATTAGGTTATCGGCTATTGTCGAATATGCTTTGAGACAGTGGGCTGATAAGGGCCACACTGTTGCTAGTTGGGCAGATATTAAACCGACGGTAAGCAAGCTTCTTAACAACGATCATCAACTCACAGAGAAGGCGAGTCAACTCACAGGTGATATCATTGGATTCACTAGACAGGCCGATAACTATTTTGTTAGCGGCAACTACATATTTGAAAAGACAATAGCCAAACGGTTTCATTCACTCAGCGCCATAAAGCGATATTGGTTGGCAGATTTGGAAGACGCGTATAATGCAGCCATGCCGGATGGTTGGGTGCTGGAAAAAGCCCAAGAAAAAGCAGTCAGGATGGCGTTATTAAGCCACATTTTTGCGCTAAGTGGCGGAGCTGGGACTGGCAAAACGACAACGACCCGAATTATTGTTGATGCCTATCGACGGTTAGGCTTTACCATTTATCCAGTTGCCCTCTCTGGCAAGGCCGCTCGCAGATTCCAGCAATCTATCGGTATCAAAACCAGCACAATAGCGCGACTGCTAAAGGAAAAGCATATCAATGACACTAACTGCGTTCTTATGGTTGATGAAGCATCCATGCTGGATGCCTACACGATGTGGCGCTTGGTGACGCTATTTTCAAATAGAACACGGATAATCTTAATTGGAGACCCGCATCAGTTACCGCCAATCAACGCGGGATTCGTACTGAATGATGTCATCAAAAGTGGTGTGATAAATCATGTAGGCCTTGACGTAGTGCGACGGCAGGCGGCAACCAGTTCGGTTCCGGCATACTCGCTAGCAATCCGTAATGGACAACTGCCTGCCGCTCTAACTACACGAGACATACTGTTTCAGGAACCTGTGAATAATCTCATAGAAGATGCAGTTGCCGCTTATACAAATTATGACAGCGCAATGATAATCGCGGCGACTAACGCAACTGTTCGAACCTTGAATGAAAAACTACAGGCTTCGGTCAATCCAGATGGTGAATTGTTGGATTTAACCGACATGCCTGTGAATGCTGGTAATTACACGTTCAGAAAAGGCGATCCGGTTGTCATCACGTTAACCCGGTATACGGATGATGTTCAAAATGGAATGCTCGGGGTTGTAACAGCGGTTTGTCCCAACGAAGAATTTGCCTGCACGATCGAACTTGACGATCTTGATGAGAACGGATATCGACGTTCATTGAACGTTGACTGGGAGTTGTTTGGGTACCTTGATCTTGCCTATTGTCTAACACTGCACAAGTTGCAAGGGTCGCAGGCTAAAAACATAATTGTAATTTTGGAGCGTGGCTGGTTACTTGACAGGAGTTGGCTATATACAGCTATTACGCGAGCAGAAAGCACGGTTCATATCATTGGCAGAGAAATTGATTTCGTCTACGCTGTCGATAGAAAAGGGGCGACTGATACCAGAAAGACTGCATTAGCAGAAATGTTGAAAAGTGAGTGCAATATGTCCTGTAAAGAGCAAAAAATGGTATAAAATAAACAAATTCTTTTAAAAAAGTTGAAATCACAAGCAGGTTCGGTATGATTAAAGGCTTAATATGAAAAGGTTTTTGCAACTGTACTGCACCTAGTTTGTATTTTTTTGTTGCAGATAACCGTTTTGACTTTCACTAAAGATGTAGCTTTGTAATGTATTGCCAATAAATTACATAAAATCAAAGCCTTAAACAAAACCCCGCAATTGCGCAATGCAAGTCAGTTAAGCATGACCTGTTTGCTCTAAATCAACCGTTGAAGGCCATGGATGGCCGGAATCGAGCCTCAGGGATGATTCATGGCGTGTTGATGTGAGCAAACTGCGTCATGCTAAAGGTTAAACTGAATGGCACCCCGCTATTGCGGGGTTTTTGTTTAGGTTAGTAGGGTGTTGACGCTATGAGCGCTCAATAAACTGCGCCCGGCGTAAGCGATCATGCACAGCAAGCCAGGCTTCACCTTGCGGCGGCAGTTCACACCAGATCGCGCTTACGCCTAGCTTATCGGCTTGGTATAACTGGCGATAGAGCTGGCTGGCGTAGCCGGCAGCGTCGGTTGGCATCTGTTTGCAGATAATTCCTGCTTGTGCTGTCGGTAAAGCGTTGAGATGCAGCACCGCAATATTGCTTGGCTGTTCTAACAACAACGCATGCAGTTGTGCGCTATCTAAGCAGCGCAGTGGCGTATTCGGTTGATAATGCGCATCAACATTGCCGGGCACTTGCATCTGATGTTGCTGCGGTTGCAGTACAGTTGTTTTAAGTACAGCTTGCAGTTGCGAGGCCGTGATGGGGCCTGCGCGCACAATGCGGATTTGCTCGCCGGTTAAATCGACAATGGTTGACTCCACACCATGCTCACATTCACCGCCATCCAATACCGCATCAATACGGCCATTTAACCCGGCAAGTACTTGCTCGGCACTGGTCGGGCTCAGCTTTTTATAACGGTTAGCCGAAGGCGCTGCAACGGCCAGTTGGTTTAGTTGCAATACTTGTAACAAGGCCGGGTGTGCCGGCATTCGCAGACCAATACTATTTAGGCCACCGGTAATCACTGGGCTAACGTGATCGGCTTTGGGCAATAACAGGGTTAATGGCCCTGGCCAAAAAGCCTCGGCCAGCTGCCAGGCAGCCGCGGGAATATCTTTTGCCCACTCACCTAGTGCTGTTTTCGCATGCAGATGCACAATTAACGGGTGATTGGCTGGGCGGCCCTTGGCAGTAAAAATGCCAGCTACCGCGCTAGGGTTACTGGCATCGGCGGCTAAACCATAGACGGTTTCTGTTGGCACGGCCACTAACTTACCCTGTTGTAATAAATCAGCGGCGGTGGCAATATCTTGGCCCTGTTGGGCGTTTAATCGTAGTGTGTTCATGGGTTACATATCTGACAATATTGAGCGGCAGCAAACGATTTTGCGACCGGGTAGCTTTCGGTATGCTGACAGCGTTGGCAGCTGGCTCGTCGCAGCCGCGTTAAGCTGCTAGGGGCACCACAGTCTTCGCATGGCAAACCCGGTAAGGCGTGATCTGGCCAAAAACCGGGGGTGGCACACACAGGGCAATGTTGCTTTAAGCGCTGCAGCAAGTCGCGGGCTGCATGGGCAATATGTTGCTGGCGCTCTGGGCAACAATGCGCACGCAAATCATAACTAAGTTGTAGCGCGTCGTTGGCTAACAGCAGTCTGGCTTGTTGTTCTGCTTCTGCCAATGTTAAGCCTTTACTGATCTGTTGCTGTTGTTGGATCAACAAACGTTGATCGGCAGGCAGCTGTTTTAGCGCCTGCTGTAGTGCGGTGTGATCCGATATCGTCCACTGCTGCACAGCACTTGGGCCATAAAATCGCCCGGTAACAACCCAGCCTGCCTCAATGTTTACCGCGCTAATCAGTTCTTGGTTAAAGGTACCTAGGCCAAAGGGGCCAGCGGAAAAACTGCCTTCGCTGCCAAGACCGATAGCGCAACCACTGAGATCGGCAGCAATAGCGGCTTTGCGTAGGGTGCATTCAACCGGTGACATAAAGCGTGCCCGCTCGTTGGCAAAGGTGCCTAAGCTATCTGTATCAAAACTGTTTAGCTCTTGCACCTGCCAGCCCAGTTCGGCCAGTATGGGGCGGATAATTGCCCCTTTACCGTGCAATGTGGCTATGGCAACGGTTTCACTCATAGCGGGGTCTCTTGCCAGCCTTGCTGCTGCCACTGGTGCACGCTGCCGTCTTTGTCCAGTTGATAAAGCCACAACCATTGCTGATTGACCAAGGCTGCCACATCGGGAGCGCTCTGGATAATATTGGCGATGGCGTCTTTTGGCGCAGCGATTACTACACTTAAGCGAACCGGTTGGTGCATCAATTTTTTACCATCATGCACTGATTGCCAGGCTAAGCCAGTGCGTAAGTCACCGCCGTTACCTTCAAAAACACCAACATGGCCTGCCACAACATTATGCAATAACTTGTTACCGCTGCCGTATTTTTCTGGAGCAACCACTGAGGCGTAATATTGTAAGTTAATCCAGTTAGTCACCACCATCGGTGCCGTCATAATGGTATGCAATAAACTAAAATTGCTGTCCTGTGCCGCATCGTAATCATGCAAAAAGCAGCGACCTTGTAAATCGAGGTTCTTGGTGAGGCTGCGTGGTGCCACGATAAAAGCGGCATTATTGGCTAAGCCCCATTCAGGGCGAACTTGTGCCCAGTCACGGGTGCGCAGTTTGAAAAAGCGCGCTAGCGCCTGATCGCTTTGACCATTCAATCCAAATTGCGGCGCGCGCTGTTGCCGGGCTTGTTGAGTTGCCTTGGCTAGCCATGGCAGCCAATGTGCTTGCTCAGGCGCACGGTATACTTCCAGCTCGTCTGAGGTAGTATGGTGCATCGCGGCATAAAACTGGGTGTCAGCAGGGATGTCAATATTCTGCTCAGACGCTAAAGCGGTACGTACTGCCGCATCGTTCAGCATTTGCGCTAACACTTTGACGTTGACTTCACCGGTTTGGCCGCCACAGGCGCCGCAATCTAAGGCAGCAGCATGTGGGTTATTGCAACTGTCGCTGCCATGTCCAAACAGCAATACAGTGGGCGCCAAATTATGCTGTAAGCCCATGGCGGTTAAAATGTCAGCGGCTAATTGTGCTTGCTCGCTGATGCTCAGTGGTTGGTCGGCTTGACTTAATTGCCACTGGCTGTCGGTAAGGTGCTTATTAATGGCATGCGGTGCTGCGGTGCGCAGAAATGCCCGTTTGATTAAACTCAGTAGCTTAGTCGCGCCAGCCGCTTCTACCATGCCTAAGCTAGAGGAGGCGAGATCAAAGCTTTGTTTCCAGCCCAAGTCAGGTTGGCGTGATAGGGTAGGTGTGTTGGCACGAATTTGTGTGACTTGTAACGCAGGGGCTAACAACCCCGGTAATTGTGGCCGACTAAGGGCACTGTCTGTGGCTTTAAAAGCGATAGGCAGGCCGAAAAAGCCAGCAAAACCGAGAGTTTGGATTTGCTTATGTTGTTGCTCCAGCGCGCGGCGCATTGGCTCAGACCTTACATCGATACAAAAAGCCGCTTGCAGTAAGGGCTGTGCTGGCTCAGTTGCAACCGTTTGCTGTTGCTGCAGTTGGCGCAGCAGAGGTTGTTGCACACTTAGCTCCAGTGCGCGTTGCCATACTTGGCGAAGATGCAATAAGCGTTCGGTCTGTGCTAACGTTTTGGCATAGTGTTGCGCTTGTTGCTGCAGTGCTTGTAGCAGCGATTGATGCTGCGGGTTATGCTGTTTGCTGTGTTGCCATAACACCCAATCCCACCCCAATAACATATAAAGCAGTTGGCAAACAGCATGTTGGCCTTGCTGGCCTTGCAAAGCCTGTTGCCAATCGAGCCATGCTTGCCAGCCGGCCCAGCCAGACAGGCTTTGTAACAAACTTTCGAAATAAGCTTGTTGAGCTTGTGTAGTCGGTAGCCACGTTGCAAACCAGTGGCTTAATTGCTGCAATAATGCTTTGGGTGAATCCGGCAATGCCACAAATAACGCCGTTAAACCTTGCCCGGTGAGCACCTGCAAGCCTTTGTCTTGGCGCACCACACTGAGCCAACTGTGATAGGCATGATCGGGGCTGCTGGCATCGGCATTAAAGCGCTCGGGATATTGGTAATAGAGCGCCAGAAATTGGCTTAACTGTTGTTGAATTAACTGCGGCCAAGGCAAGCTTGAAGTGGCTTTTTTTTGGGCTGCTAACAGTGTGGGCAGGCTTTGCCACTGGCTTAATTCAGTGGGCTGCGACATGCCAGCAAGGGCTTGTTCATGGCTGAATGATAAGCCTGCTTCTAACAGTGCCTGCTGTAAGTGGTTCGGCATAATTTGCTGCTGCCACTGTGCCAGATACCAATCAGCCGGCATTAGGCAAGATGTGCCAGCCAATAGCTGTTGTTCGGCACAGACGGCAGTAAAGGCCGTGGCGCGTTTCGGCCACCAAGGGTTAACCGCGATCATTTGATCTAATGGCCACTGTGGTGCAATCTGACGGGCGGCAGCCGCGAGTAAACGTTCAGTCTGTTCCAGCGTAATATCCACGTTGCTTTGCAGCGCACTCATAATGGCTCCTTTAGTTGCGATGAGGCGGTTTTCGATTGTGGCGTTGTTGCTTTGTAAGGCCAAATTTTAAGGGTTAACCGGGTTGCCCATTCATCCAAATAACCACCGGCATTCAGCCAAATAAACAGCTGATTTAGCGCCGGTTGGCTGGCGTGATAACGCAATAGAACGGCCACCACAAACAAGATGATAAATACCAAGCTGCTTAGCACATCAGCGACAAATGTGCTCCCTTGCGGTGTCGGCATAACTGCAGAGAGGCAGGTTTTACCCAGCAGATACAGTGTCAGTAAACCCAGAGCATAGCTGCTGGCTAACAAGCAACGTTGTAGGCGATGGCTATCGGCACGGCTAAGCGAGGGCAGCAACAACACGGTAATGGCGAGGATTAACAGCACGCTACTGGCTAAGCTGGCGAGTGGCACAATGAAATGGGTTAGCCCAGTGAGCAAGGCTGCCAGTATTATAGCGGCAAACCAGTGTTTAGCGCTGGGCTCTATCTGATCAGCCAATTGCGCGGCAAGGTAATGATTCACAGCATTGCCACTGTGTAAAAAGGAATAGGCTTTGTAACAGGAATGCGCCAGCAGATGCAGTAGCGCTAGGGAATACAAACCCAGTGCAATCTCCACCAGCATTAAACCCATTTGCGCCACGGTTGACCACGCTAAACGTACCTTGATGCTAACGCGAGTGGTCATTATCAGCGCGGCTAAAAAGGTACTGATTAGCGCGGCAAACAGTAATACTGCCGTGGCTAAAGGGCTCAGGCTGAGTAATGGCGCAAACAATAACAGCAAGATACCGCCAAGATTAATAATACCGGCATGCAGCAGAGCCGACACTGGCGTTGGTGCTTCTACCACTTGGATCAGCCAGCCATGTAACGGCAGTTGAGCGCACTTTAGTAAGGCTACTGCTACCAGCAAGAGTGCGGCGCTGTGCAGCATGGCTGAGGCTTCAGACGTTTGACTAAGCTGCAGGAGCAGTTCGTTGATGCTAGCGGTATCAAACTCTAAATACAGTAATAGCATAGCGAGGGCTAACAGCAACTCACCCAAGCGTGCGCTAAGGGCTTTTTTATGCGCAGCCAGTTGTGCTCGTGGCCGCTCGGGATAAAACAGCAGTAATTGTTGAACGCTTAAACTGATGGCGACCCAACCGAGCCAGAATAGCACCAGATGATTACTCAGTAGCGTAACCATCACGGCTGCTAGCGTTGCGGTTAGCGCGCGCATAAAACGTGCTTTTTCGGCTTCACCATATAAAGCGGTGGCGCTGTAACGCCAAATGACAATACCCAGTAAGACAACCAGTGAGAGCAGTACCAGCTTTAAAGAGGTTAAATGAAATAATGTTTGCATGCCACACCTAGGCTGATTAAACGTGGTGCTATTTTGCGAAATGCACTAATATAAGTAAAATACATATTAAGTTAGAAATTGTTCACTAAAAGAGAACTATGAGCCGACTGAATTACCATCATCTCTATTATTTTTGGCAGGTGGCCCGTGGTGGTAACTTGACCGAAACCGCGCAGCGCTTGCATATTTCGCAGTCGGCCTTGTCGGCACAAATCAAGCAATTTGAACAAAGCATGCAGGTACAACTGTTCTCGCGGCAGGGGCGGCGCTTAGTGTTAACCGACAGCGGCTATCAAACCTTAAAATATGCCGAAGATATTTTTAGCCGTGGCGAGGAGCTGGAGCAATTGCTGCTGAAAGGCATGCAACCGCAACACAACCCTCTGCGCATTGGCACTTTAGCCACGATGTCGCGAAACTTTATTGAAAGCTTTATCGCGCCCTTGCTGTTGTCTTCTAATGTGCGTTACAGCTTGTTTTCGATGAATCAAACGGCGTTACTGAATGCACTGGCCGCACATCAATTAGACCTAGTATTAAGCAATATTGCGGTGCAAGGAACCGATAATCAACTGTGGCAGTGTCGTTTGTTGGCACGACAACCGGTGGCAGTGATTGGCCCGCCGGGTAAAGCCTTACCCGAAAACTTGGCAGCCTATCAACAACAGCGCTGGGTGTTACCACCAGTGCATAGCCCGATCCGCACTGCCTTTGATGCCTTGGCCGCACAATACCAGTTGCAACCCGATGTCGTAGCAGAGGCAGATGATATGGCGATGCTGCGGCTGTTAACGCGCGACAGTGGCGCCTTGTCGGTGATCCCCGAGGTGGTAGTAAAAGATGAATTAAAAAATGGCAGTTTAGAGAAATACCTGATGCTGCCAGAGGTGTATGAGAACTTTTACTTTATCACCACCCATCGTGAATTGATGCATCCACAGCAAAGTTTTTTATTAGACGCTTTTGATGCGCAAAGACTATCTTACTCGGCGAATAGCTGATGAATGATGCTTAACTCGTTAGCAGCGGCAGTTCGGATTTGCTGCTCAAGTTCACTAGTGAGCATAGTAAAGGTTGCAACGTCTTCGGCATGCACGCTGGCCTGCTTTAGGTTGTGTTCCAGCTGACAAAGTAGCTGGTGCAGATCGGTTAACCCCACAGTACCAGAAGTGCCTTTTAGTGTATGCACAATGGCTAGCATCTGGGCCCAGTCTTGCTGTGTAATGGCTCGCTGCAAGTCTATTAATTGCTGTGCTAGGTTTGATTCGAAACTTTGCAAGATCCTCTGAAAAAACTGTTCATTATCGGCAAAACGTTGCAGCAAGTTGGCACGCGTTTTTATGATGCGAGGCTGGCTTGGCAGATCTGCCTCTGCGCTGTTTATTGCTTGTTCCATAACGATACGTTTATGGCGGTTAATTGGCAGTTTGTTTAGGTTGTTGCTGTTTGCCGCTGCTGGGCTTCGGCCCGTATACTGAAGTAATGTGCTAATGACGGCATCAATATCAAAGGGCTTGGTCAGGTGCGCATTCATACCGGCTTGCAAGCAAGCGGCTTGATCAGCGGCATACACATTGGCGGTCATTGCGATTATGGGTAAATCAGAAAAACGGCCATCGGCGCGAATGCGCCGAGTGGCTTCAAGACCATCTATGTTAGGCATCTGCACATCCATTAAGACCGCATCATAGCCTTGTTCTGGTGTGCTGCTTTGTAACACTGCATTTACCCCTTCGAGCCCGCCTGTCGCAATATCCACTATGGCGCCTTCGTTTTGCAGTAATTCTTTGGCCACGAACTGGTTAATTTCATTATCTTCGACTAGCAAGAGCCGCAGCCCTTTGAGCTGTTTTGTGCGTTTTGATGGCTTCACTCGTGTGTTCAGCGCAGGTTGTTTACCGGCAAGCACGCTCGCGATCAGTTCAACTAATTGCTTGGGGGTAACGGGTTTCGTGAGCATGGCGGCGTAGGGTATCTGACGGTCTTGCGGTAGGGTGCAAAGGGCTTCACGGCCCTTTGCCGTTACCAGCATAATAATCGGCGGCAAGGCGTGGTCAGTAGATGTGTTGAGTTGTTTTAATGTGCTGAGTTCGCTCAAGTCGGGTAGAGGGTAATCCAGCAGTAGCGCCTGTATGCTTTGCTGCTGGGCATAGCAGCCTGTCAGCTCAGCCTTTGCGGCTATTAACGATGCCGCGGTTAGCACCTTGGCACCATGCTGACTGACCGCTTGGCTTAAGAGCGTCAGAGCTGAAGGGTTGTCATCAATAATTAAAATGTTGGTATCTTTTTCAAACGTTGTTGCTTCAGCTAAGGCTCTGTCGGTATCTAGCGCTAAGTCAATGTCAAACCAAAAGTGGCTACCTTCACCTAAAGCACTTTTAAGCTGTAATTCCCCGCCCATCATCTGCACCATATTTTTACTGATCACTAAGCCCAAGCCACTACCACCATATTGACGTGTGGTAGACGCTTCAGCCTGAGTAAAACCATCAAAGATGCGCTGTTGCTGGGCCGGACTTATACCGATACCCGTATCGATTACACTAAAGCGGATCCGGCAGGCACGATCTTGTGCATGAACTTGTTGTAACTGAATGATGACTTCACCCTGGTGAGTAAATTTAATGGCATTACTCGCTAGGTTAATCAGGATCTGTTGTAGTCGAAGTTTGTCGCCAATAATCCATTGTGGAAGTTCGGGATCGATATCGAACAGCAATTCTACTGTTTTAGTCGCGAGGTTATGCGCCAGAACCACGGCTAACTCCCGCATCAATTCATCCAGATTAAAAGGATGCTGTTCTAATTCTAATTTACCTGCTTCAATTTTTGAGTAATCGAGGATGTCATTGATTAAATGCAGTAGCGACTCGGCGGCAATCTGCGCATTACTGGTATAATCATCTTGCTGCATGGAAAGTTCGGTGGTTTTCATCAGTTGCAGCATACCCAATATGGCGTTCATCGGGGTACGAATTTCATGGCTCATATTGGCTAAAAATAACGATTTGGCTGCATTGGCATCTTCTGCAGCGGCTTTAGACTCTCGTAAGTATTGTTCTAACTCATGTGTAGCAGTGATATCACTGTTTACGCCAATGACTCTAATGGCCCGTCCTTTTTCATCGCGCTGTACATAGGCACCTGCTTGAATGTAGCGAGTTTTTCCACTGGGTAAAATCAGTCGAAAGGTCAGGGTATATTCACCAATACCGGCAACGGCATTGTGTAGGCTGGAGAGAGTGAAAGCGCGATCTTCTGGATGCACCCGAGACTCCCAATGTGCATAATTTAAGCCTTGTTCGCGTAAAGTGATGGGTTGCTCGTATAGCTGATACATCTTGTCATTCCATTGCAGCACATCATCGCTGATAGACCATTCCCAAATGCCGAGTTGGGCAACTTCATAGGCCAGCGTCAGTTGTTCAGTTTTTGACAATAATTGCTTTTGAATTGATAGCAAAGCGGCTTGTTGTTGTTTTTGTTGAGTAATATCCGTTGAAATACAGAGATAGCCGACAACTTGAGCTTGCACGTTACGCATGGTGGTAACCACCATGGTGATCGGAAAGCGTTGGCCATCTTTACGAATATAATGCCATTCGCCTTTATCTACACCGGTAAGATTAGAGGTGTAAATTAACGTTTGAAAGCCACTAATATGGGTATTGTGGATCTTAGATAGTGCGGTAGCATGTGAGGCAATTTCGGTTTGATCATGAAACAATAAAGGTGTGGTTTGGCCGATCACTTCAGACGCTTGATACCCTAATAAGCGCTCAGCGCCATGGTTGAATAGTTGAATTTCTCCTGAGGTATCGGTAGCAATAATGGCAAATTCAGAGGCTGCCGACAGCACATTTTTAAAGAGTAAATTAATTTTGGCCAAATCAGCGGTTCGCTGCTCAACCTGTGTTTCTAAATCTGCGTTAAGTTGTTGGATCTTCGCTTCGGCGGCTTTCTGTTTCGAAATGTCGCGTACAACCTTAGACACGCCAATTACGCGACCCTCTGACGAACGAACGGGTGAAAAGGTTACAGACACATCGATAGATTTGCCATTTTTATGTTGACGTACAACCTCAACATTAGGAATGTATTCGCCCTGCGCGGCGCGTTTAAAAAAAGCCAAGTCGGCGTCGATATCCGCTGGCCTGACAATCAGTTTGTTTAGCGTTTTGCCTATCGCTTCATCCGCTTTAAAGCCAAAAATAGCTGTTGCGCCTTGGTTCCAACTTGTTATATTGCCGTCAATAGTATGACCAATAATGCCATCTGCTGAGCTATGTACAATAGCTGCGAGTTTAGCTTGTTCCGCTTGTAACAAACGCTTATGGGTTAAATTGATATTAATTAACCCTGTTAGTAAGGCCAACAAGAAGGACAGCATTGAGCCAATAATACCGAGTTGTGAAGGTGAGGGCAGTCGCAGTTCTGCGATAAATTGTGGCGTGACTGAGTAATCAAACTGCCAAGTACGACCATAAACTTGGTGTGTTTCCCTGATGGGGTAAAGCCCGATTTGGTTATGTGTCGTATTTTTAAAAAATAGATCAGGTTTTTCGGGATCGGTAATATCAGTTAAATGCAAGATGACCTGTTGGCTATCAATACTTTTATCGACTAATACCTCTGACATCAATAGTGCTGCATAGCTCCATCCAAAAGCTAATTCTTCGCGCTCGGCCACTGTTTTTGGTGTAACTGCACCACGGTACATTGGCATCATAATTAAAAAGGATTGTTGAGGTTGACCGGTAGCTTGTACTAAGGTGATTGGCCCTGTTAAACGCACCTCGCCGCTTTGCATGGAAGACAAAGCCGCCTGATAGCGATTATGTTCTGAGGCGATGTCTAAGCCGATAGCCGCGAGATTTCGATCTACCGGTTCAATATATTGGATAACATAGCGCTCGCCTATATGAGGCGTCAGCTCTTTGATACTAAAACTAGGCCAACCATCCGCTTGGGCTGCTGCTAAAAAGGCCGCCTCTTGCTGGCGTGGTACTCTGCGAATAAAACCAAAACCACGCGCGCCAGGAAATTCGCTATCCACATCTCGGGTTTGACTATAACGAAGAAATAGGTCTCGGCTTATTTTTTCTTCATCTATTGTTATTAGCGCTCCACGAGCACCGCGTAATCCATATTGATAAAGTTGAAAACGCGTTAATATATCTTGTGCTTTTTGTTGCAGTGAGGCTTTGGCGGCTGTATGAATACGTGACTGGTTTGTTTGATGAACTTTATAACTCAGGGTAATACTCAATGCTAGGCTGCAAATTAAAACAAGCAATGACCATTTATTTAATAGCGATTTGTTAAATTTGGGCAACAGAGGCGCTTCCTTTTTTGTTATTTAAGATACATCGTAGCAAGCTTGTCGCATTTTAATGCGCTGAAATAACAAGCATATTAAAGATAGCTTGAGCCAGATTGAAAAGCCACGTTTTAACATGTTGTTTTTGGTTTTAATGAAAAAGCCGAGGGAGAGGTAAAACACCGCTCCCACCATGTGGAAGCGGTGGGTATTTAGCGATGAATCAGGAAATCAGCGCTGTCGCGGCGTACTTTTTTCAAGTCGACTAACCAATCAGCACCGGCTTCGCGGTAGCCCAATGGCAGTAATATCACCGATTTTAAACCCAGTTCACCTAAACCCAGAATGCGATCAACGTGCTCAGGTTCGAAACCTTCCATTGGCGTAGAATCCACCTCTTGTTCCGCTGCCGCGATCAGGGCGGAGCCTAAACCAATGTATGCTTGACGTGCGGCATGCTCAAAGTTTTGCTCGGCCGGACGTTGTGGATAATAAGCCAAGAGTTTTTGCCGATAGGCTTCCCACCCTTCGTTTTTAAAGCCGCGCTGTTCGTTTACCAAATCAAACATCATATTAATGCGCTCAGGGGTGTAGTTATCCCAAGCAGCAAACACCAATAAATGCGAGCAATCAGTAACTTGTGACTGATCCCACGCCACTTTACGAATTTGTGCCTTTAAGGCGTCATCCGTTACCACTAATACCTGATAGGGCTGCAGGCCACTTGAGCTGGCGGATAAACGAATTGACTCCAGAATAATATCGAGCTTTTCAGTGGGCACTATCGCATCGGGTTTCATTTTTTTGGTGGCATATCGCCAGTTAAGTAATTCAAGCGTGTTGGACATGATCATCATTCCTATTTCTATGTATAAGCAGTAGTGGTTTAGGAGTTAGGTACGGCAAGCCTGACTTTCAAGGTTTAGCGCAAACTGTTTTTTTACGTACGCTAGCTTGTTGTAGCGGTTTTATGGGCGTGTGCGCTGCGGTGCGTGAGGGCATTTACTGCTATCTACCGTCAGAAAAATGCAGTTGGGCGAATGCAGGCGCGTCTTTACCAAATCTTGACGGTTGTCGCGTTGAGTGCGGGCTGTCGGCACATTATAGTGTCAGCAATTTAAGATCCAGGGTGAAGGAAATACAAAATGGCTTGGCAGAAAAAAACAATGTTCATCGTTGCCTCGGTGTTGGTGGCAGCAGCAAGCGCTTATTGGTTTTGGCCAAAAACTGCAGAGGTGCCGGCTGCAGAGGCTGGGCAACGACCCACTAGTCCTTGGGCAATGCCAGTGCCGGTGCGCGTTGTTGAAGCTGCGTTGGCAGACTTACGCGTGCAAGTAAAAGCCATTGGTACTGTTACGCCGCTCAATACGGTGATTGTACAAAGCCGCGTCAGTGGGCCATTAACCCAACTGCATTTTAATGAAGGCGATAAAGTGACCGCCGGTCAGTTGTTAGCGGAAGTTGATCCCGCTGATTACCAAGTTCAATTAGCCCAAGCTCAGGGGCAGTTAGAGCAAAACAGCGCGCAATTGAAAAATGCGAAGATGGATCTAGAGCTGTATAGCAAATTACGCGAACAAAGCTCTATTTCTGCGCAGCAATATAATACGCAACAGGCATTGGTCGCGCAATTAGAAGGTAGCCGCAAGAGTATTCAAGCGCAGTTAGATGCGGCGAAGTTACAGTTATCATATACCAAGATTCATGCACCCATTACCGGGCGTTTAGGCTTACGCCGGGTTGATGTGGGTAACCTGGTGCAAGCGAATAGTGCCGAAGGGCTGGTTACCATTACCCAAAGCTCGCCAATTACGGTGGTATTCGCCATTCCTGAAAGCCAGCTGCAACAAGTTCGTAATGCCTTTCGCAGTGGGCAGGTGTTAACCGTAGAAGCTTGGGATCGCGCAGAGCAGCAGCTGCTGAGTCAAGGCGTGCTAACCACTTTAGATAACCAAATTGATGCGACAACGGGCACGCTACGCTTAAAAGCCGAGTTTAAAAATGAACAAGAAGAGCTGTTTCCAAATCAGTTTGTTAATGTGCGTTTAAATGTTTCAGTGCAACAAGGGGCTATCACTATTCCGCAAGATGCGGTGCAATATGGCTCGGCCGGAACCTATATTTACACTATTGAGCAAAACCGAGCACAAATTCGTCAAGTTACCTTAGGGGCTGTTGATAATGGCAAGGTGGCGATTACTGCCGGATTGCAAGCGGGTACGCCAGTAGTGTTAGAAGGTTTAGACCGTTTACGGCCGGGGCGTGCAGTTGAAGTGATAGAGAGTGATGGCTCGGTTAAAGAAGCAAAACCCGTAACTGAGCAACCAAGAAGACGTCCGCAGAGGGCGCAATAATGAACCTTTCCAGCCCGTTTATTCTTAGACCGGTTGCTACCTCGCTGTTAATGCTAGCAATTTTAATTGCTGGCGTGCTCAGTTGGCGGCAGCTGCCGGTAGCAGCATTGCCTCAGGTTGATTATCCGATCATCCAAGTATTTAGTTTTAACCCGGGCGCTAGCCCAGACATTATGACGCGAACCATTACCGCGCCGCTTGAGCGGCGCTTGGGGCAAATTCCTGGTTTAAAACAAATGTCGTCTAGCAGCTCGGCTGGCGCGTCGGTTATTACCCTGCAGTTTGCTTTAGTGGTGGATATGGGCGTTGCCGAGCAAGAAGTCCAGGCGGCGATTAATACTGCTTCCTCGTTATTGCCATCGGATATGCCGACACCGCCGATTTACCGCAAAGTGAATCCAGCTGATGCACCGATCTTAACCTTAGCCATTACCTCGGCAACCTTACGTTTACCGCAAGTTTATGATTTAGTTGATACACGTATGGCACAAAAGTTAGCGCAATTACCGGGGGTCGGTATGGTTAGCCTCGCCGGCGGACAGCGCCCTGCCATCCGGGTTAAAGCCAATCCGGCGGCATTAGCCAATATGAACTTGAGCTTAGAAAATTTGCGCCAAGCCATTGCTGCTGCCAATACCAATCAACCGAAAGGCAGCTTTGACGGCCCGTTTCGTTCAACCTTATTAGATGCGAATGATCAAATACAAGACACGGCTGAATACGAGAATCTGATCATTGCCTGGCGCGATAATTCGCCGGTGCGTTTGCGTGATGTAGCCAGTATTGAGCAAGGCGCTGAAGATCGCTTTTTAGCCGCATGGGCCAATGAGCAACCGGCGGTGTTATTGAATATTCAGCGTCAACCGGGTGCCAACGTCATTGAAGTTGCCGATCGTGTGCGGCAACTATTGCCGCAATTAACCGCGACCTTACCTGCCGCAGTTGATGTGATGGTGTTAACCGATCGAACGCAAAGCATTCGAGCGTCGGTACGCGATGTGCAAAAAGAACTGGTTTTTGCTGTGTTTTTGGTGATTTTAGTGACCTTTGTGTTTCTGCGTACCATACCGGCAACCATCATTCCTAGCTTAGCTGTGCCGCTGTCGTTAATTGGTACTTTCGCGGTCATGTTGTGGTTAGATTTTTCAGTGAACAACCTGACGTTAATGGCACTGACCATTGCCACTGGCTTTGTGGTCGATGATGCCATCGTGATGCTGGAGAACATTGCGCGCCACCGTGAAGAAGGCGCTTCGCCGCTGGAAGCGGCACTAAAAGGCGCGAAAGAAATTGGTTTTACCCTGATTTCATTGACCTTCTCTCTAATAGCGGTGCTGATCCCTCTATTGTTTATGGCCGATGTAGTGGGGCGCTTATTCTTTGAATTTGCCGTGACCTTAGCGGTGGCCATTATGATTTCGCTAGTGGTGTCGCTCACTTTAACGCCGATGCTCTGTGCGCGTTTGCTAACCAAAATGCCAGCGCATGATAACCCGAATGATTTAATGCAGCGGGTGATCCAGCGTTATGGTCGTGGTTTGCAATGGGTGTTGCGCCATCAACGGCTGGCGCTGGCAAGTTTAGCCGCTACCGTGGCGTTAACCGTGGGCTTGTATATGGCGGTGCCCAAAGGGTTCTTCCCGGTGCAAGATAGTGGTGTCATTCAAGTGATCACCGAAGCGCCACAGGATGTTTCTTTTCAAGCGATGGCACTGCGTCAGCAAGCTTTAGCCGAAAATATGCTGCAACACCCAGATGTCGCTAGCTTATCGTCGTTTATTGGTGTCGATGGCAGTAATAGCAGTATTAACAGCGGTCGTATTTTACTGAACTTAACGTCGCACAATGAGCGCTCGCAATCTGCCGTAGAAATTATCCGTGAGCTGGAGCAGCAAGTGTTAGATGTCCCCGGGATTAAAGGCTGGTTTCAGCCGGTGCAGGAACTGAGTATTGAAGATCGGGTTAGCCGCACGCAATATCAGTTTACGCTTAGTACACCTGATTACGAGACCCTTAGCCAGTGGCTTCCCGAGCTGGTTGAGGCTTTACAGCAACAACCTGAGCTCTCTGAGGTGGCGCACGATCTGCAGCAGCAAGGCTTACAAGCCTATATTGATATTGACCGCAATGCCGCTGCGCAATTGGGGTTAACGGTGTCACAAATTAGCTCAGTGTTGCAAAGTGCTTATAGTCAGCGGCAAATCGCCACCTTGTTTACGCAAAGTAATCAATATCGGGTGGTGTTAGAAGTTGACCCTGCACAGGTGCAAGGGGTGGACGCGCTTGATAAGTTGTATTTAACTAATAGCCGAGGCGACTCAGTACCCCTAGCGGCAGTAGCGAAGGTGAGTCAGCGACCTACCCGTTTGCTGATTAACCAGCAAGGGCAGTTCCCGGCCGTGACCTTATCTTTTAACTTAGCCCAAGGGTATTCACTCGGTCAGGCGGTAGCCGCGATCGAGCAAGTGCAGCAACAACTGCAACTGCCCGCTGAAGTTGAGCTGAGTTTCCAAGGTGCAGCAGAGGCCTTCCGTTCTTCTTTGGATAACACGCTATGGTTAATTCTTGCGGCTATTATCACCATGTATATCGTGCTGGGGATCTTGTATGAAAGCTTAATCCATCCCGTGACCATCTTATCAACCTTACCTTCTGCCACTGTCGGTGCCTTATTGGCGTTACTGTTAACAGGGCAGCCGCTCGATTTGATTGCCGTTATCGGTATCGTGTTGTTGATAGGTTTGGTTAAAAAGAACGGCATTATGATGGTCGATTTTGCGTTAGACGCGCAGCGTAATCGCGGCATGACTCCAGCCGAAGCCATTTATCAGGCTGCTTTACTGCGTTTTAGGCCGATCTTAATGACCACCTTGGCAGCCTTGTTTGGCGCCATCCCGCTGATGCTTGCCAGTGGTTCAGGTGCTGAGCTGCGCCAGCCGTTAGGTTTAGTGATGGTGGGGGGGTTATTGGTTAGTCAGGTATTAACCCTCTTTACCACGCCGGTAGTGTATTTATGGTTTGACCGTATGTTTGGTCAACGCCAAATTAAACCAAGTGCTGAGGTGGCACCGCTATGAATCTGGCGCAGCCTTTTATTCAGCGGCCGGTGGCCAGTGCGTTAATCGCGACGGCGATTTTGTTAATGGGCTTGTTGAGCTGGCGCTTGCTGCCAGTGTCTCCACTACCGGCTATCGATTTTCCGATGATCGTGGTCACGGCCAACTTACCTGGTGCCAGCCCCGACAGCATGGCGGCTACGGTTGCGACGCCGTTAGAGCGCGCATTAGGCAGCATTTCAGGTATTCGCCGCATCAGTTCGTCAAGTAGTCAGGGCGCTACGCAAATTCGTTTAGAATTTGAGTTAGATCGTAATGTGGATGCCGCGGCCCGTGAAGTACAGGCGGCCATTAACGCCTCGCGTGGCCAGTTACCCGCTGGGATGCCTGGCAATCCGGTTTATCGCAAGTTTAACCCATCGCAAGCGCCGATTATGGCGTTAGCTTTGAGCTCTAGTCATTTGGCGGGCAGCACGCTGTATGACAATGCTTCAACGGTGTTGGCGCAAAAGTTGGCGCAAATTACAGGGGTGGGTGAAGTCGAGGTCACGGGCTCGTCGCTACCGGCGGTGCGGGTGCAACTGAACCCCGGTATGCTGGCGCATTATGGAGTGGCGTTAGATGAAGTGCGCAGCGCCATTAATACGGTTAATGCCTCAGTACCCTTAGGTGTATTAGAAACGGATAGCCATCGCTGGCAATTGGCCACCAGTGAAACCTTGCGCCGTGCGGCGGATTATCAAGATTTAATTGTTAAATATACCGATGGCGCGCCGATCCGTTTATCTGACGTAGCCATTGTTAGTGACTCGACGGAAAACCGCTACAGTTCGGGCTTTCATAACGATAAAGACGCGGTGATTTTAATGGTCAGTCGGCGCAACGGTGCCAATATAGTCGAAACCGTTGATGCTATTTACAACGAACTGCCTTTACTGCAAGCCTTAACGCCAGCCGGTGCCGATTTAGCGGTGGTGATGGATCGCAGCCCGGTGATCCGTGCCACGCTTTTAGAAGCGCAATGGAGTTTAACACTGGCCGTTATTTTGGTGGTGTTGGTTGTTTGGGCTTTTTTAGGCAATTTTCGCAGCGCGTTAATTCCCAGTGTGGCGATCCCGGTGTCATTAATTGGCGCTTTTACCGCGATGTATTTGTTTGGGTTTTCATTGAATAACTTATCGGTGATGGCGCTAATCGTCGCTGCCGGTTTAGTGGTCGATGATGCCATTGTGGTCGTCGAGAATATTCGTCGCCATCTTGAACGCGGTTTAACGCCGCTACAAGCAGCACGGCAAGGCGTAGCTGAAGTGGGCTTTACCTTGTTAGCGATGAATTTGGCACTGATTGTGATTTTCCTGTCTATTTTGTTTATGGGGGGCTTAGTTGAGCGGTTATTCCGAGAGTTCTCTATTACGTTAGTGGCGGCGATGGTGATTTCATTGCTTATTTCGCTGACTTTAACGCCCAGTATGTCAGCATTATTGTTGCGTAAACCCACTAAGCAACAGGCCACATCAGGTTTCTTTTGGCGTTTGCAGCAAGGATATCGGCACAGTATTGATGTGTGCTTACGGCATTATCGCTGGTTATTGCTGTTATTAGTGTTGTTATTTGCCGCCAGCGCTTGGTTATATGACAAGGTGCCATCGGGTTTATTACCAGAGCAAGATACTGGCCAGTTGAATGGGTTTGTTCGCGGCGATGATGGCGCGTCGTATCAAATGATGCAGCCAAAAATCGAAGCTTTTCGCCAGTATGTCTTGCAAGATCCTGCCGTGGCTGACTTAATCGGCTCGGCGGGGGGGATCGCGGTGTCAGTAATTCGCAAATGCGCGTGCGGTTAAAGCCGCTTGCAGAGCGCCAAGTGTCGGCTCGTGCTGTGGTGGATCGGCTTCGAGCCAATGCGCCAAAAGTGCCTGGCGGCATTCTGTTTATGAATGTCGATCAAGATATTCGTTTATCCTCACCCTTTAGTCGCAGTGACTATGAAGTGCAGTTGTTATCAGATGATTTAGATTTGCTGCGAAAATGGGGCAAGGTTGTCGGCGAAAAACTGCAAGAAGTCCCTGGGTTAGTCGATGTTGATACCCCCGGCGGTGAAGATGCACAGCAAATTGAGTTAACCATTGATCGCGAAGCGGCGCAGCGGCTCGGCGTGGATATGCGCACGGTGGCCACGGTGCTGAATAACTCCTTTTCGCAACGACAAGTCGCGACCTTGTATGATCAACAAAACCAGTACCGCATCGTGATGGAGCTGTTACCCGGTTATACCGCTCAGCCCGAAGTGTTGCAGCAGTTACAGGTAATTACCAATGATGGTCGCCGTGTACCTTTAGCGGCTATCGCCAGCTATCAGTATGGTTTAGTTAATGACCGAGTGCAGCATGAAGGACAATTCGCTTCGGTAAATATTGGTTATGGTCTAGAAGAAGGCACCACTATGGAGCAAGCTTCTATAGCGATTGAGCAAGCTATGGCAGAAGTGATGTTGCCCGGGGCTATTGTGGTGGTCAGTGGTGAAAACCAGCGCAATGCTATTTTTAAAAGTAGCGATCAAACCTGGTTGGTGATTGCGGTGGTTGTGGCGGTGTATCTGTTGTTAGGCATTTTGTATGAGAGTTTGCTACAACCGATCACGATTTTGTCTACCTTGCCTTGTGCTGGCTTAGGTGCCCTGCTAGCGCTGTATTTAACTAATAGCGATTTTAGTTTAATTGCCCTGTTAGGGCTGTTTTTGCTGATCGGTATTGTAATGAAAAACGCCATTTTGCTGGTCGACTTTGCATTGGCCGCCGAGCGCAATCAAGGTTTGGCACCAATCGAGGCGATTGCGTTAGCGGCGCAGCAGCGGTTACGGCCAATCTTAATGACCAATTTCGCCGCTTTATTAGGTGCGGTGCCGTTATTATTAGGGGTTGGTGAGGGGTCTGAGTTGCGACAACCACTGGGCATCACCATCGTGGGCGGCTTATTAGTCAGTCAATTATTGACCTTGTACACCACGCCTGCGGTGTACTTGTTGTTGAGCAAGTTTCGCCGTGCACCGCGTGCTGAAAGCGTGACGCCATCTGCAGAGGTGTCGCTGAAATAACTTAGCAAGTTTCAACGTTAAAAAGACAACATAACTAGGGCTTGTTGACGTTTGCTGTTTAGATTTTGTTCGTTTGGCGATGTTTTGATCGCGAAACGAGGAGTGTAATTTAGTTATTCTAAATAAACGACGAGAGACAAAGAGCAAAGCATCGCCAGAGGAACCCTTCGGGCAGCGAGTGGCTGGCATTTCTACTGCGTTTTACGAAATATATCCTATATTTCGCCTTCGGCCAGCAGAGCTGTTCCCGTTTGTTCCAGACAAACGGGTCGCTTGTTTATGTAGAATAACTACACGGCACAAGCTCTGCCTTGTATAAATACCAGCCACTCAGCTGCAAAAACAACCAGCAAACGTCATCAACAAGCCCTAGATCGCGCAGCAGCATAAAGCGCGGCCATGACATGACGAGTGTTAGTTGGTTACCCGATAGCACTCGTCCAATTGGCTAAAACCAAAGCCGGTATTTTTCTTCACCCGTAGTTGGGTTGGAATACGCTCTTTCATCGCTTCTATATGGCTTATCACGCCAATCATTTTACCGGTAGCATTGAGGTTATCCAGCGCATCTAAGGCGATATCCAGCGTTTGTGCATCTAAGGTACCAAAGCCTTCGTCTAAAAATAACGAGTCGATGCTGGTTTTATGGCTGACCAGATCCGATAGCGCTAAGGCCAAGGCTAGGCTGACTAAAAAGCTTTCACCGCCCGACAGCGTTTTCGTATCGCGTTCGCTATCGCCTTGCCAGGTATCTTGCACGGTTAACGACAAGCCGGCTTGTTCTTTTCGTTTCAGTAAATAACGACCATGCAGTTGTCGCAGCTGATTATTCGCCAAATACACCAGATTATCCAGCGTCAGGCCTTGTGCAAAACGGCGGAATTTATCGCCACTGGCCGAACCAATCAGCGTATGCAGCTGGGTGATTTCATCATAGCGTTGTTGCTGCGTGTTAATGTCAACTAATAAACTTTGCTGCCGCTCTCGTAATTGTTGCTGCTGATTCAACTGCTCTTTTAGCTGACCTAAGCGTGACAACAGTTCGGTTTGCTGTTGGCTAAGTTGTTGTCGAGTTGCAGCCACCTCGGTCGCACTGACTTTTTGCCACGCCGAGGCTTGCTCATGTTCGAGCAGTGCTTGTAATTGCTCGTTAGCTTTTTGCAATAAGGTATTAGCGCTTTGCCACGTTTCTTCAAGTTGCTGCTTTTTACTTTGTAAGTGGCTGCGCTCTGCTTCGGGTAATAAGGCGGCAAGAAAAGCGGCTTCATTAGCAAAAGGGCTAAGCTGCAGGCTATTTTGCCAAGCGGTACTTTGCTCTTTAAGCTGTTGTTGCAGCTGTTGCTGGCGCTGCTGTAAGTTGTTTAGCACACTGCTGAGTTCGGTATGGCGCTGTTCCACTTGGCGATATTGCTGTTGCTGTTGTTGCCATAACTGCTGAGCGTGCTGCAGTTGTTGCTGCAGCGTGTGCCGTGCTTGGCTGACGACTTGCTCGCCAAATAAGCTGTGCCGTTGCGCTTTTAGCGCTTGCAACTGCGTGGTTTGGCGCTTTGCGACGTGTTCAGTTTGTTGTAGTTCAGTGCTCAGTGTACTGATTTGCTGCTGTAGAGCCTGTTGTGCCGCCGTGCTGCTGGCTAAGTTTTGTTGTCCTTGCTGCTGTTGTTGTAGTGTCTGTTGATACCGCTTTGCATCTTGCTGTTTTTGCTCTAGCCAAGTAGGTAGCTGCTGCAGCGTGCCCTGATAGCCTTGAACGCTAAGCTGATTTTGTAGCTGCTGTTTCTGCTGCTGTTGGTCGTGTTGTTGCGCCGTTTGCTGTTGTGTTAATTGGCCTTGACGCTGTTGCAGATTAAGGTGTTGTTGTTGCAGTAAATTGAGCTGGTGTGCTTTTTGGGCTTGCGCTTGCTGCTGTTCGATCAGGCTTTGTTGTGCCTGAATGACCGCTTTTTCAGCCTGGCGTAAAGCCGTTAATTGCGCATTGGTCAGCGCTAATTGTTGCTGTAAGCTTTGGCTTAACTGTGGCAAGGCTTGCGAATCGTTTATTTCTAACGTGACGTCCAGTGCCACGCAGTGCTGCTGCCATTGCTGCTGCGTTGCGCTAATGAGTTCGGCCAATTTACTGAGGCGAGGTTCTTGTGCAGCCAGCTCTGCCGTGCATTTATCTAAGGCTTCGCGGCTTTGTTGACCCGCCAATAAAGTATGTTCTGCTTGTTGCTGCGCCTGTTGCAACCGCGCTTGCGTATCGGGCAGATCTAATGGGATCGCCGCGGCAGGGTGTTCGCTGGCACCGCACAGTGGGCAAGCTTCGCCGGCAACAAGCTGTTGGCGATAGTACGCTAGCTGTTCTTCTTGACTAATCAGTTGCTGCAAATCGTCGACTTGTACTTTATGCCGTTGATATTCATCTAAAAGCTTGGCGCGCGCGGTAGTCAGCTGCTGCTGTTGAGTGTGTAATTGTTGCTGCGTTGCTTGTAACTGCTGCAGCTCTTGAGTGGCCTGCCAATACTGTTGCTGGCAATTTTCTGCTTGATGCAACCTCGGCCAGCGCAACGTAAGCTGTTGCAGTTGTTGCTGTAAGGTGGCTTCATCAGCTTGTTGTAACAGATGTTGCCATTCGTTTTGCCGTTGCAAGTGCTGCTGTTGCTGGGCTTGTAGGGCCTTATCATGTTGCTGCAAGGTGTGTTGTTGTGCTTGTAAGCTGCTTTGCAGTGCTGTGCTTTCTCGCTCAATTTTCTGCTGCTCAGTGGCTAATTGATTCAGCTGCACTTGGCTTTTTTCAAGCTGGCCAAGCGCCTGTTGCCAACTGCTAAGATAACGATTGATCTCGGCATCGGTCTGATGCTCTGTCAGGTAACGTGCGGTAGTGGTGAGTTGTTGTTGCAGCAGTTGCAGCTTTTGCTGCAGCTGGCGGTCATCCGCTTGCATTTGTTGTAATTTTTGCTGCAGACTATCTAAACGCTGTTGCTGGGCGCTTTGTTGTTGCGCTAGGCCGTCGATTTGATGATCTAACGGCACCACCTGCTCATTGAGCAAGGTTTCTTGCTGCTGATTTTGCTGTTTAGTGTGCTCTAAAGCCTGCTCGGCGTGTTCAAGCTGACTGCGCTGCTTAGCTAAATCTGCGATGGTAAGCTGTTGCTGCTGCTCTGTTTTAACCAGTTCACTAATTAATGCCTGTAAATCATCACGACTCTTTTGTAATAAGCTAAAGGGGGTGCGTAAGCGCTCAGCCGGTTCATTTTGGCTAAGCTTAGCCAGATCCGCTGCTGCATCGTGCAGTGCTTGTTGCGCCTGTTGGGCGCGGTTGGCTTCGAGTTGCTGCTGCTGTGTAGCCTGCTGCTGTTGCTCCCACCATTGTTGATGTTGCTGCCAAGCGCTCAGTTGCTCGCTCAGTAAGGCTTGCTGGGTGCTGACTTGGTGCTGCTCTTGCTCAATAGCCGTTAGCTCATCAGCGCTTAACAGCTGAAATCCCGCTAATTTGGCCTGTAATTCTCGTAAATCTTGTTTGGCTTGGGTGTAGTCATCATGCACACGCTTCGAGATCAAACCGTAGATTTCTGTGCCGGTAAGCTCTTCTAACAACTCGGCGCGCTCACTTTCATTGGCATTTAGAAAAGCGGCAAAATCGCCTTGTGATAACAGCATGGATTTGGTGAAACGCGCAAAATCTAAACCTGTGATGCGTTCAATTTCTTCGTTTTTAGGTCGCACCTGATTGGCTAACACTTTGCCGCTTTGCACTTCAGCCAGCTCGACATCGGCTGGCTGTAAATTGCCGTCGGCTTGGCCACGAGCACGGCGCATACTCCAAAAGGCGCGATAAGCAATGCCTTTTACTTCAAACTCCACTTCAGCAATCGATTCGGCACTGCCGCGCGTCATAATTTCATTGGAAGTTTGGCTAATCGGGCCTAAACGGGGTGTTTGATGGTAAAGGGCTAAACAAATCGCATCTAATAAGGTTGTTTTTCCGGCGCCGGTTGGCCCGGTGATCGCAAATAGCCCATTTTCGGCAAAAGGCGATTGGGTAAAATCGAGCTTCCATTCACCTTTTAATGAGTTGAGGTTTTTCAGCCGTAAAGTCAGAATTTTCATCGGCTCTGCTCCTGCTGCACGGCGGACAGTACCGCTAAAAAGCGTTGCTGCAGTTGCTGTTGTCGCTCAGTATCTTCAATAGATTCAATTGCTAAGCGTTTAGCGAATACTTGCTCAGGTGTCAGCTCGGCCAAGGTTTCTTTTTGCTGCTGTATTAACGCTTGGCTAGGCGCAGCGCGTTGTCGGCGTACCAACAATACCTCGACAGGCAAGCCTTCGCACAGTTGTTGTACGCGCTGCTGTAAATCAGACAAATAATCTTGGGTGGCAATTTCCAAACAGAGCCAAACGGGCTTAATGTGCTGTTGTTGTGCAATGGCGGCCAGTTGCACGGCCAGAGTGTCAAGATCTCCCTTAATCACCTGCATGGGTTGAAACAGCGGTACATCAATACAGCGAATCTGTTGGCGCTCGCGGCCGTTAAACTCCACCAGCACCACTTGTTTGGTTGTACCCAGCTCGTCAAAGCTCAAGGGTAATGGCGAGCCGCTATAGCGAATATGTTCGGTTTTCGCCACGCGCTGCGGCCTGTGAATATGCCCCAGCGCAATGTAATCGGCCGGTGGGAAACCCTCTGCGGCAAAACCCTCTAAGGTGCCGATATAAATCTCGCGTACGCTCTCGCTTTTACTGACGCCAAGCGCCGTTAAATGGCCCGTGGCTACAATGGGAATGTTTAGTTGCTGCTCTTGCCGTTGTTGTTCGGCGAGTTGAAAGAGGTGTTGGTAATGCTCGGCAATGGCATTGGCGAGTGCTTGGCGTTTTTGTTGGCCGGTGTCGCCGGCTTGGCTTTGCAGCACATCTTTAGCTCGAATAAACGGCACTGCACAAAGCAAAGCGCCCGGTTGACCTTGTTTATCGTTAAGTAGGATCACTTGTTGTTCAACAGGCAATTCGGTACTGGCTACCACATAGGTATTTAAACAGGCGAGTAATTGTCGTGATTCATTAAGTACCGCAACGGAGTCATGATTCCCGCCTAACACCACCAGCGTACATTGACGTTGTTGCAGTTGCACAACAAACTCGTTGTAAAGCTCTCGCGCATAGCTGGCCGGAGTGGCAGTATCAAATACATCACCGGCGATAATCACCGCGTCAATCTGTTCGCGACTGATTAGGGCCAGTAGCCACTGGATAAAAGCGTGGTGCTCATCTTTACGAGTTTTAGTAAAAAAACTTTGGCCTAAATGCCAATCGGAGGTGTGCAGGATTTTCAACCAGGCGTCCTTTGCAAGTTAAACGTGTCGCCGAGTTGCTAGCATGTGTTTAAGCGTGCTGCGACTGATTCAGTAGCAGCTGCCGAAATTGCTCAGCGGGTACGGCTTGACTAAAATAATAGCCTTGATAGTAATCACAGGCCATCTCTTTTAGCAAGGCCAACTGCTCGGCTGTTTCAACGCCTTCAGCCAATACATCAAAATGTAGCGTATGCGCTAACTCAATGATCGCTTTACTGATTTGTCGGTCATCGTCATTGTCGGTGATATTATCAATAAAGCTGCGATCGACTTTAAGAATATCCAGCGGCAAGCGTTGTAAATAGGCTAAGGACGAATAGCCTGTGCCAAAGTCGTCAATGGCAAGGCGAATACCGGCAGCACGTAATTGTTGCATCGTGCGAATGGCGGCATCTTTGTTGTGCATTAACGCGGTTTCTGTGACTTCTAACTCAAGTAAATGGGCGGGGAAGCCAGTAGCGAGCAGGGTAGAGATCACTTGTTGCTCGAAGTCACCTTTACTAAATTGATGCGCCGAGACATTCACCGCTAACTTCACTTGAGGTAAGCCTTCCTCTAACCATTGTTTGCCTAAGAGGCAGGCTTGCTCTAACACAAAATGGCCAATGGTATGAATTAACCCGCAGTTTTCCGCCACGGGAATAAAAAGCTCTGGTGAAATAAAGCCTTGCTCGGCATCTTGCCAGCGGATCAGTAATTCTGCGCCGATGATTTGACCGCTTTGAATAGCTACTTGCGGCTGAAAGTAACATTGTAATTGTTGCTGACTAATCGCCAGGCGCAACTTAGTTTCCAGCTGCAAGCGTTGCCGAGCTGTCGAAGTCAGTTGGCTACTAAAAAAGCTGTATGTGCTGCGACCTTCCGCTTTGGCTTTGTACAGTGCCGCGTCAGCACCTTGCAATAATGATTCAGCGTTATTGTGATGCTCAGGGTACAAACTAATGCCAATAGACGCGGTTATAGTGACGTCAATTCGTTCAGTTAAATTTGCCGGTTGTTGTAAGGCTTGCAGCAGTTCTAAAGCAAAGCGTGCGGCATCTTCTGTGTGAGGTAAGTGCTCGATCAGAATCGCAAACTCGTCGCCCCCTAGACGCGCCAAGCTATCGGTGTCTCGACAGAAAATTTTAAGTTTTTCACTGACGTTTTTTAACAGTAAATTGCCGACACTGTGGCCATACGAATCGTTGATGGTTTTAAAATTGTCTAAGTCGATTATCAATACGGCTAATTGCAGCTTTTCGCGCCGGGCAACCTTAATGGCTTGTTCTAAACGCCCCGTAAAAAATTGGCGATTGGGTAGGTGCGTAAGGGGATCGTACTCTGCTAAAAAAGCTAATTGCGCTTCTTGTTGCTTGCGTTCAGTCAAATCGATATCTATGCAGTAAATGCGCGGTTTATTATCCGGGTCGAAGATCACCGCGTGTGACGAGTATACGCTGACCAGACTGCCATCTTTGCGTTGTAGCTGTAACTCCTCTGCTGGCAGGGGGTGGCCAGAATGTGTCATTGCTTGAATAGCGGCTTTTACATCGTTATGCATTGGCTGGGGAATAATTAAATCCAGTAAGTTACGGCCAAGCGCTTCTTGTTTGCTATAGCCATACACTAACTCGCTGCCTTTATTCCAGTAAAGCGTTACGCCATGTTCGTCATATCCCTGTACCGAGATATTGGGCATGCTGTCGAGTAAGGTGCGAAAGCGTTGTTCGCTTTCTTGCAGTTGATGTTGTGCGTGTTTTATCGCAGAAATATCCTGCACGACCGAGATAAAATAAGCCGATAGATGCGGTTGTGGCGGTAATAAAGCGACAGATAAACGTACCCATAAAGTGTGGTTATTTTTAGTGATGTAGCGTTTTTCAATGGAAAATTGCTTGATGTCATTGGCTAAAATCTTTTCTCGCAAACCTTGGTCAAGTAATAAGTCATCAGGGTGCGTGATGTGTTGAAACGTCATGCTTCTTAATTCGTCAGCGCTGTATTCCAGCATACGGCACAGTTCTTTATTAACCTTAATGAATTGCCCATTAACGTCGACATAGGCAATACCGGTTGCAGCATAGTCAAACGCCATATGACTCAGGCGTTGTGATTCGGTCAGCGCCATTTCAAATTGCAGTCGCTGCTTTAACAATACCCAGGCGAGGATGGCGGTCAGCAGCACATAGACAAACCCTTTATAAGTTTGATAACGGGTGAGTAAAACCGGATCGCTAACGATGGACGCTAAAAACACATCGCTAAACTCGATCCAAAGCAAGCCCAATAGCAAATAGATCGCTGCCCCCAAGATAGGGTAGTAAGGCAGTTTGCTCAGTTTGGATGCCCTTGGATTCATGTTAATTCCATATTTTCAGCGATAAACAGCGTCTGTGTTATGACTAAGATAAGTGCTAAGCATAGTTGAACTTGTTGGTATTCGAAACGAGCAGGGGGGCAAATAGCGGTTTTTGTTGCGAATTAAGGTAAATAAAGCACACAGCGGCACGAAGCCGCTGTGTAATAGGTGTACTTAGAACGCGTAAACCAAGGTTAAAGAGGTTTGCGTGTCGGTACTCTTTTTATCGGCAGTGACATCAGAGTCATTTTGTACTAAAAAGGCGGCTTTCATCTGCATAGCACCATTCACTCTGGCACTGAGTGCGGTTTCAGCGATAGTCCGCGTATTTTCGTTACTGATTTCAACGCTGAGTGTTTGTGAAAAAGAAGCAGATTCACTGATGGTCCATTTAAATTCCGCAGCACCACGGGCCAGCAAGCCATTTTCTGTTTCGTCAGTAGATCGGCGGGCGTTGTAATAACCCGGACCGATTTCTACATCCAGCGTCTGGTTTTCCAGATCCATTAAACGGGTACCGTAACCGGCGGCGATGGTGGTGTATTTAGTGTAAGCACCAAATTTATCATCGGTATACGAACCTAACACAAACAAATTATCGTGTTCATCACCGATTTTGTAAGCCCCTTTCGCGGATACCAGATAGCGTTGCGCTGACCGTTCTTTCTCTCTGTTACCATCAGCATCAACTTTTTCATCTTCTTTAAAGAACGCGCTGAAAATATACTGATTGCTCCATTCTTCCAGCTCTTGTCTGGCATCAATTTTACCGGTAATAGACGTACCTGCTGTATTACCTGTAGTGGTAATGGCGCCAAGCTCTGCTGAGGTTTGCCACACCTTTTGCTCTTCCTCTGGCGCTTGAGCTTGCGCGGCACCCGCAAATAAGACACTTAACGTTGCGGCTACAGTGAATAATTTCATGTTTACTCCTTTGTTTCTTGTTTAAGATGAACGTCCATTTGCGGGAAGGGAATACCAATACCGTGTTCATCAAAGGTCAATTTTACTTTTTCAAGCGTATCCCAATACACACCCCAGTAATCAGCACTATTCACCCAAGGGCGCACAATAATGTTAACTGAAGAGTCGGCTAATTCAGACACACGGATGTTGGGCGCAGGCTCAGCTAAAACACGCTCATCATTTTTGATGATGTCTTGTAGTAGGTTTTTCGCTTTTAATAAATCAGCGTCATAGCTGATACCGATCACTAAGTCGACACGGCGCGTGGCCTCAGCAGAAAAGTTCGTGATATGACTACCGGTGATTTTGGCATTAGGTACGATAACGCGTTTGTTATCTGGTGTTTTCATGGTGGTTTGGAAGATTTCAATTTTATCTACAGTACCGGAAATACCACCGGCATCAATAAAGTCACCCGATTTAAATGGGCGGAAAAGAATTATCAACACGCCAGAGGCAAAGTTAGCCAGAGAACCTTGTAATGCTAAACCAATCGCTAAACCGGCAGCACCTAAAATAGCGATAAACGAAGTCGTTTGCACGCCAACTTGCGATAGTGCCATCAAGGTTGTGGCAATAATTAAAACGGCATACACAATGCTGCTTAAGAAGGAAACAACGGCCTTATCAATACTGCGTGATAACAAGCCTTTTTCAATTAATCGTTTAATACCGCGAGCAATAATACGGCCTACATAAAAGATGAAGATAGCAGCAACAAGCTGTATGAAATATCCGAGTAAAACCTCATGGTTTTGTTGGAATAACTCGTTGATTTGTTCCATGTAACACTCCTTTGAATTTTTTAGCAGGGTGTGTGATGAGGTTTCTAAACTATGCGTGTTGCTGACGGTAAATCCGGAAACCTCAGCAAACGTTGGTGATCATACCATAAAGCCTTGTACCCTTAGATGACAAATTACAAAAAAGAGCTTGGAGCCATGCGAGGTTTTTGGTTAAAATAGCCACTTCAGCGGTGATTGTAGCTCAGTTGGTAGAGCCCCGGATTGTGATTCCGGTTGTCGTGGGTTCGAGCCCCATCAGTCACCCCACTTATTTTCCTGCCTTTGTGATTACCTTACTTTCTCAGTGTTGCCCAGCTATACTGCAGTTTAATTAGCACGCCAATGGTTCCTTGTGGTATGGATTTATCTCAATTACAACAGCAACTCAGCCAACCTAACTTAGCACCAGTTGAAAGCTGGGATCCGCCATTTTGTGGTGATTTGCCGTTGTTAATTACTGCCGATGGCCAGTGGTTATATCAAGATAGTCCTATTCAAAGACCGGCCTTAGTGCGTTTATTCGCGTCGGTTTTACTCAAGCAGGATAACGACTATTTTCTACAAACACCTGCTGAAAAAGTCCGCATCCAGGTGGCAGACGTGCCTTTTTTAGTCACGCAAAGTCATTGGCAACAGGCTGTCTCAGGCCCAGAGTTATGGCTAACCACTAACATTGAAGATGCTGTGCCACTCAGTGCGGCTTATCCTTTACAGATCCAATATTATGCTGGGCAGCAATTACCTTACTTGCAGTTGTGGCGAGGGTTATCCGCCAGATTACATCGCAACTTATATTATCAATTATTGCAAGAAGCCAAGATGGTCACTCAGGGCAAGCACACCCGTTGGCTGATTAACAGTGGCGGTGTTGATTTTGTGTTAGCTGAACTGACGAATAGCGACGAGTTGAGCGGTTAATCGCATATTCTGGCTAGATACCGCAAGCGCATTGCTTGGTTTGGCCAGGCAGCCCATAGTTTCAATAACAGGGCAACAAGCTAATAATGTTAAGAGGATAATAACCATGATAAGACTCTCTCTACTGGCACTGGCGACACTTTGTGCTACGCCATCGGCCTTACAGGCGGCAACAACCTATATTCACGCTGGTAAATTGATTACTGCCGAAGATAAACAGCCTTTAACAACACAAACCATCATTGTCGTAGACGATAAAATTAGCGCCATCGTTGCCGGTTACCAACAGCCCGGTGCGGAAGCGACTGTGGTGGATTTACGCAATCACACGGTTATGCCGGGTTTGATGGATATGCATACACATTTTTCAACGCAATTAAGTGCAACCTCTTACAGCGATTGGAGCCGGTTGAATGAAGCCGATTTTGCGCTTCGCGGCGCGGCGTTTGCTGAAAAAACCTTAATGGCCGGGTTTACAACAGTACGTGAGTTGGGCGATAGCCATCAGGTAAGTATTGCGCTGCGCAAAGCAATTGCTCAAGGTTACGTTAAAGGGCCGCGTATTTTTGCTGCAGGTAAATCATTAGCCACCACCGGTGGACACGCTGATCCTACCAACGGTTTAGCCAATGCGTTATTGGGCAACCCAGGCCCTACTGATGGGGTGCTAAATGGCCCGGTTCAAGCCCAGCAAGCGGTTCGTCAGCGTTATAAAGAAGGCTCAGATCTGATTAAAATCACCGCAACCGGTGGGGTATTAAGTGTGGCAAAAAGTGGCATGAACCCTCAATTTACCGTTGAAGAGTTAGCTGCTGTGGTGCAAACCGCGAAAGATTACGGCATGAAAGTCGCTGTGCATGCTCATGGTAAAGAAGGGATGGAGCGAGCGATTATTGCTGGGGTGGATTCGATTGAGCATGGTACTTACATGGATAAAGACACCATTGCCCTGATGAAAAAACACGGTACCTATTATGTGCCGACGATCAGTGCCGGTAAATGGGTGCAAAATAAAGCGCAAATCGACGGTTTCTTCCCTGAAATTGTTCGGCCTAAAGCCGCCACCATCGGGCCACTCATTCAGCAAACTTTTGCTCGGGCCTATAAAGCTGGGGTGAATATTGCCTTTGGTACTGATGCGGGTGTCGGCGCGCATGGCGATAATTGGCTAGAGTTTGTTTATATGACCGAAGCTGGTATGCCGGCGTTAACGGCGATTCATAGTGCAACGATTGAAGGCGCAAAATTACTTGGCGTTGAGCAAGAGCTTGGCTCGATTAAAGCTGGTAAGATTGCCGATATCATTGCTGTTGCAGGCGATCCGCTGCAGGATATGAAGCTGATGCAAAACGTCAGTTTTGTGATGAAAGCAGGGCAAGTATATAAGCAGTAATCAGTAAATTGCAGCAGGCTTAGGCCTGCTGAAATCTTGCTAATAATTTGCTAACGTCAGCTTCAATCTCGCTTTTAAGGTCGATTTCTGCTTGTTGGCGAATTTTATCTTGTTGCTTCGTAAGCTTTTTATCTTGCTCTTTCCGAGCTTGATGTGTCGGCATATCACGAACCACTAAATACATCTTATGCAAAGCCGGATAGTGCACAACGGGATCCGGCTTATCTTTCTCGGGCCAATGATCGAGTAGCACCCAAAGGCGTAATGCGCCCTCGGAAAACTCGCATTGTTGCTCCAGCATTGCTCGGCTAATCAACACGATACTTTCATGCAGGTAGCGTTTTTTCTCTTGCTGTTTCTGCTCGAGTTGCTGTTGCTCGAGTTGTTGGCGCTGGGTTTGTAACTTGACCTGCCACAATAGCTTACCGGCATAAAAAGCCAGTACGGCAATAATGCCCACACCTAACACCAACATACTTGCCCATAATAACGCCACGCTTAATCCTCATCGCCTAGCAAAGTTTTACGCCAGTCGGTACGCTCAAAACGCGCTAATGGATCTTCTTCTTCGTCTGCACTATCGCTGCGCGTTGCTTCGTCATCAGCGTCATCTAAGCCTAATAACTGTAACAGCTCGCTTAAGCGTGCCGTTTTGCTATTAAAGTATTTTGCATCTTTGCCGGTTAATACTTCGTCTTGCTCAACGCGCTCTAATAGGGCTTGTAGGCGCTCATCGGCTTCGATACTGGCCAACTCTTGCTCTGGTGTCAGTGTTTCAGCTTTAACCGCTTTTAACTGTGCTTTGGGTATGGCACTGACCACGTTGGGCATCTGCTCAACCAAAGTAGGCTCAGCGATTAACGCGATAGGTTTTTTGCTACCAATTCGCGGATCTTTTTTGGCTTTGTTCGCTTCAGCTTGTGCATCTTTACTTTGTTGCATGCTGTTACGAGTACCCGATTTCAGGCCTGAGCCTTTCTTCTTAGTCTCTTCTTTGGTTTCTCGGGTTTTGCGGATCTCACTGGCAGGTAAATGGCGTTGGCCATTGTTGCCAGCATTGCGGGATTTTTTTTGACGCGTCATAGTATTTTGCTACCTGTAAAAAGACCGATCATTTTACCCAGCTTTGCTGAAGATCACCACATCATTCGCTGGAAATGCCACCTTAAGCTGATATTGTGCTGCTAACCAACGAAATGTGGCCTGACTGAAGAAACTAATATGTGTTGGATCTCGTCGATAATACCAATTGCTGAACGCCTCTGCTGTTGGATAACATTTGGTCATAATCGCAAGCACCCCTGCCGGCTTTAACAGTTGTAGCCATAATTGCCACTCGTTAAGCGGATCGACAAAGTGCTCAATCGCTTCGGTGCAGCTGATAAAATCGTATTGCTGCTCTAACGGGGCGGGGTCATTGGCAAAGAAGGGATCCCAAACCTGCATCTGATGACCGGCTTCCTGTAACATATTGGCTAGCAACGGGCCGGGACCGCATCCAAAGTCTAAGCCACTTTTCGTGGTATTGCCCAAGGTTTGCAGTAAGGGCGCTGCCAATTTATTCAGAAATAGCCGATAACCCGCATCGTTCAGATCATTGTTGTGTAGCAAATAGTGTTGTTTTTCTTGCTCGGCAGAGAGTAGGTGGTGTCGGTCTAAAAACACCAAAGCGCATCGCTGACATTGCCAGTAAGGGGGATGCAGTTGGGCGTTATAGCGAAGGGTATCTGCATGGCCGCATAATGGGCAGATTGATTGTTGCATATTACATCCAAAACAAAGGGCGATAAGATAACCTTATCGCCCTGTTTATTCGTGCCTAGAGATGGACACATCTTCTGAATAATGCAATTCATCCTGATGCGCAGTCAACACCGTGTTGCAATTATCCCTATATTATTGTTTGCTGTCCGTGCAAAATTTTTTTTATTTATGATCTTCCTAATGCTTTCGTAATCTTCCTTGCGCGTGGTTCACGCGTAATACCATCTTAGCATCTTCAAACACAGCGCACATAATGTGCATGCGGCTTCCTTAACCTAAATTCCCTGTTGTTTTACCGCTAACGGCGATAAAGTTAATTTACTCCGATCTAATCAGATAACAAGCGCTTGAGTATAAAAAACCTGAAAAAAATTAGACTTTAGTCTATATCGTATTGTTTTTCAGTGATTTAAGTTAAGTATAGAAAGTTGAAATAGTTCAATTAAAATTCAACTATAGGTGATGTCTTACATGCTTTGTAAGATATTTCTCACAAAGCGGCATAAAAAAACCGGCTTATTCGCCGGTTTTTTCTAATAACTAAGTATTAGTGTAAGCCGCCTAAGTATTGCGACAGAATTTTAATATCATCGTCAGTCAGCTTTTTGGCCACGTCACGCATCATGCCGTTCATGTCATTGGCACGAGTACCAGCACGAAATTCTTCTAGAGTGGCTTTAACATAGTCTGCGTTCTGGAAGCCGATTCTTGGGAAACCCGCTAAGCTAGTACCTGCGCCACGTGGACCATGACAGGCGATACAAGCTGGAATACCGCGATCGGCATCACCGCCACGATACAGCTTTTGACCTACTTCGATTACTTCTTCTGGTGTTGTGCCAGATGTAATGCGCTGAGAAGAGAAGTAAGCTGCTAAATCTTGCATATCTTGATCAGACAATGCAGCAACCATACCGTACATGATGGCATTAGCACGACCTTCTTTCCCACCAGTGGTCATACCTAGCTTATAGTCGGTTAATTGTTTATATAAATATTCAGCGTGTTGACCTGCTAATTTAGGATAAATAGTTACAACGCTGTTACCGTCAGGACCATGACAAGCAGCACAAGTGGCAGATTTTGCTTTGCCTGCTTCGGCGTCACCGTCAAAAGCATGAGCTGTACCGACTAAACCGAATAACAGCGCCAGAGGAAGTATGATTTTTTTCATGTTTGATCCGTCTCAGTCCGCATTCAAAAGCCAGCTTGCTGGCAGCAATGAATAACATTAAGGTGAATTTTTAGCTATTTTACACGAAACTGCCCAAAGTAAAATCCCATACTATGGTCAAAAGCACGGCAAATGCTTCTTACTGCTCCTTTGATCCGCTACAATAGCCATAAATTAACCGCCGGAGCAGGCTGTGTCGTCTATTAAATTAAATTATCAACAAACAAGTTTTCTTACCAGCGCCCCGGATATTAAGGCATTACCCGCAGATAACGGCATCGAAGTCGCTTTTGCCGGACGTTCAAATGCCGGTAAATCCAGCGCATTAAATACTTTAACTCGCCAAAATGCTTTGGCCAGAACCAGTAAAACGCCAGGTCGTACTCAGCTGATTAATACCTTTACGTTGGCCGAGAATAAAAGATTAATCGACTTACCCGGTTATGGTTTTGCGAAAGTGCCTTTAGCTGTAAAAGAAAAATGGCAGAAGTCACTGTCTGAGTATTTAGAAAAACGGCAAAGTCTAAAAGGCTTAGTGGTATTAATGGATATTCGTCATCCGTTAAAAGATTTGGATCAGCAGCTTATTCATTGGGCGGTGCAAAGCCAATTGCCGGTGCTGATATTACTGACTAAGGCCGATAAACTGGGGCCTGGTGCTCGGAATAAAATTGTGCTGGAAGTACGTGATGCGGCCATGGCCTTTATGGGTGATGTTAAGGTGCAGGCTTTTAGCTCGTTAAATAAGTTTGGTTTACCCGAGTTAGAACAAACGTTAGATCAGTGGTTTAACGACGATAACGCGGCATAAAAAAACCGACCCAAGAGGGTCGGTTATAGCAAGCAGGGGAGAAGCTATATAATTCAATCAACAGGATGTCTTACTGTTAAGACGTGTTGATCATAACACCCAACCTATGCGGTTTAAAGTATTTACTCTAAAAATTTAACGCCTGACTCGCCTGATAGCAAAGATAAGCGTGATCTTACCGCTACACGCCAAGCGAATAAGCCTCGCGCAATCATCATTCTGACTTTTGCAGCAAAAAAAACGCCCCGCTGCAAGCAGCGGGGCGGCTAATAAAGCCTACTTTCTGAACTTCAATAGTAAAAACATACCGAAGCGAAAGATAGAATATCTTACCTCTGTACCCTACAGCGCAAATTTTAGCTAATTTTTGCACTATTGCAAGCAAAAACTGTAATTAAACTACAAAACTGAAAATGTAAGCGCTTGCTTTCTGATTTATGTAATTAAATTACCTTTATTAACAACGAAATTTAATGTGCTTCATCCCAGTTTTTACCATAACCGGCTTCTGCTAAAAGTGGCACATCTAATGATGCGGCACTGGCTAGCAAGGTTTTTAACTCGGCAGCAACGCGCTCAACCTCTTGCTCTGCCACTTCAAACACCAATTCATCGTGCACCTGCATAATCATTTGCACAGCGTTGTTATCTTGCTGTTCCAACCATGCCGCCACCTTGATCATGGCTAATTTGATAATGTCGGCTGCGGTGCCTTGCATGGGGGCATTAATGGCCGCACGTTCGGCGCCTTTTTGCCTGCCCATATTGCGGGCATTAATGTCAGGCAAATATAAGCGGCGACCAAACAGTGTTTCAACATAGCCTTGGTCATGCGCTTGCTTTCTCGTGCGCTCCATATAATCCAGTACACCAGGGAAACGCTCAAAATAGCGGTCAACATAATGCTGTGCTTCATGGCGAGCAATACCCAGTTGTTTGGCTAAACCAAACGCAGACATGCCATAAATTAGCCCAAAGTTGACCGCCTTGGCGCGGCGGCGCTGCTCGCTAGTCACTTCATCTAAGCTAATGGCAAACACTTCAGCAGCGGTGGCTCTATGCACATCAAGACCATTAGCAAAGGCATCCAGTAAGGCTTTATCTTGCGATAGGTGCGCCATAATACGTAATTCGATTTGCGAGTAATCGATGGCCAGGATGCATTTACCGGCAGGCGCAATAAAGGCTTGGCGGATGCGTCGGCCTTCTTCGGTACGGATCGGAATATTCTGTAAATTCGGTTCTGTTGAGCTCAAGCGACCGGTGGCGGCTACCGCCTGATGATAGGAAGTGTGAACGCGCCCCGTAGCGGGATTCACCATCTTCGGCAGTTTATCGGTATAAGTAGAGCGTAACTTACTTAAACCACGATGCTCAGTGATCAGTTTTGGAAAGTCATATTCTAAAGCGAGCTCAGCGAGCACTTCTTCGGCGGTCGAGGGGGTGCCACTCGGTGTCTTTTTCAATACCGGTAACTTCATCTGCTCGAACAGGATCTCTTGCAGTTGTTTTGGCGAGGCCAGATTAAATTCTTTGCCTGCTGCATCGTAAGCCAAGTGTTCTAGCTCTTTAATACGGGCAGTTAACTGTTCACTTTGCTTGGCCAACAAGTTGCTATCAATCAGCACGCCGTGGCGCTCTATTGTCGACAAAATGTTCACTAAAGGCAGCTCGATCTCAGTAAACACCTTGACCAGCTCACGACTTTGTTGCAATTGTGGCCATAGCGTTTGATGCAGTTGCAGCGTCACATCGGCATCTTCAGCGGCATATTCAGCGGCTTGGGCAAGTTCAATTTGATTAAACGTCAGCTGCTTAGCCCCTTTACCGGCTAAATCAGTAAAGCTAATAGTGTTATGACCTAGATACTTCAGCGCAAGCGAATCCATATCGTGACGGCCCGCTACCGAGTTCAGCACATAAGATTCCAACATGGTATCAAAGCGGATACCCCGTAAGGTTAATTGATAACGCGCTAACACGCTTTGATCGTATTTTAAGTTTTGGCCAACCTTGGCTTTGTTGTCATCTTCCAGCCAAGGTTGCAGTTGTGCCAAAGCCCACTGGCGATCGAGTTGCGCTGGCGCGCCTAAATAATCATGCGCTAAAGGCAGATACCATGCTTTTCCTGCTGCTGTGGCAAAAGATAAACCAACCAATTCCGCCTGCATATAATCTAAGCTGGTGGTTTCCGTATCAAAAGCGGTTAATTCTGCTTGGTTTATTTCTTGAAGCAATGCAGTAAATTGTTGTTCGTTCAGCACCGTTTGGTACTGACTGCGATCAATCACTTGCCTGACGGGTTCATCGGCGGTGTGTTCTGTCGCTGTGTGAGTAGTAGTGGCATTTTCGAGTTGCTGCGACGTGCCCGCGGTGTTCGTGTCAGTGTCACTAAGGATCTCGGCTAACCAGCGTTTAAATTCGCATTGTCGATACAGCTCGCTTAGCTGTTGCTTGTCTGTGGGACGGATCTGTAAATCGGTGAGTTGATAGGGTAATTCGACATCACATTTAATCGTGGCCAGTTGGTAAGACAACGCCAGTTGTGCTTTATGTTCTGCCAACTTGGCAGCCATATTTTTGGCACCACGAAAGGTCAGTGTGGCGACTTGATCAAGCTGTTGATAAATGTGTTCAATTGAGCCCAGCCCTTGCAATAAGGCCGCGGCTGTTTTTTCACCGACACCAGGCAAGCCAGGAATGTTATCCACTTTGTCGCCCATCAGCGCGAGATAATCGATAATCAATTCCGGCCCGACGCCAAATTTCTCTTTAACCGAGATAGGGTCGAGCAATGTATTATTCATCGTGTTAATTAAGGTGACATGTTCGTCTACCAGCTGCGCCATATCTTTGTCACCGGTTGAAATCAACGTATGACGCCCCGCAGCGCTAGCTTGACGGGCAATAGTACCGATAACATCATCAGCTTCTACGCCGCTAATACAAAGTAAAGGCAGACCCATAGCTTCGATGATCAGATGTAACGGGGCAATTTGGCTGCGTAGGTCATCAGGCATCGGCGGGCGATGTGCTTTGTACTCTTGATACATTTCATTACGAAACGTTGGGCCTTTCGCATCAAACACCACGGCCATTTCGCTGGGCTGATATTGTTTTAACAAGCTTTTAAGCATGTTCACCACACCATAAATAGCACCAGTGGCTTCACCTTTTGAATTGGTTAAGTGCGGTGGTGAATGATAAGCCCGAAATAAATAGGAGGATCCGTCAACCAAAATTAACGGGTTTTTGGGGATATAGACCATGATAATAATTCCTGCAACGCTGATGCGTAGTAGCATGCCACAGCCATCCCCCTACCACCAGCTGAACCGGTTGACTTTGCTGCGTTAAAAAGAGAGTAAGCTGTGGATAACTTTGTGCAAAACCCATAGAAAAATGTCATCCTGCTTGAGGCAGAATGTTAATGGTGGTGATTTAAGTGGTTGTTTTTATTTAACTAAACGGGGAAACTGCAAGTGCCGTTATTCTTATTTTTTTGCATTGCGTAATGTGGAAAACGATTTACTGCTTGGCCCGCAATCTTCCTAGGTGCCAAATATCCTCATCAAGCAGGTCGAACAGACTATCACAATAACCGGGTTTGCCTAGCCTCTTTTTTAAAAAATTTCGCTTTAAAAAAACCGTTTTGCTGCGCCTTTTGGCATAAAGCAATAAGCATAAGCCTTTGCGGCGGTGTCGCGGCTAAAAGTTTACACATGGCAATGCAATGCGCTGCACTAACAATCTGCCTAAGCTCTTCCGTTTCGGTTGAGATGCAGGCTATAATGCGACCAATTACTTATGGCTTTCAGTATGGGATCAACACTATGAATAAATTGACAGTTGCAGTAAGTTTGCTGCTGATTACCATCGGCGTCCACGCGAGCGCAACCTCTGATGCCGACGCTATTGCAAAACGCATTGCGCCAGTAGGTCAGGTTTATGTTGCTGGTGCTACCCCAGCTGTGGCTGCCGCGGCAACAGGTCCACGCAGTGGCGAGCAAGTTTATCAATCTGCCTGTTTTGCCTGTCATGGCACGGGTGCACTTGATGCGCCAAAACATCAATCTGCTGATTGGAAGCCGCGTTTAGAGCAAGGTTTTGATGTGTTATTAAAGCACTCTATTGAAGGCATTCGTAACATGCCCGCTAAAGGCACCTGTACCACTTGTTCTGATGATGAAATTGCTGCCGCCATTCGTTTTATGACGGATGGTGTATAAACAGAACCAGCATTTTCGTTTTAATAAAACCGCGCCAGTCGCGGTTTTTTTGTGCCGATTGGGCTATGCTTGTTTAACAGCACCCTGGGTATTTAATTAAACGAATTTGCTCTGTAGCCCTTCCATGTGTTTAAACTTTGTGCATAATAGCCCATTGTTATTATACATCTGACCAGTTTGTAATCGTTTCAGGATCGGAAGCTTGACTAAACAACGAACGCTCCAATATCAATTAAAACAAGCGGGCAATAAAATCAGACGGCTGTTGCTGTTAATCGCTCGGCAAAAAGAAGCCTATACCATTCAGGGGGCTTTGTTGCAGCTGTCAGAATTGGCCAGCCATATTAGTGATATGGCCGATTTTTATCCGGCGATCCACAAAATGGTCTCTGAGCAGTTACGCGCCGAAAACTTTTATGTGGTGCTTTATGATGCTGATACTGAGCATTACCAACTGCAGTACTTCTCTGACGAAAAAGATCAGCAACTCATTACTTCTATTCCAGACAACGCTTTCTCTCGTGGCTTAACCGGTTATGTGGCTCGTTACCAGCGGCCATTGTTATGTGACGAAGAGGAATTTAACGAATTAGTGAGAAGCGGCGAGATTGAAGCACAAGGTTCACCCTCAGCACATTGGATGGGTATCCCTTTATGTCGTGGTGAAAAAATTATCGGCGTTATGGCGATCCAGTCTTATGACAGTCAGTATCGTTATAACGAGCAAGATTTAAAATTGTTTAGCAGTATTGGTTCTCACACTGTTATTGCTTTAGATCGAGTAAAGAGTCGTGAACTATTAGAAAGCACGGTGAAAGAACGCACCTTGCAATTGCAAGAAACCAACGACTTTTTACAAAAAGAAATTAGAGAACGTATCCACGGTGAAAAGCTACAGGCGGCGTTATATAAAATATCTGAGCTAACGGCCAGTAGCCAAGACATGCAAACGTTTTACCAAGCAATCCATAAAGTGCTCTGTAATTTTATGGCTGCGGAAAACTGTTATATTGCCTTACTCAACACCGATGGGACGAAATTAACCTTTCCGTTTTATGTTGACCAATTTAGCCCTGCAGCCTTTGATCGGCCACTAAGCCGAGGTTTTACCGAATATGTTATCCGCTGTGCTGAAGCGCGACTCATTAACCCTGAGCAAGCATCATTACTGGTTGAGCAAGGTGAGATCCGCCGAGGTATGAGTGGTACCACTGAGCTAGAGAAAGCAGCTCGCCATTCAAAAAGCTGGCTCGGTGCTCCGCTGAGGATTGACCAAAAAGTCATTGGGGTGGTTGCGGTTCAGTCTTATGTTGATGGTTATCATTATAGCGAGCAAGAGCTCACTATTTTACGTTTCGTTTCACAGCATATCGCGGTAGCGATCCAGCGTAAGCTTGCTGCGGAGAAGCAAAAACAACATCAAGAAGAACTGGAACGTAAAGTCTTTGAAAGTACCCGTGAGTTGCGTCAAACCAACTTATTTTTACGCCTGCAAGTTGAAGAGCGTAAAAAAGCGGAGCAAAAATTGTTCTATGATGCGAATCATGATGTATTAACCGGGCTTGCCAATCGGCAGATGTTTCTGCAGCAATTAAAACAACAATTTTTATTAAATAAACGCCAACCGCAAACCGGAATGGCATTGCTGTTTTTAGATCTCGACCGTTTCAAATTGATCAACGATACCTTAGGCCATCATATTGGCGATGCGTTTTTAATTGAAAGTAGCAAACGTTTACTCAGTGCGATCCGCGAGCATGATGTGGCCGCACGCTTCGGCGGTGATGAGTTCGTGATTATGTTATTAAACTTGCAATCTGAGCAAGATGCCGAAGAAATTGCCCAGCGCATTATCGACAAATTCCGCCAGCCCTTTGTGTTAGAGAATAACAGTGTCAATTCGGGCATCAGTATTGGTATTGCGCCATTCAGCACAGACTATCACCATGCCGATGCGATGTTACGCGACGCTGATGCCGCCATGTATCACGCCAAAGCATTAGGGCGTGGTCGCTATGTGACGTTTGAATCAGGTATGCGCGATCAAATGTTAAAAGCGCTAGGTGCTAATTAGCGCTAACTGAGCGGTGTGTTTATAAGGCTAATCTTTATTCAGCATTTGCCGCAAACGTGCGATATTCGATGCCGCAGTTTGCTGGCGTTGCTCTGCAGTTTTAGGTTGATTAGGCTGTTGCCATTCCAAATCGTCTTGTGGTAACTCGGTTAAAAAGCGGCTGGGTTCTGGCCGAACCACTTCTCCATATTGCCGACGCTCTCGCGCATAAGTAAAAATGAGCTCGCGCTGTGCCCGAGTGATACCCACATAGGCTAAACGGCGTTCTTCTTCGACATTATCTTCATCAATACAGCTTTGATGCGGCAAAATGCCTTCTTCCATGCCCACCATAAACACATAAGGGAACTCTAAGCCTTTCGAAGCGTGCAACGTCAGTAATTGCACCTGATCGGCGTTATCTTCTTGTTCTTGCCGTTCAAGCATGTCGCGTAAACATAATTTGCTAACGACTTCACTCAAGGGCATCGGCGGTTCATCATCTTTGCCGTTGAGCATTTCGACAATCCAGCGGTACAGTTCATTGACGTTTTTCAGGGCCATTTCAGCTGCTTTAGGGCTGTTACTGCTTTCAAACAACCAGGCTTCATAGTGACTTTGCCGGATCAAATCACGGATGGCTTCGGCAGGCTCTGCTCGCACGGCATTATCGGCTAATTGATTAATCCAATCGGCAAATTGTTTCACGGCCTGAAAACTGCGTATCGGTAAAGTATGACTTAGCCCCGGGTGGCAGCACGCTGCAAATAAACTGATGTGTTCTTGATTGGCTAGGTTACCAATTTTCTCCAAGGTGGCATGGCCAATTTCGCGGCGCGGCACATTGATGATCCGCAGCAAGGCATTATCATCATCTTGATTCACTAACAAACGCAGATAGGCCATTACATCTTTAATTTCACTGCGTGAGAAAAAAGACGTACCACCGGAAATTCGATAGGGAATACGGTTGGTCATTAGCGCTTTTTCAAACACGCGTGCTTGATGATTGCCACGGTACAGCAGCGCATAGTCGCGATAATGGCTGCGATGGGTAAAGCGATGCGAGATAATTTCGGCAATCACTTTTTCGGCTTCGTCTTCTTCATGCTTACAAGGTAAGACTTTTAGTGGCACACCATAGCCATTCACGCTAAACAGTTTTTTCTCAAACTCGTGCGGGTTATTGGCAATTAAGATATTAGCCGCTTTTAAAATGCGTTCTGCTGAGCGGTAGTTTTGCTCAAGTTTGATCACGTTTAATTCAGGAAAGTCTTTTTTCAATAACACCAAGTTTTGCGGCCGCGCACCGCGCCAAGAATAAATAGACTGGTCATCATCACCGACCACGGTAAAGCGGCGACGCTCGCCCACTAACCAGCGGACTAACTCATATTGGCTGGTATTGGTATCTTGATATTCATCTACTAACAGATAGCGAATTTTCTGTTGCCAGCGCTCACGTGTTGCTACATCGTGTTGAAACAGCAAGGTTGGCAGCATAATTAAATCATCGAAATCACAGGCATTACAGGCCTTGAGCATGGTGCTGTATTGCTGATAATAATTGGCTAAACTGATACTCGCGGCATCTTGCGCTTGTTGCACAGCCAACGCAGGTAAGGTTAAGTCGTTTTTCCAGTTAGAAATTTTGCTTTGCAGCGCTTTAATCTGCTCTTTATCGCCATTGTATTCGTTGGCGGTTAACTCTTTGAGTAGCGCAAAGCTGTCTTGATCATCAAACAGGCTGAAATTAGCTTTATAACCCAGCTGTCGATATTCTTTTTTAATAATATCTAAGCCAAGGGTGTGAAAAGTGGAAATAGTTAGGCCACGGGTAGCGCTTTTCGGCAATTGGGTGTTAATTCGTTCACGCATTTCTCGTGCGGCCTTATTGGTAAAGGTCACGGCGGCAATATGACGAGCGGGTAATTCGCACTGCTGGATCAGATAGGCTATTTTATTAATAATTACGCGTGTTTTACCACTACCCGCACCGGCTAATACTAAGCAGGGCCCGGAGATAAATTTTACTGCTGCGTCTTGCTGTGGATTTAACTTCATAGTGTTTGCCTGAACTGAGGAGCTGCATTGTAACCAATTTTTGCGGTAAATTTCATTCGCGTTCTGGTCAGAAGACCGTAGAATGGTTAGATACTATCACAGTGCAGCCTGAACCCTGGCTGCTTAGCGTAACGGAGAACCTGATGTTAGATCCGAAAAAAGTTGAAGATATTGCACGACAAATTGGCAGTATTATCCCGCCACAATTAAAACAGTTTGCCGATGAATTAGAAGGCAAAGTTAAGCAAGTGCTGCAGGCAAAGCTGTCAGAGTTAGACTTTGTTAGCCGCGAAGAATTTGATGTGCAGCGTCAAGTGCTGTTGCGAACGCGCGAAAAAGTGGAAGCTATGGAACAGCAACTGGCCGCGTTATTAGCTGAGAAAACCCAAGATTTCAGTAAAAACGCCTTACCCAGTTCTGATCAGGAATAAATGATGAGCGGGCAGTTCACTGCCCGCCATGGTTATTTTTGGACGGTTTTTAAAATTTCAGTTAAACCCGCCACTGCACCACCAATGTTCGCCAGTTCTACCGGCACGATCATGCTGTTGTTGGTTTTAGCCAGGTTGCCGAACTCTTTTACATACTGCTCGGCCACGCGTAAATTTACCGCGTTTTGACCACCCGGTTGATTGATGGCTTCAGCAATTTGTCGAATACCCTCAGCGGTAGCAATAGCGATTAATTCAATTTCTTTTGCTCGACCTTCGGCCTCGTTGATTTGTCGAGTTTTATCGGCTTCCGACAGGTTGATCACTTCCTGCTTTTGACCTTCAGACACGTTAATCATCGCTTGGCGTTCACCTTCAGACTTGGCAATTGCAGCACGGCGTTCACGCTCGGCGCGCATTTGTTGCTCTAGCGCGTCTTTAATGCTGACTGGCAATTCAATATCGGCTATTTCGTAGCGTAATACTTTAACACCCCAAGGCGCTGCGGCATCATCCAAAGCGCGTACCACTTCTTCGTTAATTTTAGCCCGCTCTTCAAAGGTTTTATCTAAATCGGTTTGGCCGATCACAGAACGCATGGTGGTTTGCGCTAATTGTGACGCAGCATAGCGATAATTGTTAATACCATAACTGGCTTTGTGCGGGTCGATAACCTGTATATATAAAATACCGTCGATGCCGACCTGAATGTTATCTTTGGTCACGCAGGTTTGACGAGGAACATCGATCACTTCTTCTTTTAACGTGTGGGTGTAAGCAACTTTATCGATAAAGGGGATCAAAATATGAAAGCCCGAGTCTAGTGTGCGTGAGTATTTACCTAAACGCTCGACTACAACGTTACTACGTTGTGGCACAACCCGTGCTGATTTAAGGATGGTAATCACCACCGCGACAGCAAAGCCGAGGGTTAATACCGTTTGAATATCCAGTTGTTCCATAACACTCTCCTACGATTAATACGTGCTGTAAAGTTAAGACGATTGTGGCTTATTGGCCGCGACTTCGAGGTGGATGCCTTTATTGGCAATTACCCAAGCCACATCCCCGGCTTTTAATATGTCGTTAGAATGCGCATCCCATTGCACGCCATTTAACACCACACGACCTTGGCCTTGTTGAAAATCCAATAAAACCGTAACGCGATCGCCGATATCTTGGCTCAGCGAGCTGGGTTGCGTCTCACTATCAGCAGTAAAGCCGACAAACCAGCTTTTAAAGCGGCCTCGTGCGGTGAAGAGCAACAGCAGGCTGACCAGACCAAACACGCTGTATTGCATGCTGGCTGATTCAATGAGCCCAAAGTGCAATAAAATACCGACGACGATAGCGGCTAAGCCGAGGAATACCGCCACAATGCTGGTTGCCATTAACTCTGTTAAAATCAGTACCACACCAATAATGATCCAAATCATTGCTGTACTCATTTTTTCCTCCTATTTAACGGCCATTACGTAATAACATGGCTGCCCGAAAACGTGTTAGTAACTGTATATTTACATTTTATTATTAGCAAGTATTTACTCGATTTGCACTGCTAATTGTTGATCAAGGATTAATAAAAAATGCAGCACGGTTTCAACGACTTGATGATAAAACGCCAAATCTACTTTGTCGGCGGTGTCGCGCGGGCTGTGGTAATCGGGATGGTCAGCTACCCCAAAGTACATAAACGGCACCTGTTGCTGATGAAACACGCCGTGATCAGAGCTAAGGGTCCAATCTGCCGTGTTACCAGCGAGATACCAAGGGCGATCATGGGCGGGCAGTAATTTCACTGCGCTGCGAGTTTGTAACTGTTCAACTAGCGGTAATAGCCAAGGGTGATGATAAGTGCCAACAGCATACAATAATTGGTGGGTATCACGGCTTAACATATCAATATTAATGTTAAAGGCCAGATCGGCAGGTAGTAACAAGCCGGTTCGGAACAGCGCCACCGCACCTTGTAAGCCTTTTTCTTCACTGTCTAACGCAATAAACAACACCGGATGACGCAAAGGATGAGCCGTTAAATAGCGTGCCAGCTCAAGCATGGCGGCTACACCCGAGGCATTGTCATCGGCGCCAAAGTAAATATCGTCGCCGTGCATACCTAAGTGATCATAATGTGCGGTGATCACCAGTGGCTTAAGGTTAGCTTCGGTGCCGGGTAATAAACCGATAACATTTGCCGCATTATCTACGCCGGGGATAGTGGAAGACGCACCACGCAGCCAACGACGCCAAGAAAAATGTTCTGCCACGCTGTAAGGGTGCAAATAACCGTCGGTTCCAGCAGCGGTTAAACCGATTTCGGCAAATTGCTCGGCAATCCATAAACGGGCAGCAATACCACCTGGTGTGCCCGGTGCTCGACCTTGACGCTCAGCAGCGGCTAACCAGCTCAGGTCGGCCAGTAAACGATCGGGGTCTAAACGGTTTAAAGTGGGTTCAGCAACAAAGGTCGGTGTGATAACACGGATCCGTTCGGCTTCGCGTTCTGTGAGTTGATTAAGCCAAAAGGGCCAAGCCCATTGATACAATGCCCAGCCGAACAAGATGAAAATAGCGGGCAACCACAGTCGTTTTTTGTTTAGCAACGTCTTTACAGCCATGTGTCAATCGATCCTTAATACATTACAGCAGCGCAGTTTGCTGAGTGCAACAAGCCTGCTGCTCAGCGGTTAACTTCAGATTATTGTGCAGCGGTGATTTTAATTTCTATTTTCCAATGCGGATCCGCTAATTTTGCCGCTACCGTTGCCCGTGCTGGTGCACAGCCTGGGCTGAGCCATTGCTCCCATACTGCATTCATTGCCGCATAATCCGCAAAGTCAGTTAAATAAATAGTGGTATCAACCAGTTTATCCTTGCTGCTTTGACAGCGCGCTAACAAGGCATCAACTTGGCTTAATACGTTTTGGGTTTGCAGCGTAATATCATTACTGTCGGTGTCAGGCACCATGCCAGCACAAAACACTAAACCATTCACAATTACCGCTTCAGAATAACGACTAGCAGGATCAATACGTTGTATGCTCATAATCACTCCAAAAAAATAGTGCAGCAGGCATTGCTGCTTATTAAAGCTGAATTATGCAGGCTATTGTGCGGGATGGCAAAAAGGGCGTACGGCAACGGAGTTGCGTACGCCAAGCTCGCGGTTAGGATGGGGGTTATTCTGCTTTTGTGTTATGCAATGTCACTAGCGTAAAGGGCTGCATCGCGGGTAACTGTTGTTGTAACTGGCGCTCTAATTGCTGTAATTGTTCAAGCTCAGTACACAAGGTTGCGGCTTGCTCTTCAAGTTGTAGGGCTTTACCTTGCATGTTTTGCTCGAGTTGCTCACCCATGGTTTCCATTCGCTCGCCAAAAGCATTCATGCGATCTTCAAATGAGCCACTACCACTTAACATGCTCTTGCCAACATGCATCAACATATTGCCCATTAGTTGCTGCACCATGTCTTCCATGGCCGCATCAAACTCTGGCCCAAAGGCTTGGTCCAGTTGCTCTAGCTTGCTGCCATTCAATAGCAAGGTATCGCCTTGTTGTCTTACCACTAAGTCTAAGCTTTGGCGAAGGTGTGCAAAAGCCGGTTGCAGTGCGCTTTGTTCCATGTCTGATTGGCCAGTTAACCCTGCAAACGTTTGCTCTAAGGCGCTGGTGGCTAACTGCAAAGCGTTGTTAACTAAATTCAGCGTACTGAAAGCTTGCTGGCGAACACTTTGCTGGTATTGCTGTAATAGCGCCGCAGTACTAGCATCGGTAGGGTGTAATTGCTCGGCAAGCCACAATTGGCCTGAGTTTGAAATACGCCACAGCGGCTGCTCTTCAGCTTGCAGGCTGACATCTTGCGCTGTAATGCGTAAATCATGTTTTAACGTTAAATGACAATTTTCTGCTGCACTGAGTTTTCCAACAAAAAAGACACAGCAAATAAGTAATAAGGTTCTCATGATCAGTCCTTGGTTGTATTTCAATCACGCTGAGTAGTTTGCAAAGCCAATGCCAACTGCAAATTATTGGATTTAATAGCTTTAATTTTTAAGGTGGCAGTTGTGACTGCTTAGTGTTGGCATGAAATACTATTTTTTGGCGAATTAGACCACATTGTTTCAAGGGGTTTTGGTCAGCATGAGTGGTTTTTAATTACTAATTGGCATAAAGAAGAGAGATCCATTCTTTTACCTGAATGACTTTAGCTGGCTAAAATAATCATCTAGATTTTTTGCAGGATATTTTATGCTTTTATCGTCTCTTGTTGCCCAAGCTAGCCCGTTGTCTGAGCAGCAAATTATTGAGTTGCAAGCTTTGCTGGTGAAATTGAATCCGATCCAACAAGCGTGGGTGAGTGGTTATTTAGCGGCCAGTGCCCAGTTAGCGGGGCAGACGTTAGCCGCACCCAGCGCCGCCCCCATTGCTGCCGCGCCAAGCTTAACGGTGTTGTTTGGCTCTCAAACGGGTAATGCCAAACATGTTGCGGAGGATATTGCAGCCGCAGCAACGGCCAAGGGGTTCGCGGTAAAAGTACAAGACTTGGCTGAGTATAAAAATACCAGCTTGAAAAATGAACGCTTGTTGGTGATGGTCACCTCAACTTATGGTGAGGGCGAACCGCCCGAAAATGCCATCAGTTTTTATAATTTTCTCTTTAGCAAGAAAGCGCCTGCGCTGCCTGAATTACGCTATGCCGTATTAGGCTTAGGCGACACCAGCTATGAATTCTTTTGTAAAACGGCGCAAGACTTTGATGAGCGTTTAGGTTCGCTTGGTGCAAAAGCGCTGATTGCCCGTGCCGATTTAGATGTTGACTACGCTGAGCAAGCCGCGCAATGGCAACAGCAGCTGATAAAAGCACTGGAGCCTGAATTGGCTCAGGTAAGCAGTGCGGTAGCGGTGGATTTGACGAGTGTAGCTGCGCCAGCGGCAGTCAGTAGCTATAACAAGCAGCAACCCTTTAGTGCGGAATTGTATACCAATCAAAAAATCACGGGTCGAGACTCGACTAAAGATGTGCGGCATATCGAAATTTCTTTAGCCGGTTCAGGTTTAACTTATCAACCGGGTGATGCCTTAGGGGTCTATTTCCGTAATGATCCGTTGTTAGTGCGCGAGTTGTTATTACTCACCGGCATTGCCAGTAATACGCCGGTGCAGTTAGCCGAGTTGCAGCTACCGATAGCCGAGGCCTTGATTGAGCATCTAGAGCTAACGCAATCGTATCCGGGGTTTGTTAGCCGTTATGCCACGGCTATCGGCCATGCCGAATTACAAACCTTGACGGCTGACAAAGTGGCGTTGCGACAGTATTTAGCCGATCGACAAATTATCGACATCGTGCGTGATTACCCAGGTTTATTAAATGCCCAGCAATTGGTGGATGCGTTACGTAAGCAGCAGCCACGTTTGTATTCGATTGCCTCGTCTCAAGCAGAAGTGGAAGACGAAGTACATCTTACGGTGGGTGTGGTGCGTTATAACGCCTTTAACCTGCCGCATCTCGGTGGCGCATCAGGCTTTTTAGCTGAGCGCCTAGCGGAAGGTGAGCAGATTAAGGTGTTCGTTGAGCATAATAACAATTTCCGCTTACCCGAAAACGACGACACCCCAATCATCATGATTGGCCCTGGTACCGGTATAGCGCCGTTTCGCGCCTTTTTACAAGAGCGAGATGCCCGCGGTGCCAGCGGTAAAAACTGGTTGTTCTTCGGTAATCCGCATTTTACCCAAGATTTTCTCTATCAAGTTGAGCTGCAAAATTACCTGAAGCAAGGCGTGCTAACGCAGCTGGATGTGGCCTTTAGCCGCGATACGGCCGAAAAAGTGTATGTGCAGCATAAGTTAATGCAGCAAGCTGCGACAGTATGGCAGTGGTTAGAGCAGGGGGCGCATCTGTATATTTGTGGTGATGGCAATCGCATGGCGAAAGACGTACACCAAGCTTTGCTGAGCATCATTCAGCAACAGGGCGGCAAAGATGAAAAAGCGGCCCAACACTATTTAGACCAATTACGGGTTGCTAAGCGTTATCAGAAGGATGTGTATTAATGAGCCAATATCCAATCAAGCCAGAATTTGTCGCACAGGGTAAGCTGTCTGACAACGAACGCTTAAAAGCCGAAAGTGAGCATTTACGCGGCACCATTACCACTGACTTAAAAGATGAAATCACCGGCGGTTTTACCGGCGATAACTTTATGCTGATCCGTTTTCATGGCATGTATCAGCAGGATGACCGCGATATCCGCGCTGAACGCGCGGCACAAAAATTAGAACCGCTGCACAATGTGATGCTGCGTGCGCGCATGCCAGGTGGCATTATTACGCCAACGCAGTGGCTGGCCATCGATAAGTTTGCAGCGGATAAAACGCTGTACGGCAGTATTCGTTTAACCACACGCCAAACCTTTCAATTTCACGGTGTATTAAAGCCGCACGTGAAACCAATGCACCAATTTTTAAGCAGTATCGGTATTGATTCCATTGCCACGGCCGGCGATGTAAACCGTAACGTGCTGTGTACCTCTAATCCGGTAGAAAGTGAGCTACATCAACAGGCCTATCAATGGGCGGTGCAGATCAGTGAGCATTTACTGCCGAAAACTCGCGCGTATGCCGAAATTTGGTTAGATGAAGAAAAAGTCGAAACCACTGAAACCGAGCCGGTGTTAGGTGAACATTATTTACCGCGTAAATTTAAAACCACCGTGGTGATCCCACCGCATAACGACGTGGATTTACACGCCAATGATCTTAACTTTGTGGCCATTGCCGAGCAGGGCAAATTAATTGGTTTTAACGTGCTGGTTGGCGGTGGTTTAGCCATGACCTTTGGTGACACGGCAACCTATCCACGCCAAGCAGAAGAGCTGGGTTTTATTGGCCTTGAGCACGTATTAAAAGTGGCCGAGCATGTGGTTACGGTGCAGCGTGATTATGGTGATCGGGTGAACCGCAAAACGGCCAAAACCAAGTACACCATTGACCGCATCGGCTTAGATAACTTCCGCGCTGAAGTGGAGCAACGCGTAGGTGTCCGTTTTGCGCCGGTGAAGCCTTATCAGTTTACCACGCGCGGTGATCGTTTCGGTTGGGTAGAAGGCATAGATGGTCAACATCACTTAACGCTGTTTATTGAAAATGGCCGGATCTTAGATTTTCCGAATAAACCGTTAAAAACCGGTTTAGCCAAAATTGCCCAGATCCATCAGGGCGATTTTCGGATGACTGCCAATCAAAACTTAATTGTTGCAGGGGTGCCGGCCAGTCAAAAAGCGCAAATTGAGCAGTTAGCCCGTGAGCACGGTTTAATTGACGATAACCACAGTGAGCAACGCAAAAACTCCATGGCGTGTGTGTCTTTTCCAACCTGCCCGTTAGCCATGGCAGAGGCCGAGCGCTACTTACCTGAATTAGTGACTAAGGTCGAGGGCTTATTAACTAAGCATCAAATCAGCGACGATCATATTGTCTTGCGGGTAACCGGCTGTCCGAATGGCTGTGGTCGGGCCATGCTGGCCGAAGTGGGGCTGGTAGGCCGCGCGCCAGGTAAATATAACCTGTATTTGGGAGGCAACCGCATTGGTACGCGTATTCCAAAACTGTTATTAGATAACGTCGCTGAAGCCGAGATCCTCGATACGCTGGATCAACTGATTGGCCGCTGGAGTCAAGAGCGGCAAAGCGGTGAGTGCTTTGGTGATTTTGTGATCCGCGTTGGTGTGGTCGCAGCAGTCAAAGTATCAAAAACGGATTTTCACGCGTAAAAGGTAACAATAATGAATGCTATCGCCCAAGACTATCACGCCATTTTGCGGCAATCAGCCGCAACTCAGCAAGCGTGGTTGCAACAGATCAATGCGCTGCTCGCTCCCATGAGTGCCGCACAGCGGGTGCAGTGGGCGTTAGCTAATCTACCGCTCAATCCGATGCTTAGTTCCAGTTTTGGGATCCAGGCGGCGGTGATGCTGCATTTAGTCAGCAGTCAGCAGCAGGATATTCCGGTAGTGTTAACCGATACCGGTTATTTATTTCCTGAAACCTACCAATTTATTGATCAGCTGACAGAGCGGCTACAACTGAATTTAAAAGTGTATCGCGCCACATTAAGCCCCGCTTGGCAAGAAGCTCGCTTCGGTCAGTTATGGCAAACAGCGGAGGGGTTAAAACACTACAATCAGTTAAATAAAGTGGAACCGATGCAGCGTGCGCTGCAACAACTCGAAGTAGGCTGTTGGTTTACCGGCTTGCGCCGCAGTCAAAGCAGTACGCGTGCCGATAAAGCCATTGTTGAAATTAGCCGTGGTGTGATGAAGGTGCAACCGATTATCGACTGGTCAAGTAAAGACGTGTTTTATTATTTAAAAGAGCACAACTTGCCATATCACCCGTTGTGGGAAAAAGGTTATCTCTCTGTCGGCGATACGCATTCCACCGTTAAGTTTGAACCCGGTATGCGCGAAGAAGACACCCGCTTTAACGGCCTCGGCCGTGAGTGCGGTTTGCATATGGATGGTGATGGTATTTAGGTTTTTTAGCGTTGCACTTTCACTTCGCTGAAATTTCAGCCATAGTAACGGTATGCTTTTTACCAACATAATCGTATTGCTATGAAATGGTTTGTCATCTTGTGTATAAGCTGGCTGTCGCAGCAAAGTCTGGCGGAGCCGCTGGTGATGTATACCGAGCATTTTCCACCTTATAGCTTTGAACAAGATCAGCATGTGACAGGTCTTAACACAGAATTAGTGCGGCGCACTTGTGAAGTGGCGTTACTAAAGTGTGACTTTCAACTAATGCCATGGCTGCGGGCACTAGAAACAACACAGCGCACACCTTATAGCGGCTTATTTTCGACTGCTCGTAATGCTATGCGTGAAAAACAATTTCAGTGGGTTGGCCCTTTAGTGCATGCCTCCGCCAATATGTATTGGCTTGCCTCACGCCGGGATGCACCACCTCAGGATCTTGAAGAAGCCAAAAAATATGTTGTTGCGGTTGCCCGTGGCGACGTTTACGAAATATATTTGCTAAGCCAAGGTTTTGAAGTTGGCGTCAATTTAATTCAATTTAACAGTAAAGCCGATGCTGTTTTGCCATTTTTACATGGTAAGGTTGACTTGATTATTGCTTCCGATTTGATTTTACCGGTCTGGTTAGAGCAACATCAACAAACCCCATCAGCGGTAACTGCGGTAATCGATTTATCTACGATTGGCAATAATTATCTCGCCTTGCACCCACAAATGCCCATCGCCACGGTTGAGCGTTTGCAAGTAGCGCTTGATCAGCTCAAGGCGAATGGTGAATTTGATGCCCTCTCAAAACAGTTTTTAGTGAAACCTTCACCAAGCTCTCGTTAATTAAGTACCAATGTCGTTAAACAGCGCAAACCATACTGCTGAGTGACGGTGCACTACGTATCGATAAAAATAGGCTATTGAAATTCCGTTGAGCCGCCCTAATTACCTTAGCACTATTGAGGTTGCGATTATTTTTGACCTGATAGCTGCTGTGCAACATATATAACGGATGAAGCACTACATCTTCATCAATTAAAGTGATTAGGATGATTTGTTTTATTCGTTTTAAAAGTCTGGTCGAGTTAGATAGACTAGTCGGCGTTGAAACAAGAAACTGTTTTTATTAACCCAAAGGAGCAAGACAATGTCTTCATTAATTAACACTAAAATCAAACCTTTCAAAGCGACTGCCTTTCATCAAGGTAAATTCGTACCAGTAACTGAGCAAGACTTACTGGGCAAATGGTCTGTTGTTTGCTTCTACCCAGCTGACTTTACTTTTGTTTGCCCAACTGAATTAGGCGACTTGGCTGATTTCTACGCTAAGTTCCAAGAAATGGGCGTTGAAGTTTACTCAGTATCGACTGACACGCACTTCACGCACAAAGCATGGCATGACGCGTCAGAAACCATCAAGAAAATTCAATACCCAATGATCGGTGACCCAACGGGTGCTATCACACGCAACTTCGGCGTAATGATTGAAGAAGATGGTTTAGCGTTACGTGGTACTTTCGTGATCAACCCTGAAGGCGTGATCAAAGTATGTGAAATCCACGACTTAGGTATCGGCCGTAGCGCTGCTGAATTGTTCCGTAAAGTGCAAGCTGCACAATACGTAGCAGATCATGACGGTGAAGTTTGCCCAGCTAAGTGGACGCCAGGTGAAAAGACCTTAGCGCCTTCTTTAGACCTAGTTGGTAAGATCTAAATTTGATGCAAACTGCAGGCAACTGCAGTGTGACACGCTAGATACAGTACTCCCCGTGAGGCTGTAATCTAGCCTCACACTGCCAAACTCAAGTTTGGTGTCAGGCCAGCGGCTTCGCTGGCCTCGCTCTCCCTTGCCCTGCTGCGCCGCAATCTCCATATTTTTTAAGGATTTATGAGTTATGTTAGATACTAACCTGAAGCAACAATTACAAACTTATCTGCAGAACCTGAAAACTCAGGTAGAGCTGGTGGTATCTTTGGATGATAGCGCCAAGGCAGCTGAGGTAAATGAACTAGCAACGGAAATTGCTGAATTATCAGATTTAGTCAGTGTGTCGCGTGATGACAGCGCAGCTGACCGCAAACCGTCGATGCTGGTTCGCTCTGCTGCGAAAAATACGCAAATCACTTTTGCTGGTGTGCCGCTAGGACATGAGTTTACCTCATTAGTACTGGCTTTATTACACTCGGGCGGCCACCCTATCAAAGTTGAAGCCGATTTGATTGAACAAATCAAAAATATTCCAGGCGAGTTTAAGTTTGAAACTTATATCTCCTTAAGCTGCCAAACCTGTCCTGAAGTGGTGCAGGCCTTAAATATTATGTCTGCCATTAACCCGAATATCACTAACGTGATGATTGATGGTGCTATGTTCCAAGACGAAGTATCGGCTAAGAATGTCATGGCTGTACCGTCGGTATTTTTAAATGGCGAATTATTCTCGCAAGGTGCGATTACCCTAGAGAAAATCTTACAGAAAATCGATGTAAATGCTGAAAAGCGTCAAGCTGAAGCGTTGAAGAATAAACCAGACTTTGACGTGCTCGTGGTCGGTGGTGGTCCAGCCGGTGCTGCAGCGTCTATTTATACTGCACGTAAGGGTTTAAATACCGGTATTGTCGCAGAGCGTTTTGGTGGTCAGGTGGCGGATACCGTGGGTATCGAAAACTTTATCTCGGTGAAATATACCGAGGGCCCAAAACTGGTGGCTGGCTTAGAAGCACACGTGCGTGAGTATGACGTTGATATTATGAATAACCAACGCGCGGTGAAGTTACGTAAAACCGATAAAGTTGAGCTAGAACTGGCGAACGGCGCGGTACTGAAAAGTAAGACGATTATCCTAAGCCCCGGTGCCCGCTGGAGAGAAATGAATGTGCCTGGCGAGCAAGAATATCGTGGTAAAGGCGTAGCGTACTGCCCACACTGCGACGGCCCGCTATTTAAGGGTAAAAAGGTTGCCGTGATTGGTGGTGGTAACTCGGGTATTGAAGCGGCTATCGACTTAGCCGGTATTGTTGAACATGTGACTGTACTGGAATTTGCTGCGGAGCTTCGCGCTGATGCGGTATTGGTGAAAAAAGCCAACTCAATGGGCAATATCACCATTATCACCGAAGCGCAGACTACCGAAGTGACCGGTGATGGTAACCGAGTAAATGGTTTAAGTTACATCGATCGTCCAAGTGGTGAAGCGAAACATGTTGAGTTAGCCGGTATTTTCGTGCAAATCGGTTTAGTGCCGAACACGGAATGGTTACGTGGTGCAGTGGAATTATCACCACGCGGTGAAATTATTATCGATGAACGCGGTCAAACTTCTATCCCAGGTGTGTTTGCCGCCGGTGATGCCACCACAGCGCCGTTTAAGCAAATCATTATTGCTTTAGGGGCTGGCGCAACAGCGGCTTTAGGCGCGTTTGATTATTTAATTCGCCAGTAGGTTCTGGTTCCCCTGAGTTTTGTTATTGCTATTCTCATCCCTGCTTGCGGCAACTTCGGTTGCCGCTTTTTTTTGCTGTCATGTTGTTAAAAACGACAACACCCACACGCGTTGCACCTTCGCCGTAAGCTGATCTTAGCTCAGCCGTTTGGTATGGCAATTTTAATAAGGCGCTATCGTTTTAATGCCTTTTGGTTATAACAGAGCGCGAATATCTATTTCCGTTCAGTTAGGCTGAGCGCTATGATTCATCATTAAGATGGCCTGTATCCGCTAACTGTAGGAGCCTTTGTGCAGTATCTGCCTTTGTTTGTAAAACTTACCGATAAACCGGTACTGATTGTCGGTGGTGGCTCGGTTGCCTTACGCAAAGCCGGCACGCTGCTTACGGCAGGTGCCAAGCTGACGGTGATTTCTCCCGAGTTTGCCGCAGAATTTATCGAGTGGCAGCAGCAAGGTAAGGCAGAGCTGATTACCGGCTATTTTTCTCCAGAGCTGCTGGACGGTAAATTATTAGTCATTGCCGCCACCGATAACGATAGCGTTAATGCTGCTGTATTTGCCGCCGCCACCGCCCGCAATATGTTGGCCAATACGGTAGATGATCAGCCTAAATGCAGTTTTATTTTCCCTTCGATTATAGACCGTAGCCCGATTATTATTGCGATCTCCAGTTTTGGTACGGCACCGGTGTTAGCGCGCCGTTTACGCGAAAAGCTCGAAACCTTATTACCCCAGCATCTTGGGCCTCTAGCACAGTTAGTGGGGCGATTTCGCGATAAAGTTAAAGCTAAATTTCAAGGTTTTGCTGCGCGTCGGCAGTTTTGGGAAAAAGTGTTTGATTCTGATGTGGTGCGCGATCTTGAGCAAAACTTACCCGCGCAAGCGGAGCAGCGTTTAGATGCGATGCTGCAAGAGCAGGTGCCTGCGCGGCAAGGCGAAGTGTGGATTGTCGGCGCCGGTCCAGGCGATCCAGAGTTATTAACCTTAAAAGCGCTACAATTAATGCAACAAGCCGATGTTGTTGTGTATGACTATCTGGTTTCGCCAGAAATTTTAGAACTGGTAAGGCGTGACGCTGAACGGCTGTGTGTGGGTAAAAAAGCGGGGGCGCATTCGGTCGCGCAGCAAGAAACCAATGCCTTACTGATCGAACTAGCCTTAGCGGGTAAAAAAGTGTGTCGTTTAAAAGGCGGCGACCCCTTTATTTTTGGTCGTGGCGGCGAAGAAATTGAGGCGTTATTGCCGCACCTTATTCCGTTTCAAGTGGTACCGGGCGTGACGGCTGCCGCAGGCTGTGCCGCTTATGCGGGGATCCCATTAACGCATCGTGAGCATGCACAAAGCGTACAGTTTGTTACTGGCCATTGTCGTAAAGACGGTGATCAGCCCGACTGGCATAGTATGAGTCGCTCGCAGCAAACCTTAGTGATTTATATGGGTATTTTAAAAGCGGCAGATATTCAAGCCCAGTTAATCGCGGCAGGGCGGCATGCCAACACCCCCTTAGCCATTGTTGAAAACGGTACTCGGCGCGAGCAGCGTTTGATCACCGGTACTTTGGCTGAACTGGGCAGCTTGGTGCAACAACATCAGGTGGTATCGCCGGCGTTAGTGATTATAGGTGAAGTGGTTGCGTTACAATCGCAGTTACATTGGTTTGGGCAGCGGCCCAGTGCCGCAGTGTTTGCACAGCCGCTAACCCAACTGCAGTAACCGCCAGCGCAGGGTATACTCTGCCTAAGCGTACTAACAGAGAGTGAATAATGGCGAATAATGCGCATATTAAATGGCAAGACTATCAAGTGGATGCCACAACCCGAGCTGAACTTAATGGTCATCAAAGTGCGGTAGTCTGGTTTACGGGGCTCAGTGGTTCAGGTAAATCGACGGTGGCCAATGCCTTAGAGCAAGCGCTGCTGGCGCGAGGTACCCATACTTATTTGCTCGATGGTGATAATGTACGGCATGGTTTGTGTGCTGACTTAGGCTTTAGCGTCGCCGATCGTACCGAGAATTTACGCCGCGTCGGTGCGGTGGCGGGCTTAATGGTCGATGCTGGTTTATTGGTATTAAGTGCTTTTATCTCGCCTTATCGCAGTCAACGTGAATTAGTGAAAAGCTTAGTGCCCGCAGGTAAATTTATTGAAGTGCATATCGCCACGCCTTTGGCTGTTTGTGAGCAGCGCGATGTCAAAGGCTTATACAAAAAAGCCCGTGCCGGAGAAATTAGCCACTTTACGGGCATCTCTGATCCTTATGAGCCGCCTATCGCCGCTGATTTAGTGCTTAATACCGCTGAGCTTACTATTGAGCAAAGTGTTGAGCAATTGCTGGCGCTTTTACAACGCCGGCACATTATTATTTAACGTGAGTTGGCGTGGCCTGATCGGCTAAATGAGCTTATTCATGGCATGACAGCCTAATTTAATCTGGAATTCACCATGCAACTTTTACAAAACATTATTCAGATCGCCGAACAAGCCGGTGCGGCTATTTTAACGGTATACCAAAAAGACAGCAGTGATTTTAATATCACCGATAAAGCCGATGCTTCACCTCTCACTGCAGCCGACTTAGCGGCACATCAGTTGATCGTGCGGGCATTAAACGCATTGACCCCTGACATTCCCATTTTGTCTGAAGAAGCCGCCGATATTAGCTGGGAGATTCGCCAGCAATGGCAGCGTTATTGGCTGGTCGACCCCTTGGATGGCACTAAAGAGTTCATCAAACGTAATGGTGAATTTACCGTAAATATTGCGCTGATTGAACAGGGTGAGCCGGTGCTTGGCGTGATCCATGCGCCTGTGCTGGAAAGAACGTACTCTGCCGCAAAAGGCATCGGCAGTTTTGTAAAAAACGCCAGTGGTAGCCTGCCTATTCAGGTGAGTAAACCGGGTGAAGTCATTCGTGTGGTCGGCAGTCGCAGTCATCCAAGCCCCGATTTAGCCGGTTACCTCGCGCAATTTCCGCAGCATGAAATGGTCGCGGTGGGCAGCTCACTCAAGTTCTGCTTAGTGGCTGAGGGCAGTGCTGATGTCTATCCCCGTTTTGGCCCAACCATGCAATGGGATACCGGCGCTGGCCATATTATTGCACTAGAGGCCGGGGCAAAAGTGAGTTTTAGCGGCATTGATGCGCAGGTTTATCATCGTGAAAACCTACTGAATCCGCACTTTATGGTGTCAGCACTTAACGACTAACCGCAAAAATTTGGTTACACTAAGCGCAGCTAATAAAGGTGACTTATGCGTTTAGATAAATTTATATGTGATTGTACTGGTTTGACGCGTTCGCAAGCCGGTAAAAATATTCGTCAAGGCCTTGTGACGGTCAATGGCGAAGTGGTGAAACAAGCCGCGCGCCAAGTGTTAGCGGCTGACAGCGTAACCTTGGATGATCAACCGCTGCAGCTGATTGGTTTACGCTACTTTATGTTGCATAAGCCTGCCGGTTACATCTGCGCTAATGACGATCCAGAACATCCTACCGTGTTTACCTTACTCGACGAGCCACTTGTTGAGCGCCTGCACAGTGTAGGGCGGCTGGATCTGGATACTACCGGCCTCTTACTGTTAACCGACGACGGGCAGTGGTCACATCGATTAACGGCGCCAAAGCATCATGTGCCGAAAACCTATCGTGTTTGGACTGCCGATCCGATCCCTACAGAGGCTATCGCGCAATTTGCCGAAGGCATCATGCTGCGCAACGAAAAAGACGCCACTAAACCCGCAGAGTTGGTGATTGTTGATGAATGCGAAGCCCTGCTGACCATTCATGAGGGGCGATATCATCAAGTAAAACGCATGTTCGCCGCGCTTGGCAATAAAGTTGAGCAGTTACATCGCGAGCAAATTGGTGGTTTAGCTTTACCGGATGATTTGGCTGAGGGGGAGTATCGCGAGTTAACTACAGAAGAAATGGAAAAGCTGAATTAGTATTTTTGCAACCATAAAACTCTATTTAATTTAATAAATTTAACATTTCAGTGTTGACTGTTAGCGCTTTGCTGTATTAGTTTAGCGGCGCAATATTTTCAAAACATTTAAATGGAGTTTAAATATGAAATTTACCTTTTTAGCGATGGCGCTTGCTGGGTTTTCTTCAGTTGCTGCAGCACAAACAAATACCTTTGATTTTATCAATGCAACCTATGTGAATCTAAAAGTTGATGACATAGACCTAAACGCAACAGGCGCAGGTTTAGAAGCTTCGAAGCTTTTAACAGATAACATTTATTTACATGGCTCTTATTTTTCAGTAAGTGACTCAGATAGTGATGATGGTTTTTCAGCTAAATTAACAGCTGACGAAATAAAATTATCTGTTGGTTATCGTTATACCCTTGGCGAAAATACTGATTGGTATGCTCAAGTTGGCTACATCAGCCAAGAAATAGATCTTGCGATTTCAAGTGCTGCAATAAATTTTCGTGAGTCTGGTTCTGCAGATGGATTTTTATTAAAGACAGGTTTAAAACATAGTTGGGATATGTTTGAAGGTGGCGTATATGTTGAACACGCTGATTTGTCTGGTGATGATGACGGCGGTTCAACTTATTTTGGAGTTGATGGGCGTTTCAAATTTAATGAAAAATTCCATTTAGTGGCTTCATTCGCTACCGGAAGTGATGAAGACTACATCAAATTCGGTCTGAGTTACGCATTCTAAGAATGGTGTACTGACAAAAAAGCGCTTAAATGATTAGGCGCTTTTTATTGTGTATTCAAGAGTTAATTTAAAATTATTAATTTGGTTTCTTGTGTAAATTATTTACATCCTCTGATATTCTATCGCTACTTTTAATTGAATTGTTTTATAACGGCATGGACGCTGGTTGCATAATTGTATCCAGTATCATTGTGCCTATTTGAGGGAATATGCAAAAAATAATCATACCTTTGGCGTTGTTAACGCTTACTGCTTGTACTTCCGCAACCCGCGAAGTTGTTAATCAACCAACTACAACTAAACCTGTTGTCAGTGCTACCTTATCTCAACAACAAAACATGAGTTTGAAGCGCGTGATTGCGATTGCTCGTTTTTCTGATGAAACTAAAAGGGGTAATGCTTTTTTAATAGATCAGAATGCTGATCGATTAGGTAAGCAAGCATCCGATATTCTATCTGCAAGGCTAACTGATACTCAGAAGTTTATTATGCTAGAGCGCTCAGACTTGGATAAAGTTCAGCAAGAGCAGAGCATGAGCGGGACTACTGTTCAAAATATTGGATCTGACTACTTAATTGTTGGCTCTGTGTCTGAGTTTGGTCGTTCTACCAATAGTGAGGTCGGTGTATTTAGTCGTAATCTAGTGCAAACGGCAACGGCTACGGTCAATGTCAGGCTTATTAATACTCGAACTGGACAAGTTATCTATTCAGAAGAAGCGACAGGCGAAGCAAGAGTTGAAGCCAATACGGTTCTAGGTGTTGGTGAACGCGCTGCCTATGATACTGCTATTAATGATAAAGCTTTGTCTGCTGCTATTTCTAAGTTGGTTAGTAACATTACAGAAAATCTGTTAGATGCGCCTTGGCAGGCTTATTTGGTGAGTCAGCAGGGCTCTAACTTCTTAATGACGGGTGGTAAATCACAAGGCATCAAGTTGAATGATACTTTTTCAGTTGAAGTGCTAAGTGAACCAATTCGCAATCCGCAAACCGGTATGTTAATTACTCTTCCAGGTGAAGAAGTCGCTACTTTAAAAGTAATTGGGTTTATAGGCAGTGGTGATAATGAATTATCAATCTGTCAGGTGGTTTCAGGTTCACTTGCCGATAAAGAAATACAAAAACTGATAGTTAAAGAACAAGGAAAAGTTTGAGATGAAAATATTTTTAGTAAGCCTTTTGGTTTTGTTACTAACCGCCTGTAGCAGTAGCTTTCAAACCAGTACTCAAGTAGATGATAAAGCCTATCTTCAGTTAGTCGGTAATTTTTCTGGGGCGGTATTACGCTTAGATAATGATGACGGGATAGATTTAGAAAGTATGAAAACGTTTAAACTTAAAGGTGAGAAAGTTGCCAAATTATCGGTTACTACCGGTACGCACCAAGTTATCGTAGAGCGCTCGGGTCAAATTATTGTAAATAGAAAAATCTATGTCACTAACGGCAATACTTTTGAGCTTAGAATCCCATGAATATTAAAAAAATTATCATAACTGCAGTTCTTGCCGTGGGCCTTAGTGCATGTACGGTTAATAATAACAGCATCTATTATTGGGGCAGTTATTCGCAGACGGCATATAAATTAAAATCTGCACCAACGGATGAAGTTCGCAGCAAACACAAAGCCGAACTAATGAATATCGTTACTTTAGCAGCGACGAAAAAGAAGAAAATACCTCCAGGGATTTATGCAGAATTAGCTTTGCTAGAAGCTGAAGATAAAAACCTGACTTTAGCAATGCAGTATTTTGAAGAAGAGAAACGTTTGTTTCCCGAGTCAGAAAAATTAATTCAACTCATTCAGATGAACATGGCTAAGGAAGCAAGCAAATGAAATTAAATGTAAAGTTAGCCTTTATTGGTTTTGTTGCCTTGATAACTGGCTGTGCTTCGCCGATGGTCACTAAGCAAGATGCATTTCCTAAAATGTATACTGAGCGACCATTATCCATTTTAGTTGTGCCGGCAATCAACCGTTCAACAGCAGCCGATGCTCCTGATCTTTACTCAATTACCATAGCGCAACCGATAGCCGAAGCGGGTTATTATGTTATGCCCATACCTTTGACCAATTTATTACTCAATCAAGAGGGTATAATTGATGGCGCGCAACTACGAGAAGTCAATGCATCAAAGTTTAAACAACTATTTGGTGCAGATGCGGTACTTTTCGTCACGATAAATAAATGGGATACGAATTATTATGTAACTGGTGGCAACGTGACGGTTGGAGCAGAGTTTGATTTGGTTTCAACGCAAACTTCAGAGGTGTTATGGAACTATAACAGTATGATTGTTCATAATACTTCTGGTAATAGCGGTAATTTAATAGCAGATATAATTTCTACTGCAATTACAACAGCTTTAACTGATTATGTACCTATTGCACACATTGTTAATGCAACAGTAGTTAATACTATGCCTGTAGGAAAATATCATGTTGCTCATGGTAAAGACGGTGCGATGCAAAGTGTAAATAAAAATCAGAGTACACAGACTAAATAATAATTGATAATTCATTTTAAAAAGCCATGAGTGTCTTCATGGCTTTTTTTATTTGAAAAAACAACAAAGTAGACTAGTCTTAGTGTTTAATTAAGACGAGTCAAAAGGGAATGCTATGAACTTTATCGCTTTTTTAATTTTAGGCGCCTTGGCGGGTTGGATAGCGGGCAATATTATGAAAGGCCGCGGTTTTGGTTTGCTAGGTAATATTGTGGTGGGGATTGTCGGTTCTATGCTGGGCGGTTTTTTATTTAGTGCACTAGGCTTAAAAGCCTTTGGTTTTGTGGGTTCGTTAATCACGGCAACGGTAGGGGCGGTGGTGTTATTGTATTTAATCAGTTTAGTCAAACGTAGCTAGGGCTTTTCAGCCCTAATGATATTTACCTTTAAAATAAATCTAACGAGCCGGCGGGTGTAACCTCTGGCTCGGCACTTAGCGCTTTCACTTTTAGCCGGGCACGCCGCTGCGCTAACAGCCGTAAAATTCGCGATCGTTCATTGGCGGGTTTTTGTGGCCAATTAAAACGTTCGTCTCGCGAGCGCAAACACCCTAAGCAATAACCTCTATTATTACTTTGGCAAATCCCAATACAGGGGTTCGGTATGTCAAACAGCTCAAGTTGATCCATACATTTGTTTGCCTGTTAGCTTTGAACTGAGTCGCTAGCGCGTGATTAAGCTAGATAGCGTTAGTCTTTTTTGTGCTGCGTCGCGTTTAGTTCTAATTGCTTCATGGTTTTTAAATGCTGCAAATAAACAATAAACATACAAAAACCTACACCAAAAATCACACAAACACTTAAGAAAAACCAGAGATTGGCATTCATTATTAACTCCAAGTCAGTAAAGCCGCACTGTTTAAAACATCAGCGAAACGATGAGTGGTATTACCTATACTGTAATAGCAGACTGGCCAAGGTACAAATTTTAATTTATTTGTACAAAAAGTGTCTTTTTTTTAGAAATCGGTTGACTCCAGACAGATAGACGTCTATTAATAGACACATTGTGATTAGGTGAACTGATCCTCAACAATTAACCGATTAGAGTTAGTGAGTAAATAATATGCGTTTAGCTTCCATTCTAAACATTCTTGTCCTCGTAAGCGTGGTGATTATTAATCTCCGCGGGGGCGGTGTTTTCGGAAGATAAGATGCAAATCGATTTCCAGCAAAACCCCCGCTCTGCAAAGACCGGGGGTTTTGTCGTTTCAGGGCTGGGTAAAATTTCACCGGCCAAATCAGTAAAAGGTTGAGGTTACAAATGAATGGCGCAGAGTTGGTATTAAAGGTGTTACAGCAGCAAGGGGTTGATACCATTTTTGGTTACCCGGGCGGCGCTATTATGCCCATTTATGATGCGATCTATCACAGCACGGTAAAGCATTATCTGTGTCGGCATGAGCAAGGCGGCGCTTTTTCAGCGATTGGTTATGCGCGCGCCTCTGGTAAAGTCGGGGTATGTTTAGCTACGTCTGGCCCGGGTGCCACTAACCTGATCACGTCGTTGGCCGATGCGTTATTAGATTCTGTACCCTTGGTAGCGATCACCGGTCAGGTATCACAAGCGGTGATGGGCTCGGATGCCTTTCAAGAAATTGATGTGTTAGGTTTAAGCTTAAGTGTCACCAAACACAGCTTTATGGTGCGTAATGTCAACGAACTGGCTTCGATCTTACAACAAGCCTTTACCTTAGCTCGCAGTGGTCGGCCAGGCCCTGTGCTAGTCGATATCCCAAAAGATGTGCAATTAGCACCGGTTGCTGAACCAGAGTGGATTAACGCGCCGAGCCAACGAGTAAGTACCTCTTTAGCGAATACCGCAGCCGCCCGTCAATTGATCAGTGCCGCAAGCAAGCCGATGGCTTATATCGGCGGGGGTGTGCATATGGCTGATGCCTTAACGCATTTACAGGCCTTTTTAGCCGAAAGCGTGATGCCATCCGTGACCACGCTAAAAGGCATGGGCTCGGTGGCTCGCGATAATGTGCACTATTTAGGCATGTTGGGCATGCATGGTACGCAAGCGGCCAATTTAGCGGTGCAGCAATGCGATTTATTAGTGTGTTTAGGTGCACGTTTTGATGACCGCGTAACCGGCAACTTACAAAAATTTGCGCCCGATGCCAAAGTGATCCATTTAGATATCGATCCGGCAGAAATTAACAAAGTACGTTTTGCCGATTGCGCCTTGCTGGGTGATATGAAGCAAATCTTACCGGCGATCACTACGCCGACACAGTGCGATGCGTGGTTGGCTCACTGCCAACAATTAAAGCAGCAGCATGGCTGGCGTTATGATCATCCCGGCGAAAAAATCTATGCTCCCTTGCTGTTAAAACAGTTAAGCGAGCGCATGCCCGACAACAGCGTGGTGTGTTGTGATGTAGGCCAGCACCAAATGTGGGTGGCGCAACATATGCGCTTTAACAGCCCGCGCAATCATCTTTCCAGTGGTGGTTTAGGGACTATGGGTTTTGGTTTGCCGGCCGCCATAGGTGCCAAGTTAGCACGACCACAAGATACGGTTTTAGCAGTCAGTGGCGACGGCTCTTTTATGATGAATGTGCAAGAGCTGGGCACCATTAAGCGTTTTCGTTTACCGGTGAAAATTGTCTTAATTGATAATCAACGCTTGGGCATGGTTAAGCAATGGCAGCAATTGTTTTTTAATGAGCGTTATAGCGAAACCGACTTATCCGATAACCCTGACTTTGTGGCTTTAGCCGCTGCATTTGCTATCCCTGGCCATACGATCACCCGCAAAGACGAAGTCGCCGATGCGCTAGAGGCAATGTTCACCTGGCCAGGTCCTTATTTACTGCACGTACGCATTGATGAAACAGAGAATGTCTGGCCATTAGTTCCGCCAGGTGCCGCTAACCAAGATATGATGACGGAGACCAACTAATGCAACATACCCTAACTATCACCACCAGCAATGAGGCAACGGTTGTTGAGCGCTTATTGCAGGTTACCCGTTATCGTGGTTACAAATTGGCAGGTTTAGAATTAAAACCGCTGACCGATCGCGCAGGTATGCGCATTACCTTACAAGTACAAAGTGATAAGCCTATCGCTTTACTCACCAGTCAATTAGTTAAACTTTATGATGTGCAGCAGTTGGAATTAGCGTCTGCTGCTGTCGCCGCGCTTCGCGCCTAACGTTTATTTTTAGGAAAGATAACAATGCCAAAGTTAAGATCTGCAACCGTTACCGAAGGACGTAATATGGCTGGCGCCAGAGCATTATGGCGCGCTACAGGTGTGAAAGACACCGATTTTGGTAAGCCCATCGTCGCGGTAGTGAACTCTTTTGTCGAATTTGTACCAGGCCATGTGCATTTACGCGATTTAGGTAAACTGGTTGCAAATAGCATTGAAGAAGCGGGTGGTATTGCCAAAGAATTCAATACCATAGCGGTGGATGACGGTATTGCCATGGGGCATGGTGGCATGTTGTACAGCTTACCCTCGCGTGAGCTAATAGCCGATTCTGTTGAATACATGATTAACGCGCACTGTGCCGATGCCATGGTGTGTATCTCAAACTGCGATAAAATTACGCCCGGCATGTTAATGGCGGCGATGCGCTTAAACATTCCGGTGATCTTTGTGTCTGGCGGCCCGATGGAAGCGGGTAAAACCAAGTTATCTGATCAAATTATCAAATTGGATTTAGTGGATGCGATGGTCTCTGCGGCCGATCCTAAAGTGAGCGACAGTGACAGCGAGCAAATTGAACGCAGTGCTTGCCCAACGTGTGGTAGTTGCTCTGGCATGTTTACTGCCAATTCGATGAACTGCTTAGTGGAAGCCTTAGGTTTAGGTCAGCCGGGTAACGGTTCGTTATTAGCTACGCACGCTGATCGTAAAGCATTATTTGTGCAAGCCGGTTTCCGCATTATGGAATTGTGTAATCGCTGGTATAAACAAGATGATGCCAGTGCTTTACCTCGCAATATTGCCAATAAAGCGGCTTTTGAAAACGCCATGATGCTGGATATAGCTATGGGCGGTTCTACCAATACTGTTTTGCATTTATTAGCTGCGGCCATTGAAGCCGAAGTAGATTTTGGCATGGCGGATATTGATCGTTTATCTCGCATCGTGCCACACCTTTGTAAGGTGGCACCTTCTACTCAAAAATACCATATGGAAGATGTGCATCGTGCCGGTGGGGTTATTGCTATTTTGGCAGAGTTAAATCGTGCCGGTTTACTTAATCCGAATGTACCGCATGTGGCGGGTAAAGATTTAGCCGATGTATTAGCGCAGTGGGATATCGCGTCTACGGCGCACGCGGCAGCCAAACAAATGTATTTAGCCGGCCCAGCCGGTATTCGCACGACTAAAGCCTTTTCGCAAAGTTGCCGTTATCCCAGTTTAGATGATGATCGGGTCGATGGCTGTATTCGCAGTAAAGAGCATGCTTACTCGCAAGACGGCGGCTTAGCAGTGTTGTTTGGCAACTTAGCGCCTAATGGTTGTATCGTTAAAACCGCCGGCGTAGAGAAAGAAAACTTAGTGTTTACTGGCCGTGCTCGGATCTTTGAAAGCCAAGATGATGCTGTTGCCGCCATTCTGGGTGGCAAAGTGGTGGCCGGTGATGCGGTGATTATTCGCTACGAGGGGCCCAAAGGTGGCCCGGGTATGCAAGAAATGTTGTACCCGACCAGTTATTTAAAATCGATGGGCTTAGGTAAAGCCTGTGCTTTGATTACGGATGGTCGTTTCTCTGGCGGTACCTCGGGTTTATCTATTGGTCATGTTTCGCCAGAAGCGGCCAGTGGTGGGGTGATTGCCCTGGTTGAGGAAGGCGATCGGGTGGAGATTGATATTCCTAACCGTAAAATTGGTATTGCAGTGAGTGATAAGGTGTTGGCTGAGCGCCGTGCGGCTATGCAGGCAAAAGGTAAGCTGGCGTGGAAGCCGGAAAATCGGCAGCGTGTGGTAAGCAGTGCCTTAAAAGCCTATGCGCTATTAGCAAGCAGTGCCGATAAGGGCGCCGTGCGCGATGTTTCTAAGCTGGAAGATTAATTAAGTAAGGCTATTGTAATTAAGTGGTGCAATGAGGTGCAGTTTTGCTAGTTAATCACACGCAAGGACGCCGTGGATACGTCCTTGTAGGCTCATCTCCAGCATCAATGCTGGAGACGCCTTGCTTAGTGATTTACTAGCTACCTGGTTGGTTTTGCAGTTTCGCAAGTTAACCATATGCAAGGACGCTGTGAGTAGGTCCTTGTAGGTTCCTCTCTAGCATCCGTATTGGAGATGCCCCGCTTAGCGTTTAGCGAGCTGCACGTTTAGTGGGGCGCGTGGGTGTGTAACGTTAGCTGATTAGCTGGCTGCAAAGTGGGTTTAGTGAAGAGCAGTTAGCTGCGTAAATGGTTTTTTAATACAGTAAATAGTAAGAGCAATGGAGTCACAATGAATAATCTGGCAACAGTCCACCCCGAGCAAACGGATGCCGACGTGATGCAACAGTATCTGCGGGAGATTTTGTTATCGCCGGTTTATCAAGCTGCGGTTGAAACTCCGTTAGATGACATGGCCAAGCTCAGTAAACGCTTGGGGCATCAGGTATTATTAAAGCGCGAAGATAAACAGCCGGTTTATTCTTTTAAAGTGCGTGGGGCTTTTCATAAGCTACATAAAGTAAAACAACAGTATCCTACTGCTGCCGTGATCTGCGCCTCTGCCGGAAATCATGCACAGGGTGTGGCCTTATCAGCCAGTAAGCTGGGCTTAAAAGCGACTATCGTTATGCCGATCACCACGCCTGAAATCAAAGTGGCGGCGGTCAAAGCCTTGGGCGGTAATGTGGTGCTGCACGGCACGGCCTTTGATGAAGCTAACAGTTTTGCGATTGCTAAAGCCAGAGACGAAGGCGCTATTTATATTCCGCCGTTTGATGATGCCGATGTTATAGCTGGGCAGGGTACGGTAGCAAAAGAGCTATTAAGCCAAAATAATCAATTGGATGCCGTGTTTATTCCCGTGGGTGGTGGTGGCTTGATGGCGGGTATGGCGGTGTATATCAAAGCTATTCAGCCACATATTAAAGTGATCGGTGTTGAGCCTGAAGATGCGGCCTGTTTAAAGGCGGCCATGGCCGCGGGTGAGCCGGTGACTTTGGCGCGAGTAGGTTTATTCGCAGATGGTGTGGCCGTAAAGCGTATTGGTACGGAAAACTTTAATGTCGCTAAACGCTTTTGTGATGAAGTGATCACCGTAACCAGTGACGAAATGTGTGCGGCCATTAAAGATATTTTTGATGATTTACGCGCGGTGGCGGAACCGGCTGGCGCTTTAGCTTTGGCCGGGTTAAAAAAATACAGCCAACGTTTAAGTAATAGTACGCTGGAAAAACCCCAGCATTATGCAGCGGTACTCAGTGGTGCAAACTTAAATTTTGATACTTTGCGCTATGTATCTGAGCGCTGTGAACTTGGCGAGAAAAAAGAAGCGGTATTTGCCGTGACGATACCAGAAGAAAAAGGCAGCTTTCGGCGCTTTTGCCAAACTCTCGGCGGCCGAGCCATTACTGAATTTAATTACCGCTATGCCAGTGATCGTAAAGCGCATATCTTTGTTGGCATCAAGCTGCGGCACGGTGAGCAAGAGCTAGCCACCGTAAAAACATTACTCAGTGATGCCGGTTATCAATACTTAGATCTTTCTGATGACGAGCTGGCCAAGTTGCATGTACGGCATATGGTCGGCGGTATGCCGCCACGAGCCATTACTGAACAGGTCTATCAGTTTAATTTCCCTGAATATCCTGGCGCATTGATGAATTTTCTCAACACATTAGGCGAAGATTGGAATATCAGCTTATTCCATTATCGTAACCATGGTGCCGCCACGGGGGATGTGTTGGCCGGTTTTGAAGTGGCTGAGCATAGCGATATTGCCAGTTACTTAGATAAGCTGGGTTATCAGTATCAATTGGTTAGCAACAATCAGAGTTATCAAACTTTCTTAACCGCAGGCGAATAGTGGCGGTTATTGCTTGAACCGGGCAACTATTCGGCTCAGTGTGTGAGTCGAATAGTAGGGAACTTACGGCCTGGGTTGCTGCCTAAGCCTGCAGTGACACTTTGGACGTTTTTCTTGTTGGTTTTTAAAGGGGAGTACCACTATGAGTAAATCAGCGACCAGCGAGCATGGTCGCGGAGAGATCCGTGATAATGCGTTAAAAGCTTTAGTGACCAGTAAGTTGTTTCAAACTAGGGTGGTTAAGGCGAAAAAGGGCAAAGGTTCCTACAACCGCAAAGGGCGTAATTCACAAGATTACGCCCTTGTTGTTTCTAACGCCTCGCACTGATTGCTTTGCATCGCCGCCTACTTATCTTCTGTGAGTACTTCTGCTTTATTTAACTTTTCTGAGCATTAACCCTGTTGTATCTGGCCTAGCGCCCTCTTTTATTAACGCTTTTACGTAAAGTATTAAGTCCGTCGTGAGTCGGTAGGGTGGCGTTTTGTTTACAAGTCGGCATGGCTCGCGTTAGGCTAAGCCTCTGATGAAACGAAGAGTAGAATACATGTGGAGCATAGCAGTCGCGTCGGCGAATCCGGCGAAAATTAATGCGGTACAGCAATGTTTTAATGCTAACTTTCCAGAGCAAGCACTGACAGTAACAGGGCTTAATGTGCCATCGGGTGTGCCCGATCAGCCGATGAGCAGTGAAGAAACCTATGCCGGCGCGAAAAATCGTTTAACGGCCTTAAAACAGGCCATTGCTGCTGATTACTATGTGTCGATTGAAGCTGGTTTAGATGGCGATTTAACCTTTGCGTGGATGTTAATTGAGCATAATGGCAATGTCGGTAAGGCACGTTCTGCGAGTTTAATGTTACCCAAGGCGGCGCTTGCCGCCATAGAGCAAGGGCAAGAGCTGGGTGATGCAATGGATACCTTGTTTGGTACGCAAAATATCAAACAAGCGGGTGGCGCAATTGGCTTATTAACCCAAAACCGATTAAGTCGCAGCCAAGTCTATCAACAAGCCTTAACACTAGCGCTGATCCCGTTTCTTAATACCGAGTGGTTTTAAGAAAACAGGATCCACTTGGAAAAACGTGCCGTGGCAGCGGCACGCTTTTTTATTAAACGCTAGTGTGTAAGCGTACTTCAATATTACCGCGAGTAGCGTTTGAGTATGGGCAAACTTGGTGCGCTGCGGCGACTAACTGCTCGGCTTGGTCTGCGGCTAAACCCGGTAAGTTAATAAATAAATCAACATCTAAACCAAAACCCCCTTCGATTTTACCAATGCCTACTTCGCCACGAATGGTGCTGTCTGCAGGTAAGGCAAGTTTTTGCTGGCCAGCAACAAATTTTAAAGCGCCAATAAAACAGGCGGCATAACCGGCGGCAAATAATTGCTCAGGGTTAGTTGCATCACCTTTACCCCCCAAGGCTTTTGGCGCAGATAATTTGCTGCTCAATAAATTATCATCTGAGTTAACTTGACCATCACGGCCACCGGTTGCGGTAACAACGGCTTTATATAATATTTCCATGTGTCGCTCCAATTGGTGAGTAAGTAAACCGGATTAAGCACCGGACGGACAGATACTAACGTCAATTTATATTGCGCGCAATATAATTGCGTGAAATATTTTTATGCGGCTGAGATTCAGCGTATACTAGGCAGCATGCAAGGCGAAATGAGACCAGCGGTATGACAGAGAAAACCTTACCTTTAGCGCAGCAAGTGTGTTTTGCGTTATACAGCGCCAATAACGCCATGATGCGTTTGTATCGGCCCTTATTGCAGCCGTTTGATTTGACCTACCCGCAGTATGTGGTGTTACTCGCCTTATGGCAGCAAGACAATATTAGTTTGGGGCAACTAGGGCAGCAGACGTTATTTGATTCGGGCACTTTAACGCCACTGGTTAAAAAGTTAGAGCAAAAAGCCATTTTGCAGCGGCAAAGCGATCCCGCTGATGAGCGCGTAAAAAAAGTGGTGCTCACGCCTTTTGGTCGAGCATTAGAGCAACAAGTGGTCAATGTGATGCCGGCTTTACGTTGTCAGGTTGCCTTATCCGATGATGAATTGGTGTTACTGCGTGAACAGGCGCGTGCTTTGCAACTGCAAATTCAACAGCTTGAGCAGTGCCGTAAGTAGGCTGAATAAAGTCGGTTTGGTTTAGTGAGCCGCCCGCTAGAGCGTGATGACGCTGCGCCTTCATCGTGTTTGCCTGGCGCGTTTAACGGTAACTAACGTAATTTTTAGGGTCTTGGTCGAGCGCTATCAGGGTGTAAAATGCATTTCAACGCGCGGTTAAATAATTTATTGATTTAAACCAACTGGTTACAGTGGTGTCTGTTAAGGCCAGCGGTGCTGGCGTGTTATATTTTGTTACATCTGTAAGGTTTTCATTAATGGCTACAGCTGTTTTAATCTAGGCGTAAATCCTTTTTTATTAGCGGAGCCTGCTTTGAAATTATCTACTTTAAGTCTCGCCTTACTGGTTGCCCTCGGTGTAGCTGGCTGTACTAACACCACATCGGTTAAATCTTTACCTGAGGGTGTTACCCTAGTGGCCGAAGGCCAACAGCAAGCGGGTGAATTAAATTTACCCTATAAAAAATACCAATTAGCCAATGGCTTAACGGTTATTGTGCATGAAGATCAGTCTGATCCATTGGTGCATGTTGATGTAACTTACCATGTTGGTTCGGCGCGTGAAGAGTTAGGTAAGTCAGGTTTTGCGCACTTTTTTGAACACATGATGTTTCAGGGATCAGAAAATGTTGGCCCGGAAATGCATTTTAAATATGTTACTGAAGCTGGCGGTACGCTAAACGGCACCACGAACAGCGATCGCACCAATTATTTCCAAACGGTACCGGTTAACCAGTTAGAAAAAATGCTGTGGTTAGAATCGGATCGCATGGGGTATTTTCTGGATGCGGTGACGCAAGAAAAGTTTGATATTCAATTATCGACAGTAAAAAACGAGCGCGGGCAGCGGGTAGATAACCAGCCTTATGGCCGTTATTGGGAGCAGTTATCGCAAGCACTGTATCCTTATGGTCACCCATATTCTTGGCCGGTGATTGGTCATATGGATGACTTAAATCGCGCCAATATGCCAGCGTTAAAAGATTTCTTTTTACGTTGGTATGGCCCGAATAACGCCACTCTGACAATCGGTGGTGCGGTTAAAGCGGAAGATGTGCTGCCCTTAGTGCAAAAGTATTTTGCCACAATTCCTGCAGGCCCTGCTGTTGAAAAGATGGCAAAAGCCCCAGCGGTATTAACCGCCGATCGTTATATCTCGATGGAAGATAACGTGCACTTGCCGTTACTTAGCATGACATTCCCTACCGTGTATGCCGGTCATCCAGACGAACCCGCGCTGAATATCTTAGGTGATATTCTAGGAAGCGGTAACAACTCTTTGTTATATCAAAGCTTAGTACGGCCACAAATTGCGGTGCAAGCCGGTGCAGGCCATCGCTGTCAAGAATTAGCCTGTACCTTTAACCTGACGGCATTACCACACCCAGCCTCAGGTAAAAACTTAGCTGAGTTAGAGCAACTGTTACGGCAAAACTTACAACAAGTGGCGGAGCGCGGCGTTAAACCTGAAGATCTAGCTCGGGCAAAAGCGCGCGTTGAAGCGCGTAGTATCTTCGGTTTACAAAGCGTGGCCGGTAAAGTGAGCCAGTTGGCTTACAATGAAACCTTTTACGGTGATCCTGACCGTATTGCGACCTTGTTAGCAGCATATGCTGAAGTCACCGCAGAAGATGTTATGCGGGTATATCAGCAATATGTGCAGAATAAACCTGCAGTGATTAGTAGTGTGGTGCCACGTGGTAAGGCCGATATGATTGCAGCGCCAGATAACTTCACACCGCGCACTTTCGACCCTGCTGAAGCCACAGCGTCTGAGAGTTTACCGACACGTGTAGCGAGTCATACCTTTGATCGTACAGCCGTACCTAAAGCCGGTGCTAACCCTGCGATCACCTTACCTGCTACATGGACCAGCGAGTTAGCCAATGGCATCAAAGTATTGGCGTCAATTAGCGAAGAAACACCGACTACGTCGTTATTGTTGCGGATCCCAGCCGGTAGCTATGCTAACAGCGTAGAACAAGCGGGTGTCGCCTCGATGATGGCGTCCTTACTGAACGAGAGCACTAAAAATTACAGCACCGAGCAAATGAGCATGGCGCTGGAATTACTCGGCAGTTCGGTGTCAATCAGTGCCGATGACCGCGATTTAAATGTGTTTGTCAGCAGTTTAACCAGTAACTTACCGCAAACTTTGCAGTTAGTGCAGGAAAAACTATTAAACCCAGCTTTTTCAGCTGAAGACTTTAATCGTTTAAAACAACAACGTTTACAATCACTGGCGCAAGCACAGAAAAATGCCAGTTACTTGGCCGAGCGAGCGGTAAGCCAGTTGATGTTCGGTGACACCATTGCCGGTCAGCCAAGCATGGGTAACGAACAAACCTTAGCGACGATGACCTTAGAGCAGATTAATAGTTTCTATCAAACCTTTGTTAAACCTGCTGGCGCGCAGTTAGTGGCGGTATCGGATTTACCTCAAGCCGAACTACTGCCGTTGTTAGCGAATATGGCACCACAGTGGCAAGGTAAAGCACCTGAGTTAAACTTGGCACTGCCTGCACCTAAGGTAAAGACAGGCGCGATTTACTTAGTGCATAAAGACCAATCACCACAATCCGAGATCCGTATTGTGCGCCGTGCTATGCCGCGTGATCTGACCGGTGAGTTCTATCAAGCGGGTTTGATGAACTTTACCTTAGGTGGCAACTTTAACAGCCGTATCAACCTTAACTTACGTGAAGATAAAGGCTATACCTATGGCGCGCGCAGTGGTTTTGGTGGTGATAAACAAGTCGGCATGTTTTCGGCCAGTGCCGCAGTGCGGGCTGATGTCACGCGTGAGTCGATTGAAGAGTTCTTAAAAGAGCTTAACAATTACCAACAAAAGGGTATTACTGCTGAAGAGTTAGCCTTTATGCGCAGTGCGGTAAACCAATCTGAAGCGTTACGTTATGAAACACCGAATGCCAAGTTAGGTTTTATGGCGCAGATGTTAGAATTTAACGTCGGTGCGGAGTTTACTCAGCAGCGTAATCAGATCTTACAGCAAAGCACGCAAGCGCAACTAAATGCGTTAGCCAGCCGTTATTTATCACCAGAAGAGATGGTGATTGTGGTAGTGGGTGAAGCAGATAAGCTCAAGCCTGAGTTAGAAAAATTGCAATTGCCGATTATCGACATGAAGCTATAAGCCGCATCAGTAAATAGAAAAAGCCAGGTGATGTCACCTGGCTTTTTTATTAGAGAAAACGCTGCACGTAAGAGCAGCTTGCTTGAATGTCATAACCTTCTGTTTGCGCCCACTGCAGCGCATGTCGTACCAATTTTTCTGCTAAACCCTTACCGCGAAACGCCGGCGGCACGAAGGTATGGTGAAAATTAATCACCTTGCCATTCACGTGATAATCTAGCTGTGCACTGGCATCCGCCAAGGTGAGCGTAAAGCGTTGCTCTGATGCGAGATGCTTAATAAGCGGTTCTGTCATAGCTTACTCCTCATCTAACCAAGGGGTTGCAGGTAACAACGCTAAATGCGCGGTATAGCGTTCTAAATTGAAGCTTTGTTGCTGTTCAACCACGGCAAACATTTCTGGGGCTAGCGCGCAGGCCATTAACTCCATAGCCGCCTCACGACTGTGGCCTGTCATACGTAAACGCATTAAGGTCGCCATCACTTCTGTTGGGTAATTATCGGCTAATTGGTTTTCGAGTACTTCAAGTAGGGTTGCCTGATCGGTTAAATCGCTTTCTTGCATGTTCCAAGCCTCTGTTCGCGGTAAAAGCAGTGCATCACTGTGATGCTTAGGCTAAGCTAGCGAGCATTAAATAACAATCAACAAGTCGTATTATGCACGAAGTTTTCTCTGGCTGGCGCACCCGCCTGCAAACATTGGGGCCCGGTGTTTTAATGGCCACAGCCGCGATTGGTGGCTCACATTTGGTGGCATCAACGCAAGCAGGGGCTTTATTCGGCTGGCAGTTGTTATGGTTAATTTTATTGGTCAATATTCTTAAGTACCCGTTTTTTCGGTTTGGTGTGCAATACACCTTAGAACAAAACGAAACCCTGCTTGAAGGCTATCAACGCAAGGGTAAAGGCTACTTTTACAGTTTTGTTGTGTTAAATGTCGTCGCGGCGGTGGTGAATACCGCGGCAGTGCTAATTTTAACAGCAGCCTTGTTGCAATATGCACTGCCTGGCAACTGGTCTTTAACCCTGTTGTGTTGCTTAATCTTATTGGCTTGCTTACTGATCTTGTTGCTGGGGCATTATCAGGCGCTAGACAGCGTCGCGAAAGTGATTATGTTGCTCTTAACCCTCACCACCGTAACCGCGGCTATTATTGCGGCTAAAAACGGTGCGTCAGCGCCCGCTGATTATGTTGGGCAATCCCCTTGGCAATTAGTGATGCTGGGCTTTTTAGTGGCGTTAATGGGGTGGATGCCTGCACCGATTGAAATTTCGGCGATTAGCTCATTGTGGCTAACCGCGAAACAGCGGCGACAACCGGTAACGCGCGCTCAGGGCCTGTTCGATTTTAACCTCGGTTATTGGTTAACCGCAGGTTTGGCACTGGTTTTTGTATCCTTAGGGGCTTTAGTGCAATACGGCACGGCGCAACCGATTGCCCTAGCCGGTGCTGCCTTTGCCCAACAATTGGTCGATATGTATGGCGCTACCATTGGCGAATGGTCAAAGCCGTTAGTGTCGCTGATTGCCTTTTTATGTATGTTTGGCACCACCATCACGGTTCTTGATGGGTATGCTCGCACCCTGAATAAATCGTTTTATCTACTGGGTTGGCAAAAAGTAGATAATCGACTGAGTTTAAGCAGTTGGCTGATTGTGCAGGCACTGTGCGGTATGGCGGTGATCTTGTTTTTTCCGCTCGGCGCTCGGCCCGATGCTGACTTTTGCGATGACCTTAGCGTTTTTAACTACTCCCGTTTTTGCTTGGCTGAATTTTAGTTTACTGCGTGGCGCAGATATGCCGCCATTATCGAAAGGGTTAACCCTATTAAGTTGGCTAGGACTGAGTTATTTGTTTGGTTTTGCCGTATTGTTCTTGTGTTGGTATCTCGGCTTGCTCAGTTAAATATGGTTATTAGGAGTTAACGTTGTCTCTTTGGCAGTTAATCTTGTTGTTTGTTGCGCAGTTAGCCCTGATTTTAATGGCGGCTCAGTTATTTGGTCGGCTGGCTAGGTTTGTTGGGCAACCGAAAGTCGTTGGCGAGATGATTGCCGGTGTGGCGCTCGGCCCTTCTTTGTTTGGTTGGTTTTTGCCCGCGTTTCAACAAAGTATTTTTATCCCTGAAACACGCAGTTGGTTGTATTTTGGCGCGCAATTAGGTGTCGGCCTTTATATGTTTTTAGTGGGCTTAGAATTTAATACGCGTCTTTTTAAACAACATGCCCGCAGTGCCATTTCAGTGTCGCTGGCTGGTATGCTGGTACCCTTTATTGTGGCGGCTTTACTCTGCTTGTGGCTGTTAGAGCAGCCAGGCTTATTTGCGCCCGGTATCAGCTATTTTAATGCTGCGCTCTTTTTAGGTGCTGCCATTGCGATTACCGCCTTTCCGATGCTGGCCCGTATTATTTATGAGCGCGGCCTTGCTAATACGCCACTGGGCACAATGGCTTTGGCCGCGGGTGCGATAGATGATGCTGCGGCCTGGTTAATTTTAGCCTTGGTATTGGCCAGTTTTGGCGGTGGCATCAGTGTACTGTTAACCGCTTTAGTGGGGGGCGGTTTATATGCCTTATTGATGCTAACGAAGGTGCGGGGGTGGTTACAACCTTTGGCAGATCGGGTGGCGCAGCAGCAACAATTACAGTGGCCACCTTTTGTATTTATAATGCTGTTGTTCGCACTATCGGCGTGGAGTATGGATTGGGTGGGCTTGCATGCGGTATTTGGCGGGTTCTTATTGGGTATTGCCATTCCGCGCGGCCTGATGGCCGAATTACTACGCAAGCGATTAGAGCGCCTTACCATTTTGTTATTGTTGCCGATGTTTTTTACCTATTCGGGCTTAAATACCCGGTTAGATGTTTTAGGCAGCGGTAATTTGTTGCTGATTACACTCATTATTTTAGTGTGCTCAATTTTAGCTAAGTTTGCCGCCTGTTGGGCCGCGGCTCGTTGGAACGGTGCGGATAATCCAACCTCTTTAGCAGTGGGCGCCTTAATGAATGCGCGTGGGCTAATGGAGCTGATTATTATTAATATCGCGTTGAATTACGGCATTATTCAGCAAGGGCTATTTTCGATTATGGTGGTAATGGCCATCGTCACCACTTTGATGGCTTCCCCGCTGTTTCAATGGGTGTATGGCCGTCATCAGCCAAAGAAAACGGCGACCTAGGTCGCCGCTCTGTAAGCTTAGTGCACGTTACATCGCTAAGGTTTTTTCACCGCGTGAAATACCCGACACACCGCTACGCACCACTTCCAAGATCTGCGAACCGGCTAACGCCTGAATAAACGCATCCAGTTTGTCGCTGGTACCGACCAATTGCACGGTATAGGTATTGGCAGACACATCAACAATTTGGCCGCGGAAGATATCCGCACAGCGTTTTACTTCGTCGCGTTGGTTGCCGGCGGCTTTCACTTTTACCAGCATCAATTCGCGTTCAATGTGCGCGGACTCGCTTAGATCAGTCAATTTCACTACTTCAATTAGTTTATGCAGCTGCTTAGTAATTTGTTCAATCACTTGATCATTACCGTGTGTCACCAAGGTTAAACGCGAAAGCGTGGCGTCTTCCGTTGGTGCTACGGTAAGCGAATCAATGTTGTAACCGCGCTGAGCAAACAAACCGACAAGACGCGCTAAAGCACCCGATTCGTTTTCGAGTAAAACAGAAATAATATGTCGCATGGTTAAGTCCTCTCTGTCTTACTTAAAAATAACTCATTCATGGCACCGCCTGGAATTTGCATCGGGTAAACATGCTCTTTCGGATCGATATGAATATCTAAAAACACCAACTGATCTTTGAGGGCAAAAGCACGCTCTAGGGCCGGCTCAAGTTCTTCTGGTTTCGTCACGCGAATACCGACATGGCCGTAGGCTTCGGCTAACTTAATAAAATCAGGTAATGAATCCATATAGGAACTGGCATAGCGCGATTCATAGTTCATATCTTGCCACTGCTTCACCATGCCTAGATAGCCATTATTCAGGTTGATGATTTTTACACCCAGCCCGTACTGTTTACAGGTTGATAGCTCCTGAATATTCATCTGAATAGAGCCTTCACCGGTAACACACACCACATCATCGTCAGGAAAATTTAGCTTAATGCCCATTGCCGCCGGTAAACCAAAGCCCATGGTGCCAAGGCCGCCTGAGTTAATCCAACGATTCGGTTTGTTAAACTTGTAATACTGTGCCGCGAACATTTGATGCTGGCCAACATCACTACAGACAAAGGCATTGCCTTTGGTAATTTTGCTGACCATTTCAATGACCTGCTGTGGCTTGATTTGCGAGGTGGTGGTGTCATAACGACCGCCGTGCACGGCACGCCAAGCATTAATTTGTTGCCACCAACTGGCCAGTGCGGTTTCGTCCAGTTTTTTCTTTTTCTGCTTTACCAGGCCAAGCATTTCTTCTAGCACCGGCTGCACTAAACCAACGATAGGAATATGCGCATTAACCGTTTTAGAAATACTGGCCGGATCAACGTCAATATGAATAATCGTGGCATCTGGGCAGAATTTTTTGGTGTTGTTGGTCACCCGATCATCAAAGCGCGCACCAACGGCTAGAATAACATCGGCGTGGTGCATGGTTTGGTTGGCTTCGTAACTGCCGTGCATCCCCAGCATGCCTATAAATTGCTTATCTTCACCCGGATAAGCCCCTAAGCCCATCAAGGTGTTGGTTACGGGGACATTTAATAGCTGCGCCAGTTCAGTCAGTTCACTTGATGCGTGGCCCATTATGACCCCGCCGCCAGCATAAATGATCGGTCTTTTCGCGGCTAATAACGCGGTAACGGCTTTTTTAATCTGGCCGCTATGGCCTTTTAATTTTGGTTGGTATGAACGCAGCTTCACTTCGCTTGGGTAATCATAAGCAAAGGTTTGGCTGGGGATCGTCATATCCTTCGGGATATCGAGCACTACTGGGCCTGGGCGGCCGCTTTGGGCGATATAGAAGGCTTTTTTAATTAGTGCCGGAATATCTTCGGGGCGGCGCACCGACATATTATGTTTGACGATCGGCCGGGAAATACCGAGCATATCGGTTTCTTGGAAGGCATCTTCGCCGATTAAATGGCTCATCACTTGGCCGGTGAGCACCACCATCGGGATCGAGTCCATATAGGCGGTGGCAATTCCGGTGACGGCGTTAGTGGCACCCGGACCTGAAGTCACGAGCACCACACCGGCTTTACCGGTAGCACGAGCATAAGCATCGGCCATATGCGTGGCGGCTTGTTCATGGCGTACCAGCACATGTTTTACTTGAGTTTGTTGAAACAGCGCATCATAAATATGCAGCACAGCGCCACCGGGATAGCCATAGACGTATTCTACCCCTTCATCGGCCAGCGCGCGGATCACCATAGCTGCGCCCGATAACATCTCGGCTTGTTTGGATTGGCTTGTCATAATGTAGTATCTCATCAGTTGCTGAGGTAAAAGCAGTTTTAAGGCATTAAATACCAAAAACTGCCGACATTCCGTTACCGGATTGTCAGTGGTGCTACGTGGGCTGGTATGTCGGGAAGCGTAAGCTTTTCGCTACAGTTCCTGCGCTTTCTTTATGGCTCTGCTGGCGTTTTTTGTGCGCTTAATTAATTTACGGCAACTGCTTGGGAATGTCGATGCCTTTTTCACTTTTTAGCCATCTTTACTGCTTTAAAAAGGGCGGCGGCGCCACCATAGTATCAACTATCACTTTTGTTACAGGATTTACCGCTAATGCAAAACCCTATTGTTGACGTCACCATGATGAATGCGCGGGAGATCCTCGATCGCTCGATGCAACAGTTAGTGCTTTTTCAATTCTGGTCGGCTCGTAGTACCGGCTGTCAGCAGCTCACGGCAACATTAAGCAAAATAGTGCAGCAATATCCCAAGCAACTGTGTTTGGCGAAAGTGGATTGCGATGCTGAGCAAGATTTAGCCATGCAATTTGGTGTGCAATCGCTGCCCACCGTTATGTTTATTAAAGAAGGCCAACCGGTTGATGGTTTTGCCGGTGTCGAAACCGAACAACAAATTTTACAACGCTTGGCCGCTTACTTACCCAAGCCGGAAGATGACTTGCTAGCGAAAGCGCAGCGACAATTAGAAGCTGGGCAGATGAACGCCGCTTATCCGTTACTCGCCGAGGCCTTAACGCTGGCGCCGGAGCGTGTAGAGATCAAAATTTGGTTAGCAGATTGTGCCATTAGCTTAGGTCAGCTGACGCAGGCAGAAAAACTGTTAGCGGAAGTGCGCTTAGCGGATCAGGATACCTTGTACAAAACGGTGTTAGCCAAATTAGAATTAGCTCAGCAAGCCACAAATACGCCAGAAATTCAGGCCTTAGAAGCAAAGTTAGCGGCGGCGCCGGAAGATAAGCAGGTAATTGAACAATTAGCGGTGCAATATCAGGCGGTATTACGTTCAGAAGAAGCGCTAGCGCTGTTACTGAAAATTTTGCAGCAAGATTTAAACTTTGGTCAGAGCAAAAAATTGTATTTAGATATTTTGGCGGCATTGCCGAAAGGTGATCCGTTGGCCAGCCAATATCGTCGTCGTTTATACGCCCTGTTGTATTAATGTCGAACGCACCGCTGCAGGGCAGTGCGCTGTCTGAGTTGTTTCAGCAGCTCAGCAGTGTATTGCAGCGCTATCGCCAGTATTGGCAGTTCTCACCGATGGACTGCCAGACATTACCCTTCTCGCCAGCCTTGAATGCACAACTGTCGCAACTTGGCGCCAGTGAGCTCGCGGTGCTAGATCAGGATCCGCAGCAACAACGCCACTATTTTGCCGAGTATTTCCCAGAGCTGACAGACTTAACTTTGTGGCTGAAAGCCCAGCGTGATGCAGACTGCAGCATCTGGCCATTTTGGTTAACGAATGGTATTCATGGTCGTAAGCTCGCGCAAATTCAGCAGTTTTGTCAGTTTATTCCTGAGCAAGCGTTGCCGGTGCTGGAATGGTGCGCCGGTAAAGGCCATTTAGGCCGGCTGTTTGCCGCACAATCAAGCCGTGCTGTTACCAGTATTGAATGGCAGCCAAGCTTATGTGAGGCGGGCAGAGCTTTAGCCTTACAGCACAACCTTTCGCAGCAGTTTATTCAGGCAGATGTACTCAGTGCCGCTGGCGCTGCAGCAGTGCATGCCGATCAACAAGTGCTGGCCTTGCATGCTTGCGGTCAACTCCATCTGCAATTACTCACGGTGGCGGTAGCCCATCGCTGCCAACAGTTACAAGTTGCCCCCTGTTGCTATCATTTAATTAGCAGCTCAGACTATCAGCCGTTATCTAAACAGGCACAAGCCGATGCGTTAGCGCTAAGTCGGCAAGATTTAAAACTGGCGGTGCAAGGGCAAGTTACAGCGGGTGAGCGGGTCAGTCGTTTGCGGCAAACCGAAGTGACTTGGCGTTTAGCCTATGATGAATGGCGCGCTCAGCTTACGGGGCAGCGGGCATATCAACCGTTACCTTCGTTACCCAAGCAGTGGTTTAGTGGCGATTTTGCTGCGTTTGCCAAGATGGCGGCCAGTTTACAGCATTTAACTGCACCTGCAGTTACAGACTGGCCGAGTTATTTTGCGGCTGGCGAGGCGCGTTATCTGTTGGTACAGCGGTTAGATGCCGTTCGGCACCTGTTTCGGCGGCCATTAGAGCTGTATTTGGTGCTTGATAGAGCCTTGTACTTGCAACAACACGGTTATCAGGTGAGCGTGCAAGCCTTTTGTGATTATCAGCTGACCCCACGTAATTTATTACTGCAAGCCAGTTTAAACCCCGCTGTTTAACGGCCAAGCCAATGATGGCCAGCGGTTTCTAAGCAACAGGCCAGCTTACGGCCATGTTGCTGAAGATTAACAGCGGATAGGTTGTTTAAACGTATCGCTTTGTAGCTGCTGATAATAAGCACTAATGTATTGATCTTTTAACTGCCAACGCTGATTCAGCCATTGCTGAAAATTCTCGCGAAATACCGCATCGTTAAAGTAATCACCCATGACGTGTTGATCAACGGCTAAAATCTCGGCTTTTATCACCACGCGTTTTAAACGGCCCATCAACATATCAAGCGCAATATTTTGCTGGTTATCGGGGTAAATCAGCGTGATATCTAAGATGGCGTTAAACTGCTCACCCATACTGGCCAGGGTAAAGGCAATACCGCCGGCTTTTGGCGGCAGTAAATGGCTATAGGGGCTTTGCCGTAGTCTTTGTTTTTGTGCAGTACAACGGCTGCCTTCAACAAAATTGATAATAGTGGTGGGAGCGTGGCGAAATTTGGCGCAAGATTTACGCGTTGTTTCGATATCTTTGCCTTTTAATTCAGGACGCTTTGCCAAGGTCGCTGCGCTATAGCGCTTCATATAGGGCATATCCAAGGCCCAGCAACCTGTTCCTAAAAAGGGCACCCATTTTAATTGGTCTTTTAAAAAGAACTTGGGTTCGGGGATCAGTTTGGCGGCAAAAGCACTGACCACCGGAATATCTAACCAACTTTTATGATTGGCGATCAGCAAATACCAGCTTTCTTTATCCAGTTGCTGCTCACCGCTAATTTGCCAATCGACATCGTTAAAGAGATTAATCAGACCCGTATTAACTCGTGTCCAACCGCGATAGCAAAAGCGACCCAGCTTAGCAATCAAGCGGTGGGCGGCAGCGTTAGGTATCAGTAGTTTTAATAAACCCAGCGGGGTGACGACGATGCCCCAAAATGCCAAATTAAGCGCAAATAAGCTAAAACTTATCGGCAATAACAGAAACCCTGGCAACATGCTTAACATCGTCCACTCCTTGTTTACTGGCTGTTTTTATCTAGCTCGACCAGTTGTTGATCTTTATTTAACCACAACTGATTAATATATTGCTGAAAATGTGCTTTGTAAGCAGGATCATTGTAGTCGCCAATCAAGTCTTCTGTAATGGGCAATACCTGAACCTTTACTGTTATAGCATGAACTTTGCCTGAGATGTAATCCCAAAATGTTGGGATCCCTTGCGGATAATAAATGGTCACATCTAGCAGCTTATGCAGTTGTTGGCCCATGGCGCCAAGCACAAAGGCGGTACCGCCGGCTTTGGGTTTCAGTAAGTGCGCAAATGGCGATTGCTGCTGTTGATGCTTCGCCTTGGTAAAGCGGGTGCCTTCAACAAAATTCATAATCGAGACCGGCTTATAGCGGAATTTTTCACAGGCTTTGCGCGTAGTTTCGATATCCTTACCCTGCAAATGCGGGTTTTTCTGTAAAAAGCTTTTGCTGTAACGCTTCATAAAAGGAAAATCGAGCGCCCACCAACAAATGCCCAGAAACGGCACATACAGCAGTTCTTTTTTCAGAAAAAATTTAATAAATGGAATTTTGCGATTAAAAATCTTCTGTAATACCAAGATATCTGCCCAAGATTGGTGATTAGCAATAATCAAATACCACTCTTTACGCGACAGTTGCTCGATGCCTTGCAAATGCCAACGAATACGGGTGAATAATGCCGTGGTGAAGTTATTGATGCTGATCCAACATACGGCACAGGCATCCAGCAGATAAGTGAGGCCGCTTTGCCAAAGTGGTATTGGCAGCAACTTCAGAATGGCCAGTAACAAAATAGGGACAAACCAGAACAAAGTATTGATGGTATACAGTAGGATGGAGAGCACACCGACAAGGGGTTTGGGTAAAAACGCCAACATAACGCACCTGATTATTTAGTGCTGCCGAGGTGGCAACAGGAAATAAATGTAAGACGAGTAACGCGCTTATTAGGTGCGTTACTCGTCCGATCAGTTGCTATTCTAGCTTAATCTTCGAAATAGGTATAACCATAAACGCCGGCTTTTAATTCATCCAGCAGTTCATCTTTACGTTCACTTTCCATTTCAAGTTTCGCCAGTTGTTTAGTGTAAGAGGCAATCAGCTTCTTCGCATCAAACTGCACATAGCGTAATACATCGGCTACGGTGTCGCCTTTGATGATATTGGTTAGCTTGTAGCTGCCATCATCTGTTAGTTCAACGTGCACTGAATCGGTATCGCCAAATAAGTTGTGTAAATCACCTAAAATTTCTTGATAAGCCCCCACCATAAACATGCCGAGTAAATACTGCTTATCGTCGCTGTATTCTGGCAGCGGTAAACTGGATTCAATACCATTACCATCGGCATAGCTTTTTAGCATACCGTCTGAGTCACAGGTAATATCTTGAATAATGGCACGGTGGTTCAGTGGCTCATTCATCCGCTCGAGTGGCATTACTGGGAACAGTTGGTCGATACCCCAGGCATCTGGCATGGATTGAAACAGCGAGAAGTTAACGAACAGCTTATCTGCCAGCTTTTCGTTTAGCTCATCATGAATACTGCGATGCGAACGCGCTGATAAATCTAAATTTGCGCGCACTTTGTTAATGGTAGCGAAGTAAATTTGCTCTAATAACGACCAATCTTGCAGCGTTAATAAACCGTGCACATACTGGGCATGAGCGTCAGTGAAGTAGTGGATCGCATCGTGATAGGCTTCAATTGCTGAACGTGGCGTGACGCTTTGATAAGCTTCCCACAAACCTAAGATCACTGTGGGTGAATCTTCGCTGGGCTCAGGTAAATTGACTAAACCCGGTGCGCGTTCAATATCAATCGCATCGGTAACCAATACCGCATGGTGTGCGGTCATGGCGCGGCCCGATTCAGTAATAATGTTTGGATGAGGTAAATCGTACTCGTCACAGACTTCTTTTAAGCCGTTAACGACGTTACGTGCATATTCCATCATGGTGTAGTTCATCGAGCAGGCTGAGCGCGATTTCGACCCTTCATAGTCGACACCTAAGCCACCACCCACATCAACCGTGGTGATAGGCACGCCAAGGGTGCGCAATTCTGCATAGTGACGGGCACATTCACGGATAGCGTTGTGAATATCACGGATATTGGCAATTTGTGAGCCGATATGAAAGTGCACTAATTGCAGCAGGTCGAGTTTGTTTGCCGCACGCAGTACGTCGATCGCTTGCAATACTTGGGTAGCGGTTAAGCCAAACTTGCCCTTTTCACCACCGGTGTTTTGCCATTTGCCTTTACCTACCGAGTTTAAGCGAATACGAATACCAATGCGCGGTGCTGCGCCTAAGTTATCAATTTCGCGGATCAGCGTTTTAAGCTCAGACAGTTTTTCTACCACCACATACACGGTGTGGCCCATCATTTGGCCGATGGTGGCTAAGCGTAAAAATTCGCTGTCTTTATAACCATTACAAACGATTTGCAGCGGTTGTTCAGTCACACCCAAGATCGCCATTAATTCAGGCTTACTACCGGCTTCTAAGCCGACCTTGCCGCTGTCGTGGCTAATTAAGCGTTTTACTACAGAGAACTGCTGGTTTACCTTAATGGGGTAAACGGCAGTGTATTGTCCTTGATATTCTTTTTCTGCTTTGGCCAGTTGAAACGACTTAATTAACGTGTCCACCCGGTGCTGCAAAATATCGGTAAAGCGAACTAAAACCGGTAAGGTTAAGCCTTCTTCTTTGAAACGCTGCGTAAGCTCGGGAAAGCTGATCCCGTTTTTACTGTGATCTTGGTCGGGATAGGCAATAAGATCACCGTCCTGATTGACGTCAAAATAGCCTTCACTCCAGACTGCCACGTTATAAATCGATCGCGCTTTTTCAAAACCCCAAGCTGACATTGTGCTTCCTCAAAAAAATTAACTGCTATAGTTTAAAGCCTATAACGGGTTGGTGCAGCAAAATTGCCCAAAAAATTTGTATGTGGCCTGTAACACAGGCAAAATACGCCCCTTATACGATGCAGGGGGAAATTATGTCAGTAATTAATGACAAAAAGTGGCTTACCGAGGTGTTTGCCGACAGTGGTAGTGTGTTTGGTCTGGCGATTACGCAGAAATTAGACGAAGTGCAGTCACCATTTCAGAAAATTGCCATGTACGAAACCACCCATTTTGGTAATTTAATGGTAATTGATGACGTTATTATGCTCAGTAGCCGTGATAACTTCTTATATCACGAAATGCTGAGTCACCCTGTACTTTTCACGCATCCTAACCCAAAAAATGTGGTGATTATTGGTGGCGGTGACTGCGGCACTTTACGCGAAGTGTTAAAACACCCCGGTGTTGAGCGCGTGACGCAAATTGATATCGACGAGCAAGTCACCCGCATGGCGGAAAAATATTTCCCTGAGCTGTGTGCCTCTAACAATGACCCACGTGCCACGCTGAAATTTGAAGACGGCATTAAATTTATGCGTGAAGCGGCCGCCGGCTCCATTGATGTGATTATTGTTGATTCTACCGATCCGATTGGCCCGGGCGAAGGTTTATTTAACCGCGCTTTTTATGCTAGCTGCTTAGCGGCGTTAGCCGATGACGGTATCTTAGTGCAGCAAAGCGAATCGCCACTTATTCATATGCCGTTATTAACCGCGATGCGTCAAGCGATGAGCGATGCCGGTTTTGCCAGTTTGCAAACACTAAACTTCCCGCAAATGGTTTATCCCTCTGGTTGGTGGACCTGTACCTTGGCGAAGAAAAGCGGTGAATTTAACGGTTTTCGCGAAGAAGCGGCGGCGAACGCTGGCTTTGATACAGAGTATTACAACGTTGAGGTGCATAAAGCCGCCGCGGCCTTGCCTAACTTTGTAAAGAAAGCCTTTGCTGCAAACCAGTAAGGTAGTGTTGAATAATAAAAACGCCTGCATTGGTATAATGTAATTCAGTTAAGCATGACCTGTTTGCTCTAAATCAACCGTTGAAGGCCATGGATGGCCTGACAAATTCGTCGGGAACGAATTTGAACAGCTATGCTGGCCCGAAAGGGTGAACTTCTGGAATGAAGTTCATAAAGGAGCCTCAGGGATGATTCATGGCGTGTTGATGTGAGCAAACCGCGTCATGCTAAACACTAAACTCATCGGTATTGCTGCATTGGCAGGCGTTTATTATTACAACGAGAAACGTTCGCGAAGAAAATGCGCGACGCCATCTTCATGGTGATGGCCAATCACCGCACTGGCCACTTGTTTAATTTCGTCTATCGCATTGGCGGGGGCGTAACTTTCATCGGCACAAGCAAACATACTTAAATCGTTATCACCATCCCCAAAACAAATAACTTTGCTGGCCCCCAGTTGTTTTTTCAACTGCGCGACGGCCTTGCCTTTATTGGCTTGGTAATGATGCACGTCCATCCAACGATACTGCGGCCCCTCAAGGGCAGGGCCTGAGTACGCAATCAGGTTTGGATAGGTGTTTAATGTTTGCCACATGGCATGAATGGTGGCGGCCTCACCAATCATGCTGATATTAGTGACCTGATGTTCAGGCGCTAAGGCGTTTAGCGGCTGTAGCTGTTGTGGCGTGTCGCTAAAGTACTTTTCGACCAGTCTTTTTTCCACATCGTGCTGGGTTTCAGCATGAAACACCACATGTTGGTGCTGTGCAATCACGTGCACAAAGGGCGAGATCCCTTGGCGCAGAGCAAGCTCAAGAATAGTATTAATTTCAGTCTGCTCTAAGATGTTCTCTAAGGTCAGTTGCTGGGTGTTCGGATCCCAGATAGTTACACCATTATTATAGATTTGCGGTAAAACAAATTTATGACCCGCCACCGCTCGCTGTGCCGACAGCATAGTGCGCCCGGTGGCAATGGTGAAGGCAATGTCTTTCTCGCTTAACAGTTGTAAGGTGTCGTAGGTAAAGCGGGAGATCTCAGAGGCGTTGTTTAACAGGGTGCCGTCCAAGTCAAAACAAATCAGATACATATAGGGCATTTCCGAGCTTAAAAAGACTAACCGAGCTGACAGCCAAACCCCGCCGACAACCTAGATGATGAAGTATGCCATACGTAAAGGCACCGTATGTGGTTTTTATCTGTATGGGCTGAGGCCTTGAAACGTGAACAACATGCTTTAATACTGACAAAAATTATGCCGGTGTGTTTTACTGGTACCTATACTGTTACCAGCTGTGGCTTGCACCAATATATTTATTTAACAAAGGAGAACTTAACATGCGTTTACTCTTCGGGGCTTTACTGTTGTTAATATTGGCGGGGTGTAACCGCAATGAAGTAGGTGACGTGTCATTAGGCGTCTTTACCACTAAGGATATTAAACTTGATGCCTTTACTGATCCGCTGGTCACCGGTGTGACTTGTCATGTATCCAGCATTGAAGCCAATCTAAATCTTTCAGACCCTTCTGATAGCGGTATTGCTTGTCGCCAAACAGGCCCGATTACTGCTGAGATGATCGCTAAAATAGATAAGAGCAAAAGCGGTGAAGTGCTGTTTACCAAATCAAAAAGCATCTTTTTTAAAAGCATGAAAATTCGACGTATTTTCGATGCTGAAAACCAGACGTTAATGTATTTGTCTTACTCCACCAAAGAAACCTCAGGCAGCTTTAAACACAGCCTGTCGACGGTACCGCTGTGGGGCACGCAAGCTTACAGCGAAGCGAAGACGGTACAGCCTTAATTTACTTAACTAGCTGGGATAACAAGCTTATTTGCGTTGCTGCCGATAATTACACATTGCAGCGATTAGCGGGTTTGTCATGATATGTGTGATGTTACATCGGATCTAAAGTTAGCAACACGCGGGGAGCGTCACCGGCGGGTGAGCGGTGAACAATAGCGTGCTGCTCGTTACCCTCCCAGCCTGAGCCTTTAAGCAACGTAACGGCAAAGGGGGCAGCTTTTAAGGTATTAGCGTTCGCGTCTAGCCATTCGGTGCCAGGGCCAAGATAAGTGCATACCAAACGGCACACCAGATGATCAGTATGAAATTTGGGGCACATCGGTTGACGTAAGGTTTCTAAACGTAGCCCCAGTTGCTGGCAATCCATTAAGCAACTGAACATGTGGCAGAGCAGGGCAATATCGTGCAGAAAAGCCTCTTTTCCCTGCGCATCAGGTAAGGCATGACCAATATCGGTTTGTATCGAATCGACGTGAACAATACGTTTGATTGGCATCGTGAGCGCCAGTGTACGGCAGTATTCTGCGATGGCGTTATCGGCATTACGTTGCCAGCTGACTAAGTTCACATCATCATTAAATATGCGGGTCAGGTCAGTGGGATCCTCAGCCATGACCTGTTGTATCTGGGGGCGAAATGCATTGAAGGCTAGCGCACTCATACGGTTAGCTCCTGAACAAATAAGCTGGGCAGCTGCTGCCAATGCTGTTCGCCTTGCGCTAGTTCGCTGTCAGTAAGTAAGCACGCGTTCAATTGTGCCAGTATTGCCGTTTTATCCAGTTGCTGCCCTATAAATACCAACTCTTGGCGGCGGTCGCCAAAGGGTTCCTGCCAGCTTTGTTTAATCGCGTCTTGCATCTCTGCCTCTTCGGGCCATTGCTCTGAGGGTACCGCCTGCCAAAACAGTCCTGCGATATGATAACGAGCAATGCCGCCCGCCTGATGCCACAGCCAAGCATGCTCAGGCGTGTTAGCTAACCAGAAATAGCCTTTAGATCGCAATAAACGCCCACTTGGCCAGTCTTGATGTAAAAAATGGTAAAATCGCTCTGGATGAAAAGGCTTACGAGCATAAAAAGCAAAACTGCTAATGCCGAATTCTTCCGTTTCGGGTTTATGTTCGCCGCGTAACTCTTTTAACCAGCCTGCAGCTTGCTGAGCCTGTTCAAAATTAAATAAGCCTGTGTTGAGTATTTGCGGCAATGCGACATGGCCCTTCTCAGCATAAATAATGCGAGCACGGCTGTTTAAACTACGTAAAATGGCGCTGAAGCGTGCTAATTGCTCTGCACTAACTAAATCGGTTTTACTGATCACCAAGACATCGCAAAACTCGACTTGCTCAATAAGTAGATCAGCGACACTGCGTTCGTCGTCTTCACCTAAACTTTCTCCTCGTTCGGCTAAGTCATGCGCGGTCTCAAAGTCAGCCATAAAGTTTACGGCATCTACCACTGTTACCAGTGTATCTAGCCGAGCAATATCGGCTAAGCTTTGGCCGTCTTCGTGCTCAAAAGTAAAGGTTTCTGCAATGGGTAGCGGCTCTGAAATACCGGTCGATTCAATTAATAAATAATCAAAACGGCCGGCTTTAGCCAGTTTACTAATTTCGATCAATAAATCTTCACGTAAGGTGCAGCAAATACAGCCATTGCTCATTTCAATCAGTTTTTCCTCAGCACGGTTAAGGCTGACCTCTTTATTTAACTGATGGGCATCAATGTTAATTTCACTCATGTCATTCACAATAACCGCCACGCGCAAACCGTCGCGGTTATTTAAAACATGATTGAGTAATGTGGTTTTACCGGCACCTAAAAAGCCTGATAACACGGTAACGGGGAGGCGTTTGTCGTTACTACGCTGAGTGGGCAGCATGTTGCATTCCTTGTGCTTGAAGAAGCAGTTGACGGTTATAGAGATGCGCGCCGATTAACAGCCCACCTCCAATCAAAGACAATGCGGTTTCTGCATGGTGCGAGGCGAAAAGAGAGATGATTAGCAGTAAAAAACCTGCCAAACCCAAGACAAAAGGGGCGGTATGCTTGTGTACGCACCAACCACCAGGCAGACTCCAAGCCAGTAATACACTGATGGGAAGTAACATCAAATAATGAAACCACTCTGAGCTTAATACGCCAAGCATTAAGCCAGAGCTGCCCAACAGCAATAAAATCGGGGTAGCAAGGCAATGGACGATACACAGGCCTGATAACGCCGCGGCGATAATGTCTTTCATAAAATCTCTCAGTGTGCGATATCCGGTCCTGTTGTCAGTAATGACGAGCCGTATTTTGCAGAATATGCGCATGGGAAATTGTTACAGTATAACAATTACCATATGTTATAACGTAACATTATGGCCGTCAAATGCGAATTGTCAGAAGTGACAAGTGCTGGTTAGCGCAAGCGTCAAACAGTGCCGCTTTAAATAAGCCAGTGTGTTGAAACAAACGACGTAGTTGCCGTTGTTCATTTATTTTTAATCTAAGTGCTGCGTTGTGTTCATGTTTAGTGGGAGTTGTTGTTCAGATTGTCTGAGTAAAGTGGTCAGCAGTTAAATACAACCTCTTGTAACTTAATAGAACGGAACAATAATTATGATGAACAAAAAGTTAGTAATGGTTTCAATAGCGCTGTCTGTGTTGGCAAGCAGTGCGGTTATGGCCTCGCCGGTAGTAAACAACAATATTACTGAAGCTGAAGTGAAAACAGCGCAGCAAGCTTGGGGACAAGCACTCATTGACATTAGCGCGGCTTACACCGCAGGTGGACAAGCGCAAGCTGAAAAAGTGGCCCGCCAAGTGTTAGATGCCGCCTATGGTTACAATTTAGGTGCGGTGTTGTTTAAACCCACTTTAGCTAATGGCAACCAGACATTTCGCACCAACTATAACGGCGCCTTGTCTTATTTTATCGGCAACAATGCCGAATATGCCAATGACAGCGGCTTTGCGCTAAAAGGTTGGCAGGGTTATGACTTTAGCAATGCCAGTGTCTATATTAATGGTGATTTAGCCTTAACGATGGGTCACGTTATGCTGACTGACAAAAGCGGTAACGTAACCACCGTGGATAAAACTTGGGGCTTTAAGAAGGATGAGCAAGGCGCGCTGCGCATCGTATTGCACCATTCTTCTTTACCTTATAGCCAATAAATTGCCAACGCGTGTTTGACGCGTATTACCCAGCTCATCCCAACCTTGGCTAGTAACACAACAGCGTTACTAGCCCTTTTTATCGAAAAGTCTCCGAAAAAACGTGACAAACGTAATGCCTTGTCGCGCAGTCAATCATTCTTGCAGGCAGTAACCCAAGCCACGCCGGGTGTGGAGCAATTTAATTGGGTAAGGATCGTCAATTTTTTTCCGTAGCCTCGCCATATACACATCAACAATGTTGGTCAGGGGATCTTCATTTAGGCCCCACACATTGGTCAGGATGCGCTCGCGGCTATACACTTTGCCACTGTTACTCATTAACAGTTCCAGTATGCCGAGCTCTTTGGCGGTTAACGTCAGAGTGGTGCCGGCACGCTGCGCGGTCATGCTATCTAAATCGAGCTGCAAGTCGGCTACTGTTAGTTGCCTGGTGCGTTCGCCTGCGGCCATGCGATTACCTAATGCTTCAATACGCGCCAGTAACTCTTCAAAATGAAAAGGTTTACCTAGGTAATCATCGGCACCGGCGCGTAACCCTTTAACACGTTCGTCCACTTCAGACAGTGCGGATAAAATAAGAATACGGGCATTGACTTTTTGGCTGCGTAATTGCTGACACAAGGTTATACCGTCTGTTTGTGGGAGCATGCGGTCTAAGACGATAACGTCGGGCTCAAATTGGCTTAACACGTCAAAAATACCTGCGCCGGAGTCCAGTAACAAAGTCAAGTAACCTTCGGCTTTCAGCCCTCGGGATAAAAAACTCCCCACTTTTTCATCATCTTCAACAATCAGTATTTTCATCTTCAGTTCCACAAAAGTGAGGGAGGCCAATCGTTACCGTGCAGCCTTTAATATCATTAGCGTCAAGGCGGATGCTGCCGTCATGCGCTTCAACAATGGCTTTAGCGATACATAAGCCCACACCCAAGCCATCTGGACGCGCCTGCCGTGCTGCTGCACTGCGGTAATGTCGTTGAAACAGCTGTTGCCTATCTGCCGGTTGTAGGCCAATACCTTGGTCTGTCAGTTGCAGTCGAAGCTCGTTTTGATCAGCGCTAAACGCCAGTTTCAGGCAGGTATGTTGGCGTGAATAATGTTGGGCATTGTCGGTAATAATACGCAATACCACCGCAAACTTTTCAACGTCGAGCAGTAACCATTGATCTTCAGGTAGGCTAGGCACGAGGCAATGCTCCAGTTCAAAACGGCTATTCAGATGTTGCTTAATGATATTCAATGCCATGCCCATAAAAGTGCTGGTAAGCAAAGGTTTAAGGCTAACCTGTACCAGACGGTCTTCACCTCTAGCCAAAAATAACAAATCATCAATGCGTTGATTCAGTTGGTTGCTGGCCGCGAGGATACGCTCGAATGCTTCTTTATATTCAGCAATATCTTTGTCTTTACCGCGTAAGCTGATTTCAGCTTCACCCTGAATGCTGGTGGCCGGTGTTCGTAATTCATGGCTAATGTCGGTTAACAGCTGTTTTTGTCGCTGTTCAGCATGATGCAACTGCGTTAAAGCATTTTGCAACTCACTGGTGCGGGTTTGCACCAGTTGCTCGGTGGCTTGTTGGGTTTTCTTTTCTTGTTCGGCGTAAGCAAAAATATAGCCCGACATGAGATTAAATTGCCGGGCGAGTTCAGTAAACTCGGTCGAGCCACTTTCATGAATGCGGTGTGAAAAATGCCCTTGCTGCAATTGTTGCGTGCCGCTTAGCAAATTTTGCAAAGGGCGACTCAACGCCCGTGACAGATATATCGCCAGCCATAAGGTAAGCAAAATGGCAATGACACTGATCGCGGCAATAGCGCGTTTGACTAACAGCAGTGCGTTTAGCGCATCTTGCTCGGTGAGCTCAGCACGTTGTTTTTGTTGCAAGATCGCCTGTTGCAGCAATTCCGCTAAATCGGTGTCTTGAAAGGTGTCAAACATGGCGATTAAAATACGCCACCGTTCGGCATCATCGCTATATAGCGCAATTTCTTGTGTTTTTAGCGCCCGCTCTAAGGTTTGTAAGTTGCTTTGCAGCAGTGAAATGACTTTCACTTGTGCCATGATATGTTGTAAATCGGCCTCACTGGTACTGTATAGTTGATCGCGAATAGCCAGTTGGTCTAGATCCGTCAATTGTGCCTGCATACGGGATGACAAGGTGTCACGAAAATCCGTATTGGCATTTTCGGTGAGCAGATATTCTGCCAACCACACTTTTAGCCGTTGCTTATCCGCACGCAGCGAGAAAAACTCTGCCAGCATCTGATTGGCAATTCGGTTACGCTCTGTATGAAATTCAGAATTTTGGTGCGCCCAAAAGCTGATGACAGACTGCAGTAGTACCACGGTTAATAAAATACAAAGCGAGACAATCAGTTTGCGTTGGTACATAGACTTAATTTATTGAGAGCGGAACATGAGCGCAGTATAGGCAGTTAAATGGGTTTAAGCATGAAAATAACGTTAACATTGTGCGTAAATCGATCAAGCAAACTATTCTACTGCTGTGATCAGGGGTTGTGACACTTCGCTAAGCAAAAATAGAGTGCGGTGTTTTTCTTTACAACATTAAGCAGCAATGCATGCTTTATTCCTCAGCGGTTTGCGCCAAGCGAGTGGCGAGTTGCTGATACAGTTGTTGATGAAAACTGCCCAGTGCTGCTGGCTCGATTTGCTTAAAGTAGCTGTAAGCCTGCGCTGGACGTTTGAGCTGTAGGTTTATCTCCAGCAGTCGCAGCAGATGAATATGGTGTTGCACTTGGTGCTCTGGCTCGGCGGTATACTTTAGCGAATCTTGGTAGAGCTGATCTGCCGCCGCTAACTGGCCTAGTAGTTGTTGTGTGCGGGCCAGATTGCCCATCCCGATAATCATTTTGCCAGTATGACCAAGCGAAATAGCAGCAGCCAATGCGTCTGCACGGTAAGCCGCTGCAGACGCCAAATCATTTCGCTGATGGCTGATATGTGCCAAATTAGAATTCAGTTCGAATAAGAACAGAGGATCGATACTTTTAGAATAATGCGATTGAGCAAAACGCAGGAGTTGCTCTGCCTGATCAAGTTCGCCTAAATAGTATTGCAGGTTGGCCAACTCGACTATTCGCAGTGGGTTACCAAAAGCGGTGTAAACCTCCTTTAAGATTGCCACTGCTTTGGCAGCATAGATTTTTGCTTCATCGGTTTTTTTAAAATAAAACAGCGCTTTAGCATAGTAAAAATAGAGTTGTACCCGAAACACATCAGGCATAGCGGGCTGCGTTAATAAATACTCTGCTTCATGTTGTAATTGTAAAAAATGCTGTTTATCAAACAGATAATTGAGTTGGTAGGCTTTTATCCGAAACCAATTATTGCTGTAGGGGGTAGTTGCAGTAAGTTGCTGTTGCAGATAATGCTCACAGCTTATCGTGTTGTCTTGCTGACAAAACGCTTCGTGGTCACTCAGGTTTTCTGAAGCGCTGATGCTGAAAGCTGTAAATAGTAAAATGACCAGAGACAAGCGCATAAAAACGTTACTGCCATTGAAAATGAATGCCGGTTGCAATACTGCCACTATGGCTGCTTAGCGGCATATCGTCAAATATAGAGCATGAATAGCTCAGCGTTTTATCACAAAGAAAGTGTTTAGTAATACATTTTAAAACAGTTGATGTTAAGAGAACACATTTAGCTAATCACGCTGAGTTACCCTTTGTTGTCTCCGCTATGGTTAGCCAAACGATAAAAAGCCGAGCTTACTGATTATTATTTATAGCTAAGCGTTTCACCCGGCATAAAGCATTTTGGCTATTTTTTAAGCGTCAGGATTTTTTACAGTCTCAACAGCGGATTTTTTTAAATTCAATAAAATCATGAGTTTAATTTTTGGCATTATTTTTGCTTGTTAATACTTTAGTATTACTAAGTATTTTTACTTAACAATGACAGTTTTAATTTAGGGATAAGCACTATGAAATTTGTTCGGGTATTAGCATTTGCAGCAATGGCTGTTATTTCAACACAGGCCTCAGCAGGCCTCATTGCCGCTTATGATTTTGACGGAAATGCTGCCAACAACACCCAATCATCCGTTTACAATTTAGCCACAGTTGGCACAGCGGACTTTTCTAAACAAGCTTATTTCTCTGATGGTAATGGTGCAAATTATTTAAACGTAACCGGGCCAGGTGGTTTAACGGATTGGACTTTGTCTCTATGGCTTTTCACTGAGCAAGCAAACCAAGGCCAATTTAAAGGAATATTTTCAAATTTAGTAGACCCTAACACCACAAACTCTTGGCAAATAGATAGCTTTGATGGCGATTATAGACTGATCTCTGCTAACGGTGCTAACTCAACTATTGGTGCGGCGGTTGCGAATGATTGGCAGCATATCGTGGTGCAAAAATTTAGTGGAAGTAATGCCCGCTTATATTTTAATGGTGTTTTCGTACAAAACATTGGTTATAACCCAGGCGGATTACAAAATTTCAGAGTGGGTATTAACAGAGCAACAACAGAAAGCTACACAGGTTACATTGATAATATTCAAATATGGAATGATAGCTTGCTAAGTGCGGAAGATGTGGCCGGATTATATCGTACAGGTCCTGGTGCTAGTTCTGTTTCTGACACTGTTGCCGTGCCGGCACCTGCAACATTGTTGCTGTTTGGTTTTGGATTAATCATGGCGGTTAGAACCAGATTAGGTAAAAAATAATTCGCTGATATCCACTTTACTTTAAGTCTGCTTTTAGTGTTGAGTTAGCTAAAGCTAAAAGTTGCATGGGTAAAATATTAAAATAGTAAACGCAGCCTTTAGGCTGCGTTTTTGTTTAAGGCTTGTAGGTTATTCAACTACTGGCTCAATATGAATTTCGACACGGCGGTTTGCTGCACGATTGGCATCTGAATTATTCGGTAAAGCCGGGTAATCTGGGCCATAACCAATGGTTTCTAAACGTATCGGCTGCACACTTTGCGCCACGAGGTAATTTTTTACGGCATTAGCACGGGCGGTAGATAAGGTCATGTTGTATTGGCGTGTACCGGTATCATCGGTGTGGCCAGCAATCACTAACATGGTTTTAGGATAATCGCGCAATACTTTGGCGATATCATTTAATACAGGGTATAAGCTGGCACGCACGTCTGAGCGGTTAATCTCGAAGGTCAGCTGAGCTGGGATATCCAACATCAGTTTATCGCCATTGCGGATCACTTTAACGCCTGAGCCACTAAGCTCTTCGCGCAGGGCTTTTTCTTGCTTATCCATGTAACTACCAACGGCAGCACCGGCTAATGCGCCTACGGCAGCACCAATTACGATACGCTTGTCTTTATGGTTACCCGTAGCTTTACCCGCAACAGCACCAACAACGGCGCCAATAGCGGCACCGCGCGCAGTTTTTTGATTTTCTGTGGTTGCACAACCGGCTAAGACTAAGCTGGCTGACATTATTAAGGCGGTAGTGACTTTTAAATTCATGGTGTTACTCCGTGAAGCAAGGTAATTAAGGCTAAGCTTAGGCCTAGCGGCTGAATCATGGCTGAATTGATATCAGTGTTAGCAGATAAATAGCAATAGACATATAGACTTCCAAACTTTAAGCTAGGTAAGTTAAATGAGTGCTAAGGATGCAGGATATGCCCGTTCGAGGTTGGAAACGTATAGTGTTAAAAGTGGGTAGTGCTTTAATTGCACCTTCGGCAGACGGCTGTTCAACACGCTATTTATTGTCGATTGCGCGCTTTATTGCCGAGTGTCGCGCTGCGGGTACTGAAGTGGTGCTGGTTTCATCTGGCAGTGTCGCTGCTGGGCGCAATGCGATTAGTTTTAAGCAGTTACCTTTGCCGATTAACATTAAACAAGCGATGGCGGCAGTAGGGCAAAGCCGCATGATGGCTTGCTGGGCACAGCTTTTTGATTTTGATTGTGCGCAGGTTTTACTGACCCACGATGATTTAAAAGATCGGCGCCGTTATCTGAATATCGATAACACCTTGCGCACTTTGTTAGCAAATCAGGTGCTGCCGATAGTCAATGAAAACGACACGGTAGCCACAGCGGAATTAAAAGTGGGCGATAACGATAATCTCGCCGCGATGGTTGCGATTTTAGCCGATGCTGATGCCTTATTAATTTGCTCTGATATTGACGGTTTGTTTAATGCCAATCCGCGGACTACACCAGAGGCCAAGCTTATTCCCTTAGTTGAGCATGTAACTCCCGCTATTTATGCGATGGCGGGCGGCAAGCCACCATGCCATTGGCACGGGCGGTATGGCAACGAAAATTCAAGCGGCAGATAAAGCCACTAAGGCCGGTATTGATACGCTGATTATTAATGGACAAAAGGCTACCACCTTTGATGCGTTATTAGCCGATCGGCACTGTGGTACTTTGTTTCAGCGGCAACAAGAGCGCATCAGCGCCAAGAAACATTGGTTGCGGCACAACTTAAAACCGCAGGGAAGTATTGTGGTTGATGCGGGTGCTGCTCAGGCGTTACAACAGCGCGGCGCATCATTACTGCCCTCGGGCATTACGGCGACAGAAGGAAGTTTTGATAAGGGTGATGCAGTATTGCTGCAAACAGAGGCGGGGCTTACCTTGGCGCAGGGGATCAGTCAGTACAGTGCTTTAGAACTGGCCAAAATTCGTGGTGCGAAAAGCCAGCAGATTGCCAGCTTGTTAGGGTATTGCCCAAGTGAAGTGGCCGTGCATCGAGATGATTTAGCCCTGTTTGAAACAACAACGCCAGCTTAGCTGGCGTGGTGTTTTAAAAATCGAGCGCTAAAATTTTTGAGCGGCGCTGGTAATTATACAGCTGCTTTTTCTGACTAGGTAAGTCATCGACAGTCACCAACTGGAAGCCTTGCTCCAAAAACCAGTGAATGCTGCGGGTGGTTAAGGCAAATAACCGGTCATACTTGCGCTGTCGTGCTTGCTGGATCACGCTTTTTAACAAGATGCTGCCACGGTCGGCATCGCGATAATCAGGATGCACGGCTAAACAGGCAAACTCGCCGACATTATCTTCAGGAAACGGATACAGCGCTGCACAACCAATGACTAAACCGTCACGTTCGATCAGAGTGAAATGTTCAATTTCCATTTCTAATTGCTCGCGTGAGCGGCGCACCAACAGGCCTTGCTGCTCTAACGGCCGGATTAAATCAAGGATACCACCGATATCGCTGATCGCCGCGCGCCGGAGTTTTTCTGCGGATTCGGTAACTACTTGCGTACCGATACCATCACGTGAGAACAATTCTTGTAAGATTGAGCCATCTTCGTTGTAACAAACCAAGTGACAGCGTGGTACGCCCGCTCGACACGCCGTAATGGCGGCATTTAAAAAAGCTACCGTACCTACACAAGCATCACTGTCTGCCGCTAATCGCTGCATAATTTCTTCAGCACGGTTTGGCATTAATTCGGCGGTAATTTGCCCATCTTCGTCAGTAATGCCCCCTGCTTCGTTAAAGCCAATCATCTTATCGGCTTTTAAACGGATCGCGACCTGCGTGGCAATTTCTTCGGCGGTCAGATTAAAACTTTCCCCGGTGACAGACGCCGCAATGGGTCCCATCAGTACGATACCGTTGTTGTCTAATTGCCGGCGAATACCGTTGGTATCAATGCGTCTTACTTTACCACTGTGGAAATAATCGACACCTTCGTCAACGCCTAGCGGCTGCGCAATAACGAAGTTACCACTCACCACGTTAATTTGTGCGCCTTGCATGGGCGTATTGCTCAAACTCATCGATAAGCGAGCGGTAATATCTAATTGTAAGGCACCGGCGACTTGTTTAATCAGTCGAAAGGATTCGTCGTCAGTGACGCGCACGCGATTATGGTATTGTGGCTCTAAGCCGGCTTGTTGCAAGGCCTGATTGATCTGCGGCCTAGCGCCATACACTAGAACGATTTTAATACCGAGGCTATTTAACAAGGCAATATCGTTAACGATACTGCGGATACCCGATTGCATAATCGCTTCGCCACCGAGCATGATGACAAAGGTTTTACCGCGGTGGGCATTCACATAAGGGGCAGATTGGCGGAAACCGCTGACAAGTTCAGTAGTGCGCACGGGCGATGAAGATCCTTTGGTTAACATTTAAGGTTAAGTCTGGCAGCTATTGGCATAAACTGCCAGACTTGAACGGAAATAACGCAGGCAACATAGCATTAAAGTGACTTTATATCCACAATAAGTGAATAATTATTCTTTAATCTAGGATGATATGCGGTACAAATCGAGAACTATCTTTAGTGATGAGGCTGTTATCCTCACGGATGCCAATACCTGCGGCCATATCACCGACCACCCAGCTACCAATTAAAGTAAAGTGTTCACCAAAACGGGGTAAAGGTGCAAAGGCTTGTCGAATATAGCCATTATCGTTATATGGGCCGGGTTCAAACAAGCTTTGTCCATCCGGAGTGATCATTTCGATATTGGCACCTTCACGGGAGAATAAGGGTTTACGTACCCAGCCGGGTGTTAATGGCTTTTTACCGTCATCAAAAAATGACGGTAATAAATTAGGATGGCCCTGATATTTTTGCCACAACAGTGGCAAGATACCTTTGTTAGATAACAAGGTTTTCCACAGAGGTTCTAAGAAACGCGTTTCTGTAGTCAGTAAGGTAGCGGCAAACTCTTCTTGCAGCATAAATTCCCACGGGTATAGTTTAAACAACCCTTGGATCGGGAAACCGGCTAAATCGACTAACTGGCCGTCAATATCACCCAGTTGTTCTAATTGAATATACCGGCTGTCTAGGCCGCTTTGCAGCGCAATATCCATCAGATAATCGACGGTGCCTTTATCTTCGATACTTTGCGTCACGCTACTAAAATAAAACGGTTGGGGTAAGGGTAATTCGGCAAAGGCTTGCTCTAACTTATCTTGCAAGGAGTTAAATTGATCGGCATTGGCGGGTAGCACACCCCTCATCTGCTGATCTTCTAGCCATACCCACTGAAAAAAGCCCGTTTCATATAAAGACGTTGGGGTATCGTAATTTAACTCTAACAGTTTAGCTGGGCCTTGGCCGTTGTAAGCAAAGTCGAGGCGACCGTATAAATGAGGTTCAGCATTATTCCAGCTATCACGCACCGCATCCCAAAAGCGCTCAGGTACAGCGAGCTGGGTAAGTTGTTGTTCGTTTTGCAAAATGTCGGGGATCAGATCCAACGCCATTTGATGCAGCTCTTCGGTTGGCGCTTCTAAGTCTTGCTCAATTTGCGCCAAGCTGAATTGATAATAAGCCGATTCATCCCAGTAGACTTCGCCATCTATGGTATGAAAATCAAAGCCCACACTTTCAGCGAAATCTTGCCAACCTGGGCGCGGTGCTATGGGGATGCGTTTCATGTTAACCGCCGAAACTGCTGCTGCGCTGTGCGGCAGTAGCGCGTTGCTGCGCTTGTGAGCCAAAGCCACCACGACGCGCTAAGCTGGCAGGTTTAGGCTGCACGGCCGATGGCCGAACCTGTGTTGGGCCAGATTGGCTAGCTACCGGTGCATTGCTTGCAGTGCGAAAAGTACTGCGATCATCCCGTGATTTGTACAACGGTTGCGTCGGCACACTGTTGCGCGCCGCTGCACTGCTTTGTTGTGGCGCTTGTGCACCCATACCACCGCGATTGAGCATTTGTCCGGCCATAAAGCCCATCATCATGGGCATAAAAAAACTGCCTTGAGCACTTTGTTGTTGCGGTGCGGTTTCGCAACTGCCCGTACCAAAGTCAGCCTCACACTCTTGTTTATTGGCATAACGAGGAGCCACTTGCGGATGCAATGCGGCGGCTTCTTCAAACGCAGCTTGGCATTGAGCCGGTGGATTATAAAAAGCAGCACACTCATCTGGTGTATTGTAAACCTGAGCTTCTACCGTTTTTTCTTGGCCACAGCCTTGTAGTAACAAGGTGGCGGCGGGCACCATAAAAATGAGCGCCGCTTTGCGGCTACGTTTACATGTGGTTTTTGGCATGATCTGCTCCTTAGTAACTCATACAGGCGGCATTTAACATACCGACGCTGATTGAACAGCCTGCAGAAAAAATCCCTGCAGCGATATCGCCTTTGGTGATACGTTCTGGTAGTTGTTTTAAGGCCAACTGGCTAACAAAAAAGGTTAGCACTTGCACTAGCAAGGCCACTGCACCCCAGATGGCACAATCTAACAATGACAATGAATGGGTGATGGCGCTAGACAGTGGCCAAGCAAAACCGATCAAGGCACCGGCAAAAGCCACTGCAGCAGCGGGATTATTTGCCCGAATTAAACCAAACTCATCATGCGGTGTTACCCAGCTATATAAGCGAATGAACAGCAGCAAAGAAATAATGGCCAAAGCAAAGTAAGCCAAAAAAGAGGGTAAACCGGTTAATGAGCTTAACGCTGTATCTAACATAGTAAGGTCCTATTACCTAAATGATGCACTGATCCTGCGGAAATTTGCGACGTAATTCAAGTAAAACCGTATCAAGGTAAAAACTACCGAAGTTTATCGCAGCCGGCAGGGCTAATATCCTGTTTATTGGACAGGCTTTGCTGACTTTTTCTACACTCGACAAGTCGTTTTAAAACAATAAAACAAAAAACCAAGGAACTATGATGAAAAAACTTTCTTTACTGGCGCTGGGCATTGCTGCCGCGTTGGGACTAGCGGCCTGTAGCAGTCAGCCGACCGTGGAACAAACCGCGCAAACACTGGCGATGCAAGAACAGAAAGCCGGTTTTGAGTTAAAAAACTTTGACCAAACGGTAGCGCCTCAGCAAGACTTTTTCCGTTTTGTTAATGGTAACTGGTTAAACAGTACCGACATTCCTGGTGATCGTTCACGTTGGGGTAGCTTTGATGAACTGCGTGAAAATGCCGAAAAACAAGTGTTAGAGATTATCCGCGAGCTGGCGGCGGGTGAACATGCTAAAGGCTCTGATGCGCAAAAGATTGCTGATTTATACTCTTCTTATTTAAATGAGCCATTAATTAACGTCTTGGGGTTAAATCCGTTGCGGGGCGACATTGTGCGTATTGAACAGTTACGCACACACCAAGATCTTACCGAGTTATGGGGCGAGTTACAGCGTTACCGTTTCGGGACACCGGTGTCTGTTTATGTTGGTCAGGATCAACGTCAATCTGATCAATATATTACAGGTGCTAGCCAAGGGGGTTTAGGTTTACCTGATCGCGATTACTACATCAAAGATGATGAGCGCTCTAAAAAACTGTTAAGCCAATATAGTGACTTTATTCAAACCTTGTGGCAGTTGGCCGGCTGGGATAATCCAGCGCAAGCTGCGGCGCAAATTATTGCGTTAGAAACCCAATTGGCAGAAGCACAGTGGAGCCGTATTCAAAATCGTGATCGTAACGCCACTTATAACAAATACACTTTAGCCGAGTTACAACAAGTGGCACCGGGCTTTGATTGGTCGCGTTTTATGGCTGCCGCCGAGCTGGATAAGGTGAATGAAGTTGTGGTACGTCAGCCATCTTATTTTACGGCGTTCGCCAAAATGCAGGGTGATGTGCCAGTGGCACAGTGGCAAACCTACTTAAAATTTCATTTACTTCGCAGTAATGCCAGTAATTTAAGTGAGCCTTTTGTGCAAGCGAGCTTTGAATTTTATGGTAAAACACTCAGTGGTTTACAAGAGCAGCGCAGCCGAGAAAAACGTGCAGTGGGAGTGGTGGACAGCAGCTTAGGCTTTATGGTTGGTAAGCAATATGTCGATCGCTACTTCAAAGCAGAAGCCAAAGCGCGTATGGACGAGATGATCGAAAACCTACGCGGTTCATTTAAGGTCGCCATTGCTGAGTTAGAATGGATGAGCGAACCGACTAAGGTGGAAGCGCAGGCCAAATTAGCCAAATTTAATACGAAAATCGGTTATCCTGATGTTTGGCGTGATTATGACTGTTTAACAATTGACGCTAATGATCTTATTGGCAATTTACGCCGCAGCAGCGAGTGCGAATACCAACGCATGGTGGCGCGTTTAGGCCAGCCAGTGAATCGTGATGAATGGGGCATGACACCGCAAACCGTGAATGCCTATTACAGCTCTACCATGAATGAAATCGTTTTCCCTGCCGCTATTTTGCAGCCGCCCTTTTTTAATGTAGCTGCGGATGACGCCATTAACTATGGCGCCATTGGTGGTGTTATTGGCCATGAATTTACGCACGGTTTTGATGATCAAGGTCGCCGTTCTGATGGTGACGGAAACTTGCGTGATTGGTGGACTCCCAGTGATGCGAAGCAATTTAGCGAGCGCGCGCAGCGGATGATTGATCAATACAATGCGTTTAATCCTATTGATAACTTAACCTTGCAAGGTGCTTTGGGTTTAGGTGAGAACATCGCGGACTTAGGCGGGTTAACCGTGGCCTATAAAGCATATAAGGCCGCCACTAAAGATAAACCACAGCAAACCATTGCCGGTTTTACTCCTGATCAGCGCTTCTTTATTGGTTGGGCGCAAGTGTGGCGCATTAAATTCCGTGATGAAGCCTTGCGCCAGCAAGTGATCACTGGCCCGCATTCGCCAGGCATGTACCGCGTGTTAGGTGTACTGTCGAATATGCCAGAGTTTTACGAAGCCTTCGATATCAAACCGGGTGACGGTATGTATCGTGAAGAAGATGTGCGCGTGAAAATTTGGTAGTGGTGGTCACTAAGGGTCTAGGCCCTTAGTGCCATGTTTTATAACATCCGGTTTGCTTGCTGCATTCTTGCTGAAGAGCAAACCGGATTTTTAGTAAGCGCTGCAATTAAAACTGATAAATGACACCTAAGCTCAGGTTATGACTTTTTAGCTTGTAGCCAAAGCCATCGTCGTTAAACTTTTCACTTGGCATTTGTAAATACTCAACGGTTGCAGATAAGTTCTGAGTAAATTTTACCCCCGCGCCAACACCCCAAGTTAAACCGTCTACGGTTTCTGAATCAGAGTAATAGAAATCGCCGTCGCGTTCTTTGTAAGTGAACTTACTGGCAGCATAACCGGCAACACCATACAGAGAAAATGCGTCGGTAATGGGTACGCTGCCTTTCATTAACACTGCGGTTTGTTGGCTTACGTCCAGTTTTTCGGAATAGCCGATATCTTGAAAGCTTTCACCGCTAACGCCCTTACCTAAGCGTAATTCTGTGGCAAAAAAAGGCGTGAATTGATAACCAGCGATGGCGCTTAATACCGTAAAATCAAAATCATCGCTAAAACCAGCCGCAGATTCTTTTAAGGTGGTATTACTGATTTGGCCACCGATATAAAAAGGTGAGTCGGCTGCGAAAACGGGCGTCACTAAACTGCTTGCCAGGGCAATGGCTAAAATTTTATTTAACATGGTCTTTCCTTGTGGGTTGTTATACGCCCTTACTATCTGCTGCAACGCCTGAATATAATCTGAATGATTTTACATATATGGTTTATTTTAATAACATTTTTTATTCATCTGCCGTTCATAAAAATGATGAAGATTTAACGCTGTTTTGTGCATTTATCTCAGCTTTTCCCTAGATGGTCGAAACTGACAGCAGCCTGTGCTAGAACATGCTAAAAAGAAGTTGATAACTTATTAGGAAAACAACATGAACAGCTTATTACGTACTCTGCTGCTGGGGGCTGCGCTTGCTTGTGGTAGCTATGCGCTTGCCACAGCCGTTGATATTAATTACCAACAGCCTAGCCAAGACATTATCGATATTGTCGATGCAGCACCGGCACCCAGTGCCAGTTTAAGCCCTGATGGGCGTACATTGCTAAGCACGGCTTTTCCTGCGTTACCCAGTATTGCCGATTTAGCTGCACCCGAGTACCGTTTAGCGGGCGTCCGTTTTAACCCAGCGAATAATGGCCCAGCGCAACCACGCTACGTCTCTTCTTTACAACTTATTGATCTTGCCACTCAGCAAAGTCGAGCGATCAGTGGTTTACCAAAAAGCCTAAAAGCGGTGAATTTAAGCTGGTCGCCCGACAGTCGTTATTTCGCGTTTATTCAGTTAGATGACACTATCGCGACTTTATGGCGGGTTGATATTGCTAAAGCGAAAGCCAGTCAGTGGAGTAAAACACCCATTAATGCGATCTGGGGTGGGGCTTTACAGTGGTCAGCTGATAGCAAAGCGATTTTCGCCAGCAGTGTGCCGGCAAAACGTGGTGCCGAGCCGCAAGCGAGTAAAGTGCCCACTGGCCCTGTCGTGACGGAAGCGCGTGGTCGCACCGCGCCAGCGCGGACTTATCAAGATTTACTGAAAGATAAACATGATGAAGCCTTGTTTAGCCATTACTTCACCAGTCAATTAGTAAAAATTGGCCTAAATAATAAAGTAACTGCCATTGGCAAACCGCAGTTATTTCGCGGTATTGAAGTGTCTCCTGATAATAACTTTATTTTAGTCAATCGTTTAGAGCAGCCGTTTTCCTATGCCGTACCGGTATTTCGTTTTGGCTATACTGCTGAAGTATGGGATGCCACGGGTAAGTTAGTTTATAACGTGGTGCAGCAACCGGTTGCTGATAATTTACCCATTGCCTTTGATGCGGTACCCACCGGTCGGCGTGATATCGGCTGGCGTGCCGATCATGCGGCTACCCTCTATTGGGCGGAAGCGGCAGATGGCGGTGATCCGGCCAATACGGCCACAGTGCGTGATCAGTTATTCCAACTGCCAGCCCCCTTTACGCAACCCGCTGAAAAGCTGCTAGATTTAAGTTATCGCTTTGCTAATCTGCGCGCTGGCGCTGATGGTAGCTTGATGGTGTCGGAGCGTTGGTGGCAAGATCGCAACGAAAAAGTGTGGTATTTAGCGCCAAAACAGCCAGCGCAATTAATGTGGGAGCGTTCATCTGAAGATCGTTATAACGATCCTGGTACACCGTTAATGACCACTGCTGCTAATGGCCAAAGTTTATTACGCATAGAAGATGGCGCGATTTATTTAATCGGTATTGGTGCTTCTACCGAAGGTAACCGCCCGTTTATTGATAAGCGCCAATTAATCAGTGGTGAAACCAGTCGCTTATGGCGCTCAGAAGCGCCTTTCTATGAATATCCGTACACCTTACTTGCGTCAGGCAAATTATTGACCCAGCGTGAGTCAAGCGATCTACCGCCTGACTTTTACCTGCGCGATTTGCAAAATGGTGAGCTGACGGCGTTAACACAAACTGCACATCCGATGCCGCATACCCAGGGTATTAGCCGCGAGTTAATTAATTATCAACGCGCCGATGGTGTGCCGATGTCGGCAACCTTATTACTGCCAGCCGGTTACGATAAAGCGCGTGATGGCGCCTTACCCACGGTAATTTGGGCTTATCCACGTGAGTTCAGAAGTGCGGCCGCCGCAGGCCAGGTGAGTGATTCACCTTATCGTTTTAATCGCATCAGTTATTGGACGCCACAGTTTTTAGCAACGCAAGGTTATGCGGTGATGGACAATGCCACCATGCCGATCGTTGGGGAGGGCGAGCAAGAGCCAAATGATACCTTTATCAAGCAATTAGTCATGAACGCCGAAGCCGCGATTGCGGCCGGTGTAAAGCTGGGCGTAACGGATGCTAATCGCGTAGCGGTAGGGGGGCATTCTTACGGTGCCTTTATGACCGCGAATTTGTTGGCGCACACCAACTTATTTAAAGCCGGTATTGCGCGTAGTGGTGCTTATAACCGCAGTTTAACGCCGTTTGGTTTTCAGCGTGAACAGCGTACCTTGTGGGATGATCCTGAGTTATACAGCCGCATGTCTCCGTTTTTCCATGCGCAAAAAATCAAAACACCGTTACTGATGATCCATGGTACAGACGATAACAACTCAGGCACTTTCCCGCTTCAAAGTGAGCGTTTATACCAAGCCATCAAAGGTAATGGCGGCACCACACGTTTAGTGATGTTGCCTTTAGAATCTCACGGTTACCGTGCGCGCGAATCGATCTTACATATGCTGTGGGAAACGACGGCTTGGTTAGATGAATTTGTGAAAAACGCTGAGCCCGCCAGCCAAAAATAACGGCTAAACGGCTGTATTTTATTAAGTTATAATAAAACCGCTGGTAACCTAAGGCTACCGGCGGTTTTTGTTTTACAGGCTGAAGAGTACAGTATTTGATGTTTTTTTTGGAAAGAACACTGCAGGTAATTAATCCAAGTCATGCTCAACACTCAACACTCAACACTCAACACTCAACACTCAACACTCAACACTCAACTAATCACTATTAAGCAATGACGCTGTGTAATGTGTTAATCAGCGGCTGTGTCTGGTTGGCAACGAAACTGTTGTTTGCGCAGTAATACGGTCGGCTGCCCGCTTAAGTCGATTTGGTACAGCATGGCGTAATCTTGTTCCGTCAGCGGTGCAACGTCGATCTCACTAAACAGTTTGACTAAAGCCGGCACGGTGTTGCTGTGGCCAACGATTAATACCGTGTGGTTTGCACTACTCAGCTGTTGTTTTAACTGCTCAGGTGCGGCTGGATGGTAACTTGTTACGGTTAACTGCTGGCGCTTTGCTACCGCGGCGGCTGTTTGTTGCGTACGTTGATAGGGCGTGGCATAGACTGCTTGCAATGGGATGGCTTGGAAATACTCGGCCAGTGCCTCGGCTCTGGCTTGGCCACACGCCGAGAGTGTCGGATCGGCACCACTGAGTTTTTCGGCATGCCGCACCAGATATAAGGTCTGGGCATTAACTTGTGGCAGCCATAAGCAAAACATACTGCTGCAGATGGCCAGAGCCTGAGATAACTTCAACATGAATAATTCCGCTTTAAAATCGTTGCTAGGTGCAACGCATCGAGGTTGCGCGGTCGGTGGCGGTTGATGCCCCCGACCGCATGCTGTGGTTAGTTCGTACCAAAAGTGGCGGCGAACGCATGGTCCAAATCGGCAATTAAATCGTCTGGGTGTTCTAAGCCAATCGATAAACGGATCAGCCCGTTGCTGATGCCAAAACGATCGCGCAGCTCGGCTGGCACACCAGAGTGTGTGGTGCTGCCTGGGTGGCACACTAAACTTTCGCTACCACCGAGACTGACCGCCGATTTAAAAATCGACAGGTTATTGATTAAACGAAACGCATCGGCTTTTGCTATGTCCATAACAAAAGAAAAGGTTGAGCTGGGGCCAGAGCACTGCCGTTGATAGACCGCCTGATAAGCCGCGTCAGTAATCAAGTCTGGATGCAGCACTTTGGCTGGCTTATAAGGGTTATTCGCCAGCCATTCTGCCACTTTACGCCCACTGGCAGCAGCACGTTCCATCCGAATACTTAAGGTTTCTAATGAGCGTGAAATCATCCAGCTGGTGTGTGGATCGAGGTTAAGACCAATGGCCCCGCGAATAGCCCGTACTGGGCGCAATATATCGCGGCTGCCACACACCGCACCCGCGACTAAATCGCTGTGGCCGCCCACATATTTGGTCAGTGAGTACATCGCCATATCAATGCCTTGTGGCACAGCTTGCTGAAATACGGGGCCCATTAACGTGTTATCACACACACTGATCGGCCGATGACCTGTTTCCGTTTTGATGATATCCAGTACGCGGTTTAAGGCAGCAAAATCAACTAACGAATTGGTTGGGTTGGCGGGAGATTCGACAAACACCATGGCCAGGCGGCCTTTTTTTGCAGCCGCTCTCAGTGCGCTCAACATGCCCATTTCATCTAAGCCATTATGAAATTCCCCGGTGTGAATATTAAACTCTGGCAAAAACTTACGGATCAAGGTTTCAGTGCCGCCATACAGTGGGGCACTTTGCACGATCACATCACCGGGACGCAGGTAAGCCAGTAAAATAGCGCTGATCGCACCCATGCCGCTGGAGCAAACCACCGAGCTTTCTGACCCTTCAAATAACGACAAACGATCTTCAATAATCTCAACATTAGGGTGGTTAAAACGGCTATAAATTAAGCCACCGACACTGCCTGCTGGAGCCGGTTTTCGCCCCGCCATAATATGAAAAAACTCTTCGCCTTCTTCAGGGGTTTGGTAAGCAAAAGTCGAGGTTAAAAACACCGGTGGCTTCACTGAGCCTTCGGAAAATTGCGGGTTATAACCATAAGACATCATCATGGTTTCCGGTTTTAAGGTATGTTCGCCAATTTTCTTTTTTTGTAGTTGCCGTCGTTAGCCATGATTTCTGCTTCTCTGATAAGTGTTGGTTATTTGTTGCTATTTCAGCGTCAACGCATACTAAACCGAAGAATAATAAATAGGTAGCAGCATAGATGCCTAATTTTGGCCAAGTTAATAGCGTAATAGTTGATTTAATTTTTGTGTTGCAACTTTAATGTTGAGCTGAATTATTTTTTAATGGCAAGTAATGCCTTAAGGGCTTGCCGCTTTTAGCCTGCAGCCGATTAATAAGAACACCTGCAAACTTCGCGCTTAAATAATCACCACTTTTAACGATCCTTTTTCGCCGTCATTACGTTACAACATGTGCAACCTTAGATGTACAGAGATTTCCTCTTGCCAAGCACGGCGTGTTTTGGCTTATAACGGTTAAGGATCCACATATGAAAAAGCTGATTTGTTTCAGTGTCATTGGGTTACTGCTAATGGGCTGTAATGATAACGACAATGATAAAATTGAAGTCCCACCACCACCGGTATTCACCGTATCACAAACCTTTAATGCCGCACTTTCTGGCGATCAACAAGTGCCACGCACGCCGTCTACCGCAATGGCAACGGGTACTGTTGAAATTGATGAAAACCTGATGCAAGTCAGAGCATCGATAAACTTAACCAGTGTCGCCAATGTGCAAGCTGTGCATATTCATGATGGTGATTTGGGTTTAAATGGGCCCGTCGCGTTCAGTTTCACCGATGGTAATAATGATGGGATATATCAATTAGCCGAGACCACCATTTCTGCAGATTTAATGACGGATCTGAAAGATGGCGATTGGTATATTAACGTGCATACTAGCGCTTACCCAGATGGCGAAATACGCGGTCAAATTGTTAATGACCAAACGCTTATTGTCACTTTCCCCTTGTCTGGTATGCAGCAAGTACCGGCAGTTGCATCGGCAGGTATGGGCTATGCTTATGCTGCCGTTGACCAAACCGATTTTGAAGTCAATCTAACGGTACGCACCTCGGGCGTAGAAGATGCGACTATGGCGCACATCCACACAGGCCGCATTGGCATGAATGGCGGGGTGTTAGCGGCGTTAGAGCAATTATCGGATGATCCGAATGTTTGGGTGCTGGCTGATAACACATTATTAGATGCGCCAACCTTTGCTGTTTTAGCCAGCGGTGGGCATTACGTTAATGTGCATACGCCAGCTAATCCAAGTGGTGAATTGCGTGGTCAAATTCTGACCAATGACTTTGTTCTGGCGACCTTTCCGTTAAGCGGAGCACAAGAAGTGCCCGCAGTAGCAACCCAAGCTTCGGGTAATGGTTATGCGCTGGTTAATACCACGAATTATGCTGTAGAAGTGGTCGCTGTTACTTCTGGCGTCAATGATGCGACGATGGCACATATTCATACCGGTCGTGTTGGTAATAACGGCAGTGTATTAGTTGCTTTAGAGCAAGCTGATGGTGAAGTTGGCGTTTGGGTTACGCCTGAAAACACCGCGATTAATGCTGAAATTTTTGCCGTGCTTGCCTCAGGCGGTCATTATGTCAATGTGCATACACCGGCGAATCCAAGCGGTGAGTTGCGCGGTCAAATTTTAACCGATAATTTTGCCTTGGCTACGTTTAAACTCAGTGGTGCACAAGAAGTACCGCGTGTAACTACCACCGCTTCGGGCGATGGTTATGCGTTAGTCAATACCACAGATTACAGTGTGGAAGTGGTTGCGGTAACACAGGGTGTTAATGACGCGACGATGGCGCATATTCATACTGGCCGCGTGGGGAATAACGGCCCAGTGTTAGTGGCGCTTGAGCAAGACCAAACTAACTTAGGTAAATGGTCTACGCCTGCTGAAACCGAGATCAATGCGGATATCTTTGCGGTACTGGCCTCAGGTGGGCACTATGTCAATATACACACGCCGGCTAATCCTGGTGGCGAATTACGTGGGCAAATCTTAACGGATAATTTTGTATTAGCGACGTTTAACCTCAGCGGTGCACAAGAAGTGCCAGCGGTAACCACAACGGCAACGGGTCAGGGTTATGCTTTAGTGAATACGAGCAACTTTAATCTAGAGCTGGTTGCTTTAACTCAAGGCGCAGATGCAGCCACTATGGCGCACATTCATACTGGCCGCATTGGTCAAAATGGCAGTGTGTTGGTTGCACTGGAGCGTGCCGCAGATAATGCAGGTAAATGGTCTACGCCAGCAGATACTATGATAAACGCAGAAATTTTGGCGGTGTTAGCAGATGGCGGACATTACGTGAATATTCATACGCCAACCAATCCAGGTGGTGAATTGCGTGGTCAAATCATTCGGGCTAGCGATTATGCTTTAGTCACGTTCCCGCTGTCTGGTGCGCAAGAAGTACCTGCAGTGACAACGATGGCGCGAGGTGATGGTTATGCCTTAGTGCGGTTACAAGACTTTAATGTGGAATTACAAGTGCTGACGAGCGGCGTTGCGGATGCCACCATGGCGCACATTCATACAGGTGTCAGAGGAAGTAATGGTCCGGTTCTTGTTGCGCTTGAGCGAAATACCGCGGATGTGAATCGTTGGCAGACAAGCACCGGTACTAACCTGAATGCAGCGATTTTTGCCGTGTTGGCGTCGGGTGGGCACTATGTCAACATTCATACCCCAGCTTTCCCAAGTGGCGAGATCCGTGGTCAAATTGAATAAGTTGGCTTAACCAGTCACCTGACGATTAAGCATAAAAGAACCCGATGGTAAGTAAGCTATCGGGTTTTTTCGTTTTAGGCCCGTGCCTGTTTGATTTTGAGTAATAATTGCTGGACATCCGCTTGCGCTAAAATGTCATCAATATTGCTCGGCAATTTACGACGCCAATTGGGGTATTCGGTGCTGGTTCCCGGAATATTAACCGGTGTATCCAACAACACCAAATCTTCTAACTGATAGGCAAATAGCTGCGCCGGTGTAGCAGCTGCATACAAATGACACGCCGTTACTAAGGCGGCGGCATCGGGCTCATGTAATTGCAGTTGCTGCTGTAACAGCTGTTTTTCATCTTTACGCAGTTGCTGCAAATTAGCCGCCACCTCAGCGCTTGGAAATAAATCCAGTTTATGCCGCAGCGCTAAATCATGCTCTTGCCAATAGCCAATCAGCGTCGGCATATCATGTGTTGTCACGGTGGCGAGTGCACGAGCCGGATAAGTTTGATCACGATAATCATAGCTGCCGTGTTTTTGTTCTAACATAAACACGCGATATGACAACACCTGATAGCGCTGCATCAATTCGCTGATGGCAACAGGCACTGTGCCTAAGTCTTCGCCGATAACCACACAATGATTACGCTGGCTTTCTAATGCGAGTATGGCAAAAAGCGCCGTGGCGGGCATGCCAATATAGGCGCCTGCGGTAGCATCCGCGCCTAAGGGACAGCACCACAAACGCAGCAGTGCCATTACATGATCAAGACGCAAGGCGCCAGCATTTCGCATATTGGCACGGATCAATTCAATAAATGGCTGATACGCTTTTTGACGTAAGGTGTGTGGGTTATAAGCCAGTAAACCCCAGTTTTGGCCTTTCGGAGCCATAATATCCGGTGGTGCACCCACGCTTAAATCCAGTAAGAAATCTTCAGGCGCGGCCCAGCTTTCGGCACTGCTGCGACTGGTGCCTACCGCGACATCACAATACAAACCAATGGCCATACCTTGCTTTTGACACTCAGCTTTTACTTCGGCTAATTGCTGTTGAGCTAGCCATTGTAAATACAATTGCTGATGAATTTGTTCTGCATGCTCTTGGGCAAACTGTTGCACCGCCGTGCTTTGCGGATTTTGATATTCCGGTGGAAAGTTTTGCCAAGCCGCCATCGCGTGATCTTGCCAAAACAGGGTACCTTGTAGCACTTTGAATAGCGCAGTTTGTTTTAACGATGCGCCGCCTTGCTGCACAAATTGCTGAAATGCTTGTGCTCGCGCACTCTGTTTGGCCAACTCTTGGGTTTTAAAAGTTTGGTAAAGCAATTTAGCCACTGGGGCTTTTAATGCCGCAACTTGGGCATAATCAACATCACTGGCGGCACGACAGGCGGCCAATTGTTGCTGAAACTCCGCTGACGCCACTAGCTGTTGGGCAGCGCTACAGTGTTGAAATTCGGCGCTGTGTTCAAGCGCAACGTACTGCGTATTGAGCCACAAGCGGCTGTTCGGGCTATAAGGGCTGCAATCTTGCGGCAACATAGGGTAGAGCGCATGCAATGGGTTTAAACCAATAAAGTCGTTACCCAGTGCCGCTAACGGCGCCACCATGTTTTTAAGATCAAGGAAATCGCCGATCCCCCAATTTCGGGCCGAGCGAATAGCGTATAACTGAATAGCCGGGCCCATCGTTTTGTGTAAGATGGCACTGTCATGTAACTGAAAACAGCGGCTTGGCGCGACAATCACCTGCTGCTGCCAGTGATGATGACCATCGCTCAATTGTAATTGATGATAGCCCAGTGGCAAATCGTCGGGTAACTGCAGCATAAAGGCCAGCATTTTTTGCTCGGCTAAAACGGCTTGTTCAATAATATCTTTTGGTTGCAGACTAATTTCGCCTTGCCGTACTTCACCCTCTTCTAAGTTAAGTTGCCATTGCCACAAGCTGCTAGCGTACTGTGCATCGAGTTGGAGTCTGACTTGTAGTGGCTGGCCTTGGGTGACCACCGTAACCGGCGCTATGGGCTCTTGCCAGCGTGATGCAATAGCTTGCTGAACTTGCTCGGCAATAACCTGTTCATTTGAAAGGTTAAAACCCATGGCATTTAAGATGGCCTGTTGCACCTCTGGCGCAATGGTCACAGGGTGACCATTGGCATGCACATAGCTTTGTTGCAATCCGGCAAGATCGGCTAGCTGTTGAAGTTGTTCCATAAAGCACCTGTTAGTCTGGTGTAGATATTACCCTCACAAGCATAAACAGCTCCCTGACATTAGGGAACATGCTGCATACGTATGCAGTTCATTTTGGTGCAAACTTCTGCTTGATAACGGTGTTTTATGCGTGGCGTGCTGTGTTTTTCAAGAAAAAACAAAGCTCTACCAATGTTAGCTTTGTGCATTAAAGGTGCAAGCTTATCTTGCGATGCACAGCATTTGGGCATAATTTTGCTTATGAATACGTATTCATCTTGAGTGAACGACAGAATAAGTTTAATAAATGAGCATGGCGAAACCGAGACTGATTACTTACGGGCAGGCTTACGGATTTCGCAGCAATAAAACAACAACAGACCGGGGAAGGTAGGGTTATGAATAAATTTAAACTCAGTATGCTGACATTGGCGTTAACGGCAGCGGGCAGCAGCTCAATGGTGTTGGCACAAGAGGCGACAGACGCACAAGCTGCTCAAGCGCAAGAAGAAGCGATTGAAGTGATTTCAGTACGTGGTTTTCGCCGCAGCTTACAAGAGTCTCAGAACATTAAGATGTTCAATAGTTCAATTGTAGAAGCGGTTTCTGCAGAAGATATTGGTAAGTTACCTGACGTCAGTATTGCTGAATCATTAGCTCGCTTACCCGGTTTAACGGCACAGCGTTTAAATGGTCGCAGCCAGGTCATCAGTATCCGTGGTTTAGCTCCCGATTTCTCTACTGCGTTATTAAATGGCCGTGAGCAAGTGAGCTCAGGCGACAACCGCGGCGTCGAGTTTGACCAGTATCCCTCTGAATTACTCAGTGGCGTGGTCGTTTATAAAACGCCAGACGCGGCTTTACTGGGCCAAGGTTTAGCCGGTACGGCGGATATGCGTTTGGTTAGCCCATTAACACACGGTGAAACCACGGTAGTGGTGAACGCGCGTTACGAATGGAGCCAAATTGATGCGTTAAATGCCGGTGCCGATGACACGGGTAAACGTTTTAGCATCTCTTATATCGACCAATTTGCCGATAACACCATTGGCGTGGCCTTAGGTTATGCCAACATGTCTAACCCAGTGCAAATCGAGCGGTTTGAAGCATGGGGTTATGCTGATACAGCGGATGGCAATAAAGTGATCGGCGGCGGTAAAGTGTATGCAAACTCTAACTTATTAGAGCGCGACGGTTTTATCGGCGTGTTAGAATACAAGCCTAGCGATAAATTCAGCAGCACCCTTGATTTCTATTACTCACAGTTTGATGAAACGCAGCGCACCAGCTTTATTGAGTTACCCTTATTTTGGGGTGGCGCACCACTGGTTAATGCAACGGTAGAAAACGGTTTAGTGACCTCAGGTGGCTATACTGGCGTAAAAGGCATTGTGCGTAACCACGGCAACTACCGCGAAAGTGAATTGTTCTCGTTGGGTTGGAAAAACGAGTTCAAGTTATCTGATCGTTGGGATGCTACGTTAGATATTAGTCACTCATCCTTAGACCGTACCGATTTAATTTTAGAATCAGATGCCGGTACTGGCCCTGCTGGAACAGGCGCTTTAGATAACTTATCTTTCGCCATGGGCCCGAATGGCCCTGTCTTTAACACTACGCTTAACTATGCTGATCCCAGCTTAATTTTACTCACCAGCCCGCAAGGTTGGGGTGGCGATATTATCCCTGGCGGACAGTTAGGTTATTTCAACTCACCTGGTATTACCGATGATTTGAATCAGCTGCGTTTTAGTGCACAAACCATGCTAGAAAGCGAAAACTTCGATTCATTAGAAGTCGGTATTAACTACAGCAACCGTGAAAAAGACAAGCAAGCTAACGAGTTCTTCCTGGCATTACCTAATGGCGCCTTATCTGCGCCGATCCCGAACGTGGCTGGCACAACCAGCTTAGCCGCTTTCGGTATTCCAGGCATGGTGAGCTATGATCCGCGCGAGTTGATTGATACCGGTGCGCTCGTCAAAGTGCGTAACCCCAATGCTGACGTTTTGATTAAAGATTGGAACGTAGAAGAAGACGTGATCACCGGTTATATCAAAGTGGGTATTAACAGCCGTATTGGTGAAATCCCCGTCACCGGTAATGTGGGTACGCAATTAGTGCACACTGACCAATCTTCTTTCGCGTTAGCGGCGTCAGGCTCAGGTATTAACGTATCGTCCTTCCGTTTAGACGGTGGCGATAAATACTGGGAAGTACTGCCTAGCTTAAACCTGAATTTTGAAGTAGGTATGGCGAAATATGTCCGTGTTGGTTTAGCGCGGACCATGGCGCGGGCGCGGATGGATCAGATGCGGGCGAGCCAAGATTTCGGCTTCAACCCTGCACTGAATAACGCACAAGCAACGCCAGAGCAAAATTCTCCTTGGAGCGCTAGTGGTGGTAACCCTGCCTTACGCCCTTGGATTGCTAATTCACTGGATGTCTCTTACGAGCAGTACTTTGACAACAGCATGGGTTATGTGGCCATTGCTGCTTTCTACAAAGATTTAGAAAGCTACATCTATGATCAGCGAGTGATCCAAGACTTTACTGGTTTCCCATCAGGTGGCGAAGTGCCGGTGATTAACCAAGGTATTGCGACGACACCACAAAATGGTGAAGGCGGTCGGATCAACGGTTTAGAATTTACCTTATCGGCTAGCGGCGGCATGCTAACGCCAGCGTTAGACAACTTTGGTGCGGTATTAACGGGTTCTTGGACTGATAGTAATATTAAAGCGAATCCCGATGATCCTGCTACGCCGTTACCCGGTTTATCAGAGAAAGTGGCTAACTTAACGTTCTACTACGAAAACGAAGGCTTCTCTGCGCGGATCAGCAGCCGTTACCGTTCAGACTTCTTAGGTGAAATCTCTGGCTTTGGTAATGGTCGTAACTTACGTATGATTGAAGCAGAAACCGTCGTGGATGCTCAGTTAAGCTACAGCTTCTCGGGTGACTATGAAGGTCTGACCTTGTTACTGCAAGCGAACAACATTACCGATGAACCTTTTGTGCGGGTTGAAGGTGATGACACGCGTCGCGTGATTGAGTATCAGCGCTACGGTCGCTCATTTATGGCCGGTGTGTCGTATAAGTTTTAATAAAGTCTAACTGACTAAGCCGCCCCTGCTGTTATCATCGATAACCAGGGGCTTTTTTATCATGGAGACAACAGACGGATGATGCAGCAAGGCGCGATTAAAAAAGTATTAATTGTTGGCGGTGGTACAGCAGGCTGGATGTCAGCAGCTATGCTGGCAAGGTTTATGGGCCAACAAGTACAAATCCAACTTATTGAATCTGATGCTATTGCCACTGTTGGTGTGGGCGAAGCAACCATTCCGGCCATTCAACACTTTAATGCGGCGCTCGGTATTAACGAAGCCGAGTTTTTGCAAGCCACCAAGGGCACCATCAAATTAGGCATACAATTTGAGAATTGGGGCAAGCCGGGCGACAGTTACATGCATGCCTTTGGCCCGATCGGCAAACCCTTAGGGTTTACCTCGTTTCATCATTTTTGGTTAGCGGCACGTGCTCGCGGTGATCGCCGCAGTTTTTGGGAGTTTTCATTAAATTATCAGGCCGCGCGTGCCGGTAAATACCAGCCTTTAGCGCAGATCCCGAATACGCCCTTACAAGGTTTAGTGCATGCCTATCATTTTGACGCCGGTTTATATGCCGCTTTTTTACGCCAATACAGTGAGCGCTTAGGCGTTAGCCGCACCGAAGGCACTATCGCTGCGGTAACCCAGCATCCTTCTGAGGCAATTGCAGAGGTGGTATTAACCGATGGCCAAAAGTTGGCAGCCGATTTATTTATTGATTGTTCGGGCAGTCGCGCTTTATTAATTGGGCAGCAATTAGCCGTAGGCTATGAAGATTGGCAACACTGGTTGCCTTGTGACAGCGCTTTAGCGGTACCATCAGCCGCAACACAACCTATTTTACCGTACACGCGCGCTATCGCCCGAGATGCTGGATGGCAATGGCGTATTCCGTTACAGCATCGAACCGGTAATGGCTTGGTGTACAGCAGCCAATTTTTAAGCGATGAACAAGCACAGCACACTTTAATGGATCATTTAGATGCACCGGCCTTAGCCGATCCGCGCAAAATTAGCTTTGTAACGGGCCGGCGTAAACAGCAATGGCAGCACAACTGTGTGGCGATTGGCTTATCAAGTGGCTTTCTCGAACCGTTAGAATCGACCAGTATTCATCTGATCCAAAGTGCCATAGTGCGCTTAGTACAGTGCTTTCCTACTTCGGTGGATATGGCTAAATTACGCCAAGAATATAATCGGCAATCCGCTGAGGAATACGTTGCTATCCGTGATTTTATTATTCTGCATTATCATTTAAATCAGCGCACTGATCAGGGCTTGTGGCAATATTGTCAGCAAATGACCTTGCCTGATTCGCTGGCGCAACGTATAGCGCTGTTTGCTGAAAATGCTGCCGTGTTTCGTCAACAAGATGAGTTATTTACCGAAGTCGCTTGGCAGCAAGTGATGCTAGGGCAACATGTCTTACCTAAGCACTATCATCCCTTGGCGGAAAGTTTGTCAGCTGGGCAGTTAACCGGCTTTTTAGATGATATCCAGTTAATTATGCAGCGCACCGCAGCCCAACTACCTAGTCACCAACAATTTTTGCAGCGAAGCGCGGCCGGGCAGTAAAGGCTAAACGTTGATGCTGACAGCGTGCTGTTAAAGAAACGGGTAACAGTACATAACCGTGCTGAGGAAAAGCCGCTAATGTGGGATGGATAATGCCATCAAAGTAAGAGAAAGTCACCGTACTGGCAGTAGACGACATACCGTCTGTATGTTGTCTACTGCGTTTAAATACAGCGTAAAAGCGGCGAAAACCTGAATTTTTACTTAGTTTTGTTTTAAATGAACAGTTTGCCATAGGTTCTGGTTTTCTGGCACGCTAAAGAAGCTTTCTGGATACCAGCACTTAGGCAAGAGCACATTCATGTAGTTCTCTTCGCCGTCTTTAAACAGTATATTTAGCAACTCTTTTAACCGCTCTTCTGGCAGCCGCTTTAAACGGTCTCGCGCGGGTTTAAAAAATAAATTCAGCTCGCTGCTTAAACTAATATTATGCCCCGTATTGCGATATTGCATATTACGGCTCACTACACGACAGCCAGGTTGATCCGGTTTTTCGGGATAAAGGGTGTTCACAATGGCAAACTCATATTTCATTTGTGGTTTACCATCATCACCCAGAGGCGTGAACACTACGCCATAGCCTTGCGGGAACAAACCAACAATCCGAAACAGCCTGTCAACTAACACGCCATGGTAATCACCACGTTGCACACCATCTCGCATTAACAATGCTGCTTTAGGTAAGGCATCATAGTTATAGCGCGGCCGGCCCGGTAAGGCGACAGAGGCATAAGCTTGCGGCACTTTAAATAAGCTGCCTAGCGGGGTATTGGGTTTGGCACTAATAAAACGTTGTAATTGTTTTAATAAGCGTACGTGTTGCTGTTGATGTAAATCACGTTCTTCGCGTTTATTACCTCTATAAGGTAATTCGCCCAGGCCATATTTTAATAAGTCGAGGCTGCCGGTAAGGCAATGGCTTAATAACTCTTGCCGTTGCTCCTGAGTCAAGGCTCGCTCGGCCTTGTCACCACCATTTTGTTTGGCAAGCAATTGCTGTGCTGGTAAACACATTAAGCCCGCATGTTGAATGATACAGCCCATCACTATCGGTATTTGCAGCTTTTGCCGATAGGGGCAGTCTGTTAAAGAGCCCACATTGCGTTCTTGATACCACTCTTGCCAAAGTGGTTCTTTTAAGATGTTTTGTTCTAGTAAGTCTTCTAACAAGCGCAAGGTAAGTAAGGCGCGATAACAAGGTTTATAGGCGTTTTCCAGTAAGAGCGTTTTGCGTTTATTTGAGCTTGCAGTCATTAACAAACCACCAAGCAAGCGAGCACTAGCCGTTTGTGTTTCGAGCGGCGTGGTACCTTCACTCAGTTTTAGCAGGGCTTCTGCGGCTTGGCGCAACAACGTCCAACACCGGATACGTCGCTTTTCGTCTTCAAATTGCAAATCAGTAAAAAGGCTACGGTTTTTGCGTTGAACCTCGGCAATATCACCCGCTTGTTGACTTTGCTTCCAAACAAGTTCCGCTTGATGTAAAGCACGTTGTTGTTCTTGATATTGCGCAAAAAAATCTACCGCCTCGTTATAAAAACAAGCTTGCTGAGTGCTATAAAACTGTGCCAATAGCTGCTCAAGGTTCCGCACAAAAACCGATTTTTTGGGAAGCGCAAGATTCAAAACTAAGCCCCGATATGAGTTGATTTATAAAACAAAATACCATTCCCGATCTAGGCTGCAAAGTAGCAATAGAGCAAAAGTTGAAATTAAAAAACATTTTGTTTTTACGAAAAAGTTATTTTCTGCACGATTCACCGCATAATTACCAATTAACGGGACTAAGTAAGTGATTTACTCGTTTTTTGCTGCAATTTCATGTAAGCTGCGCGCCCTTCATTTGGAAGGGTACTGCAGCTGCGGGCAGAGATTTTCGCAGCGACAATTGCGGGACTACGCATGCAATTTACAGATTTACCGTTATCGGCTGACATTTTAAAAGCTGTAGCAGAAAAAGGTTACACCACACCATCTCCTATCCAGCAACAAGCTATTCCTGCCGTTTTGGCGGGGCGCGATCTGATGGCGGCGGCGCAAACGGGTACCGGTAAGACGGCCGGTTTCACCTTACCGTTATTACAATTGTTGGAAGAAGGTCGCAAGCAAGGGCGCAAAGTACAACCGAATCAGGTACGTGCCTTGATCCTAACGCCGACCCGTGAGTTAGCGGCGCAAATTGCAGAAAACGTGGCGTTATATGGTAAATATTTACCACTTCGAAGCACCTTAGTATTTGGCGGCGTTAAAATTAATCCGCAGATGATGGCGCTACGCAAAGGCGTTGATATCCTGATTGCGACCCCAGGTCGTTTAATGGATTTATATCAGCAAAATGCCGTGCGGTTTAATCAATTAGAAGTGCTAGTTTTAGACGAAGCTGACCGTATGCTCGATATGGGCTTTATTCGCGATATTAAAAAAATCTTAGCATTATTACCGCCTAAGCGGCAAAATCTGTTGTTTTCGGCGACGTTCTCTAACGAAATCCGTACTTTGGCTAAAGGCCTGTTAAACGACCCATTAGAAGTGACGGTAACTCCGCCAAACAGTACGGTCGAGCGCATCGAACAGTGGCTGTATCCGGTAGATAAAAGCCAAAAAGCTGCCTTGCTCATTCAACAAATTAACGAGCATAAATGGCAGCAGGTATTGGTGTTTACCAAAACCAAACACGGCGCCAACAAGCTAACGCTACAATTAGAAAAAGCGGGCATCACGGCTATGGCTATCCATGGTAATAAAAGCCAAAACGCCCGCACCAAAGCCCTCGCTGAATTTAAAGCGGGCGGAGTACGGGTGTTAGTGGCGACTGATATCGCCGCCCGTGGTTTAGATATTCAGCAACTGCCACAAGTCGTCAACTTTGAATTACCCAATGTTCCTGAAGACTACGTGCACCGCATAGGCCGCACAGGTCGCGCTGGCGCCGCAGGTTTAGCGGTGTCATTAGTGTGTGCAGAAGAGTTAAAAGAGTTGGTGGGTATTGAGCGGTTAATTAAGCAACTACTGCCAAGACAGATGATTGCCGGTTTTACGCCACAGCAACCGTTACCGGTTACCACGACTAACAGCAAAGCGCCTCGGGCCGTTGCAGCAAAAAGACCGCAGGCACGTGATCACCGAGCGGGTCAGCGCAGCGCTTCACAAAAACACTAAAGCCTTACTTTTTTGTGTACATTATGCGCAGCGGATTTATTCTGCTGCGCTCTTGTGCTAATAGCGTTAAAGTTTATACTCATCAAAAGTAGTGCTTAGAGTTATTGAATATGTATGGTTTTATTGCAAGGCAACCCATCTTTAATGTCTCAAGGGAAACAATCGGTTACGAGCTGTTATTTCGTGATGGCGAAGCCAATGCCTTTCCTAATATTAACGCTGACGAGGCCACTTCTAAACTCCTGATGCAACATCATTTATTGATGGGCGTCGAAAAAGTCGCCGCCAATAAACTGGCTTTTATCAATTTCTCTGAAGATACCTTGATTTACCATTTTCCGACATCAATTCGCCCAGAAGGCATGGTGATTGAAGTATTAGAATCGGTACCTGCGACTGAGGAGCTGCTGCATACTTTAAAATTTTTACATAGTCGCGGTTATAAATTGGCATTAGATGATCACGATTTCGATCCGAAATGGCAACCTTTCTTACCCTACATTACTTATTTAAAAGTCGATATTCAGCAGTTTAATATGCTGCAAATTAGCCGCCAATTGCGCGAGTTAAAACAGTTTCCGTTAATTTTGTTAGCCGAGCGTGTAGAAACCGCTGAACAATTTGAGCAGTTAAAGGTTTTGGGTTTTCATTTGTTTCAAGGCTATTTATTCGCTCGCCCAGAGATGATGAAGCATAAACAATTACCGGTAAACAAAACGACCTTATTGGAGTTAATTGCTGAAGCTTCATCCAGCAAAATGAATTTTAATCGGCTAGCCGAGTGTTGTCAGCGCGATGTGGGCTTATCTTATAAATTGCTGAGTTTTATTAATAATTCCGGGCCCATGCGTGCAGAAAAAATTTCTTCCTTAAAGCATGCCATGGTCTTTATGGGCGAAACGGAATTAAAGAAATTTATTTCGTTGTTAGCGTTAGCCAATTTAGCGGATGGCGGCATTGATGAGCGGATCACCCAATCTTTAGTGCGGGCTTACTTTTGCGGGCAGCTCGCCAAACAAAAAAATCTGCCCGACAATCCGCCGAGCGCATTTTTGACTGGGCTGTTTTCAAATGTGCATGAAATAGTCGAGCAACCGCTAGCCGAGTTATTGCAACAATTACCGCTATTAGACAATGTAAAACAAGCACTGTTAACAAGAAAAGGCGTGTTAGGGCAGTTCTTGCAATTAATCGAAGCCTTTGAACAAGCTGATTGGCCAAGAATGGAGCAACTAAAACAGGCACTTGATCCACTGACCGACTTGCAGGAGCTTTACCAAGAAGCGGTGCTCTGGACCGAACAGGTACTTCAACCATAAAACGCGGATGCATGCTTGCATACGTATGCACCAAAAAAAGGCAATGCTTGCGTCCAAAATTGCGGTAACTTATTGGGATCAACCCAATAGGTAGCAGCAAAATGATAAAAACCCTTCGCTTATTGAGCTTGGCGGCACTCGCAGTGTTAGTCGCCTGTGAAAAAGCCCCCACACCTGAATTGCATACTGCAACACCGCCAGCTGTGGTCAACAGCGCTTCAGAACAGACTACTGCTCAGGGCAAAGCGGTGGTATATCAAGTTTTTACCCGGTTGTTTGGTAATACCAACACCACCAATAAACCTTGGGGCAGCATCGCCGACAATGGCGTGGGTAAGTTTAATGACATTACCGACCAGGCCCTTAGCGAAATTTATGCCCTTGGCGTGACGCATATCTGGTATACCGGCGTACCGTATCATGCCGTGATTAATGATTACACCGCCTATGGCATTAGCTTAGATGATCCTGATGTGGTGAAAGGCCGCGCCGGTTCGCCGTATGCGGTAAAAGATTATTACAGTGTGAATCCTGATTTAGCGGTTGATCCTGCTGAGCGTTTACAAGAATTCCAAGCGTTGATTGCGCGTACTCACCAGCATGGCATGCAGGTGTTAATTGATATTGTACCCAATCATGTGGCGCGCTCTTATCAGTCGCTGGCGAAACCTGCTGGCGTGGCTGATTTTGGCGCGAATGATGATACCAGTGAGGTCTATGCGCGAGACAATAACTTTTACTATGTGCCTGGCGAAGCCTTTCAAGTACCTGACTGGCCAGCTGATTATCAAGTGTTAGGGGGGCAAGCGCATCCGTTGGCTGATGGCCAATTTAACGAAAATCCGGCGAAATGGACAGGTAATGGTGCACGAGCGGCCAAACCCGCCTTTGATGATTGGTATGAAACGGTCAAAATCAATTATGGTGTGCGGCCTGATGGCAGTTATGATTTTGACCGCTTGCCGGCTGATTATGCGCAGAAAGATTGGCAAGCGCATTACCAGTTTTGGCAAGGTAAGTCAGTGCCTGACTCTTGGTTAAAATTCCGTGATATTACGCAATATTGGCTGCAACTGGGTGTTGATGGCTTTCGTTATGATATGGCCGAAATGGTGCCCGTTGAGTTTTGGAGTTATTTAAACGCACATATCAAACACACTAATTCGCAAGCATTTTTACTTGCAGAAGTGTATCAGCCGGCGCTATATCGCGACTATATTCAGTTAGGTTTAATGGACTATTTGTATGACAAGGTCGAATTTTACGACAGCTTAAAATTAGTGATGCAAGGCAAAGGACCTACCTCAGCCTTAGTGCAGGTGCAGCAGCGCATGGCGGATATTGAACACCATATGCTGCATTTTTTAGAAAATCATGACGAGCAGCGCATTGCCAGCCCCGAGTTTGCTGGAGATGCGCGTAAAGGCATGCCAGCCATGGTGGTCTCAACATTAATTAGTAGTTCACCCACTATGTTGTATTTTGGCCAAGAAGTCGGTGAGCCGGCGAGTGAAGATGCCGGTTTTGGCAAAGCCAGCCGCACCACGATTTTTGATTATTGGGGCGTACCGCATCATCAGCGCTGGGTGAATGGCGGGAAGTTTGATGGTGGCGCATTGACGCCCGCCGAAATGAACTTGCGGCATTTTTATCAACGCTTGCTTAGCTTTAGTCGCGATGCGCCGGCATTAAACGGTGATTATGTGGAATTGCATACGCTAAATTTAGCGGCAGGCAGTGCTTATTCCGAGCAGCAATTGGCTTTTGCACGGTTTTCTAACGAACAACAATTGGTGGTGGTGAGCCATTTCAATGCCACAGAGTCAGTCGAATTTCAGCTGCAATTACCTCGCACGCTCATGCAGCGATGGCAATTAGCCGATGGCAAATATGCATTACATGAACAGTTAACGGGTGTAAACCATGAACTAGTAGTGACCAATGGTGAAGGCCGTATTGCGGTGAAGTTGGCACCACTGGGTTCTTTGGTATATCAATTGGTGCGTTAAGGAAAAACTATGCAACGTTATTTTCAATGGTTGGTGTGTAGTGCGCTGCTGTTTGCCTCGCTGCTACTCGGCGCGGCGGAACATTATCAATCACATCGGGTTAATGATAACCAGCTTATTTTAACCACCGACCGTGGCCAAGTGAGCGTGCGCTTTCAACACGAAGCGGCGGTTGAAGTGTGGTATCAGCCGGAAGGGCGGCAGCAGTTGCCATCACTGATTTTAGCCGATAAGGCGCATGCAGTCGCACTAACCTTGCAGCAACAACCAGAGCAGCTGATCATGCAAAGCGCCCGCTTGCGGGTCGAAATACAAAAAAGCCCACTGACATTACGTTTTTATCAAGGTGAGCAGTTACTGACTGAAGATATTGCGGGTTTACTGCAACCCGACGCTACAAAAATTGCTTTTAAGTTTCGCTTAACGCCCGAAGAGATGTTATTTGGCGGTGGCCAGCGCGTGCTAGGTATGGATCGCCGTGGCCATAAATTACCGCTGTATAACAAAGCACATTATGGTTATAGCACCGAATCAGACCAGATGTATTTTAGTTTGGCTGGGGTGATGTCGAGTAAAAACTACATGCTGCTATTTGATAATGGTGCTAGCGGCGAGTTGGATCTGGGCCATAGCCAAGCCGATACCTTGGCTTTTCAAGCCGAAGGTGGCCGTAGTGCTTATATCGTGGTGGCAGGGCAAAATACGCCAGAGCTGATTGCTAACTACACTGCGGCCAGCGGTCAGGCACCGTTACCGGCGCGTTGGACTTTAGGCAATTATGCGTCGCGTTTTGGTTATCGTACAGAAGCCGAAGCGCGTGATGTGGTGCAAAAATTTCGTGAGCTAAACTTACCACTAGATGCCATCGTCATTGATCTATATTGGTTTGGTAAAGACATTCAAGGCCATATGGGCAACTTGGCTTGGGATAAACAGGCGTTTCCTACACCCGAGCACATGCTGGCTGACTTTGCCGCCGATGGCATAAAAACCATTTTGGTTACTGAGCCATTTATCTTAACCAGTTCCAAGCGTTGGCAGCAAGCCGTTGACGCCGGTGCTATAGCCTTGGGCCCCGATGGCAAGCCAAACACCTTTGATTTTTATTTTGGCAATACCGGCTTAATTGATGTGTTTAAACCGGAAGCGTCAAGTTGGTTTTGGGGTATTTATCGTGATCTACTGGCGCAAGGGGTTGGTGGTATTTGGGGCGACTTAGGTGAGCCTGAAGTGCACCCGGCGGATACCCAGCATCAGTTACCTGGGATCGGTAGTGTGACGGCCAATGAGGTACACAATGCCTATGGTCAGCGCTGGGCAGAATTAGTCTATCAAGGCTATCGGCAAGATTTCCCCGAGCAGCGGCCTTTTATTATGATGCGTGCCGGGAATCTTGGTTCGCAGCGTTATGGCATGGTGCCTTGGACCGGCGATGTCGACCGCAGTTGGGGTGGGTTAAAGCCACAAGTTGAGCTGGCACTACAAATGGGCTTATTTGGTTTTGGCTATATTCATTCTGATCTGGGTGGTTTTGCCGGCGGTGAGCAGTTTGATGCGGAGCTGTATATTCGCTGGCTGCAGTACGGTGTGTTTCAGCCAGTTTATCGGCCACATGCGCAAGAACATATTGCCCCTGAGCCGGTATTTCACAGTGATGAGGTCATTGACACTCTGCGCCCCTGGCTAAACTTACGTTATAAACTGCTGCCCTATAACTACACGCTGGCCTATCAACATAGCCAAACGGGGATACCCCTGATGCGGCCGTTGTTTTTCCTTGATGAAAGCAATGCATCGTTACGTACTGAGACCAACAGTTACTTGTGGGGGGATGCTTTTTTAGTCGCGCCGGTAACAGATCCGGGTGTTACGCAGTGGCCGGTGAATGTGCCTGCTGGCATTTGGTTTGATTTTTTTAACGAAGAACGCATTATTGGCGGCGAAGTTGTAAAGCGTCCAGTCACTCTGCAGACCATACCGGTGTTAGTCAAAGCCGGCAGTTTTATCCCGATGACGGCACCGATCCAGCGCACCGCAGATTACAGTAGCCAAGCGCTTACCCTACATTATTACGCGGATACCAGTGTAAGCTCGGCTAAAGGCCAGATGTTTGAAGATGACGGCGTAACGCCCGATTCGCTTGCCAAAGGCCAATATGAATTGCTGAGCTTTAACGCAGAGCACAGCAACGGCCAGCTGCTGTTTTCGTTGCAGCGCCAAGGTGGAGATTATCAGGGTAAACCCGCACAGCGCGAACTAACCTTAGTTGTACATAATCAACGTGGCAAACCAGACAAAATCTATGTCGATGGCCAGTATATTCCACTCGTCGCGCAACCACAGCGCTTTGCAAAAGGCCAGCAGTTGGCTTGGTACGATAAAGCGGCAAAAAAAGTGTATCTCAAACTCACGTGGCAGGCTGAGTTGAGTCAGATTGTCATTAAATAGTCTCAGTACTGATCACTAGCGCCGGTTTTATCTGGCGCTGTTTACTTAAACAGGAGCTCATCTTACATGCGCTTTTTGCTGCTTGCTGTCATTCTTCTTGGTTGTAACTTACCGCTTCACGCCAGCATGCCAACGTTACAACGGGTAGAGCCGTTAAATTGGTGGGTGGGCATGCAGCATCCAACGGTTGAACTGCTGTTATATGGTAAAAATATCAGTAGCTTAACACCTGCGTTAACTTACCCCGGGGTCACGATTAGCAAGGTCACGCGCACTGACAATCCCAACTATTTATTTGTGGAGCTCACTATCGCTGCTGAGGCAAAAGCCGGGCAGTTGCCGCTGCAACTAAAGCAGGGAGCAAAGGTAGCACTTCGCTATGATTATCCGCTGCTTTCGCGAGCGCTGGGTTCCGCGAAGCGGCAAGGCTTTAATGGCAGTGATGTGATTTATTTGCTTACCCCTGATCGTTTTGTCAACGGCGATCCGAGCAATGACAATGTACCCGCCATGCAAGAAGGTGTGGATCGTGCAAAGGATAATGGTCGTCATGGTGGCGATATCGCGGGTATGCAAGCGGCACTGCCGTATCTTGCAACCTTGGGTATTACGGCGGTGTGGCCCACACCGTTAACCGAAAATAACCAACCGGCGTATTCTTATCACGGTTATTCAGCCACCGATTTTTACCAAGTTGACCCACGCTTTGGCAGTAATGTGCAATTTCGTGACTTTGTCGCCGCTGCGAATCGTCGTGGCATTAAAGTGATTCAAGATATTATTGTTAATCATATCGGTAGTAAGCATTGGTGGCTGACCGATTTACCCACGCAAGATTGGTTTAATTTTCCAAGCGGTGATGCAAAGGGGCGCTTTGTGCCAACCAATCACAACCGCAGTACCATTCAAGACCCCTATGCCGCCGCAGGTGATCGCCAATTATTTACCGATGGTTGGTTTGTCGACAGCATGCCGGATTTAAATCAACGGCAACCACAATTAGCCACTTACCTGATTCAAAACAGTATTTGGTGGGTGGAATATGCCGGTTTATCAGGCATTCGTGAAGATACCTATTCTTATGCCGACAAAGCCTTTTTAAGCGAATGGGGCCGGCGCATTATGCAGGAATACCCGCACTTTAATATTGTTGGCGAAGAATGGAGCCCTAATCCATTGATCGTGTCGTATTGGCAGGCCGGTAAACAAAATAAAGACGGTTATGTCTCGCATACGCCGGCCATGTTGGATTTTCCGCTCTACGATGCCTTATTAAATGCCTTAGTGGAGCAAGAGAGCTGGAACAGTGGTTGGATCAGGCTGTATGAAATGCTCAGTAATGATCATGTGTATGCCGATCCCTTTAACTTGGTGATTTTTGAAGGTAATCATGACACAGCGCGGCTATTTTCAGTGTTCAATGAAGATATGGACTTGTATCGGATGGCACTGAGTTATCTGGTAACGATGCGCGGTATCCCGCAACTGTTTTACGGTACAGAATTAGCGATGACCAGCCCTCAACAGCGTGACGATGGCAAAGTGCGCGCTGACTTTCCGGGCGGCTGGGCCGGCGATCAGGTGAATGCGTTTACCGGTAAAGGTTTAAACACAACGCAGCGTCAGGCGCAGCAGCTAGTGAAAACGTTGCTGAATTGGCGTAAAACTGCGAGTGCGGTACATAACGGTAAATTAAAACATTTCGCGCCGGATCGCGGCACTTATACTTATTTTCGCTACAATGAGCAGCAGACGGTGATGGTGGTGCTGAATAAGCAACACGAGGCTGTGACACTGGATTTAGCGCGTTTTCGTGAAGTGCTAGCGACAGATAAAACCGCCACCAATGTGCTGACCGGTAACGTCGTGAGTTTGCAACAGCCACTGAATATTCCTGCGCGTGGGAGTGTTATCTTGGATATAAGATAAGGCGCTGAAAAATGGCTATTTATATACCCAGATATAGATAGCCTATAGCACGTACCAGAGCATTTTTAAGCTGAGTAAGATCAACAAAATAGCGAAGATTTTTCGCAAGGTGTTCACGGGTAATTTGTGTGCCAGTTTTGCGCCAATGCGAGCAGTAAAAAAACTGGCTGCAGAGATTAAAACAACGCCAGGTAAATACACTAAACCCACAGTGTAGGGTAAATCCAGCTGTGGTTGGGCGTTCAGTAAATAACCCGAGGCACCGGCTAACGAGATAGGTAAACCAATCGCCGCTGAGGTGCCAATGGCATACTTTAACGTGATGTTGCGCCAACTTAAATAGGGTACGGTGAGGGTGCCACCGCCAATGGATACCAAGGCTGAAATAGCGCCGACACCCGTACCTACTGCCGCTAACTCCAGTTTTCTGGGGTTTCTACTTTCAGCCACAATGGCTTTTTTCGGCCGCAGCATTTTTATCCCAATGTAACTCATAAAAATGGCAAAGAACACGGCGAGAGCGTAGCCACTGATCCGTGCTGCGACAAAGGTGGCGGCAAAAGAGCCGATAATCAGCCAAGGGGCCATCACTTTTACGATTGGCCAAAGTACACCGCCTTTGGCGTGATGCACGCGCAGGCTCGAAAGCGACGTCATCATGATAGATGTCATAGAGGTACCAAGGGCCAAGTGCACCACGTAATCGGGTGAGATCCCTTGTGCGACAAAAATACTGGTGAGCATAGGCACCATAATGCCGCCGCCGCCAATACCGAGTAAACCAGCCATAAAGCCAGCAAACACTCCCAAGGATACAAAAGCCAGTATCCATTCAATTGCCATGTATTAAGCCTTATTTAGGTTAGAGGTTGCGAACCGATCTGTTTTTATTCATTAATTTTTGCTGCTAGCAGATTCAACCAGTCTGTGTGTTTGCTTGGCTAGCGTATCTGGCCGCAGCGCTGCACTTTGTTGCCAGAGATAACCGGCAAAGCGAAAACTGACATATAAGGTTACCAGAGTTGCGATAACTAATTCCAGATAAGCGAGCTGCTGCAGTAATGCTGCGCTTTCAGGCTGTTGCCATAGCGCAAATTGTTCGCTGGCTTTAAACAGCGCCGTTGCGCCAATTACTAAGGGAAAGGTAAAAGCAGCAAAGCCGGGCGAAAACGGTAACCTTAATAAATATAGCATGGCCGCATAAATAATGCTGGTCATCACCAGTGCTAATATTAGCAAGCTCAGAACGATCATTGGTTGTGCTGGGCTGGTTAAACTGAGATAGCCGGTTAAGCATAAACTGGCCGGAGCCGCTAAAACCGCTAAACTCGGCCTTGCCGCTAACGGGACGCTACCGGCGAACAGCAAACGAATGATCACTAAAGGCAGTAATACGGCATAGCAGAGCAGTCCAAACCAAAAAATACCCTGTATGACATTTTCTGAAACGGCTGCAGGGCAGGTTACCACGGCAGTGACAATACCAATAGGCGGCACAAACCAACCGGGTAACAGCTGATTAAACTGTAAAGTGCCTACGCGATGCCAGATAAACGCCACCAGTAACCATAAATGCAACACCACAGCAATGGACCAAAGCCAACGCCCTAGGCTGCTCGGTAGCGCAGTGGCGATCACCATTAACGCCATGGCTGACGCAGGTAGTACAGCACCGAGTATCGGGTTCGCTAAATCTTCGCGTAGCAGCGCCGGTTGACGGATAAACTTAAACAGTAACAAACTAAGGCATACCAAGGCGAACAATGCCGCTGCGGTTTGCAGCGCGCCTTGTAATTGCAATGCTTTATCCCAGCACCAGCCCAAACTGGCTATGCCTAATGCTAACGCGGCCAAGGGGGTTGGAATGGCGCGAGTGAGATCAGTGCGATCGTTTGACATGTCATGGTTCCAATTTACAGAATGACGCTAGGATAGCGCTCACTTTTGCTTTAGCATATCTGAACGTTTTTAACCTAGCGTTAGGATAAACCGAACATGATTGCTATTCGAAAGCTGCAGGTATTTAGTTGTATTGCTCGGTTAGGGAATTTAAGCAGTGCGGCGAGCGAACTGTATTTAAGTAAGGCGGCGGTTTCGCAGGCCTTAAATGAATTAGAAGCGCAACTAGGTGCACCGCTGTTTGATCGGGTACACCCGCGCTTAAAACTCAATGAACAAGGGCGCTTATTACAGCCGTTAGCCGATGAAATTTTGGCCAGAGTGTCAGACATTGAACATCTATTTCAACAAAACACACCACAAGGCCAACTGAGCTTAGGAGCCAGCCAAACCATTGGTAATTATTTATTACCCCGCTTATTGAGCCAATTAGCGCCAGGGCAATTTAAAGTCAGTATCGACAATACCTATACGCTGTGTCAGCAAGTGCTGCAGTTTGAACTTGATTTAGCGCTGATCGAAGGAGATAACCCTTTCCCAGATTTGATCACACAACCGTGGCGGCAAGACGAAATGTATATTATTGCCAAAGCCGATCATCCGCTCGCCGGAACAACAGTGCACCACTATCACGCATTACAACAGCAAAGCTGGGTGTTACGCGAGGCGCACTCGGGCAGTCGAGCGCAGTTTGACCGCCATCTTGCCCCACATTTGCCGACGATCAAGGCGATTACCGAATTTAACTCGCCAGAGGCGATCATGCAGGCCGTTGAAGCAGGGCTGGGGTTGAGCTTTATTTCTGCCGCCGCGGCCGCCGATCGTTTGCACTATGGTCGGCTGGCGAAAATTACCTTACCGACGCCTTTTACGCGACAATTGCAGTTAGTTTGGCATAAACAAAAGTACCATTCGGTGTTAGCACGGCAATTTATCGCGCTTTGTCAGCCTTGAATAACGGATGGGTTGGCTTGCACACTTTTGGCGCATTGAATACGTATTCATCTTGTAGTCGCAAACAAATGGCGGTATCAATCAGGCTGACAGGTTTTCTACCCATTTTGGCGGCTGTGGCCAACCGAGTGGGTAACAATAATAACAACTGCGACGATAGAGAACATACTTATGCAAACTAAGCCGAACCTCAGCTTTTGGCAGATCTGGAACATGTGTTTTGGATTTTTCGGTATCCAATTCGGTTTTGCCTTACAAAATGGCAATGTTAGCCGAATTTTCCAAACGTTGGGCGCAGATATGGATCAAATTCCTATTTTGTGGATTGCCGCACCGTTAACGGGCTTGTTGGTACAACCGATTATCGGCCATTTCAGTGATAAAACGTGGACTAAATTAGGTCGGCGTCGCCCTTTCTTTTTATACGGTGCACTGGCCACCACCGCGGCATTGTTTTTTATGCCAAACTCACCAAGCTTGTGGATTGCTGCAGGGATGTTGTGGCTGTTAGATGCGGCCATCAATGTCACGATGGAGCCGTTTCGCGCTTTTGTCGGCGACAACCTCAATAAACAGCAGCGCCCCACCGGCTTTGCCATGCAATCGTTCTTTATCGGTGTCGGTGCCGTGGTAGCGTCGGCGCTGCCATGGATGATGAGCAATTGGTTTGGTGTGTCGAATACGGCGGCAGAAGGGTTGATCCCTGACTCGGTGGTGTTTTCGTTCTATGCCGGTGGTGCCGTATTATTTCTTTCAGTTGGCTGGACGATTATTTCCTCGAAAGAATATAGCCCTGCGCAATTAGCTGCCTTCGATGCGGCTGAACAAGCGGCTCAGCCGGTCGCTGAGCGTGCAACGCCTGCTGCAAACTATTGGCGCAGCGGCGCAGTGGCCGTGGTGGTGGGTGTGGCAGCAATGATTGCTGTCGCTTCTGCGCAATTAGATAAGCAACTGTATTTACTGGGCGCACTTATCGCCAGCTTTGGGGTATTACAGTGGCTGGCGAGCTGGTTTAAGCAACAGCAAAATCGCAATATGCTGGTACAACTGGTCGATGATTTATTTACTATGCCAAGCACCATGCGGCAATTGGCGATAGTGCAGTTTTTCTCATGGTTTCCGTTATTTGCCATGTGGATCTATACCACGGCGGCGGTGACCAGTTATCACTATGGCACCACGGATACCACATCGGTCGCTTATAACGATGGTGCCGATTGGGTTGGTGTGTTATTTGCGGTTTACAACGGTTTTGCGGCAATTGCGGCCCTACTGATCCCGCTGTTAGTTAAAGCTACCAGCACACAAAAGGCACACGCGATTAATTTATGCTGTGGCGCTTTAGGGCTATTCGCCTTTTTCTTTATTAAGGATCCGGCCTTACTCTGGATCCCGATGATTGGTATTGGTATCGCTTGGGCATCCATTTTATCACTTCCTTATGCGATGCTCTCCAACTGCCTGCCAGCCAATAAAATGGGGGTGTATATGGGCATGTTTAATATCTTTATCGTGCTACCACAGCTGCTGGCTGCGGCCATTTTGGGAAGTTTGGTCGGCTACTTTTTCCAAGGGCAAGCTATTTATGCGTTGGCGATTGGCGGGGTAAGTTACATTATTGCGGCGCTGTATGTGCTACGTGTGAAAACTGATTTGGTACAGGAGTAACTGATGCTTAAAACGTCCTTAAGTTGTTTGATGTTAGCGCTGGCGCTAAGCGGTTGTAAGCCAGCTCCTCAGCAAGCGAGTCACGACAGTGCTGTGCCAGAGGCCACCACGCTAAGCCCAGCAACAGCAGACGCGCCGTGGTGGCAAGATGCCGTGTTCTATCAAATTTGGCCCCGCAGCTTTTACGATACCAATGGCGATGGCCATGGCGATTTTAATGGCATGACTGCCAAACTGCCTTATCTACAAGAGCTCGGTATCGATGCCATTTGGTTAACGCCAATGTTTGAAGCGCCGTCTTATCATGGTTATGACTTTACCGAGTTTTACCAGGTAGAAACTGATTACGGCTCGATGGCCGAGTTTGAAACCTTTATTCAAGCGGCCGATGACAAAGGCATGAAGGTGATTCTCGATTTGGTGATTAACCATATCTCGCGTGAGCACGAATGGTTCCGGTTATCGGCTGAAGGTGTTGCGCCTTATCGTGATTACTTTGTGTGGCGTAAAGACTTACCCGCCAAAGGTGAAGGCTGGGGCTATGCCTGGGATCAGTCGGATAAACCTGAAGCCGTCTGGCATTTCGATGAGCGCCGGGGTGAATATTACTATGCGGCCTTTGGTGCAACGCAGCCTGATTTAAATTTGCAGCACCCCGATGTGGTGGCTGAAATGAAAAAGATGGCGAAGTTTTGGCTGGATAAAGGCGTAGCCGGTTTTCGGCTAGATGCAGTGCGCTTTGTGATGGAAACTGGCCCTGAAGGTCAAGCTGACTTACCCGAAACCATCGATTACTGGCGCGATTTTAATGCTTACGTGAAAAGCGTGAACCCGGAAGCCTACCTAGTGGGTGAAGCTTGGGTCGATATTCCGGTGGCCGCCGAATATTGGGGCAATGGCGAGGGCTTAGATCAAGGCTTTGATTTTGAAGTGGGTTATAAAATCTTAGGGCAGTTGCTGCCTACCGTCGGTAATGAGGCGCAATTTGGCACCATCAGTGGTACACAAAGCGGCGAGTTACATCCTTTACAAGAAAACGTGCAGCGTCGCCAGCAATCTAATGCGCCGTTGGCCTTTTTCTCGCCGTTTTTAACCAATCATGATCAAGAGCGGGTGGCCTATCAGCTGGCATCCGAGCCTAAAATCGCGCAGCAAAAAGCCAAGTTAGCCGCGGCGATGTTATTTAGCTCTCCCGGCACCAAGTACATTTATTACGGTGAAGAAATTGGCTTAACCCAGGCGAATACCGGCCATGACGTTTATAAACGCGCGCCAATGCTTTGGTCCACACAAACGCAAGGCGGTTTTACGCCAGCGACCCTGAGTTGGGTAGAGCAAGCCGAGTTATTTACCCAACAATTTGAAAATTGGTGGCCGGCGTTTTTACAACAGCAATTAGCACAAGGCGGCAGCACCGTTGCCGAGCAACAAGCGCTGCCTGACTCTGTGTGGCGTTTATATCAGTGGCTTATCGCCCAGAAAAAACAGCGGCCAGAGCTGAAGCTGGCCGGCAATTATCAGGTCACTGAATTGGCAAATGGTATATTGCAAATAGAGCGCGAGTTAAACGGTAGCAAAACCCGTTTTGTGTTAAATCTTAGTGATTCAGCACGAGACATTAGTTCGCTGTTAAACACCGAGCAAACCGCCAATTGGGCTTTTGATTTGCAAAGTAATATGCTGGCAGCGTATGGCCTGCTGATTTTGCAAACACCCTAACCCGCATTGTCAAACCTTAGCAACCACGGTATCAAAAAGCATACCGTGGTTCTTTGTCAGCCACATCGCTGCTGATCTTCGTACTTAACCAATCAACACCGGTCAGACCACACTCTGGTACTGGTCCGACCGCACTCAGACACCGGTCCGACCACACTCCGGTACTGGTATGACCGCACTCAGACATTGGTTTGGCCACACTCCGGTACAGGTAAGACCACACTCAGACACTGGTTTGGCCACACTCGAAGACTGCTCGGACTTTTATTAATTAACACAAGGGAATTATAAAGATTTAACTTAAATGTTTTTTATGTAATAAATAGTTTACTTTATGTGAGGGGGTAGCTTGTTTTTTCAACAAGTTTTTATAGAGAAATTCAAATGTTTAAATATGTATTCTTTGTCGTATTTTTTGCAGTAAGTTCTGCAGCGGTCTCTGCCAGTGAGGCTATGAAACTATTTGCTTGTGATACTTGCAGTGTATTGGGTATGCAACAAATTGCCGAGTCACAGGCACCTTTACTGCAGTGTGAAAGTGGGATTAATCCAGAGACAGGCGTGGCTGATGTTGAGTATTGGTTGAATAATTCAAATTGTTATGCCCCCACTAAAGAGTTACTCGTTGCTAATCCAGAGACTCGAGTTGCCTTTAAATTCAGAGTAAAAACACATAATCCCAATGCGGGTGAGTCTGGCTATGTGATGAGCTTGCCTTTATCTGATTTAGATCACGAAATCATAACGGCTTATTTTGATATCCACAGCACTTTTTATTCCGCTGTTGAAGAGTTCAACAATACCTACATGGCAAGTGGCTTGTCTTCTTCATTAGACCCAGCGCGTGGGCTATTCAATGCGGCTGAATCAAGTGCGGCTAGTTCAAATCAATACTCGACGTTAACAAACAATACCGCAAGTTCCCCAGACGCAACCTGCAAAAACTCTGCTGCAGCGCATTTATTTAGTTCTCTCGAAAATAAGAAAAGGCTTAAAGATGACATGCGAAATGCAATCATAGAGAGTATGGGCAGGAAGAGTTGGCGTCAATATACAACGACGCTTGAGACAACGGGAAACTCAACCACTAGAGGCATGACGATCAGTATAGGCACAGGTTTTAATGTACAAAGCACCCACTCTGTCACAGTGGATAAAACCTATATTGAACAGACGCCATACATTAGCCCAGTTGGGGCGCAGATTTGCAGTTCTTCTTGGTTTGGTGAGCGTTGTGAACCGGCAAATCCAATCAACTACATTCAATACAAGGTTAGCTATGCAGGTAACTTTAACACTAAAGGTACACAGTTGAACCAGTTGGATTTGATCTTCGATTTAAACCCAGCAACCTCTGTGATCGATGGCTATTCAGTTCGTGATATTACAGGGCATGGCAGTGGCGGTTCATCATTAAATATCCAATATATACAGGATAGTTGCTTAGCTAAATATATAAACGATTTGTCACCAGGAGATACTGACTTTGTAGGCGAGGGACCGCTAGGTATGCCATACGATTATGATTTTGGTTCTGGCATGGCCACCTTGTGTGAGCAACAGATAACCTATCGAGCTTGCACCAATACGGGTGGTGGAACCGCGGAAGGTTGTCACAATCTCACTTTTACAACGTTAAAACCTTGCTCTAATCCCTAACGAGCAGAGTGGGTAACTGCGCATTGTTGTGGATAACAGCGCAGATGCTCATTTTTACCGACTACTGGTCCGACCGCACTCCGGTACAGGTAAGACCACACTCAGACACCGGTCCGACCAGACTCTGGTACAGGTTTTACCAGACTCAGAGATCTTGCTCGGTAGTCACATTAAGCCAGTTGCGCATTAACGAAATTAGCTGCTGTTGTTCGTGCGCACTTAAACCGCAGAGCAGCTGCTGTTGCGTCTCGACATGCTTGACCAGCAGTTGCTCGATCACGTTTTTACCGCTTTCCGTTAGGCTTACCACAATACTGCGTTTGTCTGCTGCGGCGGTGTGGCGACTGACAAAGCCTTGTTTTTCTAATGACTGTAAGCGGCTAGTTAGTGAGCCTGAGGTAATTAAAGTTTGCCCAAGTAGCTGATTAGGTGTGAGTTGATAGGGCATACCGCTACGACGTAAGGTGGCTAGTACATCAAAGCCAGCATCCGTTAAACCGTACAGCCGAAAATTCGGCGACATGGCGTTGGTTAAACGTTTATGCAGAATCTGCAAACGACCAATCAGCGCCATGCTGTCGGTATTCAATGTGGGCATTTCAGTGGCCCAAGCCTGCTGGATCCGATCGAGTTCGTCCATTATGTATCGCTATGTTAAATTTATCTTGAGTTCAAGATACCTTTGCTTTATCTTGAGTTCAAGATAAATGTTGGGGACGTGACAAGATGCGAGCTTATTTTATTGTGGCCGCGCTAGTGGGCAGTGTTAGCGCGGCATTTTTATTGGCCGCTAATTTGGGCACGGGTAATGCACTCAGTGCGCAAGATTTTGTCGATTTACAGCAAGGTTCAACAGCGCATGTCGGTTTTCGCCGCGCGCATGCGAAAGGGTTTTGCGTAGCCGGTGATTTTATTTCCAGCGGCGCGTTAGCGCCTTATTCAAGTGCTGCGGTGTTGCAAGCCGGGCGTTATCCGTTTATTGGTCGATTTTCGATTGCTGGTAATAATCCGCTGGCGCCTGATTTAAAAGCACCGGTACGCAGTTTCGCCATCACCTTGTTGCCCGAAACCGCACAGCAATGGCGCATAGCAATGAACACCCCACCGGTGCTAGCGGTAGGAACACCAGAGAAGTTTTATCTGCAGCTGCAAGCCATTCAAAATAATAGTGTGCCGCAATTTTTTGCCGAGCATCCAGAGAGTCAGGCTTTTGTAAAATGGCGTTCAACCTATCAAGCCAGCAGTAGCTTTGCCAGTGAACGCTATCACAGTATTAACGCCTTTTATTTGCAGAATGCGGCTGGTCAGCAGCAAGCCGTGAAATGGGCTGCAGTGCCGATGTTAACGTCGACAATCAGCAGTGAGTTAGATGAAACAGATGCTGATGCCCTGCAAAAAGAATTTTTTGCGCGCTTAAATGCGGGCATGGTGAGCTTTGACTGGCAATTTACCCTTGGCACGGCCGCGGATGATGAAAATAACGCGACGGTATTATGGCCTGACAGTAATGTACAAATAAGTGCGGGAATACTGCAGATCCATCAGGCGACAGAGCAGTTAGACGGGAATTGTAATGCGCTTAATTTTGACCCCTTAGTGTTACCTCGTGGTGTTGCGCCAACCGCCGATCCGATTTTACGTGCGCGCGCTGCTGCTTATGCCGAGTCACATCGGCGCCGAGCGCGTGAAGTATTAGTGCAATCAGTGGTAGGGGAACAGCATGAATAATCCGGCAACGTACTCGTTAGCTATGCGCTTGATGCACTGGCTGATGGCGGCTTTAGTATTGTCTTTATTGCTGGCTGGTTTAACGATGGTTAGTGCATTAGGGGCTTGGCAACAGCAATTGCTCAGTGCGCATAAAATGGCTGGGTTATTAGCCGCTTGTGCCGTGCTGCTGCGCATTTATCTGCGGTTGACTTCGCAGGTTCCGGCTTTATCCAGCTCGCTACCGTTATGGCAACAGTGGGCCGCGAAACTCACCCATTTTGCTTTTTATCTGTTGTTGGTGTTAATGCCGCTGTCGGGTTATTTAATGCAAAATGCTGCTGGATTGCCGGTGGTGCTGTTCGATGTCAGTTTGCCGATGCTGTTAGCAACTGATTTAGCCCATTATGGCTTATTACGCGAACTGCATGGCTGGGCCAGTGTGCTACTGATGCTGTTAATTATTCTGCATATCAGCGCAGCATTGCAGCATGGTTTCATTAAACGCGATGGTGTACTGGCGAGCATGCTAAAAAAATCAGCATAAAGCCATCGCGACTCAATGCACCTAATTGAATCTAAACGCTGTTTTCGAACAGCGTTTTTGCGTTAAGCGGCAGTTAAAAGGGTTTATAACTATGCCATCTGAGACTAAAAGTGCATAGGTTTAGCAAAATTGCTGCGCTATAGTGATGTATTGTTTAGGCCAGATCAGCGGAGTCTGTTTTGTCTCATCGCGCCCATTTGTTTTCTTTGCGTATTGGTCATGCGCTACGCGAGAGTTTGGCTGAAGGTTACACGCGGCAAAAATTATTCAAAGATCTGTTAGCCGGCGTTACCGTGGGCATTATTGCCATTCCACTGGCTATGGCGTTGGCGATCGCATCGGGTGTGCCGCCGCAATACGGCCTGTATACGGCTATTATCGCCGGTTTTGTGATTGCGCTAACCGGTGGCTCGCGTTATAGCATTTCGGGGCCCACCGCCGCCTTTGTGGTGATCCTATACCCCATTGCCGTGAAATATGGTTTAAGCGGCTTATTAATTGCCTCTGTGCTATCTGGTTTATTACTGGTCGCTATGGCCTTATTGCGCTTGGGCCGTTTAATTGAATATATACCTGAGTCAGTCACCTTAGGTTTTACCTCGGGTATTGCCATTGTTATTGTCATTTTGCAGGTCAAAGACTTTTTGGGGCTACCGTTAGCCGCTTTGCCCGAGCATTTTGGCGATAAAATTTTAGTGTTAGCACAAGCATTACCCCAAACCGCTTGGCCTAGCTTGCTGGTGGCGGTAGTGACCTTAGCCGTTATGCTTGGTTGGCGCCGACTTCACACCCCCATTCCACCGCATTTACCGGCATTGTTTATCGGCACCCTGCTAGGGTTGTTATTGCTGCAATTCGGCGCAGATGTACCCACTATCGCCTCGCGGTTTACTTATATAGCAGAAGATGGTGCTATCGCTGCCGGCGTGCCGGCGTATTTACCTTATTTTGATTGGCCTTGGAATCGCCCTGGGCCTGAGGGTGTAGCGCTGAGTTTTAGTTGGCAATTGGCAAAAGATCTGCTGGCCGCCGCCTTTGCCATTGCCATGCTTGGCGCGATTGAGTCGTTATTGTGTGCGGTGGTATTGGATAACAGTAGTGGCCAACGCCATAGTGCAAATAGCGAATTAATGGGGCAAGGTATCGGTAATATTATTACACCTTTTTTCGGGGGTATTACCGCGACAGCGGCGCTGGCTCGCTCGGCCGCGAACTTTAATGCTGGCGCGCAATCACCCATCTCTGCGATGATCCATGCGCTGGTGGTATTACTGGCTTTATTATTGTTAACCCCTGTGCTGGCTTATATGCCCATGGCGGCTTTGGCCGCATTATTGGTGATGGTGGCGTGGGGCATGAGTGAAGCACCCAAGGCACTGCATTTATTAAAAACTGCGCCGCGCAGTGATGTTTGGGTTTTCTTGGTGTGTCTGTCGCTAACCGTTATTTTTGATATGGTGCTGGCTATTACCACGGGCATCCTGTTAGCAACCATCTTGTTTATGAAAGATATCGCCGCCATGACCAAGGTCACGGACATCTCGGCAAGTCGTAAGCATATTAGCCAACCATTACCCGCGGGTTGGAAAGTCTTAAAAATTAGTGGCCCACTGTTTTTTGCCGCCGCCGATCGTATTTTTGCAGAAATTGCGCTGTTAGCTGAAAAGCAGCGTGGTTTAGTGTTGTATATGGATGGCGTTACGCTATTAGATGCCGGTGGCTTGGCGGCTTTAGAAAAACTGCGACACAGTTGTAATACTAACAATATTGAATTGCTTATTGCCGACTTGCAATTTCAGCCATTAAAAACCTTAGCGAAAGCGGGGATAGTGGCAGAACCCGGTCGGCTAACCTTTTACTCCACGTTACGTGAAGCGCTAGAGGCTTTGCCGCCATCTACTGAGCTAGCAACTCAAGCCGACGTGGCACCGCAAGATTGACGGATCACCAGCTTAGGTTCAATCAGGTTATCGGTGATCGGTTGGTTGGTAATCAGGTTCATCAGGTTATTGACGAGCATTTCTCCGGCTTTGCTGGTGTCTTGCTGGATCGTACTTAAACCGGGCGAGGCAAAAGAGGCGGCAGGGATATCATCAAAGCCCATCACGGCAATTTGTTCCGGAACACGAATGCCGTTGCGTTTTAAGCAGCGGATCACACCAATGGCGATTAAATCGCTCGCGCAAAAAATGGCATCGACCGGCTGACCACTTTTTAACAGTTGCTCGGTGGCGAGATCGCCGGCGCTTTCGGTGGAGATCGCATCATGGTGCGGCACATCCGCAGCGTTAATGCCAGCACTGACTAACGCCTCAATAAAACCTTGATAACGAGCACTAAACTCTGGGCTGCCTTCAGAGGCGTTACCAATAAAGGCAAAGTTACGATGGCCGGTGGAAATTAAATGCGCGCCGGCTAATTTGCCGCCCTGCCAATTGTTACTGCGAATAGTAAATTCCGGATGGCCCAATACTTCGGCACCCCAGCAAACAAAGTGGGTTTCTTGCGCTAACAGCTTGGCTAATTTTTCTTCGTAATCTACATAGTCGCCGTAACCAAGCAAAATAATGCCATCGGCTTTTTTACTGTCTTCATAATCGGCATGCCAGTCGTTACTAAGTTGCTGAAACGACACGAGCAGATCTTGGCCGCGCTTGGCACAGGCACGGGTGATGCTACCCAGCATTGACAGAAAAAACGGATTAATCAGAGATTCATCGGTGGTGGGATCTTCAAATAACAGCAACGCGAGCGTGCTACTGCGTTGTTTACGCAGATTGCTGGCGTTTTTATCGACCTTATAATTAAGCTGGCGGGCAATCGCTTGCACCTTTTCGCGCGTTTCTTGATTCACTTGCGGGCTATTGCGTAATGCCCGAGAAACGGTAGATTGCGACACTCCAGCCAAATAGGCGATATCAAAAGACGTAGCTTTTTCTTTCATGCGTTACTCGATGCGGTTACCGTCAAAACATTGCAGCGTGTCAGATTCAACAAAGCCCCATCATCATAGAGCTTATTGGCAGAAGATTCAACGCAGTCTAAATCTGTCGACAATACGGTATTTTAGGTGAATAAGCGCTTGTTCTTACGAAAAAACCTGCTAGTCAGCATCGTGTTGTAACGGTACTATGCAACTCCTCTGGAGGTACCTCAAATGAAAGCGTCAACCCCTTCGCTGTGGCTGATTATGCTACTCGCGTCTGTAATTGCTATTACCCCTTTAGCAATCGACATGTATTTGCCCGCAATGCAAACCATGGTGACCGATCTCAACACCTCCATGGCCTTGGTGCAACAATCGCTCAGTATCTATTTGGCTGCTTATGCCTTAGGCATGCTGCTATTTGGGCCCTTAGCCGACATGCTGGGGCGTCGCCCTTTAGCGCTAGCCGGGCTTTGTGGGTTTTTACTGAGTAGTATTATGCTCAGTATTGTTAGCAGTATCGAAAGCTTTTTAGTCTGGCGCGCTGCTCAAGCCTTTTGTGGTGCGGCTGCAACCGTGGTGATCCCTGGCATCGTGCGGCATTTATATCAGCAAAATACTGCTAAAGGCATGTCTTATGTATCTATGATTATGATGCTGGCGCCATTAATTGCTCCAGCGCTGGGCAGTGGCATTATGGTGTTGGCAAACTGGCAAGTTATTTTTGCTGTGTTAGCCGGTTATGCTTTGTTATTGGTGGGTTTAAGTTGGCGTTTTCTGCCTGAGATCACACGGCCAGACGATGTGGTAAAACCTGCTTTTTTTAGTGGTTATCGGCAAGTTTTTGCTAATAAAGCAGCATGGCCAGATATTGCGACTTCGATGTTTGCCTCTTTTAGCTTTTTTACGTTTTTAACGGCTGTATCCTTTATTTATATCAGTTACTTTGGCGTGAGTGAGCAGTTATTCGCGGTGTTATTTGCGCTTAATGTGTCGGCGCTCATGCTTGCCAACTTTATTAACAGCCGCTTGGTTACCCGGCAAGGGCCGCAGCGCATGTTAGGCGTTGGCTTAGTGTTAGCTTTGTGCTGCGCGTCACTACTAAGCTTGTTTAATTATCTGGGTTTAGGGCTGTGGTACACGGTGCTGAGTATTGCGCCGTTAATGGCCAGTTTAGGGCTGATGGCTACTAATGCCGATGCGATGATTTTAATGAAGTTTCCAGAGCATAGCGGCACCGCCACTGCGGTGATTGGTACGTTGCGTTTTGGCATAGGCGCACTGGCAGGGCCTTTATTAGGGGTATTTTACAACGGTACGGCATTGCCGTTTTCATTGTTGATGCTGGCGGGTACGATTTGTATCTTAGTGGCGCAATTAACGCGTTTTTATCAATTGCGCCCACAGGGAGCTTAAATTTTACAAGCACCGCCACTGCATTCGTCATCGTCATCGCCAAATTGTGGCTCGCTTTCGGCAGCGGCTACGGCGGCTTGAGTGGCTGCGACAGAGTCTTCGGCGGCTGCGAAATCTAAATGATCTAAATCGAAATCAAATTCTGACATGGTGGGCTCCTTCATTTGCTAAAAAATAGTGTAGCAGAGCCGACGCAGTGACTAAAGCAATGCCTGAGAAAAGTCGCAGTGCGGCTTGAAAAACCACCTGGGTAATTTCTTCATTTCTGCTTCCCTGCTATCATAAGGCACTTTTGACATCCTGCCGGAGCATTCTAATGACCACTTTAACCATTCAAACCCCTGATGATTGGCATCTGCATTTTCGCGACGGTGATATGCTGTTAGAAACTGTTCCGGCCACGGCTCGGGTCTTTCGTCGCGCTATTGTTATGCCTAACTTAGTACCGCCCGTGACCACCGCAGCGCAAGCCATGGCTTATCGCGAGCGTATTCTCGCGGCACGGCCAGCGGGCAGTGAGTTTCAACCCTTAGTGACATTGTATTTAACCGATAAAACCAGCAAGCAAGATATTATTGAAGCGAAAGCGGCGGGCGTGGTGGCGGCTAAATTATATCCGGCTGGAGCAACAACCAACTCTACTTCGGGTGTCGCAGCGCTTGACGCGCTTTATCCGGTGTTTGAAGCCATGGCTGAAGTGGGCATGTTGCTGTTGATCCACGGTGAAGTGACTGATCACGATATTGATATTTTCGACCGTGAAAAAGTGTTTATTGACCGCTATTTGCAGCATATCGTTACACGTTTACCACAATTAAAGGTTGTGTTTGAGCATATTACCACGGCTGATGCCGCAACTTTTGTAGCGGAAGCTTCTGCAAATGTGGCTGCAACCATCACACCACAACATTTATTGTTAAATCGCAACGATTTATTAGTAGGTGGTGTACGGCCGCATAATTATTGTTTACCGGTTTTAAAGCGTCGTACCCATCAAGAAGCCTTGCGCGCCGCGGTGGCGAGTGGCTCGAGTAAGTTTTTCCTAGGTACAGACTCTGCGCCGCATGAAAAGCATCGCAAAGAGTCAGCCTGTGGTTGTGCCGGTTGTTACAGTGCTCACAGTGCCATTGAGTTGTATGCCCAGGTGTTTGATGAATTGGGTTGCTTAGAAAAGCTGGAAGGCTTTGCCAGCCATTATGGCGCAGACTTTTACGGTTTACCGCGCAATAGCGGCAGCATCACCTTACAAAAACAACAGTGGCAGGTACCTGCCGAAATAACCTTGGCGAATGGCCAGCCGATCGTGCCATTTTTTGCCGGTGAAATGCTGAATTGGCGTTTAGTTTAAACCGCTAATAGCGGCATAGTCTTTTAACCTATCGGGCTACTGTTTTAGATATTGGATTAATCTTTCCAGTGCCCGATAGCTGATCGCCTCTAACAAATGTGGTCGGCTAATCTGTGGGCTTTGTTGTAAGTCGGCAATGGTCCTTGCCACCTTAAGTAGCTTATGAAAGCTACGTGCTGACAACTTTAAGCGCTGTAATGTCTCTTCTAAAAACTGACTATCTACGTCGCTAAGCCGACAATGCTGCATTAATTCGCCGCCTTGTAGCCGCGCATTCGCTTTGCCTTGACGGGTTAGTTGAATATTTCTGGCCGCAATCACTCGCTGCCGTACTTGCTCACTGCTTTCTTCAGCGTGTTGGCTACTGAGCGTGCCGGCGGGCAGCAGCGGTACTTCAATTTGTAATTCGATTCGCTCTAAAAAAGGCCCAGATAAACGGTTCAGATACCGTAATACTTGTTCATGGCTACTGCGACCATCTTCGTGATGGCCGGTGGGGCTGGGGTTTAAAGCGCTGACTAATTGAAATTGCGCTGGAAATTCCGCTTGGCGTGCAGCGCGGGAAACATGAATATGCGCGGTTTCCAGCGGCTCGCGTAATACATCTAACACTTTTCTGGGAAACTCGGTCAGCTCATCCAAAAATAACACACCATGATGCGCTAAAGAAATCTCGCCAGGTCGCGGTACTGAGCCGCCCCCAACTAAAGCCACGGCTGAGGCGGTATGATGCGGTGCGCGATAGGGACGTTGTAGCCAGCTTTGTTGGTCACGCGGTTGACCGGCAATAGAATAAAGCGCCGCGGTGGCTAGCGCTTCTTGTTCGGTGAGTGGCGGTAAAATACTGGCGAGACGTTGTGCCAACATCGATTTTCCGGTGCCAGCAGGGCCAAACATCAATAAGTTATGCTCACCTGCCGCGGCAATTTCTAGCACACGTTTGGCTTGAGACTGACCTTTAACATCGGCCATATCAGCTTGCGTTTTAAGTGGTTGCGGCGGCAGAGGCGGTATGGCGGGCAGCGGTTGTTGTGCTAATAAAAAACTATGTACTTGCAATAGGTGCTCAGCGCCATGAATTTGTGCATCAGGGATTAAACAAGCTTGTTGGGCATTGGCCATGGGTAACACGGCGGCACGGCCTGCATCACGACAAGCGATGGCTAACGGGATCTCGCCCAGCACCGGTCTGATCTCACCCGAAAGGGCTAATTCACCACAAAACTCGTAATTCGCGGTGCAGTTTTCAGGCAATTGCGCCGAGGCGACAATAATTCCCAGCGCAATAGCTAAATCAAAACGGCCACCTTCTTTGGGTAAGTCGGCAGGGGCTAAATTAACGGTAATGCGTTTATCTGGAAAGTTGAAGCCGCTGTTAATTAACGCGCTACGAACCCGATCTTTGGCTTCTTTCACCGAGGTTTCCGGCAAGCCGACTAATTGAAAAGCCGGTAAACCATTACTGAGATGAACCTCGACAGTTACCAACGGCGCGGCTAAGGCATAACGTGCCCGACTATAAATAATGGCCAGTGACATAATGCACCCAGAGCAAGCAGACATAAAATAAGTTTATTTAATTGTAAATTATTTGCAAGCAAGGTGTGCAAAAAGAAAAATATTCATGGCTTGTAATCATTGGTCGATAATTAAGGTGTACACTGAATTACAACATTTAAAATAAAAAAGCCTCGGAGCACGCTGCATGACCTCATCCCGTCCTTTTGTTTTACGCCATTCTTGGTCGGTGTTATCTGCGCTGTTGTTGATTATTGCCCTGTTTAGTGCCGGTTTAAATCAACTGTATTTTCGTGGCGATTACCGCATTTTCTTTGGGCCGGATAATCCGCAGCTGCAAGCCTTTGAACAAATGCAGCAAGAGTTTAATAAAAGTGACAACGTGCTAATTGGTATTGCACCAAAAGATCGCAATGTGTTTCAAGCCGATGTGCTGCAATTAGTGCAAGACTTTACCAATGCCGCTTGGCAAACACCTTACTCTATTCGTATTGATTCAATTAGTAATTTTCAGCATACCGAAGCTGAAGATGATGATTTGCGGGTGCAAGATTTGGTGAGTGCCGAACGCACCTTGGATGATGCTGAGCTAGCTCGTATTCGCGACATTGCCTTAAACGAGCCGATTATTCGTGATCGATTAATTGCCGCCGATGGCGCAGTGACAGCAATCAATATTACGGTGCAATTACCCGAACCTACTGGGCAAGCGCAGGTAGATGAAATTTGGTCGGCGGTGATGGCGCTGACAGATCAGTTTGCCGAGCAGTATCCCGACGTTGAATTTTATCACACTGGCATTATTGCCATGAACTATGCTTTTGCCTCAGAAGCTGAAGCCGATGTGAAGCGCTTAGTACCCATGATGTTGTTGGTGATCGCGTTAATGCTGGCTTGGCTTTTCCGCTCGTTTTATGCCTCGTTAGTGACCATCATCATCTTGATTGTTACGGTAGTCAGTACCTTAGGTATAGCAGGTTGGTTGGGTATTTTTATGAGTACCGCCACGGTGAACGTGCCAACCATTTTAATGACTTTAGCGGTGGCTGATTCGGTGCATTTACTGGCCGGAATGCAATTTGCGATGAGCGAAGGGAAAAGTAAGCAGCAAGCCATTCAGTACAGTTTAGAGCGTAATTGGTTACCGGTAGTGATAACCAGTGTCACGACCGCTATTGGTTTTTTAACCCTGAATTTCTCGGAAGTGCCGATCTTACGTGATCTGGGTAATTTAACCGCCATTGGTGTGGTATTGGCGTGTATTTTCAGCCTGACCTTACTACCATTATTAATGAATGCCTTACCGTTTCATGAGCCGGACCATGTTGAAAGCGGCCTGAATGCCATGGATAAACTGGCGCTGTTCGTGATCCGCTGGCAGCGGCCGATCATGTTTGGCTTTATTGCCATTACTATCGTGTGTTCAGGTTTATTAACCTTAAATAAAGTGAATGACGAGCCCAACGAGTATTTCTCTACCAGTACGTCATTTCGTCAATCGAATGACTTTTTAGAAGAGAACCTCAGTGGCTTTACTTTGATGGATTTTGAAGTGAAGGGCGACGGGGAAGGCGCGGTTTATCAACCAGAAATGCTGTTGGCCGTGGCGCAGTTTAGTGACTGGTTAGTTGAGCAACCGGAAGTGATGCACGTAAACACTTTCACCGATATTCTGAAAAAGCTCAATCGGAATATGCATCAGGATGACCCGGCCTATTACCGTTTACCCCATTCCACCGAAGAAGCAGCGCAATATATCTTATTGTATGAAATGTCCTTACCTTTTGGGCTTGATTTAAATAACCAGTTAAACATTGATAAAAGTGCCACGCGGTTAAGTGCCACCTTATACAATTTAGGCAGCAAAGAGTTAATTGCTTTAGAAGAGCGTGCTTTAGCGTATTTTGCCGAGCAATGGCCGGAATACCAGTTATCGGCTGCCAGTGCAGCCCTCATGTTCGCTCATATTGGCGAGCGCAATATGGCGTCTATGCTGAAAACCTTACCGGCAGCGTTGGTGTTAATTTCTTTATTATTGCTGTTTACGTTGCGTTCTTGGCGGCTGGGTTTAATTAGTTTATTAACAAACTTAGTGCCGGCGATAATTGGTTTTGGTTTGTGGGGTTTATTAGTTGGCGAAGTGAACTTGGCGTTGTCAGTGGTCGCCGGTATGAGCCTCGGTATTATTGTTGATGATACGGTGCACTTTTTAACCAAGTATCGCTATGCCCGCAAAGAGGGCCAAGATAACGAACAAGCCGTGCGTTTTGCTTTTCACAGTGTTGGCCGCGCGCTTTGGATCACCACCTTGGTACTAGTCAGTGGTTTTGCGGTGTTGATGCTGTCGAGCTTCCGTTTGAATTTCGATATGGGCTTGCTGACATCTAGCATTATTTTGGTGGCACTGATCATCGATTTATTATTTTTACCCGCCGTCTTGTTACAAGTTGGCAAATTTGGGAGAGCTAAGCATGCTAAATAATCTAACATCTCGCAGCCTGTTGTTCGCTGCGATGCTGTGTGCACCTTGGGCGCCGGTGGCGGCGCAAGATGAAGCGCAAGCCAAAGGCTTACAAATTGCAAAAGAACAAAAAATGCGTGATCGCGGCTGGGGTGACAGTGAAAGCGAACTGCAGATGACCTTACGTAATGCCCAAGGCCGTGAAAGTGTAAGGCGGATGCGGGCTTTAGCCCTTGAAGTGCAAGGTGATGGTGATAAGTCGCTGACTATTTTTGATGAACCCATGGATGTGCGCGGTTCCGCTTTTTTAACCCATGCTCACCCCACGGCTGAAGATGAACAGTGGTTATATTTACCCAGCGTTAAACGCACGCGGCGTATTGCCAGTCGTAATAAATCTGGCCCTTTTATGGCCAGTGAGTTTGCTTATGAAGATATGACCAGTTTTGAATTAGAGAAATTCAGTTTCCGTTATCTGCGTGACGAAGCCTGTGCAGAGCAATTACAGTGTTTTGTGGTAGAGCAAACACCAACAGACAGTTTTTCGGGTTACAGCAAAATTTTGGTTTGGGTAGATACTGAGCATTATCGGGTGCAGCGCGCAGAATATTATGATCGTAAAGATAGTCTATTAAAAACCTTAACCACCTACGATTATCAGCTGTATTTAGATAAGTTTTGGCGGCCACATCGCTTGGTAATGGAGAACCAACAAACCGGTAAAAGCACCGAGTTGTTGTTAGAAAGTATGCGTTTTCAAACCGGCCGTACTGCTGCCGATTTTGATGTAAGTGCTTTGGAGCGAGCGCGTTAAGCGTGCGTTATTGCCTATGAAACATACCATCGCAAACCTTTGCTGCGCTGTTGCCTTACTTACGGGTAGCTTAACGCTACACGCAGCGACACCAGATTCCATAACGGCTGAGAGCACACTATGGCGTTTGGCGCTTGCGGCTAGGCCGGATGAGCAAGTTAGCATGGCGCAAGTGATGTATGCTTTATGGCAGCAAAATCCAAAAGCGTTTCGCGATAACAATGTTAATTATCTTTTAAAAGGTGCGGAATTAACCGTGCCTAACAAAGCACAAATGTTAGCCACCGACGTGACCTTTGCCGCGCAGTGGTATCAACAACAATTAGCCCGTCAAGCGTTGCCAGGCAAAGCGATAGCTGAACCGAAACGCGCTGTCACTGCGGCTAACCCTGAGGTTATAGCAAGTACTAGCCGTGCTGCTGTTAGCCCAGTAAGCCCCCCTACGGCCACAATACCATCCGCTACAGCGGTGAGCAGCGCAGCGCCTGCTCGCGCCACCTTACCCACAAATAACAGCAGTGCTAAGGCTAATACTTCTGCTCGAACTGCAGCAATAGCCCCTGCGCCCAAGCCACAGGGCAGTTGGCGTTGGCAACATGAGCTGGACTTTACGCAGCGCATGTTTAGCCAAAGCGGCTTGCAGCCCAGTAGCAAACAGCACAGCATGCTGAGTTATCGTGGCCAATGGTCTTATGAAGACGCCAGTCGGCAGCACAGTGTTAATTTAGAGCCTTACTTACGTTGGCATCAGCGTGACAGTAAAAGCCATCTTATTGATTTTCAACAAGCCTATTGGCGATATGTGCAAGAGGGTTGGGAAGTAAAAGTAGGTTTAGACACCATTTTTTGGGGCGTTAGTGAGTCACAGCATTTAGTTGACGTGATTAACCAAACGGATGTGACCGCCGGCGTTGAGCTAGAGGCTAAGTTAGGGCAACCGATGCTTGCCCTGCGTCGCAGTGCTGGCGCGGGTACCTTAGATATCTACGTTTTACCTTACTTTCGTGAACGGCAATTTCCCGGTTTAGCGGGCCGTTTAGCTACGCCGTTAGCGGTAAATCATGATTTAGCCTGGTATGAGTCGTCCAAAGCTCAAAATAACCTCGACGTTACCTTACGATACGCCCATCGTTTTTCGGGTTTAGATGTCGGTTTAAGCTTTTTTAGCGGCACCAGCCGCGAACCCTTATTGCAACCCACTGTAAGCGGTGAGTTACAGCCATTGTATTATCAAATGGAGCAGTATGGGCTCGATTTGCAATGGGTGCAGGGCGATTGGATATGGAAAATGGAGTCGATTTATCGGCGCTTGGGAGTGGATGAATATGCCGCTGCCACTGCGGGTTTTGAGTTTACCCAATATGGTGTGCTGCAACAGGTGTGGGATCTCGGCTGGATTGTCGAATATCAGCATGACAGTCGCGGCCAAACAGCCAGTATGCCGGGGCAAAATGATCTGTTCATCGGCTGGCGCTTAGCGCTGAATGATGTGGCCGGTTCTAGTTTCTTGGTCGGCGTTTTACAAGATTTAGATGAACGTCAAAGCCGCAGTATAAAACTGGAAGGTTCACGGCGTTTAACCGATAGCCTGCGCTTAAGCATTAATGCCTGGTTATTTCAAAGTGAGCAAATCAACGATCCGCTGTATTGGTTACAACGCGATGACTATTTATCTCTGCAATTGAGCTATTACTTCTAAAACAGACCTCAACCAAGCCTGCCTGCTAACAGAACATTGAAAAAGTGCCTATTTCTGTCGGCAGTGCTTTGGTCTGCTCGGCGTTTGCGGTAGCATAGAGCTTTTGTTTGCGCCCATTTTTTGGGCGTGTTGCCTAAGTGCAATGTAAAGTGAGCCGAGCAATTTGACTGATCACACCAAAGGTGAAGACACCAATTTTTTCCCGCTAAGCGATGCGAACCTGACGCAATGGTTTGACACTGCCACTATGCACCGCGCGAAAGCCTATTTGCAGGCCGGTAAGGTGTTGAAGCTCGAATACAATGATGATTTAAGTGAGATCAGTGCCCAAGTATGGGGAGCGGGCTTTGCGCCTTATCGGCAACATTTGTCTTTAGAACAGCATCATGGTCGTTGGCAATTAGAAGCGCGTTGTAGCTGCCCTGTTGGTTTTCGCTGCAAGCATGTGTTGGCGGTGTTATTGCGCTTAAAGCGTGATTATGCGCAGCAACAATTACGGGTTAAGCAATTACCCATGCTGCAGGTCGATAATTGGTTTGCCGAGGTGGAACAACAGCAAGCACCCAACAAAGAAATAGTTGAAGATACCATGCTGTATCTGCTGAGCTACGGTCACAGTGGCTTACAATTGTATCCGCGGCGGGTGAAAATTTTGAAAAAGGGTGGCTATAGTAAAGGTCAGCCTTTAGGAAAATACGATCTGGTGGCACCGCAACCGCCAAGCTGGCTCAGTGCCGAAGACTATCGTTTGCTTACGGTGTTTCGCTCGCATAACCCACAAGATCAGCATGTGTTAGAAGGTCGTTGGGGCTATGAGTTACTGCAGGCCTTTTTCGCCACCGGCCGCTGTTTTTTTGGTGAGGCTCGGCATGAATTAACCTGGCAAGAGCCAAAGGATTTGTCGCTATATTGGCAAGAGCACGAAAATGGCCAGCGACTGCACTGGCAAATTGCTGATGATGAAGCCAACCATCTTATTTTTACTGAACCGCTGTGTTATTTAAATACCGATCATTATTCGCTAGGCGAAGTTAACACGCCTTTAAGTGCGCGCGAGCTTAAACTCTTAGCCAAAATGCCGGTGATCCCACTTAAACAATTATCATCGCGGTTGGGGCAATTACAGCAGTTATTTAAAGAAGTGAGCTTGCCTGTACCTAAGGGTGTTGCCGTGCAGCAAGTGACGGTTGCCCCCACTCCGGTGTTAGCGTTACAAATGCGTGTGCAACAAGCAAATGCAGCGGCACGACCCACCGCCTTATTGTATTTTGATTATGCTGGGCAGCGGTTACCACTCGATTTAAAACAAGCGCAAACCGAAATCAGCTTGCCAGATCAAACCTTGTTTATTAAACGCCAACGTGAAAACGAAGTGGCAGCACTAGAGCAATTGTTAGCACTGGGATTAGTTAGTTGCGAGCTTGCCCCGCCTGCTGAACGTTTAGCAGCTTTTGATGTTGGCGATGGCCCAGATAACCCAGAGTTATGGCAGCCGTTATTGGCGGAGCTTGATACCTTGCAACAGCAAGGCTGGCAGGTAGAGCAAGCTGCCGATTTTAATTTGCAGATCCTCGATGCCACGCCGTATTTGCAAGTACAAGATGGTAAGCAAAGTGGCTTTGAATTAGGTATCCAAGTTGATGTGAACGGCCAGCAAGTGCCGTTATTACCGTTAATCAGCCAATGGTTGCGGCAATATGGTTTACCGGTAAGCGGCCAAACCATTTGGCTTAGTTTGCCACAGGGCAAATTAGCCCTGCCGATGCAATTAATTCAGCCGCTGATTGATACCATCGTTGAATTACTCAATTTACAAAAGTCGCCGTTAACCTTGGAGTTACCCGATTATAAGGCCGCCATCTTACCCCCGCCTGGTGCAGCTGAGATTCAATATTTAAATGCTAACCGTTTAACTCGGTTAAGTGAGCAACTGCATAATTTCCAAGGTATAGAAGAAGTGGCCTTGCCTAGCGGCTTAAATGCCGTGTTGCGCGCTTATCAGCAGCAGGGTTTTAACTGGCTGGTGTTTTTACGCTGCTTTGGTTTAGGTGGCGTGTTAGCCGATGATATGGGCCTGGGTAAAACCTTACAAGCGCTCAGCTTTATGTTGTATGAAAAACAACAAGGGCGTTTAAAAAAGCCGGCATTAATTGTTTGCCCCACGTCGTTATTAGGCAATTGGCAAAACGAAGCCGCTCGCTTTACACCTGACTTATCTTTGCTGCAGCTTTACGGCGCTAAACGTCGGCCGTTGTTCGAGCAAATGGATGACTTTGACGTTATTGTTACTAGCTACCCATTGTTAGTGCGCGATCTGCATTTATATCGCCAGCGCGAATTTAGTTTAGTGATACTGGATGAGGCGCAGCATATTAAAAATGCGGGCAGTCAGGCGGCGCAAAGTGTGCGGGCATTAAAACGTGAATTTAGTTTAGCGTTATCGGGTACGCCGTTAGAGAACCATTTAGGCGAGTTAAAGTCGTTATTTGATTTTGTGTTACCGGGCTTACTGGGTACCGAAGCGCATTTTAATCAGGTGTATCGTAAGCCAATAGAAAAGCATGCGGATACCGAACGTGCTCAGGTGTTAAAACAAAAAATCGCGCCTTTTATGCTGCGGCGCAGTAAAAGCCAGGTTGCCACCGAGTTACCTGAGAAAAACGAGATATTACAACTACTCGAATTAGAAGCTGACCAACGCAATCTGTACGAAAGCATCCGCTTAATTATGGAAACCAAAGTGCGCGAGCTGTTTTTGCGCAAGGGCGTGGCGGCCAGTCAAATTGAGTTTTTAGATGCGTTATTAAAACTGCGTCAAGCTTGTTGTGATGCGCGCTTAGTACCCATTGAACAAGCGCAATTAGTGAAGCACAACGCCAAGCTCAGCTGGTTAAGAGAAAACCTGCCTGAAATGATTGAAGAAGGGCGGCGGGTGTTACTGTTTAGTCAATTTGCCAGCATGCTGCATTTAATCGAGCAAGAACTGCAATACATGGGCATTAGCTACAGTAAATTAACGGGACAAACCAAGCAGCGACAGCAGCAAATTGATGCCTTTCAAAACGGTGAAACGGAAGTATTTTTAATCAGCCTAAAAGCCGGTGGCACGGGGTTGAATTTAACCGCCGCCGATACCGTTATTCATTACGATCCCTGGTGGAACCCCGCTGCGGAAAACCAAGCAACCGATCGTGCGCATCGCATTGGTCAAGACAAAGTGGTGTTTGTATACAAGCTGATTGCCCGTAATACCGTTGAAGAAAAAGTACAAAAATTACAGCAGTATAAGCAGGGCTTATCGGATCAGTTACTGGGTGGTGGCAAAGGCCAAGTATGGCAAGGCCAAGCCGAAGACTTGCTGGCGCTGTTTACGGCCGATTAAGCCTTATTCTGCCGTGGTTGCTGTGGCAGCCGCAGGCAGTAACGCGAAATATTTGCTTAGTAGGGTAATGTCATCATCAGTAAGACCGCGTGCTTGCGGGCTCATAATGGCATGCTTTCGCTCACCATCACGATAAGCCGTTAGTGCCGCACTCAGCTCGTTAGCCGAGCGCCCCGCAAGATGTGGGTACATGGCATTGCGAGAGATACCTCGCGGCCCATGACACGCTGCACAGGTGCGTGCCCGTGCACTACCCGCGGCTAACGTTTGCTGCTCTGCTGGCGTATAGTCTCGGCTAGGTGCGGGTGGTTGCGTCATATTGTTATCGCAAGCCACTAAGAGCATGGCGGCGAAAATGAACATGGCTTTACGCATACACTTCTCCTTATTATTCATGTAGTTTGCCACAACTTGCTGGTTAAGCCTATTTTTTCTATGGCATGCAACATGAAGAGCGTTGAGAGTATAGATGTTGAAGAGTAATATCAGTTAAGTACTTTTGTTGCCGCTTTGAGCGAATTGCAGCTGTTCAGTTCAGGCTCTCTCGGAAAAACGAATGTCTACTTTGCCTTCTTTGCAGACATTCGATTTATCGTAAACCTGACTCCATTGAGGCAAAAGGCAAGACCTGACCCCATAGTCTTGTAGTCTTGCGTGACCCCATAGTCTTGCGACCGGCACCATGATGCTGGATAACGGTGCCGACCTTCGGCATGTGCAGGAAATGCTGGGCCATGCCAGCATATCCACCACGCAGATTTATACTCATGTCAACAGGCAAAAACTCAGTCAGGTGTACCAGAATACCCATCCGTCAGCTAAAGGCGGCAGTGGGTTGTTTGGATGAATTTAAAACAATAGTTGACAGTGCGCACTTTACCTATCAGAATGACGGGTATCAAGTTGATAGGTTCTTCATGAATAAAAGCAACCCTAAAGGCGTTAACGAATTTCCTCTTACTGAGGAAACAGCCAGAAAGATAATGAATGATCTGGCAGAAAATTATACCCACAGGATTCGATGGAGTAAGCACGTAAAGGAACGCATGAGTGAGCGCGGTGTGACTGCCGGGCAGGTAATCACCTTACTTAAAAGTAAGCACTCAGTTTTTAGAGAAGGCCCATATCCAGAAGTAAATGGAGATTGGAAATTTAACTTGAAAGGGTTAGCTGCAGGCAAAGTTATTGAATTGACTGTTGCGCTCAAGAATCATCATGACAGTCCTATGTCAGTTCTGGTAACTGTTTGGATCGATTAAAGAGGTTGGTATGTACCATTACACTGAAAGCGGTTTATCAAATGTGTATCTCAAGAATGGTTTTACCGTTGAAGAAATCGATGGTGAAGAATATACAAGTATTGATGATATGAATGGCCTTCATAGAACGATTGCACAGGCTGTTGTCGATAGCAGGAAACCACTTACGCACGAAGAGTTTAAGTTTTTGCGTATTGAGCTGAATGTTTCTCAGAAAATGCTTGGAACACGTTTTGGTGTGGATGAGCAGACAATTGCACGTTATGAGAAAGGTCAGACAAAAATTCCCCGTACGACAGATGCGGCTTTGCGAACTCTGTATATGGAAAGCCAAGAAAAAAATAATCCAGTAAGTTATTTTCTTGATCTACTGGCGGATACTGAAGCAGAGGAAGCGGCAAAAGTAATTCGCCTGGAAGAGATTGAAGATCAATGGGAAATCGCAGCATAGTAGTTTAGTGCCACCTAATGCAGCATACTTAAAGCCGACTATTTAGTCGGTTTTTTTCATGGTTTTTTTAAGTTGGATTGGATCGTACTGCATACTAATCTATATGCAGCAGCGGTATTATGACCCGGTGATTGGGCGGTTTTATTCGAATGATCCGGTTGGGTTTACGGGCGAGCCTGATACATTTAACCGCTACTCGTATGTTGCAAATAATCCCTATAAGTATACTGACCCAACTGGTGAGGCGAAGTATAAAGGAGATAAAAGTGGGATTGCAGTAGCCAACCTAGCCGCAAGAGCTGTTGTAGCGGTTACTGAAAAAGGCTCTCCAATTAATAATGCGGCTCAGAGTGTTGCGGATACCACGCAGAAGTTAATTTACAATGATTCTGGATACAAAAAACATGGAAATTCTGCACGGCAGTCTCAGAGTGGAGATGTTTCTCGTAAGCCAGCTGATGGACAAGCTGCACTGAACAATTCCGTACCTCTTGGAAAAAATACTACTGCCCGTGTCGGTGTTGACACTGAAAACAAAGAAGTTGTTGTTCTTAAAAATAATGGCACACCAAGTAATGAATATCATGGCTACGTTCCTGGAAAACTCACAACTCAAGAGGCAAATGTGGTAAAGAAAAACTTTGATGGTGTTGTTGAAGTTAGTAAAAATGGAACTTGCAAAGTTAAATGTTAAGGACGAAATATGAAGCCATTTAACTATTATGGTTCCGCTATTAAAGCCACCCCGCTGCATTATTGTGAAACATATGATGAAGCAATAGAGTACCTTGAACAAGGATGGCGAGGAGATGAGCTATGCACAGGTATTTCTCCATACGTGCATAGTTGCGATGATATCCAGATTCTCGAAGAGTGTCTTAAGCGTGGAGCTAAAACTAGCAATGATATTTTGAAGACATCTGCCTTACATAGTCATAGCAAACTCAGCTTCATAAAACTATTAGTATCGTATGGTGCCGATGTTGACTACGTAAATTGGAATGGTTCAACACCTTTACACGCAGCGGAATACTTAGGGGTCATTAAATTTTTAATTTCGAAAGGAGCAAACCCCAATATATTAAATAATGACGGATTACTACCAGGAGACGATTATCCTTCAGGAATTAAATGGGAAAAAATGAAAAATTATCTCGCTCACATTCGTAATTTAAAAAAGCACGAAATTTGAGATAGGTTTTTGTCTTATACAGCGAGCAATAAGCAATATAAAAGGACACCCATCAACCGGTGTCCTTTTTTTATCTCAAACCGAGCAAAATCCCCAGCAGCCTGATCAGTGAATTCCAGTAAAAGTGATCAGTCCTCACCAGCAGGCCTGTCATTGTGGTGCAGCGCCTACATATAGCGGTGCTGCACAAATTGATCTTTTCTGCTGGCGGTGACTGATCAGTTCTGCTGCTTAATGCTGATCAAGCTGCTGTCATTTGCGGTTTAGAGTGCGTTCAAATAATAGGTGCTTAAAATAAAAAAATTATCCGGAATTGGTGCGTCTTGATAGAGGATGTCTGTTATCTCAAATATCTAAGTTTTCTGATGCTTCAAGAGCGTCCTGCACGTCAATTCCTAAATAACGGACGGTACTCTCAATTTTCTTGTGTCCCAGCAACAATTGAATTGCACGAAGGTTTTTGTCGCGTTTGTACAAAATAGACACTTTAGTTCTGCGCATTGAGTGGGTGCCGTAGAGGCTGCTATCTAGACCAATCGATCTGACCCATTTATGCACAAGTCGGTCATAAGCACGTGTGCCAAGGTGCGGCACAGTATGCTTACGCGAGGGAAATAAATAGTCATCGTGGCTTAACTCAGCGTGGGCTATCCAAGTGCGTAACGACTGACGGGTATGAGTAATTATCTCAAACATCACCGGCGTACCGGTTTTTTGCTGTACCACACTAGTACGAGTCAGAATATCGCCAGAGCGCATCACGTCTGAGACTTTCAACGCGACTAAATCACAGCCTCTAAGTTTAGAGTCAATCGCGAGATTGAATAGAGCCAGTTCCTTTAGGTTGTTGGCTATTTCCAGCCGGGCACGAATAGACCAAATCTCTTGTTGGCGCAGCGGCGCTTTTTGGCCGATAATCTTGCCTTTGTTCCAAGGTATGAGACTTGCCATGATGATGTCTCGTTGTTTTGTAGTGACATCGGGTTATCGACTGAGTCGCAGAAAAAATAACCGCATTGGATTTAAGCAGGCCCAACTAATAGCAAGCTTGGTCACGCACTTCATAAAAAGGTAGCTACGGTTGAGGAATTACTGCTTAAGATGATGTGCAATTAAAAGCAGCTACATCAGCTTGATACTAGCTGAATTAATGACTGCTTTAGAACTCAAAGCGGTCATCGGGGCTTGCCAAGGTAAATGTCTGCTATTGGCACAGGCTGTGTGAAAACTGCTGATCACCTTTTGGTCTAAGTAGCAGGTTTTTATGATCAATTATTCTTAATAAAACGCCCCAAGCCAACTGCTTGTTTACTAAAATTAATAGCATACGAAGCAATAGTAAGTGTGCTGATATGACCCACCATATAAAAGGCTCAGGCAGACATCAAGTAACATTGTTTCCTGAGGCACTGGATGATTTTGTTATTGAAAATAACCCTGTCCGAGTAATCGACATCTTTGTTGATGGTCTGCAACTTGCTTCTCTCGGCTTCGAAAATATTAATCCAAAACAGACTGGGCGGCCTGGGTATCACCCGGCCACCATGCTTAAACTGTATATTTATGGATATCTGAATCGTATCCAGTCTTCCCGCAGATTAGAAAAAGAAGCGCATCGAAATGTTGAATTGATGTGGCTGCTTGAGCGATTAACCCCTGACTTTAAAACCATCGCTGATTTCAGAAAAAATAACGGTAAAGGTATTAAGAATGCTTGCCGTGCTTTCATTGACCTATGCAAGCAAATGCAAATGTTCACTGATGTGATTGTTGCCATTGACGGTAGTAAATTTAAAGCGGTAAATAGCAAATCGAATAACTACACTCCGAGCAAGGTTAAAGGCCACATCGAAAGAATTGAGCAAAGCATCAGCTTATATCTGGATAAGCTCGATGATGCCGATAAAAAGGCAGAGCTTGAAGCTAACTCAGAATTAACAGCAACAAAGTTGGCATGGCTTCAAAAGCGTTTAGAAGAGTTAAAGCAAGTGCAGCAAGCCGTAGAGCAACATCCTGATAAACAGCTGTCATTAACAGATCCTGATTCTCGGCTGATGAAAATAAACAATGTTAACCGCCAAGTTAGCTATAACGTACAGACAGCAGTAGATGCAAAGCATCATCTGATTGTTGCTCACGAGGTAACCAATATCCCTGACCGTGGCCAGCTAACGACTGTGACCAAATTAGCGCAAGAGGCAGTGGGTAAGACTGATATTACTGTTCTTGCCGACAAAGGGTATTACAGCCGGAGTGATATTAAAGCGGCTCAGGACTTAGGAGCCGTAGCCTTAGTTCCAAAAGGTGATACCTCTGGAGCTGACCGCAAAGGGCTTTATAACCTCGCACTGTTTAAATATAACCAGGAAAAAGACATCTACATTTGTCCTGCGGGTAACGAGCTTCAGAATCGGTTTACCACCGTTGAAGATGGCTTAGAATTGCAAATGTACTTTAATTGTATTGCTTGTAGGGATTGCAGCCAGCGCGCCAAATGCACCACGTCAAAAAGTGCAGCTAGGCGGATCCGTCGTTGGGTGCATGAATCTGAAATGGAAAACATGCAGGCTAAGTTAGATGCTGCACCACAATCAGCTACGATACGAAAGCAAACCGTGGAGCACCCGTTTGGAACGATCAAAATGTGGATGGGTGCGACTCACTTCTTGATGCGACGATTTACCAATGTAAGCACTGAAATCAGCTTACACATACTGGCATATAACCTGAAACGGATGATATCGATTTGGGGCGTTGAGGGATTGAAAATTAAGCTAAAGGAGCTTTATGAATAGTGAATATTATTGCGTATAAGCCATTGTCAGTCACAAAGACCACTTGGGTATGTCGATTTAGTCAAAGCCAAATCCCCATAGAACAAAATTAAACTTTAGTTAGCCAAGTTGAGCGAAATTCTATTGCTGCTATGGAATAACTTGGTGGCAAAGCAGAAATTTTGAGTTTTTACACAGCCTGGGCACACATCGGTTATTCAGCCAAGCACATACCGCTACGAAAAATATCCCCCCTTTGCAGCGAGCCGGCTGTTCATCGTTGACCAAGGTTTAAGAAAACGGGTGGTTGAGTGCAGCGACGGTAGCGCTGCGCAAGTGATGTTTTCGCCTTGGACATCGCAGGTACAGTCGGGCTTTCGAGCGGAATTGAGGCATTTTCTTTGGATACTTTCTTTTGGCGACGCAAAAGAAAGTATCTCACCGCAGGTGAAATCGTTGATAGACACGCTCTAAACTTAGGCTGGGATTATGTTACAAACGATTGCCGCTAAGTGTTTGAGGCAGAGCCGAAACATGCTTAGCGCACCCCCCGAAGCGCTTGGCCATTTTCGCTGCGTGTCACGGGGCAGTTCACCACAATATTTGTCATCTCTAGCACGACTTCTTTATTCTCCTCGGCAGCCAGTACGTCTTCTTCAGACTTTAGTTCGCGCGGGGTTGCTTGCGTGGACCATCTAACCATTACGACTCGCCAAAGTGGGCTGTAACTGCGGTCTTTGTTCTCGGCACCAACCGGATCCGGTGCAGACTGAAAAACGCTGATTTGTTCTTCGTTAGGAAATTTGTACACGCGTTCTACAATAGAAGAGCCTCTGGGCATGTTGATTGCTGAGGCAAGTTTAGGTACATGGTTTGCTCCCATCATTTGAGCCATTGCCAAATCAGAGATGTCAGTTGTGATGTACTCGACGACTCGGCCATCGATCCACGCTCTGCTAAGCGGTAACACGGTTTCGCTGCGTCCGGCATCGAATACAGGTGAGGTACAAGCAGAGAGTAGCGCAATAACGATGGTAGAAAAAATGGCGAATTTCATGACTGACCTCTATTTGATTTGCTGCTTGGCGCTGCAAGAGTTAGCAAAGCGCTACTTCTAAGGCGCGATGATGATTTGTTTTAGGTAAGCCTAGCATGGCGCTGACTTAATAAGGTGAAAGTGAACGTATTTTTTATGGTAAGTGTTTGAGATTAAAGATTAACCGCTAGATACTTAGCGTCCATATTCACTCATAACCCCTTTATATCTGCGGAAACTGGCTTTATGCCAGTTTGCTGGCTGGCCCGCACAGCCTGATAAATAATCGCTAGTATGGTTTAATGGTTAAAAACAGGGCAGCTATGCCAATAATGTCTGCGCGATTAAATTAAGGTGAACAATGTGCGTAAAGCTACGTTAGTTATATTCATGTTAGGGCTACTTGTGGCCTGCGATAAAATGCAAACCCTTTCTGAAGCGGCGCAAGTAGAGCGCACTATCCGCCAAGAGGTGAAGCGCGATGTTACGGGGTTAACTGCGCTAACTCAGGCGGCAGATGAAACCGAGTATGATGGCTTTGCCTGGCGGCGGGGCGAGACTATTCAAATTCGCCAGCGCCAAAACGGTGAGTTAACGCTGTTAAAGGACGTGCAAGCCCCTGAGATTATTGCGACTGCGGTAAAACACAATATTCCCAGTTTTAGTGTGGTGCGTTATCAGCAAGGTTGGTTAGTGGTGTTTCGTACCTACGTCAGTAGCCATTGTCAGGTCGTCTATGCGTATGCTTATCACGGCAAATTGGATAACACGCCGCAATGTAGTGATGCAGTATTTGCTGAGCAGGCGAATGGTAAGTGCCAAAGCCCCATCAATGATGAGTGGCAAGTATTTAAAGAATGGTTTTTTGCCGAGTCACTGGTTGCTGAAGGCAATCCGGTATGTGCGGCTAAAGTAGCGCAAGGCTGGCAAACGCCAGTGCAAATCAATAATTAAAAATGATATTTGCAACAAGGTTTCGCTGGCTTGGCTAGGGCTGCCCTTTAGCGTGAGCCGATCTCTCTAGCGGAATTGGCGTGCATTTTCTTTAGATGTTTGTTTGTGCTGCAAAAGTAAGTCTCTTACCGCAGGTGAAAGCGTTGCTGCCGTTAGAGCTAACGGTGTAAAAATGTGACATCGGGTGCTGGCACAGCGAGTGAATTAACGCCGTTTCGATATAGTTTTCGACTATTTTCTAGTTAAAATGACTAACTTAAGTTTGATGTATATTTTTAAGATGCTGTTATTAATAGGTTTATTAAGTTGGCTATGTTTTTGCAATGCTCAACCTATCTTAATTATTTGCGAGTACTATTTATGAAAATGAGCACCTTAACCCTGGCTGTTAGCCTTACTTTAGCTGCCTGTTATGTTGGCGGTGTTATGCCTTTTTCCGCGGAGGCGGCAGAAACTGCCACGCAAAATGCGGAAGATATTTCCAAAGTGAATGGCAGTATTAAAGTGGCCGCCGGCAGCGTAGCGGGTGAGGTGAGCACCGTGAATGGCAGTATCAATGTAGCGGAAGATAGCCAGGTAAAATCGGCGTCTACGGTAAATGGTAGCATTACTTTGGCAGAGCGAGCGCAGGTTACCGGAGAGACCTCAACAGTAAATGGCAGTATTAAACTGGCCTCAGGTAGCAAGGTGATGGGCGAACTGAGTACGGTGAATGGCGACATGGTGATCAACAGCAGTACCGTAGCGGGCGATGTTAGTACGGTAAATGGCACTTTGAAAATTGAAGGCAGCCAAATCGCTGGAAATCTAACGACGTTAAACGGTAATGTTAGTTTGCTGGCAGGCTCAGTAGTGCAGGGCGATCTGGTTTATGCCGAGCGCACTGCCCGCAAAAGTTGGTTTAGCTGGTTTGGTAAGGATAAGCATAAACCGGCAACCTTAACCATCAGTGCCGATTCAAACGTGCAGGGGCAGATCATCTTAAAACAAGAGGTGAACTTGAAATTAGAAAATGCCGCACTGGCAGCACGCGTGGTAAAGCAATACACCGAGTAGCGGGCCAAAAAAAGCGGCAGGTTTTCCAGCCTGCCGCTTTTAAGCGAATCATGAAACGTTTAAAGCATTAACGCAGTGGAGTGGCGTGCGCCGCACCGCGGAATACCGCGTTGATATACAACAGGTGCATGCCGTCGACATAGGCGCGGAAATTAGGCTCTTGGGTAAACGCAATAACCTGGCCACGACCTTGCGCTTGCACCATTAACAACGGTTTATGCGCAATTTGCTGGCGATTTTCTTCCCAAACAAAACCCCCAGCAACAAGCTTTTCCGGTGATGCGAAAGTCAGTACATTGCGACCATGTGCCAGCGTTAGTGGCTGATAGATATAATTGCCAACAAAGATGCTATTCACATTCGCTGGCACCCCAGCGGTTAGCCAATGATCTTGGTCTACTTCGGCTCGCGCTAAAAATCCAGACACGCTATCAGGCTGCGCTTGAAATGCTTCTAAGCGCTGCTGATACAGTTCACGGTTTTCTAGTAGCATACCGGCGACTTGCGCTTCAGCTTCAGGTTTCTTTTGCTCACTGACTTTAAATTCCCGCTTGCTATTCAACAGCGGCTTATCACCTTGGATCAACCAATCGGTTGCATTACCCAGCGCCACTAACACACCGCCGCGACTGACAAAGTCGTGAATTTTTTGTTGAGCTTGCGCCCCCAAAGCTTGATTATAATTGCCTTGGCTTGCTGGCAAGATCAGTACGTCGTAATGGCGCAGTTCAGCACGTAACAGTTGTGCCGGGCGAATAGCCGTTACCGGGTAATCAATGCCTTTTTCTAAGACAAAACGCGCGCTACCGGCACTTAATGGGTTCGCCGGTTCATCCCATAACAGGGCCACTCTAGCATTAGGGATGTTCTGCACATTGCCTGAACCAAAATTTGGCCCATCTTTAATCCAGCTGCTATTAATACCGGTAACATGAGCGCCGCTGCTTTGAGCAAGTTGTTGAATTTTAGTGGCTAACTGTGGGTTGTCGGCATGGCTTAAAATTAAACTGCCGGCGGGGTAGCGCACGCCATTGCTGTGCGTAAATGGCAAGTCACTGCTTTTAACCGTTAAACCTTGCTGCAGTGCGTGGCTTAACAAGCGCGCAGCCGCCATATCGCCCCAAGGTACAATGAAGCCATAACTGGCATCGGTATTCGTGACTTTACCGGCTAAGGTGGTCTCTGGGCCCACGATTGTGTTGGCAACGTCTACCGCGCGGTTACAACGGTTTACTTCCAGGTTATACATCAACGGTAATGACCAGGCGGTCACGTCATAAATTTCATCAGGCAGGTTTTTCGAGCGACGATCCTGCTGGCGAGCAATAAAGGCTTCAGCCATTTTGACGTCGTCATCTAGCAGATTGCGAATTAACTGATAAGTTGGCTGCGCGGCATTAACCACGTAAGCGCCTTGCTGATAACTGTTACCACAAGCCCGAAAATCGGCCGTGGCTTGGTTAACGGTAATGCCGTGTTGGGTGAGCACGCCCATTAATTTTTGGTGGCCAGCGGCATCACGGGTGGCAGGGAAAATATAGCTGCGGATGCCATCTTTCTCACCCTGAGTGAGCGATGTTTGCCGATAGCTGTAAAAGCGCTGTAATAGATCTTTGGCGCGCTTACTGGCGGTTTCAAGCGTAGACATATAAGCGATAAAGTTACGTTGTACGCCATCGGCATACGTTAAAATGCTGCCATCGGTACGGCGATAGTTATGGCCGCGAGCTGAGCCCATTTCGTAGGTTGTGGCGATGCCGCCATAGTACAGTGGCCAGCTGGCACCGTAGCCAGGATACATGGCATCAAAAATTTCCCGAGTAAAATAATCATAGCCAAGCTGATCAAACCATTTGGCGTTGTTTTGGCCTAACCAATCTAAGCTTTCACGCTGTGCACCGGTGACCAGTGGGTTGTAAGGTTCTGCTTCTGGGCTGAAGTAAAAACTTTGATCGCCGCCCATTTCATGCGAATCGACAAAGATCAGCGGAAACATCTGCTGTAACACTCTTACCTGATTTTTGATTTCAGGTTGGGTCAGCGAGATCCAATCGCGGTTCATATCAAACAGATAATGATTGGTGCGGCCATTTGGCCAAGGTTCGTTTTGCTCTGCTGAGAAACGATCTGCGGAGTGCGCGATACCGACTGTGGCGTAATAACGGCTAACAAAGCGGTTACGGCCATCCGGGTTTTGCATAGGCTCGATATACACCAGGGTATTGGTCAAGATGGCTTGGGTTTGAGCGCTTTGGTCTGCGAGTAAATGATAAGCTAGGCCCATCAGCGCTTCCGGTGGGCTAATTTCGTTACCATGCACGCCGCCGGCAAGCCAAACACTGGCGGGTAAGCTATTAATTAGCGCATCTGCAGAGGCTTTGTTTAAGTTACGTGGATCGGCCAAACGGCGCATATCACTTTCTAAACGGTCTAACTTGGCAAGGTTATCAGCACTACCAATCACCGCATAAAATAACGGCCGACCTTGCCAACTTTCGCCATACTTCACTAATTTGATGCGCTCTGGGTAACTGCTGGCCAGGGTTTCAAAATAATTTAAAATCTCAGCGGGCGCTGAAATGCGCTCGCCCAGCGCATGCCCTAAGCGTTGCTCAATTGAGACAACATCGTTTTGATATTGACTATCGGGAAAAAACGGCACTGTTGTTGGCGAAGCCGCCATGGCTAATGTCGGAAACGCAAGGCAACTTGCGAGATATAAGGCGCGCATAAATTAGCATCCTAAAAACGAAAAAAACTACTGTAGAAGCTCGTAAGTGTAAAGGCAAGCCACACCTGCTAGAGTTTCGCTCAAGTTGCTATAGGCCTCGGTAAATGGCGAAATAGATTCAGATTAATCGTTTTAGCGCTTTAATGCGTAGCCTATATCAGGTGTTGTGAACAAGAGTTATACAGCATGCGTCATGGCTTGCAACTAAGATGTGTCGCCCCGAAAAGGATACTCTAATGAAACTTGTCAAATGGCTTGTGTTGTTAATGTTCAGTGCTAACGTGTTGGCAGATACCGAGGCCGCTTGGCAGGCTTGGCAAAAGGGTGAAGCACTGTTAGTGATGCGACATGCCCTTGCGCCAGGTATTGGCGATCCAGCTAATTTTCAGCTGGCAGATTGCAGTACGCAGCGTAACCTCAATAGCCAAGGTCAGCAGCAGGCCTTGGTTTGGGGGCAACGTTTGCGGCAACGGACTACTGCTCAGATCAGCGTTTATAGTAGTCAGTGGTGTCGTTGTTTAGACACCGCATCTTATATGGCGGTAGGCGAGGTGAAGCCATTACCGATACTCAATTCTTTTTTCGCTGGTCGCGGTAGTCGTAACCAGCAAACTGCAGCTTTAATAGAGTATTTTGCCAGCAGTACCGTGACGCAACCTACTGTTTTAGTGACTCATCAAGTTAACCTTACCGAGCTCACCGGCATTTTTCCGAAATCGGCCGAAGCGCTGATTATCGCCCTGCCACTAAATAAGCCCGTAAAGGTGTTAGCGCGTGTAGCGCCTTAACGCCACTGTTTATTCGCTATGCCGTCGTGGAGGTGTTATGTTGCAAGTAATAGGTTAAAGCTTGCACCTGCTCTGGTGTGGCCTGTAAACCGAGTTTGGTGCGACGCCATAAAATATCCTCGGCACAGCGTGCCCATTCGAAGCTGCGCAAGTAATCCACTTCGGCTTGCCATAGATCAGCAAAAAAATGCTGGCCTAGATCGGTTTCGGTTTTTGCTTCTGCCAGTATGTGAAAGCTTAAGGTGCCATAAGTGCGAACCAAGCGTTGGCAAAAACTTGGCGCAAGCCAAGGGTAATGTTGCAGCAAATGCTGTTTAAGTGCGGCTTGATCGGTAAAGTCACCGCCTGGCAAAGCATTGGCAGCTGTCCAGCGAGGGCCTTGTTGCGGGAAAAAAGGCGCTATTTGATCAACGACTGATTCTGCCAAAGTACGATAGGTGGTGATTTTGCCACCAAATACCGAAATTAACGGCAAGGTATCATCTAGGCTGTCGAGTAAGATTTTATAGTCACGGGTGACGCTTTGCGCCGAACTGGACTCATCTTCGAGCAATGGCCGTACGCCAGCAAAACTATGCACAATGTCTGCTGTGGTAATTTTTTGTTTAAAGTAGTGATTAATCACCGCGAGCAAATAGTCTGTTTCTTCAGAGCTGATACTGGCATCTGCTGGATCCCCTTGATATTCGACGTCGGTAGTGCCAATCAGCGTGAACTGATCTTCATAAGGAATAGCAAAAACAATACGCTGATCTTCATTCTGCAAAATATAAGCTTGTGGCTGCGAATGTAAGCGAGGCACCACAATATGGCTGCCTTTGACCAAACGAATTGCTTGCGGGCTAGGCTGTGCGAAAGCCTCGCTAAACAGTTGGCTAACCCATGGCCCGGTGGCATTTACCACGGCTTTACTGTGCACGGTAAATACATCACCGTTATCTTGATGGCGTAAAGTTAAACACCAATAATCATCTTGTCGTTGGGCTTGAATGCAGCGCGTATGGGTATAAATGCTGGCACCTCTGTTGCGCGCGGCACAGGCATTCAAAATCACTAAGCGGGCATCATCAACCCAACCATCGGCGTATTCAAAGCCAACTTTGATACTCGATTCGAGCGGGCTAGTGGCGTCGAATGTTACTTTGCGCGATGCCGGTAATTTACGGCGAGTGGTCAAATGGTCGTACAGAAACAGCCCTAGCCAAATCATCCAAACTGGGCGTAGATGGGCTTGGTAAGGTAAGCAAAAAGTCAACGGCCACATAATGTGTGGCGCATTTTTTAGTAATATTTCCCGTTCAGCTAAGGCTTTTCTGACCAAGCTGAATTCAAAATGCTCCAAATAGCGTAAGCCGCCATGGATCAATTTACTGCTTTTAGATGAGGTGGCAGAGGCTAAATCGGTTTGTTCGCATAGCAAAACCTTTAAGCCGCGCCCTGCGGCGTCGTGCGCAATACCGGTGCCGTTAACGCCACCGCCAATCACCACCACATCGACTTTCATGACCAAGATAGAACTCCTAATAGCGAATAACACGGCTGGCTGAGGTGGCGACGTTCAGTGAGTGCTGAATACCGCGGGATATTACGTTAAAACGCTTGTTGAGTTAGCTAAGAAAGCTGACTATAAACGAACTTGTGCCACTGCATGTTGCCATTTGGCATACAGTTGTTGTCGTTCTTCGGCACGAATACTTGGCTCAAAACGGCGTTCGCAATGCCATAAACTGGCCAGCTGTGTCGTAGAGCTAAAAACCCCACAGTGCAGTCCTGCTAAATAAGCGGCACCCAATGCGGTGGTTTCGGTGTTCTCTGGGCGCTCGACAATAGCGCCTAAAATGTCGGCTAAAAAAGCTAATACCCAATTATTTTTAACCATACCACCATCGACGCGCAGCACGTTGGGGCGTAGACCATCTTTCTCCATGGCCTTTTGTAAATCTTTAGTTTGATAACCCACAGATTGTAGGGCGGCGGCGACAATTTTATCGATACCGGTATCGCGGGTTAAGCCCAGAATAGCGCCTCTGGCGTTGGCATCCCAATACGGAGCGCCTAAACCGGTGAATGAGGGAACTAAGAACACGCCATGGTCATGGGGTACATGTTGCACCATGGTTTCACTCTCGCCCGCGTTGCGTAATAATTTTAAGCCTTCCACAATCCACTGCATGGTGGCTCCGGCCATAAAAATGCTGCCTTCGATAGCATAAGTGACGTTGCCCTCTAGACGATAGGCGATGGTAGTGAGCAGCTTATTGGCTGATTTAAGTGGCTTTTCGCCGGTATTCAACATTAAAAAACAGCCTGTGCCATAGGTACTTTTAGCCATGCCGGGTTCAAAACAGGCTTGACCAATCAGTGCTGCTTGCTGATCACCCGCCATACCGCCAATCACAATAGGCTGACCAAACAAGGCGGCCTCAGTTTCGCCAAAATAGGCTGCACTGTCCATGACTTCGGGTAGCATACTGGCTGGGATGTCAAAGACCTCGAGCAACTCCGGATCCCATTGCTGGTTATGAATATTAAATAGCAGAGTGCGAGAGGCATTAGTGGCATCGGTGCGATGCACTTTACCTGCGGTCAGTTGCCAGAGTAAAAAGCTGTCTACGGTGCCAAAAGCCAGTTCGCCGCGTGCGGCTTGTTGTTGGGCACCGGGGACGTTATCTAAGATCCAACGGATTTTGCTGGCAGAAAAGTAAGGGTCGAGCAGTAAACCGGTTTTGTTACTGATGGTGTCCGCTAACTGTGGGGTTAGCAGCTGTTCACAATAGCCACTGGTGCGTCGATCTTGCCAGACGATGGCCGGATAAAGGGTTTTGCCGGTGCTTTTGTGCCACACCAGCGTGGTTTCTCGTTGATTGGTAATGCCCAAGGCTTTGACCTGAGCTGCCGTGATCTGTTGCTTGGCGAGTACCTGTTGGCAACAACGTAGCACCGACGACCACAGATCTTCTGGGTGGTGTTCTACCCAGCCATTGTCTGGAAAATGTTGTTCGAACGTCTCACTGACACTGGCCTGCGGTTGGCCTTGTAAGTTGAACAGAACGGCTCTAGAGCTCGTCGTACCTTGATCGATTGCCAGTAAATACTCTGCCATGGGGTGCCCGTCGCATGGATCTGAGCATAGCCACATCGCTGCTAGCGCTTTAGAGTTAGTGCCACTAACAGCTACGTCGACTCATGCTAGAAATAAGATAAGTGACTTTAATATAAACACAAATTGGCTATGACCGTAAGTGAAACTGAGTATTTAACTGCTTTAAATTTCTTATTCGGTCGCTTGGCACCTTCTTTTATTCGCTTTCTTGAAACTCCGCATACAACAACTCTAGATGCGCCAGCTGCTTCTTTGCTTGTTGCCGTTTTCTGCCTAATAACCACCAACCTATAGCGCAGCCTGGGAGCACTATAAAGCTGTATACTTGCAGCAAGATAGTAGGAACTTGCGCTGGCTGCCACCAGGCTAGGCCCCATAGCGTTATCACAAATAATAACAAGGCTAAGCAACTGTATTGGTTGTAACGCAAATAGCGCACGGTGTTTCGGCATTTTTCTAAACGAAAGAGCAGCAAGCCTTGGCTGCTCCAGTCAGAATAATTGAGCAAGGGCCGGTGCAGGCTCACGCTGGTCAGTACGATGCTGATGGCCCCAGCAAACAAAAAGAGCGCTAGAAACATATCTAATAGGGTTCGCTCCCCGAACAGTTGGCTGCAGCCCATTAATAGCAGTAGCCCAGCAGCAGCGAGTTCGGCCCAGTATTGCCAACGTTGATAGTTTTGCTGGCGTTTGGCTGCGCGTAAATCCGTGGCCAGTGGCTGCGTTGGTTGTTGCTGCCACGCTTTGCTGAGCTGCTTAAAATCAAAGGGCGGTTGCATGTTGCAAGATCTCCTGTAAAGCCATTTTGGCGCGATTCATTCTTACCCGCACGGCACCGTAACTGATGCCGAGAATATCGGCGATCTCTTTCTCATCAATATCTTCCATCGCCAAGGTGAGTACTTGCCGATGAGAAAGGGCGAGTTGCCGCACGGCTTGTAACAACACATTGTTTTGTTGCTGTGAGGAAAATGCCACTGAGGGGCAATCGCTTTGTAATTCGTTTAGATGCTGCTCTTCTAACGGTTGCCACACCATGCGGGTCGAACCGGCGATATGGTCGACCACTACGTTATGCACAATTCGAAACAAATAGGCGCGTTTGTTATCTACTTGGCTTAATTTCTCTGCTGATCGGTGCAAGGCCAGATAGGCTTCTTGTGCCAAATCTTGGCGTAAAGACGGATCGGCTTCATAGCTCATTAACGTGCGGCTAATCGCGGCTTGATACTGCAGCCAAAGTTGCAGTGCGAGATCAACAGTCATAATGCCTTACTAAAACCATAGCGACTTATCCTTAAGTGATTCGGCTCTGTATCGCCTGATCGCGCGTGAGCCATTTTTAGTTCTAGTCTGCCGCAACGTGCTAACTGTTACAAAAATAAAAATAATTTTTTTTGTAACAGTTTTTTCAACCTGCACGACTTATTAGATAACCGACAAAAGATTCACGCAACAACAGGAGCGCGTAATGAGAAAGGGTGTTATCAAGCCGTTATTGTTTTCGGCACTACTGAGTCAAAGTGTGCTGGCTGAAACGGTGCTTTACCACAATGCAACGGTCATCGAGCCGGCCACACAGCAACAAACCCGTGATGCTTGGTTGTTAGTCGCAGATGGGCGCATTGTGCAAACTGGGCAAGGTGCGTTACCTAACGCAGTCACGCAGATCGATTTACAACAGCAGTATGTGTTGCCGGGGCTGGTGGATGCTCATTTGCATATGACCGCAGGGCCGCATCGGGTAGAAATGCGTAACGGCCAACCGGTGTTAGCGGTGACGGGCACGCCAGAGCTTACGCAGTACCATGCTTTAACCACCTTAGCGGCGGGTGTGACCACCATTTTTAATCCAGCCGGTGAAGCGGCCGCCAATGCGCATTATGTTGCCAAGCAGCAACAGGGGGCTTGGCTAGGGCCTAGAATGCTATACGCCGGTGAAGTGTTTGAGCCAACCCCCATTATTGGCGGTTCAGTTTATCCGAGTACTGAGGCCAGTTGGCAAGCCGAGATCGCACGGCAGCAAGCACTCGGTGTCAACGTGATAAAGCTATATCAGGGCTTAACGCAAGCTGAGTTGGCACAAGGCATTAAGTTAGCAAAAGCGGCGGGCTTAAAAACCATCGCGCATTTAGATGGCGTGAGCTGGCAATATGCGGCCGATTTGGGTATTGATGCCTTAACGCATGCTTTACCGACCAGTGCCGAGTTGTTAGCGGAGCCGGCACGTACCGAGTATTTAGCACTGCGCAAGAACCCTTACGACACCCGCTATGTTTATCAGTGGTTTGAGTATGTCGATTTTGACAGCCCAGCCTTACAAAGGTTGTTTCGTACTTTGGCTGAGAAACAGATTCGGGTGGATCTGACTGCGACCTTCAATGAATTGCTCTATCACTTTGCGGACTCAAACCAATTATATCCAGAACAAGCGCTCAGCGTTTTGCATCCTGATGTACGGCAAAGCTGGCGCGCCAATATGGGCATGTTGGTATACAACTGGACCGAGCAAGATTTCGCAGCTGCACAACAGCAACTACCCAAAGTACTGGAGTTGATCCGCCGCCTGTATGAAGCCGGTGTACCTTTATTACTGGGCACCGATGCGGTCAGTAGTGGCCCATTTTTATTGCGTGAAATGCAATTACATCAACAAGCAGGACTAACCTCTTGGCAGGTACTGCAATTAACCACCAGTGATGCAGCACGCCACTTGGGTTTGGGCCAAGAAATTGGCCAGTTGAGTGCAGGCTATGCGGCAGACTTTATCGTGTTGGCAGATAACCCCTTGCAGGATTTAAGCGCATTACAACGTATTCAGAGCGTGGTGCAAGGCGGCAAACTGCACACTGTGGCCTCGTTACAAAACGCGGCTAACCCATTTTTACCTACAGCCGGCATTGCGGCTAACACCACCACCAAGTAAGGAGCCCCATCATGGATACTATTAATGCCTTCATCGCTGAACTACAACAAATGAACACCCTTGGGTTAGTCGGTTTTGGCGTGCTGTTTTTGGCCATTTAGTTTTTACCCAGCGTGTTAGCGGCCATCTTTAATCGGCAGCATTTGGGTAAGATTGCGCTGTTAAACATTCCGGCAGGCATGTCTTGGATAGCGTGGTTTGCACTGCTCGCTTGGGCGGTAACGGGCAAACTGAGTCACAAGCTCGCCGCAAAAGCAAAGTTAGCCCCTGTGAGTAAAGTCGAGTCATAAACCAAGTGACACAGCGGCTGACGATAAAGCCGCTGTGTTAGCGCAAGTTAATGGCATAAAGCGCCAAGCCTTGCATTTGCTGCTGGCGCAAGCCCTTTAATTGCTGACAAATAAGTTGTTGATAGGGTTGAAATGCAGAATGAACCTCTACGCGTAACAGCTGATCTTGATACTTTAGTTGCTGATCAGCCTGCATGTCGACGCTAGCACATTGTTTAAACTGTGCAAACTCAGGTAACAGGATGCTTTGGCAGTGCAGACTAAAGGCAATAGCTAACCCCGCTAAATCGGCATCACCAAAATACAGGCTAGGTTTACCGGTGTGTTGCCATGCGTCGTTCAGGGCTTTGCCACCGGTACTATAGTGGCTATCGCCCCGATAGATCACCAGCGGGTTTGTGTAGCGGTGGTGTAAGCGAAAGCGCGTGAGCTGATAAAAACAATCGAGGTTTTCGACGATGACTAAGGCGTCATACTCGCTTAGCTGCAGCTCACGCCAATCAAGATCAACGGTTGCTATGGTTAACCCCGTTTGCGAGATGGCAGTATTCAGCCTCAGCAATACTCTGTTTTGTCGCGGGCTTGCCCCGGCACTTTTCAGCTCTTGGTTAGCGTACTGAGCTTGCTGCAGCCGATCTTGCTCACAGACCTTAGCGCGAAAACAGACTTGCTGTAATTGCAATTGTGCTTCGGCAATGTGTGCCAATAGCGGCAGAGTAAACTGCACAACGGGTAAGTTGGCGCTGTGGCTTGGCAGTAACTGTTGCTCGATACACCAAGCAATAACCTGTTGAGCGACTTTTCCCTTGCTGCTAATGGCAACCTGACCATCGCGCTTAAGGCGCTGCTCAAGCTGTGCCAGCCAGTTCAGCGCCTGTAAGCCAAGTGCCGCCTGCATTAGGCTGCCTTTAAACCAATATTAATATCGCGGATCAGCAACAGGCCGTTAAAGGCACTGGCTGGGGCTTCTTCGCGTGTGATGCTAAACATCTGTTTTTCATCCAGCGGTAACGCCTGATATTCGGCTATGATCTGATACAGCCAGATCTCGCTATCCCAGCTTAATTGCTGAGTGCTCAGATAATCTAAGGCACTGATCTTGCCACCTTGATCAATTACCCGCAGATAGAAGTTTTCAACATCCGTTTTCAGCGCTTGCTGACGCGCAGCAATTTCTTCGTCTTGCAGCAGCAAGCTAAAGCTAGCGCTTTGTGTATCGGTTAGGGTCACGCTGCTTGGGCGTGGTAGCGCTCTGACTAATTCTGCCAGCACTTGTCGCTCTGTGGCCTTATCTAGCGCAATGGCGGCTTGCGGTTTAATACTGGCAGCTTGGTTAAACAAGCTAGGCACGTCACTGCGATGAGGATAATCAGCAGGCTGATATTTAGGGTGCTGCCGTAAAAACGCGGCCATATTGGCAATTAACAACGAGCGTGCTTGCTGTTGGCGGAATTTTGCCAGCAATTCGACCAAGCGTTTTTGTACTTCTAACAAGCTGCTGTGATGCGAGCTGAGTTGGTTTTGCAATTGACTGACCAGCAGTTTTCGCAGGTGATTATTCCCTTCCGACAGCTCAATCAGTTCGTGAAAGTCGAGTAAATCTAAACCATCGAGTAAGCGGCGTAATTGTTTTTGCGCGCGTTCGTTTTCACGAATTTTATCATCGAGGCTACTGACAAAGCCAAAGTCGCTGTTAAGCCGATGCCATAAGCTGTCGATGGCTTCTTCAAACTGGCCACTTAGGTCATGCACATGTTCGGTTAAGCGTTGCAGTTGTAGCTCGGCCACACTGTAATCGCCTTTAAACTGGGCATCGCGATAGGCTTGAACCCGGTTACGGATCTGCTCGAGCTTTTCGGCAACGTCGGCATTGATCTGACGGCGGTTTTCATCAGCCACCATACTGGCAATTAATTCACTGACTAATGGCCGCAGCGCCAACGGTTGCTGTTCATCTGGGCGCCATAAAATGCGCGCGGCAATCAGTTTTTTTAACGCCCCTTCGCTAAAAGCACTTTCGTCAATAAAGCCATCGACATAACCTTGCATCAAGGCTTTATGATGCTTGCCCAATAACGCTAAACGTTCAGCGCCGATGCTAAATAGGTTCGAGGCGATAGCCGGTTCTAAAGGCGCCATTAGATCAGCGCCTCTTGAGTGGGTGTGTCATCAACCGGTAGATGCTCTTCATCGCGGATAAAACGAATGAGATCAATAAGGTAATCAATTTTACCGGTAACCACATAGTATTGGCGTTCAGCATGAGGTTGTAATAAGTAACCGTGTTCTTTTAAGCGGCGGAAAATCAGTTTAACTTGGTTATCTAACTGCTCGCTTTGGCTATTAAAAAAGCGATCGCTGGCAAGCGTATTTAAACGCTGGCGCAAGCTTTGGTTATCTTCGGTGCGCAGCACAAACTCTTGCAATTTAATTGTATCACCGGCGGTCAGCGCACTGTCGCGGCCTAAGGTTTCTTGCACCAGTTGTAGCCACTCTAATAACGGCAGCAAAGATTGTACGGTTAAAGAAAATTGGCTGCTTAAGTGTTCACGTGCTTCTTTAGTTAGCTCATGAAACCCCAAGAAATACACACTGTGATCATCGTTACTCACTAAGCGGCGATTCAATGGGCGTAAATAATGGTTAATCTCTTGCTGCGTTTGTTCTTGGCTTAAATGCCGATAAGCATCTTCATCAGTGATCTGACAAATAAAATCACCGGCCAGCAGGCGCTCTAATAAAGGTCCATGGTGTAACATTAGCTTACCTCCTGCTGTTTCTGGGCTAATCGCTCGGCTAAACGACTGACTTTCGGCTGAATACGTTTAAGCTGGCGCTGGCTTGGATCTTGTTGGCTCGGTTCAATTAAATAGCGATGTTGAAACAGCATTAACACGTCGGATTCTGGATTAGGGAAAGCACCCACAATAACAATATCGTTGCTGCTACAGGCCGCAAACAGTTTTTCGACGTTGTGATAGGCCAAGGTGCCAATTTCATCAATAGGCCAGTGGATCATCACTTTAGCTTCGCCACGTAAGAGACGGGTGAACGCCAATAAGTACTTACATAAAATCAGGTAAGCCATACCATGACTAGACGATTCCAGCAGTTGCCGATCGTTTTTAATGACTAATTCCGAGCCCCCTTCGCTTAAATGTAGCTCTAACCTGAGTAGCGATTCGATGCTGTATTGCTCGTCAGCGCGCAGTAAATCGACCACATCAGCTAAGGCATTCAAATAATGTTCTGATGGCAAAGCCTTACCTGACGCCGCCCAGTCATCATACAATTTGGCGAACTGTTTTAATGGCTGCCAAAAGCCCAACTCGTCAATAGTTGATAAAATACGTACTTCAGAGCGGCTAATGCCTTCTAGTACCAGATCATCCGCCACCGCTTCACTTAACCGGCGGCTTTGTAGCGCAATACGGCGGTTAATATCACTAAACACCGTGAAGAATTTCTTTAAATCGCCGCCAATGTTCTCGCCCATTTCAAGTAATTGCTGCTGCGCACCTTTTAAGATTTCTAGCAGGTTTTGCAAAATAGGCAGTTGTTGGCGTTTACCGGCGTAATCCGGCAATTTGCGTTTTTCATGCTCGAGCCGGTCTAAAAACTCTGGGCCAGCATCTTTGCTCAGCACGGTTTCAAACTGCTCGAAGGCAAATTTTAAAGCGCTATCCAATTTACTACGCTGCTCTAAGGCTTCATTGGCGCGAGCTAAGCGCTCAACACTGTCGGCAGACGGTGCCATGGATGCAGGGGTAATACTAGCTAAATGCAGTTCTTGCAGTTTAGTGAGTACCGGTTTTAATTGGTTAAGTAACTGTTCTGCTTGGCTCATCAACTCTTGTTGCTGGCGTTTTTGTTCTTCCAGCTGCTTTTGGCGAGCACTGTATTCTGCTTTTAACTGCTCTAAAGCTTGTTTACCGCTGCGTTGCTGTTGTTTTAATTCGGTTTCTTGAGCGAGCAACTGAGGCCGCAATTGTTGCCAATCCAGCGCCATAAATTTTTGCCAATTATTCAGTTCATCATGACGATTCTCTGTGGCTTTGATGTCAGTTTTTAGCTGATCTTGTTTTTGCTTGAGCTCAGTTAAACGACGCGGATCAATGCCTTTTGCCGATAACTCTTCATTAAAAGCTTGTTGCAGATCTTTAATTTGGTTTTTGTTATCGTCGCGCTTGTGCTCAAGTTGACGCTCTAATTCGTCAATTTGTTCATCAAAAACGTATAACTCTGCTTGCCAGTCGGTTTTTAATTCAAGCTTTTGGCTTTGATGATCTTCTTTTAGCGCGCCTAAATCAGCTTGTTGCTGCTGCTTTAATTTTTCCAGTTGTTGCTGTTGGCTTTGCAACGTATCGCGCACACTGCTTTGCCGTTGTTTGGTTAATTCGCGTTGCTGTGCTTGTAAACGATTGCGAGCGTCACGGGCATAGTCAATATTTTGCTCAGATTGAGTGAGTTGCCACTCGGCTTGCTCCACTTGAGCACGACACAACTCGGCCTGTTCGAAACGCTCTTTTAATAGCTTTTCGGCTTGCAGTTTGTTGGCCTGGGCTTGTTGTAGCTGTTGCTCCGCCGTTTGAATACGATGGCGAATGGCCGCTTCATCTTGCGCATAATCGGGGGTATCAATGGCGCTGAGATCGACCTTTAAACCATAAAGGCTGTCGCTCAATTCCGCCAAATGCGGCTGTAAGTCTTGGCGTTCTAATAAGCGCTCATCGATCACCTTGCCTAGCTTTTGCTCCCAGCCGTTATAGTGCAAGCGCAAGTAGTGGCGCAAACTACCTTGTTCCGGCGTCAGTTGTCGGTTGAGTTGCTGTAATTGTTGCTCGGCGCTATGCAGCCCCTTGCGGCTTTGCTCTAACTGCTGATTGGCCTGTTCACGCTCTTGCCGAGCCTTTTGATGCTGTTGTTGCAACTGCTGGAGTTGCCGAGCTTGCTGCTGGGCTTGCTGCTGGGCTTGCTCTAAACGCAGTTCGGCCGCACGCAATTCATCGTGTTCAACTTCGGTGAGGGGGGAAGTATTTAACTGGCTTTGAAGTACTGCAATGGTACTGCTCAGTTGCGTTAGTTGTTCAGCAAATTGTTGTTGGGCATGTTGTAGGCGGCTTTGAAAGCTTTGCTCGAGTAGCGCCAGTTTGTTTTCTTGCTGCTCCCGAGTCTGGTCTTTTTGCTGCTGTAATTGCCGTGCTTTGGCACGATGCTGCTCACTTAAGCGATTAAATGCTTCGGCCAGTTTGGCTTTGCGCTGTTCTAATTGCCGTTCTAAATCACCATGCTGTTCCACCATTAATTGATACTGCTCGACCACTTCTTGCAAGGTGTCGCGCCACAGGGGTAGGGCATCAGTATCACGTTGCAGCTTAGGCATATCTTTGGCGTCATAATCATCGAAACGCTGTTGTAACTGATCTAAACGCGCACTGGTTTCATGCAAATCGGCTTCGGTTTTACTCAGTTTGCCATTGTGCTCAAGTTGCTGTGCATTAAAGTGTTCTTTTAATAACAGCAGTTCACCCCGTAACTGATTAACTTGCTGTTCGGCATCGGCTTTACGCAGTTTTTGTTGTTGCTCATCTTGTTGTAACAACGGTAACAATGCACTGAGCTGCCCTTCGGCGCCGTCTAACTGCAGTGCTAATTGTTTTAAGCGCTCAAAATCTTGTTGTAGCTTGTCCAACCGCATCGACTGACGCATTTGCTGGATCCACTCGCGCGCCTTGGTGTTTTTCACCTTAGTGGTAGGTAAGGTAACGCCATCTTCCTCAAAAATGGCGGCCAGCATGGCTTTTAGCGTGTCCATTTTGCCTTCTTTGGCATGCACGGCACTTACCAGCTTTTCGATGTGGCGTAATTTATGGCCACTGCTAACCAAGCTAAAGGTTGCGGCTAAACGCCTTAGCTTTACGCTATCGGCGTTGTTACCACGCAAGGCCGCCGCATCATTTTGAATAATACTGCGGTACTCGCTGGTGGCACTGATTTTGGCTGACACTTGCACATCCGGCCGAGCGCGCATGGCACTGGCCCAATCGCTGTAACTGAGTGCTTTTACGCCTTCATCGCTTTGCGTCAGGTAAAAGTCGCTTTGATAAGCCGCGGCCACTAAGCGATAGTCAACACCGCCGTCGCTTTTCCGGGTTAGCACCACTTGGCAAATATCACCGCTCTCGCGCTGATATTCATAAATTAAGTAGCTGTTAGAAAACGGCAGGTAAAACTCATCGAATTTTTTACGGGTTTTCGGTACTACGCGGTTGGGTTGCTCACCATAAAATACCGGCACTAAGCGTTGTAAGGTGGTTTTGCCTGAGGCATTGGTACCACAAATATTGGTGTGTTGATCCAACTGTAATTCGACCACACCGGGCAGGTGGGTATGGATTAACACAATACGAAGTAATTGAGACATAGCGCATCCTGTCGGCGGCGCGAGAATACTGCGCCGCTATCTGCAAGTTATTGCGGCTTATTATCCACGGAATAGGGCTAAATGCCAGTTTCAATTCGTGCCAAGTGGCGACAGGATCTGTGCCTGACCTGCAGTCACATTATTCATTTGCTCGATAAAATCGCTTACAGCCGGCTCAGGTAGGCGCACACTAAGCTCTACTTGGTGCGAGTAGTGCTGTGTGAGCACTTCGCCGGCGCATTGTTGCAACAGTTGTCGCAGCCTTGCTTCATCGGCAAAGGCTAGGCTAAGTGTCAGTTCGCGCTGTGGGCTTATCGTGGTGAAGCTTGCCAACGCTGTGGCTTGCGACACTGCAGCTGAGTAAGCGCGCACCAGGCCACCCGCACCCAGTTTCACCCCACCAAAATAGCGCACGACCACAGCAAGCGTATTCCCCAATCCGCGCTCAGTTAGTACATGCAACATCGGTTTACCAGCGGTGCCGCTGGGCTCGCCGTCATCACTAAAGGCTTGGGTCAAGGGTTGGCGCGTGTTGCCAATAATATAGGCCCAGCATACGTGATTGGCATCTTTGTAGCGTTCACGATAATGCTGTAGCCACTGCAAGGCGAGCTCACGATCAGTGACCGGCTGCAAAAAGGTCAGAAAATCACTGTTCTTTTCAGTGAGCCGATGCTCAACCGGCGCGGTCAGGGTAGTGTAGGTGGTCATGTTTGCTTAAGCTAACTTCTTGCGCTCAGGTGAAAAGATTATATCGGATCTTGCTGCTACGATTCTCCCGTTAATTGCTTTGGATCTAATAGCTCCTTTAGCTCATCCCTGCTTAACTCCGTCAGTTCCGCCGCCACATCAATGATAGAGCGTTGCTGCTGATAAGCCTGTTTGGCAATCGCAGCAGCTTGGTCATAGCCAATTTTACTGTTGAGTGCGGTCACCAAAATCGGGTTTTTCGCCACCGTTTGCGCAATGTGTTGCTCATTAACCGTAAAATCCGCTATGGCTTGTGTGGCCAATGCTTGGCAACTGCCACTGAGTAAACTGATGGCTTCTAAGACATTATCGGCCACAAGCGGCAGCATCACGTTTAATTCAAAATTACCCGATTGCGCCGCCATGCTAATGGCGGTATCACAGGCAAACACTTGCACAGAGGCCATCGCTACCGCTTCGGGGATCACCGGGTTGACTTTACCCGGCATAATCGACGAACCGGGTTGTAAAGCCGCTAAGCTAATTTCGCTTAGGCCTGCTAACGGCCCAGAGTTCATCCAGCGTAAATCGTTAGCCATTTTTAACAGTACTGCGGCTAAGGTTTTTAACGCGCCGGAGAGCGCGAGCGCACCATCTTGTGAGCTTAAATTAAAAAAGAAGTTAGAGCTGGGCGTTAAGCTTAAGCCGGTTTGTTGGCTTAGTTGCTTGGCAAACAGGACGGCGAAATCTTTATGCGCATTAATACCTGAACCCACTGCGGTGCCGCCTTGCGCTAATTGGCTTAACAGCGGCACTTGCAGCTGTAACTGGGTTTGCGCATGGCTCAGCTGACTGTGCCAGCCGCCGAGCACTTGCGCAAAGGTCACCGGCATAGCATCCATTAAATGGGTGCGGCCGGTTTTAACAATATGACCTATCTCTGCAGATTTTGTGTTGATTGCTTCTTGTAACGACTGTAGTGCCGGAAATAAGTGCTGCTTTAACGCCAATAAGCTACTCAATTGTATCGCTGTGGGGATAGTGTCGTTACTGCTTTGGCCTAAGTTCACCTGATCATTGGGATGGATGCTGTCGCCAGACAATTGGCTGGCCAAGGTCGCCAGCACTTCATTCACGTTCATATTGCTACTGGTGCCTGAACCGGTTTGATAGACACTCACCGGAAACTGCGCTAAATCGGTATCTTTTAATAATTGTGTAGCGGCTTGGCAAATGGCATCAGCCTGGGTTTTGCTTAACAAACCTAGCTGTTGATTAGCACGGGCAGCGGCATGTTTGATTTGTAACAAGGCCTGAATAAAGCCCAGCGGCAGTGTTTTTGAGCTGATTTGAAAGTTTTGCACGGCGCGTTGCGTTTGTGCTTGGTAAAGCGCGCTACTTGGCACTTGTAACTCGCCCATGGAATCGCGTTCGGTGCGGGTAGACATAATGACTCCTGTTATTAAAGGATGCCCTTTAGCCTAGCTGCAGTGTGCTGAAGATGCCAGGTTGGCCTGAGTAGGGTTTAGCACAAGCGTGATACCTCAGGCGTTTGGGAAGCGCTGTAATAATCAGATTAAGGCTCGTTCAACTCCTGCGAGTTACGGCCAAATACCGGAATGGTCAGTTGCCATTTAATGGCGGCTAAGCGCAGTAATAAGAGGCTTGCCATGCCGGCGAGCATGGCATAAATAGGGGCGATATGCAGCGCCAATAGGCTGGTATATACCGCACCACCAAAAATACAGGTAAAGGCATACAGCTCGCCGCGAAACACCATCGGGATCTCCCGGCACAGTACATCCCGGATCATGCCACCACACACGCCGCTCATGGTGCCGAGCATAATGGCCACCATGGTCGAGGTGCCGTGATCCAGCGCTTTTTGCGTACCCATAATCACAAAAAAAGCCAGCCCAATGGCATCGGCAATTTGTAACGTATTATTGGGAATGGTCAGACGATTACGAACCAGTAAGATGGTGGCGCCGGCTGCGGCAAAGATGGCAAAAAAGTAGCTGTTGTTGTTCATCCAGATCACGGGCACATCTAAAATGAGATCGCGCAGTGTTCCGCCGCCAATGGCAGTAACTGTGGCTAATACAATCACGCCGAAGCCATCCATGTGATTACGCCATGCTGCCAAAGTACCCGACACAGCAAATACAGCGATGCCTAATAAATCGAACCAATGGAAATAGTCTGTCACTGCGTTATCCGTCCTGTCTGGTATGGCCTGCGGTACGTATTTTAACATTGATGGTGCTGTGGCAACATCCTTTGCAGCAGATCGCAGCGTGTTAATCTAACAAATACATAAAGGTCGAACCTGTGTCGACAAAGCGCATGACTTTTCGCGGCACATCGCCTATGGTAGGCAAGATTTTTTTGGGGTTGGTTTGAGTATGCGAAAGAATAAACTGTTATTAGGCATTGGCTTAGCCGCATTAGTTTGCGTGGCTATCTATCAGTATGTTAATTACCAAGCGGCTAAGATCATTGGCCAGCAAATTGACTATATTAACCAATCTTATGCTGAAATGGCGTCTGCTGGCTTGATGCCTGGGCTAAGTTTGAGCTATCAGCGGATTAAAGCCAATTATTGGCAAGATGATTACCGGATTGAAGGTGTTCAAGTTGATGTGGCGGCCGTCGGTGTTTTGGCAGAAGTAGAGAAGCTGCAAGTACGTGGCTTTGAGCCGGGTACGTTAGCCGATAACGGTCAGGTATCGATTGTGGGGTTAAAACTCTCTGAAGGGATGCAGGTGTTTTTGCCGCCCGAGTTGGCCAAACTCGCCAAAGGCTTATTAATCAATACGGATTATCAATATCATTACTCAGGGAAAAGCGGCAATTTGCGTTTAACGCAGCAATTGTATATTGGCGAGGGCCTCTCGGTAAATTTTCAATTGCAGATGCAAAAGATGCAGCGGTTTTGGCAGTTTGCCAAACAGTGGACGGCAATGGACGCTGAAGCGCAGCAAGTATTTAGTCAGTCGGATGCTTATAGTCAGCAGTTAACACAAGCCTTAACCGAAGGTTTAGTGGCAGAGGGGCAGTTAAATATCGTTAATGCGGGGTTTTTACAAGCCTTGTATCAGGCGCTTCGTCAAACCGAGCAAACCGCACAAGTGGAAGCGTTAAAAGGGCAGTTAGAGCAGTTTTTAACGCAGCATCCCAGCTTACCGAGTGCCATTAGCCAGCCGCTATTGATTTTTTTGGCCGATCCGCGCGCGTTAACCTTTCAATTTAAATTAGCGCAACCGTTAAGTTTTGTGCAGTTACAGCAAGGTGAGTGGCCAGAGCAGGTGCAAAGCGCTGAGCAGATGTTAGAGTTTGGCAATATGCTCTTGCTGGTTAATCCAGAATAATGTCACAAGCAGCGTAGTAGTTGGCTGCTTGTGACCAATACCGTTTTAGCCTAACCAGGGCAAACGGGCTTTGCGCTGCGCTTCAAAGGCAGAAATTTCTGCACCTAGTTGTTCGCTGGAGCCGATAAAGTCTAAGCCACTTAGTAAGCGTTGTTTAATATCAGGATCAATACTAAATCCCATTGCGGCGTTATTACCAAACATAATTTCTTGGCTAGCTAAATCGATCTGCCATTGTTGCGGCCCTTGGGCGCAGCGTTTAAACAGCAGATCAATATTGGTTTTGCTTAGCTGAATTAATAACATGCCGTTATTCACGCTGTTATTAAAGAAAATATCGGCAAAGCTCTCGGCGATAATTACTTGAAAACCATACTGTTGCAGTGCCCAAGGCGCATGTTCACGGCTTGAACCACAGCCAAAGTTTGCTCGGGTTAACAAAATAGACGCGCCTTGGTATTGCGGGAAGTTCAGCACAAAGTCGGTATTCGGGACGCCGTCTGCCACATAGCGCCAATCATAAAATAGCGCTTCGGCAAAACCATCACGGCTGACTGAAGTTAAAAACTGTTTTGGGATGATCTGATCCGTATCCACATTGTTTTTATCTAATGGGCAGACTAACCCGGCTTTAAAAATCTGACTCATGCCCAGTCTCCTTGCGTGATATTAACAAATTTACCGGCAATTGCCGCTGCCGCTGCCATAGCAGGGCTTACTAAATGGGTGCGGGCGCCACGACCTTGGCGGCCTTCAAAATTACGGTTGCTCGTAGAAGCACAGCGTTGACCGGCTTCTACGCGATCGTCATTCATGCCTAAGCACATGGAGCAACCGGGCTCACGCCATTCAAAACCGGCAGCTTTAAAGATATCAGCTAAGCCTTCAGCTTCGGCTTGGCGTTTCACAATACCTGAGCCAGGTACGACTAACGCGCGTACGCCCGCTGCGACAGTTTTGCCATTAATCACACTGGCGGCGGCACGTAAATCTTCAATGCGGCTGTTAGTACAGCTACCAATAAACACCACATCCACTTGGCAATCCGTTAATTTTTGACCGGCACTTAACCCCATATACTGCAGCGCTCGTGCTGCGGCATCACGTTTCGTTTCGTCCGCAAAGCTTTCTGGGGCAGGCACCGGCGTATCGACCGAAATGACTTGCTCAGGGCTGGTGCCCCAAGTCACTTGCGGTGCAATATCGGCGGCATTAATCTGTACGGTTTGATCAAATACCGCATCGCTATCTGAATGCAGGCTTTGCCAATAACTGACAGCGGCAGGCCAATGTTCACCTTGAGGCGCATTGGCTTTATCTTTTAAATAAGCAAAAGTAACGTCATCTGGTGCGATCAAGCCGGCTTTTGCGCCCATCTCAATGCTCATATTGCACAGGGTCATACGGCTTTCCATGCTCATAGCGCTAATGGTATTGCCAGTAAATTCTGCAACATAACCATTACCCCCGGCAGTGCCGAGCTTACCAATGACCGCTAAGGCGACGTCTTTTGCAGTGACATGCGCAGATAATTGACCATTGATCTCGACTTTCAGGGTTTTAGCTTGTTGTTGTGGCAGTGTTTGTGTGGCTAACACATGTTCCACTTCTGAAGTACCGATGCCAAAGGCTAAGGCACCAAAAGCGCCATGCGTTGAAGTGTGCGAGTCGCCACACACGATGATCATACCTGGCTGCGTTAAGCCTTGCTCAGGGCCAATGACATGCACAATGCCTTGATCGGGATGAGTTAAATCCAAAATCGGGATCTGGTTTTCGGCACAGTTTTCGGCCAGCGCTTCAAGTTGTTTGCGCGAGGTTTCACCGGCGGCATCTAAACTGCGCTTTTGCGTGGATACGTTGTGATCCATGGTGGCAAAAGTGAGATCGGTACGACGCACATGACGCCCAGCCAATTTTAAACCTGAGAAAGCCTGAGGCGAGGTCACTTCGTGGATCAAATGCCGGTCTACATATAATAAATCGGTGCTGGCATTAATTTTACCCACAACATGGCTTTGATAAATCTTCTGATATAGCGTTTGGCCCATCAGTTGTTCTCCTGGCGTAAAGTGGCAACAATGGCAGCGCCAACGGCGGCCGTTCCATAAGTCGATTTCGGGTTAATATCGCGGGTAACAATGTGTTGCTCTAAGCAAGACTGCACTGCTTTCTCAATAGCTTGCGCCGCGGCTTCTTCCGCAAAGCTGTAACGCAGCATTAAGGCGACACTGAGAATTTGTGCGATAGGGTTAGCAATACCTTTGCCGGCAATATCTGGGGCGCTGCCGCCCGCGGGCTCATATAAACCGAAACCACTGCCGTTTAAGCTGGCAGAGGGTAATAGACCCAATGAACCGGCAATGGCCGCAATTTCGTCCGATAAAATATCGCCAAACAAGTTGTCGCACAGCATCACGTCAAATTGTTGTGGGCTACGGATAAGCTGCATGGCGGCGTTATCGATATACATATGCTCTAAAGTGATGTCCGGAAACTCTTTTGCTACGCGCTCCACGGTTTCACGCCATAAAATACTGGTTTGCAGCACGTTGGCTTTATCAATAGAGGTCACTTTTTTGCTGCGCTTGCCGGCGGCTTCAAAGGCGACGCGGGCAATACGTTCGATTTCTGGCACGCTGTAACGCTGAATATCAAAGGCGTCAACAGCGGTGCGGCCTTTCTCGCCGAAATAAATACCGCCGGTTAGCTCACGAATACATAACACATCCATGCCCAGCGAGCTTACGCGGGGGTGTAGCGGCGATAATTCCGCAAAGGCCGGATAAATTTGCCCAGGGCGCATATTACAAAATAAATCGAAGGTTTTGCGTAAGGGTAATAATGAACCTCGCTCTGGCTGACTGTCTGGCGCTAAACCGGTCCACTTAGGGCCACCGACCGAGCCAAATAAGATAGCATCACTGTTTTTACACAGTGCTAAGGTTGCCGCAGGTAAGGGCTCACCGGTTGCATCAATCGCAGCACCACCGACTAAGGCTTCTGTTAGGCTTAAGCTAAACTGAAATTTTTCTGCCACTACGTTTAACACTTTAATGGCTTCGGCCATCACTTCTGGGCCAATGCCATCACCGGCCAATACGGCGACTTTATAATGCTTGCTCATGCTTCACCTGCTGTTTGATTACTCTGAGATTCGGTATTTTTTGCTTGTTTATGGGCGTGGATGGTTTGCGCACGCTGGATCATATTCAGCACATGCACATAGGCCAGCACCGAGGCACGAACGATATCGGTGGCTAAACCCGCGCCATGAAAGCGTTGCCCTTCATATTCCGCGGTAATATCGACTTGGCCTAAAGCATCTTCGCCACTGCCTTTGGCCGACAAATTAAAATCGACCATCTTGATCTGTAATTGGCTAATGCGCTGCACGGCTAAAAAAGCGGCTTCAACTGGGCCATTGCCTGTTGCCGCTTCGGTGACTATCTTACCATCACAACTTAAACCCACGGTGGCGCTGGCGACGTGGCCGGTATGCGTTGAGGAGCTTAAAAACTCAAGTTTGTAATATTCGTCTTGCTCTTGTAAGTTTTGGAAAAACACCAAGGCTTCTAAATCGTAATCAAATACCCGACCCTTTTGATCGGCTAAGGCCAAGAAGCTTTGATAAACCTCTTCTAATTGATAATCCTCTTTGGTGTAACCCAGCTCGGCTAATCGATGTTGAATGACATGGCGACCCGAGCGCGAAGTTAGGTTTAATTCGTTTTGTCGAATACCGACGTGCTCTGGCGACATAATTTCGTAGGTGTTCTGTGCTTTTAACACGCCGTCCTGATGAATACCCGAGCTGTGGGCAAAGGCATTTTCACCGACAATGGCTTTATTCGGTTGGATCGGCATATTACAAATTTGGCTAACCAAATGAGAGCTACGATAAATCTCGGTGGTTTTAATATCGGTGTACAAAGGCGCTAACACATCTTTACGGGTATTGATGATCATCGCCACTTCTTCCAGTGAGCAATTACCAGCACGTTCCCCGATGCCATTGACCGTACATTCGATTTGGCGTGCCCCGGCTTGAATGGCACTGATACTGTTCGCCACCGCTAAGCCTAAATCGTTATGGCAATGCACGCTTAAGCGCGCTTTATCAATATTTGGCACCTTGCTTTTTAAGCTATGAATAATGGCAGCGAACTCATTTGGGATGGTGTAACCGACGGTATCGGGTATATTAATGGTGGTTGCGCCGGCAGCGATGGCGCGCTCAACTATCCAGCATAAATCGTCAATCGGGGTACGACCGGCATCTTCACAAGAAAATTCAATATCGTCGGTGTAGCGGCTGGCTAACTTAATAGCGGCAACGGCTTGTTCAGTGGCTTGGGCTAAGGTTTTACGCAATTTGTACTGCAAGTGTAGGGGCGAGGTGGCAATAAAGGTATGAATGCGGCGGCGCTCGGCGTCTTTTAACGCTTCGCCACAGGCTTCAATGTCGGCACTGACTGCACGCGAAAGGCCACAAATGATCGGCCCTTTTACTTCACGGGCAATACGTTGCACTGAAGCAAAGTCACCTGGGCTAGATACCGGAAAGCCCACTTCCATCACATCAACATTTAAGCGGGCAATAGCATGCGCCAGTTGAATTTTTTGCTTTTGGCTTAAGCTGGCGCGTAAAGCCTGCTCACCATCACGCAAGGTGGTATCGAAAATCCAAATTTTGTTATCAGCACTCATCACGCTTTCCTTTTAATGGCCTTAGGCGTACAACATGCCGGAAGTCATAAAAAAACCCCGGCCAAGGCACGGGGTTTTCGTTTATCGGTAGTGAACGCTCACCAATAAGCACGAACCCGTGCAGCGCAGAGGAGCACGAGGAGTAGGCTAATGATGTAGGTCACAACTGAAGAATTCATTTACTGTATTGCTGCCTTATGTACAGAACGCCATATTAATAACATGGTTATTTTTGCAGTGCAACAGTATAGATGGCTAAATGGATAAAAACTTTGGTTGTAGATTGCGCGTTTTTTCAGTGTGTTGCCCAATTTTCGATGGGCTCTTTACTTAACCACGTTGCACCTAAGCCGCGACAACGTTAGATTAAGGCTTGCTGATTTTTAAGGAACGTCTTGTGCAAGTGAAACTGATTTTCTCGGCCCTAACCATGGCCACATTACTGGGCGCGTGTCAAAAAGCGCCAGAACCCGTTGTGACAACAGATGCGTGGTCGCCTTTGGCTCAGCGTTATGTCAGTTTAGTTTTGGCACTGGGTGAGCATGATAAAAGTTATGTCGATGCCTATTATGGCCCTGCCGAATGGGCAGAACAGGCCAAAACGGCTGCGCTATCAGCGGCAGAGATTGTCACTGCGGGCAGTGCTTTACAGGCTGAAATCAGGGCGTTAAGTGCCACTGATACTATGTTGCGCTTACGCCAACACTATTTAATCACGCAATTAACGGCCTTAGTTAGCCATGCGCAAACGCTGGCAACGGGCAAGCGGATCAGTTTTGAGCAACAAGCACAACAATTGTATGACACCTTGCCGCCGCAACGTGATTTGGCCAGTTTTGATACTGTTTTAGCCGAGCTAGATGCGCTAGTGCCGGGCGAGGGGGATTTAACCGAGCGAGTGGTTGCATACCGCGCGGGCTTTGTGATCCCGCAAGATAAACAACAGCAGGTCTTTGAGCGGGCGATAGCTGAGTGTCAGGCTCGCACGCTCAGTCGCATAGATTTACCCCAGCAGGAGCGTTTTACGTTGGAGTTTGTCGAAGACAAACCCTGGAGTGGCTATAACTGGTATCAAGGTGCGGCTTATAGTCTGATCCAAATTAATATCGAGCGACCCATTGATATCTCGCGTGCGGTCGACTTGGGGTGTCATGAAGGGTATCCAGGACATCACACCTACAATGCGTTGTTAGAGCAGAAATTAAAAAACGAGTTACAGTGGGTCGAATTTAGCGTTTACCCCTTGTTTAGCCCGCAGTCGTTAATCGCGGAAGGTACGGCAAACTATGGTATTAGTATGGCGTTCCCTGGTGAGCAAAAGATGCAGTTCGAGCGCGATGTGCTCTATCCGTTAGCGGGCTTAGATGCTGCGTTGGCTGCAGAGTATGCGCAATTTTTAAAGTTAATGGCTCAACTAAGCTATGCCGGTAATGAAATTGCGCGGTTATACCTCAATGGTGAAATTGATGCGGCAACGGCACAAAGCTTACGCCAGCGTTACTTATTGCAAAGTGAAGCAGAGGCCAAGCAAGGCATCCGGTTTGTTGATACCTATGGCGCTTATGTGATCAATTACAATTGGGGCAAAGATTTAGTGAAGAACTATATCGAGCAAGGCGGCTCTGAAGATGAGCGTTGGCAGCGTTTTATCAGTTTGTTGTCAACGCCGAAGTTGCCGTCTTCTATTGCTTGGGAATAAAATGCTCGCCGTTGCCCGTCGCTCGTGTTTACATGCGCGACAGCTTACTTAAACCGATAAACAGGAAATTGCATGGAACGTTACTTTGAAAGACTGATGTATGGCACGCGCTGGATCATGGCACCGATATATCTGGGTTTGAGTTTATGTTTAATGGCATTAGCCATTAAATTTTTTCAGGAAATATTTCATGTTATCCCAATGATTTTTAGCATGAAAGAAGTAGAACTGATCCTGATCACCCTAAGCTTAATTGATATTGCTTTAGTTGGTGGTTTGTTGGTGATGGTGATGTTTTCAGGTTATGAAAACTTTGTCTCGCGGCTCGATTTACACGGCCATGATGACAAGTTAGGTTGGTTGGGTAAGTTAGACTCTAACTCACTGAAAAACAAGGTGGCGGCGTCTATTGTTGCAATCTCGTCCATTCATTTGTTAAAAGTATTTATGAATACCGAATCTATCGATAACGATAAGATTAAATGGTACTTATTGATCCACATTACTTTCGTATTATCTGCTTTTGCGATGGGTTACTTAGATAAAATTTTGCGCGACAAGCCTGATGCAAAAGCCGTGAGTGTTGAAAACAGTAAACTATAACATTTAGCCGGTACTCGACATAACAGCGTTGAGTTAACAAGGTTTTTTGTATAACTCAGGCTAAGTAGCTACGAGTAGACCTATTTATTAGGATCGGTTTATGTGTAGTTACTTTGTCTAACGAGTTGCTAAAGTGACAGCTTTTTTTACAGTCTGGTTAGACCTCTTTTTATAAGCACATAAAAATCAATGGCTTAATATTTTGGCATTTATTTTGCTTTGTTTTTTAGTGTTGTTTCTTGTCATCTCTAAACAACCTCGAATTCTTAATCGTGAATAATGACCATCAAATGATATTTGGAGTACAGATGAAACTTAAGGTATTAGCACTTTCGCTAGCATTTACCCTTTCAGCGGCTTTTCTACCGGTCTCGTCAGCTCATGCTGGTTTAATCACTGCCGATTCTTCAACTTGGAATGCTACAGGTACCGCTCTTGCAAGAAACACTGGGCTTTTGAATGCCAACAGCTTTTATATTTGGAATGTTGATACTAACTGGTTTATTCGTTGGACTTTTAGCACGGCTACCAACATAAACGGTACGCTTAACCTACCCACCGGCAGCACATTAAGCTTTCACTCAGATGAAGTTAATACTTATGACTCGCTAAACCTGTTAACAGGCGCTTTTACCTCTTATGTGGCCGGTGGTTATCTTGATGGTCTGAATTTTACCTTAGCTGCCGGTGAAGTTTTCGATTTTCAGGTATTTAAAACTAACAATACTGCTTTTACTTATAATGTTTATAGCGGCTCCCCTTTAATTGAGTTGGCGTCTTTAAGTAATAACAACCAAAACAACAACGGCATATTATTAAGCTATAATCCGCCTAGAACTGCTAATATTGCTGCAGTACCAGAACCCACTACTCTTGCTTTAATCGGTCTGGGTTTATTAGGTTTGGGTGCATCACGTCGTCGTAAAGCTTAATCATTCTTATTCATCAAAAAACCAAAAGCGCGGTGATACGGCTTTTGGTTTTTTTGTTTGTATTGTCAGTTTACCTTCTACAATAAGTTTCAATAGCCTTGCTATTAGTAATACTTCAAGCCGTCAGCCTTACCTCTAAACGCGTAATAGGCTACTGCGGTATATGCCGCAATCACCGGAATGACCACCACTGCGCCAAAGAAAATAATCAGTAGCGACTCCCGCGAGCTGGCCGCTTGATAAAGTGTCATTTGGTTTGGCACGACAAATGGATAGAAGCTTAAGGCTAGGCCGATAAAGCTACTGATAAAAATCACGTTACAAATGGCAAAGGGCAACCAAGCACCGGCATCTTTTGGCAGTGGTAAACGTTTCAAGGCCAAATAACCAATAACAAACATGGCAAAGCACAACAACGGGATCGCAGCAAAGAAATAGGCTAATGGCGGTTCAGTCCACACTTGTAACACATTAGCGTTTACCATAGGGTTAATCAGGCTCACCGCCAAGATCCCGCTTAGCGTTAACACGCCCGCTATTTTACAGTGCTTAATGGCATGCAGTTGCAGCTCACCGCTGGTTTTGCCAATTAGCCAGGCATTACCAATCATCGCATAGGCGGCCGTAACACACAGACCGCTGAAGCACGCGAAAATAATACTGCCCGTATGATACTGTAAACCCATCACATAAATGCCCAGCATAAAGCCCTGACTGAAGGTTGCTAACAGCGATCCGGCTTTAAAGGTGTAATCCCAGTACACTTTACGCTGAGTTTTTACCTTAGCCCGAAAGTCAAAAGCAACACCGCGTAAAATTAAGCCGATGAGTAACATGGCCGTGGGCAAATATAACGCATGTAAAATCGCGCTGTGCGCGGCGGGAAAGGCAACCAGTAACAAACCTACCGCCAATACGAGCCAAGTTTCATTGGCATCCCAAAACGGGCCAATCGAGGCAATGGCCGTATCGCGCCAAGCTTCGTTGCCCATCGGTAGGGTGATACCGACACCTAAATCATAACCATCTAAAATGGCATAAAGTAAAATCGACAGGGCAGTCAAGCCACCAAAAACCAGGGCCAAATGTTCGGCCGTTAACCAATTCATCATGCTGAAGCTCCTGTGGCTTTGTCAGTGGCTGGCGCGTTTTCAGGTAAACCTGGCATCGTCAGATCATACTCTTCTACTTCTACCGCACGCTTGGCTAACCAGAACAGCGTTTTGATATAGAGCACCAGCAACACGGCATACAGCACTAAATATAAGCCTAGGGTTAGCGCGACATGCTCACTCGGCACGGTAGTTACCGCGTCACGTGTTTTTAATAAGCCATATACTAAGTAGGGCTGCCGACCAATTTCGGTGACATACCAGCCGGCTAGGGTGGCGACCCAGCCCGAGAACGTCATACCGATCAATACTTTCAAATGCAGCGGTGTCAGCGTTTTATGCCTCACTAGTTTAATACTGCTCCACCAAGCCACTAGCAGCATCAGCATGCCGATTCCCACCATGACGCGGAAACTATAAAACACTGGCGCAACGGGCGGATGCTCGCCGACAAATTCATTTAAACCTTTCAGTTCGCCATTCGCATCGTGCGTTAAAATTAAACTGGCGAGTTTGGGGATCTGAATCGCGAAGCGGTTTTGCTGGGTTTCAGCATCGGGAATGGCAAATAACACCAGTGGTGCACCCTTTTCGGTATGCCAAATCCCTTCCATCGCCGCGATCTTTTGCGGTTGATGTTCTAAGGTGTTTAAGCCATGAAAATCACCGACCAAAGCTTGGGTGGGCGCTAAAATAGCGGCCGTGAATAAGGCGGTTTTCAGCGTCAGTTTCGGGGCTTTTTTATTATCGCCACGTAATAAGCGATAGGCAGAAATACCGGCCACCAGGAAACAAACGGTGAGGGCCGAGGCCAGCAACATATGCATAAAGCGATAGGGAAAAGACGGGTTAAAAATAATCGCGAACCAGTCGGTGGCATGCACTACGCCATCGCGCATTTCAAAACCTGCTGGCGTTTGCATCCATGAATTCAGTACTAAGATCCAAAATGCCGAGAAGGTGGTGCCTAAGGCGACTAAAAAAGTGGCGAGGGTATGCGCCCAGCGCGGCACTTTATGAAAACCAAATAACATAATACCGAGCATGGTAGCTTCAAGAAAAAACGCTGTTAATATTTCATAGGCCAGTAAGGGCCCAGCAATATTACCGATGGTTTCCATAAAACCAGGCCAGTTAGTGCCAAACTGAAACGACATGGTGATGCCGCTAACGACACCCAGTGCAAAGGTTAGCGCAAACACTTTTACCCAAAAGCGATAAGCACGCATCCAAACCGGATGCTTTGAAAAGTCGAAGCGTAACTTGAAGTAAAATAACAACCAACCTAAGGCAATGGTAATGGTTGGGAACAGGATATGAAAACTAATATTGGCCGCAAATTGAATACGCGACAGAATTAACGTGTCTAACATAACCACCTCAGCAATAGGCTATTAAGCGTCTTTTTTCGAGCGAAACTTTTCGGTAAATTCCAACACCTTGCCAACACCAGAGCCAAGCTTCATTAAGGTGTTTAACTTTTCAGGCGATAACGACTGCAAGCTTTGTGTCCAGTCGGTAATGTTTTCGAGTAAATCATGGATTTCGGTAATGCGCTGTTGTGCAAAGCGCTCTTCTTTATTTGCCGCTTCATCCATCATAATGTCGCGCAGCAGTGACAGCGTTGGGTCCATTTCACGCTTACGGCGCTCTTCAAACACCTTATTGGCCATGTCCCAAATGCTGCCGCGACAACAATAGTATTCTTTGCGATCACCGGCTTTATGTTGCACTTGTACTAGCTGCCAACTGCCCAGCTCTTTTAAACCCATGCTGACGTTGCCACGAGAAATACCCAATAACTCGGCAATATCATTGGCGCAGATCGGCTCTTCACTCACTACTAGCAAGGCATAAATTTGCCCAACGGTGCGGTTAAATCCCCAGCGGCTTCCCATCTCACCGAAGTGGTAAACAAAGGATTCAATCATTGGTGTCATTTGCATAACTCGGACCTTACTGAACTTTCAGAAATTTCTGAAACTATTGTACGCTCAGATTTTGATCCTGATCAATGTGTTTCTGGAAAATTTATAATAAGCCCTGTAAAGAGGCTGAAACTGGCGTGAAATCGTTGTCGGGAAGGGCTGATACAGTTGATTTTGTTCGATAAAGCATCAGTTGCGCGCTGATTAGCAGATAATTTCAGAAATCGCTTGCAAAAATGGCTGAGCTTGCATAATATTCGCGCCGTTCTGTCGGTACTAATCAGTATTCGTTGCCCGGGTGGTGAAATCGGTAGACACAAGGGATTTAAAATCCCTCGAGGGAAACCTCGTGCCGGTTCAAGTCCGGCCCCGGGCACCATTTTCTTTCTGCGCTTTTTCTCCCTTTTCCACACTAATTTGTGTTTGTCAATTTTCTGCAATATCCTTATCTATAGTCTTGTTTTTGTTCTGATTGTGTCTCTTGTCGTCACACCATACGGCTTTAAAAAAGCTGAAGTTCATGCAAGTTTGCTTTTATCACTTCAATCCTCGTTCATACGGTTCGTTTTGTACGACAAAATGTGACTCAACATGTCAAGGTTTAATAGTGATGTGGTCAGCGGCAAGCTGGTCAAATTGGCTAACTCGATAACATTGCCAATAGACAGGGCAGTGGTTGTTAGTATTGGATTTATAACAACATTGCCGATTAAAAAGCTGCTATACCGCGTATTTACTGCTAGAGTAAATGAATAAACACACCCTTTATTTTATGGGGTAGTTTTTATTGGCATAAACTATCTCTAAATGGATCAATGAGGCACCCTATGTTCAGGTCATTAAGTATTCAAAAACGATTGCTCAGCGCATTTGGAGCGCTCGTTTTGATGTTAGCGGGTTTGGGCGCATATAACCTGAACACGATGTCTGATATTCGCGATCGAGCGAGTCAAGTCGAAACCAATATTCTACCTTCGTTGATGAATTTGGCAGACTTAAATCTAAATGTAACTCGCTTGCGGGTATTAACCTTAAGACTGATGCTAACAACGGATATTCGCCAAGAAGGCGAAACCCTACAATTAGTTGAAAATGTCCGGGCAGAGGTTAAGAAAAACGTATCAGCTTATGAAAGCGTGATTACGCTTGCAGAAGAGAGACAAGTGTTCAATGTTTTTAAAAAAGCAGAAGAAAGTTATCTAGACATTCAACAGCAAGTGATTGATTTGCTAAAGCAAGATGAAACGGGGGCCGCCTTAGATCTGTTGCCTCAGATGAATGGCTTAGAAAATACCCTTACCCAAAATTTGTTAAAGTTAACTAGCATAAATCAGCAGTCTGTCGCTGATTCTCGAACCGCTTCGATTGCGGCTTATGAAAGCGCTAAGTTGGTTGTTATCGCATTAATTGCGTTAGCCGTAATTACTGCTATTGCGATAGCGTTAATGATCTCAAAAAGTATTAATCAGCCTTTATCGCAGGTTATTGAGTCAGCTCAGTTTATTGCCAACAGTGATTTAACGCGGGATGTTTGTCGTGATGGTAATGATGAACTGACTAAATTAGCGCAAGCCATTTCGCAAATGCAAACTAATTTGCGTGAAGCGATCGGTCACATCTCTAGTTCAGCCAGTCAGCTGGCTTCTGCAGCGGAAGAGTTAAATGCGGTGACGGATGAATCCGCTCGTGCTATTCAACTTCAAAATGATGAAGTGCAACAAGCTGCTACTGCGATAACCGAAATGAGCTCTGCGGTGGATGAAGTGGCGGCAACGGCCATGCAAACCTCGGAAGCGTCTATTCAATCCGCTGCCTTAGCAGAAGATGGCAGTAAAAAAGTACTGCAAACCCGCACTGTTATCGACAAGATGAATGCCGATGTCCGGCAAAGTACCAGTGTGATTAATGTCTTAGCTGAAAAAGTGTCTTCGATTAACCAGGTATTAGAGGTGATTCGTAGCGTAGCAGAGCAAACGAACTTACTGGCACTGAATGCGGCCATTGAAGCCGCTCGAGCGGGGGATGCCGGCCGTGGTTTTGCCGTGGTCGCCGATGAAGTGCGTAGTTTAGCGCATCGCACTCAAACCTCGACTGGAGAAATTGAGTTAATGATCAATCAGGTGCAAGCCTCGGTAAAAGAAGCCGTTAGTGCAATGGGCTTAATTAGCAGCAATGTGGATAATGCTCAAAACGTGGCAATTGAAGCGGCCACGGCGTTAACACGTATTGCGGAAAACATCACCAGTATTAGTGATCAAAACCACGTTATCGCCAGCGCAGCCGAAGAGCAATCGAAAGTGGCGCGGGAGATTGATCGAAATATTATTACCATTAGCGACCTTGCCAATCAAACGGCAACTGGCTCGCATCAAACCACAGCCAGTGCTTCAGAGCTTTCCCGTTTAGCGACACAACTAAACGAGTTAGTTAGCCGCTTTAAAGTGTAAGGTCTTGATAGCGCCAGTTATGCTGGCGCTTTTTAGGCACGAAACTTGTTCACTTCTAGCCTTAGCATTTTAGCTTGGTTGGCCACATCGTCACTTAATTGATTGGTTTTTACTGCTACGTCAGCAGTGTCCTCAGATAAGTCACGAATTTTTACTACATTACGATTGACCTCAGCTGCAACAGAGCTTTGCTCTTCAATTGCAGTAGCGACTTGAGTGGTCATGTCCATTATAGTTGATACAGCGTTGGTAATGGTTTGTAGTAACTCACTGGCTGCCGCTGCTTGAGTTGCGCTTCGCCCCCCCTCGTCACCACATTCTTGCATGATCCTGGTAATGCCCTTAGTGCGTTCTTGCAGTTTTTGAATAATACCTTCAATTTGATGAGTCGATTGCTGGGTTCGCTGTGCAAGTGTTCTTACTTCATCTGCAACCACCGCAAAGCCTCGGCCGGCATCCCCCGCCCGTGCGGCTTCAATGGCGGCATTCAGTGCCAGCAAATTGGTTTGTTCGGCAATACTTCTGATGACGTCTAGCACTGAACCAATACTGGTACTGTCTTTCTGTAACTCAACTGCTGATAAATTGGCGTGTTGTAAACGCTCAGCAAGAGCACGCACATAGGTAACAGTATCATTCACTTGTTGCTGTCCTTTTTGCGCATGCTCATTGGCCGTTTGCGCGGTACTGGACGCTGCTTCAGTATTTGACGCAATCTCCTGAATAGTTGCGCCCATCTCGGTTACTGCCGTCGCGACCATATCGGTTTCACCCTGTTGTGCTTGCGTCACTTCTGCGGTACTCGCTGCAGTTTTTGCAAGTTCAACCGTGACTTTATCTAATGTCTCCAAAGAATGGTTTACCGATTTTACTAAATTTTGGACATCGGAAAGCAAGGAGTTCATGTCCTGACCGAGTGCTGAAATTTCATCTTTACCAGTGAGTTGCAAGCGTAGGGTAAAATCTTTATTGGTTCGTATCTTTGCTAAATCGCTTGAGGCTTGGCTAATGGGTTTATTGATACTGCGAGCAATTAAACTTACCAAAGAGATCACCAAAAAGATGATCAGTACAAATAGGCCCAGGCTCAATCTATTAATTTTTTGCATAGCCAGCTCAAAACGATGGCTTAGCTGCTCCGACATATCTGCAAGTAAGGTTTCTGTAGCTTGGATTTGTTGGCGCATATTCCCTTCTAGCCCTTCACTTGGGGTTAAACCTCGTTGCTGGAATAGCGCCACGAGTTGTTGGAAGACAGTCTGATAGTCGTTGTATAAAAGTGCTTCTGCTGGGGTTAATGTGGCAGATAACTGGCGGCTAAGTGTTAGGTGGCGCTCAGCACTTTCTTGTTGCAGATAGGTGATAAAGTCTTTTTCAACAGAGCGGATCTGCCAGTATAAACCTTGTTCAAAGGGGCGGTCGCTCAAACTGTTGTGTAATGGTTGGCTAGTTTCCATCAAGCTTGCCATTAGCCCTTCTTTTGCGGTTAAGCCGATCTGTTGTTCAGTTAAAATTAACTGATCAAAAGCTTGTGCATAAAGCTGAACTAAAGCGGCAAATTTTTGCGTTTGTTGTTGTTCTATCGAGAGTGACTGTAATAGCGCTTGCAGTTCAGTCATTTTTTGAGTGAGTTGTTGTTGAGTATCTTGATGTCGCTGTTGATAGCGTAATTCTTTTCGTAGTAAAAAATCTTTTTCATGGCGCCGTAAGGTCAGCATGCCGCTATTCAATTCAGCGATGAGTTTATCTGCTTGAGCGAGCTGACTTAAGGTTCGCTCTTGATATTGCATAAGGAACAACATAAATCCTAGGGCTGTTACGGCGACTGACGCGATTAATATTAGTCTTGTGCGAATGGTAAAAGTGTTCAAGTGCATAAAATCTCCGTATTAAGCCTAGGCTTTTATGAATTGAGTCATAACAGTCCGTTGTTGAACGGCGCATTTATATCGTCGAATGAAAAAAGTAACCTTTTAAAAGCATAAACCTAGTTTGCTGCCATAGCTAATTTTGTTAGCAGAGAATCCAGCGTATTAAGTCGTCCCCCACATTCAAGCCATGTGCGTTGCCGAAGTCTTCTATGTTATTCTGCATGGATAATTAGAAGGAATCATTATGCCTAGATACTCTGCCGATTTTATTAAAGATATGCCGAAATCCGACTTACACTTGCATCTGGATGGTAGCCTGCGTTTAGACAGTTTAATTGAGATGGCGCAGCGCAGTCAGGTGGCATTGCCATCACAAAGTATTAGCGGCCTCAAAGAGTTGGTGTTTAAAGACCGTTACCAAAATTTAGGTGAGTATCTTCACTGCTTTCAATATACCTGTGCGGTGCTGCGCGATCCGGAAAACTTAGAGCAAGCGGCTTACGAGCTGGCGTTGGATAACCAAGCCGAGGGCGTCAATTATATCGAGGTACGTTTTGCCCCTCAGCTATTAATCGATTTAACGCGAGGCATCGACTTTGACCAAATCATGCACGCGGTGAACAATGGCTTAAAGCGCGCTATGCAAGAGTATAACGCCACAGAGCGGGTGTTGCGTGGCGAGCGGCCACCGTTTCATTACGGTATTATCAATTGCGCGATGCGCATGTTTGGCAATAAAGGGTTTTCACCTTATTACACCAATTTATTTCAGTTGATGCGTGATTTTGCACCGATGGATGTGATTAAGCTAGCGGCGATGGAATTAGTGCGCGCCAGTGTGCGGTTGCGTGACGAAGAAGGCATCCCGATTGTTGGTTTAGATTTGGCTGGGCAAGAAGCAGGCTATCCTGCTGGCAAGTTTAAAGAAGTGTATGAATACGCGCATCAACACTTTTTATTAAAAACCTTACATGCGGGTGAAGCTTATGGCGCAGAAAGTGTGTTTGAAGCCATCACAGAATGTTATGCCGATCGTATTGGCCACGGTTATTCGATGTTTATGCCCGATATGATTAAAGACCCCGCTATTCTGGATAAAGCCAGTTATATTCAGAATTTGGCTTCTTACATTGCCGATAAGCGTATTGCAATTGAGGTGTGCTTAACCAGTAACTTACAAACCAATCCGGCTATTACCGATATTCGCCAGCATAAATTTAAAGACATGTTAGAGCACCGTATTGCCACGGTCATTTGTACTGACAACCGCTTAGTGTCAAATACCACGGTCAGTAAAGAATATCAGCTGGCGCTAGATAACTTTGATGTGCCATTAAAGCGGCTGAAAGATATGGTGGCTTATGGTTTTAAGAAGAGCTTTTTCCCAGGAAGCTACGTGGAAAAGCGTCAATATGCCAAACACTGTTTAGAATATTTCGATCGCGTAGCGCAGCGCTACGGTTTTATTTAGTTAGAACAGCGGCTTAGGTTGTGTGTCGCAAAAAGCATACAGCCTAAGTTGTTGATTTTTAACATTATCGGTTTTATGCTGTTTTTAGTGTCGCCATTTGGCAACACCTCCTCCGAGCTCACCACACTGAAACCTCTCTGAAAACTCTCAAGCGCCTGATTTATAAGTATTTTTAAATGTTGGCACGCGCCGTGCATTATCTATGATAAGACTGCAGGGGAATAGCGTAAAGGCAAAGCAGTTTTACCTTTACGCGATTCTCCTGAGACAGTTCTAACCGCCTGCAACAAGGCGCCATTTGCGGAGAAGTATCATGGATATGTTTTTAAGTTTTGTTACCCTGTTTCTGGTTGCTAACATGGCTATTGTGTTCACTATGCTGCGTCGTATCGATTTGAATAACAGCAGTGTGCAAGCGTGGGAGCAAGAACAAGCCGTGCATCTGGCACAGGCTCCACAAACCACCTTTACTGCCTCATTAACCACCGAGTTGGCGCAGTAATCTGCAGCGTTATGCTGAATCTGCCTTGGCCAGCATTGCTGGCCTTTTTTATATCTGCAATACAAAGGCGCGTTTTTTCAGTAAACTAGCCAGCACTGTCTTTTAGTCTGAGTTCGGTCGTTATGCGTTTTTCAATCCAAACTGCCTCGTTACGCCAGCTGGTCTTGCTCAGTTTCTTTTTAGCATTGATCCCGGTGGGGGTGCTGCTGTGGCAAAGTAATAAATCGCTCAGTGGCGTCAGTTCATTCGCGATTACCTCGGCCGAGCGCTCGGTATCCTATGTACGCCAATCGGAAAGTATGCAAAGTGTAGTGATTGATATTGAACGAGCCGTGCGGCAATACGGTGTGGTGCGCACAGAAGCGATCCGCAAAGTGGCTTTAACGCATATCGAGAATCAGCAGCAATTACTACAACAGGTTTGTCAGGATTTACCACAACTGAATTTATGCGCCGAGCAAGAAGCAGCTTTAGAAATGCTGCGCCAACGCCTGAGTGAAGAACTCATCAATACGCCTGAAGGTTTAATGCAGCAAATTCGCCAACAGCAGCAGCGGATCACTCAGCAAATTTGGGATCTACTAGAACGGCAGTTGTCTGAACAGCAGCAATTTGTCACGCATACCCAGCAACAACTTGCTTGGCAAACCTTTGCTTTGGTGCTGCTGACCTTACTGCTGGTGCTATGGAGCTCTAACCGTATTACGGCGCCGGTGAAAAAGCTTGATCGGATGATCCGTGCTATTGGCCAACCTAAGCATCAATTTCCCGATGAAAAACTGCGCGGCCCTCGTGAATTAACCGAACTGGGCGAACAATTGCGTTGGCTAAGTTCGCGCTTACAGCAGTTAGAAGCGCTGCGACTGATTTTACTGCGCCACGCTTCTCATGAACTAAAAACGCCCCTGTCGAGTATTCGTGAAGGTTGCGCTTTGCTAACTGAGCAATTGGTTGGCCCATTAACACCACAACAATTAGAAGTGGTGACCCTGCTAAATGGCAGTGCCGATCGACTCAGCGTGTTAACTGAACAATTGCTCGATTACAATCGATTATTGCAACAAGCTCAACCAGAGTGGGCTTGGCAAACACCGCAACAATTATTGCAAGCTTGTTTTAATGATCATGCGTTATCGCTGCAGCAGCGTCAGCAACAAGTGAAGCTCGATTGCCAGCTGAATACGCTTTATACCGATGCCACCTTGTTCCGACGTATTTTGGATAATTTGATCAATAACGCTCAAGCTTACGGTGCTGAAAGTAGCCCCGTTTGGGTAAAATTGTATCGGCAAGACGATATGATCTTGTTAGAAGTGGCGAATAATGGCGCACCCATTCCGGTGGCACTGCGCGAAAAGTTGTTTGAACCCTTTCAACGTGGCACCACGCCACGTTTCGACTCGGTACAAGGCTCTGGCTTAGGCCTGTCTATAGTTGCCGATTGTGCTCGTTTGTTAGGGGGCCACGCGGATATCGTCGATGTCGTGTATGCGGATGTGTGTATCCGTGTTCACTTGCCGTTTTTAGGAGAAAAACCGCTATGAAAAATGCAGTGCTACTGCTGATGTTGCTGACACTGGCTGGGTGTCAATTAACGACGTTACCAGAGTTACCTAGCGCCACCACATCAGTAGAGCCAGTACCTGAAGCTGTGCCAGCTCTTGTTGAACCTGAGCCTGAGGTTGTTTTTGAATTGGCCTTAAATGATTCTGCGGCAAGTTTGCAAGCGTGGTTGGATTACAAGCAGCAAATCTTAAGCGATCCGATGCCCGAGCGTGCTCGGTTACGCAGCCTACCAGAGTTGGATAAGTTGGCTCAATTTCAGCAAGCGCTGCTTAATTTGCATCCTGATATGCCTCATGTCACGCGCTTTCGAGTGCAAACGCATTTAGCAGAATTATTATCGTCTTTGCCACCTCGCCTTGCCGCGTTGTTTAGCTGGGAGCTAACGTTTAATCAAAAGTTATTAGAGGCCGAATCTGCCGTCAGTGCAGTGACCCGTTTGAATGCGCAACAACAAGATATGATCGATAGGGCCCAAAAAACCAATCGTGAACTGCAAAAGAAAATCGATGCTTTAACGCAAATCGAGGCAGAGTTGAATCAGCAACCACTGCCTGAGAATGGCAATGGAGCAAACCATGGCTAAAGAAAATCCACGTTTATTATTGGTCGATGATGATCCGAGTTTACTGCGCTTATTAACCTTACGTTTAGAAGGTGAAGGCTACCAGGTTTTAAATGCCGATTGTGCTGAAATGGCATTAAGCATGTTAACCAAGCAAACAGTTGATGTGGTGCTAAGCGATTTACGCATGCCTGGTTTAGATGGCATGAGTTTATTTGATGAAATAGCCAAGCGCTATAAAGGTTTGCCTGTCGTGTTAATGACTGCACATGGTTCTATTCCAGAAGCGGTAGCGGCTACACAGCGCGGTGTTTTTGGCTTCCTTACTAAACCGCTCAATCCGGTTGAGTTACGGGAGGTGTTACAGCGGGCTTTAAATCAGTCGTTACCCGAGCAAGCGCAGTGGCGTGCCGCTATTATTACTCGCAGTAAACTGATGCAAGACTTGCTGGAGCAAGCCTATCGTGTCGCTCAGCGTGATGTTAGCGTGTTAATTACCGGTGCCAGCGGAACCGGTAAAGAGTTGTTAGCCAATGCTATCCATCAGGCCAGCCCACGTGGCAGTAAACCCTTTGTTGCGATTAACTGCGGGGCCTTACCCGAGCATTTGTTAGAGTCAGAGTTATTTGGTCACAGTAAAGGGGCTTTTACTGGGGCGGTGACGGAGCACTTGGGCTTATTTCGTGAAGCGGATGGCGGTACTTTATTTTTAGATGAAATTGGTGATATGCCGGTGGCGCTTCAAGTGAAGCTGCTACGCGCGTTGCAAGAGCGACAAATTCGCCCGGTTGGCAGTGCTAAAACGATCCCGATTAATGTACGCGTGCTATCGGCCACGCATCGCGATTTACAGCAAGCGATGGCTGAAGGTCAATTCCGAGAAGATTTATACTATCGTTTAAATGTGGTAAACCTACAATTACCGGGCTTAGAGCAGCGAGCAGAAGATATTCCGTTATTAGCTCGGCATGTACTGCAGCAAAGCGCCGATCGGCATCACGTGAAAGTGACACGCTTTTCAGACGATGCGCTGCAAATTCTCGCTACCGCCAAATGGCCGGGAAATGTCAGGCAGTTAGTTAACGTGGTGGAGCAATGCGTAGCTTTAACGCAAAGCCCGATTATTAGCGCTGCGTTAGTTGAGCAAGCGTTATCACAAAACACCAGTTACTGGCCGACGCTGACGGAAGCGCGTGATCAATTTGAGCGGCAATATTTGACGCGAGTGCTGCAAATGACCGAAGGTAATGTGACTCGTGCCGCCGATTTAGCCGGGCGCAACAGAACCGATTTTTATAAATTATTGAAAAAACACGAGCTCAGTGCACAACAGATCACTGAGCAGCAAGACGAGCAAGAATGAGAGTTTAAACGACGTTGAGGATGTTATGACTGCGATTACCCCGCCTGATGCCCATTTGGTTGAGGAGGCTGAAGATCCTACCTTAATCCGTGCCAAAATTATTGCCGAAACGGCGCGTATCAGTTGGCTCGAGTTGCAAAAGTTTTATGCTGCGGGAAATGTGATCAGCGTGGAGCCAGTTGCCGATTTAATTGAAGTGGCTTTTGCTTTTAGTCAGGATAATAAAGCACAAGTTGCCGATTGGTTAAGTCAGGGCAGTATTCGTCGCACCACAGAGCAACAAGCGCAGCAATGGTATCAGGCAAAAACGGAGCTTTGGGCAGTAGTGATTTCGCCGTGGATCTTAGTGCAAGACAAACCTTTAACAGAGCAACTAAACTAAGTTGTGAAATACATATATGGGAGTGCTTGCCATGGATAACGCATACAAAACAGTGAAATGCTCACAAATTACCTTGTCGCAGCTAATGTTGCCTTCTCATTCTAATTTCAGCGGGAAAATTCACGGTGGTTACTTGTTGTCGTTAATGGACCAAATTGCTTTTGCATGTGGCTCCAAGTTTAGCGGTAAATATTGCGTCACCGCATCGGTAGATCGCGTCGATTTTCTTAATCCTATTGAAGTGGGTGAGTTAGTCACACTAAATGCCTCTGTCAATTATGTGGGCGCGAGTTCGATGGTGGTTGGGATCCGAGTTGATGCCCAAAATATTCAAACCGGGCTGGTTAAGCATTGTAATTCGTCGTACTTCACGATGATTGCCAAAGACAGCGACACGGGTAAACCCGTTCGGGTGCCACGGCTGCAATTAAAAAGTGAAGAAGAGATTATGCGCTATTTAAAAGCCGCGGAGCGAATTAGCTTGCGTAAACAACGTACTGCGTCGGCAGTGCCTTTTGATGGTGATGTAACACAAGCCATTCGGCATATTGAGCAACACCATGATGCCAAGGTGTCGCTGACGGCAGACGCCGTCAGCTTATAACGTATTAGTAACCTGCTGCTTGACCATCTTTGCGTGATTCAGAGGCGCCAATCCACACGCCGTTGGCATGATCACGCATAATAGCTTGATAGCCGCCATAGCCACCTAAGCCCCAGCGGATGTCATGGCCGCGTTGCTGTAATTCGCGCACGGTTTCAAAGGGTACACCGCGTTCAACCTCTATATAACCGCCATTTTGCAGGTAAGCGTCTTGGCCATCTGTTGGCTCAGTGCTCCCTAAATGTTGCCAGCGGGCGGCATCACCCGCTTCTTGCAGGTTCATGCCATAGTCGACCATATTCACTAAGATTTGCACATGACCTTGCGGTTGCATCGCTCCCCCCATGACACCGTAGCTCATTAATGGCTTGTTATCTTTGGTAATAAAGGCTGGGATAATGGTATTAAAAGGTCTTTTGCCAGGTTGATAAGCGTTGGCGTGTTGTTTATCCATCGAGAATAATTGGCCGCGATCTTGAAAGATAAAGCCTAGACCCGGTACGGTAACGCCTGAACCCATGCCGCGATAATTACTTTGAATAAGCGACACCATATTGCCGTCTTTGTCTGCGGTGGTCATATAGATAGTATCGCCTTCATACAGATTCGGGTTACCCGCATCAACCCGTTGTGCGGCGCGCTCACCAATCAGTTTTGCCCGCTCTTTGCCGTAGGCTTCTGAGATCAGGCCGGCAATCGGTGATTGATTAAAATCCATATCGGCATAAAACTTTGCACGATCTTCAAACGCCAACTTTTTCGCTTCCACCATTAAGTGAATACTTTCGGCGCTGTTAAAACCCAGCTTGGCTAAATCAAAGTTTTTTAGAATTTGCAGCATTTGTAAGGCCGCAATCCCTTGGCCATTGGGTGGTAATTCCCACAGCGTATAGCCTTTGTAATCAACACCTACCGGCTCAACCCAATCTGAACGATGTTTGGCAAAATCGTCATAGCGTAAGTAGCCGCCGTTTTGTTGCATAAAGCTGTCAATTTTGCGGGTGATCTCACCACGATAAAAAGCATCGCGGCCATGTTTAGCAATGGCTTTTAAAGTATTAGCTAGCGCGGGGTTTTTAAAAATCTCGCCTTTAGCCGGGGCACGACCATTAATAGTATAAGTGCCGCTAAAATCGCCTGGTTGTTTACTTAAAATCGGCACGCTGCGATCCCAGTAATAAGCAATGAGCTCAGTAACGGGGAAGCCTTTTTCGGCATATTGGATGGTAGGCTGCAGAATTTTCGGCATCGATAATTTGCCAAATTTTTGATGCATCTCGAACCAGCCATCAACCGCACCAGGTACACTGATCGGCAACATACCATGTGGCGGTAAATCGTGGCGGCCCAGCTTATCCAGCTCGGCTTTTAAGGTATCGTAACTTAGCCCCATCGGTGAACGGCCAGAAGCGTTTAAACCGTGTAAACGGCCCGTTTTCGCATCCCAAATAATGGCGTATAAGTCACCACCAATACCATTGCCGGTCGGCTCCATTAAACCCAGTGCAGCGTTAGCGGCAATGGCTGCATCAATGGCATTACCGCCTTGTTTCATTATATCGAGGGCGATTTGTGTGGCTAACGGATGGCTGGTGGCGGCCATCGCTTCGGTTGCGATCACTTCTGAGCGGCTGGCAAAGTCTTTGCCCGTGATCCGATCAAAGGCTTGCAGCGGCATGCAAATTAACACGCTGAGACACAACAGGGGGATTTTATAGTTCATTTAATGGCTCCGTTGGTGGCTAGTACCAAGCTAACTTACGGGGGATTGTCGTCTCTGGCTAGTGGCTTTCGACCAATTGCCCCCCGTTAACGCTAAGGCGTGGGCAGTAAATGCGAGTTTAACGCGGCTTGCTCTATTGTTGTCAGCTTACTGGCGCGTTGTTGTGTATAATCGAACTTCACCATAACGGCAGTACCGGATGCGCATTTTTGGCCGTTTTGCCAAGCCTCTTGATAAATATCAAAGGAACTACTGCCGATACGGCTGATCCAAGTTCGTAGCTCGACAGGGGCGTTATAGTGCGTTTGGGCATGGTAATTAATGTGAATGCTGGCGATAATCAACGTCCAACGTTTGACGTCTAAATCCGGAGTGAAAATGCGAAAAACGCCTTGGCGGCCGCTTTCAAACCAGGTTGCAAATACCGTGTTATTTATATGGCCCAGCGCATCGGTTTCTGAGAAGCGGGGCTGCAAAGTTTCAGTAAACATAGTCAGGATTGCCTAAATGACCAATTTTATCGAAGTATACGATAATGCGCTAAGCCCGGCTCTTTGCCAACAGTTGATCCGTGCTTTTGACAAAAGCCCACATAAACAAGCGGGTCGTACCGGCTCTGGCGTAGATACCAGTAAAAAAATCAGTACTGACTTATATTTAAATCAATATCCTGAGTATCAACAACTACTACAGCAAGTAATACAGAGCACTTCGCACTATGCGCATGCGTATTTTAAGAAATACCATTTTGCCTTAATTGCCCCAGTTGGGATTACTACGCAAGATCCCATCACTCAGCAACCGCAGCCAGTAAACCATGATAATTTTGGCCAGTTTAGCCAAGAGCAAACCTTTGGTTTTATGCGTACCTTGTACCGGTTAGGGCCGATCCAAGCGCAAAAATATCAACAGGCAAAAGGCAACTATAACTATTGGCATTGCGAGGTATACCCACAACTGCCAGATAACGAGCCGTTGCATCGCACGTTATTATTTATGTTTTATTTAAATGATGTGGCAGAAGGCGGTCAAACCGAGTTTTTTTATCAGCAAAAATCTATTCAACCCCAACAGGGCCGCATGGTGATTGCACCGGCTTACTTCACGCATACGCACCGCGGTTGTACACCGGTATCGAACGACAAATATATCCTCACCAGTTGGATCTTGTTTAACCGGGCAGAGCAATTATACGCCGCGCCCACTCTATAATTTAGCAATGCTTACGCAAATCTAAATGATAATAATTGTCATTGGTATTGATGGGTGCTATTCTTGCGCCCACTTTACTTGTTGAACCATTATTAAATTAGATAGGTTGCTATGAAATATCTGAATTATCATCCCATTGCTGCTGCCATTTTATGCTCATTCGCTGCTGCGAGTACTCAAGCTGAAACCGCGGAAGTGACCAGCCCTGATCAACAAGCCAGTAAAATTATGCCGGCTATCGAAGTGTTGAAAATCAAAGGCCAACAGCAGAGCCATGTGTTTGATGAAACCGGCTCGGTGATCTTGATTGACCGCAAGCAAATAGAGCAAGTACAACCCTTATCTACCGAAGACGTGCTGCGTCGCGTGCCAGGCATTAACCTTAAAAGCGAAGAAGAAACTGCCATTGTTGCTAACTTTGGTATGCGCGGTTTGTCGGCCAGTGAGTCAAAATCGTTATTATTAGAAGACGGTGTGCCAGTGGCACCGGGTTTATTTATTGGTAACGATCGCTATTTTAACACCCGTATTCAGCGAGTAGAGTCGGTCGAAGTGCTAAAAGGTTCGGCCTCATTACGTTATGGCCCTTCTACCATCGGCGGCGTAGTGAACTACATCACCAAAAATCCGGATGATGGCGTACAGTTATCTGCGCGTGTTGGCTCGTTCAATATGCAAGAAGTGAATGTAGAGGCGGGCGCCACTAACGCCGCTGAAGATGCTTTTGCGGGTATTGTTGCCACGCAAGCGAGCAGCGACGGCTTTATGGATAAAGGCTATGACATGTCAGATGTGATGGTCAAAGCCGGTATTGCTTTAAGTGACACGCAAAAAGTCGGGCTGAAGTTTGCTTATAATGAAAACGACGCCAATATTTCCTATCGTGGTATTTTTTTAGACGCTTTTGAAAATGGCGAACGTTATAACGCTGCACCTGATGATTGGTATTTAACTGATCGTACGGCATTTGATTTAAACCATGAATTGCTGCTTAGCGACACTACTAAACTCAACACCCTCGTGTATTGGAGTGATATTACTCGCGATTACTGGCGTTATGATGTTAATACGGCGGCGTCTAATGCTGCTGGCCGTTGGGTGTATGCGGATACCTTAACCGGCAATAACCGCAGCTTCGAACGTGTTGGTATTGAAAGCCGTTTAAGCTTTGATCAAGACTTCATGGGCGCCGCTGCCGCGACGGAGCTTGGCTTACGTTTAATGAAAGAAGAGGCCGATGATAATCGCATCCGTGCAACGCGTTTGTCGGATCGCTCAGGTGTTAACGACCGGCATATTATTGATTCTGCCACCAGTATTGCCGCTTATGCGCAAAGCCGTATTCAGTTAACCGGCGATTTAGCAGTGACCCCAGGTTTACGTGTAGAGTCATACGAGCAAAAACGTGTGGTGTTAACTGATAACGGTGCAACGGCCAAAACCAGCAATACGGAATTTTTACCAGGTGTTGGTGCTACTTATGAATTAACCCCTGCCAGCCAGTTATATGGTGGTGTGTACCGTGCGTTTTCGCCGGCATCTAATGGTGTGGCGTTAGATGGTTTGGCTGATCAGTTGTTAGAAGGTGAGCAATCGACGAACTACGAGCTTGGTATCCGTGGTAATGCAGGCGAGTTGAATTATGAAGCCGCCGCGTTTTACATGGACTTCACTAATCAAGTGGTTACCGGTAACAGTAACCCGAATTTATCCCAGTCGAACGCCGGTGCCACTAAGCATGCAGGGATGGAGTTGGTGCTCGGCTATAACCTTGGTGCGGGGTTTCGGATCGACAGTAATGCAACCTGGGTGCCGACGTCTGAGTTTGAAACAGGGGATTTTGCAGGTAATCGCTTACCTTATGCGCCAAAGTTACTCGCAAATATGGCATTGAGCTACAACATTGAAGCCGTAAGCTTGAGTTTATCGGCACATCACCGTGGTGAACAATATGGTGATGCCAGTAACCAAGTGGCGATTCCATCGACCGCGGCAGGCGGCATTTGGGGAGGCTTGTTACCGGCTTACACGGTGTATGATTTGTTTGCGCAGTATCAGGTATTTGAAGGCTTTACCGTTTTTGGTTCAGTGAAAAACCTGACAGATAAAGACTACATTACTGGTTTACGCCAAGGTATTTATGTCGGCACTGAACGCTCTGTTGAAGCGGGCTTTCGTTATCGGTTCTAAGCAGGCCGCTGCTTATTAGAAAAACCCGCCGTGATTCGGTGATGCCGATCAGTTATACACTAAACTGATCGGTGTTACTGAGATATGGCGGGTTTTTTATTGCTTAATGCTCACCCGCTTTTGCATCGGTAGCAGCACACTTAGTGCGCAGCACGGATCATCTTTAAATGTGGAATATCATCTTCTAGATAAGGCTCACTGGCAGCAGCAAAACCGAGATCTTGATAAAAGCGTTGTAAATAACACTGCGCTGAAATATGCACATCGGTATCAGGCCATAAGTTGGCGACTTCCGCTAATGTTCTTTCGACTAAGATTTTACCTAAACCCAATCGGCGTGCGGTTTGAGAAATGCAAACGCGACCAATACCTGGAAAGCCTTTAAAGCTGACATCTGGCGCTAAAATACGTGAATAAGCGATCACCTTGTCGCCTTTTTTCAACATTACATGGCGTGTTTGCGGGTGTAAATCTTTATCGTCTAATTCTGGATAAGGACAGTTCTGCTCCACGACAAAGACATCTACTCGCAGTTGCAGTAATGAATAAAGTGTCAGGGTGTCTAATTCAGCGAAGGTAAGGACCTGCCATTGCATGCTGTAAACCTCTTTTTCTATCGAAACTGCACTATATCAGAGCAAGCTAGTGGGTTGCTACGGCCGAACGACAGGGAATGCTGCAATTTTACTAACGGGTTTGGCAGAAATGCCTGCATTTAATGCCATAAAATCAACATGGTGCCCACAACGGTGCATAAAGCACCTAACCATGCCCCCCAAGCCGGTGTGCGTTTATACACTAACCATAACATTGGCAGTACTAACACCGGGCTAATCGATGACAGCATCGCCACCATGCCGGCATCACCGTATTTTAGGGCCTGCAAAATCAAGGTCATGCCCAGCACCATCGATAAGCTGGCATTGATAATCACTAACCATAAAATGCGTGCAGTCATCGGCAAATGGCTACGCGCTACCTGAAAACCGAGTAAAAAAATCAGCAGATGTAATAGAAAACCGCTGCTCATGCGCACCGCTGAAGCGGCAATCGCATCAATAGCGCTTAGCATCAGTGGTTTTAGCATTAAGGTGGAAACTGCTTGGCAAAATGCCGCCAGCAAGCCTAAGGCTATGCCACTGGCTAAACCATATTGATTGGTTTCCCAGATGTGTTGCTCTGCGCGACGTTTACCAAATAAAATTGCAATCATCACACCACCCATCAGCATACTGCTGCCAACCAAGGTTAACCCCCAGAGGGTCTCACCAAGCCAAAAGTAAGCGAGTACCACAGAAAATAACGCATGGGTAGCGAACAATACACCGGCACGGCGCGGGCCTAAGCGATTCATCGCGGCAAACAGTGCGGTATCGCCAATCACAATACCAATGACACCGGAAACCGTTAACAGCAAGATGCTAGCACTGTCTAATGTGCGCCAACCCTCGGTAAGGAGCGAAATGCCCCAAAGCAACAGCATCGCCACCAGCATGCGATAGCGATTAAAGGCAAAGGCACCCAGATGCGTTGCGGCTTGCGCCGACAATAAACTGCCAAAGGCCCAGCAAGCCGCGGCAAGCAGCGCCAGATATTCAAAACTCACGCTGCGCTGCGCTTAAAAAATATTGGATGATAGGTAGCGATCTCCGCGATCGCAAATAATCGCAACCACTATTGAGCCGGGATTTTGTTCAGCGATTTGCAAAGCCGCGAATACCGAGCCTCCTGAGCTGACACCGGCGAAAATGCCTTCTTCTTTGGCCAGGCGCCGCATAGTATCCAGTGCGGCGTCTTGTGCAATATCGATCACTTGATCAACACGTTCGGCTTGAAAAAAGCCCGGCAGGTATTCAGCCGGCCAACGACGGATCCCCGGAATACTAGCGCCTTCGGCGGGCTGCAAACCAATGATTTGAATCGCTGGGTTTTGTTCTTTTAAATAACGCGAAGTGCCCATGATGGTACCGGTAGTGCCCATGCTGGAAACGAAATGGGTTATTTTGCCCTCGGTTTGCTGCCAAAGCTCAGGCCCCGTGCTGTGGTAATGCGCAGCAGGGTTATCCGTATTGTTAAATTGATCTAAGACGATACCTTTGCCATCAGCTTGCATTTGCATGGCCAAATCGCGCGCACCTTCCATGCCTTGTTCTTTACTGACTAAAATCAATTCTGCGCCATAGGCTCGCATAGAGGCTTTACGCTCTTCAGTGGCATTGGCGGGCATAATAAGGGTCATTGGATAGCCTTTGATGGCAGCCGCCATGGCCAAAGCAATACCGGTATTGCCACTGGTCGCTTCAATAATACGCTGCCCAGGCTGAATAGTGCCACGGCGCTCGGCCTCTGCAATCATATTCATCGCCGGGCGATCTTTCACTGAACCGGCAGGGTTATTGCCTTCGAGCTTACATAACACCACGCTTTGCGTGTGACTGGCCATACGTTGCAAGCGCACCAATGGCGTATTGCCAACATAGGCTTCGATGGTAGGAAAGGTCATAAGTTGCTCTCTTTAGATTGCGCGGTTAAGCGCATTAAATTATCACAAATCACGGCAGCGGCGATGCCAACATTTAACGATTCTGCGTTACCAAAGGCCGGAATAGTGATTTGACGATTGACCCAGCGGCCAACGTCTTGGCTAATACCGTTGGCTTCATTGCCCAGTACGATATAGCCCCCTAAGCTGTTTAAGCTTAATTGATGGATGGACTCACCACCCAAATAGGCGCCATAAATGGGTTGCTGGGCGTGGCTTAATACTTCTGTTAATGGCAAATAGTGCAGTTGTACCCGTAAAAAAGAGCCTTTAGCCGCCGCAATCACTTTGGGGTTAAAGCAGTCGGCCGTGTCAGGTGAACAGACAATATGACGAATACCATACCAGTCGGCAATGCGAATAATGCTGCCCAGATTACCTGGATCATTAATGTTATCGAGCACCAAGGTCCAGCTAGTGGCTGTCGGGCTAAAAGCAGGCCATTGCGGCATTGCCACCACTGCCAAGGCCGCGTCATTACTACTAAAAGTGCCACATTTTACTAGCTCATCACTACTACATGCTTGCAGGAGTTGTGCTGCTTTAATGGCCTGTGGTTGTGTCGCAATAAAGCGTTCAGTGGCAAAAAGTGCACGCACTGTCCAACCTGAGGCAAGTACTTCTAATACCGCTTTTTCACCTTCGACAAAAAACAGTTGCTCGGCTTTACGGTGTTTTTTTAGCTGAAGCGATTTAATTAGCTTCGCCCATTTAATGCTTATCATATTGCCGGCTATAGTGATTTAACATTTGGCTATTTTAACCAGACTTTACCGTGCTGTCTGAAAATATGTCAGTTATTTTGAACTTTCACCCTTGACTGTTAGCCTTATTGTCACCAATTATAAAGTGCATGCGGAGTGATTGTGAGCTGCATTGGTAGTGACAACACACCGTTTTCAAAAGGAGTAGCCTATGCAAGTACAGATAAACAGTGACCGGCATATTCAGGCCGATGAACGTTTGGCCGAGTTTACCCGTGATACGTTAAACAGCAAATTAAGCCGTTTTGCCGATCACATTACTCGGGTTGAAGTGCATTTAAGTGATGAGAACAGCAGCATTAAGCGTGATGGCCATGATAAACGCTGCTTGTTAGAGGCTCGATTAGAAGGTGTTGAACCTGTTGCCGTAACCGAACATGCTGCAACGGTTGGCCAAGCCGTAACGGGCGCTGCCGATAAGCTACAACGTAAGTTAGCGTCGATTGTCGGTAAATTACGTGATAAACATAACCGCAAAGCGAGCCCAGATTTCTCTGAACTCGAAGAAGTGATCGAAGAGTAAACGTCCTTAAGCTATTTGCGCTGCGGCTTTCGCCAGCAGCGCCATCCATAGCCGCGTTAATCGCGGCTTTTTACTGGGTTATTTTTTATAACGTTGTTTGCCGTGGATCCACGTTTCTAAAGTGGTGGTTTGCCACAGTTCCGTCGCCGGTACGTTAAAAATATCCCGATCAACTAAAATAAAATCGGCCCAACTGCCCGGTTGTAAATGTCCCATTTTATCTTCTTGAAACGCACCATAGGCCGCATCAACGGTAAAGGAGCGCAATGCCTCCACCAAGGTGAGGCGTTGCTCTGGCATCCAACCGCCTTCAGGCTGATTTTGTTGGTCTTGCCGTGTTACTGAGGCATGTAAACCATGAAACGGGTTGGCCAATTCCACAGGGAAATCTGAACCACCAACAATGATACTGCCTTGGTCGATAAAGGTTCGCCATGCATAAGCACCGCGTAAACGTGCCACACCTAAGCGATCACCGGCCATATTCATATCTGACGTGGCGTGCACTGCTTGCATAGCTGGTAACACATGTAAAGCTTTAAAGCGCGGAATGTCTTTGGGTGAAACAATTTGCGCATGTTCAATCCGATGCCGCGCTTTAGCTAAATCAGCCAGCGGGCTGAGTTGTTCAAAGCGATCTAATGCTAAACGATTAGCGCGATCGCCAATGGCATGCACATTAGCCTGAAAGCCAGCGCCAATGGTTAAACGCATAATTTCGGTTAGGGCATCGGGCTGTGTTACTAACAACCCTTGTTGGCCTGCACGGTCACTGTAGTCGCTAAGTAACGCTGCGCCACGGCTGCCCAGGGCACCGTCACCATAAATTTTTACCGACCGAATATCTAACCAGTCAGTGCTGTCATCCACAATACCTTTTTTAAACCAATCGGCGAGTTGCGGATCTTTGGCCGAAAGCATCGGATAGATACGCACACCGAGTTGTTGCTGTTGTTGCAACTGCTGATACAAGGCAGCTAGCTCTGAGCTTACGCCAGCATCATGTACTGAGGTGATCCCTAAGGCTAATAAGTGGGCGAAAGCTTTGTCTAGCGCTGCTTGTTTATCTTCGTTGGTTGGCGCAGGGATCTTACTTTGTACTAAGCCCATGGCATTATCAATTAACACGCCGGTGGGTTCGCCATTGGCATCGCGAATAATTTCACCGCCAGGAGGGTCGATGGTATCTTTCGTGATCCCCGCCAAGGCCAGTGCCTTACTGTTGACCCAAGCCGCATGCGCATCAACACGAACCAAATAAACCGGTCTGTCAGCGACCATTTCATCTAAACTGGTTTTGCTTGGGAAGGCTTTGCTATCCCAAAGCACTTGATTCCAACCTCGGCCCATTACCCATTGTTGTTTTGGGTTACTTTGCGCGAATGCCGCGACACTGGCAGCCGATTGTTTTTCACTGCTAATGCCACGTAAATCGGCTTGATTAAGGTAATCGCCTAAGCCGAGGACATGGCCATGACCATCAATTAGGCCTGGGAGTATCGTTTTACCTTGGCCATCCCATTGCGTCGCTTGGGCATACTGTTGGCGTAAGGTGCTATCACCCCGCGCTAACACTTGCCCCGTTTCGTTATCAAACACTAAGGTTTGGAATTTGACTAATTGTCGTTGCTCATCAAAGCCATAGCCATGGATATTATGAAGTACCACCGGGGCGGCACTAAGCGACAAACTGCAAAGGCAGCTGAGAAGTGCGACGGTTTTACGCAGCATAACGATACCTGTAAGTTGAGGAAAATTCCGTCAGACTATATCAGCTCTCTGTCGATTCGGGCAGATGCTTGCGATAACATGCAACAAACTCGCTATTATATCTGTTAAACAGCGCTAAAGTGGGGATGCAAAACGTTGACTGATGGCATAGAATGATTTTTTTCAGTGCCGCTGCGAGCCTTCGCGGTGATGCCTTGCTAAGTGAATGCCGCAACCACATTCACCTTCCTCAACCGATAAGAAAGAATGCAAAATGGTTAATAACTTCATCAATGATTTTCGGCGTCGAGTGCCGGCCTTGCATCAACGCCTTATGTTAGGTTGTTTGCTGGGCTTGAGTGTCTTGCTGGTGTTACCAAAACCACAGGAAACACAGCCGAGTGGCATGGGTGTATTACCGCTTATGCTGGGGATGGGCTTACAATATGCCCCGCAAAATGTCGAACTACTGCCGTTAGAGCAAGCGTTAAGTTGGGTACATCAACAACTGCAAACCGAGCCGGTTGAAGATCCCTTTGTAAAAGTGTACCAGATATCGCGTGGCGATAGTTTAAGCCGTATTTTTGCGCGTTATAACCTCAGTTACCAAACGGTTCAGCAGGTAATGGCCTCTGATGAATCCTTGCTGGCGCTTGACGTGCTGCACCCGGGTAATCGACTGACCTTACAGTTAGATGATGTTGGTGAGTTACAAAGCATGGAGCTGTATATTCATGCCGGTAAAAAAGTGGTGTATCAACGGGTCGCTGCAGATGAGTTTGCTTATCAAGAAATCGTGGATGACGGCGTGTGGCAAAGCAATATTCTGGTGGGTGAAGTATACGGCAGCTTTTATGTCTCTGCGCAGCGTGCGGGTTTAAGCGATGCTGATATCTATAACATTAATCAACTGTTTAAAGAGCGCTTGAATTTTTCGCGTGACATCCAAGCCGGCGCCCAGTTTCAAGTGCTGCGCAGTGAAAACTTCGTGGGTGAAGAAAGTACTGGGCAAAGCCGCATTGAAGGCATTCGTATTTTGAATCGTCGGCAAACCCTCAGCGCCTTTATGCATGAAGATGGCCAATATTATGATGCAAATGGCGACAGTTTAGAGCGTGCGTTCTCGCGCTACCCGCTACAAAAGCAACAGCGTATCAGCTCGCATTTTAACCCGCGCCGCTTACATCCGATCACGCAACGTGTGTCACCGCACAATGGTACAGACTTCCCGTTACCAGTGGGTTCGCCGGTGTTAGCCCCGGCAGATGGCGTGGTCACTCGGATTGAAAACCATCCTTATGCGGGTAAATATATTGAGATCCAGCATTTTGGTAATTACAAAACCCGTTACTTACATTTAAGCCGCTTTAATGTGCAGCGCGGGCAGCGGGTTACCCGTGGTCAACGTATTGCCTTATCGGGTAATACTGGCCGCTCTACAGGGCCGCATTTACATTACGAACTGCATATCAATAACCGGCCCGTGAATCCGATGACGGCGCATATTCCATTAGCAAAGCCGGTATCTGCTGAATCCAGAGCCAGCTTTGCTAAGCGAGTGAAGCAATTGACGGCACAAATGGAACAGCAAAGCTTATTGGCGAAAAATGCAGCCAGTAGCACGCTAGAGGATAACGCAGAATAAGTTTAACGCGTTGTTAAGCTGCATAAAAAAAGCCGGTGAAGTTTGCTTCACCGGCTTTTTTAATGGCGTTAAGCTTAAAGCGCTATCGGCAGATTAATATTTCGCAGCTTGGCCAGTCGTGGGTAATGATTGCAGAATAAACTCGCGTAAATCATCGTTTGATTTCTTTAAGTCTTCACTGCGCAGATACATCATATGGCCACTACGATAGCCTTTGAAACTTAAACGGTCTTTCATTTTGCCGCTGGGATCTAGCTGCCACATATTATATTTAGCGTCGAAGTAGTTGGTGGCGCCATCATAATAACCCGATTGCGTTAACACCCGTAAGTAGGGGTTTTGCGCCATGGCTTGACGAAGATTTTCGCCGGTATTGTCATTACTGCTATCCCAAGGCCGTACATCGCCGAACATATTGTATTTAATGTCGGTTTTGTAATTTAACTCGGTACGCAGGTAATGATTAATCGCTGGGGTAAATGAATGTAACCATGAGGTTAGCTCTGCCCAATAGTCAGGGCGCTCGCCAATATCGCTTTTATCAAGGCCAAGATAGCGTGAGTCTAAGCGTCCGACCGTTTGACCGCGATCACGTAATAGCTCTTTCCAAAAATACGCTGTGCTGATATCCAAATTGGCTCGCAGCACATTTTGTACACTGATACCCGAGTAGCGGCTGACTAAACCAGCAATACGCTGTTTTTCCGCATCGGCTAAGGAATTGCCACGCGCCAAAGCCGGTAGATACTCATTTAAAGTGAAGTTTTCCACTTCAGGCAAAATATCGTACAAATCTTTTTGCTGTAAATCGCTGGCCAGTGCTTGATGATACCACGCAGCCGCAGCGAAATAGGGTAGGCGATTGGCTGCTTTAACCGGGCCTTGGCGTTCAATACCGATATCGGTAGGCGAAACCAAAATCACGCCGTTTAAATACATCCACTCGTTATTTTGTAAGGCTAATGCCAAGCCCGAAACCCGCGTAGTGCCATAGCTTTCACCAATTAAAAATTTCGGTGAAGGCCAGCGCTCATAGCGATTAACAAAGGTATTCACCCAAGCTGCTAAGTAACGAATGTCGGCATTGACGCCAAAGAACATTTTTTGCTGTTGTTCGCGCGATGGCATTTTACCGTCAGGGCCAGGTAGCACACGTGAGAAGCCGGTGTTTACCGGGTTTACAAACACAATGTCGGCCACATCCAGCACCGAGTGTGGGTTGGCTTTGACGCCGTAAGGCTGGATTGGGAAGCCCTCATCGTCAATCACTAACGATTTTGGGCCGGTATAAGCGATATGCATCCAAACCGATGCCGAGCCAGGCCCGCCATTAAAGGAGATCAGTAACGGCCGTTTAGTATTATCTTTAATATCGGTGCGTTGATAATACGTATAAAACAGCGTGGCCGTAGGATGACCATTATCGTCCCAAACAGGTTGGGTGCCGGTATGGGCTTTATAGTTTACGCGTTGGCCATTAATTTCCGTGCGATGCTCGGTAACAATGGCGTTGTCTATATCAATGCTAATTTGCTCGGCTTGCAGTGACACACTCAGTGATAACCCCAGTGTTAAACACAGCAGGCTGATATAACGTATTGCTTGCATAGTGATTTCTCGTGTTGCGTTAAAAACGGACAGCTTCAATTCACCATAGCGCTAATTTTGCTGAAAACGAAGTGAGTTGCGATTGGTTACGGATTTTCAGGATAGGTGGTGCACCGTGAACGAAATACACATTGCTAATGCAAAGCATTCTTAATTGTATATCAATGATATACATGATTTTTTTGCCTGTTTGATGGCTTTGTACTATGCTGTATCACTAAATGCATTTAGCAGGAGTGAGTTATGCAAGGTGATTCTCAGGTACTGAGCAAATTGAATGAAGTACTGACGGCAGAACTGACCTCAATCAATCAATATTTTTTACATGCCCGCATCTATAAAAATTGGGGCTTAAAGGCCTTAGACGAGGTTTGCTACAAAAAATCGATTAAAGATATGAAGCAGGCCGATAAATTGATTGAGCGGATCTTAATGCTAGAGGGCTTGCCTAATTTACAAGCGCTGGGCAAATTGCGGATCGGTGAAGACACGCCAGAAATGCTGCAATGCGACGAGGCTTTTCAGTTAGAGCAACTGCCACTGTTAAAGCAAAGCATCGCCCTGTGTGAAAGTTTACAAGATTATGTCAGCCGCGACCTACTGACAGATATTTTAGAGTATGAAGAAAGTCATTTAGATTGGTTAGAAACGCAGCAGCACCAAATTAGCGCGCTGGGTTTACCGAATTATCTACAAGCGCAACTAGGAGGTGAGTAATGCAAGGTAGTCCAAAAGTCATCAGTGCGTTAAACACTTTACTGGCCAATGAATTAGCCGCTATGGATCAATATTTTATTCATTCTCGGATGTATGATGATTGGGGCTTGAGTAAGCTGTTTGCTCGCATCGATCATGAGTTTGACGATGAAAAAGGCCATGCTGCCGCGCTGATTGAACGTATTTTATTCTTGGGCGGTGTGCCGGATATGACAAAGCGTGATGCTATTCATGTCGGGCAAGATGTGCCGAGCATGCTGCAAAACGACTTAAACGTTGAATACACCGTGCAGAAGTTATTAAAACAAACCATGGCGTTGTGTGAGCAAGAGCAAGATTACGTCAGCCGCGATATGTTACAACAACTGCTAGATGATACTGAGACCGATCACGCGCATTGGTTAGAGCAACAATTGCGCTTAATCAAAATGCTGGGCTTACCTAATTATCTACAAGCTCAACTATAAGCGTTATATTACTGCGCGAGTCATCGCGATCCGCGCAGCCTTTCTTCAGTTTTTATGCCTTTCTTGTTATTACCACTTCTATAGCCTGCTGCGCCGCTCTTTATGTGTCAGTTAACGTACTGTTTTTGTTTTCTTGTACGTTTTATCGTGGAGACTTTGCGCTGAGCCTTGGCTTGGTAGTTCGAACATTAACCGCGCTTTATCGTAAAACCTCGACCACACAACGCACTTAGCGAAATCGCGTATTGTGATAATATCACTATTGCAGTATATTGTTACGATATAACATTTAATTTATCGCGTTGCTCTGAGAGGACCCAATGAACCAGAAAAGTGCTTTGGCGCTATTAATTGCCGCCAGTTTAGCCTCCACTTCCGCCTTCGCTAACACGATCAGTGGGAAAATCGTCGACAGCAAGGGTAAGCCCTTAGCGAATGCCAGCTTAAATGTAGCTGGCAGTGCCAGTAAAACGGTGTCAGATGAAAATGGTCAGTTCTTGCTTACGGATGTGCCGGTTAATCAAGTTGAAGTGCACTTTTCAGCGCGCCGTTATGGCCACAGTAATGCCCAATTCACTGTGCCTGCCAACGGTTTAACCGATGTGACCTTAGTGCTGCAAGCGAGCTCAATTGAAATCATCGACGTCACCATCAGCCCATTGCACGCTTCTATTATTGAATCTTCTTTACCCATCAGTGTGTTAGCGGGTGACAAATTAAAAATGCAGCAAGCCACTACCTTGGGCGATACGCTCAGTAAGCAAGTGGGTGTGCATTCAACGTTTCAAGGTGGCGTGGCCAGTAGCCCGATTATTCGCGGTTTAGATGGTCCACGTGTTTTAATCATGCAAAACGGTTTAGATGCGGGTGACGCTTCGCGCGTTGGCCCAGATCACAGTGTCGCCACTGAAGCGAGTACCGCTAAGCAAATTGAAGTTCTGCGTGGGCCTGCAACCTTATTTTACGGCAGCGGTGCTATTGGTGGTGTGGTTAACGTGGTAGATGAACGTGTGCCAAGCAACAGCACGCCGCGTGCAGAGTGGATAACCGAGTTACAAAGCGTGGATTCGGCCAAGTTGGTGGCGGGTAATATGGTTACTGGCAACAGTGATTATGCCGTATATTTAGATGGTTTTTGGCGTGATAGCATTAATTACCGTACCCCAGGCGATTGGCAAGGTGAATTAGACGATCATTCTGACCATGATCATGATGAAGCCGAACACGATGAGGCAGAGCATGATGAGCATAGCACTAAGCGTATCGCCAATACCTTTAGTACCAGTAAAGGCTTTACCTTAGGCGGCAGCAAATTGCTGGAAAATGGTTTTGTAGGTATAGCTTACGGTCGCTTAGAACGCGATTTTGGCATGCCAGGCCACAGCCATGGTGATGAAGAAGAGTTGACCCAAGCTGAGAAAACCCAAGATCGCGTGCAGTTGCAAAGCGAGCTGTATTTTAATGATCATTGGATAAGACAGTTTAATAGTCGTTTGGCCTTTACCGACTATCAGCATGCCGAAATAGAAAACGGTGAGGTGGGCACGGTTTTTACTAATAAAAGCCAAGAAGCTCGTTTCGAGTTACTGCACCGGCCATGGTTTGACTGGAAGGGTGGTTTGAGCCTGCATTATAAATTAAGTGATTTCGGCGCGGTTGGTGAAGAGGCCTTTTCGCCTGCATCAGAGACTCGCACGCTGGGTTTAGGTTGGATGACCGAGCGGCACTTTGGCCCAGTTTTATTACAGTTAGGAGCGCGTGTTGAGCAAGTCAGACTGGATGCCGCTGAAGTAAAATTAGTTGATATAGAATTACATGGCGATGAAGCCGAGCATGCAGGTGAAGAGCATGGTGCTGAGATTGCCGATTTTGCTTTTGCTGAGCGCTATAATCCATTTAGCGTGTCGGCCGGTTTAGTGTGGGATTTCCAAGAAGGTTATAATGTTGGCCTGTCGTTCTCGCATGCTGAGCGCGCACCAAGCGCTGCTGAATTACTTTCGTTTGGGCCACACCTTGGCACACGTAGTTACGAAGTCGGTGCTTTGTTCCAATTAAATGAAGATCGCGATGGCTTTGAATTAAATGCAGCCACACAAGGGCTAGAGCGTTCACGCAATTTAGATTTAACGCTACGTAAGTTCCATGGCAATGTTGGCTGGGTGCTCAACGCCTTTTATAACCGCGTGGATAACTACTATTATGCTGGTAACACCGGTTTATATGCTGAGTTTGCGCATGAAGGTGAAGAGCCAGAGGCTGAGCATGATCACGCCGATGAATTGCCGGTTTATCTGTATACAACCGATACCGTTACGTTGCATGGCTTTGAAGGCCAAGTGAATTGGCAGTTAGATGAGTTTTATCATTTAACTGTGCAAGCCGATTATATTCGCGCTCGTTTACGTAGTGGCGGTGAATTACCGCGCACGCCGCCGCTGCGCCTGATGACTGAACTGGCCTATCAAGGTGAACAGTTCGATGCCGACTTCAGCATTAGCCGTTATTTTAAGCAAGATAATACCGCTACCTTAGAAGAGGCGACACCGGGATACACCATGGTTGATGCCAGTGTCAGCTATCGCTTTAACTGGGGGCAGCAAGCTTTAGTGGCCTATGTAAAAGCACAAAATATCACGGACGAATTAGCACTGGTGCACACCTCGTTTCTAAGAGATGTTACACCGCTACCTGGTCGTAATTTTGCTGTAGGCCTTCGCGGCAGCTTCTAGAGCCTCAGCAGGGCTTTTAAGAAAAAATGGCAGCATCGCGCTGCCATTTTTTTTGGGTACGCGCCATCACTCACACACTCCTCTGACCACACTCTGAGGCAGATCCGACCACACTCAGACACCGGTTAGACCAGTCTCTGAGACAGGTATGACCACACTCCGGTACAGGTCAGACCATACTCAGAGACGTTTGGTTTATTTGTTTGCTATTTGGTTATGCTTGTTCTACATTATTTTTACATTTTTCAGTGAGGGAATTGATGATGAAAAAACTTTTAGTAATTAGCGCGGTAGCACTGGCGGTGATGACAGGCTGTGCCCAACAAAGCACCTCTTTAGATGTGACAACCATACAACAAGCGGCAGCAGCCATAGTGGTGAGTCCGAACGATCAGCGGCAATATAAAACGCTGACCTTGCCCAATAAGTTGGCAGTAGTGTTAGTTTCTGATCCGGCGTCCGAAAAATCTGCCGTGTCGCTCAGTGTCGGCGCGGGTATGTTACAAGATCCAATGTCACAGCAAGGTTTAGCGCATTATTTAGAGCATATGCTGTTTATGGGAACCGAGCGTTATCCTGATCCTGCTGAGTACGCCGGTTTTATGAGCCTGCATAACGGCGCTTACAATGCTTACACTTGGTTAGATATTACCAACTACATGTTTGAAATTAATAACAATGTATATGACGAAGCTTTAGATCGTTTTTCAGATTTCTTCAAATCTCCGAAGTTTTACCCTGAGTACTCAGACAAAGAACGCAATGCCGTGAATGCGGAGCAGTCGATGCGTCGTGAAATGGATTTCCTCGGTCAATTTGAATTGATGCGCCGGATGTTTGGTGATCACCCTTCAAATCGTTTTTTGGCCGGTAGCTTAGAGAGTTTAAGCGATAAACCTGACAGTAAATTGCATGATGAGATGCTGCAATATTATCAGCGCTATTATTCGGCCAATAATATGAAGTTAGCCATGATCAGCAATTTACCGTTAGCTGAAATGGAGCTGCTGGCGTTAAAGCATTTTGCCGCTATTGAAAATAAAGACATTGCCATTCCCAGCGTGACAGCACCCTTAGATAACCGTTTATTTGGTGCTAAGCGTATTCATTATGTGCCAAATCAGGATATCAAACAGCTACGCCTCGACTTTACCATTCGTGCCAATTTAGAAAAATACGCGGTAAAACCCAATGAATTTATTAGTTACTTACTGGGTTCAGAAATGCCGGGTACGGCAGCGGCACAGTTGAAAGCGGCTGGGCTTATTTCCAGCATGAACGTGTCGGCGACCCCAGATTTTTATGGTAATTACGGCAGCCTAACGATTGATCTAAGCCTGACCGATGCCGGTATGCAGCAACGCGAGGCGATTACCGCGGTAGTGATGCAGTACTTAGCCTTAATTAAAGAGCAAGGTGTTGATAGTAAATACTTTAATGAAATTAAAACCAGCCTGAGTAACCAATTTCAGTTTTTAGAAAAAACCGATGGTTTTGGTTATGCTTCACAGTTAACCGCCTCGATGTTGAAACTGCCAGTCAAAGATGTGGTCGCCGCACCCTATTTATATGAACGCTTTGATGCCGCAGCGATAGAAGAGGTATTAGCGCAACTCACCCCAGAAAATTTGCGTTTGTGGTATATCAGTAAGCAAGAGCCACACGATAGCGAGCTGGTGCGCCATGTCGGTAAATATAAAATTGTTGATATTAGTGCAGAAGAGCAAGCAGCGTGGCAGCAACCGATAGTGGCGCTGAACTTACCCCAAGTGAACCGCTTGTTGCCAGAAAGCTTTGCCATTAAAACGCCCATCGAGCAGCAAAAACCCACCTTAGTTCACGAGCAAGCCGGTATTAAAGCGTGGTTATACCCGAGTAAAGTATTTGCCGACCAACCTAAAGGTCGCTTAGATATTGTATTAAATAGCCCAGCAGCGCAAAACAGTGTGCAGGCAAAAGTCGCCTTTGCTTTATGGCGCGATCTCTACAATTTGGCGCAAAGTGCCTTAGCGACTGAGGCGCAGGCTGCGGGTATTAGCATGTGGCTGAATGATGGTAATGGCTTAACACTAAATTTAGATGGTTTTACCGATAAGCAACCTGAGTTATTAGAGCAAGTGTTAGCGGGGTTAACACCGGCGATAACCGAAGAAGGGTTTGCCCAAGCGGTTGATCGCTATGTGCGAGGTATTGCTAACCAGACGCGGCAAGTGCCGTTTCGCCAAGCGTTTTGGGCTTTTAACAGTCTCTATCGTGGCGGTAACTATAACCCTGAGCAACTGATAACCGCCGCTAAGCAAATGACGTTAGCAGATTTACAACAGGTGATCAGCAACACACTGCTGAACAACGAAGTACGGGTGTTTGCCTTTGGTAACTATGATAAACAAGAGGTGGTCGCTTTAGTCAGTAAGCTGCAAGCGGCTTTACCTGCAGCACGGCAATCCACCGCATACACACAAAGCCCATTTTGGCAGCCAACGCCGGGTAAAAGCATCGTGTTGCAGCGCGATATTGATGTAACCGACGTTGCGCTTATCGATATGCATGTGCATCCCACTAAAGGTATGGCACAGCGTGCTGCAGCCAGCGTGTTAGCATCGCACTTTAGCAATCAAGCCTTTGATAAGCTGCGTACCGAAGAGCAACTGGCTTATGCGGTGGGCGGCACGGCAATTGACCTAGATGAATACACCGGTTTTGGTTTGTATATTCAAACACCGGTAAAAGGTCCGGCTGATATGCAGCAACGCTTTGACGAGTTTAAACAGCAATACTGGCTTAGTTTACAACAGGTAACGCCTGAGCAATTTGCGCAATTAAAGCAAAGTTTATTGCTAAGCTTGAATGAGCCGCCGAAGAATCTGTTTGAAGAAATGCAGCCACTTGTCAGTGATTGGTATCGTGAGCGTTTTGAGTTTGATAGCAAAGCGAAACTGATTGCCGCGGTAGAGCAGGTGAATTTGGATGACGTCAAAGCCTTTTATCAGCAAACGCTATTAAACCCTGATGCCGCACGTATTTCGGTGCAAATGCGTGGCACCAGCTTTAAAGATAAGCCTTTTGCTACCTTGCCTAATCAGCAAGTGGTGAAAGATTTAGCGGAATTCCAAAAAACCATGCCGAAGCAATAAGCTTATTTAGCCACAAAAAGAGAGGGCAGCCTGCTAAGGCTGCCTTTTTGATCATGCGGGATCTGCACAGTGCTAGGCTAAGGCCTACTCCCAGCGCGCTTCTTCTTTTTTGATAATAAAATCGATGGCTTTTCCGGCACAGGTTAACTGCGCGATACGTTTTGGTGAGCCATCCTCATGCAGGTCGACTAAGCCGATACCCGCCTGATTTAATAAGCGTTCTCCGCGCTGCGCATTATCGGGTTTATGCGGCACTATGCGCATGCGCCGACGTTTTGTCAGCCAGTTTAAAGGCGAGCGGGGGGCATATAACCAACGATTTAACCGGTCTAAAATATCCAGTAAACGGCCAGGGAACTGGTTTTTTAAGCCACTGCTGGTAATTTGCCAAATATCCGGCCCAGCGGCTTTGCTGCGTAAATGCACTTCATACACAAAAGAATAATGCACATCGCCTGATAAAATCACAAAGTGTTTGGGCGTTTTGGGGTGTCGAAATAAATTCAGCATGGCATGCGCAGTACCACGATGGGCCATCCAGTTCTCCGCATCAACGAGCAGCGGGCGACCAAAAAAAGTAAAGATTTTTTGAATATTCTCAATCAGCTTTACCCCAAAAATCGGCGCTGGCGCCACCAACACCACAGCATCGTGTCCAAGCAGGTTTTGCTGCAACTCGGTAATGGCTTCCCAATCCAATAAACCCGAAGGGCGGTTAATATTCACTTCAGAACGCCAACGGCGGGTGCGGGTATCTAACACCAATAACGGCGGCTCGGTTGGCCATTGATAGTGCCACTGCTGAAACTGTAATAATTCACTGATCAGTGCTTCATGCTCAGGGCCGCCGCTGTGAGCTAAGGCTTGCTCAACGCGATCGAGTAATGCGCTGGAGAAATCGACCGGCTTGTTGCCCCAACCTTGACAAAGCAAATAGCTCAGTAGAGCGTTACCTATAATGCGTTTAGAAAAATCATGCTCATAAGCAGTTTTTTCCCATTCTGCCGTGAGGTTCCAGTCATCGCTAACATCGTGATCATCAAAGATCATCGCTGTTGGTAAATGCGCCAGAACACGTCGTACCTTGGCTAAACCTGCTGCGAAAGTTTCAATTAACTGCTGTTGTTGCTGATAACGTTCAAGTTCATCCTGAGATAATTGCGACTTTAAGGTTGAATTTAACGCCATTGAATCGGGTTGCCAACCAGCGGGAGACCAAACGAGTAAATACATTCCGAGCATTTCTGCGGCGCTAATTAAATGGTTGCGCGCTGTATCAGTGGTAAACACTGGTTTTTTCACACCGCGAAAAACCTGGCTGAGCATCGCTTCGCTGGCTTTGGTTTTGGGTAATAATGTATGTCGCTGATAATAATGCGGTGTTTGCTGGTGCAGAGTATCGGCATCGCTGACCCGGGAACAGGGCAGGTTTTCATTGTGAAAGCCTAGTTGATTAATTAACTGATGTATCGCCTGTAACATTGGTGCCGCGACATCATCGGCATAAATTTGATCGCCACTGAGCAACAATAATGCCGGCCACTCAGTCACCTCTTGTTGCTGCAATAGCAAATCGGCGGCAAGTAAACCATCTTCACAGTCGGCATGCGGTTTGCGGCAAGAGCCATGTAATAAGCGTTGTAGTTTCGGCTGTATGATAAAGCCCGGGTTATCGCGCCCAGCATAAACAAGATCCGGTGCCCACTGTTGCCAGCCTTGCCATTTGGCTGGCTCTGATGTTCGGGGCGCGACTTGTAAATCGTAGCTGATCCACACCGCTTGCGGTAATGCTGCCGTTAGCGGCAGTTGCAATAATTGTAAGTTCAGTTTTTCCGCGCAGCGAATACTGCGGCAATACTGACTTAAGGCCGCAGCGTCAAAGCTAAGCGGTTGTTGGCCTGTAGGGGTCAGTGTAAGTTGCATTTGAACCGGCTCACGCGTAGCGAGCCAGAACGTCACGGTTGTCGGTGTTAAGGCCCGCAGCATAGGCCCTGCCAACACTAATGGCAGTGTTGACGGTTCGCTGGGCTCTGCTGCGCGGGTCATGGCTTGTGTTATCGCAGGGTGCCGAAGTACCAACACAGGTGGTTTCTGAAATAAATCTGGAAAGTTATATGAAACAAGGGTTGTGCGACTTTTCCAGAAAAACACCAAATCACGGTGATTTTTCCTAAAATACTGGATTAAAATGTATCACTTTCCAGAGTTTTTGCCAGTAGTAGGCTGAAGAATTCTCATTGCCTTATGTAATTGATACCGTTTTAAAAAGCAGATAGTATTTAAATCGAGGGCCTTGATACATCGCTGCGACCTGCAGACCACTGGGGGCATGACTAGCCCAAGCTAAATTGCTTGGGCGTTTTCTTTAATCTTACCTGCATTTAATGCACTCAAAATCACAACTTTTGTTACTTGTGACACTTTCACCAAAGCTAAAAAAATCGAGCGTTTCTGAGAGTAATAAAAGATCTTAATGGGATCTGATTTTTATATGGAGCTGCTTCAGAGCGAAAGAATTGCCTGGGGAACCAGTTTAACCTTTAGCCAACACAAAGCAGATGGCAGTCACAGCAAAGCACTAAAACAGCTGTCGAAATACGACATCCTGATTCTGGATGATTGGGGGTTGGAGAATTTAAAAGCGACACAGCGCAACGATCTAATGGAGATCATGGATGATCGGCATCAACTAAAGTCAACAATTATGGTAAGCCAGTTACCAACGGAGGGATGGTATCAGGCAATTGGCGATAACACGCTGGCCGATACCATCCTGGACAGGTTAATGCACAACCCACACAGACTAAAACTCAAAGGAGAATCGATGCGCAAAGTCACATCAGATTTGACTGAAAATAAACACCTAGGTTAAAAGAGAACTGAGCCCAATGCGGGAAATGCCGGGTGTTCACATTCACCAGAATCGGTGTTCACATAAATCAGAATGCGCATTAAAAGTGACTAGCAAGATGATTTCAGTTTCATTTAACTCAAATCAATACCCCCACTTATCAAACGCCAACGGTGAGCGATTAAGTGTTCGCCGATATTCCGGCCACTTAGGCAAGTGTTGCTGCATTAGTGCTTTAAAGCGCTCGTTATGATGCCGCTCTAACAAATGTACCAGCTCATGCACAATAATGAATTCCAGGCACTCAGGGGGCTTTTTGACGAGCTCCAGATTAAGCCAGATGCGGCCAGTGCTGGGGTTGCAGCTGCCCCATTTGGTTTTCATTCGTTTGATACCGACAAAGCTGGCCTTAACACCTATACGCTCTTGCCATTGCTGGATAAGTGGTTCAACACGCTTACGCAGAATGGCACGGTACCAATCTTGTAAGATCATTTGCCGCTTTTCTGAGGTACTGTCTTTGCGACTGGAGAGAACAATTTTACCGCCCTTAAGTTTCACATTGTTCTCAAAGCCTTGCGCTACGTCCAAACGGTATCCTCGGCCCCACAGGTAGTGGGTTTCGCCAGTACACATTTCACGCTCTGATTGGCGCGGCTGTGCGGCAAAATCGGCTTGTTGTTCACGGATCCAAGCGATACGTTTCACTACCGCCATGCGAATGGCGGTATCACTCAGTTTTAGCGGTGCCGATACCCGTACTTTACCCTCTGGTGGCAGTACCGAGATATGCAGGTTTTTTATCGGTTTGCGCTGCAAATCGAGCGTGATGTTGCCGATGGTGATTTCCGCCATTAATGATACTCTTTTTGCGCTTTAATCAAGTCCATTACGGCTTTTACATCTACCTGGTATTCAGCAGTTTCTTGCTGAATAGCCCGGGCGATTTCTTTTTCTTTAAATCTGTCGCCTAACCACTCGGCTTTTTTGGTATAGCGTACGGCAGTGTCGATTTTAGTTACCAGTACTTCATTATTGCCAAAGTTATCGTAAAGTGCCCGTTTCGCCATGGTATCCATCGTTTCCGGATAGGCTTTAGCTGTATTACTGGCTGGATATTTTACCTTCTTCGCCAGTTCCCGCACCTTTTCTAAATATTCCTGATACGAAATAGCTTGCTGCCGGCGCTGCTCAATCAGCTCATCCAGTAGTACCGACATCTGCTCGTAGTATTTCGGGTTGACTGGGTTTTCATCAACAATGGTTTTACGCACATTATTCTCAATCGCTTCCGCCATTGCCTCTGGGTTATTTTTCATATCCTTTGGCAAGCCATCCAAGGCATCAGTACCTTTTTGCACGATAAGCTCAATCAGGCCCAGCTCTTCAAAATCCATCAGGGTTTCGCTTGGTTCGGCGTCAATATACAGGTCGAGCATTTGGCGCATCGCAGGCTCAAACTGCTTCATATCCACCACATCGCCACTGGCGATTTTGATTTCATCGCGCACCTTGCTGTAGTGTTCTACTTCCTGGCGAATCATATCAGCTTCACCTTTGCTATAGCCTGCTTGCGGCATTTCACTGGCAATATTAGTAAAGCAGCGGATCAGCTTCGCTACGCTCTGGTACAGTGTTAGGCGCAGCGCTTCTTTTTCGCTAAGTTCTTCTTCCTGCGCACCAGGCTGACAGCAGAAATAATGCTGGTAATCGATTTGATTTTTCGGGGCTTTTACCGGCTCACAAAGGGTTTTAACGGCTTCAAGGGCATTGTCTAAATCTTCTTTGGCCATTTTTAACCGGTCTTTTAAAAGACCTGCCACATCCTCTTTGTCGTAGCCTTCAAAAGCTTCGCTGGTGTAGTCGTTAACGGTTTTTTCCAGGCATTTAAACAAGTCTTTGTAATCGATAATGTAGCCATAATCTTTATCATCTCCATCCAAGCGGTTTACGCGGCAAATAGCCTGAAATAGATTATGGTCTGCCATCTTTTTGTCGATATACAGGTAAGTTGCTGAAGGCGCATCAAAGCCTGTCAGTAGCTTGTCGACCACAATCAGTAAGCGCATTTGCCCAGGCTCTTCGATAAAGCGCTTTTTAACGGTTTGCTCAAACTCCTCGACGCGCTTTGCGGCTTCATCTTCTGATTGTTCAAAAAACTCGGCCAGCATTTTTCGGTAAATCTTGTATTTACTCAGCTTCTCAGTGGCCCCGGCGCCGGTTTCTTCGCCTTTAATTTCAGCAGCATTCGGCTGATAGCTGGTAACAATGGCGCATTTGCCCATAAAACCTGCATCGGCGAACATCTCATACACCTTACAGGCTTGATAGACACTGGCGCAGACTAACATGGCATTACCGCGGCCTTCTTTAAGGCGTGGCTTAGTATCAAAATCCATCAGGATATCGCCAACAATCTGCTCTAGCCTTGCCCTGCTTGAGAGCAACTTTTGCATTGAGCCCCATTTTTGCTTAATTTGCAGCTTGCCTAAGCGGGATAGGTCTTTGGTTTTAGCTTCAAACCATTCATCCACTTTCTTTTGTGATTTCACCCGCTGGTCGATATCACGCGCTTCATAGCGCAAATCAAGCACCACGCCATCCGACACGGCTTCGTTAAACTTGTAGGTATGAATATAGGTACCAAACACCTCGACTGATTTTTTCTTGTCTTCTTTCATCAGCGGCGTACCGGTAAAACCAATAAAGAGCGCATTGGGCAGAATGCTTTTCATGGCAGCATGCAATAAGCCCGACTGAGTGCGGTGACACTCATCAACAAATACAAACACATCACCTTTGGGCGAGAAGTCAGCCGGCAGGCTTTTCTTCATTTCGCTGATAAAGTCATCGGCGTTTACGGTTGATTCGTCATCCTCTTCGCCATGCCGACCAAATTTATGCACCAGCGAGCAGACCAACCAAGGGTTGGGCTTATTGAGCTTATCCACCAAGTCGGCACCACTTTTACTACGGTAAATTTGCTCATCAACGCCGGAGAATACCTTTTCTATTTGCTCATCCAATTCGGTACGGTCGGTTACCACCAACACGCGCGAATCACGCACATTCTCTCGGATCCACTTCGCCAGCCACACCATGGTTAAGCTTTTGCCCGAGCCTTGGGTATGCCAAATAATACCGCCTTCACGGCGGGCGATAAATTTCTTGGCGGCATTAATACCGAAGTACTGGTTGTGTCGGCAGGTCTTTTTTCGCCCAGCATCGAACACCATAAAGTCGTGAATCAGTTCTAAAAAACGCTGTTTTTGGCAAATGCGACTGATATGAAAATCCAGAATATATTCATAGGGATTAACACAATCCTCTTTCCACTCCAGATAATGCTTAGCGGTAGTTTCGATGGTGCCATAGCGTAGACCCTGAGTATCATTTCCGGCCATCACCAGCTGCATGGTAGTAAAGAAATTGCGGATAAAGTCTTTTTTCTGGTTATCGAGGTTCTGCGCAATGCCTTCAAATACCGAAACGCTGGAACGCTTGAGTTCAATCACACCCAGCGCAATACCATTCACATAAAGCACTAAATCCGGGCGTTTTTTATTTTCGCCTTTTACCGTTACTTCCTCGGCAATGGCAAAGTCATTGGCTTCCGGGTTTTGCCAATCAATAAGCCAAATGGTTTGGTTTTGCTCACCCGCACTTTCTTTGTCTTTTACACCGTAGCGCAGTAACTGGTAAACATCCTTGTTGGCATAGTAAAGGTGCTTGCCTTCACCTAGGCTTGCGGCTTTGTCGAGCTGACGCAGCGCACGGGCAATCAACGCCGCCGACACGCCGCGCTCGCTTAACCATGTAGAAAGAATGTCTTCCTCGATATTGCGGTTATTGGCACGATCGGTCCAATCGCCTAAGTAGCGATAGCCAAGCTCTTGGGTGAATAACTTGATCACACGTTGCTGGGTGAGTTTTTCTTTTTGGCCAACGTCAGTCATTTGGTAATCCTATGAGTGTTTGACATAGCTGGAGTAGCGCTGCTTTTACTTCAGAAAAATTCGCGTAAGTGCGTTCAAATACGTCGACTTCAATCCCCAATAATTTTTGCATTGAAAATCCAAACCCATATAAAACTTCTCTGAGCACAACTGGGAACAGTGGATTTTCAGTCTGTGTTGGCTGTGCATCTTTACTAAACGTCAATTTAAACAAAGACTCAGCATATGTAATATCAAGCTTGTAATAACTACTACCAAATCTAAACCATCTAAGTGTAATTCCTGGCTCACAACCACTCCCTCGAAGTGCCGAATATTCAGGGCCACCAAAGGGTGCCGTAGCAAACGATTCGTCTTCAAGCTTTTGCTTAAAATAATAAGTGACTACTTCCGTATGATTATGATTTCGCTGAGATTGATGCATTAAAAGTAGCGTTTTTTTCTCTAGTACTACGAAACCTTGTTCTGATACATCAAAAAGGAATGGACTAGCAATCAATAAATGCCGCCAATCATTTTCGTTAAATTCCTCTAACTTTAAGGTCGACGAACAAATTCTTTCCAAGCTCTGCACTACATTTGCAGGGTCAAACAGAGGGTCGTCAAACACCTGCTGGACAAAACCTTGCTTTTGGTTCCACTCATCGCTCTTTACCAGAGATAATCGTAGTAACCGGTACCATGAATAATCGCGTCGGGCGTTGCTTACTCGTGTCGAGTGAAGCATGTTGTACTTGTTGTCTTTTTGGATGAAATACATGCCTTTGCATAAGACAGCTCTTTCCCATGCGTAGTTTATTGATTGTGAACCTTTTGCTAGAGCAGCAAATGTTTGTGCGGCTGAAAAAGCGTAAAATTTAAATTTTTCATGGAAGTGTGTATCAAGCGCTTCCCATGCCACATGGTTGTACTTAAGGAAGTAATCCACTAATCCGGCAAACTGTAAGACAAAACCTATCTGCCCTTGAAACGTAGCATGTTGCTCTAACTGTAGAATGTCATTTCGCCAATCTCTTGATTTCATCAGTAAATGTGCTTTTAACTTTTCTTCAAAAATCTGAGGCTTAGAGAAGGCTGTTATTTCGATATTTTCGCGAAGTAAATCAAGAATTGGTTTTTGGTGACGCAGCAATTCATTCATGCTTACTAGGGCGGGTTGATAATCTTTGACTTCAACAATACGGGGGTGTTCAGTCAAATTGAACACGACACGCATCAATTCCAAAAGTTCTTGGTCGCGTTTCCCGTACGCGACAGCGCTATAAAAGGCAAAAAAACGAATTTTTTCTGGGTAACTTGTCGAATTCGATAAAACTTTTTTGAAGATATCTATTTCTTGATAATAAGGATTGTCAGGCAAATACCGTGCGATCCCAGACTGTTGGGACTGTTTTGCACTCAACAAATCTAACACTGCAATCAGTTTAACCAGTAACGACTGTGACAATATATTTGCTTTGTCATAATCGTCCAAACTCAGAGATTTAACTTGGGCGCCGTCATACAGCCGTCCCTGAACATCTTCAACATCGACGCCAAGTTGAAGTGAATAATGTTGCGCGATAAACAAGCCAATAAAATTCATCAGCTCATCGTCGAATGTGTTGTCCACCGACACAGTATTCCTAAACGGCCAAAAAACATCAGCCCACTCGTTATCAATTTTATGGATAAAGTAATCGTAGCCGGAAACGGGCTCTTTTTTAAATGACAACCGATATGTTGTTGGCCAAGGTTCCTGGAACCCTTGGATTTTTTGCTCCAGCTTGGCTTTGAAATTCTCAAATGGCGTTAAGGGTTTACCCCGAGCATTCATCTTGATGTAAAGATCATCAGTAAGTGAAAATTCTCTTAGATTGAGAAATCTAAAAGTAATTACTGAGGAGTCTTGCGCTGTTAGGCGTTGGTAGAACTCAGGGAAACTCCGAAATTTTAGATGAATAGCATCCAGCATATTCAGCATTGCTTGGATGGTTGGGTCGAAGCACCAAGACATAAAAAACCAAGGCTGGTCTTGAAGCACAACCGAAATCGCTTTTTCAGATGTACTGTCTTTAATAAGCCCATAATTAAAATGATGGGTTACTAATGCATCACAAAATTCCCTAGAGCTACTTCGAGTTTCATAGGTAAATCGTGAAAGCTCACCTCGACAAATGACGTTTCGAAACTCTTGCTGCTCATCGGCACTCACGGCTAAATACCAATGCAGTAGAAATAAGGTGGTCAGCCGTTGTTGACCATCTAAAGGAATGAATTTCTGGGACTTGCCGATACTGCCATAGACAAAGTCGAGGTCGTTATGTGGGCGATTAGATTCTAAGTAGTTAAACAATGCTTGCAGAAAGGTTTCACGGACTTCGGTAGCTTGTTGACGTCCTTGCGCATAGTCGCGCTGAATGATCGGAATTTCGATGCTTAAATCATAATCGCGAAACAGCTGGATAAAACTCAAACGCTGACCTTGTTGTAGATTATCCATTTGATTAATCATTTGCTGCTCCTTGCTGCGGTAAAAATCCTGCTAATACATGCTTGATAGCTGCTACATAGTCGTTTGCATCGTCCTCACCCCATTGAGCTAACTCGTTGTAAGACTTGCTGTAGTACTTCAGAAATGCATTTTTGGTACAAATAGGGGTAAAAATGCCGAGACTATCATTTTCGATTATTCGCGCCCGTTTGATGGGGAAAATTGCACTCTTGTAACTTCGATTCGTACTAGCATCAAGCAATGCTAAATTACCGAGATCATCGACCCAATCTACTAACTCTTTATTTAGTTGGTTGTTAATCTCGTTATAGAAGGTTACAAACATCTGCGAATTTTCATTGTCGCTTTTGAGTGATTCAATCCTATTAACTAGCTGAGAAATCTTTTTGGCAGCATCTTCCAAAACTTTTGGGTTCATTTTGGCGGCAGTATTCAATTCATCGGCTGGTATGAAAAATGCGATTGCGCTCGGATCGGTTAAAAGGAATTTTTCCAAATCTTCCAGCCACAACTTTCGTTCTTTGCCTTTAGGCACTCGATCCGCTTTGGAACGAATATGCTCAATGTCCCATTGCTCCTTCTTAAATCTATCAAATGGGAAACGAATATCTGCATTGGTGGTGGAAAGCAGAGTTTGAATATTAAACAATAACAACAACTTCCGTATTTCGCCGGTGTGTTCATCATAGTTCAAATCTTCCACATTACGGGTAAACTGTTGCTTGATAAGTCCTCGTAAATACTGTTTGAACAGTGTTTTGGTCATCTCAGGCTTTTGGGCTGTAGTTTTCAAAGCTGCGACTTTGCAACCAGTGGTCACCAAAAAACCTATCAAATGATAAAGCTCTCGGTCCTGATACCACTCATCCAAGGTCATGAAATAGTCTTTGACCTCTTTCCATAGTTGGTCAATGGTCTTCCCACGAATGCTGAGGTCGTCTTGAAACTGGATGAAAGTATAAAAAAGGTCTTGTCCATGCTGACTTGCTTTCATTAAGTCGAACACGAACTCGATGCGCGTTAAATATTCTCTACCAGAGTCGTTGATAAAATACCAAAACGAGGGCTCCTGCAGCCGTTTTTCAATTTGATCCCATTCTGAGGCAATTTGCAGCTGTTTTAGGTTTGCTTGCTTCTCATTGAAGTTTGAGCTTTTCAAAAACAGTGCTTTGATTAATTCGGCATTGGTTAAAGGGATTTTGCCAATGTTAATGCGCGCGAAGACATCTATCGCATAGTTGTAGTCGGCACTTTCACCAGTTAAGTCATACCAGATAACTTTCACAGATGGGCGATCAGCAAACCTCTCTAGTAACAGGTTCAAGAGCTGAGATTCATCCTGTCTATTACGCCCATCTTCTCTGAACCATGTTCGAATAGTTTGATACGCCTGGTTCATATGAAAAAAATCGATGTTATCTTCGAAATTGTCGTTATGAATATGTTCTAAAAACTCAACGCAGTTTGGCCTAGTTTCATACGCTAAGGAATATAGAGCTTTCCCATAGCTTTCTTTAAGAGATTCTTTTATATGAACCTTTTCAAAATAGCGCAAGATTAAAAAAAGCGTTGTAAGTCTTTGCTGACCATCAACCACATGCCATTTTTCTTCACCACGCACTACCACCACTGGCTGCAAACAATAGAAAGCAGATTGTTTATTCTGTGGGGTTTTCGCGAACTCCCACATGTCGTCCAATAAGGCCTTTACTTCAGACTCACCCCAACGATACCCACGCTGATAAGCTGGGATAAAAAAGTCTTCGTTCAGAAGCTCATACGTAAGCGTAACGCCAACCACACATTCCTATCCTAACTGATCAATATTACCCTGTCTGCCTCTTTAAATTATCAGGGTAATCATCATGAAACGCACTAAAGAACAATGGCTGGCCTTATTCGCCGAGCAAGCCCAAAGTGGCCTAACCCAAACGGCATTTGCTAAACGACAAGGGATTATTCCGACCTACTTCAATCTGCGTAAACGCCAGTTGTTGGCTCATCAGAATGATGACACCGGTTTCATTGAATTAGCACCACAAAGCTTGCCGCTCGGGCAGCGTATTCTGCTGCGCAAGCGTGATATGGAATTGCAACTTCCAGCAGGGACGGATGCACTGTGGTTAGCCGCCTTGCTCAGAGCACTTTGACTATGAAAATGTTCCTCGATGTGCCTAAGGTCTATTTGCATAAACAGCCGGTCGATTTTCGCAAATCCATTAATGGTTTATCGTTGCTGGTCGAGCAAGAGATGCAGCTCTCGCCATTTAGCGGCGCACTGTTTGTGTTCTGCAATCGGCAGCGTACCCGGTTAAAAGTGCTGTACTGGGATAGCACCGGGTTTTGCCTCTGGTACAAGCGACTTGAAAAAGACACATTCCGCTGGCCAAGGCAGATGCCAGGTAAAGTGTTGTCTATTAGCGAGCAGCAATGGCATTGGCTGTTGCAAGGTGTCGATATTCAAAAAATCACCGCGCACCAGCCGCTGCATTACCAGAGTGTGGGTTGATATGCCGATCGGCTATAAATCCTGTAGATCGCATCCAAAACAATCTAAATCTTACCAAGCACTTAGCCAAATTGGCCGTTACAATAACGGCCATGAAAAAGATACCTCAATCCTTACCTGATGATGTTGAACTGCTCAAGAAAATGCTGCTTGAGCAGACGCAAAAGCTTGAGCGCAAACTGGCGCAAAAAGACAAACGCATCGCTAAACTAGAGCGGGTTAACCAGCAGCTCTCGGATAAACTGCAGCAATTGCTGGAGCGCTATAACCTGAAGAAGTACCAGAAATTTAGCCCCAGCAGCGAGACCTACGAAGGTGAAGGCGAAGTGTTGAATGAGGCCGAGCAGCTTATTGAAGAGCAGTCAGTAGCAACAGAGCCAGATACTCAGACGACCGAGAGCGCTGAGAAAGCCGCCAAGCCACGCCGCCCACGCATTGCGCCTGAGCTGCCGCGCGTTGATGTTATCCATGACATTGACGATAAAACCTGTGCCTGCTGCGGCCATGCCCTGCATCAAATGGGTGAAGAAGTCAGTGAGCAAATTGAGTTCGTGCCCGCGCAAATCCGTGTGCTGAGAAATGTCCGGTTGAAATACAGCTGCCGGCAGTGTGAAACCAATGGCACTAAGGTCGACATTAAGATTGCCGATGTACCGCCTGCGGTTATCCCTAAGAGCATGGCCACGCCAAGTTTACTGGCGCAAATCATCAGCAGCAAAATGCACTATGGGATGCCACTTTACCGACAAGAAAAACTGTTTAATGAAGCCGGCATTGAGCTTAGTCGTCAAACGATGAGTCGTTGGCTGATAACCTGTGCAGATAAACTTAAACCGCTACTGGCGTTAATGAAAGCTGAGATTCTGAAACAGCCGGTGCTGTGGGCAGATGAAACCACCGTCAATGTGCTGGATGTTGAGAAAAGCACCTGTTACATGTGGGTATATGGCTGTGGCTTAGAAAAAAGTACCGGCCCCAAACTGGCGCTGTTTGATTATCAGGATAGCCGCAGCAGCAAACATCCCTGTGACTTCTTATCCGGCTTTAACGGTTATCTGCAGGTCGATGGTTATGCCGGATATGAGAAAACTCACGCAACCTTAGTCGGTTGCTGGGCGCATGCCAGACGCAAGTTCGTTGAAGCCCAAAAAGCACAGGGCAAAGGCAAAACGGGTAAAGCGGATGTGGCCCTTAACCACATCCAGAAACTCTATGCACTGGAGAGTAAATTAAAAACCGCGCCGCCTGATAAGAAGTATGACGCCAGACAAGCACTAGCTAAACCACTACTAGAACAATTTAAAAGCTGGCTGGATAAATCAAGCGAGAGTGTCACGAAAGAAAGTTTACTGGGAGTCGCTATCACGTATAGCCTGAATCAGTGGCCCAAACTAATCCGCTATCTGGACGATGGCCGATTAAATATCGACAACAACCGTGCTGAGCGCGCCGTCAAACCGTTCGTGATTGGACGCAAGGCGTGGTTGTTTGCCAATACTGAAACGGGCGCAGAAGCCAGTGCTGCAATGTATAGCCTAGTCGAAACGGCCAAAATCAATGGTCTGGAACCGTATGATTACTTATGCCGCTTGCTGACAGAGCTGCCCAAAGCCAATACCCACGAGCAACTGCAAGAACTCCTGCCTTATTGATCAGCAGCCACACCGCAAGGTGTGGTTGTTGTTACGCTTACGCTCATACACACTTTTAAGACACAGATTTGAATCAATAGCAGGCGTTTCTGACATATAACACGGTCCTTGTGGTCATCGGGCAACGATGAATGCTTTTAAAGGGATAATGCCAAGCGTTTAATTCCCCAATATAGAGATTTACTTAATTAAAATCCAGCACTTAGCGCTGAAGATAACCGGCTAAACACTCTTTCGGCACATAGATCCAGCCTTCGGTAGTAACGTCTTCATTTGGGGTGGACATGGTGCTTGGTTGTTGCTGGTAAAGCAGTGCGGCGATGGCGCAGTAGGCGGCGTCTTGGATGTCTTGGTGCCAGCTATTGAAGTCGGTTTGGCTGCGCAGTTGCTTGATGTATTGCTGCACTGTATTGGAGGTTTTTAGCACCGTTGGGTAGCTTTCCAATGCGTGTTGTTGGCATTGGTTTTGGCTACTCTGATTAAGCTGCCAAACACCGCTTGGGCTTGGGGTGAAGCCGAATTTGCGCAGTAAATGCAGGCCTTTGGTGGCTTGGCTGCCGATCATGTCTTTGACGGCCGATAACGGGCTAAAGCCGTGGGCAAATAACTCGCGCTCGGTATGGCGGTATAAATACGGGTTATCGCATGATGCGGTAAAAGGCGTGGCGACGGCTTCGCCTTGTAATAACTGCAAGAAACCACTGGAGAAGCCCAATGGCGTATCGATGGCCATCATCAGGTTTTGCGTGGTGAATGCTGCTTTGGTGTTGTCGTCAAACAGGCAGAGCTTGGCAACCGTGAACAGCCAGTCGGTGTAACTGGCTGTTGCGGCAATGGTATCTCGCAGGTTGCCGCGCCAAGGTTGACCTACCAGCTCACCATGCTGATTTAACACCAGCAGCGCATCGCGGCTGTTGGCGTTTTTCTCACAGTTCCAGGCGCCGACATCCCACCCGATATACCAAGCTTGCTGCACAGTCATTAGGCTGCGCTTGCTGGTTTGACTAAGCGGGTTTTGCCGGTTAACAGCTCTTGCATCATACCTTGTTTGATTTGGCGGGTTTTGTTCAGGCGTTGGTCGAGTGCCTGAATTTCTTCGTCCATATCGGAGAGAATGGTGGCTATGGCGGTCTGTTCGTTAAATGACGGATTCAGTATTCGAAGTGCCAACAAACCTTCCTTAGATATATTCTTCATACTGTCACTAGTTCCCGTTGCTGCTTCTTTTATTTTTTTTGCAGTAGACGGATAACTAAGAACATAGGCAAGCCAACGGGAATTTAGTGAACTATCTGCCTTAAACTTCATTTGCCACAACCTGTCAGGCAAAAACATTTCTGGATAGTCTTGGCTTACATATCCGATTTCACCAACAAGCGCTGGAGTATTCATACGACTGACAATAATGCAGCCAGCTTCCGGTGAACATTTTGCTCTATTCAAATCGATTGGCAGTATTGATTTTATCTCTGATTCATCGAAGTATCCTGATGTAACACAAGATGTTTTAAGAATGTGCTTTCCATGCGTAAAAGCATCAATACGGTCTATTGAGTTTACACTAACACCAGCGTTTAATGTTGAGACCATTGATGCCAAAACTGATACTTCCCAATCCTCTGGGATTTCGCCGAGTTCGCTGGGTTTATAGCCTTTTTTGCGGCCGTCGGGGTGGTGGGCGAATTGTGGGAGGCGGGTGCGGCCGGTGAGCAGTTGTTGCATGGTCGCGGTTTTAATCGCCTGCTTTTTCGCAATCAGCTTTTCCAGTTCCTGAATTAACGTATCCACATCCGATAAGGCATTTGCTATGGCGGTTTGTTCGGCAAAAGTTGGTGTAATTAAATTAAGAACCCGAAGCTTTTCAGCAGACAATCCCGGTTGGGCTGATGACTCGGAGTATTGATTAAGATTCATGCTTTCAAGGTAGATTGCAAGCCACTTTGGGTCTACTCGATCAAATGGACTAGCAACTAGAGCATGTTCAGAAGCAAAAAATTTACCTGTTAAATATTGGATGTTGCCACACAATGCACCTTGTCTGCCTATGAGTGCGTAATCACCTTCATGAGTGAACTGACTAGTGTAGCCACGCAACCCGTTACCACCATAACAGGGGTATTCACCAGTTTCATTTATGCTTTTGGAGGTTATTCCTAATCCACTTTTTAGCGAGCATAAGTCACCCAAGGATTCGCAATTCCACTCTATTGGAATCAGCCCCAGCAGAGTATGTTTATATCCATTTGGCAAATCATTCTCACGCGAATCGGGTACAAATTTGGCACTTACCTCTGTTACACCACTCATACCAACCACTCCAAACCCATAGCCTTTAAATGCTCAGCGACTTTGGCACTTAACACATCAACCGACTTACTTATCTGCGGCAATGGCTCGGCATAACGCTCTTCCAAATCTTTCACGCGGCTGGCCAGTTGTTGGCCCATACGTTCAATTTCAGCCTGAATGCTGGCTTGCAGCGTGGCTTGCCATTTATCTTGCACTAATAAAGTTTTCACCTCGTTGGTGGTGAGTGTGGCGTAGCGTTTAAACACCAATAGGTCGAGCTTATCTTGCTGCGCTTTTACGGCTTTTTTGCTGGCACCTTCACTATCAAACAGGCACTGCACTTGCTGCAGCGCTTTGCGCTCGTCTTGGTCTGCTGCAAGCTTTAACCTTGCTTTCACCGACGCTGCGGTGACTTTGTCCTTGTCATTCAACGTATCAGCGAGCAGGCCGTCTTCAGTGCTGTGTTCTTCGATAAAACTTTCCAGCTCCTGGCTGATGCTATCGAGCTCGCTTTGCAGGCGGTCTAGCTCGGCTTGTTCAGCGGCAAAAAAGCGTTTCACCAACAAAGCGGGTGGTAACAGCTCAGCTTTGTATTTGGCTTTGCCGATAACTAAATCTGGCACTTCTTTACTGGCTTTTGCATCACCTTTGGCGGCAATTAGCTCACGCAACTTTTTGCCAGCGTCCCAGCCATCTTGCACCAGCACATAAACATCGTCTTGCATGGTTTCTTGCCAATAATCCATCAGTAGCTGGTAGACGTCGTATTTGCTTAACAGCGGCACCTGGTCATAGGCTTCCAGCAACGCCTCGCTAATGCGGTGAATGAGTGCCTTGGGTGTTTCGCTGCCGTCGATGCTCTCTAACTGCATTTGCGCAAACCATGCCTGAAATGGTGCGTTGGCGCTTTGGGCAAACTGCTGGAATTCAGCGTGTTGCAGGATGGTTGGCTTCACATCGCGGGCGGCGACTTTGGCGTGCAAATAACCTGGGCGTGCCGGAGCGAATAAGCTGTCGCGCAGGCTGGGTAATACCTGCCAGAAATCGCCCAAGGCGGCGACGTCACGCTCTGGGATACCACCGGCTAAATGGGCGGATAAATCGTGTAAGTCTTCACCTTCGCTGCTATCGATGTAACGCGGTATATTCAGGTTGTAGTCGTTGCCGGCGATTTCTTTGAGCGACACTAAACGGCTGTAGCCTTTGAGTTCCAGCTGTTTGGTAAAGACATCCACGATTTTATGAATGTCTTGCGCGCGCAGGCGGTTTTTATTGCCGTCTTTAGCAAAACCTTTACTGGCATCGACCATAAAGATGCCGCCTTCGGTTTTGCCAAGGTCGAGCGGGTCTTTCAGCATCCGGCTGGCGGCCGATTCTTTATCAATAACGATAATACAGGCAGGAATACCGGTGCCGTAAAACAGGTTGGCCGGCAGACCAATAATGCCTTTGATATAGCCTTGTTTCAGCAGGTTTTCGCGGATGCGCGCTTCGGCATTGCCGCGGAATAACACGCCGTGTGGCAGAATGACCGCGCCTTTGCCGGTACTTTTTAAGCTTTTAATAATGTGCAGCAAAAAGGCGTAGTCGCCGTTTTTCTCAGGCGGTACGCCCCAGGTAAAGCGTTTAAATTCGTCGTGCTCGGCATTGATGCCGCTGGTCCAGTTTTTATTGGAAAACGGCGGGTTGGCTACGGCAAAGTCGAAGGTTTTCAGCTCGCCGTTGCTGTCTTTCCATTCTGGCGCGGCCAGCGTATTGCCCTTAGATATTTTGGCGGTGACGTTGTCATGCAAAATCATGTTCATACGGGCCAAGGCACTGGTAGCGTTATCCATTTCCTGACCAAAAATCGACAAGCCGCGTGGCGCTTCGTCGCTGGCTTTTAGAAGCAAAGAGCCAGAGCCGCAGGTTGGGTCATACACGGTGCAGTCCTGCGAGGTGTGTTCGTTAATGCCCAGCACCTTGGAGAGGATTTTCGACACTTCAGACGGGGTATAAAACTGGCCTTTGGATTTGCCCGATTCGGTGGCGAAGTGGCGCATCAGGTATTCATAGGCATCGCCTAATAAGTCATCGCCATCGGCGCGGTTGCCGGATAAATCTAAGCCTTCAAAAATACCGACCAGCTTGGTTAAGCGGTCGACCATTTCCTTGCCTTTGCCAAGCTTGTCTTCGTCGTTAAAGTCGGCAATGTCGATGACGCTTTTTAAATCGTTTTCTTCGGCCAGTTTAGCGATGATTTTGTTTAAGCCTTCACCAATCTCGGTTTTACCCTTCAGCGATACCATGTCATCAAAGCTGGCACCTTCTGGTACATCAATCATCGCGTTTGGGTCGTACTTGGCTTTGTCTGAAACATACTTCATAAACAGCATGGTCAGCACATAGTCTTTATATTGCGATGCATCCATGCCGCCGCGCAGCTCATCACAGCTGGCCCATAAGGATGAATAGAGTTCGGTTTTTTTGATTGCCATGTAGAGTCCCTTAACGAAAGCGCGCCAAAATGAGTGATTTACGCGCTGTATTTGTATTTTTTCAGAAGGCTTTGTTTAAGCCACTTATCTAAGTCTGAATTTGGCTTTTAATTCACTTAGCAAGGATGCCGACAACACCGGGTTTCGAAATGGATTCTCTGCAGGTGAACGCTGGCTGCTGGCGATATCCTTTGCTTGGTCATGACCAGATTTAACTTTATACACTGTAATATCTGGGTTTAATTCGAGCTTACCAAAGGTTCGATTCTCATGTTTCAGCGAAAAATTTATATCATCAGCTTTCGCTACAGGAACAAGCAAAATACCGTCTGGATTAGTGATGAGATAGCTTAACACATTCGGATTATTAGGGAATTTTATATCCAACCCAAAAACCATACGTTGTTGATTATGGGTGCCATGAACTAAGTAATAATCTTGACTCAGTTGTTCTAGAAAAAGCTGGGTTATTACCTGTCCTTTTTGCTTGGTTTTCGTCTGCGAGGTGCGGTTAGGCTTTAACCGTAGAATAGGGATTTCTTTTTTCTCTGCTGGATGCGACTTTTCTTTAACCGGTTTAATAATGATAGCCAATGGCTTAGCAAAAGGGTTGGCGAGTTCTAATTCAGAAGGCTTAGCACTATCATGCAGATTATTATTCTCTTGTTCAGACAACCATTCCAAACGAGTTGAAACCACCTCTAACTGATTGACACCGGTGTGAAGCGCTATTTTCGCTAAGGTCGCTCCAGGCTCACTCTGTGCCATTGCAAGTGCGTCTTTGCAGGTGTATTCATCAATATCTAGTTTTTTTACCTGGGCGGCATCCAGCTCAAATCGAAGCTTGCCGCGTTTAATTCTGGCCTCAATACGCAAACCGCCGGTCTGTAATCTGACGACCCGGCTTATCAGTAATGGCTGCCAGTGTTTAATTGAAGCGGCTGTTATATCTTCAGCGGATGTTGGAATGCTTAACTTTGGCTCATAGCAAGGATGCTTTGGCCAAGGCGGACCAAGCTGGTCAAATAATACCTTGGCACCATTAGGATGCTCGTAGTAAAAAACAGAACCGCCACAGGATTTGCAGGTGTAATTCGGGATCGTGAAGGCTTCACGGTTTCTGTAACCCTGATAATTTTTAGGCTTTTGCGGTACAGGCCGATTTGTTGAATGACTAGTCGATGGTATCGGGTTAGCTATTGGGATAACCCGACCATCTTTGAGTGTTCTGAACTCCATCCTAAATTCCGTTTTTAGGTAAACACGCAAGAGAGTTGTACATTAGCTTAGACTGACATGTTGTTCAATATTGTAACAACCAATAACAATATATGTGGTAGTTGACGTTTATAGGAACTGCCGTGATTCGTGCAAAAAATATCGCTCCTTACTTTGTCTGCTGACCCAAACTCGTTATTATAGTTAGGCCACTACTGACCGGGACCAGGCAACTGGGGTAGTGATGCCGGAGCTTTTTTAGTTCCCTTAGCCCGTGAGCAAGATAAAAAGGCGCCCCGGAAACCAATTATTACATGATCTGCTAAAAGCGTCGGATCTTGAACGATCCGGTAAAAAACCACCTTAATTCATAATTATCTAAGTGTGACATGTCACAGCAAGCCAATGCTTTTTTGACCAGCCTCTTGATACATGTAACTCTTGGTTAGTTAGTTTTGTTCTTTCCCTCACTTTTGCAGCTATAAATCGTCAACGGTTACTGATTTTTTTGCGAAGTTTTAGGGTTAAATGTCAATGGGCAAAATCTTTTGGGATCTCCGCACAAATTGCTAAAGATGTTCAGGATCAAAGTTAAGATCTTTAAAGAGCATAAAAAAATGCACCTAAAAAATATTTCAAAGAAGCGTCACAAGTAACACAATTTCGACGGTAATGAGCGAAAAGCGGAAATACCCCCTTCACCAAAATTTCTGTGTGAATGTCAGCTCTTATAGCAAAGCCGTGATTGAAACCCGGTATTGACAGCTTATACAAGTATTGTGCATCATCATTTTTAACGATGATACAGAGCACTTCTTACTAATGGATAAGAAAGACGAAATTTTAAAGGAAGCTAACGACCTGGCTACTAGTGCTCTTTTAGGTGATTTAGCAGCTGAACATAAGCTAAAGCTGCTAATTAAATCACACTCATTTCTTTCCCAGTTATCACAAAAATTAAAGAATAACGCAAAGAAAAAGAGAAAGCTGAAGCCGGGAAAAATCGGGCCTGGCATGGTATTAATTAGCTCTAGCGGCAAAACCTCAGCTAGAACATGGAAAAAGACGAAGTAATCCATAATTTATTGCGGATTATGTCCATAAAGCCCTGAATTGACTCATACTTTACCTACGGAATTATGCGTCTTTGTGACTGAAAATGAATGAAGAAAATTGTTCCCCCAAGTTTCCATTGGTTTCACTTTAGCATGACCATCAGTTCTAATCACTGACCACCAAAACATTCAAACTCACGCACCAAACATAAATTGCATGAGATAAAAGCTGGCGAATGCTTCTACTATTTTGTAAAGCGACTTTACATCTAATAACTTTAGACAATAGCTCTTTATACTTTACAAATTAATCACAAATTAAACAAGGTTCGTATCTATTTTATAAAATGGAAGACGTGGGATAACTTGACCAGATGGTACTCTTAATTATTATCAGATAGGTTAAATGGGGTTTAGGTAAAGTCATGGTCAAATCAGTAAAAATTCTCTGTCAGATATGCGGTAAAGCTATAGAAGGTAGAAAACTAGACGAACATAATTTAAAAGTTCATGGCATTAACCCGATATCAATTACGGAAAATGCCAGCGAAGCTAAACCCAAGAGAAAGAAGAAAAGTTTCATGAAAATGTGTGGCCCTGGTAATTCATCTAAATCCAGTACATGGAAAAAAGTAAAATGAAGCTTAAATTCGGGTGACATCTTTGGTTTAGTGGCTATTCGAATGAATTACACCAGAGATCTTGAGTAAATTGATTGATATTGTCTCAAAATTTTCGAGACACTTTGTTCTGTTATGAAAGAGGCAATGTCCGCTTTCAGTGAAAAGTGCCGATTCAATCGAATCTCAGTGAATTTCCGGTTTCGGCACTTAGCTGCCTGGCAACCGAGGTCTACTGTCGGGAATGAGCGAAAAGCAGAGATTGCCCTCGAACAAAAATCCCCTTACGAATGTCTGGTTTGACTGAAAACCGGACATGTTTCAGTCTGAATTGAGTAATGCTTGGTTCGCATAACCTGTCTGATGCTTTCAAGGAAAGGTGAACGAGTCATGTAAGCTCCTTTGTTGATTATCGAGTGTGTTACTGAGACTTCTCAGTAACACCTGATGATAAGGAGGCCAAATCAAGATAAGGTATTGATATTAATAATATTACCCCGTTTTGGGGTGGAGGCATTACTGAGAAGTCTCAGTAATGTCGTAAATTAAAAGTAAATTAAGCCCTTAATTAGCTTCTTAAGTTATTGATTTTCAGTAAACTCATAGGTATAAATTTGTTTTGCCTTTCGGATGTTACTGAGAGGTCTACATAATAACTGTTAGCAGTGCAATTAACCCCAACCTTAAAAGGAAGTAAAAAATGAAGAAATTACTAATCAGTGCAGTTGTTTTAGGCATGAGTCTAGCTGTTTCAGCAGAAACCTATGATGTTTCCGCTTCTTACAGTGCCGGTACAGAATACTCTGGCGAGCTGGTTTTTCGTGTTGATGAAGGTAAAAGTGCATCTTTTTCAAACGAGCAAGTGCAGAGCTTTGCGGTTGTAGTGAGTAAAAAAACAGATAGTCAGGTTCTAGTTAACTTTGATTTTGCAGGTGGCGCTTACAAAAGCGAAGCAGAGGTTGTCTTAGAGCTTGACCAACCAGCAGAATTTAATTTTAACGATCAAAAATTTACTTTTTTAGTTAAAAAGCATTCCAGTTAAATATTTGTGACAGCACACGCACTGCTAACAAGGCGCATCACTCGCGGCCTTCGGCCGCTGGGATGCCAACCGCTACGCGGTCGTCACCCGTGTGCTTTGCGTTATCAGAAACGAGAAAAGGAGATTCTTTTGAGTCCTGAATACATTGAGGTTGGTAAGCAATATTTTGTCGGATGGGGAACGTTAATGCTAATTAATGCAGTACTAGCCCAAGGCAAAAATCGTAGCGGTTTAGTTTGGTTTTTAGTTTCATTAATTTTAGGGCCAATTGCGACATTGATATTGGCGCTAGTTCCGAAGCTACCTGACAGTCAGTAGATGCAGCTCCACGTGCACAAGGTTTTTAAAGTTTCAGCCATTTCGCGGTATCGTAGCTTGCACGCTGGTTAGTTTTTTAATTTATGGGTGCAGTTTCAACTGTCAACATTGTATGGCGGCAACGCCGCGAAAGTATGGTGTTTGCTGCTAACAAGTTACTGCACCGGACAAATAACTCGCTAGCGCTCGTCATTTTCCGGTGAGTAATGCGTTATGAGGGAAGATCATGAGCGTAGAGATGGACCTACATAATAGATGGCTCGGTGGAGAAAGATTGCCCGGCGTACGCTTCGTGATGAACGATTATGTTGTAGTTTCTTCTGGAAACCACGCTGGAGAAGCTGGCTCGGTTGTGTCAGTTATTAAATTTGAGCCGAACATCCTTTATATTGTTGAAACAGAATCTGGAAAAGACATAGAAGTAAGAGAATGCGAAATTGAAATCGCAAGCTCATAACAAGGCCAGTCAGCAACGCTCCCGTTGGTCGCTGGACCTCAAACCCGCTGCGCGGCTTTTCGGCCGCTGCTGGCTGCGTTATAAAGAAACGAGAAATAAGGAGATTTCGTGAAGTTATCAAATGTGCTAATTACTGTTCTTGCTGTTACGACACTAGCCTCTGGATTTGCCGTATATAAATTTGACAGTGCTAGTGAAAGGCTAGAACAAGATAATATCGCTTTAAGTCAGCATAACTTACAGTTGGTTAGAGAGCTTGAAAAGCTTAGAAATGATTTATCTGTGTATCAACAGGAATTAAATAACAGCGAAGCGCCAACTGCTTCATTAAATGACGAAGTAATAGAACTGAAAAGTTATCCGGTGGTATCTGAGCTGGCTACTATTCCAGCCGCATCTGAAGAGAAACCTGAATTTTCAGAGGATAATAGCTCAGAAACAAAAACTGATATGGATGTACTATTAGCCTTTGCAAATAGAATGAGAAGTGGTGAAAGTATTTCAAGTTTTGAAGATAAAGCCCTTACACAATTTAGGGAGGAAGAAGTTGATGGGAGTTGGGCGTATCAGTATGAAGCAAATATCCGTGATTTCATTGCGTCAGACGAAGATCGTAAGTTCGATATACAAGAGTTAACTTGTAAAAGGACTCTTTGTGAGTTAAAAATCATAGCAAATGATGATAATGCACTACTACTGGGCACCTTATTTTCAAAATCCCTCAGCGAGCAAGAATGGAGAGATAAAAGTGCTCCCGTCATGTTTAACCATGAAACCAAAGATGGTGTTATGAGAATTTTGATAGGAAGGGACAAGAATAGTCTCAACTAAGTTTCTTTATAACAAACCGCGTCATTCGGGGCCTGTGGCCCCTGCGACGCTCACAAGTTCGCGCGCATGCGCGGGGCGTTCTGCTAACACCTAAAAGCGGACTTTACAGCCTTAAAGTTGGAATGTCTGCAATTGGCACATTGTGACGATTCAAAGAGCAACTTGGCACTGAATTACTCGTTTAGCTTGTAATGAATATCATCATATTCTGCGATCATCTTAGCCAATTCCTCAAACTTATCACCATCAGGCGTGTCTGGCTCAGCTTCAAGCAGTTGCTCAATTGCTTTTAATGCAGCTTCATATTCTTGATCGTTTTTTATAGCTGTGTCGATTTGTGTTCGGCGTCAACTATCTTGGCCGGTTCGCGTCAATTATGATGGCCGGTTAGGTTTTCGCATTTTATCTGGCTTCAGCCTGTTTTAACTGATGTTGTTTCCGATAGCTTTCCCCTTCTAATTCTATAATTGTCGCGTGGTGGATCAGCCGATCTATGGCCGCTACCGTCATCATGCTGTCCGGGAAGATCTGATCCCATGCACTAAACGGCTGATTAGCTGTAATGATCAGGCTGCCGCTTTCATATCGATGCGCGATAAACTCAAACAGTACCTGTGTTTCTGCATCGGTTTTCTTCACATAACCAATGTCATCAATAATGATCACCTGATACTTGTCCAGCTTGCTCATCTCGCTCATCAGATCCAATTCGCGCTTGGCTTGTTGTAACTGCTGTACCAGACCGATAGCCGGAAACAGTTTGCAGCGTATGCCTTGCTCTATCAGCCGGTAACCCAGTGCATTGGCCAGGTGGGTTTTGCCGGTGCCACTGGGGCCTATCAGCAGGATGTTATCGGCATGATGCGCCCAGGACAGTTCTTGATGCAACTTAGCGATCAGCGCTTGATTTGCCCGGCTTAGCACGCTGTTATCCAGAGCGCTTAAGGTTTTTCCCGGTGCTAACTTGGCTTCGCGCACCCAACTTTGTGTACGCCGTGTAAAGCGCTCTGCGAGCTCGTATTCGCATAAGGCCGCCAGATAGTCACTGTGCGACCAGCCTTTTTCTACCGCGGTTTGCCAGAGTTTTTCATAGTGTCTGACGAACGCCGGCAGCCGTAATTCTTTGAGCAGTAATGCAACGGAGGAGGTCAAAATGGCACCTCCACATCGTGTTTCGCCTGGGCCTTTAATGAAGACAGCAGCGCATCATAACTTTGCAGGCTGTGCTGCTGACTCTTCAGCTCTGGCGCACGTTGCGGTGTAAAGAAGCGCGCCTGGATAGTCTGGGTACACTCAAATTGCCCCACTCTGGCCTGTTGCAGCAGAGTTTCACCCAGTGCGTGTTCGCTATCATATTCACAGGCCAACCGTAGCACCGTGACGATCCATTTACAGGCCTCCTGTGCTGGTAAGGCATCATCCACTAACTGCCACAGCTCACGGTAATTGTCGTCAGGTAAGATGTTATCCCGCAGCTGCGAGAAACGAAACGCCTGCGGTTTAGCCGCCAGTGAGCCGATAATATGCCGGTAGTTAATACACCTCGCGCGGCTTTGGCCGGGTGCCGGGTAAATTCTTGGCAAGGTCAATGCCACCTGCTGGCCCACATAGAGCACCAGTTTGTCATGATACAGTCGTACCTGCAGGCGCTCACCAATCAGCCGGGATGGCACGCTGTACACCACACGACGCACTTCGATGGTGGCACTACGGGTGACTTTAATGCTCAGTAAGGTGTAATCAACAGCACCATACTCCGGTAAGGCCTGCAGGGCTTGCTGCTCTTCTAAAAAGCGGCTGCGTGAGCGCTGGTTCAGCTTGCCGACGATTTGGTCAATAAAGGCCTGATAGGCTTCGATACTGTCAAAGTCACTGTGGCCACGAAGCAGCAGGTGCTGCGCCAGGCGGCGCTTAAATGAGCCATTAGCGCATTCCACCACGCCATTCTCATGCGATTGCCCTAAATTATTCCTTGTCGGCGTCATGTTGTAATGCTCGCACAAGTCCTGATAGGCATCTGTCCAAACGTTTTGTGTGTTGTTTCTGGCGGCACTGAGGCTATCGGTGCGGTGCTCTACCGGACAGCCACCGGCCTGCGTCAGCGCACGCTGTAAGCCGGTAGACAAGGCAGAATAACTCTCACCCCCCTGAACCACCGTCACTGAACGCCAGCCGCTATAAGCGAGGCGGAACTGATACAGTAAATGGGCAAAGGGCTGCTGCTTAATGGTGACCGGGCTATCAGGATGAGTGAAATCGGAGAAGCCCTGTAAACCGGCTTGGGCTTGCTGGCGGAAGATGACGTCTTTCTCCGGGCCATGTAGCGCTTTCCACTGCTTAACCCGCCGCTGCAGGGTGCGCAGAACTCGCTGGTCATATTGGTCTGGGTAGTGCGCCTGCAAATGCTCCAGCAAAGTAATGGGCGTGAGCTCGGGCTTGGCGTTTAACAGCACAACCAATTCGGTTTCCCATACAGCTTCCAGTGGATCTTCGCGGGTGCGCCAATCTCTATCAGCTTTAGCGCGGGGTAAGGTGTTGGACTGCTCAATACGTCGGGCAGTTCGGGTGGAAATGGCAGACTTCGCGGCAGCGATTTCTTGAGTCATGCCTTGTTGGCGATGCTGCATATACAGCTCCTCTTGTCGTTGGGTGATATGTTGTCCAGGCACCTTGAACTCCGAACAGAAAACAAGGTACCTATTGTGACACCCAACCGGCCAAGATAATTGTCGTCAACCGGTCATCCTAATTGTCGCCGAACAGTCGATTGTCATCTTGTTACCTTAAAATGCCCTGAGGGAGTGCCTTGCATCCGCAATCACTTGGCAGCTTCAAGGCTTACCAAACGCGTTAAATTTCCTGCAGCAGAGATCTGTTCGTCAGTTAGTGTTTGGTCGCTATGCTTTTTCATGCTGATTTCAGCACGATCTTTATCCATCGCACAAACCAGTATATCCCCAACGGTAAATCCTAGCTCAGCACAGAGCGTATCAGGAATTGGGATAAGGTTGTCCTTGGTAATTTCAACGGTATAACTCATGGCGTCCCTTATGTAAAAAAAGAACAAGCGTCTTGCTTTGATTAGCTCGGTAGGCATAGTTTAATAAAGAAAAAGGCCAATCAAATCGACCGGCCATTCCCATGTTCCTGGTGGTCTGCAGGTTGCAGTGATATGCCAGGACCCTCAACCGAAATACTATGCGCAATTATGCCTTAAATCAATTATGTGTGATTTTATAGAACTTACTTGGCTACCGGTAAATCCGTCCATTTCGTTGTGTATTGCGGCGATAACATCGCACGCTTCATACTCCATGCCTGTGATGCGCCTTGGCTTGCAAACCAGACCTTGCTGCCCGTTTTGGCATTGATGGTATCAATCACCGTCATCAGCGCTTTGCTCTGATAGGCAGGAGGCGCAGGCTCAAATAAATCAACTTGATATACGCCTTCATCATAAAAATCAGCAAGCATGACACCGGCCTTGGCGTAGCGGTATCCGTCTTTCCAGATTTTATCGAGCAGCTTCGTTGCTACTGACAAAAAATCCCGCGTGTCAGCCGAGGGATGTGCCAGGGAGGTGGTGATGCTATTGGCATAGTATGGGTCTCGTTGCCGGTCGCTAAACGGACTGGTGCGGACAAACACCGTTAACTGCTTGGCTTGCTGCTTTTCTTTACGCAGTTTCTGGCAGGCTCTGCTGATGTATTCAGCGATAGCTTCGTGCATCAAATCTTTTGAGGTGATGCGCTCACCAAAGGCCCGGGAGCTGACAATTTGTTTTTTGGTGGGAGCAACCTGCTCTAACGCCAGGCACGATTCGCCATTAAGCTCTGCTACGATGCGTGATTCAACCACAGAGCATTGCTGCTTGATAAAAGAGGGGCTGGAATCAGCCAAATCCAGAACAGTGTGAATACCGAGTTTGTTAAGCCTTGCAGAGAGTTTACTGCCAATACCCCAGACTTCACCGACAGGTAACAATGCCATCAGTTTACGTTGCCGGGTTTTATCCGTTAAATCGACCACGCCACCTGATTTGTGCCATTTTTTGGCGGCATAATTCGCCAGCTTAGCCAGGGTTTTGGTGGGAGCAATCCCAACACAAACCGTGATGCCAATGTTTTGCTGGATGGTATGTCGCACAGATTGCCCAAATGCCGTTAAATCGACGCAATGTGATACGCCAGTCAAATCAATGAACGCTTCATCAATCGAATAGACTTCAACTGCCGGCGCTAACATTTCAAGCGTACTCATCACCCGGGCAGAGATATCGGCATAAAGCGCATAATTCGATGAATAAGCGAGTAACGTGCCGTCTTCAAACAGTCGCTTTAATTCAAAGGCTGGTACACCCATTTTAATGCCCAGAGCCTTTGCCTCTTTCGAGCGCGCAACCACACAACCGTCGTTGTTGGATAGCACGACAATCGGCCGCCCCTTCAAATCAGGACGAAATAGCGTTTCACAGCTTGCATAAAAGTTGTTGCAGTCAACCAGGGCAAAACACGGGCTCATCAATACACCATTTTGCGAACCACACTAACCACTACACCAAAGACCTCAAACTCATCCTGCTCGGTTAGAGGAATAGGCTGATACGCCTTATTATGAGGTAGTAACTGCTTAACCGGCTTAAGGCATAGCTCCTTTACGGTAAATTCACGATTCAAAGCGGCCACAATAATGCTGCCATGAACAGCATTCACAGAGCGGTCTACCACCAAGACATCGCCATCTAATATCCCTTTATCCTTCATTGAATCGCCGCTTACCCTAACCAGAAAGGTAGCAGCAGGATGGCGAATGCAGAGTTCATTTAAATCCAGTGTTTGTTCAACATAATCCTGCGCCGGAGAAGGAAAGCCGGCTGAAATTAAATCGCCATATAGCGGTAAAAATGCAGGCTGATTACGCTCAGCCTGCCCGAGTATTTCTACTGACATCTCAACACCCAAAAGCTGTATATAAATACAGTATAGCGATTTTTGATTTTCTTTGAAGCGGGTGCGCCGAAAAATCCGGCCAAACTGGAAATCTTAAACCGAAATGCTACATTTAATTCACATTAATAATGTGAGAGGCGAATGATGGAAGAGCGGTTGGTAAATGAGCATCAGTTCAAAGATATTCTTGCAACCTGGCATGGGGTGGGCAGAAGTTTGTTAACCCTTCCAAAAATTAGCCGGTTTAAGACAGGTATTAGGATCAGCGTGGTCAGCATCGATAATACCGTTCAGTATATCTATGAGCAGCATTTTAAGTCCTATCGCGAGGTGCTTCTTTGGTACGGACAGATGCTGGATAAAATGGGTATCTGAAGGATTAAAAGAATATATACGTATCAGCTGACGTATATCTAAGGCAACTCAGTCTTCAGAAGGTGCTTCGTTCTGTTCACGAATAAACGCGATGACGCGTTGCTGCTGTTCTGATGTTAGCTTGTGATAGGACAATAACAGCTCTGCAATCTCTTCGGATTCACAATAGAAATATGCGACTGGAACGTCGAGCTCCGCGGCAATTCTTTTTGCCGTATCAAAGTCTGGAATGTGCCTGCCTTTCTCGTAGTGATTCATTCGACTACTCGACACATCGATGTTAAAACCGATAAGAATGCCCAACTCCGTCTGGGTGAGCCCCTTGTTTCGCCTCGCAAGCTTAAGGCGTTTAGGGAACGGGTGAGATAATTCGTAAGCGTAACGCCAACCACACATTCCTATCCTAACTGATCAACATTACCCTGTCTGCCTCTTTAAATTATCAGGGTAATCATCATGAAACGCACTAAAGAACAATGGCTGGCCTTATTCGCCGAGCAAGCCCAAAGTGGCCTTACTCAAACGGCATTTGCTAAACGACAAGGGATTATCCCGACCTATTTCAATCTCCGTAAACGCCAGTTGTTGGCTCATCAGAATGATGACACCGGTTTCATTGAATTAGCACCACAAAGCTCGCCACTGGCCCGGCATATCCTGCTACGCAAGCGTGATATGGAATTGCAACTTCCAGCAGGGACGGATGCACTCTGGTTAGCCGCCTTGCTCAGGGCACTTTGACCATGAAAATGTTCCTCGATGTGCTTAAGGTCTATTTGCATAAACAGCCGGTCGATTTTCGCAAATCCATTAATGGCTTATCGTTGCTGGTCGAGCAAGAGATGCAGCTCTCGCCATTTAGCGGCGCATTGTTTGTGTTCTGTAATCGGCAGCGTACCCGGTTAAAAGTGCTGTACTGGGATAGCACTGGGTTTTGTCTGTGGTACAAAAGGCTTGAAAAAGACACGTTTCGCTGGCCAAGGCAGATGCCAGGTAAAGTGTTGTCTATTAGCGAGCAGCAATGGCATTGGCTGTTGCAAGGTGTCGATATTCAAAAAATCACCGCGCACCAGCCGCTGCATTACCAGAGTGTGGGTTGATATGCCGATCGGCTATAAATCCTGTAGATCGCATCCAAAACAATCTAAATCTTACCAAGCACTTAGCCAAATTGGCCGTTACAATAACGGCTATGAAAAAGATACCAGATACCCTACCTGATGACGTTGAACTGCTTAAGAAAATGCTGCTTGAGCAGACAGCGCTACTTGCCAAGCATGAGCAAAAGCTTGAGCGAAAACTGGCGCAAAAAGACAAACGCATCGCTAAATTAGAGCGGGTTAACCAGCAGCTGTCGGATAAGCTGCAGCAATTGCTGGAGCGCTATAACCTGAAGAAGTATCAGAAATTTAGCCCCAGCAGCGAGACCTACGAAGGTGAAGGCGAAGTCTTAAATGAGGCCGAACAGCTTATTGAAGAGCAGTCCGTAGCGACAGAGCCAGACACTCAGACGACCGAGAGCGCTGAGAAAACCGTCAAACCACGTCGGCCGCGTATTATTCCTGAATTGCCCCGCGTTGACGTTATCCATGACATTGACGATAAAACCTGTGCCTGCTGCGGCCATGCGCTGCATCAAATGGGTGAAGAAGTCAGTGAGCAAATCGAGTTCGTGCCAGCACAAATCCGGGTGCTTAGGAACGTGCGGCTGAAATACAGCTGCCGGCAGTGTGAAACCAATGGCACTAAGGTCGACATTAAGATTGCCGATGTACCGCCTGCGGTTATCCCTAAGAGCATGGCCACGCCAAGTTTACTGGCGCAAATCATCAGCAGCAAAATGCACTATGGGATGCCACTTTACCGACAAGAAAAACTGTTTAATGAAGCCGGCATTGAGCTTAGTCGTCAAACGATGAGTCGTTGGCTGATAACCTGTGCAGATAAACTTAAACCGCTACTGGCGTTAATGAAAGCTGAGCTTCTGAAACAGCCGGTGCTGTGGGCAGATGAAACCACGGTCAATGTGCTAGATGTTGAGAAAAGCACCTGTTACATGTGGGTATATGGCTGTGGCTTAGAGAAAAGTACCGGCCCTAAGCTGGTGCTGTTTGATTATCAGGATAGTCGCAGCAGTAAACATCCCTGTGACTTCTTATCCGGCTTTAACGGTTATCTGCAGGTCGATGGTTATGCCGGATATGAGAAAACTCACGCAACCTTAGTCGGTTGCTGGGCGCATGCCAGACGCAAGTTCGTTGAAGCCCAAAAAGCACAGGGCAAAGGCAAAACGGGTAAAGCGGATGTGGCCCTTAACCACATCCAGAAACTCTATGCACTGGAGAGTAAATTAAAAACTGCGCCGCCTGATAAGAAGTATGACGCCAGACAAGCACTAGCTAAACCACTGCTAGAACAATTTAAAAGCTGGCTGGATAAATCAAGCGAGAGTGTCACGAAAGAAAGTTTACTGGGAGTGGCTATCACGTATAGCCTGAATCAGTGGCCCAAACTAATCCGCTATCTGGGTGATGGCCGATTAAATATCGACAACAACCGTGCTGAGCGCGCGGTCAAACCGTTCGTGATTGGTCGCAAGGCGTGGCTGTTTGCCAATACCAAGACGGGTGCACAAGCCAGTGCGGCGCTGTACAGCCTGGTTGAAACCGCCAAAATCAATGGTCTGGAACCGTATGATTACTTATGCCGCTTGCTGACAGAGCTGCCCAAAGCCAATACCCACGAGCAACTGCAACAACTCCTGCCTTACTGATCACCAGCCACACCGCAAGGTGTGGTTGTTGTTACGCTTACGATAATTCCAAAGCATTTCCATGAGATAGAGCTTAATTCCTAGATTGTCTAATTTTGCATTCGCATAGTATACTTAGGAATCCTAAGTATTTGTTAGGGGAATGTCACTTTGTCACTATCAGGAATGCAGTATGTCAGTGCGCAACACAGTTTTGGCGCTTATCAAGCGCAATGGAATTAATGAATTCACTCTCAACGAATTAAGAAGTCTCTGCAAAGGTGCAGTTAACTCCCAATCAACGAAACACTTTAATGCGATAATTTACAAGGCATTGTGGGTTCTTGAGAAAAAAGGGATTGTTGAAGCGGTAAAAGATACGTCTGATAAAAGTGAAAAATTTTACGCGCTGACAGAACAAGGCCTGAGACTTTTAGATACCATTACCCTTATCAGTGAACCACCAAAAGAGATTGTTAACCCGAAGAATCCTTTTGAAAAAGTTAGCCGACTTATTAGCGAGTACAGTGTAGCCCTCGCTGAAGCCAGTGCTGAGGCTCAGGAATATCAAGATCTATCGCTGAAATTGCCAAATTTAAAAGACTACCTAGAAGAAAAGTTCATCGATGCGAAATCTCGAGCTGCTCATTTTAAGGGCCGTCTAACCGCAGTCGAAAACCTGCTAAAGGAGAAAATCGATGCAACTTCGTCATTGGCAGGCTAGTTGTGTTGACCTGGCTTTAAATCGATTCTCTGCTGGTCAAAAACACTTCTTTGTTCTGGCTACGCCAGGTGCTGGGAAAACAGTGATGGCGGCCACTGTTGCAAAGGAGTTATTTAGTAAAGGGGTTATTGACTATGTTGTTTGCTTTGCGCCATCCATATCAGTCCTGGATGGTATGCGTTCAACATTTTCTTCGATATTAAATCGACCTATGCATGGACAACTTGGCGCTGCCGGCGGCGTATTCAGTTATCAATATTTGGCGAGCAGTAAAACTGCTGACTGGTCATTTTTAGAAAAATACCGGGTTTTGGTGGTATTTGATGAAATTCACCATTGTTCAGGCGATGATCCTGATCTTGCAAATGCGTGGGGTCGAGAAGTTCTTTTAACGATTGGACAACATGCAAACCTGATTCTATCAATGACGGGGACGCCATGGCGCTCTGATTCAACTAAAATTTCTTTAGCAACTTATATTGATCCAGATAACACAATCAAATGCGACTATAGCTATGGTATAGCAGAGGCAATAAGAGACGGGGTATGTCGTCGACCCATGGTCACACTTATTGATAATGATCAGCTGAAAGTTGCTAATGAGACTTATGAATCACTGAGCTCAGCCATTAAAAATTCCGAACTTAGGTATTCTGAAGTGCTTAGGAACGATGAGGCACTCATGTTTTTAATGTCTGCGGCAGTAAAACAGCTGGCAAGGGCTAGGCTTGAACATGAAAATGCAGGGGGGCTGGTCGTTGCTAGTTCTGTTGAAGAGGCGGTCAGGATTCAGATGCTTCTTTGTGATTTTCGTCAATCATCGATTCTTGTGAGCTATAAAGATCCAAATGCCCATAAAAAAATCAACATGTTCAAAACGATGACAACCCAATGGATTATTAGTATTGGTATGGTTTCTGAGGGTACCGATATCCCAAGGTTGCGAGTATGCGCTCACCTCAGTTTGATACGAACAGAGCTATTTTTTAGGCAGGTTTTGGGACGTGTTCTAAGGCTAATTCCTGGTATAGTCAATGGTCACGGGTGGTTGTTTTCATTTGCAGAACCATCACTTCTTGAATTTGCTGAAAGGCTGCAACAAGATATACCGGATAAAATTCTAAAGGTTGAAAAAGTAAGAGGGGCGACAGAAGCCAGTTCCTCTGAAATTCGAGGAGGGAAAGAGCCGAATTCAGGCTACGAAGCTCCAAGCATTCTTAATGCTGATAATTGGAAGTGCACGCAGTCAGAGAACACAGACAATACTTCAGAGATTGGAAATAATGCTCTGTTATTCCGGTTGCAGGGGCAGTACCGTCAAAAAGTATTTTCAATTTTTTCTGATGTTTAATGGTTATTGAGTGTAACTTTAAAAGAAGTAATGCTCTTGTTAGCTGATAAAGTCAAAATGAGCTAACTGATATCAGCTTAACAATAATTTCGGAAACCACATGCAAAAAAACACAGAGTTTTCAGAATGGCAACTGCTGGATGAGCTGAATATTTTTTTCAATTACAACCTTATTTTAATGAATGAATGGTTGGATACGCCAATCCCAAGACTGGAAGGCCAGTGCCCACGCATCCTGCTTTTAACAGATGAAAATCGTAAAGAACTGTTTCAATTGCTGCAGGAAATGAAATTTGGTGATATAGCCTGACTGATATGAGCGAATAGCAGACATCAGCTGAAAAGTTTACTGTATCCCAACTTGCATAATTCCCGTTCAAATTTACATAAATTAATTTAATAAATTTACTCTTGCTCATTAATTAGGCTTTTATTATCATAAAATTTTACATAAAGGACATGTCCATGAAAAGGATTGCCATATTCGCATTTGCTACATTCACCACTTTAATAATGACCAGTTGCGCCAACACCAGCAGCGATTCAGGCTCTGTTAGTCAGTACCCTGTGTTAAACGTGTTATCAGATAAACCTTACGTTTGGGACGACTCCATTTCTGAAGCGCTAAACGTCGCTCGTATGGCGCAGCCAGCAGGTGTAGGTAATGGCATGCGTGATTTTGCTGATGGTACTCAGGCTAATACAGGCAGAATTGGTGCGGGAATGAGAACCTTTGACGCGGGCATAGGTTTATTAAGCCAAGGTATTTTTGGTGTGATAGCGCATGAGTCATTGAGTCAAGGTGTGAACAGACAGGTAGATTGGAAACCGACAATTGTAGATTTAATACCTGTTAAATCTGTTGATGAAAATAATATATTCAAATCTGTGCAAGAAATTCTTGGCGAAAAGGTAAAGGGGTCAATCGTTGCTGATTATCCAAATCTCAAATGGCTTGGTTCATTTACCCTAAATGACAAAAGAAGAAGTCATTTGTTTAACACGGACTTTATTTTCTTCGATGATACAGCCTGTAGAGACTCATACAAATTTTCATCAATAGATGGAGATTATGATAAAGCCGGCTTTCCAAAGATACCGGATAGTAATTTCTTTGAAGACACAAGCAATATTTCAAAATATTGTGAGCTTGGTGGTTTGCTATCAATAGCAGGTAAAACAACTTTAAATGGCGAAGATTTTTATATAGTAACATTTAAAATTGAATTCGGTCATTTTTTCAATGACGCGCTTGCCAGAAATTACAAAGGATACTTAATGATGCCTGACTATTTTAATTTCGTTGCTGTAAATAAACCATTGAGAATTACAGTAAACAGGTCATATGCAGCAGTGTATAAAAATGGAAAAGAGTTGTTGTTTGAAAAGAAATAAATCAATAAAGCCACCTTTAGGTGGCTTTATTTTAATAAACTAATTATCAGTTGGGTCAGACTCAAAGTCAAACTGCTGGTTAAGGCGTGAAAGAATAATCTATGTTGTTAATATAATTTCTAAATTGGCTCTTAACTTCCATTACCCTATCTTGTAAGCCGTGAATATGACCTTCATCACCTGACCCTTTCTGTCGTGGCTTATCAGATTATCAATAATCTGTCTAAATTATTAAAAAACCAGCCTTATCTCTATGAACCAAAATGTCTGCTTTTGGCACTTAGTGACGATTCAATTAGTAATCAGGCACTGGATTACTCGTTGAGCTTGTGATGAATATCATCATACTCTTCGATCATCTTTGCCAAGGTATCAAACTTATCACCTTCAGACGTGCCTGGCTCAGTGGACTTCCCCTAATCTCATAGACACTCATTAACCTTGTTGAGATTAGCTTTTTCTTCATAATCTGCCGGTGATAACTGCCCAACAAATATGAGAGTAATTTAGTCCTACCACGCAGTAACCTGGCCGGAATTCACTCTAAGCTCGCCTCAATGTGTGATATGTCACACTTTCGCTAAAATGCTTTTAGACGCTCTTTTTGTGGATCACAAAAGATCCCCAGCTTGCGATTAATGCTTAAGCCCACAGGTTTGATGGATCAGCTTTACTGACGAATAGCTGTTACCTTATTTCTATTAGTTTCTGCCAGTTTTTCTTTAAGCTCAGCATTCTCATATTCCAGTTCGTCGATACGAGCAAAGGCTTGAACCAGCTTATCGTTAAGATGATGCTGATTAGCTGCAAACAACGCTAACTTTGCTCTCTCAGCTTCGTACTTTTCTTTGAAATTATTTTTGATCCTCTTTTGTTCATTTAGCTTAGTTCGAACTGATTGAATTTCAGGTTGTACATATTCCCCCTTTGCCTCCGCAATATCGGCTTTGACTTGTTTTACTTTCGTCACAAATTCAGGGTAGTAATAGCCGCTGCCATTCCCCAAATCTGCCTCTTCCTCAACGGCTCTTACGCTGAGTTTGCGGAAGGTCGGTATGCGTTTAGGCTTACCTTGCACAATGCGTTCAAGAGCAGCTTCAAGTAGTAAAAGGGTATTTTCACTCTTACTCATAATGCAATTGTCCTTAAATCTGCTTCGAAAGCCGAAAATGGAATATTAAAGTCGGCCATGACAAGCTCTGCTGCACGAATTTGGGTTATATAATGACTGCGTTCACTAACAGAGATATCTTCACCGGATGCCATATAAGCGGTTAAGCTGCGGTGTTTTTTCTGCCACCATTTCGCTTGCTGCTCATCAATAATGCTGCCGCCGGCGCTGCAGTCCACACAAAACTGAGGTGCAACTACGCCATCCATATCGCATTCGTATCCGTTCTTACAATAGCTATGTAATGAGCCGTGCAGGGTGAGCTTTCCGTCTTTAACGGCTTTGTATATTACCTCCCAAGAACTATAGATGGTTGGCACATCACCACGCATTTTCATGATGGCTTTACCGTGTGTACCTGACAGTGTTTCATCCGAGTGCCACTGCTGGAATATTTTATTGGCAGTAGTTTCTGCATTGATTGCGTTAAGTAAATTAATAATTTGACCATCTACCTTCAAATCGCGGAGGCTTGCCAGTTTGCCACCGTTGGTATACCACTCGGTCATTGCTAGATAGAGGTGCTTAAATTGCTGTTTAAGTGCCACCAATGTTCCCAAGCGGTTCTTGATACAGTAAAACGCTAAGGTACGCCTAAACTGGTGAGTGCATAAGGGCCACGGTTGACCTATCTTCACAAAATGTTCAATTAGCGACAGTGAGCGAGGGTTAGATTCAAGGCACTCTTGGTAGTCTGCCTCGGTAACAATGAAACCAAATTGCCGACAGAAATTCTTTAAACGCAGATTCCAATGTGTAATTGTGACAGGAGGGACTGAACGAGCTTTTTGGTTAACCCATAGGGTATTTGTATATTTATCGTCGGGATAAACGACTTCATTTCGCCAATGCTCGGTCAGAGTTGACATTAGCTCTATGGCTATTTTTGATGATGCAGCCGTGACCCACGTTTCTCTTTTTTCACCCAGTTTAAAGGTGTGTGATTGCAACATGTGATAATCACGACCTTCAAAGCTGTCTTTGTAATAACTGTGTGGGGTAAGTTTATTCAACTCGGAGTCGCGCATTCCGCTAAACCCACCACAGACTATGTAACTGGCCGTTATTAAATTACTCAAATAGCGCTGAAAATCAATGGCATTTGAAAGTTCAATCTCAGGAAGAAGTTTTGCTAAAGGTGCAATTATTTCCTTAGATGGTTGCGGTGTATAGCCTTTAATTGAGGTTGCAAATTTTTGGCTGTTGATACTGCCATCTTTATTAATGAAGGTAAATTTTCCGCCTCTTTTCACTTTGTCATCGATAATGCGTCTGCCTTCCATGTAGTTGGCTTGCAGTGCTTTTTCGGTATCAACAATCTGTTGACAGTAAGGATAAGCACCTTCAATCAGTGCAATCGCTTTACCGTAAATCGCATCACATAAGCGCTCAGGTATCGCCAGCGTTTGTTGTGGTTCTTTTTTGCTCAGTCGCTCTGACTCTGTGTTAGACCTAATCTGTTTGCTAAAGCCCAATGCTAGTTTGTGCCAGGACTCAGCATGTATCGCTGAGTTTATCGCAACAAAAACTTTTTGAATTGTATTTTGCGTATAGTTTTGATCTGTCAGATAAGCCTCAAATGCCTGCCATAGGCTTGGTTTTGAGAGCTCTCGAAGGGTGGTGTAATTGTGATCATTTAAGAAACGATAGGCAATCTTCATTTTGTCTAGTCGTGATAAAACCGACGAAAACGTTACGGCTTTTTTCTTTTTTTTATTTATATTAAAAAGCCAGCCAAAAGTAATTAGTTTTAATTCGCGTTGCAGTTCAGGATTGTTTGAAAACTCATTTGTGGCTAGGTTGTTTCTGTCTTTCCTTCGTGAAAATGGAAAGCAATCCCAATTATGTTCGCCAAAAAATGAAATTATCTGACCATGCCTATCTTTACAAATAACTACCGAATCCAGTTCATCAAAACGTCTCTCATGGTAGAGCGAGACAATATCAATATTTTTGAGTTTGTGTTCCTCTGGAAAATCAGCTAAATAAAGTTTTGACGTGTCCATTATTGTTCCTCAATTCATATTTTAGGAATTAACTTTAAGATGGCTTCAGTGTCACCCCAAGCTGGATGATAGCCTTCATCATTAAGTTTGGATTCGGCCTTTTTGAGTATTTTGTTATTAATTATTGGAAGTATTTTTTCTTCAATAAATTGAATGATGACTTCAAAGTTACTGCGATAATGGCTAGAATCCAGATGTAAGTATAATGACTCTTCAATACATGCCTTAAAAGACAATAGACACCAAATATCAACTACGGACTGGACGACAACTTGATGTGGACACCCAAAACACGCTAAGAGATCTGCGCAAGCTAATCGTTCGCCCTCTCGCGCTAATCCTCTCGATTGTGCTTGCTTGGTATATTTCTCTGACTTCTCACCGAATGGATCAGCACAGCTTGCCCCATTGATTGTACGACTTAAATTGGGGATATTAACTTTGTATTCCGCTTCAATAACCAAAACCTTAATATTTAGGTTTTCCTGTGCTTGCTTAGTGTTAACCTTGCTCTTTACTTGCTCTTCACGGATCGCCATCACATCTTGCATCATGCCGTTATTGGCGATTTTGCTGCCTGCGCTGTAATGCCTGCTTCGAGTGCTACGATTGTTATTAAGTAGAACTTCATTGGCCAATTCACTTTGATGGTATGCAGTTAATTGTGCGCCTGTTTCACGAAAGCGACTCACAACAGGGCGCAAGCGCCGACCTATTTTATCAGTAAAGTTAAAGTTACTATCGACCCATGATCTTAAGAAAGATGTGAGTATGCCGCTCTTAATGGTAATTCTTTTATTAAGAATGATAGTTTGAAGTAATGTTGCATTTTCACTTTGATCAATAAGCTTTGACGCCGAGAGTAATTTGTTGAAAAAATCTAACGCATATTTAGGGATTCCCAGCTCATGACCGCCCATTTCAACCTGTATAGTTTTAAAAGCGCGACGCTTAAAAGCTGGCATAGTGAACCATGTCTCGCTTATTGTCATCGATGCGTTATGAGGATGCTTTAGTTTAAATAATTCTCCTGTATTAGCGTGGGTATAGTATGCCAATAAGTAAGTTGCAGCACACATCATTTTAGTAATGCCTGCGTATAATAGGTGCTGCTGACCTTGCCAATAAAAAGTCATATCGGGTGCATTTTTAGGGGTGTTAAAGTATTTTTCAGGCTCGACAATAAACTGTGAATAGGTTTGCTTAAACAGTTGTCTTAAAAACGGTAGAAGTTGATTTAAATCGCTTCGTGTGTAGGCTTCAAAAGGTTCAGAATCACTCTTGTCTCTTAAAACCACGTAATCAAAATAAGAATAGGGTAAGTCAAGATATTTAGTGAAAAGTGTAGTAAACTGAGAACGTATCCTACAATAAGTAGAACTTTTGATGTTGCCTAGCATTACTAACTTGTCCATGGCCGATAAATAGCTTTCAAGTGAGGACTGCGTAAAAACAGGCAAATCGTGCTTGTCACACCAACGAAGATAACGAGAAATTAAACTAAACTGCTGGTGAAGAGTTTTATGACTAGCCCCTTCTTCAATAAAGTCATCAAATCTTTGTTTTAGTCTGAGGATAAGCAATTCCCGGTTGGCATTTTCAAATATGCCACCTTTTTGCAAGTCTTCAGTTGAAGGAACATTTTTGACTAAAAGGCGATTGAAGTCTGCTCGATCGTTGTAATCTGTGTCTAACATAATACATAGCTCAGCTTTCCAACCACTTAGGTATGTTACCTCACTCATTGCCACCGCCTAACGCTTCATGCATGATGCTGTCAAGAATGCCAAATTTCACCTTAAAGGTCTCTTTTCGCTTCAAGAAACGTAGGTATTTCCATGTTGTTGCTTCATGTCTGTGGCCCATCCAGCCCATTAACAGTTCCATACAATCAACAACAGGTAGATTAGCTTCGAGTAAGTCATTTAGGCGATATGTTCCATAACTTGACCGTAAATCATGAAAGCGATGGGTAAATGTAGGATAGTTTTTTCTAATCATCGTTCTTAGGTCCGTCCATCGCGCTTCAATAGACTTTCCTGAGACGGGATTGCCTTGCTCACTAATGAACAAAGGCTCATGAAGCACACACAATTCAAGTGCCTCTTTGGCTTTTTGATTAAGAGTAAGTGCCGAGTCAACCAGATTTTCAAGTTTGATATCAAGCTTGGAGACGCGTTTTAGACGGCGCTCAGAGGTGCGATATTCATTTATGATAGACAACAATTGGGCTGAAATTTCAATGCGCCTGGCTTTACCGTATTTGGTTTGTACTCCGTTAAGTTGAGGAGAAATGCGTAACTCGTATCTATGTTCACTTTCTGCAAGAGGGGTTGCGGTATCTAATGCATCGAGGGAAAGCGTGGCAACTTCTCCGATTCGTAGTCCTGTGTCGATAGAGATAAGGACCTGCAGACGCAATTCTTCGGAGGCTTTTGGTAAGTAGGATGTAAGGATATCCAGAAACTCTTTACTGAGAGGCATTAAAGGTCTGATGTTGTTGGTACTGGCATCCTTCGGTACTTTAATTCTTAGATCGGTTGTTTGCACGATGAAAGATGGTGAGATATGAGAAAGCATTCCTGTGGTTTGAATAGACGTATACTCAACAACAAACGGCGCTTCTTTTTCGCTATTGATCTTTAGATATCCCTCATACAGTAACCATTTGTAGTAATTAATCACCTGATTCATTCGGATACTGGCTGTGCTGTGTGCAATTTCCCCATCCTTTATCTGCTTGCGTAAGTGAGAACAGTAACGATACGTTGGTTTTAAACGCTTCACCGGTGGGAAGTAATCCCAGGACATACCTTCATCGTCCAGAAATCGATAATAGGCATTCAGTGCTTGGGCGCAGGGGGAAAGGTCTTTTGCTTGCTTGATGGCTTTGAGGTAGAAGAAGTAACTATTAGCTTCGTGATTAAATTTGCCATCAAGTGTAAATAAAGTTGGTAATGAACCGATATTGCCTTTAATTGGTCTGCAATCGAATGAATCATCCTCCAGTTTTTGTAATTCAGTCTGTTTGAACACATTGTCCGAGTGTACGAGATAAGCCATAAATCATCCTGAAAAAAATCACTGTCTAGCAAGTGTAGACAGTGATTGGTTGTTTTCCAGATTTATTTATGTGTGTAAGATTCTTTTCCTACACTAACCTGTCATGGTAACAAATTCTTCGGCACTGGTCGGGTGCAGCGCAACGGTGGCGTCAAAGTCTGCTTTAGTTGCCCCCATTTTTATGGCGACAGCAAAGCCTTGTAAAATTTCATCCATGCCTTCACCAATACCATGTAAACCAATGATTTTTTCTTCAGCGCCCAAGCAAACCAGTTTAAAGCTACTGAGTGCACGGTGTGGGGTAATAGCGTTGTACATGGCGGCAAAACCAGAACGATAGATTTTCAGCTGTTCTTTGCCGTAAATGGCTATCGCATCGGCTTCGGATAAACCGATAGTACCAATTGGCGGGTGACTGAATACCACGGTAGGAATTAACGAGAAATCCATATGTGCATCAGGCAAGGCCGGGTTAAAGAGCCTTTCAGCTAACAAGCGGCCTGCTTTAATTGCTACCGGCGTAAGTTGCGCTTCGCCTGTGACATCGCCCACCGCATATATGCCAGGGACATTGGTGTTCTGGTATTTATCGGTACGAATAAAACCATATTGATCTGTTTGAACACCGGCCGCAGCTAAATTAATGGCATCGGTGGTCGGTTCACGGCCAATGGCCCAAACTAAGCAATCAACATCTTTAATAGTTTGACCTTTTTCCAGCGATAGGCTTAATAAGCCATCAGGTTGTTTTTCCACGCTTTGAACATTGCTATGCGTATGCAATGGTAATTTGTCTTGAGCCATGCGGCTGAGTAAGGCATCAGTAATGTCAGTATCAAAGCTGCGTAACGGCCGATCGCCACGCACTAATAAATGCGTTTCAGTACCCAGTGCATGTAATACACCGGCAATTTCCACCGCGATATAGCCCGCACCTACCACAACCGCTTTTTTAGGCTGAGTGGTTAAGGCAAAAAAACCATCAGAATCAATACCCAGCTCGGCACCTGGGATCTGCGGTTTGGTTGGACGACCGCCAACCGCAATAGTGATATGGTCGGCCGTAATCTGCTCACCGTTCACTTCAACCGTATTTTTATCAATAAAGCGGGCGAAACCTTGGATATATTCAACCCCATTACTGCTAAAACCACGCTGATAGCCGCCGTGAATACGTTCAATATAGGCTTCGCGATTTTTCACTAAAGTGGCCCAATCAAAGCCTTGTTGCTTTAAATCAAAGCCATAACTTGCACTGTATTTTATGGCTTCTGCAATATGTGCCCCGAACCACATGACTTTTTTGGGCACACAGCCCACGTTAACGCAGGTGCCCCCCACCGCTTTTGCTTCTATTACGGCGGCTTTTGCGCCACGCATAGCCGCGCGATTGGCTGAAGCAATACCGCCGCTACCGGCACCAATGGCGAGAAAATCATAATGACGAGACATAACTAAACCTATAATGCAAAAATGATTGCTGACAGATATAAGGGGTTAAGCCACAGATTACAAGCTAATGCCGGCAATTTGCGGTTAACGCCTTGACAACCAGAGCCAAAACCCCAACATAGCATACATCTCGCTTATTTAAAGGAACTGCTCTTATGACAACTGCATCTGTTGCCGCCGTTCAAGCTAACCCCTTGTTAACCTTCACTGACTTACCGCCATTTTCCGCTATCCAACCAGAACATATAAAGCCTGCCGTTGAGCATGCCATTGCCAGCGCGCGAGCTGCGGTTGAACGTGTGGTTGCCGCGGCAGATGTGAGTTGGCATAGCCTGATTACTGAGTTAGAGCAAGACAGCGATCGGCTGGGCAAATTGTGGTCGCCAGTGTCGCATCTCAATTCTGTAGCCAATAGCCCAGAGCTGCGTGAAGCCTATGAAAGTTGTTTGCCGCTGTTGTCAGAGTTTAGTACCTGGTTAGGTCAGCATGAGGGCTTATATCAAAAATATCAGCAGTTACATGATAGTGCTGAGTTCGCACAGTTAACGGCGGCCCAGCAAAAAGTCATCACCAACGCCCTGCGTGATTTTAAATTATCAGGCATTGGCTTACCGGCAGCGAAGAAACAGCGTTATGGCGAAATTCAAAGTCGTTTATCTGATTTAAGCTCAAGCTTTGCTAATAATACCTTAGATGCCACTCAGGCGTGGTTCAAGCACGTTACTGATGAGGCACAATTAGCGGGCTTACCGGCAGATGCTAAACTGGCTGCGGCAGAAGAAGCGGAACAGCGTGAGTTAACCGGCTGGGTGTTTACCCTGGAGTTCCCGAGTTATATCGCCGTGATGACTTACGCTGACGATCAGGCACTGCGCCAAGAGTTATACAGCGCCTATTGCACGCGCGCCTCAGAGCAAGGCCCAACCGCGGGCCAGTTTGATAACACGGCAATAATTGAAGAAACCCTGGCGCTAAAACATGAGTTAGCGAAACTGCTAGATTTTGCTAATGCCGCCGATGAGTCGTTGGCGACCAAAATGGCAGAGTCGCCACAGCAAGTGTTAGATTTTTTAACGGATTTAGCGGGTCGCGCTAAACCACAAGCGCAGCGCGATTTAGACGAGTTAACCCAATTCGCCAAAGAACAATTTGGCGTGGCTGAGTTGCATGCTTGGGATATCACTTATTATGCCGACAAGCTGAAAGAAGCGCGTTATGCCGTTTCTGATGAGCTGTTGCGCCCTTATTTCCCGGCTACAAAAGTGGTACCGGGTTTGTTTGCCGTATTACATAAATTGTTTGGCATTACAGTGAAACCGCGTGCTGGCGTGGATGTGTGGCATGCTGATGTGCAGTTTTATGATGTGTTTGCTGCCGATGGCTCGTTGCGTGGCAGTTTCTATCTTGATCTGTATGCCCGTAGTAAAAAACGCGGTGGCGCCTGGATGGATGATTGCCAAGGCCGACGTGTTTTACCCAACGGTCAGTTACAAACCCCGGTGGCCTATTTAACCTGTAACTTTAATAAACCCGTAGGTGGCAAGCCTGCGCTGTTTACGCATGACGAAGTGATTACTTTATTTCATGAGTTTGGTCATGGTTTACATCATATGTTAACCCAAGTTGATGCGGCTGCCGTGGCGGGTATTAATGGTGTCGCTTGGGATGCAGTAGAGTTACCCAGTCAGTTTTTAGAGAACTGGTGTTGGACACCAGAAGCGTTAGCGCTGATCTCAGGCCATTATGAAACGGGTGAGCCGCTACCAGAAAACCTATTAAACAAAGTGTTGGCCGCGAAAAATTTCCAATCGGCGTTGTTTTTGATTCGACAATTAGAGTTCGCCTTGTTTGACATGCGCTTGCATGCCGAATTCAACCCAACCGAGGGGGGCCGTGTGCAACAGTTGCTGGATGAAGTGCGCGCCGAGGTGTCGGTGATTATGCCGCCACGCTTTAATCGCTTTCAACATAGCTTTGGTCATATTTTTGCCGGTGGTTACGCGGCAGGCTACTATAGTTACTTATGGGCAGAAGTATTATCCGCCGATGCCTTTAGCCGCTTCGAAGAAGAAGGGGTATTTAATGCCGCTACCGGGCAAGACTTTTTACAATGGATTTTAGAGCGCGGTGGCAGTGCCGAACCCATGGAGTTGTTTAAAGGTTTCCGAGGCCGCGAGCCCTCTAACGAAGCCTTATTGCGACATATGGGGATTGCCAGCTAAGGCTGGCTTAATGAAAAAAGGAAAACATTATGTTGCATGCCAAAAAACTCGTCTTGCTACTAGGTTGTTTGCCGCTGTTAGCGTGTCAGCAACCGGTTGGTAACAGTGCTGAACGGGTTGCACCCGCGCCCTTAGTGGAGCAAATTGATCCACAAACCGAACCCGTGAAAGCCATGCGTGCGCATCAACAGCAACAAACGATGGCGCTGGCCGATGTTGGGCAATTACGCGCTGAGGTGTTACAACTGACACGAGATAAAAGCGCTGATAACGTGCAGCAATGCTTAGTAATAGGGTTGGGGCATAAATCTTGTGGTGGGCCATCGGAGTATATCGCTGTTTCGACCAAGGGGCGTGATGAAAGTGTCCTGCTGAAAAAAATTAGTGCCTATAATCAAGCGGTCGAAGCTGAAAATATGCGCAAGGGCATGATGTCTGACTGCTCGGTGGTGATGAAACCCCAAGTACAATTAAATAATGGCCAATGTGAGTTGGTAAAAGAACTTACGCAGTAAGCAGCAAAGATTAACGCTTCGCTGCGGTAAAGGGGATGCTGAGTGCGTCAGGTAGAAAAATTTAGTGACATTCTGCAACGCGCAAAAGAGCGTAAGGGCGGCGCAGCAGCCTTGGCGGCGTTAGTGGGTAAACCCTTGTCGAACAAGGCTATCGCACAATTGCCCGACAGTGTGTTTTTAGCCGAGTTTAGTAAAAAAGTCTTTCAATCTGGTTTTGTTTGGCGCGTAGTGCGGCAAAAATGGCCCGCATTTTGTGAGCTGTTTTTCGACTTTGATATCGAAAAAATGTTGTTGCTAAGTGACGAAATGCTGGAAAAAAGAGCGCAAGATCCGCGGATTATTCGCAACTTAAATAAGGTTTTTACTATCCGTGATAATGCATTGATGATTTATCACGTGCAGCAGCAACACGGCAGCTTTGCGCGCTTTGTGGCTGATTGGCCAAGCGCTGATATTATTGGGCTGTGGAATTATTTAAAAAAACACGGCGCACGCTTAGGTGGCAATACCGGGCCTTACGCTTTGCGCACCTTGGGTAAAGACACCTTTTTATTAACCCAAGATGTTGAAGCCTATTTAAAAGCTTATGGGGTATTTGATGGGGGCATTAGCAGTAAACGCAGCCAACAGCAGATCCAGCAACAATTTAACGACTGGCAGCAACAAAGTGGCCTGAGTTTACAAGAAATCAGTCAAATCGTGTCTTACAGTGTCGGCGAAAATTATGCCGGTATGCAGCAATGAGTGCGGTGTTACTTATTACTGACTTGCCCGCTGAGTTGTCGGCCGAGTTAACGCAACGTTTTGGTTTAACCTTAAGCGATAGCGCGACGGGTTGGCATCTACGTTGGGTTGAGCAGCAGTTAGTGCTTCGACACACCGACATGCCGAAACAGGGTGATATCGTGGTCGATTTTGCCAGTGCAGCCGCGACTTATCGCCGTCAACATGGTGGCGCCAAAAGCGAAGGCATCGCCAAAGCTTGTGGCCTGCATAAAAAGCGCGATTTGCAGATTATTGATGCCACTGCCGGCTTGGGGCGTGATGCCTTAGTGCTGGCGAATGTCGGCGCACATGTTACCTTAGTTGAGCGCAACCCGCTGGTTGCTGCACTATTATACAATGGCCTGCAGCGCGCGGCTGCGCATGCCAGCACGGCCGAGTTGGCCAGTAGAATGCAGCTACATTTTGCTCCAGCGCTACAAGCGTTAACCTGCTTGCCCACGGCCGATGTCGTCTATCTTGATCCGATGTTTCCACCGCGTGAAAAATCTGCGCTAGTTAAAAAAGAAATGCGTGCCTTTCATGATGTGGTAGGCAGTGATACCGATGCGGATGCCCTGTTAGAACCGGCGTTGGCCTTGGCGAAGTATCGTGTTGTGGTAAAACGCCCGGGCTATGCGCAAGTGCTGGCTCAGCGCGAGCCGCAACTGGTGGTAAAAGGTAAAAATAACCGTTTTGATGTTTATATTAAACAAGCCATAACCTAAGGATATAACAATGATTAAAGTAGGCGATAAATTACCCGAAGTGACTTTTGCGCAATTAACGGCAGAAGGTATGCAAAGCCCAACCACCAGCGATGTGTTCGCTGGTAAAAAAGTGGTGTTGTTCGCCGTACCTGGCGCCTTTACGCCAACCTGTTCAGCAGCACATTTGCCTGGTTATATTGCGCTGGCGGATCAAATTAAAGCGAAGGGCGTTGATACTATTGTTTGTATTGCCGTAAACGATGCATTTGTGATGAAAGCCTGGGCCGACAGCCAAAATGCAGAAGAAATTACCTTTTTAGCCGATGGCGGTGCCAGTTTCCATAAAGCAATAGGTTTAACCATGGAGACCGGTGATTTTGGCGGTGTTCGTTCAGAGCGTTACGCCATGATCGTCGATGACGGCGTAGTAAGCCTGCTTAATGTTGAACCACCAAAGAGCTTTGAAGTCAGTAAAGCCGAAACGGTGCTCGCTGCACTTTAAGTCTCAGCGTAAAACGCGTAGCCATTGAGCTGCGCGTTTTGCTTTTGAAGAGGTTAAAACTGCGGTTGAGTAGGGCGAGTCAGTTACACCTGCGCGATTTCCCGTCAATCCATCACCTTTATGCCAGTACCGTTTAGAAAAAGCAGCGCAGCAAGGTCGCTTAACGGTTATCATAGGCAGTATGAGAGTGTAGTGAGGTATTTGACCTTATTCCGTAAGCATAGTAGCTTGCTAACTGCGCATGTAGACAGAGTGGATCTGAGGAATTTATGACAACAGTAAATGTACTGTGTATTAAGTGGGGCAAAAAGTATGGCCCTGATTACGTCAATAAGCTGCATTCGATGGTGAGTCGTAATCTGACCTTGCCGTTTCGCTTCATTTGCTTAACCGACGACGCTGTTGGTATCGACAGCCATATTGAAGTAAAAGATATCCCGGCTGTGGGTTTTAAAGACTTTGATGAACGTCACCCATGGAGTTTTGGCCATGGTTGGTTAAAAGTTACCAGCTTTGCAGATCCGTTATATGACTTAACGGGGCCAACGTTGTTTATCGATTTAGATGTTGTGATTGTCGACAACATTGATTGTTTCTTCCAGCCTAAAGGCGAGTTTTACGTGATCAAAGAGTGGGATAAATCAGACGATACCGGTAATACTTCGGTTTATCGTTACGAGATAGGTGCCCACAGCGACTTGATTGATTTACTGAAAAACCACAAAGAACGTGAATTGGCGAAGGTGCGCAATGAACAAGAGTTCGTGACGCAAAACCTATCAAAACAAGGCAAATTACAATACTGGCCTGAAGGTTGGTGCGTAAGCTTTAAACGACACTGTTTGCCAAAAGGCATTATGAACTGGTTTAAGCCAGCCGTGATCCCGAAAGGGGCGAAAATTGTTGCTTTCCATGGTAAACCTAATCCGCCGGATGCCGTCGCAGGTATCAGTGGCAAGTGGTATCGACGCGTGCTGCCAGTGCAGTGGGTTAAGGATATGTGGCAGTAAGTTTCGCTAATGCGCTATAAAATTTTCATTATCAATCTGGCGCGCTCACCCGAGCGCTACCAGCAAGCTTTAGCGCAGCTCGCGCAATGGCCTGATCTGCCTGTAGAACGCATTGACGCGGCCGATGGCCGGGTGATGTCGGCAGCCGACATTGCGCAATATTACTCTGCCAGCGCCAACCAACGCTTACATCATAAAACGCTAAAAGCCGGTGAAAAGGGCGCTTTTATTAGCCATATTCGTTGCTGGCAGCAAATTGTGGCTCAGCAGCTCGATTTTGCCTTGATCCTCGAAGATGACTTTTTGGTGGATGGCGATTTACCCGCTTTATTGTCGGCTATTGCGGCCGTGCCAACACCCTGGCATTTATTAAAACTGGCCATGCCAAATAAACAACAAAAAATCATAGCCAGTTCCCCCGGTACGCCTTTTCAGTTGGTGCATTTTCAGAAGAATCCGATCTCGGCTGTGGCACAAGCGGTGAGCTTGGCTGGCGCTAAATTGTTGTTAGAGCGAGAAGTGCCTTTTGGGCGGCCGGTAGATGTTGCCATGCAATATAGTTGGCAATTAGGCTTTCAGGCGATGGGCTTGTGGCCGCTGATCTTTAAACCGGATCTGGGTTTTGATAGCACCATAGCCGGTAAGCAAAATGATCAGGTCAAGCGGTCAGTGTTTTACTGGCGACGGCTGGAATTTATTGTTGCCAATTTATGGCATAACCTGAAAACTTACGGCCCTAAGGCGTTGTTGCGTGCCCGTAAATGGCCGAATAGCCGTGGCAGTACGCGGTTATCAAACTAGCCTGCTAACCTGGCGTGCGGCAACGCCATTGCGGTTTAGTCATATACTATAGAGTCAAACTTAGCTTTTCGCTGTATTCTGTATGGCCAGTTGTTGCTGATAAAAAGCTAACACTTCAGCAGCTTTAGCGGCTGGGTCAAACCGCTGCATCGGATATTGGCGGCGCTGCAACTGTGTAAGCTGCTCTTTGATGCGCTGTCCCAAGGTTTCAGCATCATCAATCGGTACTAATTCGGTAGCAAACAGCGGTTGTAAATATTTTGCGCCTTCTGAGGCGGTGGCAACAATGGGTAAACCAGCATGCATCGCTTCTAAAAAGACTAAACCAAAGGGTTCGCTGCGGGCGGTGCTGACAAACAGATCAAAGCAAGCGAGCCATTGTTGAGGTTCGCTACTAAAGCCTGGCATAATCACAGTACTTGGCGCTTTATCTCGTATTTGCTGCCAATGTTTGCCCTCACCCACAATCACTAAGCGGCTATTGGGGATATTCGCGAGGCTAAAGGCTTGTAATAAGGTCTCTTGGCCTTTGCTTTGCTCTACCCGACCCAAAGTACCAATCACGACATCATCAGGGCCAATCGCATGCTCTTGGCGCAAGCGTTCCCGCGCATCCATCGGTACACTTTTGGCGGCTGACCAGTTATCGAGTTGCACCGTGCGCTCACGCAGCGGCAGAGGAATGGCCGCCATTTGCCAAGGGGCGATAGCGATTAAGGCATCAAGCTTAGCATGCTGTTGTTTTTTATAATGAATGTGTAAAGTGGCTACGCGTAGACACAAACCGGGCACACCTTGTAATACCCGACAGGCAGCACTAAGGTGCGCGTGTGCCACATCGGGTTTTAACTGTTTCAGCAGGCGTTTCGCGCGAAAGATCGCGAGGAATTTCATGCCACTAACCAATTTAAGGTTAACCTTAGGCGAAACCCGATGGGCAATGGCATTAGCCCGTTGTTCAGCGCCGCGTTGATGCAAAATCAGGGTGACGTCATGATCTTGTTCGGCCTGTAGGTTGGCCAGTTCGACCGCATAACGCTCGCTACCTGCAAAACTGTGGGTGAGAATAATATGGACAATTTTCATAACGGCTCATCAACAAGGGTGGCGCGCAAGCGCAGCGGACTAGATAACCGCATGGTATACTATTTGCCGTTTTGGCAAAAGCCGTTACTAAGGTTGCCGTTAACAGCGTTTAGGTCAGGCCACGTAAGGCTGACGACACCGTTGGCAGTGATTTTAGCGCCATGAATGGCTTTATAAAAGGGTTGTTGATTTGTTTAGGCTGATCTACTCGCTACTCCTGTATTTGCTGCTGTTGCCGCTATTACTTTATTTGCTTTGGCGTTCGCGCAAAGATCCTGCTTATCGGCAGCGCTTAACTGAGCGGTTTAGCTGGCAACTGGCTGCCTTAAAGCTAAAACCTCACGGTATTGTGGTGCATGCGGTGTCGGTTGGTGAGGTGATTGCCGCCACCCCACTGATCCGCCAGTTGCAGCAACGTTATCCCACACAACCTATTACGGTAACCTGCACCACGCCAACCGGCAGTGCCACTATAGTTGAGCGGTTTGGTGATAGTGTGCAGCATTGTTACTTACCCTTTGACTATGTTGGCGCAGTGGGGCGTTTTTTACGCTGTGTGCAACCGCGCTTAGTGGTGATTGTTGAAACGGAACTGTGGCCGAATCTTCTGGCAGGTTGTCGCTATGCGAACATCCCCGTGGTGGTGGTGAATGCGCGGTTATCGGCTAAGTCGGCTAAAGGCTATCGGCGTTTTCATAAAGTTAGCCAAAGCCTGTTAGCGGATATTCGCTTGTTGTTGTGCCAAAACCGCGCTACTGCCGCTCGCTTTCGGGCATTAGGTTATCGTAATGAGCTGCAGGTGGCGGGTAATTTAAAGTTTGAGTTGGCCTTGCCAACTACACAACAAGCCTTAGTTGAACGTTTTGCGCCGGTAATGGCAAACCGCTTAGTGTGGGTGGCCGGTAGTACGCATGCGGGTGAAGATGAACAGTTGCTGGCGCTTTATCCCGCCTTAAAACAGCAATTTCCAAATTTACTGTTGATGCTAGTGCCACGGCATCTGGAACGTTTTGACAAGGTTGCCGACTTAGTCACGGATGCGGGGTTAAGCTTGTGGCGGCGTAGCAGCGACCGCTTGCCCGAAGCGAATATTGAGGTGGCACTCGGTGACTCTATGGGGGAGTTGCTCAGTTGGTATCAATTAGCTGATTTAGTGTTTATCGGCGGTAGTTTAATTCCTCGCGGCGGTCACAACCCGCTGGAAGCCATCAGCTTTGCCAAAGCCGTGCAAAGCGGACCACATGTGTTTAATTTTAAAGAAGCTTACCGCCAGCTTCAACAACGCTCGGCGGTGAGTATCGTGTCAGACGCTACCGCCTTGTTAGCCGATAGCCAAAGGTTGCTTGCTGACAGTGCCTTGCGACAAACGCAAGGCCAGCGAGCACAGGTATTTTTCTTGCAGCAACAAGGTGCAACTTCACGCACGCTGCAAGCCATTGCACAGCTGATAGGAGCAAGCATGCCGCATCATGTTCACCAGCAAGGGCATGAAACCTTCTGGTTTGATCCCGACTTTTTTTCAACGCTTAGCGCCGCACAATTTGATAGCCAGTGGTGGCAGCAACACAACGCGGTAATTGGCAGTTCCAGTGGTCGCAATATTGCGTACTTTGTTAAGCATCAGCAGCATAAGCTGGTGTTGCGTCATTATTACCGTGGTGGCTTAGTCGGTAAGCTGTTGCATGATCAATTTTGGCTGCAATCAGTGGGTAATAGCCGCGCCATGCAAGAATACCAGCTGTTAGCTTGGATGCGCGAGCAAGAGTTGGCCGTACCCAAGCCGGTGGCCGCGCGTTATCAGCGCAGCGGCTTAATATACCGCGCTGATTTACTCATTGAACTGATCCCCGATAGCAAAGACTTGGCCGCCATTTTACAACAACGGCCACTTACGCCAGCCGAATGGCAAGCGGTAGGTAAGGCGATTGCTCGTATGCATCAGCTGGGTGTGTATCACTCGGATCTGAACTGTCGCAATATCATGTTAGATGGCAGCGGCACGGTGTGGTTAATTGATTTTGATAAATGTCAGCGCCGCTCAGCAGGCCCGTGGACGGAGCAAAACTTAGCGCGGTTATTGCGCTCATTTAATAAAGAATTAGGTAAATTGCCGGTATTTCATTGGCAAGCTGCCGCATGGGATGATGTGATGCAGGGTTATCAGCAACAATTAAACAGCAAAGGTCAGGCATAAGATGCAGCAGTGGGATGTTATCGTTATTGGCGCCGGTGCCGCCGGGTTATTTTGTGCTATTGAAGCCGCGAAACGCGGCCGAAAAACCCTCGTGCTGGATAATGGTAAGCGCATCGGTCGCAAAATTATTATGTCGGGTGGCGGCCGGTGTAATTTCACTAATATGTATGCCAGCCCCGCTAACTTTTTATCGCAAAATCCGCACTTTTGTAAATCGGCACTCAGCCGTTATACCCAGTGGGATTTTATCGCGCTGGTGCAACAATATGGTATTGCTTACCATGAGAAAACCCTAGGCCAGTTGTTTTGTGACAAAAGCGCCAAAGACATCGTCGAGATGCTGCAGCAAGAGTGCGACAAAGCAGGCGTGCAAATCGGCTTACAACAAGATATTCAACAGGTCAGTTTTGTGGATGGCCAGTATCAACTTACTACAGCGCAAGGCGTGCGGCAGTGCCACAGTTTAGTGATCGCCAGTGGCGGTTTAAGTTTGCCGAACTTAGGCGCTACCGCCTTTGGTTTTCAGCTAGCAGAGCAGTTTGGTTTAAAGGTGTTGCCGGTGCGTGCGGGCTTAGTGCCGTTAACGTGGCAACCCAGCGATAAAGCGGTGTTTGAAGAAATTAGCGGTGTGGCGCTTCCGGTTACGGCTGAGGCCAATGACACCCAGTTTCCGGAAGATATGTTGTTTACTCACCGCGGCTTAAGCGGCCCGGCTATTTTGCAAATCTCTAACTACTGGCAACCCGGTGACGAGCTGCGTGTTAATTTCGCTGCCGGCCAAGATGTCACCGAGTTTTTAACCGAGCAGCAGCAACAGCATCCGGCGCAAGAGTTAAAAACCAGCTTAGCGCGCTTAATTCCCAAGCGCTTAGTGGATAAGCTGCTGGAGTTACAGTTGTTTCAAAACCAGCCATTAAAAGCTCTGAACGCCAAGAGCATTGCCCGCCTCGATGAGTTATTAACGCAATATGTGTTCAAACCCAATGGCACCGAAGGGTATCGCACCGCCGAAGTCACTCTCGGTGGCGTTGACACCAACGAGTTATCCTCTAAAACCATGGAAGCGAAAAAGCAACCTGGTTTGTATTTTATCGGCGAAGTGGTCGATGTTACCGGTTGGCTAGGGGGTTATAATTTTCAATGGGCGTGGAGTAGTGGTTGGGTGGCAGGGCAGTATTGTTAAGTGTGTGTAGTGACAATAAAGTTTGCCCGTAAGCACAATAGTTTGCCCGTAAGAGTATTTTCAGACAATAAAGTTTGCCCGTAGTGGCCTTTGGTACTATGCTTTTCTGAATGGAATACATCAGGAAATGTTATGTCGCGAGGAAAAAAACTTGAATCCTTTAAAGATTATCAACGAGCCTTAAAAAATAAGTATGGAATTGGAGAAGGCTCTGATTATAAGCCGTGGCTTAGAATCCAAGATGTAAAATCTCACGGAACTAGATCGATAATTTTTGGAAGAAAATCTCACCGAAGTCATCATATGATGTCTTCAATTGAGAGTGAGCTTTTCTATTTAGCTGAGTTCTCTGACAGCATCGTTGATATAAGAGAGCAGTTTCCTATCTTTCCTCTTAACTACACGCAGAAAGTGGCGAGTATGTTGGGGGTTAAGCATCCTACCCATCCCAAAACTAAAGAACCCATCATCATTACAACGGATCAGTTGTTTACTATTGATTCAACCAATGGCACTTCTTATCATGCAGTTTCTGTTAAGCCTGAAAGCGAATCTGATAAACAACGAGTGCTTGAAAAGATTAATATTGAAAGAGTTTGCTGGGAGTTGCTGAGCGTTAAGTGTAAGCGTAACGCCAACCACACATTCCTATCCTAACTGATCAACATTACCCTGTCTGCCACTTTAAATTATCAGGGTAATCATCATGAAACGCACTAAAGAACAATGGCTGGCCTTATTCGCCGAGCAAGCCCAAAGTGGCCTCACTCAAACGGCATTTGCTAAACGACAAGGGATTATCCCGACCTATTTCAATCTGCGTAAACGCCAGTTGTTGGCTCATCAGAATGATGACACCGGTTTCATTGAATTAGCACCACAAAGCTCGCCACTGGCCCGGCATATCCTGCTACGCAAGCGTGATATGGAATTGCAACTTCCAGCAGGGACGGATGCACTCTGGTTAGCCGCCTTGCTCAGGGCACTTTGACCATGAAAATGTTCCTCGATGTGCTTAAGGTCTATTTGCATAAACAGCCGGTCGATTTTCGCAAATCCATTAATGGCTTATCGTTGCTGGTCGAGCAAGAGATGCAGCTCTCGCCATTTAGCGGCGCGTTGTTTGTGTTCTGCAATCGGCAGCGTACTCGGTTAAAAGTGCTGTACTGGGATAGCACTGGGTTTTGTCTGTGGTACAAGCGACTTGAAAAAGACACGTTTCGCTGGCCAAGGCAGATGCCAGGTAAAGTGTTGTCTATTAGCGAGCAGCAATGGCATTGGCTGTTGCAAGGTGTCGATATTCAAAAAATCACCGCGCACCAGCCGCTGCATTACCAGAGTGTGGGTTGATATGCCGATCGGCTATAAATCTTGTAGATCGCATCCAAAACAATCTAAATCTTACCAAGCACTTAGCCAAATTGGCCGTTACAATAACGGCCATGAAAAAGATACCTCAATCCTTACCTGATGATGTTGAACTGCTCAAGAAAATGCTGCTTGAGCAGACGCAAAAGCTTGAGCGCAAACTGGCGCAAAAAGATAAGCGCATCGCTAAACTAGAGCGGGTTAACCAGCAGCTCTCGGATAAGCTGCAGCAATTGCTGGAGCGCTATAACCTGAAGAAGTACCAGAAATTTAGCCCCAGCAGCGAGACCTACGAAGGTGAAGGCGAAGTCTTAAATGAGGCCGAACAGCTTATTGAAGACGAGTCCGTAGCGACAGAGCCAGACACTCAGACGACCGAGAGCGCTGAGAAAGCCGCCAAGCCACGCCGACCGCGTATTACTCCTGAATTGCCCCGCGTTGACGTTATCCATGACATTGACGATAAAACCTGTGTCTGCTGTGGCCATGCCCTGCATCAAATGGGTGAAGAGGTTAGTGAGCAAATTGAGTTCGTGCCCGCGCAAATCCGTGTGCTGAGAAATGTCCGGTTGAAATACAGCTGCCGGCAGTGTGAAACCAATGGCACTAAGGTCGACATTAAGATTGCCGATGTACCGCCTGCGGTTATCCCTAAGAGTATGGCCACGCCAAGTTTACTGGCGCAAATCATCAGCAGCAAAATGCACTATGGGATGCCACTTTACCGACAAGAAAAACTGTTTAATGAAGCCGGCATTGAGCTTAGTCGTCAAACGATGAGTCGTTGGCTGATAACTTGTGCAGAAAAACTGCAACCGCTATTGGCCTTAATGAAAACCGAGCTTCTGAAACAGCCGGTGCTGTGGGCAGATGAAACCACCGTCAATGTGCTGGATGTTGAGAAAAGCACCTGTTACATGTGGGTATATGGCTGTGGCTTAGAAAAAAGTACCGGCCCTAAGCTGGTGCTGTTTGATTATCAGGATAGTCGCAGCAGTAAACATCCCTGTGACTTCTTATCCGGCTTTAACGGTTATCTGCAGGTCGATGGTTATGCCGGATATGAGAAAACCGACGCAACCTTAGTCGGTTGCTGGGCGCATGCCCGACGCAAGTTCGTCGAAGCCCAAAAAGCGCAGGGCAAAGGCAAAACGGGTAAAGCGGATGTGGCCCTTAACCACATCCAGAAACTCTATGCACTGGAGAGTAAATTAAAAACCGTACCGCCTGACAAGAAGTATGACGCCAGACAAGCACTAGCTAAACCACTGCTAGAACAATTTAAAAGCTGGCTGGATAAATCAAGCGAGAGTGTCACGAAAGAAAGTTTACTGGGAGTCGCTATCACGTATAGCCTGAATCAGTGGCCCAAGCTCATCCGCTATCTGGACGATGGTAGACTTAATATCGACAACAACCGTGCTGAGCGCGCCGTCAAACCGTTCGTGATTGGACGCAAGGCGTGGTTGTTTGCCAATACTGAAACGGGCGCAGAAGCCAGTGCTGCAATGTATAGCCTAGTCGAAACGGCTAAAATCAATGGCCTAGAGCCGTATGATTATCTATGCCGCTTGCTCACTGAGCTGCCCAAAGCCAATACCCACGAGCGACTGCAACAACTCCTGCCATATTGATCAGCAGCCACACCGCAAGGTGTGGTTGTTGTTACGCTTACTTTTAAAGTCGCAAAAAAACTTTCTGCTACGGCGTTATCATGACAATTGCCTCTGCGGCTCATCGACGGTTTCAAGTTATGCTCTTTCATAAACGATAAATAATCAGCACTGCCATATTGGCTGCCTTGATCGCTATGCACTAAAACTGAGTGTTTAGGCCGTCGTTGATAAACTGCCATCAGTAAAGCTTGAATGACTAAATGTTTATCCATGTTTTTATCCATAGACCAACCCACAACGCGACGTGAAAACAAATCGATGACCGTTGCTAGGTATAAAAAGCCCTCATAAGTACGAATATACGTGATGTCACTTACCCAAGCGGTGTTAGGTGCAACGGGTTTAAAATCGCGCTCTAACACGTTATCCGCTATCCGTGATGGCTTGCCACCTTTGATATACCGTCGCTTGTAGCCTATTTGGGCTTTTAATCGATTCAATCGCATAATTTTAGCCACACGATGAACACTACAGGTTTCACCGGCTTCTCGCAGATCACGATGTATCCAGGGGCTGCCATAAGTGCCGCCACTGGCAATATAAAACGCGTTAATCCGCGTGAGTAAACGCTGATCTTCAATAGTTCGCTGACTCAACGGCGCTTTTAGCCAAGCATAAAAACCACTGCGATTGAGCTTCAGAACACGACACATGGCTAAAACGGAAAATAATCGCAGATGGTCACGGATAAAGGCGTACTTCACTCTGGCTGGCTTGCAAAGTACCTTGCGGCCTTTTTTAATATGTCCCGCTCCTCCGTCACTCTTTTAAGCTCTGCTTCTAGCTTAGCAATGCGAACAGAGTCATTTGACTTGGGGCGCGCAACAACCTTGTTGCCACTAAGCTGGTCTCGCCAGTGGTATAACGATTTAGTTGAAATACCCAAACGTTCAGCCACTTCCTGAACAGAATAACCACGATCAGTGATTTGCTTTACTGCTTCAATTTTAAACTCTTCGGTATAACGTTTACCTTTGCTCATAAACACCTCTAATTTAAGTTACATTGTAACTGTTAAATGTGTCTAGCAAAGTCTGGGAAGTCCAAGGAGCTGGTTTGTGATAATGGCGAAATGATTGGCTTACAGCCTAAGAAAGCACTAAATCCAATGACTAAGCTTTCTTTCACTCCCCCTTACAGACCTGACTGTAAAGGAGTGGTTGAGAAACGTTTTGATATTCTAAATAAAGAAGTTATTCATGAATTTTTGGGGACTACGAGAGGTGGTAATATTGTCAGAGGTAGTCGAGACCCAAGAAAGGATGCTATCTACACTTTAAAAGAAGTGACTACTGAAATAATAAAAGCCATTCTAGAGCATAATAGATCCATTTTTGACGACTTAGCTTTTTCAAGTCCGTTATTAGTCGAAAATGACTTATCACCAACACCAATCAATTATTGGAAGATTCATCTTGCTAAGCATAAACATGAGCTTCAAGCTGCACTTCCTGATGACATTATAGCTCGTTTACTTCCTCCTGTAACAGTAAGTATGACACGAAGTGGAATTCACTTTAATGGGTTGTATTATACATGTTCAGAAGTTGAAGAACGAAATTTAGCATCTGTTGCTCGATCGTCAGGACAATGGCGATTAGAAGCACGAATTGATGAGAATACTACTAACCATATTTATGTAAAGTTAGATAAAAGCCATGGTTTTACACTTTGTCACTTACTGCCTCGTAGTCGAATGTTTAAAGATAAATCGATGTATGAGTCTGAATTTATGCAAGACTGGCTAGACTCAAAAAAAGAGTTAAGTCCGATAAGCGTAACATCTATTGATGATCACAAAAATCGTCAACTGATGACTAAAAATGCTAAAGAACGAAGTAAGAGCTCTGAAAATATATCATTCGCTGAAAAAACTAAAAATGTACGCCAACGTCGCAAAGATGAATTAAAAGCAACTACTAATGTTCTTCAACAAATTACAGAAAGCCAAGAAACTGTCGACTATTCCTCATCAAATGAAATCGTCGGTAAAGTCGTTTCCTTGCCAATTGGAAGAATAAGAAGAACAAAAGGAGATCCATCATGAGAACGGATAAAGCAATTTACCATGATGCAATCCTGCCAGAGCACCAAGGTAATCCCCTTATAGAAGCCCTTCGCCCTAAGCTTCCTTGGGAAGCGGTGATGGAAGATTTCAGTAATTACCCAGATTATGCTGAAGATATAGCTGATCATCCAGACCCTTTAGTTCGTGATGAGTATCTAAATCGTATAGAAGAGATCAGACAGCCATTAACAGATTATCAAGCATGTTTTCGGGCTATAGAGAGAGCTATCAAAAAAGGATATTCTGCAAAAAATCCACTAACCCCGACTACCGCACAATATTTGCATTATTTGGTGGATGAAAGACCAGAAATAGAGCCTAGAACAGGCTTCTTTCAACCCAAAGGAGAGGGCTTAACGCTAATTGGTGAAAGCGGTGTAGGCAAAACATCTATGCTTGAGCAAGTGCTTAGTTACTTTCCTAACGTCATTGAGCATGGCTCATACAAAGAGCATCCTTTAGCTCTTCGAAGGCAAGTTGTCTGGATAAAGGTCGATTGCCCAAGTAATTCAAGTGTAAGAGATTTGTGTGAAGAAATTTTAGCAGCGTTAGATCTTTCATTGGATAGAGAAAAGACTAAACCAGCAGGAACGATTGGTGCACTTGTTCGCCAATTAGAGCAATGCATTGTAAGCGTAACGCCAACCACACATTCCTATCCTAACTGATCAACATTACCCTGTCTGCCTCTTTAAATTATCAGGGTAATCATCATGAAACGCACTAAAGAACAATGGCTGGCCTTATTCGCCGAGCAAGCCCAAAGTGGCCTTACTCAAACGGCATTTGCTAAACGACAAGGGATTATCCCGACCTATTTCAATCTCCGTAAACGCCAGTTGTTGGCTCATCAGAATGATGACACCGGTTTCATTGAATTAGCACCACAAAGCTCGCCACTGGCCCGGCATATCCTGCTACGCAAGCGTGATATGGAATTGCAACTTCCAGCAGGGACGGATGCACTCTGGTTAGCCGCCTTGCTCAGGGCACTTTGACCATGAAAATGTTCCTCGATGTGCTTAAGGTCTATTTGCATAAACAGCCGGTCGATTTTCGCAAATCCATTAATGGCTTATCGTTGCTGGTCGAGCAAGAGATGCAGCTCTCGCCATTTAGCGGCGCATTGTTTGTGTTCTGTAATCGGCAGCGTACCCGGTTAAAAGTGCTGTACTGGGATAGCACTGGGTTTTGTCTGTGGTACAAAAGGCTTGAAAAAGACACGTTTCGCTGGCCAAGGCAGATGCCAGGTAAAGTGTTGTCTATTAGCGAGCAGCAATGGCATTGGCTGTTGCAAGGTGTCGATATTCAAAAAATCACCGCGCACCAGCCGCTGCATTACCAGAGTGTGGGTTGATATGCCGATCGGCTATAAATCCTGTAGATCGCATCCAAAACAATCTAAATCTTACCAAGCACTTAGCCAAATTGGCCGTTACAATAACGGCTATGAAAAAGATACCAGATACCCTACCTGATGACGTTGAACTGCTTAAGAAAATGCTGCTTGAGCAGACAGCGCTACTTGCCAAGCATGAGCAAAAGCTTGAGCGAAAACTGGCGCAAAAAGACAAACGCATCGCTAAATTAGAGCGGGTTAACCAGCAGCTGTCGGATAAGCTGCAGCAATTGCTGGAGCGCTATAACCTGAAGAAGTATCAGAAATTTAGCCCCAGCAGCGAGACCTACGAAGGTGAAGGCGAAGTCTTAAATGAGGCCGAACAGCTTATTGAAGAGCAGTCCGTAGCGACAGAGCCAGACACTCAGACGACCGAGAGCGCTGAGAAAACCGTCAAACCACGTCGGCCGCGTATTATTCCTGAATTGCCCCGCGTTGACGTTATCCATGACATTGACGATAAAACCTGTGCCTGCTGCGGCCATGCGCTGCATCAAATGGGTGAAGAAGTCAGTGAGCAAATCGAGTTCGTGCCAGCACAAATCCGGGTGCTTAGGAACGTGCGGCTGAAATACAGCTGCCGGCAGTGTGAAACCAATGGCACTAAGGTCGACATTAAGATTGCCGATGTACCGCCTGCGGTTATCCCTAAGAGCATGGCCACGCCAAGTTTACTGGCGCAAATCATCAGCAGCAAAATGCACTATGGGATGCCACTTTACCGACAAGAAAAACTGTTTAATGAAGCCGGCATTGAGCTTAGTCGTCAAACGATGAGTCGTTGGCTGATAACCTGTGCAGATAAACTTAAACCGCTACTGGCGTTAATGAAAGCTGAGCTTCTGAAACAGCCGGTGCTGTGGGCAGATGAAACCACGGTCAATGTGCTAGATGTTGAGAAAAGCACCTGTTACATGTGGGTATATGGCTGTGGCTTAGAGAAAAGTACCGGCCCTAAGCTGGTGCTGTTTGATTATCAGGATAGTCGCAGCAGTAAACATCCCTGTGACTTCTTATCCGGCTTTAACGGTTATCTGCAGGTCGATGGTTATGCCGGATATGAGAAAACTCACGCAACCTTAGTCGGTTGCTGGGCGCATGCCAGACGCAAGTTCGTTGAAGCCCAAAAAGCACAGGGCAAAGGCAAAACGGGTAAAGCGGATGTGGCCCTTAACCACATCCAGAAACTCTATGCACTGGAGAGTAAATTAAAAACTGCGCCGCCTGATAAGAAGTATGACGCCAGACAAGCACTAGCTAAACCACTGCTAGAACAATTTAAAAGCTGGCTGGATAAATCAAGCGAGAGTGTCACGAAAGAAAGTTTACTGGGAGTGGCTATCACGTATAGCCTGAATCAGTGGCCCAAACTAATCCGCTATCTGGGTGATGGCCGATTAAATATCGACAACAACCGTGCTGAGCGCGCGGTCAAACCGTTCGTGATTGGTCGCAAGGCGTGGCTGTTTGCCAATACCAAGACGGGTGCACAAGCCAGTGCGGCGCTGTACAGCCTGGTTGAAACCGCCAAAATCAATGGTCTGGAACCGTATGATTACTTATGCCGCTTGCTGACAGAGCTGCCCAAAGCCAATACCCACGAGCAACTGCAACAACTCCTGCCTTACTGATCACCAGCCACACCGCAAGGTGTGGTTGTTGTTACGCTTACTAAAGACTAAGTATGGAATAAAGGCCGAGTTGGGATGGAAAAAGTTATTGTTTAAGCGCGTTTATCGCATGTTTTAACTGTAAAAACTTACTGGCACCAAGTATGCCGATCTTGTTGCCAAGGTTCGTGATCATGTCTGCAAAATATGGAAGGGTATAGATTGAAATTTGTTAAGGGGGAAGCTCTACAAAGTTGGATTTATCGAAATATCATTGTTAACGGTTTCTCTGATTTTTCATCAGTGATTGGTTCTGATGGCCTTTGGCATCGATATCCATACTTTCCAAAAGAGGTTAAAGTTGAGTACAGCTCTATACCAGATCAAGAATTAATAGGATATTTACGTTTGTCTGGCATTGGAATTAAAAAAGCAAGTTTGTTAGAAAATCCAACACTTTATGTCAATGAAGTCTATGATGTTTTTCCTAAATCATATCACCCTGTAAATTATAGCAAAGGAAAGGTTACAATTGCATTTTGTAATTTATGTATCAAAGCGGCTATTAAGAATAATGGATTTGGATATATCAAGTCTGAATGGCTTTATGGATCGAAGTGTACAATTCACAATATAGAACTTGGAATATTAGAATCTACCTCAAGGATAGATACTTTAGCAGGGTGAGATTACGAGTGGTCATTTAATCACCACACTCATGCCAGCTTCCAACACCGCATCAAGATAAGCCTCATTCATCAATGCCTGACGCTGCTTTCTTCTGATACTCATTTTTCGCTTCTCAGCGCGTAACATATTCAAGCCGAAGTGTCGCATCGTGGCAAGATTGGCTGCTGCATTACCACGGTATATCTGGCACGCATCCTCACTTAAGCTCACATCCAGCACCCAGTGCAGCTGGTTTTCAATACACCAATGCTCGCGTACTGCCTGGGACAGCCTTTCTGCGGTAAGGTCGGCTGAGCTGATAAAATAACGTAAGCGTAACAACAACCACACCTTGCGGTGTGGCTGGTGATCAGTAAGGCAGGAGTTGTTGCAGTTGCTCGTGGGTATTGGCTTTGGGCAGCTCTGTCAGCAAGCGGCATAAGTAATCATACGGTTCCAGACCATTGATTTTGGCGGTTTCAACCAGGCTGTACAGCGCCGCACTGGCTTGTGCACCCGTCTTGGTATTGGCAAACAGCCACGCCTTGCGACCAATCACGAACGGTTTGACCGCGCGCTCAGCACGGTTGTTGTCGATATTTAATCGGCCATCACCCAGATAGCGGATTAGTTTGGGCCACTGATTCAGGCTATACGTGATAGCCACTCCCAGTAAACTTTCTTTCGTGACACTCTCGCTTGATTTATCCAGCCAGCTTTTAAATTGTTCTAGCAGTGGTTTAGCTAGTGCTTGTCTGGCGTCATACTTCTTATCAGGCGGCGCAGTTTTTAATTTACTCTCCAGTGCATAGAGTTTCTGGATGTGGTTAAGGGCCACATCCGCTTTACCCGTTTTGCCTTTGCCCTGTGCTTTTTGGGCTTCAACGAACTTGCGTCTGGCATGCGCCCAGCAACCGACTAAGGTTGCGTGAGTTTTCTCATATCCGGCATAACCATCGACCTGCAGATAACCGTTAAAGCCGGATAAGAAGTCACAGGGATGTTTACTGCTGCGACTATCCTGATAATCAAACAGCACCAGCTTAGGGCCGGTACTTTTCTCTAAGCCACAGCCATATACCCACATGTAACAGGTGCTTTTCTCAACATCTAGCACATTGACCGTGGTTTCATCTGCCCACAGCACCGGCTGTTTCAGAAGCTCAGCTTTCATTAACGCCAGTAGCGGTTTAAGTTTATCTGCACAGGTTATCAGCCAACGACTCATCGTTTGACGACTAAGCTCAATGCCGGCTTCATTAAACAGTTTTTCTTGTCGGTAAAGTGGCATCCCATAGTGCATTTTGCTGCTGATGATTTGCGCCAGTAAACTTGGCGTGGCCATGCTCTTAGGGATAACCGCAGGCGGTACATCGGCAATCTTAATGTCGACCTTAGTGCCATTGGTTTCACACTGCCGGCAGCTGTATTTCAGCCGCACGTTCCTAAGCACCCGGATTTGTGCTGGCACGAACTCGATTTGCTCACTGACTTCTTCACCCATTTGATGCAGCGCATGGCCGCAGCAGGCACAGGTTTTATCGTCAATGTCATGGATAACGTCAACGCGGGGCAATTCAGGAATAATACGCGGCCGACGTGGTTTGACGGTTTTCTCAGCGCTCTCGGTCGTCTGAGTGTCTGGCTCTGTCGCTACGGACTGCTCTTCAATAAGCTGTTCGGCCTCATTTAAGACTTCGCCTTCACCTTCGTAGGTCTCGCTGCTGGGGCTAAATTTCTGATACTTCTTCAGGTTATAGCGCTCCAGCAATTGCTGCAGCTTATCCGACAGCTGCTGGTTAACCCGCTCTAATTTAGCGATGCGTTTGTCTTTTTGCGCCAGTTTTCGCTCAAGCTTTTGCTCATGCTTGGCAAGTAGCGCTGTCTGCTCAAGCAGCATTTTCTTAAGCAGTTCAACGTCATCAGGTAGGGTATCTGGTATCTTTTTCATAGCCGTTATTGTAACGGCCAATTTGGCTAAGTGCTTGGTAAGATTTAGATTGTTTTGGATGCGATCTACAGGATTTATAGCCGATCGGCATATCAACCCACACTCTGGTAATGCAGCGGCTGGTGCGCGGTGATTTTTTGAATATCGACACCTTGCAACAGCCAATGCCATTGCTGCTCGCTAATAGACAACACTTTACCTGGCATCTGCCTTGGCCAGCGAAACGTGTCTTTTTCAAGCCTTTTGTACCACAGACAAAACCCAGTGCTATCCCAGTACAGCACTTTTAACCGGGTACGCTGCCGATTACAGAACACAAACAATGCGCCGCTAAATGGCGAGAGCTGCATCTCTTGCTCGACCAGCAACGATAAGCCATTAATGGATTTGCGAAAATCGACCGGCTGTTTATGCAAATAGACCTTAAGCACATCGAGGAACATTTTCATGGTCAAAGTGCCCTGAGCAAGGCGGCTAACCAGAGTGCATCCGTCCCTGCTGGAAGTTGCAATTCCATATCACGCTTGCGTAGCAGGATATGCCGGGCCAGTGGCGAGCTTTGTGGTGCTAATTCAATGAAACCGGTGTCATCATTCTGATGAGCCAACAACTGGCGTTTACGGAGATTGAAATAGGTCGGGATAATCCCTTGTCGTTTAGCAAATGCCGTTTGAGTAAGGCCACTTTGGGCTTGCTCGGCGAATAAGGCCAGCCATTGTTCTTTAGTGCGTTTCATGATGATTACCCTGATAATTTAAAGAGGCAGACAGGGTAATGTTGATCAGTTAGGATAGGAATGTGTGGTTGGCGTTACGCTTACAAAATAACGTTGCTCTAACACCGCACGCTTGTGCTTTTCCACCCGGTAAGTCGTTGCCATGCCTAAGGTTGTCAGCGCTGGCCAGGCAGCTTTGAGTTTTTCCGGTAATTCGCTGGCCGGACAGACCTGGAATTCACGGTACTCTAGACGCCCACGGTTCTTTTCCAGTGACTGCGCTGCACTATCTTTATGCGCTTTACCCGCAAAGACTTGTTTTACTGCATCGTGCAGATGACCTTGGTTGCCTTTAACCGTCAACAGGTAATCAGCTTTTTTATCTACTATCTGCTGCGCTATCTCTTTCTGGCATCCCATTGCATCCAAACTGACCAGGCATCCTTTAAGCTCCAGCAAGTTAAGTAGCTGAGGTATCGCCGTAATTTCGTTGCTCTTCTCGTCCGTTTTAACCTGGCCCATTACCACACCATTGGCGCTGGCAAAGGCGCTAACCATATGAATAGAAGAGCAGCGGTCTTCCCGGTTGTAGGAGCCGCGAAGCGTTTTGCCGTCGATTGCGACCACCTGACCATCGGTAAGCTCTGTACAAGCCTGCATCCAACTGGCAAAGCAGCGCTGCAAGGCTTCGCTGTCCAGCAGTGACATCACCCGCGCGATGGTGTCGTGTACCGGCAAACCCAGTTTAAAAAAGCCATGTTCTTGCAGCCAGTCAAAGCGGTTTTCGCCGAAATCTTCAATATCTTCCCAGCCCTCACAGCCAGCAATGACTGCGCAAAGCGTTAAAAACACTACGTCAAACAAGGGGTAAACGACCTTAGCGGCTTGCCTTGGGTCTTCTAATTCTGAAAAGTGCTCTGCAAAAATATCGATGTTCATAAACTGGCTCCGCGTAAAAGCCAGTATCTGATCACAGCTGAAGATCGGGGTCAATCAGTTATGCTAAAGTGCGTACTAAATGTTCGTGATCTTGCCCTGGATACTTTAGTAAAATTAAGCTGTATTTTGAAAGGGACATACTTTAAAAAAAACTTCAATCAAAGTGAAATGAAATTTATAAAAGAAGAAGTTGAAAGTTTTGATTTTCATTTTATGCCATGCATAATTAATGAGTTTTATAAAACTATCAGTAATCAATTTTACGGTATCGCTAGAATTTACTTAAAAGAAAAATTTTACTTTGCTGACGGTAGAAAAAAGAAAGTGCATGAGTTTAATATGGATTCTGAACTCACGAACTTCATGAGTTTTAATGCTCCAGATTTTAATAAATTTATGGATGAAAGAGCAGAAGTGATTTTCCATACATTTGGAATTAACCAAAATAATTCTTTAAGTGAGAGAATAATTAAAAAGAAAGGTGAGAACTGTTCAAAGTGTTATCAATTGAACAGAGGCGATAAGTGCTCAATTGCACCCATTAAAATGTTTGTACTTGATAAAGATGGTTATGTAGATGCGGAGTATTTAAGTAACCCTTGTGATATAAGATTAAAAAAAACATATAATAACATGGTGTAATTAACCTGAGGTATCCCCAGAAATTCTGTAGTTAAAATAAAATGTTAGGCGATTAGGGAACATCCCGCCGTGTCAGGATAGTTGTCCGGTCTTTTTTTCACAATAGTTAGCGTCAGACGGCGGGTGGTTAGCAGGTTGAAATGGCTATATCCCCAGAAAGAAAAGAAGCGATCTTAAAGAAGTTATTACCGCCAGTCAGTCGCTCAGTAGCGCAGTTGGCAAGAGAGGAAGGCATTTGCGAGCAGACGCTGTACAATTGGCGTAATCAGTTAAAAGCTCAAGGATATGCTGTGCCGGTAAGTGGACAAAAGCCTGATGATTGGTCAGGAGAAGCAAAATTGGCGGTGGTGATTGAAACTGCCCCGCTATCAGAGGCTGAGTTAAGCCAGTATTGCCGTGAAAAAGGCTTGTTGGTTGAGCAGGTTAAAGAGTGGCGCAGTGCCTGTGTGATGGGCAATATGAGCGAAGCTCAGCGCAAGGCTGCTGAGAAAAAGCAGTCTAGAGAAGATAAAAAGCGCATTAAAACGTTAGAGCGCGAGCTTAACCGTAAAGAAAAAGCCTTAGCGGAGGCGGCAGCGTTGCTGGTGCTGCGAAAAAAGCTCAGAGCGTACTACGGCGAGGAGGACGAGGACAGTTAACGTCGGTTAGTGAACGCAGCTTAAACCTGGTCTGGTTTGATGAAGCCGTGTTAGCCGGTGCCAGGCGTGATAAGGCTGCACAGGAGCTTGAGATACCGTTGCGTTCACTGCGCCGCTGGCGGGATGAGCAAGGTGTGGTGCTTGAAGATAAACGGCCAGTAGCCATCAGGCAAGAGCCGAAGAACAAGCTTAGTGAAACCGAGCGCGAGCAGATACTGGCCACCTGTAATGACGAAGAGTATGCCAGCTTACCGCCATCGCAAATTGTGCCGAGGTTGGCAGATAAAGGTGTTTATCTGGCGTCGGAATCGACGATGTATCGGGTATTAAAAGCGGCAAACCAACAGCACCATCGTGGCAAAAGCAAAGCACCTCAGAAGCGGCCAATGCCCACCAGTTACAGTGCGTCAGCACCCAATCAGGTGTGGTGTTGGGACATCAGCTATATGCCCTCAGGCATACGCGGTTTATACTGGTATTTATACGCGATCATCGATATTTACAGCCGAAAACTGGTGGCTTGGGAAGTGCACGACAAGGAATGCAGTCAACTGGCCAGTGAGTTGGTACAGCGTGCATTACTCCGTGAGCAGTGCCTGTTTAAACCACTGGTACTGCACTCAGATAACGGCAGTCCGATGAAAGGCAGTACGCTCAGGGTAAAATTGCAAGAATGGGGTGTAACCTCCTCATTCAGCCGGCCCAGAGTGAGCAATGATAATCCGTATGTGGAGTCGTTGTTCAAGACGGTGAAATATTGTCCGCAGTGGCCAACCGGCGGCTTTGCAACCGTAGGTAGTGCCAGAGAGTGGATGTTAGAATTTACACGCTTCTACAATAATGAGCATCGCCATAGTGGTATCAGGTTCGTGACACCGGCGCAGCGGCATCAGCACCAAGATACGGCTCTGCTGGAAAAGCGTAAAGCGGTATATGAACAAGCAAAGTCAGATTACCCACAGCGATGGGCTGGCAGAGCAACAAGAAACTGGAGCCCTATAGGGCCAGTAAGTCTGAATCCTGAGCGGGAAATCGTGCCAGTTCAGGCAGCAGCATAAAACGGGAAAATCGGACAACTACCTTGAAAAACTCCGACATTCATGGTGGTTCCCGATCTGATCATTCGCCAAAACTCACAAAACGCGGATGGTCACCATGAATGTAAAAACTATGCTCGCCGATTTCCTCGCATTTGTCACCCCCCAAACGATGCATAAAACCCGATTTTCGGTGTTGTTAGATGCGGTAACGGCTTTGGCCAAAGACGCGCGGTGCACCGTCACAGCTATTGGTCGCGCTATGCCAGGCACTTCTGACAAAGTCAGCATTAAGCGCGCGGATAGATTGCTCAGCAATTCCAATCTACAACGGGAACTGCATCTGATTTATACGGCAATGACTCATTTGATTGTTAGTAGCAAAACACAGCCGATAATTTTGGTTGATTGGAGCAATGCCGATAAGGCGAAACGCCATTTTATTCTGCGGGCCAGCATCGCAGCTGACGGCAGAGCACTGACACTATTACAAAAAGTGGCAGCTGCAGAAGATTACACTTGCCCACATTTGCACTGGGCGTTTTTAAAGCAACTCAAGGCCATGTTACCTAGCGACTGTAAGCCTGTTGTAGTGACAGATGCTGGATTCAAAGTGCCTTGGCTTAAGCAGGTACGCAAATTAGGCTGGCATTATGTCGCCAGAGTCAGAGGTAACGTGAAGATTAAACTAGCAGAGCAAACTGAGTTTATGACTGTCAATGCGCTTTATAAAAAGGCTCGCGCCACCCCTAAACACTTAGGCGCAATCGTGCTGACGCAGGCACAACACTATGAAACCCGCGCCATTCTTGTTGGAAAAGGCTATAAGCTATTGAAGAGAGACAAAAATAAGTCTTACAAAGAACCCTGGTTATTGGTGTCATCGTTGCCTGAATGCCATGGCTACGCAGACAAAATCGCTAAGTGCTACAGCAGTCGGATGCAAATTGAAGAAAGCTTCCGAGACCAAAAAAGCTCGCGTTATGGCTTAGGGAGCAACCTGCATGGCACTAAAATCAAATCACGTTTGGATATATTGCTGCTACTGGCGGCACTGGCAAATTGGTTCCACTACCTGATGGGTGCGGCAGGCGAAAAGGCTAGATTACATTTGCGATATCAGGCTAATACGGTAAAAGATAGGCGAGTGCTGGCACTGAACTTCCTCGGGATACTGCTTTGTAAGGAACCGAAACTGCCTATACGTAGGCACAATTATCAACAAGGACTAAAGCAAATCTTGCTCTGGGTGGCCCAGTGGGACTGGGCGGTAATCAAGTTGGCAAAGAGCTAATAGTATGTATCTTAATTTTGTGGGGATCCCTCAGCTATTTTATAGTTTGTTTTGTTATTAACCGTTATGAGGATACAAATTGACGCCATTCAAGATAGGTACTGCACCAGATCAGGGTGTTGAACAACCTAAGGCCTGGGCTGCGGCGTTTTTTACTTCAATAGAACATCTTGCTGACTTTGTTGATCTTTCTCCTCAGTCTCTTAAAAGGTCAGAGCGCGTTAAGCAATCGAAAGTGCAAACGAGGTTAATCGAGATCCATGCACTATTGCGTCGGGTGCGACCTTGGTTTAATTCTGATCAGGCTGCATGGGCATGGTATATCGGTGAGCCGATTGTAGCTTTTGAACGATTAACGCCATCAGAGATTATTAAAAAATTTCATGGTTCTGGTATTGAGGCATTGAATGATTGGATCACAGAGCGAGAAATGGGCGGTTTCAATTAGTAGCATTTTGCTAAACTGAAGTATTTAATCATCTGCTTTTGACATCATATGTCCATTTGTTGATCTAACGCAGTTTCTTCAGCCAGCGCAATTAGTTTATTCGATTCTAAAGGTTTTTTGTATTCCATGAGAACGGTGAAAAAAACACACTGAGTTATCACTGTTTTCACCAAACACTGACCACTCGATGCAATCTTTGTGCTCCAGAACTTTAACCCGAAAGTACCAACAATTAACTAACTTCAGCTATGTGCTGCTTTGAGCGAATAGCAGAGATCCATCACCGCATCATAATCCATATGCCAATATCTGCTTTACTGCAAAACCGGACATTGAGTCCGGTTTTGGTTACAAATTACCGATCTATCGGGCTCGATGTCCCAGATGAATGTTGCCCTATGACATGCGTGTATATTTGAGTGGTTTTCAAATCTGTATGGCCTAACAACTCTTGAACCGTGCGTATGTCAGTGCCTGCTTTGAGTAGTTGCGTAGCAAAAGAATGCCTGAAAGTATGCGCAGTGATGTGCTTTTGAACGCCTGACTTTTTTACAGCAAGTCTTAATTTCTTGGTAAGTGACGTCCAGTGTAAATGATGGCGGCATGAATACCCATCTACAGGATGCTTGCACCTGACTGACGAAGGGAAAATAAATTGCCACTTAAAATCAGATATCGCATAGGGATATTTTCGAGCCAGTCCCGCAGGCAGACTGGTTTTTCCTTCTCCTTCGCAAAGGTCTTTCTCATGAAGTTCACGTACTTTTTCAATTTGAGATTGAAGTGGCGCAACCAGCTTATCAGGCAACATAGTGACACGGTCTTTTCCACCTTTGCCACGAAAAACAAAGATGTTTTTTGATTCAAAGTCGACGTCCTTAACTCGCAACTTCAGCAGCTCAGCTTTTCTGAGTCCGCAGCCGTATAAAAGTGAAAACATCAGTTTATAGCTACCAGATAGTTGATTAATCACACTAATAGCTTCGTTATGAGACAAGACAGTTGGTACTCTTTTAGGCGCGCGGGCTTTTATCGTATCGGGCAGTAAAGTGAGCTCTCTTTTAAGGATATGTTTATACATAAATACGATAGCGCAGAGTGCCAAGTTTTGAGTGGACGCAGTCACTTGTCTATTTACGGCTAAATAGGTCAAGAAATCAGTTACCTCCTGCTCTCCCATGACTTTTGGGTGCTGTTTTTTATTGAATAAAATGAAGCGTTTTATCCACAATAGATACGTTTTTTCAGTTTGAATTGAGTAATGTTTAGTGCGCATAACCTGCCTAATACTTTCAAGGAAAGGTGAGCGAGCCATATTAATCCTCCTGTTGAATATCGAGTGTATTACTGAGAAGTCTCAGTAATATCTATGATAAACAGAGCTAAATTAACCTAGGCTGTTGATATTGCGTATGTTTACTCTGTTTGGAGGTGGGGTGTTACTGAGACTTCTCAGTAACATGGTAAATTTAAAGTGAATTAAATGCTTGGTTGGCTTCTCAAGTTATTGATTTTCGGTAAACTCATAGGTATAAATTTATTTTACCTCTCGGGTGTTACTGAGAGGTCTACATAATAACTGTTTAAAAAAAAAGTTATGTGCCAAATTAGGCTTTTGCTATGACCGATCATGAACGCACATCACTTAGAGACAAGATCAGGAATATCATTGATCTTAAAATTTTTGTGCTTTCAGTTTCGATCGTTTTTATGGTTAGTGTACTGATTTCCTGGTACACAGATTTTAGCTTTTGGTGGACAGCTCTACTCGTGGCGGTAGCAGTTCTAGCAAATGGGGTCATCATTGCGTTTGAGAAGGATATTTAAACAGTGTATCTAGCCTCAAGTAACACAGTCTTAGTCAAGGCACATAACAAGTCGGTTAAGTCGCCTTCGGCTGGGACGCAAAAATGCTGCGCATTTTCACGCCCCTTACCGAGGCGTGTGTGTCGGGCATGACACGTAACTAGAGAGGTGAAAGTCCTCTTGCCAGGTGTTCGCAGAGCCGAAGGCTAGGAGAAGGGCAAGGGCGTTGTCGCGAGGCAAGGTCTGGAGGAAGCCCAATCCAAAATGACGGGATGATGTACAAGAACCAGATCTGAGGTGTGATACAGCTGAGGCGAGCGGGCACGTGACCGCGAAGCCTTCCATCTGCGATTGGGCTGTATTTTATAAATCTGGCATCTACGTCATAAAAGCTATGTGTCTTACCCCGAGAGATCTGCATGATGTTGAAGGAACAACTGACAAACGGGCAACTGTGCGTGATCGTCATGCAGAAGTCAGCAGAGGGCATATTAGGCGGTTTCTCAACGCTGAAGGCCCGAACATTTTCAGGTGATGGTGTACTGAATGAACATGAATATTGCATCTGCCAAGTCTCAACTGAGATCACGGCCGCAGGCAGTGGATGAAATTCATGCTCAGGAAATACAAAGCCAGCCACCAAGTAATCCAACATCATGGATGGCGCAGGTACTTGCAAGGGATAATCTTGTCCGCGCTTTAAACCAAGTTAAACGTAACAAAGGAGCTGCAGGTGTAGACGGTATGACGGTAGATAGATTATCGGATTATCTCAAACAGCACTGGCCAGCGCTAAAAGAGCAATTAGAAACTGGCAACTACCAACCAGAACCAGTAAAGCGGGTAGAAATCCCCAAAGCTGATGGTCGTAAACGCAAGCTTGGTATCCCAACAGTGCTGGATCGCTTTATTCAACAAGCGATAGCACAGGTACTAAGCGGGCACTGGGAAAGCCAGTTCCATAACAATAGCTATGGGTTCAGACCGATGCGCAGTGCGCATCAGGCAGTGAGTTATGCCAAGGCTTTATTGCTATCAGGTAAAGGCTGGGTAGTGGATCTGGATTTAGATGCGTTCTTCGACCGAGTTAACCATGACAGGTTGATGAGTAAACTACGGGCGCAAATTCAAGATCCAACATTGCTAAAGCTGATCCATCGTTATCTTAAAGCGAAAATTGACCACAAAGGCAAACTAGAAAGTTGTCAGGAGGGCGTACCACAAGGTGGGCCACTGTCGCCACTGCTTGCCAACATTGTGCTCAATGAACTGGACTGGGAGCTGGAACGCCGAGGCCATTCCTTCGCCCGCTATGCCGATGATTGCCAGATTTACGCAGGCAGCAAGCGAGCAGGTGAACGAATAAAACAGAGCATAGAGCGCTTTATCGAAACCCGCCTGAGGCTCAAGGTAAACAAAGCGAAAAGCGCTGTAGCTCGGCCTTGGGAGCGAAGCTTCCTTGGCTTTACGTTCAGCCGCAGGAAAGGCAACAGACTTAAAGTGACCGATAAGGCACTGGACAGGCTGAAAGACAAATTGCGCGAGCTGACGCGTCGTACGAGAGGCCATAATATTGGTAGTGTTATCGCAGATATAAGAAAAGCCCTGCTTGGTTGGAAAGCGTACTTCGGTATAGCGGAAGTACAGAGTCAGCTGCGAGACACAGACAAATGGTTGCGGCGAAAGTTACGGTGTTATATCTGGAAGCAATGGGGTAGTAAGGGCTATCGAATGTTGAGGAAAGCAGGAGTTGATAGGTTCTTAGCCTGGAACACTGCGAAATCAGCACATGGCCCTTGGCGTCTGAGCAAAAGCCCAGCACTTTACATTGCCTTGCCTAACAGATATTTTACAAACATGGGGCTGCCCACCATAGCAGCATGATTAGGATTATGAAAATGAACCGCCGTGTACGTGATCCGTATGCACGGTGGTGTGGGAGGAGAGGCGTCGTGAGGCGTCTCCCTATCCCGATTATGTTTTCAAGGAGTGACATTGCCAGTTCTAATAATTCTTTTGCCTTTATTTTTGCTTGGTTGCAATGCTGATATCGAGCCGTGCAATCAAATTAGTTTAGGAATTAGCGAATCTGAACTAGTAGATAGGCTTGGCGAACCTTTCCAAAAGTCTGATGAGGAAGACAATAAACTAGCTTACATGTACAAAGGTAAGAACATACCGTCAATTATGATCGTTGAGCTGGAAAGAAATGTTGAGAATACATTCTTGGTATCACACTGTAATGTCATGTAGCCGCAAGGAACATAACAAACGCCAGCAAAACGCGCCTTTGGCGCTCGACTCGCAACAAGTTGCTCGCGTTTGTGGCGGGCGTTATGCATCCAAGGAGAATCCGTGCAAGAAGTAGATGACGAATTTTACGAGCGTGCTGATGCGCATATTCATTTGTCCAACGATCAGATAAATGAAAAGGCCACCCTAGGAAAAGTCAGCGCCTCAAATATGTATGCTACGGCTCGTTTCAATGCATGGGTTAGTGCGTGCGGTTGGAATAATGGCCAAGAAATGGCTGCGTCGAAACAAGAAACGCTGGACTACTTCGTCACCGAGTACCGGAAAATGCTCGAAGAAAACCTAGACGATTACATCGAAAACTTCGATTCTTATATGAGGTCTAGCGACTAATGCATAACAAGGCCAAGCAACATCGTTCGCTGCGCTCTCTGGACAGCCTTGCGCTTGCGCCTTTTGTGCATGGCTTCGCCATTATTGCACAAAAGTCACAATCACAAGTCTGCCGTTGTTGGCGGCGTTAGGTGACTCAAGCGTATGACTGATATTACATCGGAATTATTAAGCGGGGCATCACCGTTTTTAAGTGGGCTTTTTTACGATTCGCTCAAAAGAGAAGTTGTACTAAAAGCAGTGAACAATCCGGAAGATATGCTAGTCGTCAGAGTGATTACATTTTCTGGAATCACCAAATATTCAGAATCTATTGAAGAAGTCGATGACGAATTAATAGATGGTGTCATTGGCATTAATTGGCTAAACGACTCTCAAATTTGCATAAAAACGGATATACGAGAAATCATTATTACATTGACTGGCAAACCTCATGGACAGACCGTCACCTAACAATCCGCGTCATTCGGGGCCTGCGGCCCCTGCGACGCTCACAAGTTCGCGCGCATGCGCGGGGCGTTAAGTGCAAGGATGAGTATGAAGAAAATTTCGGGCTCCACGTTTTATTTTAAAAAGCTATTCCCTACGATATGGTTTGGATTTCTGGCTTTTTTTATCATCACAGCGGTCTTATCAGGTGCAACGGCTGAGTCCTTCATGTTTATTGTTGTCCCGGCTTTTATGGTGGTGTTTGGTTTCTTGTTTTTTAAGAAATTGCTTTGGGACTTAGCCGATGAGGTCTACGACGAAGGAGATTCGTTATTGTTCCGAAAGGGTGTTAAAGAACAGAGAGTATTCTTAAAAGACATCATCAATATTAGTCATACTCCAATGCAATCTCCAGAAAAGGTCGTACTTCATTTACGCGAAGAGGGAGCGATTGGCAAAGAGTTAGCATTTAATCCTCCAATGCGCTTCAACAAGTTCGCCAAAAACCCAATAGTGAACGATCTTATTGATCGGGTAGATCGTGCAAAACGCACTTAACAAGCGCCTTAAACATCGCGGCCTGCGGCCGCTGGACTCGCAACAAGTTGCTCGCCGTTTAGGCGTGCGTTAGGGATGATGATGGCTCAGACCGATAATCCAACCATCAAATGCGGTACACATGGCACAGTAAACTCTGCTGTAGTTTGCTGTCATTTGTTGCAAAAAACAGAAGGCGTTTTGGGTTTTGTAGAAAACAGCACCGAGCCTGATGACTTGCAAGCTTGGTGTGGTGCTTGTGAGGAGTTTTTTCTTAGCGAAGGTGAAATGACTGAATCATTCAGAGCATTTAATAATTTCAGTCTTGTTTGCGAGTTTTGTTATGCAAAAATTAAACAGCAGCATTCAGCAAATCCCTAACAAGGCGCATCACTCGCGGCCTGCGGCCGCTGGGACGCCAACCCGCTGCGCGGCTCGTCGCCAGTGTGCTTTGCGTTATACGCCATAGATGCTGAGCTTACTTGATTTTGCAATAGTATTTTTTCCAAATTTTATTTTGGTGATACTTTACCTTTTTGTGGACAAATTTACGAAGCAACCAAAACTGTTTTTGTTCTCTTGGTTTTCCATGCTGGTTTTAATGTTTGGCATTGGTTGGTTTTCATGGGAATCTCAACATGAAATTTCACGGGTAGGGAATGGACTTATTTTAAGTTCAAGTACCTGGATTAGTGGACTGTTAATGACTTTTTTCATAAGTGATAGAAAATTTGGAGTCTGGATGATTCTTGTTTCCTTTTCACTTGGATTCTTGTCAGTAGCGCTGTGTTTTTTCCTCTTGATAGCAACAGGACAAATATGGGGTTTGTAAAAAATGGCGTATAACAAACGATTACAGATGGACACCGAGCACTCCATGTTTTTGTGTTGCTCGCTGCGCTCAGACATTAACACAAAACCGCTCCGCACTCAGTGCCACTGAATCGAGTGTTAGCCACACAAGGATAGTTATGAAAACAATATTAAGTTTATTAATTCTTATTTTTTCTACACAAGTCGTCAGCGACGACAATTTTCATTGGCTTACAGAATCAGGTGAAATAGCTCCTGAAAGAGAAAACCAAAAAAGTAATGGCGGCTTTGGTGGCTGGTTACTTGTTACTCCAGATAAAGACTGGGAAGATAAATGGAATACACCCAGAGAAAATACCCCATACTTTTCTGAGGCGAAGGATGTGAAGATTGGAGAAGAACTAACCATCTTGCCATTCTTTGCAAATCCTCGGTTAGATAAATCAGGTAAATTTGATATCAACTGCAATATTAGAGTCGAATCACCCACAGGTTCGTTATCTATTGACGAAAAAAACATTCCTTGTGCCAATGGGGTTCTAAACATGGATCCCAAATCAATTTTTCTTACACAAACGGTCATTAAATTTATTGGTGAAGAAGGCGATGCTTTTGGTAAGTGGAATGTCTACTTTGATATGCAGGACTCGATGAGGGGAGTTCAGGTGTCTCTTAAGACATCTTTCAACCTTGTGGAGTAGTGTGTGGCTAACAAAGCGCTAAAGTCACTCACTTCGTTCGTTGGGACGCAAACGCGCGGCGGCTTCGCCATTTTCGCCGCACATTCGCGCCCCTTAGCTTAGCGTTATATGTCCCAATATGCATAAATATTGTTGCGGAAATTGCGAAATCGTCTTTGGAGAACATGAGCGTATTTGTGAAGACTGGAGATGCAAGGATAAATCAATTATTTGCCCTAAATGCAGGCACTACTTAAAGATTATTGAAATACCATTTCCGTTTGAAAAGGAATGCACTTGGTTATTTTGGATAAGTTCGATACTTGTACTCTTGGGGTATCGGAGTTTTTCAAGGTAGTTGTCCGATTTTCCCGTTTTATGCTGCTGCCTGAACTGGCACGATTTCCCGCTCAGGATTCAGACTTACTGGCCCTATAGGGCTCCAGTTTCTTGTTGCTCTGCCAGCCCATCGCTGTGGGTAATCTGACTTTGCTTGTTCATATACCGCTTTACGCTTTTCCAGCAGAGCCGTATCTTGGTGCTGATGCCGCTGCGCCGGTGTCACGAACCTGATACCACTATGGCGATGCTCATTATTGTAGAAGCGTGTAAATTCTAACATCCACTCTCTGGCACTACCTACGGTTGCAAAGCCGCCGGTTGGCCACTGCGGACAATATTTCACCGTCTTGAACAACGACTCCACATACGGATTATCATTGCTCACTCTGGGCCGGCTGAATGAGGAGGTTACACCCCATTCTTGCAATTTTACCCTGAGCGTACTGCCTTTCATCGGACTGCCGTTATCTGAGTGCAGTACCAGTGGTTTAAACAGGCACTGCTCACGGAGTAATGCACGCTGTACCAACTCACTGGCCAGTTGACTGCATTCCTTGTCGTGCACTTCCCAAGCCACCAGTTTTCGGCTGTAAATATCGATGATCGCGTATAAATACCAGTATAAACCGCGTATGCCTGAGGGCATATAGCTGATGTCCCAACACCACACCTGATTGGGTGCTGACGCACTGTAACTGGTGGGCATTGGCCGCTTCTGAGGTGCTTTGCTTTTGCCACGATGGTGCTGTTGGTTTGCCGTTTTTAATACCCGATACATCGTCGATTCCGACGCCAGATAAACACCTTTATCTGCCAACCTCGGCACAATTTGCGATGGCGGTAAGCTGGCATACTCTTCGTCATTACAGGTGGCCAGTATCTGCTCGCGCTCGGTTTCACTAAGCTTGTTCTTCGGCTCTTGCCTGATGGCTACTGGCCGTTTATCTTCAAGCACCACACCTTGCTCATCCCGCCAGCGGCGCAGTGAACGCAACGGTATCTCAAGCTCCTGTGCAGCCTTATCACGCCTGGCACCGGCTAACACGGCTTCATCAAACCAGACCAGGTTTAAGCTGCGTTCACTAACCGACGTTAACTGTCCTCGTCCTCCTCGCCGTAGTACGCTCTGAGCTTTTTTCGCAGCACCAGCAACGCTGCCGCCTCCGCTAAGGCTTTTTCTTTACGGTTAAGCTCGCGCTCTAACGTTTTAATGCGCTTTTTATCTTCTCTAGACTGCTTTTTCTCAGCAGCCTTGCGCTGAGCTTCGCTCATATTGCCCATCACACAGGCACTGCGCCACTCTTTAACCTGCTCAACCAACAAGCCTTTTTCACGGCAATACTGGCTTAACTCAGCCTCTGATAGCGGGGCAGTTTCAATCACCACCGCCAATTTTGCTTCTCCTGACCAATCATCAGGCTTTTGTCCACTTACCGGCACAGCATATCCTTGAGCTTTTAACTGATTACGCCAATTGTACAGCGTCTGCTCGCAAATGCCTTCCTCTCTTGCCAACTGCGCTACTGAGCGACTGACTGGCGGTAATAACTTCTTTAAGATCGCTTCTTTTCTTTCTGGGGATATAGCCATTTCAACCTGCTAACCACCCGCCGTCTGACGCTAACTATTGTGAAAAAAAGACCGGACAACTATCCTGACACGGCGGGGTATTCGTTAGAAAAATTAGAATACGTCAAGGTTATAGAAACATGGCCATACGGAATACTTTTTTTCATTTGCCTGATCTCAGGTATATATATGCGCTCAAATTCGAGTTTACGATTTCGCGGAGATATTCAAACAATATCGCTTGGGAAAAGTAGCTTATGACATATAACAAGTTACTTAATTTCGTTCCGGCCATAAAATGCATGGCCTCCACGGGACTGCCTACGCTGCGCTGCGGCAGCCCATTAGTAATGCGTTAAGCCTCTAGGCGCACATATGAAGTACGTTTTAGGAATCCTAATAATGATTTGGAGTATTTTTTCTTCCGCAAAAGACTATCCAGAAGTGGTTGTCGGTGAGGAAGAGGGTTTTGTTGATCTGACGTTTACAATTTCAAACTCCAAGAAGTTCGAATCTGGTGCACATGAAGTTGTAGTTAAAGGCAACCTAAAAGGCGATCAAGTTGGGTTTGCAATCGAGTTATTGCCTTCGTGGAACCCGAAAGCTATAGAAGGTACTGATGATGCTTTTTACTGGGGCGAAGCATTCTTTAAAAACACGGGGGCGGATTCAGACTCTTTTATAAGAGCGCTGGCTCTTCTATACGGCGCAACTGTAACTGATGCATCTGTCCCAAATAAAGTGTATGCCCAAGTAGTTGGGCTAGGCTGTAACCCCGGGCAGCTTGAGGTGTCAGCCTGCAAGATGAAGTTCTTCTTCAGTCCCGATGGCGATGAAGGTTTGTATTCTGAGGTTTTCATTAACATTGATCTTGCAGCTAAAAAGCTAGAGTTCAATGAAAAGGACAATGATTACCGTGCAGCTTTGTTACGTTCGTTATTGCAATAAAGGCTTAACAAGCGGCTGCACCGGACATATTTCCGCTGTCACCTTTTTTGCGTGGCAAAAAAGTCGCCATCCAAAATCTGCTCGGTGAGCCGAGCGTTCTGCTAACGCCTAAAAGCGGACTTTAAAGCCTTAAAGTTGAAATGTCTGCAATTGGCACTTTGTGACGATTCAAATAACAACCAAGCACTGGATTAATCCTTGAGCTTGTGATGAATATGATCATACTCTTCGATTATTTTTGCCTAGGCATTAAACTTTTCACCTTCAGGCGTGTTTTGGCTCAGCTTCCATCAGTTGCTCATTTGCTTCTAAAGCAGCTTCATATTCGTGTTCGTTTTTTATAAGTGGGTTCATTTTCATCTTGTTACCGTAAACAACAACCGAATAGTTACCTAATGTTACTAAGTGGCACCGTCTGGCACCCGCAATTACTCAGCAGCTTCAAGGCTTACCGCACGCGTTAAATTTCCAGCAGTTGAGATCTGCTCGTCAATTAATGTCTGATCGCTATGTTTTGTCATACTGATTTGCAGCTAGTGAGTGTGCATGGAGGAATATTGAGTTTACGTTTTACTGGTAAGCTTTATTGATTGATTCATCGCTTACGGGCAAACTATATTGTCTTGTTTTACCCTTACGGGCAAACTTTATTGTCATTACACAAAGTGACACTTTTCATCGTAGCGCTTAACTGATTTTGACATGCGATAGCGCGTTAAGTACTGTTATTTAATTGTTTGTTGCGGTTCGGTTATCTATAGCATAACCACCCAGTGGTAAGTGCTTAGCGAAGCTGTCACCTTGCTGTGAGTTTCTAGCCAAGCTTTCACCTTGCGGTGAGAGACTTTCTTTTGTATCGCCAAAAGAAAGTCTCGCAAAAAAAAGGCGACCCACGTTGCGGCGAAAGCCCGTTCAATTTTGCCCGCCCAAGGCGACGAGGTAACTCGCTCGGCGCTACCGCACCTCGCTCAAACACCCCTCGTCTTAAAACCTTGGTCGTGCAAACTTGCTCGGCTTGCAACGTAATGGGTTTAAAAGCATAGCAGTGTTAGCAAAATTAATGTTTAGCGTCTGATCCCAAAAGACGTAGTCCATCAAGCTTGCTAGCCAAGCTTTCACCTTGCGGTGAGAGACTTTCTTTTGTATCGCCAAAAGAAAGTCTCGCAAAGAAAAAGGCGACCCACGTTGCGGCGAAAGCCCGTTCAATTTTGCCCGCCCAAGGCGACGAGGTAACTCGCTCGGCGCTACCGCACCTCGCTCAAACACCCCTCGTCTTAAAACCTTGGTCGTGCAAACTTGCTCGGCTTGCAACGTAATGGGGTTTAAAAGCAAAGCAGTGTTAGCAAAATGAATGTTTAGCGTCTGATCCCAAAAGACGTTGAGCATACTTGAGAAAGAGTAAATGCTAAAAACGAGCTAAATTGAAAAAATCAGTGATTTTAATAATCACATAACACAACATAAGTGTCATAAATATTTACACTTCATATATGTTAAAAGTAAAAAATCTTTATAAAACAATGGCTAAGCTTGCTGGCTCGATTTTTGCTATGCTTGGGTTTCGCGCGTTAATTAATAACTCTAGGATAAAAAAGGAAATGAAAAAAGTTATTTATTTGTTAGCTTGTTTATTTGCAAGTGGAGCTAATGCAGGTTTAATTACGACGTTTACTGATCGCGTCGCCTTTGATTCATCTGTTGGGGGTACTGTATTAGAGGATTTCACTGATACAAGTCACTTTCCTATTCCAGGAGGAAGCTTAAACTCTTTATCAAGTTTTGGTGGTTTATCTGCAGGCGATATCAAGGCGGGTGCAACATACTCTACTCCTGTTGGCCCTGGTAACTATTTTAATATAGATGCTGGTGGTGGTTTTGCAGGTGGTTTTCTTGATGGTATGTTTCCAAGCAGCAGAAGATTAACAATAACTTACAGTCCACTTATTTCTGCATTTGGCTTTGATACAAATAATTTAATGCCTAGCTTTGACATTGTAATAAACTTTTTATCTGGCTCGAGTTATAACGCTAATTTCACTGGCATTTCATCCATGTCATTTTTTGGCTTTCAAAGCAATGCCGCAGATATTCAGTCAGTTGTCATAAGTGGTAATCAAGGGCAATTTGCTTTTGCAATAGACAATCATGCATTTGGTGGATCAGCTATCCCTAGCTCCGTTTCTGTTCCTGAACCTTCATCTTTATTTATATTTTGTTTAGCGTTGGCAGGTATTACCCTCAAAAGAAAAAAATTCTGATTTTTAAATTTTTTTGGATATAAGCCTAGTTTTTTAGGCTTATGTTCCTCTATAAAATTAAAATCTCACTTTTAAAATGAAACAGTTAATTGATATTAATCTGTAATGTAACTCGCTCGGCGCTACCGCCCCTCACTCAAACACCCCTCGTCTTAAAACCTTGGTCGCGCAAACTTGCTCGGCTTGCAACGTAATGGGATTTAACAGCACAGCAGTGTTAGCAAAATCTGCATCATTTATACAACAGTGGTAAGTGTTTAGCCAAGGTTTCACCTTGCGGTGAGATACTTTCTTTTGCGTCGCCAAAAGAAAGTATCGCAAAGAAAAGGCGACCCACGTTGCGGCGAAAACGTAATGGGTTTAAAAGCATAGCAGTGTTAGCAAAATGAATGTTTAGCGTTTCAACCCAAATGAAGTTAAACATACTTGTATAAAAGCGAATGCTAAAAACGAGCTAGATCGAAAAATCAGGGGGAAGAGCCTTACCTGAGTTCGCAGAAACTTGTAAGTGCTTATAATATTTAGTGCCTAAACTAAAATGAATACAATCAGATGCTACTTTAACCGTAAAGCTTTTCGTTCGTGTTATGCAGGGAATTGAATTATGAAAAAAATTATGGAAAAAATTGCTTTAGAGCACATCATTTTAATGATGGCATTTTTTATTTTTTTCGGTGTTTGGGCTATCGCGTTAATGCCGATTATTCTGATGTGGCATGATATTAAAAAATACAGAACTGTCGTTATTTTTATCGTTGTCGTTTGCCTAGGCTATACGTTCGGTAAAACACTAGCGGAAAAGCATAATGAAACATACAAAGCCGAAATGAGTAGCCATAGTTTTCTAGCTAAACACTTGAAGGTCTTTTGTTCGTTATACGATAAACAGCCGGTCTCAATTCTTCAGGCTAAAAAAACGCCAACACAACCTGCCTAAGACGTTCAATGTTTAGTGTATGAATGCTTAGTCTCTGACTCTTAAGATTGTTGGGGTTGAGTAATGCTTTGGAATACTGAGCTGTCATTGAGGTTTGGAACAGACATCATCTGCAATTGTCGTAAACAAGCTATTCAGCTAAGCGAATACCGCTCTGGCTTTTTATTCCCCACGTTGCGGCTAAAGGCCGTTCAATTTTGCCCGCCCAAGGCGACGAGGTAACTCGCTTGGCGCTACCGCCCCTCACTCAAACACCCCTCGTCTTAAAACCTTGGTCGTGCATATTTTCACGCATGGCGATCACCCAATAACATTCAAGCCGATCAGTTAATAACATCCATGCCGATCACACAATAACATCTCATACCGATCACTTTTTGCCATTCATGGTAAAGTGCGATCGGCATCAATGTTATTACGTGACTTTTTTCTCCCGCTTCGTTAAACCCGTACTTTCTATCTGTTACTGCTGAGGAAAGTACATGTCTGCGAGGCCCATTTCTGTGAGAAAACTAAAAGAAATTCTGCGTTACAAATATCAGGGCAAGCTGACGCATCGTCAGATTGCCCTTAGCCTCACTATCTCAGCGAGCACTGTCTCTTACTATGTCAATCGAGCGGCACAACTGGGTATAACTAACTGGCCACTGGCTGATATATGGGATGATGTGACGCTTGAGCGTGCTTTCCTCAAAACGATTGTGGTGCATAAAACCCAGCATAAAGCGCTACCTAACTGGGCGGGAGTCTATCAAGAACTCAAAACCCCAGGCCGTAAAGGCGTTACTTTAGAGCTGCTGTGGCAGGAGTATGCAGAGCGCAACCCAGAACAGCACTACAGCTACAATCACTTCTGCCGTCTTTATAAAGAGTGGGCGGCAGTACTACAACCTTCTATGCGGCAAACCCATCTGGCGGGTGAAAAACTCTTTGTTGATTACTGCGGCCAAACCATGCCAATAGTTGACCCTGATACCGGTGAAATTACCTGTCGTGCGCAGATCTTCGTTGCGGTGTTGGGCGCGTCCAATTACACCTTCGCCGAAGCCACCCGTTCACAGCAGTTGGAAGACTGGATCATGAGCCATAAACGAGCCTTTGAGTTCTTCGGTGGCGTACCACAGCTGGTGGTACCCGATTGCTTAAAAAGTGCAGTCAGCGTGGCTCGCAATACTGATCCGGATCTCAACCCCACCTATCAAATGCTGGCAGCGCACTTCGGTACCGCCATCATGCCCGCCAGACCACGTAAGCCTAAAGATAAATCCAAGGCCGAAGTCGGCGTGCAGGTGGTCACGCGCTGGATCCTTGCGGTATTACGTCATGAGATCTTCCACAGTCTGGCACATTTGAATCAGCGTATCGCTGAGTTGCTTATAAAGCTCAATAAAAAACCCTTCCAAAAGTTACCTGGTTGCCGGGCATCCCTGTTTAATGAGCTAGATGCACCAGCTTTACAACCGTTACCCCGCTTTGCATACGAGTACACCAAAATCCAACGGGTACTGGCAGGTAAGGATTACCATGTTGATATCGAAAAGCATTATTACTCAGTGCCTTACGCCTTGGTTGGTAAGCGACTGGAAGCGCAGGTCAGGGCACAAACCATCGTGATTTACCATCATGGGCAAGTGGTTGCAGAGCATCCGCGCAGCCACCGTAAAGGGCAACATACCTGTGACATGGCACATATGCCCGATCACCATAAAGTGATGCTGGAATGGTCACCGGAGCGGCTCTTGAAATGGGCAGCCTCGATCGGGATTTACACACAGCAGTGGGTGCAGGATACATTGGCACACGCGGCACATCCTGCATTAGCGGTGCGCCCCTGCTTAAGTTTACTAGGGCAGAGCGAAATCTATAGCAAAGTACGATTGGAAGCGGCCTGTCTTCGCGGTCACCTAACCGGCGCTAACCGCTTACACAACATCAGGGCGATCCTGAAAAACGGCCTGGAACATGAACCGGTGCAAACTGTGAAACATGATCCTCTTAAAACGCTGGTGCACGACAATGTGCGCGGTGAAAGCTACTTCCACTGACAGAATACATGAGAAACGCTATGGAATTACGAATTGAAGAACAACTCAGCCTGCTGTATTTAAGCGGCGTTAAGCAAGCCTTGGCAAAACAACAAGAGCAAACAATGCTCTATCAAGACATGAGCTTCGAAGAGCGCCTGCAACTGTTACTCAGCCATGAATTAGTGCAGCGCGAGCAGCGCAAAATTAGCCGGTTAGAGAAGCAAGCCGCGTTCCGTTTAGGTGCACATGTTGAACAGATAGACTATCGCGCAAACCGGGGCTTTAACGCATCACAGATAAGGGATTTACTGCAGGGCAACTGGCTTAAACATCAACAAAATCTGTTGTTAACTGGCGCAGCAGGATGCGGTAAGAGCTATCTGGCGTGTGCACTGGGGCGTTACTTTATCCGTCAGGGAATGGCGGTGCGCTATTACCGGTTAAAGACCTTATTAGAAGATATGAGGTTGTCACAAGCGGATGGCAGTTATCCAAGGTTACTGAACCAACTCAGTCAAGTCGCTATCTTGATCTTGGATGACTGGGGAATGGAAGTGCTGGATGCGACAGAGCGAAGTAATTTACTGGAAGTGATAGACATGCGACATGGCAAGTTATCAACGGTGGTTTCAAGCCAATTACCGGTAGATAAATGGTATGTCATGATCGGAGAAGCCACCTTCGCCGAAGCGATCTTAGACAGACTGATCCATAGAGCGATAAGGCTGCCGTTAACGGGTGAATCGATGCGTAAACAGCAGTCCAACTTGACGCATGCCGATCAAAAAGAGTAAAAGAATGTTGTAGTAAGCGCGGGAAGAAAAAACCTGATCGGCATGATGTTATTGAGCGATCGGAATGATGTTATTAGCCAGGTCGTGCAAACTTGCTCGGCTTGCAACGTAATGGGATTTAAAAGCAAAGCTGTGTTAGCAAAATTAATGCTAGTGACTGATCCCACAGACTCTCGGTATCTGACCCCCGAAGCTACTTTTTCTTAGCTTTCAGGCTCTGCAGGTCGGTGATTGAGCCTTCGTTGATCTCAGCAGCTAAACCGATAGACTCGTTCAGGGTTGCACTCTCGGTATCTGACCTCGAAGCTTATCGATACTCAGCAATCCGTTACCGCCCCATGTCGAGTGAAGATTCGGTAAAGGATTTTCTATAGCACTGTGATGCTCGTTACCTATTTGATTTAAATTGATTTGTTAGAAGGTTCTTCTAGTCTGAAAATGGATTCAACCGGCGTATTAAAATACTCTGCAATGCACAGAGCAATCTGAACAGAAGGCGTGAACCTGCCTGTTTCAATGGTACTAATTGTTTTTCGAGATACGCCAATAGCAGCTGCTAGCTTTTGTTGAGAAATACCCTTTTCAGCGCGATGCACAACAATGTTATTTGAAACTATTCTACTCATTGTCCTTTCTCAACCCTACAGCTATCGTAATTCCGTAAGCGACAGCGCTTATTCCCAAAAAACATGTAATTAAATCTTCACGTGAGAGAGGAACAAAATTATAAACACCTAACACCCCCGGTATAAATGCTAAGATTACGGCAATATAACCGACTTTATACGCTTTGAGGCTTACCATATTCAAAAATTCATCTTCAAATGTACCTCTCCATGCTTGCTTCGAAAATGAAAAATTTCCCTGTAGTTTCCATGATGCTAATAAATAAATTACGGTAAACATTATTCCTGAAGCAATGACAATGATGAGCCCCAAAACGCCTCCATTCACAAGCCCTAAAAGATTTACTGATGTCACAGATAAAATTAAAATCCCAGCTAGTAAATGAATGTATCCATGCCACTTAAGATATTCGTATTCTAATTCAGCAGTAGTTTTTAGAGCTTGCATAACAGCTTTCCTTGTCTTTTCTGGTAGCAATTTATTTGAAACTTATCCGACTGTTATAACCTTAAGGTTATCATCTGAAACCTTAAGGTTACTACTTGACATCTTAAGGTATCAATCTTTTTTTACTAAAGTAGACTTGTAGAGATTAATCTAGCTCAAAATTCCATAGAAACGAGATTGTAAGAACAGGTTAATCAATGAAATGAATCCTGTCTTAAAGGACTTATATTCAGTCTTGTTAGACTCAATTTATTTGATTTGCCAAGCTGTTAGGTCATTGCCTTCGCAAGCATGACTTGATGTAGATGTCGCGAACAGCGGCTATTGGATTAGCTTGCCAATCAAGTCATTGGGTTAGAACAATAATGCCTTTAAAATAGGGTGCTCAGAGGTAACGTACTGAAACTGCCCATAGCACCAATTGAGATGAATGTTGGTGAACGTCTGCAAATGGGACAGGCTGTGTAAAAACTCAAAATTTCTGCTTTGCCACCAAGTTATTCCATAGCAGCAATAGAATTTCGCTCAACTTGGCTAACTAAAGTTTAATTTTGTTCTATGGGGATTTGGCTTTGACTAAATCGACATACCCAAGTGGTCTTTGTGACTGACAATGGCTTATACGCAATAATATTCACTATTCATAAAGCTCCTTTAGCTTAATTTTCAATCCCTCAACGCCCCAAATCGATATCATCCGTTTCAGGTTATATGCCAGTATGTGTAAGCTGATTTCAGTGCTTACATTGGTAAATCGTCGCATCAAGAAGTGAGTCGCACCCATCCACATTTTGATCGTTCCAAACGGGTGCTCCACGGTTTGCTTTCGTATCGTAGCTGATTGTGGTGCAGCATCTAACTTAGCCTGCATGTTTTCCATTTCAGATTCATGCACCCAACGACGGATCCGCCTAGCTGCACTTTTTGACGTGGTGCATTTGGCGCGCTGGCTGCAATCCCTACAAGCAATACAATTAAAGTACATTTGCAATTCTAAGCCATCTTCAACGGTGGTAAACCGATTCTGAAGCTCGTTACCCGCAGGACAAATGTAGATGTCTTTTTCCTGGTTATATTTAAACAGTGCGAGGTTATAAAGCCCTTTGCGGTCAGCTCCAGAGGTATCACCTTTTGGAACTAAGGCTACGGCTCCTAAGTCCTGAGCCGCTTTAATATCACTCCGGCTGTAATACCCTTTGTCGGCAAGAACAGTAATATCAGTCTTACCCACTGCCTCTTGCGCTAATTTGGTCACAGTCGTTAGCTGGCCACGGTCAGGGATATTGGTTACCTCGTGAGCAACAATCAGATGATGCTTTGCATCTACTGCTGTCTGTACGTTATAGCTAACTTGGCGGTTAACATTGTTTATTTTCATCAGCCGAGAATCAGGATCTGTTAATGACAGCTGTTTATCAGGATGTTGCTCTACGGCTTGCTGCACTTGCTTTAACTCTTCTAAACGCTTTTGAAGCCATGCCAACTTTGTTGCTGTTAATTCTGAGTTAGCTTCAAGCTCTGCCTTTTTATCGGCATCATCGAGCTTATCCAGATATAAGCTGATGCTTTGCTCAATTCTTTCGATGTGGCCTTTAACCTTGCTCGGAGTGTAGTTATTCGATTTGCTATTTACCGCTTTAAATTTACTACCGTCAATGGCAACAATCACATCAGTGAACATTTGCATTTGCTTGCATAGGTCAATGAAAGCACGGCAAGCATTCTTAATACCTTTACCGTTATTTTTTCTGAAATCAGCGATGGTTTTAAAGTCAGGGGTTAATCGCTCAAGCAGCCACATCAATTCAACATTTCGATGCGCTTCTTTTTCTAATCTGCGGGAAGACTGGATACGATTCAGATATCCATAAATATACAGTTTAAGCATGGTGGCCGGGTGATACCCAGGCCGCCCAGTCTGTTTTGGATTAATATTTTCGAAGCCGAGAGAAGCAAGTTGCAGACCATCAACAAAGATGTCGATTACTCGGACAGGGTTATTTTCAATAACAAAATCATCCAGTGCCTCAGGAAACAATGTTACTTGATGTCTGCCTGAGCCTTTTATATGGTGGGTCATATCAGCACACTTACTATTGCTTCGTATGCTATTAATTTTAGTAAACAAGCAGTTGGCTTGGGGCGTTTTATTAAGAATAATTGATCATAAAAACCTGCTACTTAGACCAAAAGGTGATCAGCAGTTTTCACACAGCCTGGGGACAAACAAGCTATTCAACTAAACGAATACCACTCTGGCTTTTATTCCCCTTAGAGCGAGCCGACTGAACATCGTTGGCCAAGGTTTTAAGAAAACGGGTGTTTGAGTGCGGCGACGAAGCATGGCGCGAGTTACGTTTTCGCCTTGGACAACGCATGAGCAGTTGGGCTTTCGAGCGGAAGTGGGGTCGCATTTTCTTTGGATACTTTCTTTTGGCGACGCAAAAGAAAGTATCTTGCCAACGGCGAAAAGGGTCATTGCCACTACTTTGCAATATCACCATGCCGCCGTGGCTCGGCTTTCGCCAGTGGCGTAAAATTATACGACCTCAAGCATCTGCGGTGGCAACAGAAAGTAAAAGGCCAGTAATAACAACGCCACTGGAAAAACAAAGATATTGGCAGGACTGAAAATGATCGATAGTTGGAACAAACAGCATGCCAGCAGGATCACCGCGAAGTACTTTAAAACACTTGGCGCGCCGGTGCGATTTCGCAGTAACACAATACTGAGTATAAAGCCGACTAACGCATAGGCAAATAATAACCCTAGCGCCACCACTACGGTAAACTCACCAAGGGTGTTGATTGCCTGCTCAGACAGCGAGTTGCCGGTGAAGGTGAGTGCGATATCAACCAGCACTGTGGCGTGGAATAAGGTAACCAGCAGCGCCAGTATCAGCAATAAAATGGCTGCACTGCTAGAGGTTAGGCGTTCAGCAAAACTGCGCCGTAAGCTCAGGTAGATATACACTTCTAAAGCGCCAATCAATACAAAGGCCAGATCGGACCAACTTAGGCTAAGTAAGTCTGCTCGATACACTTCAGCAAAATTCTCCGAGCCAATATGAAAGGCGTATAGCCAATAGATAGGAAAGGCTACGGCGAGCAGTAACGCCGCAATACCGGGTGCAACAAATTCGTGCTTTAACATAGTAACTCCTGTTTACAATTAACCGCGCTTACTCCGTGTCAGTATCATTGTTTATATATTGCAAAATATCGCCAGGCTGACAACTCAGCGCCTGACAAATGGCCGCCAGCGTACTAAAGCGGATGGCTTTTACCTTTCCTGTTTTTAGCAGCGACAGATTTGTCATAGACACACCCACCTGCTGCGATAACTCAGTAAGAGACATCTTCTTTTTAGCCAGTTCGATATCGAGATTAATTTGTATATTCATAGTACAAACTTTAGCCTGTTGATTTGCGTATATCAATAAATATTTTACGATAAACGTAAATTTATAGTTTTTATCGGATTATGTGCAGCCACAAAGCTCAGAATTGTGAGTTGTCTTTGCGGTCTGATGCACTTTGTGCAAAGATCGCGATCTTAACCTGTTGTAAGATGCAATAGGCATGGCGCAGCGGCTGAATCGCGGCTCAATATACAGAAAGGATTAGGTTTAACCATGAAAAAGCTGTCGAGTGTGCAAAAGAAACAACAAGCGTTAGTCATGGACGTCGTCACTACGCTGGAACAGCAAGCCATACAGCAATTAGCCGGTGTGCAACAATGTTGGTTTAGCATGGAATATAACGTGTTCCCCAGCTCGCTATTAGTGCGTTTGCAATTTGTAGAGCAGGCGGCGTTAGATGCGGCGCAGGCAGTGTTATTGCCGTGGCAAAAAAAGCTCAGTGGCTTATTGTTGAAAAAGGGCGTAGTGCTTAAAGATATGCGCAAACATTTGGTGTTTACGTTAAGCGGGCCAGAGAGTTAGGGCTGGCCCGCTGCACGTTTAGGGTTTGTTTTGCAGGTAATTTAACAGCTCATAATAATCTTCAGCGGTTTTCACATCTTCTGGTAAATCACCATTCACCAGATACTTACCTTTAACCACCACACTGGGTACGCCTTGAATGCGGTTATCGAGCATTTCACGGTTGGCTTGCTCCATCGCTTGGCGTACGGCTGGCGATTGTGCCAGTTCAGTTAATTGTTTTGGATCGAGCCCATGTTGCTCCATGAACGCATTAATCGCTTGGGTATCGGGCATGGTGTTTTGTTGTTCCCGTGTTTGCCGATACAGTTCAAACAACGGCTCAACTAACTGCTCATTACCGCTTTGTTGCAAGGCATAAAACACACTGGCATCAAAAGCCCAACGCTCGCCTAGGGCAGGATGCTTGCGTACCAACACCACATCCGGATTGGCTTGCAGATAATTGCGTAAGGTCGGTTCAAAGTTTTGACAATGTGGGCAACCTAACCAAAAGTATTCAGTAATGTAACGCTGATGCGCGGCTTCAAGTACCGGGTTGGCTAAAACAGTGTAGTGGCTACCTTCGGTAAACGCGCGACTGCTTGCAGCAGGAGCCGCTTGTTCCACGGTTGTTGTCGGAGTATTACTGCTTGGCTCAGGCGAACAAGCGCTGATCATTAAAAAAGCGGAGCTAAGGAGAAGAGTTCGGCGAAAAAACGTCATAAAGATTCCTAATCAGGTTATAAACACCACAGATGCGTGTATCGAGTGTAATCACTTTAGCGCAGCAGCACAATCGCTAGGCTTCACCGCTAGGCTGGGGCTGCCGTTTTTTAACAAGACACGGTATGATAGTTTTTTTTCTTGCACAGGTTTCAAGCCATGTCGTTTTATTTAGGGGCTTATGCCGCCTCTCCTAATGTATCGGGTTGGGATCCCCAACTTGAAGCTGCTTATTATCAACAGTTAAAAAGCTTAGAATCGGTTCGTGGCTTAGAGCACCCTTTTTTAGGTAGCTTGCATGCGCAGGATGATCAGTGGTTTTTGCAGCATATTGATACTAATTGGGATTTTGTTTTTACCACTATTCCTGGCGTGATGAACGCTTTAGCCACCTTACCTACATTTGGCTTGGCATCTACGGATGAAGCCGGGCGTGAAGCCGCGATTGCCTTTATGCGCCAAGCGAATCATGCCATTGCAAAGTTGAATACCCATCTGAAACGACAAGCCGTGACCGCCATTATGCTACATAGCGCGCCAGCACGGCATAACTGTGCCGGTTCTGCTGCGGCGTTTAAAACATCTATGCAAACCTTGTTAAGTTGGGATTGGCACGGTGCGAGTTTGCTGGTAGAGCATTGTGATGCCTTAATCGACAGCCATGCGCCTTCTAAAGGGTTTTTAAGTTTAACCGATGAGTTAAGCGTGTTATCTGAATTGAATGCCACCCAAGCGCCAGAGCTACCGCTAGGCGTTGTGATTAACTGGGGCCGTTCCGTGTTAGAAACACGGCAGCCCGACGGCGCCTTGCAGCATATCGCCGCAGCCAAAGCCCAGGGTTTGCTCGCCGGCGTGATGTTCTCGGGTATTTCTGATCAAGCCACCGAATATGGCGCTTGGCGAGACAGCCATCAACCGGCACAAACGAATGAATTAGTGGCTTTTGGTGAGCCGGGTTCTTGGTTAACCGAGCAAGCAGTGGCAGACACCTTACAAGCTTGCCAAGGGGTTAATTTAGCGGTGCTGGGTTTAAAAATAGGCATTCGCCCACATAGCGCCGATTTAACCTTACGGCTGAATTATTTGCGGGCACAGCTTGGTATGCTGCAACGGCAGGTGGCGCTTTGTCGCTGAAGCTTGGCACACTGAATTTCAGTTACTCAATTTGATAAAAAGCAGAGGGATATATGAAAGCGATTGGCTATCAACACTCACTAGCAATTAGCGATGCGGCAGCATTATTGGATATTGAAGTACCGCAACCGGTGGCCAGCGGCCATGATGTGTTGGTGAAGATCGCTGCGATCTCGGTTAATCCGGTAGATACAAAAATTCGGCAACGTGTCACACCGCCAGCCGGCGAATATAAAATTTTAGGTTGGGACGCAGCGGGTGAGGTTGTTGCTGTTGGCGAAAAAGTGCAGCATTTTGTGCCGGGCGATAAAGTTTTTTACGCCGGTGCACTGCAGCGATCAGGCTCGAATGCAGAATATCAGCTGGTGGATGAACGTATTGTCGGCAAAATGCCGGCGAACCTCAGTTATGCAGAAGCGGCAGCTTTACCCTTAACGGCGCTAACGGCCTGGGAAATGTTATTTGACCGCCTAGATATTGCTACGCCTAGCTTAAAGCATCCGAAACCGGTGTTACTGGTGGTAGGGGCTGCCGGTGGTGTCGGTTCGGTATTGTTGCAACTGGCGCGTCAATTAACCACGGTAACGATTGTCGCGACGGCTTCCAGAGCAGAAACACAAGCCTGGGTGCGAGAGATGGGCGCGCACTATGTAATTGATCACAGTAAGCCGTTGTTAGCGCAGTTGCAGGCGCTGGGTATTGATGCTGTCAGCCATGTGGCGAGTTTAACCCATACAGATGCCCACTATGCAGAGTTAGTGAAAGCGCTGGCGCCACAAGGTAAGCTGGCATTGATTGACGATCCGGTTGGTGGCTTGGATATTATGCCGTTGAAGCAAAAAAGTATTTCTCTGCATTGGGAGTTTATGTTTACCCGATCGTTATTTGCTACTACCGATATGCAGGTACAACATCAGATATTAACCGATCTCGCCAAGCTGATTGAACAAGGCCAAGTCAAAAGCACATTACAGCAGCAGTTTGGCACCATCAACGCGGCTAACTTACGCAAAGCGCATGCCCTATTAGAAAGCGGTAAAGCCATGGGCAAGATTGTGTTGGCAGGATTTTAAGTGTCAGACCTGACAGAGCAACCGGCTGTGTCAGGTCTGCAATAGGGCGTTAGGCTATTTGTAAATCAGTACTGAAACTACTGTAGTAAGATTTAAATAGCACTTTTTCTAGCGCCAAAAACATGGCTTGATTGATCGGATAATGCTTATTACCCAATTCATAATCTAGCTCGTTTACCTGCTCTTTGGCTGACATCATCATCGGTGGCGGATGCTCAGTCAGCATAATCAGGTGTTGTTGGTACTTTTCTGCTTTATCACTTTTGATCGTTTTACATACCGAAAGTGAGGTTTTGCCCATTTTGTCACGGTATCCTGCCGCACCAAAAACTCGGCAAATACTAGGCCGCTGCTGATATACAGTGCATTGCCCTTGCTTGCCATCAAACGATAGCCGCTGGTAAAAAAAGCAACCAGAAACTTCTGGTAACTCTTCGAGTTGTGTCAGTGTTTGCTCGGCTTTACCCTGATCAAACAGGTGTAATGCCAGCGGTAACATCTCTAGCACGGTCGCTTCAATAGTGGGTTGAGTGCAGCACTCACCACAGCTACTACGACAGCTTAAACCGCTGTCTTGCTGATAACTGGAAAATGTGTCCGCCATTTCGCCATACACAGCCTCAACACGACGCGATAACTCACGCAGTCGTTGCATTTAAGACTCCGAACGAAATAACTAAAGAATAGTCGATAGAAACGGCGATTTGCCGCGTCGCCATTCTAGGGTGCTATGGCCTCTGTCTGCAAGAGGTAGTTGAAAATATAGTCAAAGATCACGACGGGCAAACTGTAAACGTGCTTTAGGAATATGCAGTAATAAAAAAGTGGAGATGGCCAAAACAAACAATAAGCTAGTGTTAAGCCACTGCACAAAGCTGGCCATGTAACTAAGTTGCAGAAGTAATAACTGCAAGGTAGCCGCCACCGCTAGTAAGGAAAACCGTGGCGTGTAGCGGACCTGCGTGGTTAAACTAATAAATAATGCCTGCAGCAACGTGATGCTTAACACTAAGGTCATACAGATAAATAAGAGTTTAAGCTTCATGGGGCCCGAGGCAAATAACGGGCTAAACAATAGTAACAAGGCCAGCAAGAAACTGCCGCTATTCAGCCATAAACCATAGCCTGAACTTTGTCGAAGTAAACTAAAACGGGCAAACAAGCTTAAGCAAGCTAAGCTCGCCCCAACACTAATGTAAATAAATACCGCGTTCATTTCCGGATGTAATGGCCATAAGCGACTAAAGGCTTGGCCATTAAGCGTAATTAACACTAATAAAAAGGCCAGATAAAATCCCGCTAAGGCATACAGTGCTGGTTGATGTTGCTGCACACCCCGGCACAGTGCTAGCAAGACCAGTAACAGCAGGGCGCCATTGATCATACTGTCTTGTTGTAACTGCTGCTGGCTTGCTTCGAGCAGCGGTGCAAGCGAAGAAATGCTTAATTCGGTTCCTATCATGGCGGCATCTTCTAGCTTAATTAACACACTGGTTTGCTCTGCAATGTCAAAGCGCAGCGGTTGTGAAAAGCTGTAAAGCGGCAAGGGCCGCTCACTAAATGGAAATGCGCTACCGCTGCGCCCCAAAAATTGCACGCTAGGGATGTCGGTTGCGACTTTATAAAAACTGACTTTATCGACGGCGAGAAAATGATAGCTCAGCACCGCATCCCAGGGTTCAGGGTATGGGTTTTTAATTTTGGCTAACAGCCAAACGGCTTGTTGTGCGGTGATCCTAAGGGTATTTTGTTGGGGGGTTAGCGCGGTAAAGTTATGAAATAACGCGGGGTCGGCGACCAGTTCATTGGCCGACAGTGACACATCGGTGATTTGATACTGTAGCTCGGTTAACCGATGCGGTTGTTGCTGAATAATATCCAAGGTACCGGCAGCATGAACGCTGCAACATAGGCTTAAGCATAGCAAGGCGATGCGGGCTAAGGTCAGAAAAGGTGACAAGCTGTGAACCTCAGGTTAAAAAATAGGATATTTGCTTACTACTCTAGCAGAGGGTTACGGCTATCAGCCAGATAATCCCCAATTTCGGTCATAAATTCTTTGCCGTAACGACTTAACTTCGTAAAACCCACCCCTGAGATCGCGAGCATGGCGGCGTTATCGGTGGGTAGTTTGTGGCACATATCAATCAACGTTGCGTCGCTAAATACCACAAAAGGTGGCACGTCATCGCGCTCCGCTATGGCTTTGCGTAGTGTTCGCAGGCGGGAAAATAATACCTTGTCATGTTTTTGTTGGCCAAGCTTCGCCTGCGTTTTACTGCTGGCTTGAAGGCGAGGCACAGCCAGTTGCAGTGGGTGATCACCTCTAAGCACCGGGCGTGCCGCGGGTAATAAACGTAATACCGAATGCTGAGTAATATCTTGCTGTAACAAGCCAAAGTGAATGAGTTGTCGAAAAATACTTAACCAATAATCATGGCTGAGTTGTTTACCTAGGCCCCAGGTAGAGAGTTTGTCGTGCCCAAGCTCCTGAATTTTATGATTTTGACTGCCGCGCAGCACTTCAATCACATGGTGCAGGCCATAGTTTTGGCCTACCCGATAAACACAAGACAACGCCTGTTGTGCGGTTTGGGTACCATCAAATTGCTGTGGCGGGTTTAAGCAAATATCACAGTTGCCACAGGGTTGTTGTCGCGCTTCGCCAAAGTAATTTAATAACACCAGTCGGCGGCACGTTTGCGCTTCGGCAAAAGCGGCCATTGATTGAAAGCGCTGCCACGCCACTTCTGCGCGTTGCGGGTTATCTTCGGCTTCCAACCAGCGTTTCATTCTGGCGATATCAGCCGGATCAAATAACAGCAGCGCTTCTGCTGCCACGCCATCTCGTCCTGCGCGCCCCGTTTCTTGGTAATAAGCTTCAATAGTGCGGGGGAGTTCAAAATGCACCACAAAGCGAATATTCGGCTTATTAACACCCATGCCAAAGGCCACGGTAGCCACAATAATGCTGATATCATCACGTTTAAAGGCGTCTTGTACCTGGTCACGTTGGGTTGCGTCATAACCTGCATGATAAGCGGCCACGCGAAAGCCCCGCTCGGCTAATTGCGCAGTTAACTCATCTACTTTACGCCGCGAACTACAGTAAATAATGCCGCTGTTATTTTCTTGTTGTTTCAGATAAGCCAGCAACTGTTCTAATGGCCGAAACTTCTCTTGTACCGTGTAGCGAATATTCGGGCGATCAAAACTGCCGCGATAAATCAGTGGGTTGTTTAGATCGAGTTGTTGCAAGATATCTTGCTGAGTACCAGGATCAGCGGTGGCGGTTAAGGCCATCACCGGAGTATCAGGAAAACGCTGTTTTAATTGGGCTAACGCCATGTAGTCAGGGCGGAAATCATGGCCCCACTGCGAAATACAGTGCGCTTCGTCAATAGCAAATAAGCTCACCCCTACTTCTTGTAAACGAGCAATGAAATTGGGTTGCAACAAGCGTTCGGGGGCGACATACAATAATTTCAAACGGCCGTCGTACAGCTGCGTAAAGACCTCTTGCACGGCGTCGCGGCTTAAACTGCTATTGATAAATTCGGCCGCAATACCATTGGCTTTTAACGCATCAACCTGATCTTTCATCAGAGACATTAACGGCGAAACGACTAACGTCACTTTAGGTAGGTGTAGAGCCGGTAATTGATAACAAAGTGATTTACCACCACCGGTTGGCAGTAATACAAAGCAATCACGTTGTTGCATCGCCGCACCAATAATTTCAGCCTGACCTTCACGCCAGGTGTCATAACCAAAGGTTTGTTTTAGGGCGGGTAGCATTTGCTCAAGCACGCGGTGTCGATCTCCGGTCAAAAAGAGGCGTATTGTAAGCAGAAATGCCGCAAAGTTATACCCCAGTGGGCTTTGCACTGAACAACAGAGGCAGTACACTGACAAAAACCTTTAAGAATAAGACGATTACATGACCCCTGAACAATTGGTGCCTTACATTGCTAGCGTTTTCAATGAAATGCCTTTTAATAAACTTATCGGTTTAACCGTAACACGCTTTGATGAGGAAGTGGCTGAAGTACGTTTTAATTGGGCAGAGCAACTTATTGGCAACCCGTTACAGCAAATTTTGCATGGCGGCGTGATTGCTTCGGTACTGGATGTGGCAGGGGGTCTGATGGCCGTATCCAGTGCTTTAGGTCGCGTGCAGCAAGTTGCGCCAGAGCAGTTGCACGAACGTTTCGGTAAAATGAGCACTATTGATATTCGCACCGATTACTTAAGGCCGGGCCGTGGCAACGTGTTTATTGCTAGCGCCAGAGTGATCCGTGCGGGCAATAAAGTGGCAGTGTGTCGTATGGAACTGCATAACGAGCTGGGTATTCATATCGCGTTGGGAACCGGTACTTATCTGGTGGGGTAGTTGCAAAGTTTGTTTACGCATAAGTCTTAATAAAACAGTCTTAAGGCACACTGTGCTTTCGTTATATGATGCACAAAGTTAAAACACGAAGGAGCGTCAAGTGCTGAGCTTATTAGATATTATCGCCTTAGTTTGGTTTAGTTTAGCTTGGGGAGGCTACACACTCTACGCGAAACGCCGTGCGAAAGTGGTGAGTTGTTTGTCATTTGAGCTGCGCCGTAAGCGAAACCATTGGATGCAGCAGATGTTACGGCGTGACAATAAGATGGCGGATGTCGGGCTGATTTCTACCCTTGAGCGCAACGTGACCTTTTTTGCTTCAAGTTGTTTGTTAATTATGGCCGGTTTGCTAACGGTGCTGACATCGAGTGAACGCTTAAAGACTATGCTGAGCGGGCTGATCCCGTGGAGCGCGCAAACCGAAACACAAATTCAAATTAAGATTTTGTTGTTAGCACTGATTTATGTGTTCGCCTTTTTTCAATTTACCTGGTCATTACGCCAATACGGTTTTTGTGGGGTATTAATTGGTGCAGCGCCAGATGGACGCGAGATGGCGACAGAAGAGCAAGATTTGTATACCAGCCGCACGGCCAAGGTGATTGATCAAGCCAACCACTCGTTTAACTATGGCTTGCGCGCCATCTATTTTTCGCTAGCGGCGCTGACCTGGTTTATTGATAGCAGTTTGTTTATGGGTGCAACTGTGGTGGTGGTATTGATCTTAAAACACCGAGAGTTTCATTCTAAGGTATTAAAAGCTCTGCAGCAGTGCTAAGGGGTTAAAGCAAACGCCATCGCTTATCATATAAATAAGCGGTGGCGAGTGATTAATTCCACTTATTGCGGGCTTTCAAAGGCTTTAATAACCCGAACCACACCTTCGACATTACGGGCAATATCAACCGCTTTATCTGCTTCAGGCCCACCGACTAGCCCCATTAAAAACACTTCAGCGTTTTCGGTAACCACTTTGATGTTTAAACCACTAACATCATCATCGGCTAACAACTTACTTTTTACTTTAGTGCCAATCCAGCTATCGCGGGTACGGGTGGTCAGTGAGGTATTGTTGCCAAGGCGAATTTGGTTATGCACCATTTTTACGCTGGCTATATCTTGCACTAAACGTTGTGCTTGCTCGCGAACTTGCTCGCTTTTGGCTTGGCCGGTGAGCAAAATCACGCCATTGTAGCTCGTCACATTCAGATTACTGCCTTTAGCGGTGATGTCGTTATCACCTAATGCCCGGCGTGCTTTTAGCACTATACCGTTATCATCAATTTGCGAACCTAAAGTGCGGCGATCATTAGCGGCGGTCACCGCGGTTGCGCCTCCGGCTACCACGGCTGCAGCACAACCTTGTAGTAATAGAATAGCAGCTAAAACACTGGCTAATTTCATCATATTAAAACTCTCCTTGCTGTGGAAACAGCGTCATATCAATCAATTCACAAAGGCAGTGTAGTAAAAAGGTGTAACATTCAATCACCCGTGCCGGACGGTGTGCCGGCACTTTTAATTCAACATCTTGTTGATTTAATAACCCGGATAAATCACTGCTGTTATCTACCGTGAGGGCAATTACTTTCATATCGTTGGTCAGTGCCGCTTCGGTTGCACGGATCAGACTTTGTTCTGCACCATTAAGTGAAATCACCACTAAAATATCCGCAGCTTGACCTAACGCTTTCACTTGCCTCGCTAAGTAATCATGATTTTGTTGGTTAGCCGGTTGCAGACTAGAGTGATCCGCTTGTAAAGCAAAAGCCGGTAAACACGGGCGCTCGGTTTCAAATTGATCCAATAACAGTTGGGCAAAATGGCTGGCTAAATTAGCGCTGGCCCCTTCACCACAACAAATCACCTTACCGCCATTAATCAGCGTTTGCACTATCATTAGCGCACCGCTTTCAATTGGGCCAGCTAACGCTTCGCTGGTGGCGATCATGGTTTGGATATTTTCACTAAACAGGTGTCTGATATGTTCTTGCATCCGGGGTCCTGTTAACTAAAGGCATTTTGCAGCCAGTTATATTGATAGGGCGCTTGCCCTTCAATGGCTACTACATCTATGCGACAAGGCTGTTGGCTAAGTCGATGCTGCTGTTGATAATACTGTACGGCTTTTAACACTTTTTGTCGTTTGGCTGGCGTAATGGCGGCTAGTGCCCCACCAAACGCTGTGCTCGCCCGATATTTTACCTCAACGAATACCCAGTAAGGGCCATGGCGCATAATTAAATCAATTTCACCGAGCTTACAGCTAAAATTCTGTTGCACCAAGCTTAGGCCTTGTTGCTGCAAAAATTGCAGCGCCAAGGCTTCATATTGCTGACCAAGCTCGTTCATACCGGCTTATGGCTCTTGCACCGCAACCAAACGGTTGCTGCGGTAACTGCCCCAGCTTAATTGCCGGCTAATACTGCCATCGGCGTTGACGGTCAGTCTGCCAGTAAAACCGGGATGGCTTAAACTGGGTAGTTGTTGCTGTTGCTTTAGGCTGCCAATAATGTGATAGGCGTCATAGCCCATTGCGAATAATCGCTGCAGGGTTTCATCCTGCTCGCTAAATAATTCAAGGTATTGCTGCCGAACCTTTTGACTGTGCTGTTCGTTTAACAACCAAGGCGTTTCGGTAAACGTGAGGCCGTTGAGATCGCGTAAATCATTAGCATCACCGCCGGCGCTGTAGCTGCGAGAACTGGCGTAAATAGGCAGCTTTGGCGCGGTTTGCATCACCGAGACATCGACAAAAGGTTTAAACATTCTGGTTTGCACCGGATCGGCAAGTAAATAAATAGCATCAATATCTAAGCGGCTATGCGCTTCACTTTCCACACTGCCAGGAATTAAACCGGAGATCAGCCGAATACGCTCGCGGCTGCTGTCTGTTTCTAATAACCGGGTAATTAAAGCTTCTAATTCAGCTTTGGCTTCAAATTGGTAGCTCTCGGGTGCCTCATGGCCCAGAGCTTGCCATTGTCGGGTAAAGTGTTGCTGCATACGCTGACTAATGGCATTACGCGAGCTGATGATCACAGGCCGCTTATAATTTTTTTGCGCAAACAATTGCACCATCTGCGCCGCTTCATCTTCCAAATTTAAAGCAAAGTAAAAGCGATCAGGTTGCGCCGGTAATTGACTGTCACGGCTGTTTAAAAACAAGGTTGGGTAAGTCCAATCGGATTGTTTACTGACTTGTTCTACCTGATCTTTTAACAGAGGGCCAATCACAAAGTCGATTTGTTTCGCTGCTAATTGCTGTTGAATGTCGGCAACCGATTGCTGACTATCAATAAACAGCAATTCACGAGGTAAGCTGTTATCCGCGCTGATAGCGGCCAGTAAGCCATATTGAATCGCTTTTGCATGTTGCTGAAATTGACCACTGAGCGGCAATAATACGGCGATACGCTTTGGTTGATAAGGCGTTAGGGCCAATTGCTGTTGTAAAGCCTTTGGTAATTGCGACAAGCTCGGTAACTGCGGATAACGCTGTTGCCATTCGGTTAGCGCATTGTTTAATTGCTCGGGGTTGCCCAGTTTATTGCGTACCACTTCTAATAAATTGAGCCAACCGCGCGCGCGTTGGCCCGCACCCACTTGTAAGTTGGTGAGTTCGCTATGACTTAAAGCACTGAGCTGCGGCCATAACTGTTCATGTAATTCAGCATAGCTGTTTAGTAGCGTAGGGTTGTTGCCGAGCATCTCATCTAGTTGCAATAAACTTCGGGCTGCAGCGTAAGCGCGCTGTTGCTGTTGATACAGTTTGGCACTGGACCATAAAAAAGCGGCTTGATCGCTCGGCGCGAGTTGTGCGCGGTTAGTTTGCTCAATCAGTTGTTCGGCTAACGCCAGCTCGTTATGTTGCAGATAAGCTTGTAACAACAGCACCTGATTACGCTGGCGGATCAGCGCACTGTCGCTTTGGCGTAAGGTATCGGTAATGGCTAAGGCCAACGCGCTGTTTTGCTCTAACAAGGCGGCTTCGGCGGCTTTTAATAAGCGAATCTGTTGCGCTTCGCCTTGATAAGTTGCGGCTTGGGCTAACAATTGCTCAGCCGAAAGTGTTGCCGGTTCGGGGGTTTCGTCTTTGGCAAGCTCAGTGATCAGCTCGCGCTCAGCTGTGCTACTTTGCTGCGGAATGGTTTGCGCACAGCTGCTGACTAAGGCGGCCAAGGTTAAAATAAATAGCGGCTTAAATTTGCTGGTTTTCACAATGCACAGTACCATAGAGTTTTCGTGGTGTTATCTTACTGACACAACCCGTTAAGCTCAAATAATTAGCGAAATATGACCAAACAAAGCGGTTCTCTTTATGTTGTGGCCACGCCGATAGGCAATCTGGCTGATATTAGCCAGCGGGCGATAGCTACTTTACAGCAGGTTAGCTGTATCGCAGCTGAAGATACTCGGCACAGCGGCAAGTTATTACAACACCTTGGTATCAGCAATCGATTGCTGGCTTTACATGATCACAATGAAAAACAACGCGCCGCCAGCATTATTGAAAAATGCCTTGCTGGTGAAGATGTTGCGCTAATTTCTGATGCCGGCACGCCATTGATCAGTGACCCTGGTTACAGCCTAGTGCGTTTATGCCGTGAAGCCGGTGTTCCCGTAGTGCCGGTTCCAGGTCCTTGTGCCTTGATTACCGCCTTGTGTGCCGCCGGTTTACCGACCGATAAATTTCAATTTATTGGCTTTTTAGCCGCCAAATCGAGCCAACGGCAAAAGCAATTAGCCGATGTTCCGGCCAATGCTGGCACCATTATTTGTTACGATACGGCGCGACGTATTTTAGATACTTTAGATGACGTTGCCGCAGTACTCGGTGCTGAGCGGCAACTGGTGTTAGCGAAAGAACTGACCAAAACCTTCGAGCATTTTGCCTATGGCAACGCCGCGCAAATTCAGCATTGGTTGCGCGAAGATCCACAGCGCTGCCAAGGTGAAATGGTGTTAATGATTGCCGCCGAAGCCGAAAAGCCGGCTTCAGAGATCAGCGCAGAGGCACAGCGTACGCTGCAACTCCTGTTAGCGGAGTTACCGCTCAAGCAAGCTGCTGCGTTAACTGCGCAAATTCATAACGAAAAGAAAAATGTGCTGTATCAATTTGCCCTAGGGCTGAAAAGCCCTGATTAAATGCGGCTCAAAAGTAGTAGAAGTTGCGCGCTGCGTCAAAGGTCAGGCTGTCTTCGGCAGTCTGGCCGTTAATGGCTAACTGAAAAAAACTGCGCACTTGCGAATTCTCCAGTGGCTTACCTTCAAAGTAAGCATGCGAAGTACCGACATGAGCCTGCCCGGTAAAATTAATATAGGTGGCGGTTTTAGATTCTAAGCAGCGTAGGTAATGCCCTAAACGCGCTTTTTGTTTCTCGCCCATTTTCATACGCGATGCCCGTAGCGCACTATCATGTTCATTCAACGTGATATACAAACGATTGCGGCACTGAATATTATCTACCCAGTTAGCGTGCCCCGCGTTGTTCGTATCTGCGGCCACCATCACAATATTATCGAAAATTAACTGATCACCGGCATAAACGCTGGAGCTTAACAAATGTTTGTACAGATAATTGCCCATACTGTGTAGCATCAAATTAATGGTAAAGGGGCAGCGCGCAGCGGCCGCGGCCGTAAAATAGCGATCCCACTTTTCAGCGTCATCACCAAATTTTGCCTCGGTTGTTTGTTCTAATTGTTCGACATAATCGGCATGCAGTTGCTGCACAATACTTTGTAAACGTTCTAGCACCCGGTTAAGTGCGCCAACTGAGGCCAGCGCATCGCGTTTGTCGCTCTTATAACTTAAAACACCTTGTACACCGCCACCATTCGCAGGCCAGCTAAAAATCACCACTTCCAAATTATAGTTTTGCTCAAGCTGTTCTGCGCGATCGAGCACCGAGGCTAAATCGTTATTAAAGCCATGCACATACAACATGAGGTGGCGCGAGGGGGTGTAGGTTTTCAGTTTACTGACCAATTGCTTGGCAACGTATTCACTGGCAAACATGCTGTCTTGCTCTTGGGCTTTTTTGGCGCTAACGGCTTGTCCTGTGGCATTCACTCGATCCGGAAAGACATTGATGTGCCATTTGCTATTCACGCGGCTGGCTTCAGCTAAACGTAATTCATTCGGGCCTTCTGCGGGTTTGTCGCCAAAGGCGGTTTTTACGGTGGTTTTGCCTTCATTCACGCGCCGATTGGTAATAATAAACATGTTGGCTCCTTATTGAACTAAGGTAGCGAATAAGGCTGGGAGTCGCTGTTGAGGGGACGTTATCGGGTTAACTATAGTTGGCCATGGCGGCTTTGCCATCGAATGATGGCACTTAATGCGAGCATTTGTGTTGCAACGGGCAAATATGCTGTTGTCGGCGCGGCTTTTGCGTATAATGGTCAGCGGAGTGGGTCAAGGCAATCGCTGCTTGCGCAAGCAAGGGGAGGAAAGTCCGGGCTCCACAGGGCAGGGTGCCAGGTAACGCCTGGGAGGCGCGAGCCTACGACTAGTGCAACAGAGAGCAAACCGCCGATGGCTCAGTCTTTCTTCGGAAAGCCTGAGATCAGGTAAGGGTGAAAGGGTGCGGTAAGAGCGCACCGCGCGACTGGCAACAGTTCGTGGCACGGTAAACTCCACCCGGAGCAAGATCAAATAGGCCCTCTATGGCGCGGCCCGCGTTGAGGGCGGGTAGATTGCTTGAGGCTTAGGGTGACCTAAGTCCTAGAGGAATGATTGCTACTCTGGCAACAGAGCACAAAACCCGGCTTAATGACCGACTCCCCTAATAAAGAAAACCGCACGTTGCTAAAACAACGTGCGGTTTTTTATTGCGGGGTGTTAACTCACCTTACATAAACTTGTAATCAAGCAGTAAGGTAAAGGAACGGCCACGTGGATCGGCAATACGCGGTTCCCATGCTGCACCGGCTGCAAAGTCGTTTTGGTGTGCAGTAAAAGGTGGATCGCGATCAAAGATGTTTTTAATGCCAAAGGTAAAGCTGACATTGTCGAAGCCGCTATAGCTCAAACTATAGTTATAGGTGGTATAGCTGCTGACTTCTGGGTTCCAATCGTCTGGAATGTAGCTGCCATTACGCACGCTAACCGGTAATTCATCCTTGTAACCGTCGCGGAATAACTGGCTTAACGTATGGCTCCAATCGCCTTTCACATAGCTTAGGTTCAGCGTATGTTTCCACTTGATCGGCAGGTTGTAATAACGAACGTATTCACCCACTAAGTTATCGCTGTAAGGTAGCGAATCTAAGCCTTTGGTCTTGAAGCTGTCGATATAACTACCGTTCATATTTAAGCGCCAATTACCGTCGGCAAACTCGCCGCTTAAATTAGCGTCTACTTCGATACCACGGGTTAGGGTGCCGCCTGAGTTGATATAACGACGGTCGATGGCGATCACTTGACCGCTACTATCACGGATCCAGTTAGCTTGGAATTGAGCATAGTTTTCAATCAGTACATCACGAGGCGCGGAGCGGATCGTGTCGGTACGTTCAATTTCCCACCAGTCGACACTGAAGTTAAAATTGTCATAAGGCGCGGCCACAAAACCGATGCTCTTCTGCTCTGATTCTTCAGGTTGCAGATCTTCTTTACCACCGAAAATCTCTACCGGGCGAATAGAAGCACAGCCGGCTACCGTCTCACTGGCGATACCGCTAGCACAGGTGGCAGGATCGGCTAAATCAAGACCAGTGTATTGCGATTCAGTGACGCCGTTAAACAGCTGGTTAAAGGTGGGGACTTTAAAGCCCGTGCTATAAGCACCGCGCACTAAGAAGCCCTCTACTGGCCGCCAAGTAAAGCTCACTTTCGGGTTAGTTGTACTACCAAAACCATCATATTTGTCATAACGACCCGATAAGCTGACATCTAAACTATCGAAAATCGGTAGATAGAATTCAGCAAAGACCGCCTGAATATCTCGGCTGACTTTATCTAACACGTTGGCATTATCGAATGGCGCGTTAAAAATTGGCCGCATCTCAGCGCGTTCATCACCATTAAATTTAAACTCTTCACGGCGTAAATCGACACCGAACGCCGCTTGTAATTCACCGCCAGGTAAGTCAAAACCAAAACCGCCACTGATGGTGGCATCTAACTGCGTCATTAATGACTCGCCACCATACAATTTAACACCGGTGGCGGAAGCGGCCTCTAATGCTGCGATACCAGCGGCAGACTGGCTTTGACCAGGTAATAAGAAGGGGTTAATTAAACCGCTGCCTAATACTTGTTGCAGTTCAGCAGTGTAATGGTAACCACCGCCAAGGACAGATTCTGACTCACTTGATGCGCGTGATAAACCTGCGGTGTAGTCCCACTCAATACCAGGAATAATACCTTCAAATGCCGCCATCAAACGATAAGAATTAGTTTCAGTATCAATTTCACGACCACCACAGGCCATACAACGCCAGCGATAAGCTATGGGTTGGCCATAATTTAGCTGTGATGCGCCAAAGTAATTGGCTAAAGCATTGTAAATGGTATTGTAAGACGCACCGGTGCTAGGATACCAAGTGGCAGGACCGAAGGTCGAGCCGGGGGAAATTTGGTTCGGTTCAAAGGCCTTACTGACATCGACTTTGGAAGCAACCAATTCTAAATAAGCACTGTGATTCTCGTTCAGTTTAAACGAGGCACGGCTGATAAAGTCCGTACTTTCTTGTGGCTGTTGAATACGTGCTGCCGCAGGGTAGTCCCAAGCACAGGCATAACGTGAAGATTCCGAACTCCATAACTTTTGATCGTAAGGGCCCATCATATCGCCGCCACTTTCACAGCCCGCCGCACCCGGTAAATCTAAAATGTTTACCGCAATAACTGATTGACCATCACGTGGATCGACTAAACCGGTGCCAATTAAGTTGGGCTGGGTAGCACCACGGTTAAACACGGTAGCAAAAGGCGTACCGCGTGTATCAGGCGATAAGCCGCGATTGGGTTGGAAGGTATTAGAAAATTCGCGATCTGAGCCTTCTAACGTGGCATTTCGTTTAAATGACAGGGTACCAAACAGGTTCCAACCATCTTTATTAATATCACCTGCACCTAATAATAGGTTGGTGCGGTAAATGTTACCACCACCGGCTTCTGTCACATCCATGAAGGCAGAAGCTTCACCACCGGTGTAATCTTTCTTGGTAATAAAGTTAATGACACCGCCGATTGCATCAGTACCGTACATGGCAGAAGCGCCATCCCGAAGCACTTCAACGCGCTCTAAGGCGGCAAAGGGGATCGAGTTTAAATCCACTGCGCGGCCTTTTAAGCCGTGTGTGGCAACGCGGCGTCCGTTTAACAATACCAGAGTGGCATCTGCGCCTTGACCCCGTAAGTTAGCTCCTGAGACACCGTTATTACCACGTTGTTCTTCAGAAACAATACCGCCGTTACTGGCGAGGTTATCTGAGGAGTTACCGGCAATGTTCAGTTGCATCAGCAATTGTTCAGCAGAGGTGATGCCTTGAGCATCAATGTCTGCCTTACTGAATACCGTGAGAGGTAATGAACCTTCAATATTGGTTCTTTTGATATTCGAGCCGGTAACTCTGATGCGTTCAACTTTTGCATCATCGGCTTCCGGGGTTACAGTATCTTGTGCCATGACGACCGTCGAGCTAAAGCCGGCAAGGGCAATAGACTGAATAAGCCTGTTCAACTTCATTGCAATCTCTCCTGGATGTTACACCCTTTATAGTTTTTTATAACGTTGCGCTGCTTAAGCCTTGCGGCGCTGTGCAGGGATGTTTGATTTCTGCACAAATTTAACATAGCAATCTTTTGTTGGTTTTGAAAATAATTTATGCTAAAAATTAATAATATTTGGAATATTTCATTCCTTGATGACCGAGAGTCAAGCAAATGCGTGGTTTTTTAGCTTTAAGATATGCTTTCGCGGGCGGCTTATTGCTGCTGATAAGTGGCTTAAGCAGTGCTGCGACAGAACATTTCACCTCAGATATTCCCCTGTTAAAAGTCGAGCATTTGTCGCCAGAATATTGGTTAGCTAAGCAGCCCAATGCCGCTGAATTGTTACTTACCCCCAGTCAAATTGTGCAGCGAAATGCCCTAACCTTTGCCCAGCAAGCTGAAATGACTCCGATAGCGGATATTCCGCTACAGTTTAGTCGGGCCGAGTTGCTCAAGGTGATCGAACAGGTAAGTGCTATACCGCAGTCACCGCGTTTTTTTGCCGATGGCAAACCGCTGCAAGAAAGCGATTGGGCGCCCATCCAGCAACAAGTGAATCGTGTCGGTGTTGCGGAAAACATCACCACACAATTTGCATTGGTAACGAAGCGCAGTGCTTTGTTAGCCATGCCAACCACGCAGCGGGTTTTTAACGACAGCATGTCGTTAGATTTAAATCGCTTACAAGAAACCGCCTTATTTGTCGGTGAGCCAGTGGCGGTGTTACATCAAAGCGCCGACGGTCACTGGTCTTTGGTGCAAAACTACCACTATAGCGGTTGGGTGGCGACAGAGGCGCTGGCGCTGGCGCCTCGACCACAGGTACTGGCTTATGCCGAGCAAGCGCCTTTTTTAGTGGTTACCGGCGCGCGTGCTTTTAGTAATTATGTACCGAATCAACCGCAGATCTCTGAATTACAGCTGGATATGGGCACCCGCTTGCCGCTATTATCCGCCGCTGCAGTGGGGCATAACCTCTATGGTCAAAATCCGCATGCGAGCTATATCGTGCAATTACCCACACGTAACGCCAAAGGGCAGTTACAGTTAGTGCCGGCGTTGCTGGCGCGCAATCAAGATGTGCATATTGGATATTTGCCTTACAGCACCGAGCATATTGTGCGGCAAGCTTTTAAATACTTAGGTCAGCGCTATGGTTGGGGGTACGACTATAACGGCGTCGACTGTACCGGTTTTTTGGTGGATATTTTCCGCACCTTTGGCTTGCTGATGCCGCGTAACTCAGGTCAGCAAGGCTATGGCGAATTTGGTCAAAATGTGCGTTTTACTGAACAAAGCAGCCATAACACTAAGCTACAGGCGATTAAGCAGGCGCAAATAGGCGATTTTATTTATCGTCCTGGTCATGTCATGTTGTACTTAGGTGAAAGTGCGGGCGAACCCTTCGTGATCCATGCGGTATTTGATCTGGCTTATGTTAATGCCGCTGGCGAATTTTATCGTGGCACCTTAAACAGTGTATCCGTCACGCCCTTGGCACCGCTGTATCTCAGTGCTGAGCAGAGCTATCTGGATCGTATTTATGCTATTAAATCGTTGCGTTAACTGAGGTTATTATGAAAATTACCGATATCCGTTTGGGTATGCTGAAGGTGCCATTAAAGACACCTTTTAAAACCGCGTTGCGCACGGTGAATGAAATTGAAGATGTGATTGTCATTATCGAGACTGATACGGGGCATCGTGGTTATGGTGAAGCTCCGGCCACGGCCGTGATCACGGGTGATATTCATGATTCGATAATCGGGGCGATCCGCACAGTAATGAAGCCCAAATTGGTTGGCCAAGACATCAGTGATTTAAACCATCTGATCCGCATTATTCAAAACTGTATTATGAAAAACTACAGTGCGAAAGCAGCAGTGGAAATGGCCGTTTATGACTTATTTGCCCAGCAATATAAAACGCCGTTATATAAATTGCTGGGGGGCGGCGTACCTAAACTGACGACGGACATTACCATCAGTGTCGATTACATCGATAAAATGGTAGCCGATTCCTTAGATGCTGTCGCCCGAGGTTTTGAAACGCTGAAAGTGAAAGTGGGCAAAGATATTGGGGTCGATATCGAGCGGGTAAAAGCAATTTATAACGCTGTGGCAGGTAAGGCGTTGATCCGCTTAGATGCTAACCAAGGCTGGACCGCGAAAGAAGCGGTGTATGCCCTGCATAAGTTAGAAGACGCCGGGGTAAGACTAGAGCTGATCGAACAGCCGGTAAAATACTATGATCTGGAAGGCTTAAAGTATATTACCGAGCGCGTGCATACGCCGGTTATGGCCGATGAAAGCGGTTTTGGACCACGCGAAGTGATTGAACTGATCAAAATGCGGGCGGCCGATATTATCAATATTAAGTTGATGAAAACGGGCGGTATTTCTAATGCCATTAAGATTGCCGATATCTGCTCGTTTTACGATATGCAATGTATGATTGGTTGTATGCTGGAATCGAGCATTAGCGTTGCGGCAGCGGTGCATGTGGCCGTAGCGAAAGCCGATGTGATTACCAAGATTGACCTAGATGGGCCGTCACTGAGTGCCTTTAACCCAGTCACCAGCAGTGTTACTTTTAATGAAGCGGATATTATTATTGGTGATGCCCCAGGCTTGGGCATCACGGATATTCAGGGTCTACAGATGCTGAGCAGTTAATGCTTTTCCAGTAAGCTCATCACTTGCGAATGATCCGCTAGCTGTTGTCGGTTAGCGGGCTGCTGACATAGCATTAAATACAATAAATGACAGAGGTGCTGCTGCGCTTGTTGTGTAATTAACTGTTGCAGCTGCTCGTCGGTTTCACTGCCCAGCGTGAATAATTGCAAATCCGCCCCAGCGCTTTGCGCACTGGTTTGATAACGTGTTAACGAGATAATCTTAAGTTTGCGCTGTCTGGCAAACACTTCTAACCGCAAAATATCCGCATTTTGACCACTGTCTGAGATTAACAGTAGCACGCTATTAGGTGTGAGGGTGCGTGCCAGTTGTAAACTTAATGCCGGATCGCTGTGATACAAGCCCAGTTTGCCCAGTTCAAGTAAGCGGCATTGCATATCGGCGGCGACAACGGCGGAGTGGCCGCAACCCGCTAATAAAATGCAATCGGCTTTATCTAATAACCGAGCGGCTTGTTTCAAGGTTTTTTCGCTATTAATACTCAGCAGATTGCGAAAGCTTTGTGTCAGCCCTAACTGCAATTGTTCGGCGAGCTGCGCTACGCTACCGAGTGCCGTATTTACGTCTTGTTGTTCACGTTGTAGGGTCGATGCGGTCACTACGGCTTCGGTGATGGCCAGTTTTAAATCTGGATAGCCTTTGTACCCTAATTTTTGACAAAACTTCACCACGCTAGACTGGCTAATGCCAACGGCGTCTGCCAATTGTTGAGATGAATAATCACGCATTAAATGCGAATTATCTAAAATAAAGTCAGCGAGTTTCCGCTCGCTAACGGACAACTGGTCCAACATTCCTTGAATTTTCAATAGACTTAGCATGGTTTTTGCCCTTAAACACCGGCAAAGACGCTGCCAGGGTGATAGCTAATGTAAATTTATATTGAATAAATTATTCCGCAATAGCAAGCACGCAGCTTCACTCTGCGCAAAAGGAATTTCCTACGAAAATCATCCACTTCGCTAGAGCGCTTATTTTAGCTCGATCTTATTCGATCTTTGCCGGTGTTTTTACCTTGACAGCAGCGGAAGCGGCACCCTAAACTGTCTCGTTGTGGGGATATGTGGGTAATTGTGGATCATTTTGGTAAATTTGTGGTGATAGTGGTAGCTGGCACCCCTTTTTGTCGTCTCTGATACTTTACTCGAGCAACGCAAACTCTTAAGGCGGGCAAACTAAGATGTTTCGTGGATCATTTACACTGACGTTAGACGAAAAGGGCCGGTTAGCGCTTCCAGCGCGTTACCGTGAACGCCTTATGTCTGAATTTCAGGGCCAAATGATTTGCACCATCGATTTGCACGATCCCTGTTTGTTGCTATTTCCGCTAGCTGAGTGGGAAGAAATAGAAGAAAAACTAAAATCTCTCTCAAGCTTAAATCCTCAGGAACGCCGTTTACAGCGGTTATTACTGGGTAATGCCACCGACTGTGATATGGATAAAAGCAGCCGTATTTTGTTGCCAGCGTCATTGCGGCAACATGCTGGATTAACGAAAAACATCCGTTTGGTGGGCCAATTAAATAAATTTGAAATCTGGGATGAAACAGCCTGGCAAGAGCGGCTTGCAGCGGATATTGAGCTGGAGCAAGCAGAAGCCGGTACTGTGGAGTTATCAGAACGATTACAGGATTTTGTACTGTAAATGACCACAAGTCCACATATCTCGGTACTGTTAGCGGAAACGTTAGCAGGCCTGGCAATCAAGGCTGATGGCATCTATTTAGATGGCACCTTCGGCCGTGGCGGTCACAGTAGAGAAATAATTCAAGCGTTAGGGCCTAACGGCCGCTTATTCGCTATTGATCGCGATCCTTCCGCCATTGCTGCTGCAGCCCCACTGCTCGCCGATGCGCGTTTTCACATCACCCATAGCCCCTTCGCCGCCCTGGCAAATATCGCCGAACAACAAAACATTTTCGGCAAAATCGATGGCATTTTACTGGACCTTGGCGTGTCTTCCCCACAATTAGACGAAGCTGAACGAGGTTTTAGTTTTATGCGCGATGGTCCGCTGGATATGCGGATGGACCCTACAAATGGCTTATCTGCAGCTCAGTGGTTAGCCCATGCCGATGTCGAAGACATTACTTTTGTGCTGCGGGAATACGGTGAAGAGAAATCAGCGTGGCGTATTGCTAATGCCATCGTTGCCCACCGTGCTGAGCAACCCCTCACTCGCACCAGTGAGCTGGCTAATTTAATTAGCAATGTGGTGCCGAAAAGCCCGAAAGAGAAAAAGCACCCTGCAACCCGCAGTTTTCAGGCCATTCGTATTTACGTTAACAGTGAATTGGAGCAGGTGAATTTAGCGTTACAGGGCGCAATGGCGGCGTTAAAGCCTGGCGGCCGACTTTGTGTGATCAGCTTTCATTCGTTAGAAGATCGCCTAGTGAAACAATTTATGCGTCGCCATTCCAAACCTGAACCGGTGCCACGTGGCTTACCGTTAACGGATGCTCAGTTATACAAAGCGATCCCGCTGCGCTTAATTGGTAAAGCGATTATGCCCTCTGCCGCTGAGCTGGCTGCGAATCCGCGCTCTCGGAGTGCGGTGTTGCGTATCGCGGAGAGGCAGGCGCTATGAAACAAGTCCAGCTGATCAAAATCATTGCCCAGGAACTGCAACAACGCAAGTTAGTTATCGCGTTGTTGTTGGCGTGTTTGCTGTCTGCCCTTGCGGTAGTGCAAATGTCGCATTTAAACCGGCAATTAACGATCCAGCAGGACTTAAATTATCAACAACGTGATCAGCTCGATACCGAATGGCGCAATTTGCTGTTAGAGCAACGCGCGTTAGCCGAACACAGCCGTGTAGAAGAGATTGCGCGGCAACAACTGAATATGCAACGCCCTACGGGCGATCGTGATATTACGGTGAAATTACAATGAAACGCCCGGTAAGAAAGGCCCAAGCAAAAACCAGAACGCAACCCGCCGTACTCGGCTGGCGTTTTGCTTTTGTGCTGGTCAGTATTAGCGCGGTGTTTGTAGCCCTGGTGGCGCGGGCCGCTTGGTTACAAGTGTTAGAGCCGGATATGCTGGTTACTCAAGGTGACTTGCGCAGTTTACGCGTGGAATCTGACAAAGTGATGCGCGGTATGATCCTCGATCGTCATGGTGAAGCATTAGCTGTCAGCGTGCCGGTAGAGGCCATTTGGGCAGATCCTAAAGAAGTACTGGAGCGCAACGCGCCAGGAGATGAGCGGCGTTGGCATGCGCTTGCAGAAATACTACAACTAAGCCCGCAGCAACTTCTAAGCCGCATCGGTGATAACCCGCAGCGGCGTTTTGTTTATTTACAGCGCCAAGTTAATCCGGCAGTAGTCGATTATGTGCGTAAGCTGCGCGTGCCCGGTATTCATTTCCGCCAAGAATCGCGTCGTTATTATCCTGCTGGCGAGGTCGCCGCGCAGTTAATCGGTTTTACCAATGTCGATGACGTTGGTGTAGAAGGTGTTGAAAAACGTTTTAATGATTTACTCACCGGTACAGCGGGTCGCAAGGTTTATCGTAAAGACGCCAAAGGCCGTGAAATCGAAGTATTAGAGCGCGAGCAAGCGACCGAATCGGCCACCGTGGTGCTGAGCATCGATCAACGCATTCAAGCGGTAGCTTATCGTGAATTGAAAAAAGCGGTGTTATCCAATGGTGCTGCGTCTGGCTCTGCAGTGGTGGTTGACGTGCAAACCGGCGAAATTTTAGCCATGGTCAATAGTCCCTCATTTAACCCGAATAACCGCCGTAATACGCCGATCCATCGCTTTCGTAATAGGGCCATTACCGACACCTTTGAACCGGGTTCTACTATGAAGCCGTTAGCGGTCTTAAGCGCTTTAGAGTTTGGCTCGGCCAATTTAGATACGATAGTGGATGTTAGCCCTGGTTTTATGCGCATTGGTGGCAGTTGGGTGCGCGATCCATCTAATTACAATCGCTTAGATCTTACCGGTATTATTCAAAAATCGAGCAACATGGGCGTAGCGCGCTTAGTGTTAGAAGTGCCGCATCAACATGTGATTGGTTTGTATCACAATATGGGGTTAGGCCAAGAGTCGGGCGCTTCGATTATTGGTGAAAGCACCGGTATTTTTAGTTACCGCCAGCGTTGGTCTGACTTTGAACGCGCTACCTTTTCTTACGGCTATGGTTTATCGGTTACCGCTGTGCAACTGGCGCGCGCTTACGCCACCATGGCCAATGGCGGTATTAATCGGCCACTGAGTATCATTAAACAAACGGAACCAGAGCTGGGCGAACGGGTATTAAAAGAAGAGTTTGCGCTGGCTATGCTGGAAATGATGGAAGCCAATATCGGTCCTGGCGGCACGGCAACACGTGCACAGGTGCCCGGTTATCGCGTAGGCGGTAAAACAGGTACGGCCCGTAAAGCGGTCGCCGGCGGTTACGGTGATGATTATATCGCTTCTTTTGCCGGTGTCGGCCCAATCAGTCAACCGCGGTTAGCTTGTGTGGTGGTGATTAACGAACCTGCCGGTGATTTTTACCATGGTGGCGAGATCGCTGCCCCAGTGTTTGCCAATATTATGGGAGCAGCGATGCAGCTGCTGAACTTGCCACCAGATGGACAGAGCCGCCCAAGGATCACCGCGGTTCGTGGAGGTCAAAATGCCGGTTAATAGTCAACGTTGGTTAGCGAATTACCTCAGTGAAGTGCCGTCTTTAGAGTTGCAGCACTTACGCATTGATAGCCGCGACGTGATGCCTGGCGATGTGTTTATTGCTTTACCCGGCACAACCACAGATGGCAGTTTATTTATTGATAAGGCCTTGGCTCAAGGCGCCGCCTTAGTGCTGACGGAAAACGCCCATTCGAGTGATAGTCGGGTGTTGACCATACCACGGCTGAATATGGTGTTACCGAAATTGGCAGCTGACTTTTATGGCCAGCCACAACAGCAGCTGACATTAATTGGCGTGACCGGCACCAATGGCAAATCGTCTGTAAGTAGCTTTATTGCCCAGCTTGCAGGCGAGCTTGGTGTCAAGAGCGCGGTAATTGGCACCCTAGGTTACGGCAACTGGCAACAGCTTACACCCTTAAAAAATACCACGCCGCACTTTGTCGATATTCAACGCATTCTGGCGGAAATGGTCAGTAAAGGTGTGCGTTTAGTGGCAATGGAAGTGTCCTCGCATGCGTTAGTTCAAAAGCGCGTGGCCGGTTTGCATTTTGCGGCGGCAGTGTTTACCAATTTAAGTCGTGATCATTTAGATTACCACGGCAGTATGCCCGCTTATGCTGCGGCAAAAGCGCTATTGTTCAAGCCTGAGCAAAGCATGCTGGCCATTGTGAATTTATCGGATGAAACCGGTCGTCATTACGCCGAGCAAATGCAGATCCCTGTGCATGCTTATGGTGCCAGTATTGATTGTAAATCGGATGTGCAGGCATTGAGCTACCAACGTTTAAGCCCCAAAGCCCACGGTACTTATTGTCAGTTGAAGTATGCCGCTAAAAGCTACGAGTTAAATTTGCCGTTGCTGGGTGAATTTAATGTGCAAAACGCGCTGGCTGCCGTGAAGTGTTTACAAGCCTTGGGCCATTCCCTGTCTGACTTGATTGCGGTAGCCGCTTTATTGCAACCGGTGGCTGGGCGCATGGAACAATACAGCCTAAAAACCGGTGCGACGGTGGTAGTCGATTACGCTCACACACCTGATGCCTTAGATCAAACACTACGGGCCTTGCGTCAGCATTGTGATAATCATCTATGGGCGGTATTTGGCTGTGGTGGTGATCGTGACAAAGGTAAGCGGCCCATCATGGGGCAGCTGGCAGAACAATTAGCCGATCATATTATTCTCACGTCGGATAACCCACGTAGCGAAGATCCCTTACTGATTTTGCAAGATATTGCTGCGGGCATGCATCCGCAAAGCAACTATACCATCGAACCGGATCGCCGCGCCGCCATCAAGTTAGCCATTGCAGAAGCGCAAGAGGGCGACATTATTTTGGTGGCGGGTAAAGGCCATGAAACAGAACAAATCATCGGTAACCAAGTACTGCATTACGATGAAAGAGCCTATGTTCAACAATTGGTGGCGGAGATGGCATCATGATCACGCTTAATTTATCAGAGATAGCTCAAATGCTGGGTACCACTTGGCAGGGTGCTGATGTGCAAATCGATGCAGTGAGCACGGATAGCCGAACATTAAGCGGTGCCGCGTTATTTATTGCTTTAAAAGGGGCGAACTTTGATGCCAATCACTTTTTAGCTGATGTCGTCAGTAAAGGTGCGGTGGCGTTAATTTGTAGTGAAGTACCTCCGGTGGACGTCCCTTATATTTTAGTCCCCGACGGGCGCATAGCCTTAGGCCAGTTTGCTGCCGCATTAAAAGCACGCTTAGCGCCTAAAACCATCGCCGTGACAGGCAGTGCCGGTAAAACCACGGTAAAAGAAATGCTGGCGGCTATTTTAAGTGAGCAAGCCGAGGTGTTAGCAACCTCGGGTAATTTCAATAATGACATCGGTGTGCCGCTCACCTTATTACGCTTAACGGCAGCGCATCGCTATGCGGTGATGGAGCTGGGTGCCAATCATCATGGTGAAATTGCGTATACCACGGCTTTGGTGAAACCCGATGTGGCACTCATTACTAATGCTGCCGCGTCACATTTAGAAGGCTTTGGTGATATTGCCGGTGTTGCTCGCGCTAAAGCAGAAATTTATCAGGGTATTCCTGCGTCAGGCACGGCGGTCATCTCTTTAGATAGTGATTACAGTGATTTCTGGCTCACCCAGGTGGCACATTTATCCTGCCTTACCTTTAGCGTCGATAAGCCACAAGCCGATTTTTATGCTTCAGAAGTGCAATTAGACAGCCTCGGCTGTGCGCATTTTACGTTGCATACGCCAACAGAGCAGCTGCCAATACGTTTAACGGTGCCAGGGCGTCATAATGTTGCTAACGCCCTTGCCGCCGCGGCAGCTACTATTGCCATTGGTATCAGTGCGCAGCAGGTACAGCAGGGTTTAGCAAAAATGCGTGTTGTGAAAGGGCGCACTAATCTGATTCAGGTTAGCTCAACGCTAAAAATTATCGATGACACCTACAACGCTAATGTCGAGTCGGTAAAAGCCGCCATTGACTTATTGGCCAGTTACAGTGGCTTTCGGGGTTTGATTCTCGGAGACATGGGTGAGCTGGGCACCAATGCGCGTTTATACCATGAAGAAATCGGTGAATATGCTAAAGCGGCTGGGGTTAATCTGTTGTTCACTGTCGGTGTGTTATCACAGAGCGCCAGTGATGTGTTCAAACAGCAAGGAGCACATTTCAGCCAACGGCAAACGCTAATTACGCAATTGCTGCCCATTATTGCAGCCGAAACGGCAGTGACACTGCTGGTTAAAGGTTCGCGCAGTGCGAAGATGGAATTAGTAGTACAAGACTTGCTAGAACGTTGTCAGCAGGAGATCCCAGCATGTTAGTCTGGTTAGCAGAATATCTAACACAATATTACAGCGGTTTTAATGTCTTTAGTTATCTGACATTTCGCGCCATTTTAGGCGTGTTAACCTCTTTATTATTAAGCCTTTATTTAGGGCCTAAGCTGATTGCGGCGCTGCAGCGCATGCAAATTGGTCAAGTGGTTCGTAATGATGGCCCAGAGAGTCATTTCTCGAAAAAAGGCACGCCTACTATGGGCGGCATTTTGATCCTTGGTTCAGTGTTAATCTCTACGCTGCTGTGGGCTAATTTGGCCAACAAATACGTTTGGGTGGTGATATTTGTACTCGTCAGCTTTGGTGCTATCGGCTTTATCGATGATTATCGTAAGGTGATCCGAAAAGATCCCCGTGGTTTAATCGCGCGCTGGAAATACCTATGGCAATCCGTATTCGCCCTTATTACCGCCATTTTCTTGTATAGCACCGCAGAGCGGCCAGCTGAAACCGCACTGCTCGTGCCCTTTCTCAAAGATGTGATGCCGCAACTGGGTTTATTATTTATTGCTCTTAGTTACTTCGTCATTGTTGGCACCAGTAATGCCGTTAACCTAACTGACGGCTTAGATGGTTTAGCGATAGTGCCGACCATTATGGTAGCGGGCGCTTTTGCTATCATTGCTTATGCCAGTGGTAACGTAAACTTTGCCAGTTATTTAAATATCCCTTATTTACCCTATGCCGGTGAGTTAGTGGTGTTTTGTGCCGCGCTGATTGGTGCGGGTTTAGGTTTCTTGTGGTTTAACACTTATCCGGCTTTGGTTTTCATGGGCGATGTCGGCTCGTTGGCGTTAGGAGCGGTGTTGGGTGTGATCGCCATTCTTGTGCGCCAAGAGATCGTGCTGTTTATCATGGGCGGAATTTTCGTGATGGAAACCCTGTCGGTGATCCTGCAGGTTGGCTCTTACAAACTGCGTAAACAACGCATTTTCCGTATGGCACCTATTCATCATCATTACGAATTAAAGGGCTGGCCAGAGCCGCGCGTTATTGTGCGTTTCTGGATCTTATCGATCATTTTTGTGCTGGTTGGCCTCGCCACCCTGAAACTGAGATAACAGCATGCAAAGTATCCTAACAGCAAAACGAATTGCAGTAGTGGGGCTCGGTCTTTCTGGCCTGGCGACCGTACGCTTTTTACTTGCACAAGGGATCAAGCCGGTATTGATGGATACCCGCAAACAACCCGCTGGCCTAGAGCAGATTCCGGTTGAGAAAGTAGACGGTATCTACTTAGGTGAGTTAGACGCCAATAGACTGGCGCAGATGGAACTGATTATCGTCAGCCCGGGTTTGTCGGTGAAGCATCCGGCCTTGCGTTTTGCTCGGTTACAAGGCGCTAAGATTATTGGTGATGTTGAGCTGTTTGCGCATTTTAACCACAAACCTGTCTTGGCGATCACCGGCTCTAATGGCAAGTCGACTGTGACCATGTTGACTACGGCCATGTTGCAGCAAAGCGGTATCAAAGCAGTTGCGGCCGGCAATATCGGTTTACCGGTATTAGAAGCGATCAACCACAGTGATGCTGAAGTGTTTGTGTTGGAGCTATCCAGCTTTCAACTAGAAACCACCGATAGCTTAGCGGTGGTCGCCAGTGTGAATTTAAACATTAGCGCTGACCACCTTGATCGGTATAACACCATTGCCGAGTATGCGGCAGCCAAACAGCGTATTCATCGGCATAGCCAATTAGCTATTTACAATGCGGATGACCGCATGACGCAACCCGCTCAGTCGCAAGCTAGCTTGGCACTGAGTTTAAAACCAAACACCAGTGGTTATGGCATTGTGCAGCATCAGCAAGCGCCTTGGTTGCTAGTAGAGGGTGAGCCGTTATTGCCCGTCGCTGAGATGAGCCTGTTTGGCGAGCACAACCAATTTAATGCGCTAGCGGCAGCGGCTTTAGCCTTAGCGGCGGGGGCTTCTCGTGCAGCCTTAGCGGCCACTTTGCGTACTTTTAGCGGTTTAGCACATCGTTGTGAGTTGGTGACCGAGCTTAATGGCGTGCGCTGGGTGAATGATTCAAAAGGCACCAACATTGGCGCAACCTTAGCGGCCTTAGCCGGTTTACGCCCTGGTATTCAAGGCAAGCTGATTTTGATTGCTGGCGGCGATGCTAAAGGCGCTGACGTGCAAGAGTTACAAACCGTATTGCAGCAAGATGTGCAGCATTTGATTACCTTAGGCCAAGATGGCCCAGCGATTGCCGCGTTAAAAGCCGACAGCGTACAAGTCAAAACATTACAGCAAGCGGTCAGCGCCGCAGCAACGTTAGCTAAAGCAGGCGATATGGTGTTGTTATCACCGGCTTGTGCCAGTTTAGATATGTTTAAAAGCTATGCCGATCGCGGCGAGCAGTTTGCCAAAGCAGTAAAGGAGCTGAAATGATTAAAGCCGCTTTACTGGGTGGTCGTTTTAATCCGTTACCTCGCTTTGATGCTTGGTGGCAGAGTAAAGATCAGGGTAATTACGACAGTATGTTTTTAACCGTACTATTGTTAATCCTGACACTGGGTTTAGTGATGGTAACCAGTGCCTCTATTCCGGTGGCTGAACGTTTATTTGACAATCCGCTGCATTTCACGCTGCGCCATTTAGTGTATATGTTCATTGGTTTAGGCGCGACCTTGGTCGTGATGCGTTTACCTATCAGCTTTTGGCATAACTACAATATGCAGCTGTTATTTGCCGCCTTAGCGTTACTGGTGGCCGTGTTATTGTTTGGTAAAAACGTCAACGGTTCCACCCGTTGGTTAGCGTTAGGTCCCATCAACATTCAGGCGGCTGAGCCGGCCAAATTGTATTTCTTTGTGTATTTAGCCAGTTATTTAGTACGGCGGCATGAAGAAGTACGTGAGAACTTAATGGGCTTTCTTAAGCCATTAATCATGCTATTTATTTTTGCAGTGCTGCTGTTAATGCAGCCTGACTTAGGCACCGTGATTGTGATGTTCGCCACTGCCGTGGTGCTATTGTTTTTAGCCGGTGCGCGCTTGTGGCAATTTATCGCGTTAATTCTTACCGGTATCGCCGCAGTGGGCGTGCTGATTTTTTATAGTGAATACCGCTGGCGTCGGGTCACGGCCTTCCTTGACCCTTGGGCAGATCCCTTTGGCAGTGGTTATCAGTTAACCCAGTCGTTAATGGCTTTTGGTCGCGGTGGCTGGTTTGGCCAAGGTTTGGGTAACAGTATTCAAAAATTAGAATATCTGCCCGAGGCGCACACCGACTTTATTATTGCCGTTATTGGCGAAGAAACCGGTTTTCTAGGGGTGGCAGCGTTACTAAGTTTGTTGTTCTTACTCGTGTTTCGTGCGCTGATGATGGGTAATCGTGCTTTACAAAAAGGCATGAGTTTCCACGGTTTCTTAGCCTATGCCTTAGCCATTTGGATTGGTTTTCAAACCGCCGTAAACGCCGGTATGGCCAGCGGTATGTTACCGACCAAGGGTATGACTTTACCTTTTGTCAGTTACGGTGGTAGTAGCTTAATTATCATGTTAATGGCTGCAGCTTTATTGCTGCGCATTGACTTTGAAGTACGGATGCAAGGCAAGCAGGCCGTTAGCGGGGGTAAGCATGACTAAACCGCTAGCGTTGATTATGGCCGGTGGCACGGGTGGCCACATTTTCCCAGCACAGGCAGTAGCCAAAGCGTTGCATGCTGAAGGCTGGGAGATTGCTTGGCTTGGCACCGCAGATCGGATGGAAGCGCGTTTAGTGCCGAGTTTTGGCTGGGCATTTCATGCCATCCAAGTGGCGGGTTTACGTGGTAAAGGCTGGCGCAGCATTGTGCATGCGCCGCTGATGGTGTGGAGGGCGATCCGACAGGCGCGGCAAGTGGTCAAGCAGGTAAAACCGAGCTTAGTGATTGGCTTTGGTGGTTATGCCAGTGGCCCCGGTGGCGTGGCTGCTTGGTTAGCCGGTGTGCCTTTATTGATCCATGAACAAAATGCCGTTGCTGGTAGCACTAATAAATTACTGGCGCGTTTAGCCAAGCAGGTGTTAGTGGCGTTTCCGGCCGCGTTTGCCAACTCAGCTAAACAACAGGTGGTGGGCAATCCGGTGCGGGCAGAACTGATTGCTTGTCGCCAGTCGCGTACAAGTGAGCCGCCGCTCAATATTTTAGTGGTCGGCGGCAGTTTAGGCGCGAAAGCCTTAAACGAGCAGTTACCAGAGCAATTTAGCATGCTGGCCGCACAAGGTGAGATCGCGATTTGGCATCAAACGGGCGAAGCCATGCTGGCGCAAGTGCAAGCCGCTTACCAGCCATTACAAGCAAAGGGTGTGTCGGTGCAGGTCAGTGCCTTTATCGACAGTATGTTAGCGGCTTATCGTTGGGCTGATGTGGTGATTTGTCGTGCCGGTGCCTTGACTGTCAGCGAAGTGGCCGCCGTTGGCGTTGCCGCAATCTTTGTACCGCTGCCCAGCGCGATTGATGATCACCAAACCGCCAATGCCCGCAGTTTAACCAGTGCTGACGCGGGCTGGTTATTACCGCAGTCGGAACTCATCAAAACAGGCATAGTGCCATTATTGGCGCCGTGTTTAACAGATAAAAGTGTGCTGCAGCAGTTGGCGCAAAATGCCAGGCTGCAGGCACGAGACAATGCGACTACCGCAGTAGTAGCCGTATGTCGGCAAGTAACAGGACAAGCAGTATGATTACCACGCCACAACAGAAAAAACTGGCGATGCGCCGGGTTGAACGCATTCACTTTGTTGGCATTGGCGGTGCCGGTATGGGCGGTATTGCCGAAGTATTAGTCAATGAAGGCTATAAGGTTTCCGGCTCGGATATCGCACCGAACACCGTTACCGACAGATTGCGCAGCCTAGGTGCAGAATTATTCTTTGGCCACAGCGCTGAAAATATTCAAGGTGCCAGTGTCGTCGTCGTTTCTAGCGCCATTAAAAACGACAATGCTGAAGTGCAAGCCGCGCGCGAGTTACGCATTCCTGTGGTGCGCCGTGCCGAAATGCTCGGTGAATTAATGCGGTTTCGCCATGGTATTGCGATTGCAGGTACTCATGGCAAAACCACGACGACCAGCTTGCTCGCTTCAATTTTTGCTGAAGCCGGTGCCGATCCCACTTTCGTAATTGGCGGCTTGTTAAATTCTGCCGGTTCCAATGCACGCTTAGGGGCGGGGCGTTATTTAATTGCCGAAGCCGATGAAAGCGATGCCTCGTTTTTACATTTGCAACCGATGGCAACAGTGATCACCAATATTGAAGCGGATCACATGGACACCTATCAAGGTGACTTTGAAAAGCTAAAAGCCACCTATTTAGAGTTTTTACATAATCTGCCGTTTTATGGCATGGCGGTAATTTGTTTAGATGACCCCGTATTACGTGACTTGATCCCGCGCATTGGCCGCACGGTGCTGACCTATGGTTTTAGTGAAGATGCCGACTTTCAAATCAGCAATTTTCAGCAGTCTGGCACACGCACGCAGTTCAGTATTCGTGATGCTCAAGGTCAAACCCGGCAAGTGATCCTAAATTTGCCAGGCAAGCACAATGCGTTAAATGCCACCGCCGCTTTTGCCTTAGCGCAAGACGAGGGCATAGCGGAACCGGCAATTTTAGCGGCGTTAAGTAAATTTGAAGGCATTGGTCGGCGTTTTCAACAGTATGGTGAATTTGACACCGGTCGTGGCAAGGCCATCTTGCTCGACGATTACGGTCATCACCCAACAGAAGTTGCCGCTACCGTTGCGGCGGTGCGCAATGCTTGGCCAGAACGACGTTTGGTGATGTGTTATCAGCCACATCGTTATACCCGTACCCGTGATCTATATGATGATTTTGCTCGGGTACTGTCTGAAGTGGATACCTTATTATTATTGGAAGTATACGCTGCAGGCGAAGCGCCAATTGCCGGGGCCGATAGCCGTAGTTTAGCGCGTTCTATTCGAGCTCGTGGCCAGTTAGAACCTATCTATGTGGCGCAGCCAAGCGATTTAGCCGCTTGTTTAGCCGATGTGCTGCAAGACGGGGATGTGGTGTTAACGCAGGGCGCGGGTAATATCGGCACCTTAGTAAAACAACTGAGTGCTTTGGGATTAAATATCGAACAATTAAAAGCGACTAAGGGAGCTGCGTTATGAGCCAAAACGCAAAAGTAGCGGTGATGTTTGGCGGTTCTTCAGCTGAGCGTGAAGTGTCGTTACGTTCTGGCAAAGCGGTGTTAGCGTCATTATTAGATGCTGGCGTTAATGCCTTTGCATTTGACCCACAACAAGAAGATTTAAGCAGCCTAGACGCCGATAAAGTGTTTATTGTGTTACACGGGCGCGGCGGCGAAGACGGCGTGATGCAAGGCGCTTTAGAGCAGCGCGGCCTGCCTTATACCGGTAGCGGTGTGCTGGGTTCTGCCTTAGCGATGGATAAAATTCGCTGTAAATGGTTGTTTCAAGCCCAAGGATTACCCACAGCGGCTTTTGCTGTAGCCAGGCCAGGCTCTGAAGATTACGCCCCCTTGCTAGCGCAACTTGGTGGCAAAGTGATGGTTAAGCCCGCCAATGAAGGCTCAAGCATTGGCATGAGCGTGGCAGTGACGGCTGAAGAGTTAGCGCAAGCTATTGCAACAGCTCATCAATATGACGAAGAAGTCTTAGTCGAGCGCTGGATTGAAGGGCGTGAATTTACAATCGCCATCTTAAATGGTGCGGTATTGCCGATTGTTGAAATGCGGACACCACGATCCTTCTATGATTACGAAGCGAAGTATCAGGCCAATAGCACCGAATATTTATGCCCTGCGCCATTAACGGCAGAGCTGACGCAAGGAATGCAAAAAACCGCTTTAGCGGCTTTTCAAGCCGTGGGCGCTTCAGGTTGGGGCCGGGTTGATTTAATGCTGGACCAGCAAGGTCAATTTTATTTATTAGAAGTGAATACCGTACCGGGCATGACAGAAAAGTCGTTAGTGCCTATGGCAGCGAAAGCCGCCGGTTACAGTTTTCAACAGTTAGTGCTGGCGATTTTAACGCAAGCTGAGTCGGCGCGTCGCTAGTATGACGAACACTGCGACCGTACCAGCTACACCTAGCCGAGCCGCTTTTATCGCGGGGCTGGTGTTTTTTGGCTGCTCGTTAGTGTTTTTAGGTTATTTAACGGTGAAGTTAGTGCAATGGGTACAAGATCAACAAAGTGTACCGATTTCACAAGTGAAGTTGTATGGCAATTTTCAGCATTTGGATGCCAAAGCGTTACAGCAGCGCATTCAACAGGAATATGTCGGTAACTTTTTTAGAGTGAACGTGGATCAGGTGCAGCAGTTCCTGCAACAACAACACTGGGTTTATCAGGTCGCCGTGCGCAAACAATGGCCTGATACCTTGGTGGTGGTGGTGACAGAGCAGCAACCGGTCGCGGTGTGGAATTCAGAGCAGCTGATCAACAACAAAGGGGTGGTGTTTGATGCCCCACTCGAACAGCTGACCACTTCGCTACCCCTATTGCATGGGCCACAAGGCTCAGCGCAGGATGCCCTGAACATGTTTACTAATATGCAGCAATTGCTGCAGCTACATGAGTTTAGTGTACGGCAAGTTTGGTTGACCGAGCGTTTTGCTTGGCGCCTAGAATTAGCCGATGGCTTACAGCTGCAACTGGGCAGGGAAGAATCATTAAAGCGGCTTCAGCGGTTTGTTGAGTTGTATCCCACCATGCAGCAACACAAGATAAACGCCGCCATGGTGGAAGTGGATTTACGTTATGACACGGGTATTGCCGTGCGCTATGGTGCAACAGAGACAAAGAGAAAAACATGACAAAGTCATTAGAGCGGGATTTGATTGTAGGCTTGGATATCGGTACTGCCCAGATTAAGGCGGTTGTGGGCGAAATTACCGCAGACAATCAGCTGAGCATCGTGGGGGTTGGCACCCATGTTTCGCGTGGCATGGATAAAGGCGGCGTCAACGACTTGAACTTGGTGGTGCAGGCAGTACAGCGCGCGATCAATGAAGCCGAGTTAATGGCGGATTGCCAAGTATCGTCAGTGTATTTAGGTATTACCGGTAAACATATTCGTTGCCAAAACGAAAGTGGCATGGTGCCGATTAACGATACCGAAGTAACCAACGAAGACGTGGCCAATGTGATCCATGCGGCGAAATCGGTACCCATTTCCGCCGAGCGTCGCATGTTGCATGTCTTACCTCAAGAGTTTTCAGTCGACATGCAAGAGGGCATTAAAAGCCCAGTAGGTATGTCAGGCGTTCGGATGGAAGCGCGGGCACACATTATTACTTGTGCGAACGATATGGCGAAGAATATTGAGAAGTGTGTCGAGCGTTGTGGCTTACATGTTGATCAGCTTATTTTCTCGTCGCTGGCATCAAGTTATGCCGTGTTAACCGACGACGAAAAAGAGTTAGGGGTCTGTGTGGTGGATATCGGCGGTGGCACTATCGATATTTCGATCTTCACCAATGGCGCCTTACGCCACACGGCAGTCATCCCGGTAGCGGGCAATCAGGTAACCAGTGATATCGCGAAAATTTTCCGTACACCAATTAGTCATGCGGAAGAGATTAAAGTGCAGTATGCTTGCGCGCTGCGCAGCATGGTGGGTAAAGAAGAAAGCATCGAAGTACCCAGTGTGGGGGGGCGAGCTGCGCGATCTATGTCGCGTCATACCTTAGCGGAAGTGGTCGAACCGCGTTACCAAGAATTATTTGAACTGGTGCAAGAAGAAATTCGCTCCAGTGGTTTAGAAGAGCAAATTGCTGCCGGTTTAGTGTTAACCGGAGGCACCTCCAAAATGGAAGGTGCGGTCGAATTTGCCGAAGATATTTTCCAGATGCCGGTGCGGGTCGGTTATCCGATGCATATCACTGGTTTAAAAGAATATGTTAATGACCCGGCCTACGCCAGCGTCATTGGCTTGTTACTCTATGGCAAGGACGTGCGCAGCCAAAACAAGGCAGCCAGTCAAAGCCGTGATTCAGTCAGCAGCTTTTTTAAAAAAATTAGCAGCTGGTTCAATGGTCAGTTTTAAGTAAGCGTAAAAACGGAGAGAGAGCTATGTTTGAGTTAATGGAAAACCACAACCAAGAAGCGGTTATTAAAGTGATTGGTGTTGGTGGTGGCGGTGGTAACGCCGTGGAATATATGGTTGCCAGCAATATTGAAGGCGTAGAGTTTGTGGCGGCGAATACCGATGCCCAAGCACTACGTAATTCCTCTGCCAATGTCACCTTACAACTGGGTGCCAGTGTAACCAAAGGTTTAGGTGCGGGTGCGAATCCAGAAATTGGTCGTCGTTCAGCAGAAGAAGATCGTGAAACCATCAAGAAAACCCTACAAGGCGCGGATATGATCTTTATCGCAGCCGGCATGGGCGGTGGTACGGGTACAGGTGCTGCACCTATCGTTGCGGAAGTGGCGCGTGAGTTGGGTATTCTGACTGTTGCGGTTGTGACGAAACCTTTCCCATTCGAAGGTAAAAAGCGTACTGCTTATGCTGATGAAGGTATTTTAGAGTTAAGCAAACATGTTGACTCGTTAATTACTATTCCTAACGATAAGTTATTAAAAGTATTAGGTAAAGGCACTAGCTTGCTGGATGCCTTTAAAGCCGCGAATAACGTGTTACTGGGTGCCGTGCAGGGCATTGCTGAACTTATTACGCGTCCAGGTTTGATCAACGTTGACTTCGCCGACGTACGTACTGTGATGTCAGAAATGGGCACTGCTATGATGGGTACTGGCCGTGCCAGTGGTCCTGACCGTGCAGAAGAAGCCGCTGAACAAGCGATTTCTAGCCCACTGTTAGAAGATATCGATTTATCGGGTGCGAAAGGTATTTTGGTAAACATTACCGCCGGTTTAGATATCAGTATTGAAGAGTTTGAAATTGTCGGTAATGCCGTCAAAGCTTTCGCTTCAGAAAATGCGACCGTGGTAGTGGGTGCCGTTATTGACCCAGAAATGCATGACGAATTACGCGTTACTGTGGTAGCTACCGGTATCGGTGCGGATCGTCGCCCAGATATCAGCTTAGTACCAACGCATCGCGCTGAACCTGTTACTACCAGTTATGTCCAACACGGTAATGCTGTGCGCCAACCGGCTCCTGCGGTTGCGGCACAACGTGAAGAGTTGCCACAAACTAAGCCACAGGCAGAAGCAAAAGGCGGCATCGATATTTTCGATATCCCAGCGTTTTTAAGAAAACAGGCTGATTAATCGCTGTCGCTTTGCGACAGCGTAAAGTGGACATAGTCAAGCAGATGAGATTCATCCGCTGTTAAGCTAATAATTGGCATACTATTAGTGATGTGCTATGCTGCGCGCCCGTTTATGATTGCTTACTAATTGAGCAGGAAAAACTTATGATTAAACAACGTACCATTCAACAGACTGTTAGCTCTGTCGGCGTGGGTTTACACAAAGGTGAAAAGGTTACGCTTACTCTCCGACCTGCACCTGACAATACCGGTATTGTATTCCGGCGTGTAGACCTGTCTCCGGTAGTCGATTTCAAAATCACCCCTTCGTTAGTGGGCGATACTGTAATGTGTACCTGTTTGATTAATGAACAGGGTGTGCGGTTATCTACCACTGAGCATTTAATGGCTGCGATTGCTGGCCTGGGCATTGATAATTTAGTTATTGATGTTGATTCAGCCGAAATCCCAATTATGGACGGCAGCGCCAACCCATTTGTCTATTTGTTATTAGAAGCGGGTATTGCCGAGCAGCGTTTAGCGAAGAAGTTTATTCGCATTAAACAAACGGTTCGGGTAGAAGACGGTGATAAATGGGCAGAATTTAAGCCCTACAATGGCTTTAAGTTAGATTTTGCCATTAACTTTAATCACCCGATCATTTCAGAAACCACGCAACACGTGGTGATGGAGTTTTCAGCCGCCAGCTTTATTAAAGAAATCAGCCGTGCGCGTACTTTCGGCTTCCTGCACGAAGTTGAATTTTTACGTGCTAACAATTTAGCGCTGGGTGGCAGTATGGATAACGCGGTGGTGCTCGATGAGTTCCGCGTGTTAAACCAAGATGGCCTGCGTTATGACGATGAGTTTATTAAGCACAAGATGTTAGATGCCATCGGCGATCTTTACATGGCTGGCCACAGTATTTTAGGTGAGTTCCGTTCGTATAAAACAGGTCATGGTTTAAATAACCAACTGTTATCATCGGTATTGGCCAAGCAAGAAAACTGGGAATTTGTGACCTTTGAAGATAAGGCAGAAATGCCGATATCCTTTTTAGCACCGCAACTTGCCTAAGAAAAAGCCGCTTAGCGGCTTTTTTTTCGTCTGCAATTTAGCATGGGATCTCACTTAATCGGTTTTAAGCCTTGCCGTTAGCGCGGTGTGTTATCCGGCATATTACGCAATAAGCGTTGTAAGGCTTGTTGCACTGGGCCATCGGTTTGCGCAGCGGCCTGTTGTAACTGTAAGCGGGTATCATGACTTAAGGTTGCACAATAGGGTTTTGCCGGTTGCTCTTGCACGTGTAATGGCTTTGTTTGACCTACAGGTGACACTTCGATATCAATCCCTGCTAATTCAGGCAAGATTTTTTTGCGGAAATTGTCTAGAATGGCGTCGCGTTGCATTTTTAGTCGCGTAGCCCAGGCTGCCGAACTACATAAAATAATCGCTCGCCCCTCTTTAATGGTTGCGACCTGACAAGAGGTGAGTTGTGTTAATTGCAGGATCTGACACAATTCTGCATTAAGTTTACCGATTAATTGAAACTGCTGTTGCACGCCAGCCAGAGTGCTATGACTAAAAAGTTTAGTTAAATCTTCTGGTTTATGGCTATAACGTTTCATTTGCAGCAGCCTGTTTGGAATAGTAAAGCAACGCACAAAGTGTAACAGTTTTTAGGCTGCGGCAGTAGCAGTAGCCACTGCCCTTGAAAGCGGGATAAACCATCACCATATCCTGTAAACTTTGGCCCATGTCTGAGCATTAAGCCAGACCTCACACTGACGATAATACTGGCATGGCCAGGGCTGCATTGCAGCTTTAACTTAAAATGGTATCTGGATAATGTTTGGAAAATTTTTTGCCAAATTAATTGGTAGCCGTAATGACCGTTTCTTAAAAAAATTAAAAAAACAGGTACAGCAAATCAATGCGCTGGAAGCGGAATACGAAAAGCTGAGTGATGAACAATTAAAAACGAAAACCAGCGAATTTAAACAGCGCGTGCAAGACGGCGCAACCTTAGACGACATTCTGCCTGAAGCCTTCGCCACCGTGCGCGAAGCCAGTAAGCGCGTGTTTAATATGCGCCACTTCGATGTGCAGCTGGTCGGCGGTATGGTGCTGCATCAAGGTAAAATCTCGGAAATGCGTACCGGTGAAGGTAAAACCTTAACGGCGACTTTGCCTGCCTACCTTAATGCACTGAGTGGTAAGTCGGTACATGTTATAACCGTTAACGATTATCTGGCAAAACGCGATGCGCAAACTAACGAGCCGCTGTTTACCTTCTTAGGCTTAACTGTGGGTGTTAACGTGCCCGGCATGGCACACCCAGAAAAGCAAAAAGCCTATGCCGCCGATATCACTTACGGCACCAATAATGAATTCGGTTTCGACTATCTACGTGACAACATGGCGTTCTCGCCACAAGAACGTGTACAGCGCGATCTGGCTTTTGCCATCATCGATGAAGTGGATTCAATCCTGATCGATGAAGCGCGGACACCACTGATTATCTCCGGTCCCGCCGAAGACAGCTCTGAGCTGTATAAAAAGATTAACGTGCTAGTGCCCGAGTTAGTGCGGCAAGAAAAAGAAGACGAAGAAGATAAACACGGTGATGGCCACTTTACTGTGGATGAAAAAGCGCGCCAGGTGTACTTAACGGAAGCGGGTCAAATTCAAGTCGAAAACATGTTGCGAGAGCGCGGCATGATTGGCGAACACGACACCTTGTTCTCTGCTGCAAATATTACGCTACTGCACCATGTATATGCTGCTTTACGTGCGCACCAGTTGTTTAAACGCGATGTTGATTACGTTGTAAAAGATGGCGATATCGTTATTGTCGATGAGCACACGGGCCGGACAATGGAAGGCCGCCGTTGGTCTGAAGGCTTACACCAAGCGGTAGAAGCTAAAGAAGGCGTGCGCATTCAAAACGAAAACCAAACGCTGGCCTCTATTACCTTCCAAAATTATTTCCGCTTATATGACAAATTAGGCGGTATGACCGGTACTGCTGATACCGAAGCGTTTGAGTTCCAACAAATCTATGGTTTAGAAACCATAGTGGTACCGACCAACAAGCCGATGGTACGCCAGGATCTGGCCGATTTAGTGTATTTAACGGCTGAAGATAAATACAACGCCATTATCGAAGATGTGAAAACCGCTCGCGATACTGGCCGCCCTGTGTTGGTAGGTACGGCGTCAATTGAAAGCTCAGAATACTTATCAACGTTACTGAACAAAGCCAAAATTACCCACCAGGTATTAAACGCTAAGTTTCACGCTAACGAAGCACAAATTATTGCTGATGCCGGTCGTCCAGGCACGGTCACTATCGCTACTAACATGGCGGGTCGTGGTACCGATATCGTCTTAGGTGGCAGTTGGCAGAGTGAATTACAAGCCTTAGGTGCCGATGCGGATGCCGAAGTGGTTGCGGCAGCGAAAGCAGCATGGCAGAAACGCCATGATGCCGTGATTGCAGCCGGTGGTTTGCATATCATTGGTACTGAGCGTCACGAATCGCGTCGTATTGATAACCAGTTGCGTGGTCGTGCCGGTCGCCAAGGTGACCCAGGTATTTCTCGTTTTTACTTATCGCTAGAAGATGCCTTGATGCGGATTTTCGCCTCAGATCGGATGGCGGCGATGATGCGCCGTATTGGTATGGCACCAGGTGAAGCTATCGAGCACCCTTGGGTCAGTCGTGCCATTGAAAACGCACAACGTAAAGTGGAAGCGCGTAACTTTGACATTCGTAAGCAGTTACTTGAATTTGATGACGTAGCCAATGACCAACGTAAAGTGGTGTATGAGCAACGTAACGACTTGTTAGATGCCAACGATATTAGCGAAACCATTCATGCCATACGCGATGACGTTGTTAACAGCATGATTAATGACTATATCCCGCCACAGTCTATGGACGAAATGTGGGATATCCCGGGTTTAGAGCAGCGTCTGCAAGCCGACTTTGGCGTGGCATTGCCTGTTAGCCAATGGTTAGCGGATGACAAAAAGCTGTTTGAAGAGAAGCTACGTGAGCGTATTCAAGCAGAAGTGAGCGCGTCTTACAATTCAAAAGAACAGATGGTTGGCCCACAAGTGCTACGTCAGTTCGAAAAAGCCATTATGTTACAAAGCTTAGATACACACTGGAAAGAGCATTTGGCGGCGATGGATCACTTGCGTCAAGCGATCAACCTACGTGGTTATGCGCAGAAGAATCCGAAGCAAGAATATAAGCGCGAATCTTTTGAGTTATTCACCAACATGTTGGATGCACTGAAACTGGATGTGATTGGTATTCTTAGTCGCGTGCAAGTAAAAGCGGCAGAAGATGTTGAAGCAGTTGAAGAGCAACGCCGTCAAGCTGACAACGTACCGCATAACTATCAACATGCGGATGCCGAGTCGTTAGCTAGTGATTTACCAGAAGGTATGCAAAACGCTGCCCCAGTGATGCGTGACGGCGCAAAAGTAGGGCGTAATGACGCCTGTCCTTGTGGTTCAGGTAAAAAATACAAGCACTGTCATGGCCAACTTAGCTAAGTCGGTGTTGCATGTGGCTGTTGGCGTGATTGTGCGCCAGCAGCAGGTGTTGCTTGCCTTGCGCAAAGCAACACAGCATCAAGGGGGTAAATGGGAGTTTCCAGGCGGAAAGCTGGAACAAGGTGAGTTAACAGAGCACGCCCTGGTTCGCGAATTAGCCGAAGAGATTGGTATTACAGTGCAGGCCAGTTCCCCTTTGCTGCAATTGCGGTATCAATATCCAGAGCGTGAAGTGTTTTTGGATATTCGTTTGGTTACTGCGTTTACTGGTGAGCCGCAAGGCTTAGAAGGTCAAGCGGTAAAGTGGTTTGCTATCAGTGAGCTTGATACTATTGCACTGCCCGATGCCAATCAGCCAATTGTTGAGCATCTGCAACAACACTTTCTCTAACACCTAAAACTCAAAGCTCAAAGCTCAAAACTCAAAACTCAAAACTCAACACGCACAGCTAAGCTACTGCTTCACTGTGCACTGAGTTAAGCGCATTTTTGTATTAATCCGTATTTTTAAAAAACTGATTATCCTGCGCCATCATCTCTTGTTCTAATTCTGCTAAATACGCTTCTGATAACGCTGCATCAATCGGCATTTTATCGGGAATACGATGATTTTCTGCTGCCCAATCACCTAAGTCGATTAACTTACAGCGCTCGCTACAAAAAGGGCGAAATACCGATTCGGGTTGCCAAATAACCGGCGTTTTACAGGTAGGGCATTGAATTGTAGTGGTCATGCAGGGCTCCTCTAACGGCTGCTGCTGCGAGATCTGTAGCAGCAACAATAAACACACGTGGATTGTAACAGATCAGCTCTGTATGCGTTAGGCACAGCCAGAGAACTTATCTGCAGGCCAGATTAAAAAATGACGGCAGCAAGTAAAAGCTTGCGATATTAGTTGTATTAAAACAGCAGACTTGCCAGTGCTAACAGCATGCCAATTGAAAACTTACCGCTTCAGCACACACACTGCGGCCGGCTTGCTCGGTTAATTGCATAAAGCGGATGGCGTAGCGATAACGATTACCGCTCACCGTAGGAAAAGAACCACCCGACTGCTGATATTTAATGCGCAGCAGTTCAAACTGTTCAGCATTTTGTTGGTAAAAACCGTTATCGCTGCTGATCGTTTGAAAATGGCCACGTTCACGCACAAAACTAAGTACAAATTGAATGGCTTGCTCCGTTTGTTGCAAGGCGTTATGCCATTCTGCGCGCTGCTGTTGTCGCTCTGCTTGTGGTAAGGCTAGCCAGTATTGTAGCTGTGGCATATCAAAGTAACAGCAACCACCGGGTAAGCCAAACCGTTGGCGCAGCGGCGCTAAAAACACATCATCTTTGATCGGGCTACTTAATTTGCCACTGCGTAATAAGTCACTTTGTAAACGCAGCGCTTGTTGCAGCATCACTTGCAGCTTTTTATCAGACACCGATGGATGGCGTGACCATTGCACTAATTGATTTTCACAGCGTTCAATATCTTTGAGTAAATCGGGGCGGATATCATGCCGATCTAACACATCAATCAGTGTAAATAACGCACTAAAATAACTGAGCTGCTGTGCTTCATTTTCAAGATCGGCAAGGCTGTTAAGTTGGGTAAATAAATGCTCAACCCGTAAATAAGTGCGGATTTTTTCATTTAGTGGATGTTCGTAAATTAATTCGGCAGTCGTCACTGCGATTTTTCACCTATTTTTTGGCTCATGGCAAGATACGCTTGATGTAAGCGGCTAATTTGCGGCAACAACTCTGCGGCAGTGCCATTGTTATCGATAACATCATCCGCAGCGGATAAGCGAGCGGCTCTGTCGATTTGTGCTGCCATAATGGCACGAACCTGGTTTACACTGTTGTTATCTCGCGTGGTCGTGCGGGCTAACTGCGTTTGTTCGCTCACATCCACAACCAGCACTCGAGACACCAATTTATCTAAGCCATTTTCAAGTAATAATGGCGCTACCAGAAGTGTATACGGTGTTGTGCTGGCCGCCAGTTGGCTAAGTAACTCGCTGCGGATCGCTGGGTGGAGTAAGTGTTCTAACCAGCGTTTGGCGGCGCTATCGGCAAAGATGGTCTTGCGTAATGCTGCACGATCCAACTGACCATCTGCTAATAAAATACCCGGGCCAAAGTGTTGCACGATAGCCGCTAAACAAGGGCTGCCAGGCATAACCACTTCGCGTGCAACGATATCCGCATCAACATAGTGAGCGCCCAGCGCTTTAAAATGTTCTGCTACCGTGCTTTTACCGCTCCCTATGCCGCCAGTCAGGCCAATCAGCAGTGATGTTATTGCAGTAGGCTGCTTCATAGGCCGAGATAATGCAGATAGGCGCCCGTCATTTGCTCACCCCAGAGCATGGCAATCCAGCCTGCTGCGGCAATATAGGGGCCAAAGGGGATAGGGGTCGCTTTATCTTTACCTTGAATGCTGAGCAAAGTCACACCAATCACCGCACCAACTACAGACGACAGTAAAATGATCAGGGGTAATTGCTGCCAGCCTAGCAATGCACCAAAAATCGCCAACAGTTTAAAATCACCATAACCCATACCTTCTTTGCCGGTGAGTAACTTAAAAGCCCAGTACACCGACCACAGGCTTAAATAACCGGCTGCGGCACCAAGCAAGGCTTGTTCTGGATTAACTATGGCACTGCTAGTGATGCTAAATAACAACATCAACCAGAGCAGGGGTAAGGTCAGCTGATCCGGCAGCAGCATTTTATCAATATCAATAAAGCTCAGCGCCACTAAGCCCCAAGTTAAAAAAATCAGTACTGCACTGGTCAGGGTAGGACCATATTGCCAAGCCACTAAAGTAGACAGTACGGCTGTTAACAACTCTACCGCAGGATAACGTGCACTAATGGCGGTTTTACACTGCCGGCAACGGCCTTTTAAGCATAGCCAACTTAACAGCGGGATATTATCGTAAGCGGCAATCGGTTGTTGGCACTTGGGGCAAGCTGAACGTGGTACAGCTAAGTTAAAAGGGGTTGCTGCTTTATGTTGCTGGTTAGGCTGAAAATATTCTTGAAATTCCGCCTGCCACTCACGCTCCATCATAATCGGCAGCCGATAAATCAGCACATTTAAAAAACTGCCAATCACTAAGCTGAGTAACGCCACTAGGCTTAAAAAAAGCCAAGGATAAGTGTTAAAAATAATTGTTATTTCATTCATCTAACAATATTGCCTAATTGGAAGATCGGTAAATACATCGCGATAATCAAACCACCAATAACTACCCCCAGCACGGCCATAATCATCGGCTCTAACAAGGCAGTAAGGCCGTCTACCGCATCATCGACTTCTTGCTCATAAATATTAGCGACCTTTGATAGCATACTGTCTAAAGCCCCCGATTCTTCACCGATAGACACCATTTGGATAACCATTTCCGGGAAGCGCTCAGTTTGTTTCATCGATAAATGCATTTGATTACCGGAAGAGACTTCATCGCGTATTTCCATAATAGCATTACGGTAAATCTCATTGCCTGAGGCGCCCGCAGCCGACTCTAAAGCCTCAATCAGTGGCACACCAGCAGCAAAGGTAGTGGATAGGGTGCGAGCAAAACGTGCGACCGCCGCTTTGTTCAGAATATTGCCAATTACTGGCGCTTTTAAAATAAATAAATCTGAAGCCGTACGAAATTGTAGGTTATTTTTATACGCTTTGCTTGTAAGGTAACCAGTGAGCAAAATGATGCCTAAAACGACCCACCAATAGCTTTGCATTAGCTCAGAGATACCTAAAACAAATAAGGTAAACGCGGGCAATTCAGCACCAAAACCCGCAAAAATTGAGGCAAATTGTGGTACTACAAAAATTAAAAGGATTGAAGTTACTATCGCGGCTACTACAAGAACTGCAATGGGATAAAACATGGCTTTTTTGATTTTTGACTTTAGCGCTTCGGCTTTTTCTTTATAAATGGCAATGCGATCAAAAATCCGATCTAAGGCACCCGATTGCTCACCGGATTTCACTAAATCACAATACAGCTCATCAAAATACTTCGGGTGTTCGCGCAGTGTCTCTGAAAGCGGTAAACCCGCTTGAATTTTCACTGAGATTTTTTGCATTAAAATACGCAGGCTTTTGTTATCTGAGCCATTGGCAATGAGATCAATTGATTGCACCAAAGGCACACCCGCACCCAGCATAGTGGCGATTTGTCTCGTAACAATAGAAATGTCTGCTGCGGTAATTTTGGTTTGATCACCAAATAATGACTTGGGCTTTTTTCTAACGGTGATTGGCGTTAAACCTTGCTGTCTTAATAGTGCCTTACCTTCAGCAATACTGCCCGCTTTAATTTCCCCCGATTTTTTTTCACCTTTACGGTTGAGTGCTTTGTAAGTATGGGTATGCAGCTCTTTGATTTTGAAATTATTGTTCTGCGCCATCTGCGATTGTCCTTTTGCGGCTCTTAAAGCGTTGGTCTAGGGCTTGTTTAGCCTTTGGTGACCCGATTGACTTCAGCTAAACTGGTCACACCCGCCGCTGCTTTTAGCAAGCCTGAGCGGCGCAAGTTATTAATGCCATCCAGTTTTGCCTGATTAGCGATATCAATGGAGTTACCGTTTTGCATAATGATGTCTGCCATTTTCGGGCTGATCGGCATAACTTCATAAATACCCACGCGGCCTTTATAGCCATTGGTACAATGCTCACAGCCAACCGGTTTAAAGATTTTGATGTTATGCACTTCATCTTCTTCATAACCTTGGCGCAGTAATTCGGCCTGCGGGATCTCTTCTTGTACTTTGCATTTTGGGCAAAGCCGCCGCGCTAAACGCTGGGCAATAATCAACGAAACCGAACTGGCGACGTTATAAGCCGGTACGCCCATGTTAAGCAAGCGTGTCAGTGTTTCCGGAGCTGAGTTGGTGTGTAATGTCGATAACACCAAGTGACCGGTTTGCGCCGCTTTAATGGCGATTTCGGCCGTTTCTAAATCGCGGATTTCACCCACCATCACCACATCCGGGTCTTGCCGTAAAAAGGCGCGTAAGGCGGTAGCAAAAGTTAACCCCGCACGGGCATTCACCTGTACTTGGTTGATGCCAGGCAGGTTAATTTCGACGGGGTCTTCCGCGGTAGATATATTGGTTTCTTCGGTATTCAGAATCGCTAAGCCGGTATACAGCGATACGGTTTTACCGCTACCGGTAGGGCCGGTTACTAAGATCATGCCTTGTGGCTGGGCTAAGGCATTTAAATACAGTTGTTTTTGTGCGTCCTCATAACCCAAGATATCGATACCCAGCATGGCGCTGTCTGAGTCGAGGATCCGCATTACGATTTTTTCGCCATACAATGTCGGCAGGGTGCTGACCCGAAAATCGATAGATTTTTTTGCGGAGAGTTTTAGTTTAATGCGGCCATCTTGCGGTACACGTTTTTCGGCGATGTCTAGCCTTGACATCACTTTTAAACGGGCACATAGCCGTGTGGACAGCGCAACAGGTGGGCTGGCCACCTCAGTTAAAATGCCATCAATTCGAAAGCGGATCCGAAACATTTTTTCATAGGGCTCAAAGTGTAAATCTGAGGCGCCTTTACGAATAGCATCTAATAAAATTTTGTTGATAAAGGTAATGATCGGCTGATCTTCTTTATCGCTTTGTATGGCAGGCGCATCATCGGTTTCTTCTTCGACCACACCCATGGCCGTCAAATCCCACTCGCCATCACCTGAGCCCAAGCTGGCATAAGCATTTTCAAACAAGCGTTCGATCAGCTTGGCTAATTTGTCGTACTGCACGATGACGATTTCAGCATTTAAGCCGGCATTAAATTCGAAATCTTCAATCGCCGCCATATTGGTCGGATCCACCACCGCCAGATACATGGTTCGGCCTTTTTTGGCCAACGGCAGCATATCGCTTTTACGTGTCAGTTTTTCATTGCGTAAGTCTTCGGGAATAGAGCTGACATCAAAAAAATCCAGATCCAGCATGATGTGCTGGCTAATGCTATTCGCCACTTCGGCTAACTTAACTGAATCGAGTAGCTTTTCGGTGATTAATAGTTCAGGCAAAGTACGATACTGTTTACCCTTTTCGGTAATCAGTTTCGTCACTTTATCGCCATCAATAATGCTTTGCTGGATCAATTTCTTGAGCAGGGTGGAATTACTCGTCACCGCCATAGTGGCCGTTTACTCCGGTAGCTTGAAGTTAAACAATTAGTTAAGAGTATGCCAGTATCCTTTAACTATTCAAGATTTACTGTCAATTATCCGGCAGATAGTCTATTCGAAAAGCCTGAGCGCAGCACGATATGACTTTGCCAGTTCTGTTTATGAAAATACGGCCAAGTAAACCATGCTCAGCAGTGAGTTTTCTGAGCAAAATAACAGCAACATTGCGCTTTTTATTCTGCTGGGTTTACGAGGCCGCATTTTTTAAGGCATAGTAGCTAAACGTGTTATTGCTGATAGCGGCTGATTAATTCAGCCAAGCTACCATTTTGCTGCAAGGCGCTAATAGCTTGATTAAATTCGGCTAGTTGTGATTCTGATATACTTTTTTTACTGAGCATAAAGTACACCTCAGATGGCGCCAAACTGAGTGAGAGTGGCTGTATTTGTTGGCTCAAAGCTTTACGGCGAATAATCGCGGCAGCGACAAAGCTATCTTCTAAGGCACCACTGATCTCTTCATCTTGTAAGCGCGCTAAATTAAGTTCGCTGATCTGGGCGTTAACAAAGGCTTGCGGTTTTTCGCCATACAATTGATTAATTAAGTCACCATAATAATAACCACTGACCACACCGATAGTATGGCCTGCCTCGATGAACGCTGGAAAATCGGCATAATCCATTTCCACCTCGGTTCTGGTCAGTAACACAAATTGTTCTTGTCGATAGGCATTAGAAAACCAAGCATAACGTTCACGTTCAGCATTCTTTGAGGCGCCGGGTAATACATCGAGTTCACCGGCTTGTAGCTGGCTTAATAAATTCGCCCAGTCACCCGGCACCAGTTGTAACTCACAATTGAGTTCGCGGGTCAGCGCTTGCAAAATGTCGATATCTAAACCCTGTGGTTGTGCGGCTTGCCCTAAATAATGGTAAGGCTCCCAAGCATCAAAGCCAACTTTTAACAGACAAGTGTCGGGGTGCACCGGTTCGGTGGTCACTGCAACTTCTGCTATCGGATTCATAGTCGGGGCGGCTGGCGTATTCGGTTTACAACCTGTGAGCAGCAGGCTAGTGAATATCAGCGTAATCGGATAAAGAAACATAGGAACACTGCGCATAGCAAAACTCCTTAGATTAAATTGACTTAATAAGTGTAGGTGTTTTTGCTTGCTTTACCAGTAAGGCTATTTGGCAGGGCTCTATTGCAAAAAAATGCAGAAAAGTTAGGTAAAGCAATAGCTAATCAAGGCAAAAATGCACTATGCTGATAATTAAAACCATTTAATCGTTATGGGATTACGTTATTTATGCGTCAACTTATCGAAAAAGCGACTACTCTGCCATCCATTCCAAAAGTGTTACAAGAACTGATTGCTAGTTTTCAGAGTGATACCGTGAGCAGCGAACACATTGCCAGCATTTTAAGCAATGACCAAGCGTTAACAGCAAAAGTATTGCGTTTGGCCAACTCAGCCAAATACGGCGGTCATCGGAAAATTGGCTCCGTCAAAGATGCGGTGTTAGTACTTGGCACCAGTACCCTGCGTACCCTAGTGTTATCGGTTGGCTTAGCTGGCAGTTTTAAGGCTATTCCAGGTTTCGATTTACCTGCTTACTGGCGCTATTCGTTTCGGATGGCGAACCGGGCAAAGTATTTAGCCAAGCTGATTAAAGCTGATGCTGAAATGGCCTACACGTGCGGTTTATTACACGGCGTGGGGGAATATTTAATTCACATCGTTAAACCCGAAATGGCGGTGTTAATTGATCAAGAAGTGGCTGCGGGTAATCGCCGCCGCGAAATTGAGATGAAACATTTAGGTTTTGATTTTACCCAAGCCGGTGCCGAGCTGGCACGGCATTGGCATTTTCCGGAAGAGATTGCTCAAGCTATTCAACATCAATACACACCCGCGAAGAGCGGCACCTTAGATCCTTATGCCTCTTTACTGGTACTAAGCCGCTATTTAATTGAGCATGAGCAGGATATACAAAAAGAACAATTTGAGTTATTCCCAGCAAAATTAGCGCATGCTCTCCATTTGCAATTAGACGACGTTTATAAGCATATTCTAGCTATGCCAGATGTTGATGCTGATATTGAAATGCTAATGGGTTAAGCCATTCGCAAGGGCCTGCTCGTTTGTTACCGGGTAGGCCTGATACAACCTCCTGTTTCCCCAAGCCCGCTTTGACATTACTCAAGTTCATTTTCGGTTATGATTCATTATGACATTCGTATGCCAACACCCTCTTAAGCCCTCTTGCAAAACATCAAAACTTAATTGATTAAGATGTGATTTTTAGTCTCTACAGTTTGCTGGCATTTAGCTGGAAATAAATTGCTTATTTTTTAGCTTTTACTTGAATTATCCCAAGATAAAAGCAAATATACAGAGTTAAGACAAGAAGACAAAGGTAGATCGCCATGCAAAAAACAGCGACATCATTATTAGAAAATTCGAGCCAATTACAATTAGAATGCGCAATCATTCTTAAACGTTATAGTTCGACACTTAAAGCCAGTGCGAAAAGTCGTTGGCCCATACTCGAAGCGCGTTTGCAGCAGCTGTTACCACAGTTGCTGCCACTGTATCTAGAGCTGTATGGTGAGCGTTACGATTGCCATTACCATTTAGAACAATTACTGAAGGTGTTAGCCAAAGCGCTGGCACAACGGCCGGATTATTTGCTGCAAGAAGATGAAGATCCACAGCAGTGGCATAAAGCGCCAACGGCGCTGGGCTCTGCTTGTTATGTCGATTTATTTGCGGGCGATTTTAAAGGTCTTGAGCAGCGTATTCCTTACCTTCAGCAAACCGGCATCAATTACTTGCATTTGATGCCACTGTTTAAAGCACCTGAGCCAAACAGCGATGGCGGTTATGCGGTATCCGATTATCGCAAAACCATGCCACATCTCGGCTCAATGCCGCAACTGGCTGAGCTGATGCAAAAATTGCATAGTGCAGGGATTAGGCCTGTACTCGATTTTGTGTTCAATCATACCTCTGATGAGCACCGCTGGGCCGAAAAAGCTAAAGCCGGTGAGCAGCAATTCCAAGATTATTACTTTTTTTTCGATGAGCAAGAACGCGATCAGTATGCGCCCTGGCTACGAGAAATTTTCCCAGAAATTCGTCGGGGTTGCTTTACCTTTGAACCCCATGCCGAGCGCTGGGTTTGGACGACCTTTAACAGCTTCCAGTGGGATTTAAACTACGCTAACCCGGAAGTGTTTAGTGCTATGGCTGAAGAAATGTTGTTTCTGGCCAATCAGGGCGCTGCAGTGTTGCGGCTGGATGCTTTAGCCTTTGTTTGGAAAGAAGCCGGCTCCTCTTGTGAAAACCTGCCAAAAGCGCATACCTTGATCCGTGCCTTTAATGCGGTAGCAGCGATAGCAGCACCGGCTTTACAATTTAAATCAGAAGCTATAGTGCATCCAGATGAAGTCGTGAAGTACATTGCGCCGCAAGAGTGCCAGTTATCTTATAACCCACTGTTAATGGCCTTACTATGGAATAGCCTAGCGACCCGTAAAACACGCTTGTTAACCGAGTCATTGCAACGACGTTTTGCGATTGATCCACAGTGCAGTTGGGTCAACTACATTCGCTGCCATGATGATATTGGCTGGACTTTTGATGATAACATTGCCTGGCAGTTAGGCATTAACCCTGAACATCATCGGCAATTTTTAAATCAGTTCTATACTGGGCAGTTTGCTGGCAGCTTTGCCACGGGCGTTCCTTTTCAGCAAAACCCAGTAACCGGTGATTGTCGGGTGGCGGGCATGCTAGCGTCATTAACGGGCGTCGAGCAGGCGGTGCAAAGTGGTAACGCCACGCATTTACAATTCGCCTTAGCGCGTATTTATCTCCTTAACAGTATTATTCTCAGTATTGGTGGCTTGCCGTTACTTTATATGGGCGACGAGCTGGGTTTACTCAATGATTATGCTTATCAGGATGATCCGCACAAACGCGACGATAGCCGCTGGGTTAACCGCGTTGCCGTTAGCGAACAACAGTTAGCTGAAGCCCACAACCCAGACAGTCTCTCAGGTAAAATCTATGCTCAGCTGCAACAGCTTATTCGCACACGTAGCCGTTTAACGGTATTGGGGGCGGGGCAAACCGAGATCCTACAAAGCGGTAATCCGCATTTGTTCGCTTATCGGCGGCAATTAGATCAACAAAGCATGTTATGTGTGGTCAATTTTAGTGAAGAGCCGCAAGTTTTTGTGGGTGCCCCTGGTAGTCAATGGCGCGAAGAGCTAAGCGGTGAGTTGTTGCATGGTCGCAGCTTACATTTGGCGCCTTATCAAGTGCTATGGTTAAGCGCAACGGTGAGTTAAAGGCGGTTATTGATTTACGGCTTAGTCTACTAAGCCGTATTCCTTTCAGCCTTGTATAGATTTAATTTTGATAAAAAAAAGCCCCGCAAGCGGGGCAAACTACAGAGAAAACGTTCAGAGCTAGTAGGTAATATTATTCAGTTTGCTACTCAGCATGGCGCGGTTTGCTTAACTGATTGTATAAGTCTAATGTGTGGCTTTTTGCAGTTGCTGCTCTGCCGGGTTAAACAAGAAGTTCCACCACAAACCGATACACAGCAGCACGGCAAAGCCGGTGGCCAGATAAAAGCCATAGCGCACATCACCAAACATATCGCCAACAATGCCCATCAACAAAGGCCCTAAAGCAGCGGCCAAAGCGGTAAAGGCCAAAATTAAGCCTGCGGCAGCGCCGTGCTGATTGCGCGGAAAGCAGCTAATGCCTTTAGAGTTTAAGGTGGGATACATCATCGACATAAAGAGCCCCGACAGCGGCATGAGCCACAGTGCCCAAGCAATACCTTGCCACATACTGACGATAAAACAGGCTGCGATCGCAGTACTAAACCAAGCCAATAAACTCGTCCAACAAAAACGGGTTAACAGCCATTCAGCTAAGAAGCGGCCCAGCGTGCGTAAAATAAAAAATACCGTAATTGCATGTGCTGCCATGGTGGTCCATTGGCCATCATATTGTTGCAGTAAGGTCGGTAGCCAAACAAAGATCGCCACTTCGGTTGCCACATAACAGGCGATTGCTAGCGAAAAGCCCAGCGCGTAGCGATTTTTAACTAAGGCTAAACAATCCCAAATCGAGCTTTGCGCTTGCGTAACATAACCGGGGTAATCCATGCGCCAAGCAATCAGCAGTAGTACTGCGCAAATAAAGCCGGCTAACAAGTAAAGCTGCTCCCAAGCTAGGTCATAACTCAGTAGCAGTGCCACTAAAGCGGGGCCAGCAATGGCACCGAGGCCAAAGAAACCTTCTACCCTATTCATTAAACGGGTATGACCTTGCGCATTGTTACTGATATCACCAATTAGCGCCAAGGCACCGGTTTTAAATAAACCAATACTTAAACCGCAAAGGCCCAGTAGCAACAAATAAAAGTTAAAGCTTTGGCCAAGTGCAAAGGCAACACAGGCTAACGTATAAATAAATAAGCCAAATAAGATGATCTTTTTGCGGCCCAAACGATCGGCCAGTTGCCCTAGGAATAACCCAGATAAGCCAATAAAGATCATCGGTACATAATGAAAGGCGGCGGCTTGCGTCAGTGTTAGATTAAACTGAGCCACCACTTCTGGAATAATAACGCCAACGGCATCTGTGGTCATAGCGAACACAAAAAACATTAGGCAGGTCATCCATTTAACCTGATTATGGGTGTGGTTATCCACCACGACAGCAGCGTGCGGTTGAGAGTTTTGCATGTTTCTACCTTGTTAAGATCAGCCTGAGGCTAACGTTATTTTTATCAGGTGATCGCTGTAGTGACTACATGTCGTCGCCTGTTTTTAATTAACTTAAAATTACACCTTAAACGATTAAGTTGCAAGGCTTCTGCACGATATTTAAACAAAATGCTGTTAGATTAACACAAGAGGATAGTCGGTAAGTCAGGCACCTTAGCAGCTGTCGCGTAAACGCAACTCACAATCAAGCAAAACATGTTGTTGCTGTTGGCCGCTCAGTAACAAACGGGCGGCAGTGCGGCCTTTCTCATCACTATGCTGGGCAATCGTGGTCAGCGCAGGGTAGGCACGCTCGGCCTCTTCAATGCCATCAAAACCGACAATGCGCAGATCTTCTGGAATGCGTAAGCCCAGTTGGCGGGCGACAGCGATGGCTCCTAAGGCGATGCGATCACTCATACAAAGTAATAACTGCGGCCTGGGATGTTGAGTAAGGGCTTCACGTGCTGCGGTTTCGGCATAATGATGCGTATTAACAGGGATATGCCACACTTGTTCGGCTGGCAAGGCTCGATTTTGCGCTTGCATCGCCGCTAAATAACCATCGAGGCGCCGCCGCGCGATGGATTCTTCTTGCTGATACAACTCGTTCGGTTGCATCCGACAGACACGGTCTGAATCCAGTAAACGTAAGCCCAATACTGCCACCTTGCCGGCTTGTTGGTGCAAGGCATACTCTGCAATGTCATAGGCATAACGGTAATTATCGATATTGACAGAACCCACATCGGGGAGGTTACAGTCGACGGTGATCATCGGCTTTCCACTGGCCAATACACGGTCGAGCTGCTCGGGGTTTTTCGAGCGGCCATAAATAATAAAGCCATCAGGCATGGCTTCGGCCGTGCTGTGCACCGCTTTGCTACCAGAGAGCAATAACATATCTTTACCCTGCTGCTGTAGTACTTCGGCAATACCTTTAATCAATTGGCTCGCTACCGGATCGCTAATGGCATAATCGAGTGAGTCGGCGAGTAAGATGGCAATCATATCTGAACGGCCGGTGCGTAAGCTGCGCGCCGTGGCATTCGGGCCGTTAAAACCGAGTTTTTCACTTTCGGCCAAGATATGGCGGCGCAAATCAGTAGATAGTTGGTCTGGCCGATTAAAAGCATTTGAAACCGTTGCCACGGACACCCCTAGGTGCTTAGCCAGTGATTTCAATGTAATTTTTGCCATACTGTACTATCCTTAAACTGCTTTTAGACTTGCACTACCGACGCAGATTAGATTTTCTAAAAAGAAAAAGCTGCACGTTAATGCAGCTTTACATATCTCTTTTCACATTGCTAGTTAGAAAAGCGCTCAACTCACTTAGAATTGGTAACGTATGCCTAACGAAGCGGTGCGACCGTTAATGGTTCTGGCCGTAATAATCCCGTTTGCTGGAACACTGCCTTGTTCAGCTTCAGTAATACCCACAGTATCGAACAGGTTATTTACATTCAGTGAAAGCGTTAAGTTTTGAGCTAACTCATAGTTAGCAAACGCATTGAACTGTGTATAAGCATCAAACTTCAGATCATTGTTATCTTGCGCATAGGCACCGGTCGTTCCGACTACAGTGAAACCGACCTGTGCGTTATCCATCGTATAACGTGCTAATAAGTTATAGATAAAGTCGGCTTGACGACGTGGCGTATTACCTACTACCGCTGGATTAAGTGCATCTTGGCTGATTTCAGCATCCGTCCAAGTCACAGAACCGCGGAAATCGAAATCACCAATCCGATAGCTACTCTCTAACTCAACACCTTTGGCTTCATATACGCGGTCAAAAAACTGTTGAGTTGTGGCTTCAAAGTTTTGTTCATCGGTTTCAGCAAAAAACACTGTGGCGAACAGGTTTAAATTACCATGACGGCTCTTGCTACCAAACTCGTACTGTTTTACTTGATCTACCGCATCTTGTGCTGCTACTGAACCATCAGCATTGACTTTGCCAAACAGTAAACGGTCGGCATTAGCACGGCCACCTTTACTGATGCGACCAAACACTGCCCAATCATTACTGTATTGGTAGTTAGCACCAACTGAGTAAGAATTGTAACTCCAGTCATAATTCACTAACTGTGGGTTAGCTAAGTCGATACCTGAAACACTTTGTTCAACTTGGCTAATGACACCATCGCCATTCATATCACGGCTGCTTTGTACAGCACCTGCATAGGTACCTGTCGCATCACCCATATCACGACGAATACTGGCTTCGAATGACCAATCGCCAAAGCCCCAGCTTGCAGAGGCATAAGGTGCTTTGATGCTGTAATCGGTGTTGTAATTCCGTTGACAACAATTGCCCCAGAATGGCACGCCATAAGCTAATAAACCCTTCTCAGAAAACGCTGTGCCATTTGCAGCGGTAACATCAAGTAGTTCTGCGTTATCGCCTTTTAAGGCCATAAAATAGGAATTCCACAGCCAAGACATATCAATAGTCTGATCGGCGATGTAATAGCCTAAAGTCACATCCACTTCACCAATGCTTCGGGACAGTTTTAAGTCGTTAACCATTGAACCGAAATCGTTGATCTCAACATCAAAGGTATGAATACGCATCGCATTGGCACTGGCATCATAACGCTCGCCAGCCTGAGGTCCTACGGCGTAACGAACGACCGCACCTGGCCCTGCAATACTGTCGGCAATACTTTGACTATTATCCACTTCGGCTGGGAAGGGTGTAATAAAATTGCCGCTAACACTGCTAATGCGGAAGCGGTTATCCAGTGTCCAGTTATCATCTAAATCAAAAACGGCTTCTACACCGAAGCTATTCACTTCAGGATTCATCCCGTTACGAATATCACCGCGCGAGATCTGATTGGCACCATTTAAGCGCACGGTCTCGGTTAAATACACGGATTGTAAGGTGTCTTGTTGCGAATCGTAGCCTGCTACTGAGCTGCCATCGGCACGCATTGGCATTGGCATATAGCTGGCAACACGGTCATTTAAGTGTTTGGCATAAAGCCGTACATAGCCAGTATCAAATTCTTTAGTGAGATTGGCTTTTATTTGATAACCACGTTCACCTTGGTAACCAGGATCACGAATGCCTTCGCCTTGGCGAACAAAACCACCCAAATGGAAGCGGGTATCCGCATTAATATCGCCACCGTATTCAAAGTCTGTACGGAACTGGTCGTAATTTAAACCGGTCGTCATGGCGATACTGCCGCCATTATCGGCACCGGTTTTACTTAAAAAGTTAATCACACCGCCAGGTGAATTACTGGCAAGCGTACTGGCTGAGCCACCACGGATCACTTCTAACCGCGAGAGGGTAGCATCGGCACGCACAAAGATATCGGCGTTACCAAAGGCAATATCACCAAACTGTACTACGGGTAAGCCATCTTCTTGTAAAGTTAAAAATTTAGCACCGCCTGCGGCAACCGGTAAACCACGAACAGCGATGTTAGCGTTACCTTCACCACCGGTTGATTCACTGCGTACACCGGGCAGCATACGGAAGATTTCGGCAGTTGATCTTGGCGCACTCGCATCAATATCTTCTAGTGTCAAAGCACTCACTGATACGCTAGATTGCATTACGGTTTGATTACGTGAGACAGAACCTGTAACGATAATACGTTCAAAGCCCAAACCGGTGGGCTCAGCAGCTTGTTCAGCATTTGCGGTTTCAGTCTCGGTGTTGTCTTGTTGCGCCTGCGCAGCATTAGCAGTTAAGGCTAAGCTAATAGCCAGCGCCAAATAAGAACGGCGATTTGGTGTTGTTTTCATCTGGTGTCTCCCTTGTCGGTCTTGAAAAAATATTATTATCATACGGTGATTCAGACTACTTTTTGGCTTCTTCTAAATCGTTTCAGATGAGAGCCGAAAAATAACGTTTGTATAATTTCATTATCAAGTGTGCTTTTGCAGCATTCTTTGATTTATAGTAGCAGACTAAGTTAATTTTGCTTGTTTTAACCAAAAACAGCAAAGTTAGCTAAGCGCTTTCAAACATAAACTTGGTTGTGTCTTCGAGTTGATATGCTACGTTAAAGTTATCTTAAACGTTTTACCTCTAAAATTTGCAGTCGTCAAGAGTGGTTAATAACTAAACAGGTTTTTTTTTGAAAAAAATGACATGACTACTGAGGTTCGGTATTGGCATCGTTGCTTTCTGGTTAATTTAAAAGGTCATTCGTTAGTGTGAGAATTTAGAGGGCGTAATTAAACGCAACGCCATCTTATTAACACCCATATCAACGGCGACAAGTTATAAGGGCGCCGAGTTATCTGTATTCGGTATCTGTAACATCGCCTGCTGCTTGAGCCATCAAGATGTTGGTTTAAAGCCATGATTCTGTCGCAGCAAAGCGGCATCACTTGGACAAGCAAGAGAACAGAGGGTTTTCTGGGGCGACAAGCAGCCAGGGGCAGGACGCAGTGAGTCCAGAGACTTGATCCTGATCGGTGACGGGTGCGCTACACGCACAACCACCAACGAGAACTAAAATGCGAAGGTTATTGGTTTACAAGGAATAAAAAAACACGCGCACTTGCGTGCGCGCGAGTTCGCTTATGCTATTGACACCGAGAGGCTAAAGGGTGACCCATAAGGTGTTATTTAACAAATACCTGCGTCTAAACAACTTCCAGATTCATTCCATACCAAGCTACCATTGGTTGGTGTTGGCGTTAAAATGTAAGTTTTTGAATCTAAGTTGCTATTAGCGGTAACAGTGATCATTGCACTATTTGCAGAGATATTAATAGAAGAAATATTTGGGTTATTTGTGATATCAACTGTTGAAATGCCTAACTCTGTAGCTGTATCACAAAGGGCTAAATTTCCTGCACCTCTTGTTTGATAGCAAACATCAATAGCAGACTTTATTTTTGTAGTTTGTAAAATTATTTCCGTAAATTTTGAACGTTTAAAATAATTTTGATATTGAGGAATGGCGAGCGAGGACAAAATGCCAATTAAAGCAACGACTATCATTAACTCTAAAAGTGTAAAACCTCTGATAAAAAAAGAGGAAGATAATCTTCTTCCTCTTTTATTTGTTGTAAAAATTAGCATATACCCGCAGCGATACAAGTTCCGCCTTGAGTCCATGTTAATGAACCATTAGTTTCAGCTGGTGTTAGAGTAAAAGTAGCACCGTTTACTGTCGTTGCATCACCAGTAGCGGTAATTACAGCTGTCGTTGCAGTTATTGCTACTGAAGCAACGTTACCACCTGCTGCAGCTCCTGTTAGATTTGCACCAATTTCTTCAGCTGTATCACAAGCTGTAAGAACACCAGCACCTCGTGTTTGATAACAGACATCTATGGCACTTTTAACTGATTGTGCAGCTAAAACCACCTCAGCAAAACGTGCTTTTTTAGTGTAAGTTTGATACTGAGGTAAAGCAATCGCAGCCAAAATACCGATGATCGCTACTACGATCATTAATTCAATTAAGGTAAAACCTTGTTGTACACGTTTCATAATTTACATCTCCTGAGTTTTGTTAGCCACTTGGGCTAGTTCTTATTCTGGACGGTTTTTCACATTTCGCAAGCACTATTTTTTAATCTAATTAAAAAGTTGCTAATTTATTGCTCTATAAAAGCTTTTTGACCGTTGTTGCGCAATAAAGCAGCACAAATAAATAACAATAAAGTACTAGATACTGTATTTGTATTGGCTGAATAACTGTTGTGCTTGTAGCCAAATATCACCGACTTGGCCGTTACCGACCGGTTGATTATTCAACTGCGTGACAGGCGCAATCTCTTTGCTGGAGCTGGTTAACCAGATCTCATCGGCGGCCAATACCTCATCATAACTGATGTCGCGCTCAACCACCTTTAGCTGGCTATGCTGGCGTAAAATCTGTAATAGCAGCAAGCGTGTAACGCCGGGTAGCAATTTATTAGAAAGCGGCGGCGTAGCAATTTCTCCGTTTTTAATCACAAACACATTAACGGCGGCACCTTCGGTTAAAAAACCTTCACGATCGAACAATAAGATTTCTTGCGCACCTTGCTCTTTACCTTGTTGGTAGTGCAGCACGTTACCAAGCAGCGAGGTGGATTTAATATGACAACGCTGCCAGCGTAAATCGTTACCGGTTACCGCATGATAGGTGGTGGCGTGTTGCTTATCGGCGATGGGCTCTGCCGCAATGGCAAAGGCATAAGCAAAGATCGTTGGGCGGATATCGGTTGGGAAGGCATGGTTGCGCTTACTATCAGTGCCACGGCTGACCTGAATATACACCGCGAGATTATCGCCCATGCTCGGTTGATTGAGCGTCAGTAATTGCTGGCAAATGTCGGCCCACTCTGCGGCTTGCATACCATGTTGAATGCGCAGCTCGGCTAGCCCATTGTGTAGGCGCGTGATATGCGGTGCAAACCCAACAAAACGGCCATGGTATGACGGGATCACTTCGTAAATACCGTCGCCAAATAAAAAGCCGCGATCCATAGGCGATATTTTCGCTTCGCTGGCAGGTATAAAATGACCGTTTAAATAGACTGTGCTCATGGATATCTCGTGTCAGTTAAAAAATTAAAGGGTTGGGGTAGCAACGGGGTTTAACGCATCTTTTACCCATTGCTGCATGCGGGCAATCAGAGCTGCACCCTCGCTATAAGGTAAACCATCTTCTGTTAAGGTATTGGCGCGGGTGACGCCATCAATACAGCCGTTAGCAACAAGGTATTGTAGTAGTTCCAGTAGGTTGGCTTGTTGCAGTAAATTTTCGCCGCGTAAAACCGACACCATGGCAATAATGCCCCAGGCGGCCCAGTTGGAAACATCGGCAATCACCAGTTCATCGCATTCGGTAACACTGGGTGTGATATTTAATTGGCCCAAAACGGCGGCTAAATTACCCATGCCAATTTCATTGCCACCATCGCCAATAGCCAAGGTGGGGCAAGCGGCTTGCTCTAAAAAATAATCAAAGCTGGCGCAGCGCTCCGAAATATCTTCACCGCGCATATTCATATAGCGGCCATTGGCACTAAAACCGGGGCGCTCGATCGCCAGTACTAAAGCCGGTTTTAATTCGGCTAAGGCCTCTGTGGCAATTTGCGCTAACTGTTGATATTGATTGACCCGCAGTGCATAGCACTGGTAACGCTGGCTTAACACGCTGAACAGCGGATCACCACAAACAATAATCGGCTTTAGTTGCATGTTTAGTGCGCATTGATACAGGGCAATGGCACCGACCGGGCCATCGGTTTCAAAGGTCTCTAATACCGGAAAGCCAGTGCCAATTAATACCGTACTGCCGGCGGGTAAATTAAACAACCGCGCGGCGCGCAGCAAATAACCGGGGCGTAAATGCGGTTGTAACAGTTGCATACCGCGTAAATTGCGCTCCACCAAGCAGTTTTCCAGCTGTTGGCTTAATTGCTTTAAGTTCACCATGGGTTGGCTTGAGGCGGTATTGGGCGCAGCGTGTGTCATAGGGTGTCCAAAACAGTCGGGCTAATGCCATAGTGTTGATATTCGCGTTGTAACCTAGCGGCAGCTAAATGAGTAGCATTGTGCGCATCGGCAGCGGTAATTGGGCTGAAATTAAGCTGTGTGCCGCTACTGGCCTGCGCCAGCGCCCAACAATCAAGAGACAGCACATTGCCTATTTTCGGATAGCCGCCTAAGGTTTGCCGATCGTTTAACAGCACTATCGGTTGGCCATCGGGTGGAATTTGCACGGCGCCATAGCTGATCCCCTCGGATAACAACTGGCTGGTACTGCAACGAATGGCAGGGCCGTTTAACTTGTAGCCCATGCGATCGAACTGTGGGCTGACTTGATAAGTATGCAAGTAAAACTGCGCCCGCGCGGTGGCGCTAAACAACGCAGCTTGATAGCCTTCAATTAAACGCAGTTGCAGAGGAGTGGTGCCAGGTAAGGTGCGTTGACGAATGGCGGCGGCAACCGGCGCTTTGTTGGTGTTGATATGGCTGTTTGCTTTGGTTGCTAAAGCGAGCTCAGCCCCTGCGGTAAGCTTTTGACCGTTTTGCTGCAAGCCGCCAATCCCCTCGCGCATTACGGTGGCGCTACTGCCAAACTGAGCAGGGGCGGCAATACCGCCAGCAACCGCAATGTAAGCCCGTAAGCCACGGCTACACATGCCCAGTTCAATTTCGTCACCGGCTTTAAGCGCTAATGCCTGCCAGCACTGCACCGCCTTGCCATTTAAGCTTAAGGCTAATTCTGCACCCGTGACCGCGATCACGCAGTTTGCAACGGCTTGTAATGTTAAGCCGCCCACACTGTGTTCAATCAGTGTGCTGTTAATAGGGTTGGCCACTAACGCATTAGCCCAGCGAAAGCTGTGTAAATCGAGTGGGCCGCCTTGGGTTAAACCCAGCGCCCCCATGCCAAAGCGGCCTTGGTCTTGCAGTAAACTTAACACTCCAGGGCTAATAATGCGCAGTACCGTCATGCTCGTCATACTAGACCGCCTAGCAAGCTATAGTCGCGCGCGGTGATCGGCACAAAATTGACCTGATCGCCCACGGCCACCGGCATCGCCGGTTGTTGTTTGGCGTTAAACATCGGTACCGGGCAAAGCCCTAACAAATGCCAGCCACCAGGTGAAGCGGCGGGGTACACCGCGGTTTGGCGATCGGCAATGGCGACTGCACCGGCCGGTACTTTGGCGCGTGGTGTGCTTAAGCGTGGTAGCGCCAGTGCGGCCGGGAGTTCACCCAAATAAGCAAAACCGGGTGCAAAGCCAATGGCATATACCTGATAACTACACTGGCTATGCAGTGCAATCACTTCTGCAACCGATAAGCCTGTGGCTTTGGCCACCCGCACTAAATCTAGATCGTCTTGTTCGCTATACCACACGGGCAACTCTACGCATTTGGCCGTACTGGTCGCTAATTTTGCTGCAGGTTTGGCTAAAGCCTTAACTAATTGAGGCCGCAGTGTTAAGTGGCTTTGCTGCAGCGGATTAAAGGTAATGAGTAATGAGGCATAAGAGGGTAATAACTCTACTAACACCGTGCCGACTAACGGCTGTAATAGCTGCATAGCGGTTTGAATATGCAGCGCTGCGCCAGGGCTAATTTGCTGCGTAGTTAAATACAATATATACGCATTTTCACCGGCAATTTGTAAATGATAATCTGCAGCGGATAAGCCGCCCACCAACAGATCTGAGCGGTTAAGATTTATCTCTGACATGCATTGACTCGCATTCGGATCTGTTGCAATTGTGCGATGGCTTCAAGGTTATCACCGTGTACGCACAGTGTATCGGCTTGCAAGGCGAGAGTACGGCCGGTGTCGGTGGTCACGGTGCCGCTTTTCAGTAGTTGGTCGACTTGCTCGAGCACTTCTGCGCCATGTAACACGGCACCGGCTTGAGCGCGAGGCGTTAGCTTGCCTTGGTCGGTATAACGGCGATCAGCAAAGGCTTCGAAAAATAAAGACACACCGGCTGTGGCGGCTTGCTGTTTTAGTAAAGCGGCGTCGACAGTGGCTAAAATCATTAATTTTAGGGGTTTATGATAGCTGGCAATGGCTGCTAATACCGCTTGCCATACCGCAGGCTGGCTCATCATATCATTATATAAAGCGCCATGTGGTTTCACGTAGCTAACACTCATACCTTGGCATTGCGCCATGCCATCGAGTGCGGCTATTTGATAATGTAACAAATGGCGAATTTCTGCTGCTGAACAGTGCATACTGCGCCGGCCAAAACCTTGTAAGTCGGGATAGCTGGGATGCGCCCCAATGGTCACCTTGTGTTGTTTGGCTAGGCTGAGGGTTTGCGCCATAACATTAGCATCGCCGGCATGAAAACCACAGGCGATATTGGCAAGATCGATATGTGGCATGGCGTCGTGATCACGCCCCATTTGCCAGCTACCAAAACTTTCGCCGAGATCGCAGTTAAGTAACAGGGGGGCTCGAGGCATGTCTGCTGCAGTTGACGAGATCTGTTGTACTGTCATAACGGCTCCGCTAACGTCTTTCTAAACTGTCATAGTGTGCGTGAGACGCTATGTAATGTCCAGTTGCCTAACCGCGCAAATAATAAAATATTCAGGCTTTAATTTGTTAAGAATAAACTATTCTGCGGTGGTGCTTTGCTGCAGTTTTGCGGCTAAATAACCGCTTTTAATTAAAAAGCATCAACCTAGCGAGAATATTCGTTATTTCGCTGCAGCTTTGGCTGAGCCTGTGCTTTACTAAAGTGTAGCAGTGTCCATTTTCAGAAACGACGGATCTTTTATGGATAGTAGTGAATTAGAAAGTCGGCTCAGAACCTTGCAAAAGGCTTTGTTACCTTTAATCCAACTGGTGAATAGAATTTCGCGTTTAGAAACCGCATTTGTTTCCTATATCGATCCGGTGGCAGGCCGTCAGCAAGTGGTGGCGGTGTCGGGTGATGGCGAAATTAATATTGTCGCTGGTGATGAACTCGAATGGCATGATTCAATGTGCCGATTGATTTTTAATGATGAAGGCTGGATCCAAAGTCGCGTGGCTAAAAGATACCCTGACAGTATTGGAGCCAAATCGGGCATGAATACGTTTTTTGCCTTACCGGTGCAATATAACAATCGGTTGATTGGCAGCTTGTGTGGTACCAGCGTGAACGAAACCGAACTTAATACTGAACAATACGAGCAGATCCAATTAATTGCCGAAGCGGTGTCGTGGCAAGTTTCCCAATGGCAGCGTTTAATTAAATTACAGCGGCGCTTACAAACTTCGCGTCGCCATTTAAAACAAGCCTTTCAAGATAAAGAATCGCTGCGCATGTTATCCGAGCAAGATCCGCTGACCGGTTTATTAAATCGACGTGGTTTTGCAGATTTATGGCAAAGTTGTATTGAGCAGGAATCAACGGATTCTGATATCAGCGTAATGGCGCTAGATTTTGATAACTTTAAACAACTGAATGATAACTTTGGCCATCAGGCCGGTGATGATGCATTAAAAGCACTGGCGAACATCTTGACCTTGAATATCCGCGATTATGATTTTGCAGCGCGTTTGGGTGGAGATGAATTTATGTTGGTTTTGCCGACCTGTAAAAGGCTAGATGCGCTGCAAATTAGCGAGCGCATTCAACAGCAATATTTGGCCACGTTACATGGCCAGTCTCATACCATCAGTATTGGTGTGGCGGTTAGCGAACAAGGCGCCAGTGACGATTTACTGCTACTGGCCGATAAGGCACTGTATCAAGCCAAAAACTCAGGGCGGGGTGTCATTATCGTTAACACTTTTCGACGCTAAGCTAAGCCACTCAGCCGTTTAAAGTACGGCTAATTTGCTGTTGGGTAAGTCTGTGATCAGCATATGGCCTGGGGCATGGCTGATACAAAAATCCAGTTTCGCTTGCGCTATGGCCAATTGTGGCGTTACACCACACGCCCAGAATACCGGCACTTCGCCTTCTTTAATACTAACCGCATCACCGTAATCGGGCTGATTGATATTCTGAATTCCAATCCGGGCCGGATCACCAAAATGCACCGGGGCACCATGTACTTGTGGAAAACGCGAGCAAATTTGAATGGCTCGGATCGCTGCGGCAGGCTGCATTGGTCGCATACTGACCACCATATTACTGCTAAACACCCCAGCACTTTGGCAAGGAATATTGGTTTTGTACATGGGGACATTTTTCTGCTCGGTAATATTACGAATTTCCAAGCCATCGGCCAGTAGCGCTTCTTCAAATGAAAACGAGCAACCGATTAAAAAAGTAACTAAATCATCCCGCCATACTGCACCTAAGTCGGTAACTTCTTCGGTAAATTCGCCGTGTCGAAATAGCCGATAACGTGGTAAGTCGCTGCGAATATCTAAATTGGCAGCTAACTGCGGCATGTCAATGGCGCCAGGTGTAGCCGCCATGCCCAGTAAGGGGCAGGGTTTCGGATTGAAATGACAAAACTGCAAAAAATCAGCCGCATAAGCGGCGGGAATAATCGCCATATTAGCTTGTACAAAACCAGGCGCCAACCCAGAGGTGTTGCGGCTAAAAGCGCCACTGCGGCATTGCTGACGAATTTGCAAAGGGCTCAGTTGCAAAGGGTTAGGTTGTGACATACCAACTCCGGCTTAGTGTTATGGGGTTTTATTGAGTTTGCAGCGCGTTAAGCATTGCCATAGATTTCACTATTGGCCAGCCAGCGTTTGATTAATTGTAAGCTATCTTCACGTGAATCTTGCCATAGCCGTGCGGCAATGGCGCCGGCTTGCGGCAGTAAGGCGCTATCTCGGGTTAAATCGGCAATTTTAAACTGCATTAAACCGGTTTGTCGGGTACCGAGTAATTCGCCCGGGCCACGAATTTCTAAATCGCGCTGCGCAATAACGAAACCATCATTACTTTCGCGTAATACGGCTAAGCGCGATTGTGCGGTGCGAGACAACGGCGCGTGATACAGCAATACGCAATGTGATACTGCGCTACCGCGACCGACGCGGCCACGTAACTGGTGTAATTGCGCTAAGCCCAGCCGTTCAGGGTTTTCAATAATCATTAAGCTGGCATTGGGCACATCAACGCCAACTTCGATAACGGTTGTTGCCACTAATAAATCTAACTCGCCACGGCTAAATTGCTGCATCAGTTGTTGTTTTTCTGCGCTTTTTAAGCGGCCATGTACCAAACCAATTTTTAATTCAGGTAGGGCGGCCTGCAATAAACTGGCGGTGTCTTCTGCGGCTTGGCATTGCAGCACTTCAGACTCTTCAATGAGTGTACACACCCAATAGGCTTGGCGCTTTTGCTCGGTAACTACCTGACGGACGCGCGCCATCACTTCGTCGCGGCGACTATCCGGGATGGCCACCGTGGTGACGGGCGTACGGCCCGGTGGCAACTCATCAATAATAGAGGTGTCGAGATCGGCATAAGCGGTCATGGCCAAGGTTCTGGGGATCGGCGTTGCCGTCATTACTAATTGATGCGGGTAGTGAGCAACAATGCCGCCTTTTTCACGAAGCGCTAGGCGTTGATGCACCCCAAAACGGTGTTGCTCATCAATAATGATTAACGCGAGGCGGCGAAATTCGACATGCTGCTGAAACAGCGCATGGGTACCAATCACCATCTGGGCTTGGCCACTGCCAATGGCATCTAAGGCACTTTGCCGAGCTTTACCTTTGGTTTTACCAGCCAGCCAGGCTAATTCGATGCCCAGTGGTGCAAACCAGCGTTGAAAATTAACGGCATGTTGCTCGGCGAGCAATTCAGTCGGGGCCATTAATGCCACCTGATAGCCATTACCGATAGCGGTAAGTGCCGCTAGAGCGGCCACCAGTGTTTTGCCTGAGCCAACATCACCTTGCACTAAACGCAGCATGGGCAGCGGTTTGGCAAGATCTTGTTGAATTTGTGCCACCACCCGCTGTTGTGCGCCGGTTGGGCTAAAAGGCAAGGCGGCTAAAAATTGTGCCAGTAAAGGCTCTGGCGTTGTTAATACCACGGCTTGTTGCTGTTGTGCTTGGCTGCGCAGTTTATACATGCTGAGTTGCTGGGCAATCAGCTCTTCTAAAATAAGCCGTTGCTGCGCGGGGTGTTTGCCCTCTTCAAGCAATATGAGTGCGGCATCTGGCGGCGGGCGATGTATATAACGCAGCGCATCAGCCAGTGACCAAGGCTGTTTCAATAAATGCGCCGGTAAGTATTCTGCTGGCGCGTAGCGATCTAAATATTCGAGGGCGGCATCGGTAAGATTGCGCCACGTGGCTTGTTTTAGCCCTTCGGTTGTTGGGTAAACCGGCGTTAGGGTTTCAGCCACCTGCTGCTCGGTATGCAGCGGGTTTATGATCTTATATTCCGGGTGCAGCATTTCTAAGCCACGATGGCCGCGCTTTACCTCGCCAAAACAGCGAAGTTGGCTGCCTTTTTCTACTGCATTTTTTTGTGCGGCAGAAAAATGAAAAAAACGCAGCGTGATGCGGCCGCTACCATCTTGTAGCGTGACCAACCAGCTACGTCTTTTCCCAAATTGCACTTCGCTACTTAACACTTCACCTTGCACAGTGGCATGGATCAGCGGTTGCAAATCGGCAATAGGATACAGGCGAGTGCGATCTTCATAGCGCAGCGGCAGGTGAAACAGCAGGTCCTGCACACTAAAAATAGCCAGCTTGGCGAGCCGTTCCGCTACTTTGCTGCCAACGCCTTTGATCACGGCGATGGCAATATTATCTAAACGCGTTGGGCTCAAGATACAGGCCTAGTGAGTAGACGGTACTTCCATCACGCCGTCAATTTCAATTTGAGCGCCGCGTGGTAAAGCACTGACTTGTACCGCTGCACGAGCAGGGTAGGGTTCGGCAAAATATTGGCTCATAATTTGGTTAACTACAGCAAACTGGCTAAGATCAATTAAGAAAATATTCACTTTAACCATGTCATTCAAACTACCGCCGGCGGCTTCACATACCGCGGCTAAGTTTTTAAACACTTGGTGTGTTTGCTCCGCAAAATCGTCTGAAACAAATTGCATGGTGGCTGGCACGAGTGGGATCTGGCCTGATAAATACACTGTGGTACCAATTTTTACCGCTTGGCTGTAAGTACCAATAGCGGCTGGCGCCGCATCAGTGCGAATAATCACTTTAGACATGAAAACTATTTCCTTTTATATACTTTTTGTACGTCAGGCAGCACACGAATTTTGCGCATAACGTTAGCAAGATGGACCCTATCGCGCACCGACAGGGTTATTTTAATGACATATTCGCCGGTATCCCGATCGTCGGTCGACAGATCTTGAATATTGGAGTCTTGCGCAGCAATGAGTGAAGTTAGCTTCGCTAGCACCCCTTGGCGATTAATAATAAAGACGCGGATATCACATAAGAATTGCTTCTCTGAAGTGTTATCCCAACGTACTGGGAAGAACTTCGCCGGTTCGCGCTCCCAGCCTTTGATATTTCGACAATCCGCACGATGCACGTTTAATCCTTTACCCGGTGTGGCATTCGCCACAATAGGATCACCCGGTATCGGTCGACAACACTTGGCAAAGGTAATCAGCATGCCTTCAGAGCCGACAATAAAGGCATTGCCCTTCGGTAGCTGCGGGGTTTTGCTTTGTGGCTCTTGGCTTTCAAATTCACCTAATAAGCGCCTTGCAATAGCGATAGGTAATTGGTTGCCCAGACCGATTTCAGTATAAAGCGCATCTAAGGATTGTTGATTCACATTAGCTAAAACTTGCTCGATACGTTCTGCGGCAATGTCATCTAATTTAACGCTGCCCAAGGCTGAGGTTAGCAAGCGTTTACCTAGCGTAATAGCTTCATTTTGTTGCTGTTTTTTCAGGTAGTTACGGATGCCTAAAATGGCGCGGCTAGTCACCACGTAATTCAACCAATTGGCGTTAGGTTTACCGCCTGAGCTGGTTATAATTTCGACAGTTTGGCCGGTTTCAAGCGGTTTACTGAGGGAGTAAGGCCGCCGATCAACTTTAGCCCCTACGCAGCGATTACCGATATCCGTATGCACAGCATAGGCAAAATCAACTGCAGTGGCGCCAATTGGCAATTCTACAATGAGGCCTTTAGGGGTAAACACGTAAAGTTCGTCAGGATAGAGCTCAGATTTAACGTTTTCGACAAATTCGTAGCTGTTGCCGGCAGATTGTTGCAGCTCAAGTAAGCTTTGCATCCAACGCTGCGCTCGGATCTGCGCGGTCGATTCACGTGGCAACTCCCCGTTGGTTTTATACATCCAATGTGCGGCGATGCCTTTGTCGGCCATTTCGTCCATTTCGCGAGTACGCATTTGAATTTCAACAGGAATACCATGCGGGCCAATTAACGACGTATGCAACGATTGATAACCGTTTTGTTTTGGAATGGCGATATAGTCTTTAAAACGGCTTTCAATAGGCTTAAACAAGTTATGCATAATGCCCAGCGTGCGATAGCAACTATCGATGTTATCTACCACCACGCGAAAGGCGTAAATATCCATCACATCGTTGAACATCAGCTCTTTGTTTTTCATCTTGCGATAGATGCTGTACAAATGCTTTTCGCGGCCGCTGACATCGGCGCTGATACCGGCTTGCTCGATACGGTGCCGGATATCGTGCTGCACTTTTTCTAACAGTTCACGCCGATTGCCACGGGCCTGTTTTACCGCTGTACTGAGCGCCCGATAACGCATGGGATAGAGCGCTTGGAAGCCCCAATCTTCTAATTCATTTTTGATATTGTGAATACCCAAGCGGTTGGCGATAGGCGCATACAACTCGAGGGTTTCTTTGGCGATCCGGCGGCGTTTTTCGGGCCGCAGTGCCCCGAGCGTTCGCATATTATGGGTACGGTCGGCCAGTTTAATCAAAATAACCCGAATGTCTTGGGTCATTGCCATAAACATTTTTTGCAGGTTCGTGGTTTCGAATTCTTTAAAGTCTTTAAATTTAACTTTGTCGAGCTTACTGACACCTTGCACCAGTTCGGCAACGGTAGCACCAAACAAGCGGCTTAAATCTTCTTTGCTAACTGGGGTGTCTTCGATCACGTCGTGCAACAAGGCGGCCATGAGCGTTTCATGGTCGAGTCGCATGTCCGCTAAGATGCTAGTTACGGCAACAGGGTGGGTAATGTAAGGCTCACCGCTTGAACGAAATTGCGGTGCGTGCGCGTCTCTGGCAACCACATAGGCCTGTTGTACCAGATTTACCTGCTCTTGTGGCAGATAGGCACTTATCTGATTTTTCAGACCTTCGAATAGATACACAAGCACTCCAAACTAAAACAGCATAACGACAGCGTTACAAGCTGATGAAAGTTTAGAATATACGATTAAATTTAACGAATGCCAACGGCTAAAGTGCCGCTGACATCGATTAGACGGGAATTTTTACTGATCTGAACCAATAATGGCCGCGACTGCTGCCATTTCAGAGGCTTCTTGTTGTAATTGATCACGACGCTCTTGCGCATCCAAGATGCTGCTCGTGATGAAACCTTGTTCGATTTCACGCAACGCCACTACCGTGGGTTTGTCGTTTTCAAGTTCAACGAATGGCTCTTTGCCTTCAACGGCCAGCTGACGAGCACGGCGTGCTGCAACCAGAATTAAATCAAAACGGTTACCAATTTTATCTACAGCATCTTCAACGGTTACGCGAGCCATTCAGCACTCCGGAAATATTCAGGGTTAATCAGGGATGTTACAAGACCGCATAATATACGCTATTTTATCGGTTTCGCCAACAATTGATCGAGCAATGGCTGTTGCCGTTGTTGTGCAGAGGCGAAGCGGTGCCGCTGGCAAAGTACAATTTGCTCAAGTTGATGCAGCGTAGCAGCAAAGTCATCGTTGATAATTAAATAGTCATATTCGTCGGCATGCGACATTTCGTTTTGGGCTTTTGCCATACGCCCAGCAATCACTTCGGCACTGTCAGTTGCGCGATTTGTTAGGCGTTGCTGCAGTTCAGTTAAGCTTGGCGGTAATATAAAAATACCAATGGTGCCCGCTGCTTGTTCGCGAATTTGCCTTGCGCCCTGCCAGTCGATGTCTAAAAACACATCAATACCTTGGGCTAATTGCCGCTCTATTGCTGCGCGAGACGTACCGTAATAATTACCAAAGACTTCGGCCCATTCTAAAAACTCATGATTTTCAATGCGCGCTTTAAAATCGTCGACCGTCGTAAAATGATAATGCACGCCATTTTGCTCACCGGCCCGTGGGGCACGGGTGGTATGCGAGACGCTTAATTGCATATCAGCATGGCGCTGCAATAAGGCTTGGATCAAACTGGATTTACCGGTGCCACTGGGGGCAGAAATGATAAACAGATTGCCGCTAAGTTGCTGCATGTTGTGTTCAGTCAAAGTGGTTACCTTTAGGCGCAACGAGGATAGGCGAGCAAGTTTACTGCCTGTCGTCGCTGCGTGCAATTGTCGCGGCTTAGGCTTTTGCGCTTCTTTTAGCTTTGGCCTTGATCGACAAGGTTAACGTGAAGGTGGCCATTGGCTCAGTACCATGTAAGCTGGGGCAGGTCACCACCACTGAAACGGGCTTATTGATGCGCTCGCCGCTGGCTAAAGACTCATCAATCATCTGATCAATCACATCGCCATCATGGCTGGTAAAATGCACCTGCGCTTCGGGGCGTTTTAAAAATTGGCCTTGTACATCTTTAAAGGCAAAGTTGGCATTAACACCGCGATCTTTGGCTTTACTAAATACAGAAAAAGCCCCGGCTAAATCGGCGCCGATGGCCAAAGCACCAAAATAAACACTGCCTAAATGATTTTTAGTGCGCCAAGCATGCGGCATGGTAATTTCTACCGTTTTTTCATCCATGCGGACAATTTTCGGTGAACAAAAACCAATTAGCGGAATATAGCGCCAAGCGAATAACTTTAAAAACCAATTGGCTTTGCGTAGTGAGGTTGCCATATCTAAAACTCAAAATTGTTTGCTTTAGCCTAGCTTACCACTGGTCTGACCAAAAGCAAATTGGCGATTTCGCTTAGCGCTAGTTGGCCTTGGCTTGTTGCAATGGCCGATGTTCTAACCGATTGTAATCTAGCCAGCTGCCGTCAATGGGGTAGCGCTGTTGAAACAGCTGGTTAAGTTTGTCACTAAACTGCCAAAAGTCCGGATGGTGCCGACCAATGCCAATGTCGTTCAGCAATTGTCGATACTGTTGCTCAGTGTGCATTTGCTGCACTTGTGCTACAACTTTAGGCAACTGTGCTTCGGATATTTTCCAAAATGCATCAGGGTAACTGCCTAAAATACCGCTGACTAAGGTGGTGGTATCTGCAGCCGGATGACGGTTTTCTTCTTCTTTTAATAGGCTGCTGACATTAAAGTGGGCGCTATTGCGGATCAACGTAAATAATTCTGCGGCACGGCCATCGGCAGGTTCCAGCATAATAATGGTAAGCTCAGGCAATAGTGTCGCACTGGTGCCTTGTAGCTGCCCTAATTGAGAGAGCAGGTTTAAGCTGTTGTTGTTTAATTGGCTATCGCTTAATTGATAACGCTGCGGTTGCACAGCGTGTAATTGCTCTGCAAATAATTGATATAGTTCGGCTTTGTGATCTGGCGTTTGAAACGTGATGCCGCTGGGTTGTGAAAAGGGGTTAATGTCACCTTTAATAAACTCGGTCAGTTCTGGACCTGCTTGCTGATACCAATCTGCAAATTCTTGGCGGCGGCTGGCCTCGGGTAAAAAGGCTAAGAAATTCGATTCACCCTCCATGCGCAGAAAATCCATATACAGCCGTGTCATCAATTGATGACCGTAATTACCATAAACGTCGAACCCAGCAACCAGCAAGTAGTGGATGCGTTCAAGCAGCGCATAATCAATAACCCAAGCGGTTTTAGGAGGTTCGCCCAGTAACCCTTTTACCACAGTGGCATTGTCAAAATGCCGAAAAACGGTGAGGCTAGCATTTTGATTTTGGCCATCGCCATCCCATAACACGTCAGGGGTTAGGTAGGCGCTTTGTTGTAAATGCTCATTTAAAAAAGCGCTACGTGCTTGCAGATAATCGCCTTGTCGAGCAGCAAAGCCGACCCAGCTCACGGCAAAGGTGGTACTTTCTTCTTCAGCCGGTAAGCGCAAATTGTCTTGTTGCGAGAGATAAAAAGCATTTACGGCGGCACTTTCAGCGAGTTCGGGTTTAATAAAATATACCCAAAACCGATCGTTAATGACATTAAGCGCCACCTGGCCTCGGCAAACTGGGCCTTTGATGTAGCCCATAATGGTATTTTCTGCACGCTCTAACATAAAGCGATAGCGGGCGTTCACTGGCAGTTCTTTAAAGGCGGTCAGTGGGTTGGCGGCGATCTCGGGGGCATAGCCGGGTAACGCACTCACTTGATAGTCGGCATCTTTAAACCAGCGTTGCCATTTTTGCAGCAAGCTATCATTGATGTCATAAGGTTGATGTGTTTTATTAACAATGGTGTCGCGCACGGCTTGTAGCCGATAATAAACGCGCTCAACTGCTGGATCATCATAAGGTCGGCGCCCGGCAATCACCTCAATAGCTTGGCCTGGTGGTGTTTTTGAGCGCAAAAGCCGAAAGAATTGCGGCCGTTCGTTGTTATCATGCAGTGCGCTGAAATATAAATGAGACGTAAATAAATGCTCGTAAATATAGCGAGCACTTAACCGAGTTTTCAAATCATCAGTATTGAGCCATTGCTCAAGCTGCTGCACAGCGGCTTGGTGTGCGGCCGGTAATGACGCATCCGCAGGAAAATAAGCGCCGGCGCTAAGCCAGTTGGTTAAAAGGCTATGTTCTTGTGCATTTAAACCGGGTAAAGCATATGGCATTCCGGCATAAGGCTGCGCCTTGGCATAACTAGCAAATTCACTATCTGTTGGGCATTGCTGTTGACGATTCAGGCTTAAATCAAATTGTTCTGTCATCGCATTAGCGTCTGGTAGCGGATGTGCTTGTTTTAATTGCAGCATTTTCGTTATTAAACCGGTGGTGATTGGCGCATCGACTTGTTGGTTTTCCAGCACTGAAAAAAAGCCACGTTCACGCCATTCTTGCGTGGTGGCAGCATCAAGATGCAGCCGGTTCGGTGTTGCGGCTAATAAACGTGTGCCATCGTACACTTTTTCTTTGTGCGCGCCGCGCGCAAAGCCTTGCGGTGCGCTCATGTTCAATTGGCAAGGGGAGTCGTAACAGGCATGACAAACCACGCAGCGAGACTCCAGCAGCGGTTTTATCTGTTGTTGGTAATGTGCAGCAAGCTCTGGATCTTGGCTGATTAACGGCTGCGTTAGGCTGTCGGTAGCTTTGCCGCGAGCTAATGGTGATGCCCGATCTGCGAAGTACAGCGCCGCAACAATCGCGCATAAGACAAGTAATACTCGCCATTTGTTTGATAAAAATACTGTCCGTTTCAAAATAACTCCCTACTTTCTTAAGCAAATATACTAGCCGTTCTTTGCTAAAATTACTAACCGCAACCAAAAAACCGGCTATTAAAAGTCGTTGTGGTGTCGAGAATGAGATTTTTTAGTATTGATTAAATATTGTTGATGTTAAGGCGCTTGTCGTGTTGTTATGAGTGGTTCAACAATAAAATTAAGGAATGAGCATGAGCGAGCAAGAGGGTGCTGCGGTGGTTTTCACGGAAGATGACTTTGCCAAAATGACGGTATTTAAGCGCTTTGAAGGCGGTACGGTTTACACCTTTGATACCGATACGCAATTCTTAGTGGTAGTTGACGAAAGCACGATGGCTTTTTTACTGGAAGAAGAAAGCGATGACATGGAATTTATCAAATGCACCGCATTTGCCACTGCAGAAGCCCGCTTAGCGTACATACAAGCTAAATACCCAAGCGGTGAAAACGATGACCCTGATTTTTGAGCTTGCCTATCGCTACAAGCTAGTTTTACATTATCCGATGCTCTGGACCTGCTTATTGAGTAGAGGCCTAGACCCGAACAAACTCAATGAGTTATCGAAAAGAAACCGTTCATAAATGCCTGTTTGCCCACCAAACTGCCCACCACTTGCCTATGGCTTTTACTAAATCTTAGTGGTGCTTGTTGGCTATGACTACGGAAAAACAGTGTCGTTTTTATGCTGCTGTTAGGGTCTAAAAATAGCAGTTTTGAAGGGCTTTATCGAGCACGATTTCTGCCAACATAGCTTCGCCATTTTTCGCTTGTCCTATGTGACCGTGATGAGTCAGCAGAAAACTAGCCTAGCCTTAAATGAATGTCATGGTGTCCATTTTCATAGAATAAAGCTCAATTTGGATGCTGTGGTATCCAATGTTGATAAGGCTGAGTATCGAATATCAGGCATCAAGGTCTACAAATTGTTACCCATAAGGTAATGTTGTGTAGAACTCGGGGGCTAAGCAAAGCGCTTTTACCATCTCTGAGGTAAATATTGCGTGAAATACAAAGGCATCACGATATTGGTTTGCTCTAACGCTGAAGAGCCTTGTGTACCCGTTAACTTAAAGGTTTTACTTGGAGTACATTTTTCAACGTAGGATGCCAACGATTTTGCTCTTGTACGTTTACCACTTTTGACTTCAACAGGGATGATATCGCCTTCATCGGTCGCCAAAATAAATTCGATTTCGGCGCGGGCATCATTCCATGAATAGCTTGGGGCAACGCCAATAGCTGTGAGCTCTTGTTGCACAAAGTTTTCAGCCACATAGCCTTTGTATTCATAGTTTTGTTGCTTAATCTCTTTATAACTGCTGCCTAGCATATAATTGAGCAGGCCCACATCAAACAGAAACAGTTTAACCCTATTTTCTTTTTTATAGGCCGCCAGCGGAGATTTCGGCAACCCTTCAACAGGGTAGTTTGGCAAAGCTAAGCGGCAGCAGTTAAGCCAATGGATCGCGGTTTCAAAATCGCTATAACGAGATTTACGCTCATGCACTTGTTTAAATTTAAAGCGTTTTACCGACGCGTCGCTCACAAGTGATAGCTGCGCTGGAATGCTATTAAACACAGATTCAATTAGTGTGGCATCGACCTTGCCCGCGTACTTACCAAAATCGCGGCGATAACCTTCAACTAAATCGGCATGAATTTTTTTGATTTTTTCAACACGCTCTAGAATGCTTAAATCCTTATACTGATACCAAGAAGAAACGGCTTCCGGCATACCACCGGTAAAAAAGTAGTCTGTTAGTTTATCCATCAATTTAGTGTGTACTGCCGGTGTGCTTGCTTGACTATCAAACGCTTTGATCAGTGCTTGCTCGTTGGATGCATAAATAAATTCTTGAAAGGTCAGTGGTCGTAAATTGTATTGTTCTACCTTGCCCACAGGGAAGGTGTTAAGCAAACCAATGTTCGAACCACTGGCGGCGACAAAATAGGACGGGGCTTTTTCGGCAAAATATTTAAGCGAAGTTACGGCACGTTCACACTCGCCAATTTCATCTAATATCAGCAGGTCGGTTGCTGGGTTGAACGCTTGGTTGGTTAGCAACTCAATGTTCATTACTAGCTCGTCAGGTGACAGTGAGCCATCGAACGCTTCTTTGTAGGCAGGGTTTTCAAGGAAATCGATACGAAGGATGTTGGCAAAGGTGTTCCCAAATAACTCTTGTAGCAGATAGGTTTTACCTGTTTGTCTTGCACCATCGATCAATAATGGCTTGCGCACCGGTTGATTTTTCCATGCTATTAGGGCGTTTAGTAAGTTGCGCTGCATTGTCATTTCCCGCCAATTAAGACTGTTAACTGCCAGTAGCATAACTCAATCTACACTTTTACGCGCAGAAAAGTGCAGGTTTTTACATTTTTATGCGCGTAAAAGTGTAGTATGGTGGCCTTTGGCATTCAGGAATTGACATTTTTGCCTAAGTTTCAAAACGTATGCCGCTTCACTTCATCCAAATTTGCCACCATAATCTGTTGTGCCTCCGGGCGCGCTTCAATTTTGGCTAAATCCAGGTTTAGCGCCTGCACGGCATAGGGCACCAGTGCCGAGCGCACGGAGAACACTCGCTTGCCGTGTTGCATATTGTAATCCTCGGCAATAATGGCTTTTTGATAGTCGGTTAAGCGGGAGTCTGGCACTAGCACGATATCAATAGTGCTATTCCAGCGCTCATCCTGTGCTTTCGTCATCTCGGCATCGCCTTCGATGCCATTTATGCCGCGAAAACGGCTTAATACAAAATCGCGGAAGTCTCGGTTCTTCTCGCAGTAAGCGCGTACATGCCAACGTAGTGGCGTGCAGACCAGTGTATGCGGCGCAATAATGCGGCTTTCTTCATCCGGGCTAGTCAGCGACACATAGCCCATATCGATTTTTTTCCCGTCCCGAGCCGCCTGCACCAATGCCCGCAGAATATCCGGGTTTACCTGTCGAAAGGGTGGTGTCAGCATTTCGGTATGGGCAAAGCCTAAATCAAGCTGGCTAAAGGTATGGGCAAAATCTTTGGTGCTGGCGAGCGCATGCAGGTATTCATCGGCCAGGCCGCTGGTGACTTTGGGGGTAAAATTGGCAGCCGGTTTATAACCTTTTAACTTGCCGTCATACACCAGGTTGCCGGGCGCAATATCCCGCAAATAGGCATTAATATCTTTTGATGCCTGCTGGCGCGCGATACCAAAGCTATTACATAAATGATTAGTGGTTAAGCGGCCTTCCCATAGCGCGACGATTTCAATCAGCCGATAACGCATTAACAGCTCCCAGCGCAGCGGCCAGCCACTAGCATCTAAACTACTATTGTTATCTATTGAGACGTGTTGCTGAGGTTGACTTTTTTGCATCTGAACTCCTGTAAGATGTGTCTGCTAAGCATACATACCTGGAATAAATAAGTTTAGGCTTCATCCGTTGCTGCATTTAAGGTGGCAACCGGCCAGGGTAAATTAAACTGCTTAAGAATAGCTTGCTCTGCCGCTAACCACTTACTGAAGTTATCCATCTTTAAGCCATAAGGAATGGCCAGCACATAATACTCATAGGCCAAATAAACCAAATCAGCATAACGCCAAATACGCCCAGCATACACCACTTTATCTTGCTTAACGTTGGCTAAGTGTTCAATAGCATTGAGAGTTTTACAGAGTTCTTGTAAGCGGGTTAGCCGGGGTAAATCCTCAGCGCGAATAAGTTGGTTGTTCATGTTTAGCTCGCTTTGTATGGGGTTTTGCTCCAACTCTAAGCCAGGGCGCTAGCGTTTTAAAGGACTTGGCGCAAGCGCCATAAAACATCTGCCTGAAAAACATACACTGAACACCTGCACAGTATGGCGTGAAATAAGAAACAGCCTAAGATGGAAGCTCACGGATGACATGTCATTAACCATGACAGTGTATGGAAAAAATAGCAGGAAGCTATTCATAAGGATTGGCAGGGACAAACTGGCAGGGATGCCAATTATCGAAGGAAGCTTACATGAGCATGCTGCAGCAAGATTTATTCTTAATCACCTTAGAAGCGCAATTTCGCGATCTGTTTCAAGCCAGCAAAGCCGGTAAAGATAACAGCGAACAACGCCTTCGGGCACAGGGCTTTATTCATGCCGGTGAGCTATTGCAGCTATGCAGCCGCCAGCAAGTGCAACAACTAATGGAAAAGGTACATCTGGACGTGTTTGGCGTTAGCATTACCGAACGCAAGCCCTCAGCCCAAGCGCAGCGCCAGCAGGCTTTGCAGCTAGGCGATTATGCTTACTTTGAAGAGCCCGCGTTTAATCGGCAGTAGATTTGTGGCTTGCAGGTTAAAACATGCTTTATGTTATGTTATTCACTCAGTAAAGGTATATCGCTTGTTCAAAAAGGTAGAGTTGGTAAGATTCAATATCAATGATGGTGTAACTGTTATAGAAAATTACCATGCTTAGGGATTTACCCTTCTAACACAAGGATAGGTATGCAACAGATCGGTATTTATGAGCAACTTATCACTCAGCTTGTTGCTGACCGTCTTGATCGAGAAAAATTCTATGTAGGTGAGCGTGAACTAACGAGTGTTGAGGCATCGATTTGGTTATCGCGTTTCTTATCCCATATTTTGGAATACGCCATTGAGTCGGTGCCTGCCAGTGCTGATCGTTTGCAGCAGCAAATTGCTTTATCCAATCAATTATTACTGTGGTTAAAATCACAGATTCAAGATAAAGATTTTATCGATGAGAATTTGCTCAGCAGCCAAGGGAAAATTTTAACGGCACTTTATGAGCTAGAAAACCCGGTTGCTGCCGACTTACAAAGTTATATTAGTGATATTTTTCCGCTGACAGGACTTAGCCAAAGCGAGCTGTTCTGTGGTAGCAATGCCGGTTTATCGCTTGAGTCTGAACTTAAACGCGAAATTTTATCGGCGGATAAAATTTACTGGTTAGTCTCTTTTATCAAGTGGGCAGGTATTCGGATCTTTCGAAAGGAGCTTGAGGCCTTCACCGCTAGTGGCCGCGAGTTAAAAATCATCACCACTTCCTATATGGGCGCGACCGATGCCAAAGCGGTTGAGTATCTGGCTAGCTTGCCCAATACCGAAGTAAAGCTCAGTTATAATACTGAGCGCGAGCGCTTACACGCTAAGAGTTATTTATTCTTGCGTAATACCGGTTATCACACGGGCTATATTGGCTCTTCTAATCTATCGCATTCAGCCTTAACCAGTGGCTTAGAATGGAATTTGAAAATCACTTCGCAAGAAATTCCGCATATTATCAACAAATCGTTGAGTACCTTTGAAACCTACTGGGCTTCTACGGATTTTGAGCGTTTTAGTGGTGATGTTAGTTGTAGTGAAAAACTCAAAGCGGCATTACAAAAACAGCGAAGCAGCGGAGAAAGTGAGCCAACACATTTTTTTGATGTTGCGCCTTTTGCGCATCAGCGTGAGATTTTAGAACAGCTGGCGGTAGCGCGTAGCGTACATCAACGGTTTAAAAATTTGGTAGTAGCCGCAACAGGAACAGGCAAAACGCTGATTTCCGCCTTTGATTTTGCGCGTTTTGTTAAAACTAAACCGCAAGCGCATTTTTTGTTTGTGGCGCATCGGGAAGAGATCTTACTGCAAGCCCGAGCGGCTTATCGTGGAGTGTTACGCAACAGTAGTTTTGGTGAGCTTTGGGTAGGTAACCATACACCGGCCCATTACCGACAATTGTTTGTGTCTATTCAAACGTTAAACAGTCAGCTAAGCCAACTGAGCCTTAGCGCCGATTATTACGACTATATTGTGATCGATGAAGTGCATCATATTGCCGCAAAAAGTTATCGTGCGGTTTTAGACTATTTTACCCCCACCATTTTATTAGGCTTAACGGCCACGCCGGAGCGGCATGATGGTGGTGACATTTTAGCGGACTTTGGTGGTGTGATTGCGGCGGAGATTCGTTTGCCTGAAGCGATTAATCGGCGCCATTTATGTCCGTTTCAGTATTTTGGTATTGATGATGATACCGATTTACGCAGCATCCCATGGGCGCGCGGGCGCTATGATGTGGCTCAGTTAACTAATCTGTATACCCACAACCAAGTTCGGGTGAACAAGATTTTGCTGAGTATGCAGGAGATTATTACTGATCTTAACCAGACGAAAGCGCTGGCTTTTTGTGTAGATACGAAGCATGCAGTGTTTATGTCGCAGCAATTTTTACTTAAAGGCATTAAGGCCGATGTGCTGACCAGTGATAACAGTCAGGAACGACAGCAAAAGCAGCAGGCCATTCGCTCAGGCCAAATCAATGTGCTGTGTGTTGTGGATATCTTTAATGAGGGTGTCGATATCCCTGAAGTGGATACCTTGTTGTTTTTGCGGCCAACAGAGAGCTTAACGATTTTCTTGCAACAACTTGGTCGGGGCTTACGCTTAGCCGATGGTAAACAGTGCTGCACGGTGCTGGATTTTGTGGGTAATTCCCGCCCCGAATACGACTTTGCCAATAAGTTTCGAGCATTAATTGGCCGAACAAACCGCGCCATTAGCGACGAAATCAAACAAGGTTTTCCGCACGCCCCACTGGGTTGTCGTATTGAGTTAAGTAAACGCACGCAAGAAATGGTGCTGAGTAATATTCGCCAAGCTACGCTAAATTTAACTCGATTATTGGCGCTTATCCGGCAGTACCCGCAGCATTCCACCTTGCCGTTAACACTCAGGAATTTTTTAAGTCAGCACCCTTTTATTAATTTGCATGAGCTGTATAAGCGTGGCTGTTGGGCGGAACTGGTGCAAAAGTCACAGTATGTTGTTCAAGAGCAAAGCCCAGGTGGCAATTGGTTTAACATGTGTAAAAAGGCTATTTTTAACCGAATTCTGACCTGTGATGATCATCATTACTTAAGTTTTCTAAAACAGCTTTGCCTGAATAATTTTGTCACTACGGCTGACGCTTCGCGTTACTCCTTAATGTGTCATTATGATTTTTGGCAAAAAACAGGCACAGAGGCTGGCTTTAACTCCTTAGCGCAGAGCCTTGCTGAGTTGAATAAACTGGGTGTTAAGGCGGAATTGCTCGATGTGCTTACCCAGCAATTAGCGCAAACCAAGCACCAGCAACTGAGTATGGAAAATTTACCTGAAGTACCATTAAGGCTGCATGCCCGTTATGCACGAGAACAAATTCTGGTGGCGTTTGGTGCAACCATTTTCGAAAAGCAAGCCCCTGCGCGCGAAGGCGTATTGGTATTGAAAGAACAAAATATCGAACTACTGTTTGTCACCTTAGATAAAAACGAAAAACACTTCTCGCCAACCACCATGTATCACGACTATGCCATCAATGAACACTTGTTTCATTGGCAGTCGCAAAATAGTGCCAGACCCGATCGTGGCCGTGGTTTAGAGTACGTTCAACAGCAAAAGCTGCGAAAGCGAGTGTTCTTATTTGTACGCGAGCAAACCAGTGATGAGTATGGCCGCACCATGGGGTTTGTAAATTACGGTGAAGTACAATATGTCTCGCATACCGGCTCACAACCCATGAATATCACCTGGCAGCTAAAAGAACCTATGCCCGACTTTATGTGGCAACAAGCAGCAAAATTAGCAGTAGGGTAAGAGGAGCGATATTGTAGTTGGTGATAACTCATGTTTCGTTACTGAATTAATCTAAAAGATGAAATCGGATAGGGCACCGTAAAAATAAAAAGCCCTGTGGGGTCAGGGCTTGGGTGGAAATTGAAAAGCTTTGGAAAAGCGGAGAATATTACTCAATATTCTGGATCTGCTCCCGCATCTGCTCTATCAACACCTTCAGCTCTACCGCCGCATTGGTAATTTCAGTGCTAATAGCTTTAGAGGATAGCGTATTCGCTTCGCGGTTAAATTCCTGCATCATAAAGTCTAAACGGCGGCCGCAGGCGCCGCCTTTTTTTAGAGCGTGGCGGGTTTCTTTAATGTGGGCGTCGAGGCGGTCTAGCTCTTCGGCGACGTCAGATTTAGACGCTAAAAACGCCATTTCTTGTTCGAGACGGTTTTGGTCTAAATCGGCTTTAATTTCATTTAAACGGTTGGTGATGCGGTCACGCTGCCATTGCATGGCTTGCGGTAAATGTTCCCGTACAAAAGCGACGCGCTCGCCAATGGCCGCAAGCCGCTGCTGGATCATATCTTCAATGGCAGTGCCTTCACGACCACGGCCTGCTAAGAAATCTTGCAGCGCGGCATCAAAACCGGCGAGCAGTTCGCCTTGCAAGGCGTCCAAGTCTTCTGTTGGTGTTTCCATGACACCGGGCCAGCGCAGAATATCAGCAATATTAAGTTGAGCTTGCGGGGCTTTTTGCAGTAATTGCTGCGCTTTTTGTAACAGCTGCTCGGCAAAAACGTCGTTTACCGTCAGTTCTCCTGCAGCTTGGTTAGCATGAAAACGTAAATTCACTTCTATTTTGCCGCGTTGCAGGCTGTTACGCAGTTTGTCACGCAATAAACTTTCGAGGCCACGGAATTGCTCGGGCAAACGAAAGTACGATTCCAAATAGCGCTGATTAACAGAGCGAATTTCCCATTGAGCTGTACCCCAACTGGCTTTAGTTTCGTGGCGGGCGAAGGCGGTCATACTATGAATCATTGATTTGTTCCAAACAGCGAGAATATGGCCGAGTATACCTGAGTTTCAGGTTAAATGGCCAATATCAGCAGGAGCTTACCCTGTCGCTATCGGCGCAAGGGCATGGGTTAAAGTGGGTTGTTTATCATACCTAATGGGTTTGCTACCTGACTAAAACGTGATTGATTTGGGCTAGAGATAGCCCTTAGCGGCCTAAGCTCTTATAATAGCCCTTACATTTTTAGTCAGGAGAAGCTTTATGCGTCCAAGTGGCAGAACCGCCAGTCAAATCCGTCCTCTTTCATTTACCCGTAATTTTACCGCTCATGCCGAAGGTTCGGTGCTGGTGGAGTTCGGCAATACCAAAGTGATTTGTACTGCCAGCGTAGTGGAAGGTGTGCCACGTTTTTTAAAAGGCCAAGGTAAAGGCTGGATCACGGCGGAATATGGCATGTTACCGCGCGCAACACATAGCCGTAATGATCGCGAAGCCGCTCGCGGTAAGCAAGGTGGCCGCACCATGGAAATTCAACGCTTAATTGGCCGCGCGCTGCGTACTGCCGTCGATTTAAGCCAGCTGGGTGAAAATACCATTACTTTGGATTGCGATGTGATTCAAGCCGATGGCGGCACCCGTACCGCTTCAATTACCGGCGCTTGTGTGGCCTTAGTGGATGCTTTTAGCTATATGCAAGCCAAAGGCTTGTTAAAAACGTCGCCGTTAAAATATATGGTTGCAGCGGTATCGGTGGGCATGTATCAGGGCAATGCGGTTGCCGATTTAGATTACGCTGAAGATTCTGCCGCTGAAACCGATATGAACCTGGTGATGACGGAAACCGGCAAGATTATTGAAATTCAGGGTACAGCCGAAGAAGCGCCCTTTAGTTTTGACGAAATGCAGCAAATGCTGGCGCTAGGTAGTGCTGCTATTAGTGATATTGTAACAGCCCAAAAGCAGGCGTTAGGCCAGGAGTAACTATGAAAGCCTTTCAACGTGAATTTATTGAATTTGCCTTAGCGCGCCAAGTGTTAAAGTTTGGCAGCTTTACCTTAAAGTCTGGCCGCACTAGCCCGTATTTTTTTAATGCAGGCTTGTTTAATACCGGTAGCGATTTAGCAAAGTTAGGTCGCTTTTATGCTGCGGCTTTACAAGATAGCGGCTTAGACTTCGATGTTCTATTTGGCCCAGCGTATAAAGGCATTCCAATTGCGACGACTACCGCGGTAGCCTTAGCGGATCACTATGACCGCGATGTGCCTTATTGTTTTAATCGCAAAGAAGCGAAAACCCATGGCGAGGGCGGCAATTTAGTCGGCGCACCTCTGCAAGGGCGCATCATGTTGGTGGATGATGTGATTACCGCGGGTACGGCTATTCGTGAATCGATGCAACTGATCCAAGCACAAGGCGCCACGCTAACCGGCGTGTTAATTGCGTTGGATCGGCAAGAGCGTGGCCAAGGTGAGTTATCAGCGATTCAAGAAGTTGAGCGTGATTTTGCGACTAAGGTGGTGTCGATTATCAGCTTGCCGGATCTGATCAATTATTTAATGGATAAACCGGAATTAGCTGAGCATTTGGCCGCGGTACAAGCTTATCGTGCAGAGTATGGTGTAAATTAATCTATTCTTAAGATTTAATACCTAAGCTCGCTATCCAAATAAAAAGACAGCCTGTTAAGCACAGTTAGGAACGCACTATGATAAAGCCAAATGGCGTTGGGTTAGCAAGGGTGTTAAAAGCCGCTAAATGCTCTATGCAGGGCTTTGCTGCTGGCTGGCGGCACGAATCCGCTTTTCGTCAAGAAACGCTGTTAACCCTGCTGTCTGTGCCCTTAGCCGTGATGTTAGCGCAATCGGTCAGTCAATTTGCCTTGCTTGTTGGCGTATGGTGTTTAGTGTTAGTGGTTGAATTGCTTAATTCCGCTATTGAAGCATTAACCGACCGTGTCGGTTTAGAGCGGCATGAATTGTCAGGTCGGGCAAAAGATCTTGCTTCAGCCGCGGTGTTTACCAGCTTAGTCATTGTTGGTTTAGTGTGGGGAGCGGCGCTATGGGAGTGGTTTACGCTGCTTTAAACTGCCGGCTTGCTCAGGTACGTTAAATGGCGGTTTTGCTTGTCATTAACCGTTAACCGTTGCAGCGCGCTCAGGCTCACGTTAGCGCGCAAGCATACCGTTTGCGCCAATTAAGCTTTACGAATTAATACACTGGTTGAGTGACCGGTTAACGTTACAACAAGGCACCGCGAGTTTATCACTTTGCGGTGCCTTTTTTATTCGGTTATTGAAACACACTTTGCTCAAGTAACGCCCATTGATTACTCCAGCATTGTGTTGGCAAACGTTTAAAGCCCGAGCGCACAAACTGGTTAATCTTACCTTCGACGGTGGCTAGCAATAAATTGGCGAGTTCTGCTTCGTCAATACTGAACCCTTTGCCTTCGCGCAACTTGCGCTCGCGTAAGCATTGGCGAAATTGTGCTTCTAACTTTTCAAACAAAACCGCCACTCGTTCCAAAAGCCGCTCTTGCTCACCTTGTAAGGCATCGCCGGTTAAAATTCGGCAAAAGCCAGGGTTACGTTCGGCAAAAACTAATACTAACTGCAACATTAAACTGATGCGAGTTCGAGTATCTTTGTGCTCATCGCTAATTGCGTTTACCGTTGAAAGCAAGGTGTCTTCGATAAACTCAATTAAGCCTTCATACATGCGGGCTTTACTTGGGAAATGCCGATAAAGTGCGGCTTCCGATACGCCGACTTTTTCTGCTAGCGCCGCGGTCGTGATCCGTTGACCGTTACTGTTACTCTGCAGCATGGCGGCAAGAGCTTGTAAGATATCTTCTTTACGATTAGCGCGTTTTGGTGTTGTCATGCGAGCTGGACCGATCCTTAATGTTTACCCGAGTGGCCAAAGCCGCCTTCACCTCGTTCTGAGCTATCAAATAACTCAACCACGTTAAATTCTGTTTGCACTACCGGCATAAACACCAACTGCGCAATACGATCGCCAGGTTCAATGCTAAAGCTTTGTTGGCCACGGTTCCACATCGAGACCATTAACGGGCCTTGATAATCAGAATCAATCAGCCCGACTAAGTTACCAAGAACGATACCGTGTTTATGGCCTAAACCTGAGCGCGGTAAAATAGTTGCACATAATTGGGCATCGCCAATATGAATGGCAATACCCGTAGGGATCAGTGCGGTTTCACCTGGGGCTAGCGTTAACGTTTGCTCGACACAAGCCCGCAGATCTAAACCTGCAGAGCCTGGAGTAGCATAAGCGGGTAAAGGAAACTCGTTGCCAATACGCGGGTCGAGGATTTTTAGGTCAATAGCTTTTTTCATCATGGCTTCTTTTCTAATGCGTGATAATGTTGACTGATCAGGGCGATTAACTGCTCTGCTAATTGTTGTTTGGGTTGTACAGGTAAATCTAATTCGCCTAGGGGCCAAATCAGCGTAATGGCGTTTTGATTGCTGTTAAAGCCGCTATTAGGCTTAGAAACATCGTTGGCGCAGATCATATCCAGTTTTTTATTCAGTAATTTTTGCCGAGCATAATCGAGCACATTGCGTGTTTCTGCGGCAAAACCAACAGTAAAAGGTCGGTTTTTGTTCATGCCGGCAACGGCAGCAATAATATCGGGGTTTTTCACTAAGGTGAGATTTAGCTCATTCTCGCTGCCTTTTTTTAGCTTATCGGTGGCGATTTCGCTCATCCGATAATCTGCTACCGCGGCACAGCCAATAAAAATAGCGGATTGCGCGGCGGCAGTGAGTGCGGCTTGATGCATTTGCTCAGCACTTTCAACCTGAATCATTTGCACGCCGGCGGGCGCAGGCAATTGCACAGGCCCACTGATTAAGGTGACCTTAGCGCCTGCTTTCACCGCCGCTTCAGCAAGGGCATAGCCCATTTTGCCAGAGCTGTGATTACTGATATAACGCACTGGATCAATCGCTTCGCGCGTAGGCCCTGCGGTAATAGTGAAAGTTAAGCCCGATAAAACGTGTTTAGAAGTAAGAAGCGGTTCAATTAACGCGACGATGTCTAGCGGTTCTAACATGCGGCCCGCACCCACATCACCACAGGCTTGCACACCCGAACCTGGCCCAAAAATGTGAAATTTATGTTCTTTTAATGTTGCGATATTTTTTTGTGTAGCTATATTTTTATACATTTGCTGATTCATCGCGGGTGCCACAGCCACGATAGCGTCACTTGCTAACACGCAAGTGGTTAATAAGTCATTCGCTAAGCCATGCGCTAAGCGGGCAATCACATCGGCACTGGCGGGAGCAACAATAATGAGATCCGCCCATTTAGCCAATTCAATATGACCCATTGCCGCTTCGGCTGAAGGGTCTAGCAAGCTATGACTTACCGGGTTGCCGGAAAGGGCTTGAAGCGTTAAAGGCGTAATAAAATGCTGGGCAGCATCGGTTAAGATCACCCGTACATCGGCGCCGCGTTCCGTTAAACGCCGCACTAAGTCAGCACTTTTGTAAGCGGCAATACCGCCGCTGATACCAAGTAAAATACGTTTAGAAGCAAGGCTTTGCTGCATAGCAGAAGCACCCTAGCCAGAATTAGATTGGCATAAGATAGCATGGAAACCGAAATTCAGCATCCGTTCAGCAGCGAGAAAAGGAGCGAGTTATGGCGATTACTGATTGGCCGCTTTCAGAGCGGCCGCGTGAAAAAATGTTGCAATTGGGCACGCAAGCCTTATCGGATGCGGAATTACTCGCTATCTTTTTGCGTACTGGTATTGCAGGCACTGATGCTGTGAGTTTAGCCCGGCAGTTATTGCAACAATTTGGCAGTTTACGGGCGCTGCTTGGTGCCAGTAAAACGGAATTCTGCCAAGCGAGGGGGTTAGGCGAAGCGAAATACGTGCAATTGCAAGCGGTATTAGAGCTGAGTCGGCGTTTTTTACAACAACAATTGCAGCGAGAAACGGTATTTACCGAGCCTGCATTAGTACGAAAATATTTGAGTTCCTTGTTGTCACAAGAGCAACGCGAGATATTTATGGTACTTTATCTTGATAATCAACATCGTATGATTTGTGCTGAGCCCTTATTTCAAGGCACAATTGATGCAAGCCCAGTCTATCCGCGTATTGTGGTTCAACACGCTTTACGGCATAATGCCGCGGCCGTTATTCTGGCTCATAATCATCCTTCTGGGGTGGCCGAGCCAAGCCGCGCCGATAGAGCAATAACGGAGCGCCTAACACAAGCCATGGCTTTGGTTGATATCAGAGTATTGGATCACTTTGTTGTGGGCGATGCAGAAGTCGTCTCTTTTGCTGAGCGTGGCTGGTTGTAAATGAGGACTTGGCACAACAAGGCGTTCTAGCTCATGGCTAAATTGTCTTGAGTTTGATTGCGCTTTCGTGTATAAAGTGCGCCCTCATCCATTTTCGGGGCAACCTTCAAGGCCAGAAGGGTGAAAGATAGCTCGAGCTGACGTAATTTTGGAGAAATATTGACATGTCTAGAGTATGCCAAGTAACTGGCAAAGGTCCGATGGTTGGTAACCGTCGTTCGCACGCCAACAACGCGACAAAGCGCCGTTTCCTGCCTAACCTGCAAACTCACCGTTTCTGGGTTGAAAGTGAAAACCGTTTTGTTACTTTACGTACAACCACTCGTGGTATGCGTATTATTGACAAGAAAGGTATCGATGCCGTCCTAGTTGACGTTCGTGCCAACGGTCACAAGGTATAAGGAATTAACAAATGCGCGATAAAATCCGTTTAGTTTCTTCTGCAGGTACTGGTTTCTTCTACACTACTACGAAGAACAAGCGTACCATGCCAGAAAAAATGGAAATCAAAAAGTTCGATCCTAAAGTGCGCAAGCACGTGATTTTCAAAGAAGCGAAAATCAAATAATCGAATTTACAAGAACCCGGCTTTCGCCGGGTTTTTGCTTTTTATACTGCCCCTGCGTTACTATTCTGCTGTCTTTTCTTTAAAACACATCATCATGCTGAAATTGTCTCGTCGTAATTGGAACAATGTACTGATTTTTGTTGTGCTGCTGCTGATGTTTAGCTTGTATGACTGGTCAGGTAATACCTATTTTGGCCGCGCTGAACGTTTAAGTTTGCTCCCTGACTCTAGCCAGCTGCTAAGTGTCTCTATTGGCTCAAAACGTTTAGTACAAGCGGCAGGGCAATGGCAATGGCAACCTCATCAACCGAGCACGGTGTCTGCTACTGAGATGGCCGCAGCTTGGCAAACTACGCAACTCGAAGCAAGTAATGAAACGGCAGGTGCTAATTGGGTACCTATTGCTCAAGCCAGTGTGCAATTAGTGGGGAAGTTTGAACCTCAGATCTGGTTGTTGTATCTGCAACCTAGCGGTTACTTAGTACAGCAAGTGGGGCGTACCCAGTTGTATTTGTTAGCGCCCGCCCAAGCGCGTTTGTTATTTACCTTGGAGTAGGCTGTGCCTGAATTACCAGAAGTAGAAGTATCCCGGCTGGGTATTAGCCCGCATTTACAGCAGCAAGTGATTACCAAGGTCGTTGCTCGACAACGGCAATTACGTTGGTGGATCCCGGATGAAGTGCTTGAGATCCAGCAGCAGCCAATCTTATCTGTTCGTCGGCGTGCTAAATATTTATTGCTGGAACTGCCAAGCGGTAGTGTGATCTTGCATTTAGGTATGTCTGGCCATTTAAAAGTGGTATCGAACAGCGTCGCGCCAGCGAAACATGATCACATCGATTTTGTGCTGGGCAGTGGCCAATGTTTGCGCTTAAACGACACGCGTCGTTTTGGTGCGGTACTGTGGCAAGCTCATGGCAGTATCCATCCATTACTCGGGGCGTTAGGGCCTGAGCCGTTGACGGCAGACTTTACCGCGCAAACTCTGATCAGCCACTGTGCTAAACGTTCTGCCGCCATTAAATTGGTGCTGATGGATAATAAGGTGGTGGTAGGCGTAGGGAATATCTATGCCAACGAAGCGCTGTTTAAAGCAGGCATTGCACCGCAAGCCCCAGCCAATCAAGTCAGTGCAGAGAAATTACAGTTATTAACAACCGTAGTGAAAGAAACGCTGGCGGCCGCCATAGTGCAAGGCGGTACCACCTTGCGTGATTTTAGCCAAGTAGACGGCAAGCCAGGGTATTTTAAACAGGCGTTGTTAGTGTACGGGCGTGGTGGCAAGCCCTGCCTTAGCTGTGGTGAGCCGCTACAAGAAATCCGTTTAGGTCAGCGTAGCACGGTGTTTTGTCAGCACTGTCAACGTTAAACGGCCCTATCTGAATACCGGATCGTCTGAAGTTTTCTCTAATGCCTTACACTAAAGCCATTAGCCATTAGCCATTATTTTGCCTGCCAACGCGCCAAAAAGTACAAGGCCGTGCCTAATAACACAAAAGCACTGGTGGCTAATACCGATGACAGGCTAACCTGAAACGCCAGCCAAACGCAGGCCGCGATACCCAGTAGTGGTATGGCGTAACCAAAGGGTAAAATAAAGCTGTCGCTGGCGGCCAGTTTGGGCCGTAATACTGGCACGGCGGCGCAGGTGAGGCCATAAAGCAACAAGCGTGAAACTACTGTTGCAGCGGCCAGCCATAAAAATGACCCATAAAGCGTTAATATCAGCGCTAAGATCCCAAAAAAGACAATCGAATTCGCTGGGGTTAAAAAGCGCGGCTGTACTTTTGCAAACCAGTTTGGCAAGCTGCCGTCTTCGGCTAAGGCGAAGCTGGCGCGCGGTGTAGAAAAAATAGAACCCAATAAGTTCGCGGCGACGGAGGCGACCACACCTAACATTAAGATCATGGCACCGACGGGCCCGAATAACGTCGCGGCGACATCCAGTAACGGGTTGCTAGAATCAGCAATGTTTGGAACGGCGGCTACACTTACTAATTGAATCGCAATATATAACAGCGTCACGAGACCTAAGCCCAGTAATAAAGCACGGGGCATATCTTTGGCGGGGTTTTTGGCCTCTCCAGCGGGTACCACCACCGATTCAAATCCCACAAAAGCATAAATTAATAACAACACGGCAGCGCCAATATCGTAGTGATTATTAAACAAAATCGTGGCATTCGCTTCGGGTAGCAGTTGTGCACCAAAGTAGCTTATGCCGGTAACCACCAGCAGTAATAACACGGCAAATTTCAGCACGGTAAGAAGTGCCAAGGAGCGCATGGCGCGCACCGAGCCGAGCACATTAATCAGTGTTAAGCTGCCAACAATGGCAGTAAGAAGCAAGGTACGTTGCAGGGTATTGCTGGCCGCTGGCCAAAAATAACTGATGCTATCGACCAGTAGCACGGTATTGGCGGCGAAAGAAACTAAACGCGCAATGTAATATAACCAACCGGCCTGAAAACCGATAAAAGGGCCAAAGGCGGCCGTACCATAGCGCACGGGGCCGCCGCTGCCGCGAAAATAACTCGACAGTTCTGCCATGGATAATAAGATGGGTAAGATGAGTAAGGCACAGAGCAAATAAATATAGGGGCTATATTCGCCCGCTAACTTAGCCGCGCCACCCGGTAAGCCAAAAATACCGGCGCCAATAAAACCATTAATCACCAGCAACCAAAGACCGAAAAGCCCTAGGTTGCGTGGTAAACTTGCCTTGTTCGAAGTGACATTCACGAGTTATCAATACTGCCTTAAAAATTCAAATACGCGTTTTGTGCGGTGATCCGGTTAGCTATTTTCAACAAACCATGCCCTTCATCAGGAAACAGCACATACTCTACTGGCACCCCATTTCGCGAATTGCGGCGATCATTTCATCGCTTTCCACTTGCAATACCTGCGGATCATTTGTGCCTTGCTCTACTAATACCGGTTTTTTGACTTTATTACCATGAAAAACCGGTGAGATGCGCCGCAGTCGTTCACCATCAACAGCCGGCTCGCCCAGCTCAGCATACAGGGACTCCCGAAACAACTCCCACCAAGGCGGGATGCTTGTTAAGGTTTTTATCGAGTTATTTACCCTTCATTTACCACTAGCGGGGGCACTCAAAACTAGTCTAAAAAACATTCGGCGACAAGTTACACAGCTAAACAGTCAAAAGCACGTTGCATGGCGACAAACCGATGGCAATGATGACCATAAAGTGCAAAGTGACTAAATAAGTTTGCATAAAGGTATATGCGATCTTAAAAACGCCGTTTTGCAGTAGCACGCCACTGCCAGTTGTTAATATCTGGGTTATCACTAAATGGGCGGGTCAGATCTAAATGCACCATAGTGCCACGGCTAGAATGGCTAGAGAGTAAGCGAACACCGACACCGATGCCGAACAGAACTTTGTCATCGATATCGGGTTGGGCCATTAAGTCTTTAAATTGTTCGGAATCGCCCCAGCTGCGGCCTATATCGGTAAAGGCAGCAAAACCGACATCAAAGATCCGCCATAGATTCCAATCGGTGTAACGCCGGTATTCTGCTGTGGCAATCACCCGTTTATCGCCGCTTTGATAATACAGAGGGAAAGCGCGCAATCCGGTATCACCGCCCAGATATAGGCGTTCATCGGCAAATAAATTGCTGCCACGTTCTGCAGAGATACTGGCGACGACGCTATTGTATTCATTCAGTTGATGGTTTAATTGCCAAGAGAAATGCAGCAGTTGCTGTGTTTGATCTTGCCAATTTAAGCGGCGATAATTTAACTGACCAAATAACCAAGTATGTTCTTGCAGTTGCCACGCTTTTTCTGCATGCGCAGTGAGCTGCAAGCCAGAATTGTCGGCGCCTAACCATGATTGTAAGTAGCCAAGGCGCAGTTGTAATTGCCAGCCGGCATTAATATCTTCAACGCGGTTAAATTGATTGATATTGTAAAGCTTATAGAAATCATCTTCTAAAATTTGATACTCCAGCCATAACGCTGAAAGATTACGCTCGTCAGGTAACGTTAATACCGTCCCCTCGGTATCATTAAAGGCGACGTCTTCTAGGGTCATGCCAACAATAAAGCGCTGAATGCTGCGACCGCGTTCAACCAGTTTAAAGCCAACAGAGCTTTCGAATTGTTGCCGAGTGCGATTGTACTCATTAACCCGCTCATCTAATTGATAATCGGTAACGAGTTCTTTATTTTTAAGCAGATCGAAGTTAAGAGACCACTGTGAATCTAAGCGATAAAAAGGCCGCTGCACATTAAAACGATAATTTTCGCCATCAGAGTTATTGGCGTAACTTAAAAAGGTGTTCCAGTGCGTACCAAAAATGTTGGGGCTGCCAAAGCTAACTAAGTAGCCACTACGTTCGCTGTCTTTATTGTAATCTAAGTGAAGTTGGTTGCCGAAACCTAATAAATTATCTTCGGCAATGCCCAGTGAGTAATTAGTTTCGCCGCCTTCACTAGAAATATCAATTTTAGGTAACAAGGACCAGGTGTCCCAAGTTCGGACCAGTACCTCAACAGTATTTTCAGTGGGGCAATAGCGACTAACGGATACGCGAGCATCGCGGATATAGCGTCGGCTTCTTAAGAGCCGCTCGGTTTCAGCCAGATCGGCCAAGTTTAACGGTGCGTGATCATTAAACAGCAAATCATCACGAATAGTACCTTCAAGGCTGATACGATGGCTGGCATTGGCAAAGCGATGTAACCAAAACACCCCAGGCTCGGTCAAATCAAACACGTTATTTTGTTCGAAATGAATAGCGCTAATCTGCGGCTTTTGTTCAGCAAGGCGTTCTAGATCAAACTCATCGCTGCAATTGGCTAGCAAGGTAAAGCTGTAAAACGGCAATGACAACAGGCATAAACTACGCCACATGCGTTGACTCCTTGTAGCCTAATGGAATGAAAAAACTCTACTTAACTATGCGTGTTTTTGCCAGAAATGCCAACACGCATTGCTGAAGTTCGTTAGTTTTTACGGTGATCCTCAGGATTATTGGCCGGAGTTGTTGTTTGCTCGGGAACGATCCGCACCGGAAAAGGCGCGGTTTCACTTCCCGTATAAAGCGTTCGATGTGGAAACGGAATTTCAATACCATTGGCATCGAAAGCCAGCTTAATTTCTTCTTGCAGGCTATTACGTAGCTCTCGAAAATTAGGTGTCGTACTCCAAACCGAAAACTGGATATTCAGTGCCGAATCACCAAAGCCCACAAACAAAAACGTGGGTGCAGGTTCATCTAAACTTAGCGGGTTTTTGTCGGCGACCTCAAACAGTATTTTTCGAACTTGCGCCATGTTTTCTTTATAAGCCACACCCAGTAGTAAATCGAAGCGCCGAATAGGAAAGCGTGTCATATTAATCACTTCAGATTTAATCAGGCTTTCATTGGGGATCCGTACAAATAGGTTATCGAAGGTGCGTAATTTAACCGAGAGTAAATCAATAGACAGCACTTCACCCACAGTGGCTCCCACTTTAATGGTGTCGCCAATTTGAAAGGGTTGTTCGCCGATTAAAAACAAGCCGCTAATTAAATTAGAAGCGGAAGTTTGTGAGGCAAAGCCAATAGCAACCGATAATACGCCAGCTGCGCCCAGCAGTACTCCTAATGAAAACCCTAGTTGATGCAGTGCTGAGGCGGCAAACAAGGCGAGCACTAACCAATAAAGTACGCGACGAAACAGCGCGGCATGATGTCGAGAGAAATTATGGCTAATGAGCTTTTCTGCCGCTTGCGAGGCGTAGCGAGCTAACAACAAACCTACTACGATAAGCAGTAAAGCCTGTAGGCCATTCACCACGGTTTCAGATTGAAAAAACTGTATTAACGTTTCCAACATGCGTGACTCCTTATTGACTGAAAATGCCGGTAAAGGCGCGCACTAGGCTATTTTTATCATGATGCTGGCGTGGTGGGGCGAGCAAGTCTGCACTGGTTAAACCCAGCGGCAAGGTTTTGCCAATTTTAAAGCGAGTAAGTTGCCCGACACTCTCGTGTTGTAACAACAGCGGATCGGTCCACAAGCTGCCATCACGATGACCATACAAGGCGAGAAATGGCAGTGGAATACTTAACTTGTCAATGGTCAGCATACGATCAGAGCGGTTTTCGATTGTCACTGCGGTCACGGCACGGTGCGGCCGTGTGGGTATATCATCGAGGCTATGCCTGGCATGTGTTTTGTCAGCAAAACATAACTCGCCTTGCTGGGTAGAGTCACCAAACCACGTATCGGATAAACGTTGTAACGGTAATTCCATGAGCACTACGCTAGGCTCTTGCAGGCTAATTTCGATACTGACCGGTGAGCTAATATAGAATACGCTTTGTTCGCCTGCGGGAATGCTTACCGGCTGATGCGTTTTGATCACTACGGCGCGCTCGAGCAAATGCGGCGTTAATTTAAATTGACCGGGACTATGGCGAAACATAAAACGCTGCATGTTGAGGGCTTCCGGTAAGCAGGCCGCAGATTGGCTAAGTACGCGATAAGCTTGTTCTGGCTGCGTACTGCGCTCAAAACCAAATACCCATTCTTGCAAACAGCGTTTGAAATATAAGGTAACCGGGCCGATCGTAAAATGCCAGCATTCATCTAACGCCATTGTTTGTGGTTGCCACCATTGTGGCGCAGTAGCGCTTGCTGCAGAGTGACTCATCAATATCTTCCTTTTCAGTGGCTCGGTTTAAAAAACGTTGCTACTGTAAAACTTTCTACGCTCAGGTTGAGTTAAGCTAACTTAGTTCATAAAATAGCATTATTAATTGTTTTATTGGCAATGTCTTAATCATTCGTGTGGCATTTGGCCATTTCATTGGCACTTAGCTAAATTAGCTCAAATTGCTTAGTATCGACACTCCATTTACCCTGCATGATTCAGCATACTGCCCAGCAGTCTCTGAAACAACGTGCTGCTGATAAGAGGCTGTTATGGATTTACCCGTTCTTATCAAAACTCTGCGTAATGCGTTGCAACACGATACGCTGCCGTTGTTACGTGAACAACTCGAAGATGTGCATCCAGCTGATTATGCTGCAGCCCTAACTGAATTTTCTGCCACGGAATTGTGGAGTTTATTAACTGTATTGCCCCGTGCAGAACAAGCTGAGGTGTTTGGTTATTTGCCTGCTGAAGTGCAGGTTAGTTTAGCTATCAGCGTGAGTCGGCGCAAACTTTCGCCGATTATCAGGCAAATGTCTTCGGACGAACGTGCCGATTTATTTAATCAATTATCTGACGAGCAACGCGATACCTTGTTACCGGCCTTAGCTCAAGCCGAACGTGAAGATTTGTTACGTTTATCTGCGCATGAAGAGGGTTCTGCTGGCGCCATTATGACCTCAGATTATGCTTTGTTACCACCTGAATTGACGGTACGTGAAGCCATTGAAGTGCTGCGATTAGAAGCACCCGATAAAGAAACCATTTACTCTTCTTATGTGGTTGATGAAGCCAGAAAACTCATTGGCGTGGTAAGTTTACGCGATTTGATTTTGGCACCCGTGAGTATGCGGGTTGATGATTTGATGAATACGGATCCGATTTTTGCCAGTGTTGAATTGCCGCAAGAAGAGATAGCCAGTTTGATTGCTAAGTACGATTTATTAGCACTGCCTATCGTCAATAGCGAGCATCAGATGGTCGGTATTGTGACTTACGATGATGCGATGGACGTCGCCGCAGAAGAGGCCACGGAGGACTTTCACAAAACAGCCACCATCGGCAAATTAGACGGAAACGTGAAAAATGCCGGTATCGGTTTACTTTACAGAAAACGGGTTTTCTGGCTGGTGGTATTGGTGTTTGGTAATATTTTTTCTGGTGCCGGTATCGCTTATTTTGAAGAAACGATCGCCCGCTATATCGCCTTGTTGTTTTTCTTACCGTTATTGATTGCCAGTAGCGGTAACGCTGGCGCGCAAGCCGGCACATTGATGGTGCGAGCGCTAGCCACAGGTGAAATCAAATTGCGCGATTGGGGCTATTTACTCGGTAAAGAATGCTTGGTTGCCGGGCTGCTGGGGCTAACCATGTCTGCCGCTGTCCTGGGTTTAGGGCTTTGGCGTGGGGGGGCCGATATCGCGATAGTCGTGTCTTGTACCATGATGCTGGTGGTGATGGCCGGTAGCTTGATTGGTTTGTCACTCCCGTTTTTGTTAAGCCGATTTAATTTAGATCCAGCGACAGCCAGTGGACCGCTAATTACTTCTATTGCGGATGTTACGGGTGTGGTGGTTTATTTCTCGATCGCCACCTGGTATCTGGGCTTATAAATATTTTTTTGCGCTGTAACAACCCAAATGTACTATTGCGCAAACGCTTTAATTTCAATATTTTATCTGTATATATGTCGGTTATATACCGACGGAACAAAGTATCGGTTTCCCGACAGCTGGTTTACAGGTATCTAATGACTTTTTTACGTTCACTATGTTGCTTACTGCTACTTGCTTGCTCTGTGCAAGCCGTAGAAGTTGTTGTGCATTCATCGGTGAGCGAGACAACGCTGAGCACTGCGCAATTACGAGCCATCTTTACCATGCGTCAGACTCGCTGGACAGATGGACAAGCTATTCAGGTTTTTGTCTTGCAATCTGACCATCCACATCATCAGCGGTTTAGCCGCGATAAATTAAAAATGTTTCCTTATCAATTAGATGCAATTTGGTCTCGGCAACGCTATTCCGGCATTGGCAGTTTTCCAATGCAAGTGGATTCCGCAGCAGAATTGCTCTTATTGCTAGAAACAACACCAGGTGCCATCGGTTATCTTCCCACAGATACCCTTTCATCCAATCTGAGAGTGGTGACGATTAATGAAAAATAACAACCGATTTTACTGGTTCATGCCGCTGTGCTTCGCTGGCGCGGTGGCACAGGCAGAGCCTTTAGAGATTCATGGTTTTGTTGCGCAAGGTATTGCCCAAGCCGCAAAGAGTAATGCAATTAATAATGAGGGTGATGTGTCGCTGGCGCTTACCGAGCTAGGACTCAATGCAAAGTTAGATTTGTATCCACACTTAAAATTATCGGGGCAAGTAGTGTACTTAAATGGTGGTAATCGCTACCCAGAAGGCGCTCGTTTAGATTATTTATTTTTAGACTTTAGTGCGATAGATAATTTTGATCATCAACTTAATGTGTTTCTTGGCCGCTATAAGAACCAGCATTGGCTTTTTTCCAGTACCCGTGATGTGCCCTTTACACGGCCCAGTATTATTTTACCTCAATCGGTTTATTACGATGCGTTTCGTGATATTGCTGTGGCGAGTGATGGTTTGGCGCTTAAAGGCTATAAACAATTAGGCCATGGTGAGTTGGAATATAATTGGAGTATTGGTTCTACCAAGATTACCACTGAGCAAGCCCGAACTTTGTTAAGCCCAGATATACAAGGCAGTTCAGAACAAAAATATGTGCATCAAGCCAGTATGTTTTGGCAGGGCATTGGTAGCCAAGCCAGTTATGGTATCTCACTTCTTGATTCACAGTTCTCTTATAAGCAGGCCAACTTTGATTTTTTTGCAGACGGTGACGTTATCGTTCAAAGAGTCATTTTAAACTGGCGTTATCAAGCCGAAAAATGGGATCTTTCATCGGAATTATTTCAAGAACGCATGACCATTGACGGTTTTTATGCGCCAGGTTTTGAACGCGCTCAAATCGGTATTGGCGGCTATTTACTAGGGCGCTATCGCTTTGATCCTAAACTTACGGCATTAATCAGTGTTGATATGTTGGCGCTAAACAAAAACGATAAACGAGGCAGTCAGTTAGGGCAACTCGGTATACCATCCTATTTTGGTTATCAACATAGCCTAATGTTGGGTGCCAGCTATGAGCTAGGCAGTCGCTTTCGGTTGCAAGCTGAACATCACTGGGTGGACGGCACCGGTCGTTTATCACCCAGTTTGGTCCCTGATCTAGAGCGAAATCAACATCGCTATTGGCAGGTATGGGCGTTACAACTGATGTACTGGTTTTAAATGCGATTTTTTAGCCTACCAACGAAGATTTTACTGTTAACACTGGCACTGATGCTGGTGCTAATCGTGTTGGTGACTAGCTTATCCTTGCAGCGTTTAGGTGACAGCTTCACCGAGCAGCAAACGTTAAAGCGGCAGCAAGTTGAGCAGCACTTTACCCAATATCAATTGCTGCTGCAAAATCAGCAACAATCTTGGTTTGAAAGCTTTGCCGAGCTGACCGGCCTGCAACAGCAATCAGGTTTCTCCGTGTTTACTCAAGCATTGCAGCAACGCTATGACGTGCTTAGTCTTTATTTGAATATAGAAGCGCTTTGGGTGTTTACCGAGGATAGCCCGCAAGCGGCCTTTGCTAGCAGTATCTTCCCGACTGAATTAGCCAGTATGGTAACGCAAACGCAGCAGGAGCAGCGGCCGCAATCACGGATTTACTGTGCGACGCATTGCAGTAATGTGGTGAGCCTACCAGTATCCGATCAAAACGGTAATATAGCCGTACTGGTTTCAAGTCAAACGCTGGCAGATGTGGTTATTGCTTTGGGGCAAGCCTTGCAAAGTGAAGTAGCGATTGTGCGTTTAGATGCGGCAGCCACGACTATTTTATCTGCCACAGGTAATTTGCCTGCATTAGAACAGCTGGCGTTAGCCAGCTGGCAAAACAGTAATGGCGCCCAGTTCAGCTTAGCTGAGATACCCTACTTTGTTTACCACATCCCCTTGGTTCAACAACAGCAGCAGCATTTTGCGATTTTATTGCTAGAGAATATTAGCTCTTACCAAGCAGCAAATAATGCTTTTAAATGGCAATTGATTGCCTTGGCTACGCTTTGCTTTGTGTTATTTGCTTGGCTCACTAACATGTTGACGCGGCGCTTAACCAGTCGCTTGTTGCTGATCTGTAATGCGCTACCGATGTTAGCGGAAAATAAATATCGGGCTTTTCGCGATGCTTTACCTAAATCTGCTGGTGCCATGACTGACGAGGTCGATCAACTCTATGATGCCGGTCAAACGTTAAGTCGTAAATTAGAGCAACTGCAAGACAACATCAATACCCAGACCCGAGAGCTAGAAAATATGGCAATGTACGATCGGCTAACCGGTTTAGCTAATCGTAATATGTTGCAATATCAACTAAAGAAAAGTATCGCCGCGCTAACCGAGAGCAGTGCCATATTAGGGTTACTGTTTTTAGACATGGACCAATTTAAACGAGTTAATGATATTCGTGGCCACGAGCAAGGCGATCAGTTACTGATTGAAGCGAGTAATCGGCTGCGGGCATCGCTAGATAAAACCGATATTATCTGCCGTTTTGGTGGTGATGAATTTATTGTGGTGACAGAAGTGGCTGATATCGATGCCTTAACGGCTTTGGCCAATCGGTTAATTGCAGCGTTTCGTCAGCCCATGTTACTGGGCGATGAAGAGTATCAATTAAATATCAGTATTGGTATCAGCAGTACGCGTAATGCTCAGCTGAAACCTGATGATTTAGTGCGGCAAGCTGATTTAGCCATGTATCAGGCTAAAGGGAAGGGCGGTAATAGTTTGCACTTTTACAGTCAGCAAATGTTTGATGATTTCCAAAATCGTTTAGCATTAGAAAGCGATTTAAAGCTGGCGTTAGCTCAGCAACAGTTTACGCTGCATTTGCAACCCAAAATTAACTTGGCTAATCGCAGACTACAAGGCTTAGAAGCATTATTGCGTTGGCATAGCCCTGCGCGCGGTATGGTATCGCCTGACGAATTTATCGCAGTATTAGAGCTTGCGCATTTGATGATCCCCGTAGGTTATTGGGTGATCGAGCAAAGTTTCCGTATTATGGTGCAACTGCAAGCGGCGGGTTTTAAGGACGCGACTTTGGCTATTAACCTCTCCGCGGCACAACTTAACGATACTAAATTGCCAGCGTTTCTTGATGGGTTATTGCAGCAACATCAACTATCAGCTGCGCTATTCGAATTAGAACTGACAGAAAGTATGCTGGCCAACAACATCAATGAAACGATCAAGAGTATGCAGCGCTTAAAAAGTCGTGGTTTCCGCTTAGCGATTGACGACTTTGGCACCGGTTATTCATCGTTAAGTTACTTAAGGCAGATGCCCGTTGATACCATAAAAATTGATAAAAGTTTTGTGTTTGGTATGTTAGATAATCAAGCCGATTTCGATATTATTACTTCGACTATCGCCATGGTACGCAAATTAGGTTTGGAAGTTGTCGCCGAAGGTGTTGAAACCCAGGCGCAATGCAAAACCTTAACACAGCATCAGTGTGATATTGGCCAAGGCTACTTATTTTCAAGACCGATCCCGTCAGATAGGTTAATTGAACAGTTACAGGCGAATTTGCATGATAATGGCCAGTGGCGCTAAGTAGCCGTTTGCCAACACGGTTAGATAGTCAAAGCAGCTTTAAACCGCGATTGTCAGTAAGCGTAAGCAGCATAAAACTTGGAAAGTGATGATGCCCTGTGTTGGTAAGCCTGTCACATAACCTAAACACGTCGTTGACAAATATCGCTTAGGCGCGTTGTTTTTTTCTTTAAAACCACATAGACTACGCAAGCAACCAAGGGGTGCAACCTTCAAACTTCGGTTTGAATGCGCTGAGATGCCGTAAGGCAAACCCTTAGAACCTGATCCGGATCATACCGGCGGAGGGATGGTGCTAACTCCCCATCAGAACGTGTTTCGCTATTTACCACTTGCTTAGCAAGTTGTGTTAGCCGTAATACCGTTAAATCTGAACAGTGTGATCCTCAACGTGTTGTTTACCGGAGCCGATCACCTATGTTTTTTCGCTATTCTGTTTTATCTATCGCCTTATTGTCTGCATTTAACCTGCATGCTTCTGAGCAACAAATTGAGCGCGTGACCGTGCAAGGCGACTTTCGTCAGCAAAACATCCAACAACTGGCGGGTAGTGTTGTCATTTTGTCTGAGCAAGAGATGCAGCGCCAATCGGCACAGCATCTTGATGACGTGTTAAAACAATTTGCTAACGTGAACTTTGCCGCCGGTGCTTCGCGTGGACGTTTTATTCAAATTCGGGGTATTGGCGAGCGCAGTGAATTTATCGATGTGGTTAACCCTTCGGTCGGTATCCTTATTGATGGCATTGACTATGCGGGTTTGGGCATCAGCAGTGTCGCCCATCCGGAACAGTTAGAAGTATTTCGTGGGCCTGAGGCTACGCGCTTTGGCACTAATGCGCTTGCGGGTATGTTGAATTTCACCAGTAAAAACCCCGTATTTAGCCCAGAAGGGCAACTCAGCGCCACTGTCGCAAATTATAATAGCCAGCAGTTATCGGGTTATTACAGTGCACCTTTAAGTGAGCAAGTTGCCTTTAGCCTAACGCTGGACCAAGCGCTGTCTGATGGTTTTATTGAGAATGCTTTTTTACAGCGCGACGACACCAACAACATTGATGAATTTACGGGGCGTTTTAAATTAAGTTGGTTACCTTCTGAGCACCTGCAACTGGGCTTGATTGCCCATCTGATTGACCAGCAAAATGGCTACGATGCGTTTTCACTTGATCAAAATCGTGTCACCTTATCAGATGAGCCGGGAGAAGATAATCTGCGTAGTAAGGCTTTAGCACTCACCTTTGCTTATCAAGAGTTTGCGGCTGTCGATCTGCAAGGGCAAATTAGCTATTTAAATGCGCAATCTGATTACGGCTTTGATGAAGACTGGAGTTATCAAGGTATTCATCCGTGGGAATATTCTTACCAAGATCGCTATTTACGTTCACGTGAGCAATCGTCTTTAGATTATCGTTTAGTCTCTAAACCCGCAGCACAACTTTGGAATAATACTGACTGGGTATTAGGCGTGTATGCTAGCAGTCGTGATTTGACATTAAATCGCATTCGTCGCGCAGAAAGCGAAATGCGCTTATTTGACAGTCAATTACAGCGAAATAATCTGTCTGTTTATGCAGAGACCACTTCGGCGCTAACTGAGCAGCTTAGCATGGTCTTGGGCGGGCGCGTTGAGCAATATGGCGATGATTATCAAGATGTTGCCGGTATCAGCCTAACGCCAGATGCCACCATGTGGGGAGCCAAGATCAGTTTAAATTATCAAGTCAACTCGCAAGCGATGATTTATGGTTTAGTGTCGCGTGGTTATAAAGTAGGTGGTATCAACGGTGAAGCCTTAGCCAAAGCCGATGACGGCGATTTCGCCCTGTTAGCGACTAAAGCCAGTTTTGCACCTGAAACCGTGGTCAATGCGGAGTTGGGTGTGAAAGGGAGCAGTTTAGATCAGCGCTTACTGACTCGAGTTGCGGCATTTTATATGTGGCGTAACGATATGCAGGTGAAAGGTTGGATTAACCCCGATTTAGGCCCTGAGTTTGCGGGCTTTATCGATAACGCCGCCAGTGGTCGTAACTACGGTATTGAAATGGAAAACCGTTACCAAGCGCATGCGGCGTTGCAATTGTTCGTTAATGTCGGTTATTTGCGTTCTAAACTGGGCCAGTATGTCACCGATGGCGGCTTAGATTTAACCGGCCGTGACCAAGCACATGCCCCGCGAGTGAACTTCAGCATCGGTGCGGATTGGTTTTTAAACGAGCAATGGTCACTGCAAGCCGGAGTGCAAGGACGCAGCAGTTTCTATTATTCTGACGGTCATAATGCAAAAGCTGCCGCCAGCGAACAAGTTAATTTACGCTTGAATTATCAGGTAGCACAGTGGCAAATCGCGGCATGGTTGCGTAATGCCTTTGATGAGGAAACCGGTGTCAGAGGTTTTTACTTTGGCAATGATCCCCGTGACGAATATGCTCCTAAGGTTTATGAACAATTTGCTGAGCCACGTCGTTTTGGTGTGACCGCCAGTTACAGTTTTTAAGGAAAGCATAATGAAACTATCAGTTGAAATCAGTAAATATCCGTTAGCAAACGATTATAAAGCGCCGATCCAAGCCTTTATCGATTTGTTAGCAGATCAAGCCGATTTGCACATCATCACCAATACCATGAGTACCCAAATTTTTGGCGATTACGATACGGTGATGCAGGCCTTGCAGAAATGCATGAAATGGTCGATGCAAACTTATGGTAAGTTGGTGTTTGTTTGTAAATTTATTCCAGGTGATTTACGGCCATGAATGAACTGCTGAGTAAGGTGATTAGTGATTGGCAATTACTGCACAGTATTGAACTGATTGCGACATTATTGGCACTGGCTTATGTGTTTTTAGCGTTAAAGCAAAGCCTGTGGTGTTGGCCTGCCGCCTTACTCAGCACCTTGTTATTTAGCCATGTGATGTGGGATTCTGCCTTGTTGTCGGATGCGTTGTTGCAATTGTATTACGCCGGTATGGCGTTATATGGTTGGCGCCGCTGGCAGCAATACCAACAGCAACATGGCAAAGGCCAGGCGCCGGTGTTCGAGCGTCCCTGGCAATGGCACCTTATTCTGGTTAGCGGTACGGCAATCGCAGGCTTGGTTTTAGGCTATTTTATGGAGCATTACACTCACGCTGATTTTGCTTGGTTAGATGCACAAACAACCGCATTTAGCTTGGTAGCAACGTGGTTAGTGGCACAAAAATTAGTGTCTAATTGGTTATATTGGGTGGTGATAGATGCGGTATCAATTTATGTTTATGCGCAAAAACACCTTTATTTTCTAACAGCCTTGTTTATGCTGTATACCATCATTGCCTTAGTTGGGTATTTTGCATGGCGCAGTCATTATCAACTGCAGCAAACATCGACGTTGGATCCAGCGCGGCTATAAGCCGTTTTTGCGAACATCTTGAGTTCTTCAGTGGCCATCCGCCTTTAATCGTGCGGCCACTGGCTTCAGGTGAAAGTAATCTTAATTATTACATCAAAACTGAGCGCGGCGAATATGTCTTACGCCGTTACCCGCTAGATACGCTAGGCGTCTGCCGACAGCAAGAATTACGTTGTCAGCATGCCGCCGCCGCAATTGGTCTTGCGCCTGCACCTTTAGCTTTAAACAATCATCAACAATTACTGATCAGCGATTACATTAGCGACGGCATACCTTTAGCGCTAAACACCGAGCGTTTAACACAGTTAGCTGTAGTCGTGGCTAAATTACACTCATTAACCATACAAACCCCTGTTTTGCAGGTGGGTCAGTACTTACGTCAGCTTATGGATAATAGCCAGTTAGCCAGTTTAGAGCCGGCAGCCACGTTATTTGCCGCCTTACTTCACAGTGCTGAGCAGATGCAAAGCTTGCCGTTTGATCGGGTGTTATGCCATATGGACTTGCATCAGGGCAACGTGCTGTGGGCCAAACAGCAGATTTGGTTATTAGATTTTGAATATGCGCAGTTAACCGACAGTAGCTTTGATTTAGCGGCGATTTGCTTGAACTATCAGTTAAACCCGGCTGAAGAAACGCAATTGCTGCATGAGTATATTAGCGCGAGGCATTTTAGCCATAGCCAAACGGCGCGCGATTGTCGACACAGCTTAGCCGAACGTTTACACCTAGCTAAGCGGTTATACAGCGGTTTTTGTTGGTTATGGTATCAAGCTAGCCCCGATCAGGACGCCGCACTTCATTGGCAAAATAAGCTCGCGCAGTTGTTGGCATTAAAGCCCACCTAAACGTTCTGCTAACACTTTATAGCGTTGCACATCCTCTTCGGCAAACAACGGTTTGCCGTCATTAGCCTTATCACAGGGTACCAATAGATGTTCTCTGGCTAAGCGTTCTACCCGAATAGGGGTAATATCTAAAAATTGGGCAACCTCGTTAACAGTCATTATGGCCATGCTGATCTCTTATTCAAACAGGAGCGGCTACATGTATTTGCTGCCGCAATTAATCAAAATATAGTCAGAAATAGTAAATATTGCTATGAAATAATTTGCCACAAACGATTGTTAACCGTTAGAAGTTATTCCAAGTAGGGCTATTGTGTCTAAAATAGGCCTGTTCAAAAGGCCGTTTAAGTTGATGTTACCTAGCAGCAAAAACGCTATAACCCCTGTATTTATAAGGATTAGACGGCATTTGCAACCGACTTTAATAGACATTTTGATGTGATGCAGGTATAAATATTCGCAGTTTTCCTGACAATTTGTTTTTCTGCCTACCTCTGTTGCTCGAGCAAGTCATCTGCCAAACGTATTACACGTGATAAATGGCTGATTAACATCAGCAGTATTTCAATGGTCTAATGAATGCAGCAGTGAGGAGTGTCAGGTCTGTGAACGTTAACGAGGAAGCAAAAACCTTATGACTTTGTTATGGATCCTACTGTTACCGCTGTGTGGTATTAGCGTACCCATGCTGACAGCAAAATGGTCGCGTAGTGCCTGTGCGTTGTTAACGGCGCTACCTCCAGCTTTGGCTTTTATTTTGTTGTTAAACCAAACCTCTGCGGTCTTCGCCGGTGAAACACTGCGTTTTTCATTGGCTTGGGTGCCGGTACTGGGCCTGGATGTTGCTTTGCGACTCGATGGCTTAGCCTATTTATTTAGCTTGCTGATCTTAGGTATTGGCTTGCTGATTATCCTCTATGCGCGCTTTTATCTCTCTGCAGCTGATTCGATGCCGCGTTTCTACACTTTTTTGATGTTCTTTATGACCGCGATGCTGGGCATTGTGTTATCCAACAATGTGCTACAGCTTTGGTTGTTTTGGGAGCTCACCAGTATCAGCTCCTTTTTGCTGATTAGCTTTTGGTGGCATAAATCGGAAGCGCGGCGCGGCGCCAGGATGGCGCTAACCATCACAGGTGCCGGTGGTCTTTGTTTATTAGCGGCGCTGTTATTAATTGGCCGTATTGTTGGCAGCTATGATCTCGATGTGATTTTAGCCAGTGCTGACATTTTGCTAGCACACAGCTGGTATCCTATTTTATTAGTGTTGTTTCTATTGGGCTGTTTTACCAAATCAGCGCAATTCCCATTTCATTTCTGGTTACCCAATGCCATGGCAGCTCCTACGCCAGTGAGTGCCTACTTACACTCTGCCACTATGGTAAAAGCCGGTATTTTCTTAATGGCGCGGTTTTATCCGGCGTTGGCCGGTTCTGACTTGTGGATTATCTTGGTCAGTTTAACCGGTTTAGCCACCTTGTTAGTTGGCGCGTATTTGGCGTTATTTAAACATGATTTAAAAGGCTTATTAGCTTATTCCACCATCAGCCATTTAGGCTTAATCACCCTACTATTGGGGATGGGAACAGAGTTAGCGGCGGTGGTCGCGATTTTTCATATCATTAATCATGCTACCTTCAAAGCCTCTTTGTTTATGGCGGCGGGCATTATTGACCATGAAACCGGCTCGCGTGATATGCGAAAACTTAATGGTTTGTGGGCCTACATGCCGATTACCGGTACTTTAGTGATGATAGCGGCTGCGTCGATGGCCGGTATTCCGTTACTGAATGGTTTCTTATCTAAGGAAATGTTCTTAGCCGAAACACTGGATCAGCATTTACTCGGGGCACTGTCTTGGCTTATTCCATTGTTAGCAACGATTGCTGCGGTATTCTCTGTCGCCTATTCGTTAAGATTAATTCACGATGTATTTTTCAATGGTGAGCCACGGGGCTTAACAAAAACACCGCATGAACCGCCGCATCTTATGCGTTTGCCGGTCGAAATTTTAGTAGTGCTGTGTATTGTTATTGGCCTGTTTCCGGTTTGGGCAGTGGGGGCCTTATTGCAATCTGCAGCGGGCGCAGTGTTAGGCGGAGAAGTGCCTGCCTATAGTCTAGCGCTGTGGCACGGTGTCAATTTGCCATTGTTTATGAGTGTGGTAGCGATTAGCGGTGGTTTACTGATCTACAGTTATCGGAAACGTTTATTTGATTTTCAAAATAGCTTGCCAGGTTTAGATGCACTGAACAGTTTTGAATTGGCCATTAAAACCGTTAATCGTTATTGCCGGTATTTTTATGAATGGCTCGATAATGGCTCTTTACAGCGTTACATGGTGTTTTTATTGTCAGCAGTAGTCATACTGGCTGGCCTGCCGTTGTTGGATGTGTCGGTACTTTCCGGTGGTCGTGAAGAGTTACCGATTGATGCGGTAAACGCCACGGGTGCCGCATTACTGCTGATCAGTGCTTTGGCCACAGTGATTTGGCATCGTAAACGCGTGGTGGCGCTGTTGATGATTTCGGTCGTGGGGCTGATGGTATCGATTGCTTTTACCCGTTTCTCCGCACCCGATCTCGCGCTAACACAGCTGTCGGTTGAAGTTGTTACAGTAATTTTGTTGATGTTAGCCTTATTTTTCTTGCCGCATAAAACACCGAGTCAGTCTGAACCCTCTCGAGTGATCCGTGATATCAGCTTGGCGAGTCTAGTGGGTATTGTGATTGGCAGTTGGGCTTATGCGGTGATGACGCGGCCCTTTACCTCTATTTCTGATTTCTTCTTAGCGAATGCCAAAACCGGTGGTGGCGGTACCAACGTGGTTAACGTGATCTTAGTGGATTTCCGTGGTTTTGATACCTTCGGTGAAATTGCCGTATTGGGTATTGCTGCCTTGGGTATCTTCAAATTGTTAACACGTATTCCATTATTTAAACCCAGTAGTGATGGTGATGGACGGCCTTGGAGTCGCGAGCGCCATCCGTTGTTATTAGCGACAGTGTCACAAAGTTTGCTGCCATTGGCATTAATGGTGTCGGTGTATATTTTCTTCCGTGGTCATAACTTACCCGGTGGGGGCTTTATTGCAGGCTTAATTACCTCAGTGGCATTGATCCTGCAATACATTGCTCACGGTGTGGATTGGGTAAAATCACGGATGGATATTGAATATCAACGTGTTATCGCAATCGGTTTATTGATCGCCCTTGTTACGGGTGTGGCAAGCTTTGCTTTTGGTCGACCGTTCTTAACATCATGGTTTGATTATTTCCATCTGCCTATCCTAGGTGAGTTAGAACTGGCCAGTGCAATTGCATTTGATTTAGGGGTTTATCTAACCGTGGTCGGCGCGACACTGCTGATTTTATCGAGTTTAGGTAAAATGACGACCTTGCACCGTCCGGTGCATAAGGAGACGATCTAGTGGAAACCTTGTTAGCTTGTTGTATTGGTTTTCTGACTGCCTGTGGCGTCTTTCTCATGTTACGCGGCCGAACCTTTCCGGTAGCCATGGGGTTAACCATGTTGTCTTATGCCGTGAACTTATTTTTATTTTCATCCGGTCGGCTTAACTTACAAGGTGCTGCGGTATTGGGGATGTCTGAAAATTATGCTGATCCGCTCCCTCAAGCCTTGGTGCTTACCGCTATTGTCATTGGTTTCGCTATGACGGCGTTCTTAGTTATTTTAGCCATTCGCGCGCGCTCAGATCTGGGTAATGACCATGTCGATGGTAAATTGCCTGATAGTGACGGTCGTCGTAAGGAGAACGGCGCATGAGCCATTTGATTATTGCTCCCATTTTATTACCCATCTTAACCGCCATTATCATTATGCTACCCCCGGTGCACTATGTGCCTAATCGGCGGCGTTTAGTGAGTATTGTTGCTACGGCATTACAATTGATTATTGCTTGCTGCTTGTTGTGGGAAACGCAACAAAACGGTTTAACCTTTTATGCTGTAGGCGATTGGCAGCCGCCCTTTGGTATTATTCTTGTTGCCGATACCCTTAGTGTGGTGATGGTTTGTTTAACCACCTTTTTAGCTCTGGCGGCGATTTGTTATGGTGCGGCAGGAGAGGATGTGCGCGGTTCGTTTTTTCATCCGCTGTTTCACTTCCAAATTATGGGAATTAATGGCGCTTTTTTAACCGGCGACTTGTTTAACTTGTTCGTGTTTTTCGAAGTGTTGCTGATTGCCTCTTATGGCTTGTTAATCCACGCGGGTGGTAAAAACAAAACTAAAGCGGCTGTGCATTATGTGGTATTGAACCTGGCCGGTTCGGCGGTATTCTTATTTTCGCTGGCTATTTTATACGGTGCTTTAGGTACCCTTAATATCGCCGACATGGCTTTAAAAGTCTCAACCTTACCACCTGAAGATGTGTTGTTAGTCAAAGCCGGCGGCTTATTGCTGTTGATCGTTTTCTCGCTAAAAGCAGCCGTTTTGCCATTACAATTTTGGTTACCTGACACCTACGCTGCAGCGTCTCCTCCTGTAGCCGCATTATTTGCGGTGATGACGAAGATCGGCGTCTATGCTTTGCTTCGCGTGTACACCACGATTTTTGGTGAGTCTGCTGGGCCTTTAGCGGGTTTAGGTATGAATTGGTTATGGCCCTTTGGCTTAGCAACCATTGTGCTGGGAGCCATAGGGGTGATGGGCAGCTTGGATTTTCGCAAGGTGGTGGCCAATTTGGTTATCGTATCAGTGGGTACTTTAGTGTGTTTAGTGGCAATGCAAAACACCGCTGCCAACGCTGCCGTGCTTTATTATACCGTACATTCCACCTTAGTGACCGGTGCCTTATTTTTATTGGCCGACATGATTGCTAATCAACGTGGTAAAGCCGGTGATCGCTTAGTGTCTGGGCGCCGTGTAGCTCAACCGGTATTGCTGGGTAGCCTGTTCTTTGCTGCTGCGGTAACGGTAGCGGGCTTACCGCCGTTATCGGGCTTTATCGGAAAGCTGATGATCCTGCAATCGGCTGTTACGCCATTACAGCAAGTCCTGTTATGGTCAGTGGTGCTGCTGAGTAGCCTGATGGTGTTAATTGGCTTATCACGAGCTGGCAGTATTTTGTTTTGGCGCGTTACCGGTTCAGAGTCGGGTGGGGATAAAGCCTTACCGCTGCAGGTTTTTGCCGTGTCATTGTTGCTGTTAGCTAGCCCCATGTTGGTGGTGTTTGCCGGGCCTTTCACCGAGTTAAGTGTGGCGGCAGCGGTGCAGCTTGAAGACGTGTCACAAACGATTTCCACGATTTTACTTGAATCTAGCGTGTCTGGAGGTGCTCAATGAGATTACAACCTCGTTACAGCTGGTTGCCAACACCGTATCGCAGCGTGTTGTTGTTTTTAGTATGGTTACTTCTCAATCAAAGTGTCGCGCCAGTGCATCTGTTTTTTGGTTTCGTGTTGGCGTTATTAATCCCTTGGATCAGTGCCAAGTTCCGAGATCCTCAGCCGTTGATTGAACGCCCCATTTTGGCGCTACGTTATATTCTTATGGTTTTGATGGATATTGTTACTGCAAATGCGCAGGTCGCGATATTAATTTTAGGGCCGACAAAACGGTTAAAACCCGCTTTTGTGCGTGTGCCGCTGGATTTACAGCATGAACTGCCCATCACCATTTTGGCCAGTACCGTGTCAATGACCCCAGGCACGGTAAGCGCGGACATTTACCCGACTAAAGAAATGCTGGCAGAAGGTGAGGAAGTAAAACAGCGTTGGTTGTTGATTCATGTACTGAATTTGGAAGACGAAGCAGAACTGATTGCTTCAATCAAATCGCGCTATGAAGCCCCGCTAAAGGAGATCTTTCAATGTTAGAGAATGTTATCTTTTTAGTCTTTGGTATGATCAGTTTGGCTTTGATACTTAACCTATGGCGTTTAGTACGTGGCCCAAGCTTGCCAGATCGCATCCTAGCGCTCGATACCATGTATATCAATAGCATTGCCCTGATCATCTTATATGGCCTGCTGATGGGCACCTCATTGTATTTTGAAGCCGCGTTATTAATTGCCATGTTAGGTTTTGTCAGCACGGTGGCCGTGTGTAAGTTTTTATTACGTGGCGATATCATCGAATAGGAGAGACTATGCAAAATTGGATGGAATGGGTAATTGCCTTCTTTTTATTACTCGGAGGCAGCTTTGTGTTAATTGGCTCGATTGGTTTAACGCGGATGCCCGATTTTTTTATGCGCTTACATGGGCCAACTAAGGCGACCACCTTGGGTATGGGCGGTATTTTGTTAGGTTCGATGTTATTTTTTAGTGCGGCACCCGGTGAGATCAGCGTGCATGAATTGTTGATTACTATCTTCTTATTAATCACCGCGCCAATCAGTGCACATATGCTCATTAAAGCTGCCCTGCATCATCAGACTGAGGCGATTGCGCGTACTACAGGTGAGCAAGAACTGAAGCGAGGGCAATTACAAAACAGCAGCCGCTCGCATATTAAGTCGAATTTACCCTAAAAAACCTAACAATAGCGTAAAGCACAAGCTTTACGCTATTCGCCAAAACCGGTATTAATTAATAAAGTAATCGCGTCTAATGCTTCAGCAGCGTCAGGGCCTTCGGTGGTCACTGTAAGGGTTTTACCTTTACTACTGGCCATCATCAGCAAGGCCAGTACGCTGCCGGCATCTGCTGTTTTACCATCTTCTTGCACTAATTCTACTTTGGCATCAAATTGCTGGCTTAACTGCACTAGCTTGGTGGCGGCACGTGCGTGTAGGCCTAGGGCATTAATAATCGTGACTGTTGCAGCTAACTTATCGGCCATGATGTCTGACTAATTCCCGATGGCGAATTTGTACATCTTCGCGCTGGCTGCGATAGGTTTCGGCTAGGCTTTGTGCGATATACACTGAACGATGCTGGCCACCGGTGCAACCAATCGCTATCGTTAAGTAGCTGCGATTGTTACGCTCGAGATGGGGTAACCAGCTGGCAATAAAGGTATTGATCTGCCACGTATATTTTGCCACCACGTCTTGTGAGGCGAGGTAATCTTTAACTGGCTGATCTAAACCTGTGAGCGGTTTCAGATCCGGCTCCCAATGTGGGTTGGGTAAAAACCGCGCATCGAACACAAAATCGGCATCCTTTGGAATACCATATTTAAAACCAAAGGACTCAAAGAGTATCACTAAACGGCCGGTCTTTTGGCCTAAGATCCGCTCACGTAATTGCTCGGCCAACTGATGCACATTCAGCTCAGTGGTATCGATATATAAATCGGCGCGGCTAGAGATAGGATCTAATAACTGTTGTTCACGTGAAATGGCTTCATCGAGCGACATCGCTTGATGGGATAGCGGATGCAAGCGACGCGTTTCGCTAAAGCGCTTAATTAGCGTGGTGTGATCCGCATCCAAATATAAAATCGTCAGTTCCAGCTTGCGCGGCAGATATGACAAAATGTCTGATAACTCATCGGGATCGCTCGGTAAGTTACGTACATCAATACTCACGGCAACGCGTTCATATTGGCCCATTACTGCAGTTGCCAGAGTCGGTAATAGATTAACCGGGAGATTGTCGACGCAGTAATAGCCGAGATCTTCCATGACTCTCAGAGCAACCGATTTGCCAGAGCCTGAGCGACCACTGACGACGAGTAGTTTCATGACTCACCTGTTTTTTGGCTATAGTCGAGTAGTAGCTGATACAGTTGTTCATCTGACTCGACATGGCGGATTTTTTTGGTTAAGTCTTTCTGACTCAACAATTTGGCAATACCGGATAACGTACTTAGGTGCGTTTGGCATTGCTCAGTAGGTATTAAAATAGCGCAAAAAATATCGACGGCTTGGTTATCTATCGCATCAAACGCGATAGGGTCTTTACTGACCACAAACACCAAAATCGGTTGAGTTACGCAGTCAAGTTTGCCGTGAGGAATGGCGATACCGCCACCGATGCCGGTTGAACCGAGTTTTTCACGGGTCATTAAGGCTTCAAGAATGGTGTATTCAGATAGTTCGGGAAGCTGCTGGTGAGCCAGTTCGGCGATATATTCGAGGATACGTTTTTTACTGTTAAATAGAACTGCACTTTTCGTGCAGTTCTCCGCTAACATTGCGTTTAAATTCATAATAATGTCTTAGTGTCGTGACAGTTTTTCTTTGTGTTTAATGACCTGCCGATCGAGTTTGTCTATTAACTGGTCAATCGCAGCATACATGTTTTCGTTCTCAGACACCGCAAACACTTCGCCACCGGTGAGATGGATTTTAGCTTCGGCAATCTGTTGTAATTTTTCCACGTTTAAGATGACATGTACATTATTAATGTTCTCGAAATGACGCTCTAGCTTAGCAAATTTATTCTCGACATAATCTTTTAAGGCTTCGGTAATTTCGACGTGACGGCCTGTTAAATTGATTTGCATAGACTCTTCCTTTTAGTTAAGACACTTACAGCAGGGTCTTTCGTTGATTTGACGGCGGAATAAACAACGATTCGCGGTATTTAGCGATAGTTCGCCTAGCCACGTTTATCCCTTGTTCTAACAAAATTTCCGCCATTTTACTGTCACTTAGCGGTTTTGCCGGATTTTCTGCCGCCACCAATTTTTTAATAAAAGCACGAATGGCAGTGGAAGAACATTCACCACCACTCTCTGTACTAACATGACTGGAGAAAAAGAACTTAAGTTCAAAAATTCCACGTGGTGTATGCATATATTTATGAGTGGTGACGCGTGAGATAGTCGACTCATGCATACCGACCATTTCTGCAACATCATTCAATACCATCGGTTTCATGGCTTCTTCACCATGCTCAAAAAAGGCTTGTTGTTGCTGCACAATGCAATTGGCTACTTTGAGTAAAGTATCGTTTCGGCTTTCTAAGCTCTTTAAAAACCATTTAGCTTCTTGCAAGTGCGAACGAATAAATTGCGTATCAGCGGTATTTTTAGCGGTTTTGCTCATCGCCGCATATTGCTGATTGATCCGTATTTTGGGCATAGCGTCAGCGTTTAATTCGACTTGCCAGCGACCTTTTACTTTTGTCACCGTGACATCAGGAATAACATATTGCTGCTCTTGTTTAATCACATCAGCACCAGGCCGTGGATTTAAACTGTGGATCAACTGCATGACTTCCTTTAACTCTTCTTCTTTGAGTTTAGTCACGCGCATCAAAGAACGAAAGTCTCTATTCGCTAAAAATTCGGTATAGTTGCTAATAATGAGTTTTGCATCATTTAAATAGGGGGTAGTTGGCTCAAACTGCCGTAACTGCACCAGTAAACACTCTTGCACCGAGCGCGCGCCAACCCCGACCGGATCAAATAATTGAATGCGTTTAATCACGGCTTCAACTTCGTCGGCCTCGACCTCGTTAGATTGCAGTGAGTCGAGTATTTCTTCGCAGCTGATACTTAAAAAACCATTGTCATCGATGGCTTCAATAATGATCTCAGCAATAGCCCGGTCGATTTCAGAAAAGGGCGTGAGTTGCATTTGCCAACGTAAATAATCTTGCAGGGTATCGCTGGTTTCACCCTGATACACCATATCGTCATCAGGCATGTTGCCACTGCTAACAGGGGCGGCACTGACTAAGTCATCCCAGTTATTATCTAGCGGTAAATCTTCTTGGATGTTTTGTTTATTCAGATCATCGCTGGTATCGCGATCGGCTGCGTCTTTTTGCTCTGAGTTTTTGTTGCGTGGATCGTCAAGGGTATCGCGATTGATATTGCCAAGACTGTGATCAACCTCATCTGGCTGACGTTCGAAATCATCATCGCCTTCGAGTAACGGGTTCGCGTCTAACGCTTCCTGTATTTCTTGCTGTAGCTCAATGGTGGACAACTGTAATAGGCGTATCGCCTGTTGCAGTTGTGGCGTCATGGTAAGCTGTTGTCCTAGGCGGAGTTGCAAAGAGGGCTTCATGTACCTGTAATTCTCTCCTGAATGCGCAGTTGCGTTCTATCTTCTTTACTATAGCCTGAATTGCTCACCTAGGTATACATCACGCACCTGCTGATTTGCTAGAACATCTTGCGGAGAACCGGCTGCAATCAGTTCGCCATGACTGACAATATAAGCGATTTCACAAACATCTAACGTTTCACGCACATTATGGTCAGTAATGAGAACACCAATGCCACGTTGGCTGAGGTGTTGAATGATTTTTTTGATATCAAGTACTGAAATCGGGTCAACCCCAGCAAATGGTTCGTCTAATAAAATAAAAGCGGGATCAGCGGCTAGTGCCCGCGCGATCTCAACCCGACGACGCTCGCCACCAGATAACGCCATCCCTAAACTGTTGCGGATATGGCCGATATGAAATTCTTCTAATAAATCATCGGCAATTTCAGCGCGGCGTTGCGTGCTTAAATCTTTGCGGGTTTGCAAAATGGCCAATAAGTTTTCATGCACAGTCAATTTACGAAAAATCGAGCTTTCTTGCGGTAAATAACCAATGCCGGCGCGGGCACGTTGGTGGATCGGAGCAAAAGTAATATCTTGCTCGTTGAGGGTAATGGTGCCTTTATCCGAGGGAACTAAGCCAACAATCATGTAAAAGGTTGTTGTTTTACCTGCACCGTTAGGGCCTAATAAACCGACGATTTGCCCTGCATTGACCTCTAAGCTGACATCTTTCACTACCTGCCGGCTTTTATAGCTTTTGGCGAGGTGCGAGACCACTAACTTCATGGATTGTCCTTGTTTTCTGGGGTGAAAATCGTGGTAACGCGACGATTTTGCTCACCTTCAGCACTTAATTGTTGTAATTCAATGTTGTAACGGATCACGGCACCGCGTACTAAGCTACCGCTTTGCATCACTTCGGCATTACCCGATAACGTTAAAATTCGGCTGGCACGGTCAAATCGGATCTCATTCGCTTGAGCGGTTACAGGACGATCACCTTGCAGTGTTTGTGAATAGGTCGCCGGTGAGCCTGTTGTAATAAACACCTCTTTACCTTTACCAGCACTGGCGTCGACTTCAAGTTTGTCTGCTTTGATCAACATGGACCCCTGACGTACGACAACGTTATCGGCATAACTGGCAATGCTGTCAATTAATGAGGCTAAGGTTTTATCTGCATCGACCGAGATGGGCTGTTTATGATCCGGTTCGGCGGCCAAACTAACGGCAGAAAAAAAGGCCAAAACAATCATTAAGCTATTAATTTTCATTGAAATATACCGTCTCTAAATGCTTTTGCAATTGTATGGTTTCTTTTGTTAAATCGACATGCATACCTTGCCCTTTAATGAAAAAACCGGCGCCGGTGATCTGAACGATTTCATGCGTATGAATACTTTTTTCAGGCAACATCAGTTGTAATGAGGCCGTTTCAACGCGTTCTACTAAACCTAGGGTTTGTTTGTTTTGCAAAACCACTTGGTTTTCCAAAATAATCTTATCTTCAGGAAACCAGACACCTTGTAAGCTACTGATTTCCCAAGCAGGCTGATGTGCTTTATTAAACAGGGTATAGCGCGGTTGATCAAACTGCGTAAAGCCGAGCTGTTCAAAATGCTCTAATTTCAGCGCCTGCACGTGATCGGCAATATAGCCCTCATTGTCGTAGATGCGCAAGGTAACATTTTCAGCAATGTAATCCGGTTGAAATTCTCGATCCACTTGCAGATCCACTTGCTCAACGCTGGGATTCAACCACAGGTAGCCCGCGACTATCACGAGTAACATGACGATGAGCACAAAAAACTTTCTCATGAGCTGCTGCCATCAAATTGTAAAAATCGCTGTTGCGCAATCAGTAACAGATCGCATAATTCGCGCACTGCACCAAAGCCGCCAGGTAATGACGTGGCTAAATGGGCATGCTTTCGCAAATAAGGATGTGCATCTTTTACCGCGACGGCTAAGCCACAATGTTGCATGACTTGCCAATCGGCCAAATCATCACCGATATAAGCGACTTGGCTGGCATCTAATTGCAGTTCAGCGAGCAGCGCTTGAAATGCAGCTGTTTTATTTTCTTGCCCTTGATAAATATAGGGCACAGTTAGCGATTTCATACGCTGCTCCACAATGGCCGATTGTCGCCCTGTGATCACGGCTACTTCTATGCCAGCTTGGCGCAGTGCTTTAATGCCATAGCCATCCCGGGTATGAAAGGCTTTTAGCTCTTCACCTTGATTACCTAAGTAAATGCGCCCATCCGAAAATACGCCATCGACATCACAGATAAGTAATTTAATATCTGCCGCGCGGCTGGCGTTAGTATCACTGATAGCTTGGTACAACTGGCGATATAAGTCCATGTTACATTACTCCTGCTCGCAGTAAGTCGTGCATATTCATGGCGCCGATTGGCTCGCGCTGCTCGTTAACAATGATCAGGCCATTAATTTTTCGTTGCTGCATAATATTTAACGCTTCTGCGGCAAGCATTTCTGCTTTAACCGTAATGCAATTGACCGTCATCACCTTGGCAATAGAGGTGCTGTGTATATCAATACGTTGATCAAGAATACGTCGTAAATCACCGTCTGTAAAAAGCCCAGCTAAGCGACCTTGTGCATCGACCACGGTGGTCATGCCGAGCCCTTTGCGTGAAATCTCTAATAAGGCATCTTTAATGCTGGCCTCTTGCGGTACGATAGGCACCAAATTCTCTTTATGCATTAAATCTTCTAATCGCAACAATAACTTGCGACCAAGGCTGCCACCGGGATGTGATAACGCAAAATCATCGGCTGAAAAGCCTCTAATATCTAACACCGCGACAGCCAAGGCATCACCCATCGCCAGTGTCGCCGTGGTGCTGGCGGTGGGCGCTAGGCCAAGTGGGCAAGCTTCTTGAGGTACAGCTACACATAAGTGAATATCGGCCAAGCGCGCTAACGTAGAATCTGCTTTCCCGGTCATGGCGATCAGTGGAATACCCATGCGTTTGATAATTGGCACTATGGTCAGTAATTCTGCTGTTTCACCAGAATTGGAGATGGCGATAACGATATCGTCTTTTGATAACATGCCCAAATCACCATGGCTCGCTTCGCCTGGATGCACAAAAAAAGCCGGAGAGCCTGTAGAGGCGAGGGTTGCCGCTATTTTGTTGGCAATGTGGCCAGATTTACCAATACCGCTGACGATAACTTTACCTTTATTATCGAGTACCAGCTGACAAGCGCGCTCAAAATCATCATTAAGATATTGTTCGAGTTGTCGAACGGCTTCGGCTTCGATGCGTAATACCGCTAAAGCCTGTTCACGGAAAGTCTTTGTGGTCATAACCAAGTTTACGCCAAATGAGTAAATAACAAATATTGGTAGCCAATAAAGCCGCTTAAAAGCAAGCCACCTTCTAATCGATTGATACGTTGTTGCTTGCCGATACGTATTGACATTAATAACAGTGCAAAGGCCGCCGCGATCATCACGTAGCTATCCCGCGTACCGGCATTAATATCGAGTGTTGAAGGCCCAATCACTGCGCCTAAGCCTAACACGGCTAAAATGTTAAAAATGTTTGAGCCGATAATATTGCCCAGCGCCAGATCATCTTCGCCTTTTATTACGCCTATGACGCTTGCGGCGAGTTCGGGCAAACTGGTGCCGATAGCAATAATTGTTAAGCCGATGATTAAATCACTCATTCCAGCATAACGGGCAATGGTGACTGCACCCTGAACCAATAACTGAGAGCTGGCTAATAACAACACTAAGCCGGCGATAACCCAAAACACCGCCTTTAGAGTAGAGGTTGGTAGTGGAATTTCTGATTCAATTTCGCTGATAAGCGGATCGGTTGGGCTGGCATGCTTACCCCAGTACACCAACAAACTGATAAAGCTGAAAAAAGCGATAAGCAAGATAATACCTTCAGCCCGCGTTAAGTTATGGTCTGATAAAAAATAATATCCAACAAAGGTGAAAAACAGCATTAACGGAAATTCGCGCTTCAGGGTTAATGAGGCAACCGTAATCGGTTTGAATAGGGCAATAACACCAATGACCATTAAGATGTTTGTGATATTGGAACCTAAAGCGTTACCAACCGAGGTGTCGAGTCGTCCTTGTGCTGCGGCTGTTGCCGAGACCAACATTTCTGGCGCGGATGAACCCATCGCAACAATCGTTAATCCGATGAACATTGGCGAAACACCGCTATTGCGGGCAACAGATGATGCGCCGAATACGAAACGGTCAGCACTCCAAATCAGCAATACGAGTCCGACGATAACGAAGATAATGGCTAATAACAAAGGTGATATCATGGTGTCCGTTGTCTGCTTAACAGTTAAAAAGGGTATTTTCCCGTTTCTTGCTGTTAAATGCAAAAAAACCTCGGTAAAAACACCTACGCCAAGCATTATTCGAAAATACCTGCTGTTCGTTTCGAATTATTGCCACGACTTACTCTCTCATAGCGTTTACAATAAGCACACTTTGCCACTTTGCTCATATTGTAAACTGTTATGAATGTATATAACATGCGCGCCCTTAGCAAGATTGCCCGTTTAACGAGAGCTGACTGGTTGCAAAGAGAACTGGAGAAATAACGTTGTCTGATGTGTTGGTCGATATCCAAAACCTGAGCTTTTCACGCGGAGAACGAGTGATATACCGCGATATGTCTATGCAGTTTGTCAGGGGAAAAGTTACCGCCATTATGGGGCCTAGCGGCATTGGTAAAACAACGCTGTTAAAACTCATTGGTGGTCAATTGATCCCAGACAGCGGCAATATTATGTTTGATGGCGTAAATATCCCTAAATTGTCACGTTCAGCTTTATATCAAGCCCGTAAAAAGATGAGCATGCTGTTTCAAAGCGGTGCCCTATTTACCGAACTATCGGTATTTGACAACGTGGCCTTTCCACTTCGTGAACACACCCGTTTATCAGAGTCGTTAATTCGATTAATTGTCTTAATGAAATTGGAAGCGGTAGGTTTACGCGGTGCACGTGATTTGATGCCAGCGGAATTATCCGGTGGTATGGCAAGACGTGCTGCATTAGCTCGGGCAATCGCTTTAGATCCTGAGTTAATCATGTACGATGAACCTTTTGCGGGGCAAGACCCTATTTCAATGGGAGTTATTGTGCGGCTGATCCGCGAACTTAATAACGCCTTGGGTTTAACGTCTATCGTGGTATCGCATGATGTAAAAGAAGTCATGAGTATCGCCGATTACGTTTATGTTGTGGCAGATAAAACCGTGATTGGCCAAGGTACGCCAGAGCAATTACGTGCCGATCCATCGCCATTAGTGCAGCAATTTTTAAATGGCGATGCAGACGGGGCAGTGCCCTTTCATTATAAAGCTGCAGCTTATGAAGATGAATTAATGGAGCTCGGCAAGTGATCGCAAATAGATTACAAAAAATAGGCCATCAAACGCTCAGCACCATCAGTGGTTTTGGTCGTGCAGGTATCATGTTATTTGGTGCCATAGTGGGTAAGCCCGATTTCCGTAAAGGCTTCCCGTTGTTTATCAAACAATTGTATGTCATTGGCGTGTTGTCGTTGATGATTATCCTCGTGTCCGGCTTGTTTATCGGCATGGTGCTGTCACTGCAAGGTTATAACGTTTTAGTAAAGTTTGGCGCAGAGGGTATGTTAGGCCCGTTAGTCTCGCTAAGTTTGCTGCGCGAGTTAGGCCCGGTGGTCACCGCGCTGTTATTTGCGGGTCGTGCCGGTAGCGCGCTTACCGCAGAAATTGGCTTAATGAAGGCGACTGAGCAATTATCCGGTATGGAAATGATGGCAGTTGATCCGCTGCGTCGTATTATCGCTCCACGCTTTTGGGCGGGGGTCGTTGCCATGCCATTACTGGCATTGCTATTTAATGCTGTGGGCATATTAGGTGGCCATTTGGTTGGTGTAGAATGGCTAGGTGTCGATGCAGGTAGCTATTGGTCTGCTATGCAAGCTAACGTTGACCTGTATCAGGATGTGCTAAATGGTGTAATAAAAAGTGCAGTGTTTGCACTCGTAGTGATCTGGATTGCATTACACAAAGGTTTTGATGCCATCCCGACCTCGGAAGGTATTAGCCGTGCCACCACTCAAACGGTAGTCACGGCATCATTGGCTGTTTTGGGCTTTGATTTTATATTAACTGCATTAATGTTTGGTGGATAAAAAATGACCACGCGTAAAATTGAAATTTTAGTTGGCGGCTTTATTGTTTTGGCTTGTGCGGCCTTTTTAATGTTGGCCTTAAAAGTAGCTGATACCGGTTTTGGTGGTGCTTCGCAAACTTACACCTTGTATGCCAAGTTTGACAATATTGGCGGTTTAAAAGTGCGTTCACCTATTAAGGTGGGTGGCGTGATTGTTGGCCGTGTTGGCTCAATTGAATTAGATCGCGTCAGTTACACGCCAGTGGTTAAGTTAGAAATTAACGCTGAGTACAGTAACTTTCCTGAAACGAGTTCAGTGGCGATTTTAACCTCAGGCTTATTAGGTGAACAATATGTTGGCTTGTTACCTGGGTTTGTCGATGACACCGTATTGATGTTAGGTAACGGTGATACCATTGAAGACACGCGTTCAGCAATCGTGCTCGAAGAGTTAATTGGGCAGTTTTTATTCAATCGGGGGAATTAATGAGAGCTTTATTGCAAAAGGTGAGTGTGTCTTTGCTATTAACTGCAGGTTTAGTCTTACCTGTGCAAGCTACCGAAACTTATACCGATCCTTACAAAATGATCGAAGTGGTTGCAGACAAAACCTTTAATCGGGTGAAAACAGATCAGCCGATCATTAACCAAGATTTAGAACATTTGCGGGTGATAGTGCAAGAAGAATTATTACCTTATATTGATAGCCGTTATGCTGCGGCGATCGTCGTTGGCCGTACCGTTGATATTCGTAAAGACCCAAAAGCTTTTGATGATTTTGTGAAAGCCTTTGAACAATATATGATTGGTTCTTACGCGGGAGCTTTAACCTATTACAAAGAACAAAAAGTGATGATTGAGCCATCTAAAGTGATTGGTAATCAAAGTATTATCACTATTCGTACTCGGGTGATGGATCCAGGTAAGCCTGACATCGTTATTGATTTTAAATTACGCCGTCCACGCAATGCGGAAACATGGTTGGTGATCGATTTAATCGCCGAAGGTATTTCTTTACTCGATAGCAAACGCGCCGAATTAAATAACTTGATCAGACAGCAAGGTTTGGCCAGTGTGACTGAGTTGCTGAAAGAAAAATCTAAAGAGCCGGTTAAGTTAGCCAACGATGATAGTGCAAGCACTTCGGAGTAACAGGTGGCATTAGCAATCAGCCAAACCGATCAAACGCTGTTTTTTAGTGGCGAACTCGATCGCGATACGTTAATGATGCATTCACCCTTCACGTTGTTAAATAAGTTGCAGGGTGAGGTAATCTTTGATTTCTCGGCGTTAACCAATGTAGACTCGGCAGGGTTGGCTTGGCTGATCCAGCAGATTGCACGCGCCAAGACGTTGAAAATAAAAATTGAAATTATCAAGGTGCCGGCACAGCTACTTTCACTTGCTAAAGTAAGTGCGGTGACCGACATTTTGCCTATAACCAATTAAGGTGTAGTTATGGAAATTGCTCAGATAGAGCAACTGTTAAAAGAACATCTGCAACTAGCAGAAGTTTATGTTAAAGCTGACGGCTCACATTACGCAGTCACTGCCGTAGGTGATTGTTTTGACGGCTTAAGCCGCGTTAAACAACAGCAGCTTGTCTACAGCCCGTTAATGGCAGCGATTGCTGATGGCAGTATGCATGCAGTAAGTATTAAGGCCTTTACGCCGCAGCAGTGGCGCAGAGAAAAACTTTTAAACCCTCCGCTCTGAGATCCACTATGCAACAGTTTTTAGTTACTGCCAACGGCCCACTACAAGGTGAAGTCGTGATATCGGGCGCAAAAAATGCCGCCCTGCCTATTCTGTTTGCAAGCTTATTAGCTGAGCAACCTACCACCATTCGCAATGTACCCAAACTCAAAGATATCGAAACGACATTTAAGCTGTTGCAGCTATTTGGCGCCAAGGTTGAGTGTGATGCGGATGTCGTAATTGTTGATGCCAGCCAAATTAGTAATCAATTTGCTCCGTACGACTTGGTGAAAACCATGCGTGCCTCTATTTTAGCGCTAGGCCCTTTATTGGCTCGCTTTGGTCAAGCCGAGGTTTCTTTGCCTGGTGGCTGTGCTATCGGTGCCAGACCTGTCAATTTACATATTGACGGTTTGCGTAAAATGGGCGCAGAGATCACGGTTGAAAACGGCTATATCAAAGCTCAGGCTAAGCGTTTAAAAGGCGCGCACTTAGTAATGGATATGGTCAGTGTGACAGGCACCGAGAACTTGATGATGGCGGCGACCTTAGCCGATGGTCGTACGGTCATTGAAAACGCGGCTCGTGAACCAGAGATTGTTGATTTAGCGAATTATCTCAATACCCTAGGTGCGAAAATTAGCGGTGCTGGTACAGACACCTTAGTGATTGACGGCATGCCTGCGTTACAGGGGGGAGCACCGTGTTCTGCCTGATCGTATTGAAACAGGCACCTTTTTAGTTGCAGCGGCGGTAACCGGTGGCGATATTACCTGTTTACAAGCAGCACCAAGCGACCTAGAAGTTGTGCTAGAGAAATTACGTGAAGCCGGTGCTGAAGTGACAACGGGTGCCGATTGGATCCGTTTAAACATGACCGGAAGAAAGTTAACGTCGGTAGATGTTAAAACGGTGCCTCACCCAGGCTTTCCAACAGATATGCAAGCCCAGTTTACGGTATTAAACGTGGTAGCTGAAGGTGTTGGTGTCGTCACTGAAACGATTTTCGAAAATCGCTTTATGCATGTACCTGAATTACAACGAATGGGCGCGAAAATCCGCTTAGAAGGAAATACAGCAGTTTGTCAGCACAGCCCATCGTTAACTGCAGCTCAGGTTATGGCTACCGACCTACGCGCTTCAGCAAGCTTAGTGATTGCGGGGTTAGTGGCAAAAGGCACAACAGTGGTGGATCGCATTTACCATATCGACCGTGGTTATGAACAAATCGAACATAAACTACAAGGTTTAGGTGCGCACATTGAGCGAGTAAACGGTTAAGCGTTTGCTTGTAACTAAAAAAACCGCAGAAATGCGGTTTTTTATTGCTTAAAACTGATTAAATCAGCTGATGCATCTTATGTGCGCATTTAGCGGCGCGGCTGTTCCCTAACGATGGTTGGGATCACCATACGCTCACCGTTACGGTCGATGGTGATTTGTAACTCGGTATCGGGGGGCGTTTCAGCGATAAAGTTTAACGCATGCCGCATATCTTGAAAGTGTTGTCCGGCAATTTCCAAAATAATGTCATTGGCTTGTAAGCCAGCCATTGCCGCAGGGCCATTACTGGTGACTTCACTTAAGCGCAAACCATACAGCGCTTGGCCAGAAGAAAATAAAGGATCACCCGCAGCGTTGATTACAGCTTGACCGGCAACGCCCAAATAACTGCGTGTAACCCGACCATGTTTAATGAGCTTTTCCATAATAATACGGGCGAGTTGATAGGGCACGGCGAAGAAAATACCTTGGATATCCTGATTTTGTACTTGGAATGCGGCAGCATTAATGCCAACCAAGGTGCCATTACTGTTTACCAGTGCACCGCCTGAATTGCCTTTATTAATGGCGGCATCCATTCGCATAAAGTCAGGATAGCCTCGAGAGCTTAACCCATGGTTGCCATTAGCACTGATAATACCTTGCGTGATGGTTTGACCTAAATTAAGTGGGTTACCGATAGCTAATACCAGATCGCCAACTTGCGGTTCGATGTTAGGATCTTGCGGGATCACCGGTAAGTTGTCGGCTTGTACATAAAGCACGGCTAAATCAGACACTTCATCTTGACCGATTAACACGGCTTCTAGCCAGCGACCGTCTTGCAAAGCCACTTCAATATGATCGGCACCATACACCACATGATAATTAGTCAGAATATAGCCTTGCGCCGACATAATGACACCTGAACCTAACTCTTGCCGTTCAATGGTGCGGGGTTGTAACGACCGGGGATCGACAATTCGACTGCGTGTGTAGACATTGACCACCGCTGGCGCAGCACGTCGTACCGCATGGTTATAAGAAACCGGCGCGGTATTTTGCTCGGCACGAGGTGCTTGCAATAAAGACAAGTCAACCCGAGCGATGTTGGGGAAAAACAAGATAAGAATAAAGGCGAGCGCTAAGCCGTATGCGCTACTTTTTAAAATAAATAACAAAAGGTTGCGCACAATGTCGCTTCTGCCTAAAGATGAATGCGTTTAGCATAGCATTTTTTTAGCACAGGCAGTAGCGTTCAGCTACCACCTGCCTAAATTAAGCGCTTAACGGATCAAGATATACAGTTGATCATTACCACGTTGGATATATAGCGCGGCAACGCCACCATCGCGTTTTTCTAATAACCGACGTAGCTCGGCAAGGTTGTTCACACGTTGACGGTTAACCCCAGTAATAATATCGCCTTGGCGTAAGCCAATTTGTGCCGCGGGTGATTCCGCTTCCACGCTACTGACTTCCACGCCTTTGTCAGCATTATTTAAGGTTGCACCTTGTAGCATAGGGTGCAATTGTGTCGCCGCAACCTGGCCACTGGTGGTCTCTTGCAGTACGACTTTAATGTCGCGTTCTTTACCGTCACGCAGTACGCCTAAAATGGCTTCACGGCCTGAACCCAGCGTGGCGACCTTGGCACGTAATTCATTGAAGCTGTGAATACGATTGCCGTTCATACTGACAATCACATCCCCTGATTTCAAACCACTTTTCGCTGCGGCGCTGTCTGGCAGCACTTCGCCGACAAAGGCGCCGCGACTGACATTCAGATTTAATGCTTTGGTCAACTCAGAATTAACATCATTACCGCGAATACCTAAGCTACCACGGCGAATTTCACCAAATTCAACAATTTGCTCAACCAAGTTTTTCATCATATTGGCGGGGATAGCAAAGCCGATGCCGACATTACCGCCATTAGGCCCTAAAATAGCCGTGTTAATGCCGATCAGTTCGCCACGTAAGTTCACTAAAGCGCCGCCCGAGTTACCACTGTTAATAGCGGCATCAGTTTGGATAAAATCTTCAAAGCCTTCATTTAAGCCACTGCGGCTGAGTGAGCTAATAATGCCAGAGGTGACGGTTTGTTCTAAACCAAAGGGGTTACCGATGGCAATTGCATAATCACCCACCCGCAGTTTGTCAGAATCTGCTAGAGGTAACTCAACCAGGTTATCGGCTTCAATTTGCAATAAAGCGATGTCGCTTTCTGGATCGGAACCCAGTTTTTTTGCGGTAAAGGTACGGCCATCTTTTAAACGAATTTGAATTTCAGAAGCATCTTGCACAACATGGTTATTGGTGACGATATAGCCTTTTTTGGCATCAATAATGACACCTGAACCCAAACCACGAAAGGGTTGCTCACGGCGCATTTCACCTTGGCCGCGCTGGCCGAAAAAGTATTGAAAAGCTTCAGGCATACGCTGGCGTACTTCACGGCTACCCGCAACAGAAACATAGACGACAGCGGGTGTGGCTTGTTCAAGCATTGGCGCCAGCGAAGGCATTTGCTGCTCTTCTTTTCCGAAAAACGGTAAGCTGGCGTGTGCTGGGGATGCAGGAGCCAACAACATGGCTGCTAACACGGCAGCGCTAAGCAAAGAAAATTTCTGGTTCATCGCGTAATGTCTCCTTATATGACAGTGTCACTAAGAGCATCGCACCTCAAAAAAGTTCTGAGCAGTCGCGCACTAACGGTAAAAGTTTTCTATTCGCCTTTACTTGGCCGCTCTTTAATCAAGCCGCTGGCTTGACCAGAGTAATCACGCGGTTGCTCACCAATTTCTGAGTGTTCTCTGCGACGCTCATTCAGTTGATGTAACGATTGTTTAATATGTAATGTGGTATCCGCAGCAAAATAATTTACTTCATCGCTTGGGCTGGTCGGCTGCTCAACCAGTTGCATTTTCGATTGCTGCACATGACGCGCAATGCGTGAATAATTATCCTGCAGCTGGCTCATTAACTGATTGGTTGTCTCCAGATGTTCTGAGACATCTTTGCGATACTGCGTCAGTTGTTTGCGGCTTTCGTCTAATTCTTGTTGCAGCTTGTGTTGGCCAAATTGTTTCAGGCTAATGATCCGGCTAATGGCCGCACCAATTAATAAACCTACAACCAGCCCAATTAAAACCGATGTATAGTCCATGCTTACTCCTAACGATGAAATACTTTACTTAGTGTACCCTAACTTCTTATACAAGGTGGTAAGGCATGTTACTATTATGCCTCATATTTAAGGTTTCGTTTCGTTACTTTCAAGTTAAAGACCATGACGCCACTAGAAAAATATCAACAAGATCTGTTACGCCCTGATTTTCATCTTGATGCTGCTCAAGAAAATGCGGTTAAGCAACTACAGCGATTGTTTGATGATTTTATCAGTCGCACGCCAGCAAAACAGAGTTTTTGGCAAAAATTGACCGGAAAAACGCAGAGCGATAGCCCTTTACTCGGTTTGTATTTCTGGGGAGGCGTGGGCCGCGGTAAGACCTATTTGGTCGATACGTTCTTTGAATGTTTACCGACAAAACGTAAAATGCGTGTGCATTTCCACCGCTTTATGCACCGAGTGCATGATGAATTAAAGTCATTAAAAGGGGTGAGCGATCCGCTCGAAAAGGTTGCCGATCGTTTTAAAGCGGAAACCGATATTATTTGCTTTGATGAATTCTTTGTTTCGGACATTACCGATGCGATGATTCTAGGCACCTTAATGCAAGCCTTGTTTGCGCGCGGCATTACCTTAGTGGCCACGTCAAATATCGAGCCAGACGGTTTATATCGCAATGGTTTGCAGCGAGCACGCTTTTTACCTGCAATTGAACTTATCAAGCGCTACACCAAAATTGTCAATGTCGATAGTGGCATTGATTATCGTTTACGCACTTTAGAAATGGCCGAGATTTATCATTATCCGCTAGATGAGCAAGCTGACATTAATTTACAGCAGTATTTTCATGCGTTATCAGTTGAGCCTCGTCAGCAAGCAGTAAAAATTGAAGTCGCCAACCGCTTATTAACCACGAGGGCCGAAGCCGATGGTATCGTGTGGTTTAGCTTTAATGAGTTATGCGAGACGGCGCGCAGTCAATACGATTACATCGAGTTAAGCCGGCTGTACCATACGGTATTATTGTCGGGTGTATCGACGATGGGACAACAAAATGACGATGTCGCTCGGCGCTTTTTAGCACTGGTTGACGAGTTTTATGAGCGGCATGTAAAGCTGATTATCTCTGCAACAGTGCCGTTAGAGCAGCTTTATCAGGGCGGTTTACTCAGCTTTGAATTTAAGCGCTGCTTAAGTCGCTTACAAGAAATGCAGTCACACGATTATCTGGCCAGTGAACATTTACCTTAAATGTGCTGAACCGTTAATTTTTTTGCAAATGAATGCTGATTTTTAAGATTGTTTAATATATAATCCGCGCCCGGCCGACGTTACAGCCTCATACTGCCGTTAGCCCGGCGGTTTTTGCATTCGAAGGGGTGCGATAACGACATTGCTGCATCAGCCCTGCACAGTGTCAGGTGTAACTTAAGTTATTTTTGGAATAGGTTTAGATGAAAACTTTTACTGCAAAACCAGAAAGCGTAACCCGCGACTGGTACGTTGTTGATGCAAACGGCAAAACTTTAGGTCGTATCGCAACTGAAATCGCATCCCGTTTACGTGGTAAGCATAAGCCAGAATATACGCCACACGTTGATACCGGTGATTACATCATCGTTGTTAATGCTGAGAAAGTCGTTGTAACTGGTAATAAAGCTAAGGCAAAAACATATTACTCGCACACAGGTTTCCCAGGTGGTATCAAGGAAATCAGTTTCGAGAAATTGATTGCTAAGAAACCAGAAATGGTTTTGGAAACTGCTATCAAAGGCATGTTGCCAAAAGGCCCATTAGGTCGCGCTATGTTCCGTAAGTTAAAAGTTTACGCTGGCGCAGAGCATCAACATTCGGCTCAGCAACCGCAAATTTTAGATATTTAATCGGAGCATAACATGGCACAGAATCAATACTACGGAACTGGTCGTCGTAAAAGCTCAACGGCCCGCGTCTTCTTAAAAGCTGGTTCAGGTAACATCGTTATCAACCAGCGCGCTCTGACCGAGTACTTCGGCCGTGAAACTGCCTGTATGGTAGTTAAACAGCCGTTAGAACTGGTTGATATGGTCGAGAAATTCGACTTATACATCACTGTTAAAGGTGGTGGTATCAGCGGTCAAGCCGGTGCTATCCGTCACGGTATTACCCGTGCACTGATGGAGTTCGACGAGTCACTGCGTCCAGCACTGCGTAAAGCAGGCTTTGTAACGCGTGATGCTCGTAAAGTTGAACGTAAGAAGGTCGGTCTGCGTAAAGCACGTAAGCGTCCACAGTACTCAAAGCGTTAATTCGCTGGTATGTCGAAAAGCCCGGTTTTTACCGGGTTTTTTTTATGTCTGCAATCTTAGTTATTGGCAGCCAGACTGGCTAAGATTTAAACTAACGCGAAAAATAAAGTTAATTACCCCTGTTTTACTGCTTTTGCTGCACAACTGTATGCTAAGGATTACTGTTAAAGCATGACTAAGACTAAGATATTAGCCATTCAGTTCGCCTTAATCCTTGTGTAAAGCAAGGCTTTTCATTATGATCGAACATATTTGTGTACTTATAATAATTGCTGAATTTCAGCCGCTTAAATTTTAATCGTTTAAGTGTTTAATGTGGAGATGAGTGGATGAGCAATGCGCCTGTAGATCATGGTCGCCGCCGCTTCCTTACCATTGCGACCTCTGTAGTAGGGGGCGTCGGTGCCATAGGAGTTGCTGTGCCCTTTATTGCGTCCTGGAATCCGAGTGAGAGGGCGAAACAAGCTGGTGCTGCAGTAAGTGCAGACATTAGCAAACTCGAACCTGGTCAGCTGATTCGTGTTGAATGGCGTGGCAAACCTGTTTGGATCGTTAAACGTACCGAACAAATGTTAGCTCAGCTAGCTGAAACTGAAGACCGTTTACGTGATCCGGGTTCAGAGGTGGAACAACAACCTGCTTACGCTCAGAATCGTCATCGTTCAATCAAGCCTGAGATCCTTGTTGCTGTCGGTATTTGTACGCACTTAGGCTGTTCTCCTACCTACTTGCCAGATGACTTTGCCGCACAAACTGAAGGCATTCGCTCAGGTTTCTTCTGCCCATGTCATGGTTCTAAATTTGATATGGCCGGTCGTGTTTTCCAAGGCGTACCTGCACCCGCTAACTTGGTAATTCCTCCGTACATGTACGTTGACGACAACACCATATTAATTGGTGAAGACGAGGGGACTGTCTAATGTTTAAAAATATGATGAGCTGGATTGAATATCGCTTACCCTTTATGGATAAGATGAATTTGCACGTAGTGCAATATCCAGCGCCAAAGAATTTTAACTTCTGGTACTTTTTTGGTTCGCTTGCCATTCTAGTTCTGGTTAACCAGATCCTGACGGGTGTTTGGTTGACTATGAATTACGTTCCTTCTGCCGAAGGTGCCTTCGCCTCTGTTGAATACATCATGCGTGATGTGGAATACGGCTGGTTGTTACGTTATATGCACTCCACGGGCGCTTCGGCGTTCTTTGTGGTGGTTTATCTACACATGCTACGTGGCATGATGTACGGTTCTTATCAGAAGCCACGGGAATTACTGTGGATTTTCGGTATGCTGATTTTCTTAGTGCTGATGGCAGAAGCCTTCATGGGTTATATGCTGCCATGGGGTCAAATGTCATACTGGGGTGCGCAAGTTATTATCTCTATTTTCGGGGTTATCCCGTTTGTCGGTGATGATTTAACCTTGTGGATCCGTGGTGACTACGTTATCTCAGGTGCTACCTTAAACCGTTTCTTCGCCTTACATGTTATCGCCTTACCTTTAGTTTTAGTCATCTTAGTGTTTTTACACATCATGGCTTTACACGAAGTGGGTTCGAACAACCCAGATGGTATCGACATTAAACGCGACAACGATGGTAGCGTTGAGCAAACTGCAGCAGATAAGAAATTTACCTTCCACCAGTATTTCACTCGTGGTGGTAAGAAGATTATCGTTGATGCTATCCCGTTCCACCCATACTACACGGTAAAAGATTTAGTGGGCGTGGCCGGTTTCTTACTGATTTTTGCTTTTGTTATTTTCTTTGCGCCAGAAGGCGGTGGTTACTTCTTAGAGAAGCCAAATTTTGAAGTGGCCAACCCGATGAAGACACCTGACCATATTGCACCGGTTTGGTACTTCACACCGTTTTATGCCATTTTACGGGCTATTCCTGACCCATTGCTGGGGGCAGTAGCGATGTTTGCTGCGATTATCGCGTTAGCATTATTACCGTGGATTGACCGTGGCACCGTACGTTCAGTGCGTTACCGTTGTGAGTTACATCGCTGGAATCTAGTGGTGTTCTGTATCAGCTTTGTTGCTTTAGGTGTGTTGGGTGTATTACCCGCAACACCAACTTACACCTTATTTTCACAATTTTTCTCATTCACCTATTTTGCCTTCTTCGGCTTGCTGTGGTTATACAGTAAAAATGAGAAAACCAAGCCATTGCCAGTGAGGTTAACATAATGATGAGAACGTTACTTTCTGCGGTCGCCTTGTTTGCTTCATCGCTGGCAATCGCTGCCGGGCCAAGCATTCCGCTTGATAAAGCACCTGTTGATCTGCGTGATCAGGCTTCATTACAAAATGGCGCCAAGTTGTTCCAGAATTACTGCTTAGGCTGCCATCAAATGCAGTATCAGCGTTATTCTCGTACCTTTAAAGATTTAGGGATCCCTGAAGATTTAGGTATGGAACATTTAATGTTTACCGGTGAAAAGTTAGGTGATCATATTACCAACTCTATGCCGGCTGATTATGCGCAAACTTCTTTTGGTGTATTGCCACCTGACTTAACCAACGTGGCTCGAGTGCGTGGTGCTGATTGGGTTTACACTTATCTTCGTACTTTCTACGTTGATGAAAGCCGCCCATTTGGTGTGAATAACAAAGTATTCCCATTAGTGGGTATGCCTCATGTACTACAAGAGTTACAAGGTGTTCCTTACCGTGCTTATGAGACACGTTTAGTCGATGGTCAACCAACAGAAGTGTATGTTGGTATTCGTACTGATGGCTCGGGTGAATTAAGTACCGAAGAATACGATCGTGCGGTAGGTGATTTAGTCAACTACTTGGTCTATTCTGGCGAACCTAGCAAGCTTGAATCACATGCCTTAGGCATTAAGGTTATGATATTCCTACTGATTTTCTTTGTTCTGGCGTATTTCCTGAAAAAAGAATATTGGAAAGATGTCGAATAATATATCAGTTATACATTAAGCTGTACTCAGGGGCCTTAGTGCCCCTTTGCTGTTTCTAAATTAACCGGAGGAATACATGGCGATCATTGCCAATAAACGCCCTGTGATGACACTGTTTTCAGCAGTTGACGATATGTTCAGCCATCAGGTCCGTATCGTGCTAGCAGAAAAAGGAGTTACTGTTGATATCCTTCAGGTAACACCAGACAACGTGCCAGAAGACCTGTATGAAGTGAATCCATACGGTAGTCTGCCCACTTTATTAGATCGTGAACTTGCGCTTTATCAAGCTGACATCATTATGGAATACTTGGATGAGCGTTTTCCTCACCCGCCATTGATGCCTGTTTATCCGGTCGCTCGGGGTCAGGCTCGCCTGATGATGTATCGCATTAAAAATGATTGGTATAGCTTAGCTGACAAGGTATTAAACGATCATGAAGATGCCGCTATTGCCAGACAAGAACTTAAAGAAGGCTTATTGTCGATTGCGCCTTTATTTAGCGAAGCGCCGTTTTTTATGAGTGAAGAATTTGGTTTAGTCGATTGCTACATGGCGGCCTTATTATGGCGTTTACCTTTACTAGGTATTGAATTAAACGGCACAGGTAGTAAGCAATTAAAAACCTACATGACCCGTATATTTGAACGCGACGCTTTCCAAGCTTCATTAACTGAGGCAGAGCGTGAGATCCGCAAGGGACTTAAGCTGTAATGCAAAAAATGACACCAAATCGCCCTTATTTGTTACGGGCGTTTTACGACTGGATAATTGATAACAAATGCACACCTTATTTGGTGGTAGATGCCAACTATCCAGATGTGCGTGTGCCACAACAATTTGTGCAAAATGGTCAAATTGTCTTAAATGTACTGCCGTCAGCGGTGGGTAATTTGCAACTGGGTAATGACGTTGTCACCTTTAATGCACGCTTTGGTGGGCAACCCTTTGCTTTGTCGGTGCCGGTAAAAGCGGTACTGGCGATTTATGCCCGTGAAAACGGTGCAGGTACGGTATTTACCTTAGAAGAAGACGATGAAGATGAGCAGGATTTCCTGCCAGAATCATTAGATGATGAACCAACCCCAGAGCCACCAAAGCCTGGTCGGGGTAGTCATCTTAAAGTTATTAAGTAATAAGCGGTTAAACGGTATTTCAGGTGGGTAAACCACCTGAAATCGCCACTCACTTTTTCAGTGCTAGCTGCCAAAATGCAGCAATTAACGGCTCTAGCCGTCGCTTCTGCAGCATACAAACCCCTAAATCCAATGCTTTGTAAGCATAATTTGTTTCTAAAATTCTTACGCGATCCCGTACTGGGCTATGCTGAAATACGGGCTCAGGCACAATAGTAATACCACTACCTAGTGCCACCATCGATACCATCGCTTCATGTCCATCTACCTTGGCAATAATATTCGGGCTGATGCCTTTATCCAGTAACCATTGGTTAAAACGACTGCGGGCAGGGCCATGTTCAGGCAAAATCATCGGCACACTGTTCCAAGCAATAGGTTGTTGATTAAGCAAATCATTGACTTTACAAGGGATCACCGGTGCAATTAAGTAAACAGGGATACTCGCAATACTTTGAAAAAATAAATTAGCAGGAAAGGACTCAGGATAAGCGGCTATTGCCACATCAGCTTCATCTGCACGGATCCGCTCTATGGCCGAGGCGGCATCGCCGGTGGTTAATTGGATTTCAGCTTTTGGGCATTGCAAGCGAAACTTATCGAGTAAAGCAGGCAGGTGACTGTAACTGGCTGTCACTGTACAAAAAATCCGGATAGTGCCGCTTAATTCTGCACTCGCCAGTTGCAAGTCTAGTTGTAATTGATGCCATTCATCCAACCATACGCGCACAAAACGTTGCACTCGCTCACCGGCAGCCGTTAAGTGAACTGAGCGTTTGTCTCGTTCAAATAAACAGGTATCAAGTTCATCCTCTAAACGTTGGATCACGCGCGTTAATGTTGAGGGGCTAACAAACATTTGCTCGCTGGTTTTAGCAAAGTTTAGGCTAGATGCTAAATGTAAAAAAAGCTGAGCACTGCGTAGGTCCATAATGCCTCTGTTGCAACAAATGAAATACAGAATTGAAAATATATCACTTCACGCAATATACGTCTGTAGTTAAACTGAGTTCATTAAAGCAGTACAGGGCAATAAGGCCGCAGCATACTGCTACTGCTCAGCGTGGCTGAGACAGACTAAGAATTCCGAGAACATTATGAGTAACTACTTTAATACCTTAAATTTACGTCAGCAATTAAGTCAATTAGGCCGTTGTCGTTTTATGGACAAAGCCGAGTTTGCTAACGGATGCGCTTTAATTAAAGACTGGAACATTGTTATCGTAGGTTGCGGTGCGCAAGGCCTAAACCAAGGCTTAAACATGCGCGATTCTGGCTTAAACATTAGTTATGCTTTGCGTGCTGAAGCGATTGCTGAAAAGCGCGCCTCGTTTCAAAAAGCCAGCAGCAATGGCTTTAAAGTAGGCACTTATCAAGAATTAATTCCAGCAGCGGATTTAGTTTTAAACTTAACACCAGACAAGCAGCACAGCAGCGTGGTTGATGCGGTAATGCCACTGATGAAGCAAGGTGCAACCTTAGCTTATTCACATGGCTTTAATATTGTTGAAGAAGGTAAGCAAATTCGTCCGGATATCACTGTAGTGATGGTTGCGCCTAAGTGCCCTGGTACTGAAGTACGGGAAGAGTACAAACGTGGCTTTGGTGTACCTACTTTAATTGCCGTGCATCCAGAGAATGATCCTAAAGGCCAAGGTTTAGAAATTGCTAAGGCTTACGCTTCGGCTACCGGTGGAGATCGTGCTGGTGTGTTGGAATCGTCATTCGTTGCGGAAGTTAAATCTGACTTAATGGGTGAACAAACCATCCTGTGCGGCATGTTACAAACAGGTGCCATCTTAGCGTTCGACAAGATGGTGGCAGATGGCATGGAAAGCGGCTACGCAGCAAAATTAATTCAATTTGGCTGGGAAACCATTACCGAAGCGCTGAAACACGGCGGCATCACCAACATGATGGACCGTTTGAGCAATCCGGCGAAGTTAAAAGCCTTTGATTTAGCAGAAGAGTTAAAACTGACTTTACGGCCATTATTTGAAAAACATATGGACGATATCATCAGCGGTGAGTTTTCACGCACCATGATGGCCGATTGGCATAATGATGACAAAAACTTACTGACTTGGCGTGAACAAACCTTAGACAGCGGTTTTGAACAAGCACCCGTGTCGGATGAAAAAATCGCTGAACAAGAGTTTTTTGACCGCGGCATCTTACTGGTTGCCATGGTAAAAGCCGGCGTAGAATTGGCTTTCGAGACGATGGTTGATGCAGGAATTATCGCTGAATCGGCTTACTACGAGTCTTTACATGAGACGCCGCTGATCGCTAATACTATTGCGCGCAAGCGTTTATACGAAATGAACGTGGTCATTTCAGATACCGCTGAATATGGTAATTACTTGTTTGCGCACGCTGCTATTCCACTGTTACGCGATACAGTAAACGCCATGAGCAGTGAACTGATTGGTAAAGGTTTAAGCAGCAGCCAAAATGGCGTTGATAACTTAAAACTTATCGCTGTAAATGAAGCCATTCGCCAACACCCGGTAGAAGTGGTTGGTAAGAAATTACGCGGTTATATGACGGCAATGAAACGAATTGTTGAGGCGAATTAATTCGTCTCCCTGAATGAAGTGGTTAGTGGTGATTAATTTGCAGCAGTGTTGCAGTTAATACCAGACCAATAATGATGTTATACGTGGACCTTGGTTGTTTTGCCCCGCTTGTCGGGGCTTTTTTTTGCCTGTTTGTTTTAAACTGAGTATGCTAATACGCTAAGTACTGGAGAATAATCATGAAAACAATCGCATTGGTAGCACATGACGGTAAAAAAGCTGCATTACTCGAATGGATCGAAAAACATCAGTCTTTTTTTGCCGATAAACAACTTATTGCAACCGGTACCACCGGAAAGCTGATCAGTGAAAAGTTACAACAACCGGTACGATGTATGGCCAGTGGTCCGCTGGGTGGCGATCAACAAATCGGTGCTTTAATTGCGGAACAACACATTGATTGGCTGATATTTTTTTGGGATCCCTTGTCATCACAGCCACATGATCCTGATGTTAAAGCGTTAATTCGTTTAGCGGTAGTATGGAATATTCCGGTGGCTTGTAATGTCGCCACAGCGGATTTTATCGTACATTCAAGTCTTTACCAGCAAGATTATCAGCGTTCAGTGCCTGATTTTCAGCAGCACAATAATCGGCTGCAAAAGAGCTAGTTTCGGTAAGCGAGCAAGCCAAGTGATGCATTCTTTGTTATAGCCCTGTCATGACAGGGCTATTTTATTGGGGTGCTTTAGCCTTGAAGTTAAGTGCTTTCGTGGTGAATTTAGCTTCAAACCAATATGTACTTATTGCGAATTGTTATTATTTGTGTTTAGATGTGCGCCTTAGGATCATCATCTCGTGGAGCTGTAATGAAATTCAATTCTGTCACCCTGTTAGTTGCTGCCGGTCTTACTTCTTGTTTATTCCATACTGCTGCGGCCTATGCCGATGAAGTCAATGTGTACTCTGCGCGGCAAGAAGAACTGATCAAGCCTTTACTGGATACCTTTACCGTACAAACGGGTATTAAGGTTAATTTAATTACGGGTAATGCCGATGAATTGATTACGCGTATGCGTAGTGAAGGCCGCAATAGCCCAGCTGATTTACTTCTGACGACCGATGTCGGCCGTTTAACCCGAGCGAAAGAGCAGGGGGTATTGCAAGGTGTTACCTCAGACAAATTAGTGAGCGCTATTCCTAGCACATTACGTGATACTGCCGGTGTTTGGTATGGCTTAACCGTTCGAGCTCGGCCCATTATGTATGTTGAGGGGAAGGTAGATCCGGCACAATTATCGACTATGGAAGATCTCGCTGATCCGAAGTGGAAAGGTAAAATTTGCGTGCGTTCTTCAAATAACATCTATAACCAATCTCATGTTGCTTCTATTATTGCACATGATGGCGCTGCGGTAGCCGAGCAGTGGGCTAAAGGGTTAGTGGCCAATTTTGCACGTCCACCACAGGGTGGCGATCGTGATCAAATCAAAGCCGCAGCAGCGGGTGTATGTGATATCGCTTTAGCCAACACTTACTACTTAGCCGGTATGTTAACTGATCCCGCTGAACAAGCGGCGGCAGCAAAAATGCGTATTTTCTGGCCTAATCAGCAAGATAATGGCGTACATATTAATATTTCAGGCGCGGGTGTAGCCGCTTTTGCTCCTAATAAAGCGAATGCGCTGAAATTGCTAGAATATATGGTAGAGCCAGAAGCGCAGCACTGGTATGCTGACGTCAATAATGAATACCCTGTTCGTAGTGACGTTAACATCAGTAAAGTGCTAGAGCAATTTGGTCGCTTCAAAGCCGATGAGTTACCGTTAGAACAGTTAGGCGAGTTTAATGCCGAAGCGATCCGGGTGATGGACCGCGCTGGCTGGCGTTAAACTACCCGTCGTAGTAGGAGCCGTCATCGTTGTTCAGAATACCGCTGTTTAATCGTTGGCGCTGGGCAGTATTACTGCCCGCCTTGTTGTTGGCGCTGCCGGTAATGATGGTATTCGCCAGTTTATTCTCTTGGCAAACAGCGGTTTGGCAGCATTTGCGCCAAACCGTTCTGCCTGATTATGTTCTCAATTCCCTGTTGTTAGCTGGCGGAACCGGTTTAGGTGCCTTAACGATTGGCACCGGCGCTGCTTGGCTGATTAGCCAATATCAATTTATTGGCCGACGTTATCTCGACTGGTTATTGTTATTACCCTTAGCCGTTCCCGCTTATATCATTGCTTACACTTATACCGGCATGCTTGACTTTGCTGGCCCTGTGCAGCAGCAATTACGTCACACTTTCGATTGGTCTTACGGTGATTATTGGTTTCCTGAGATCCGCTCGTTGGGTGGGGCGATATTGATGCTGTCATTAGTGTTATATCCTTATGTTTATATGTTGGCACGTAATGCTTTTTCTGAGCAGTCGGCGTCGTTATCTGAGGCGAGCCGCACCTTAGGTTTAACGCCGCGGCAGCATTTTTGGCAAGTCGCGTTACCTTTAGCGCGCCCGGCGATTTTAACCGGGATGGCATTAGCGATGATGGAAGCCTTTGCCGACTATGGCACCGTGCAATATTTTGGCGTGCCTACCTTTACCACGGGGATTTTTCGAACCTGGTTTGGGATGGGTAATGCGTTAGCCGCCGCGCAACTCGCCGCGCTGTTAACCAGTTTTGTGCTGTTTTTATTGTTGTTAGAGAAATGGTCACGGCGCAAAGTGCGTTATTATCATCAAGGTCAAAAACACAGTGCTGCGGCATTACGCCAAGTAAGCTTTGCTCGGCAATGTTTATTTCTGCTGTTGTGCACTCTGCCGGTATTATTGGGTTTTCTGTTACCGGCATGGCAGTTAGCCAGTTGGGCGCTTGGCAATTGGCACCGCACCTTGGATAGTGCTTTTTGGCAATTAGTTTGGAATAGTTTTTCTTTGGCCGCGGCGGCGGCTTTGTTGTCGGTACTGCTGGCGTTATTGTTTGCTTATGCGCGACGTTTACGCGACGATCCTTTAGTGCGATTCCCGGTACAATTAGCCGCGCTGGGCTATGCGGTTCCTGGCACGGTCATTGCCATTGGCGTGATGATCCCCTTGGCATGGTTTGATCAACGGATCGATTTACTTGCCGAGCAATGGTTTGGTGTCCGCACCGGTTTACTGTTTTCCGGTACTATTTTTGCGCTGCTGTTAGCTTACAGTGTGCGTTTTTTGGCAGTGTCATTACATGGTATTGAAGCCGGTTTAGCGCGAATAAAGCCTAATATGGATAATGCCGCGCGGTCTTTAGGTTTAGGGCCTTGGCAGGTGCTGCGGCGCGTGCATGTACCGTTGTTACGCAGTAGCGTGTTAACAGCGTTGTTGCTGGTGTTTGTTGATGTACTCAAAGAATTGCCCGCAACGCTGTTATTACGACCTTTTAATTTTAATACCTTAGCGGTGAGAGCGCATGAATTAGCTTCTGATGAGCGCTTAGCCGAAGCGGCCTTACCTGCGTTGGCTATTGTATTGGTGGGGCTGTTACCTGTGATTATTTTAGCGCGTTCCACTGAGCAACGTATGCGAGGAAACAAATAATGTTGGCATTAGAGCAACTGGCTGTCGCTTATGGCCCTCATAAAGTGGTCAATGACATTTCATTGACTTTAGCCCAAGGCCAAATTGGCTGTTTAGTGGGCCCTTCTGGTTGTGGTAAAACCACTATTTTACGCGCAATTGCCGGTTTTGAAGCGCCGGCCTCGGGTGTGATCCGCTTGCAAGGTCAACAGGTGAGTAATAGCACAACTCAGTTGGCGCCTGAATTACGCAAAGTGGGCATGGTGTTTCAAGATTTTGCGTTATTTCCCCATTTAACTGTTGCCGATAACATTGCCTTTGGCTTAAAAGATTTTAATAAAGCGCAAAAAGCAGAGAAAGTCAGCCGTTTATTACAGCTAGTGGGTTTGCCCGATCTGGGCAAACGGTATATTCATCAATTATCCGGCGGTCAACAACAGCGGGTGGCATTGGCCCGAGCCCTTGCTCCTGAGCCCAAGGTGTTATTACTGGATGAGCCTTTCTCCAGTTTAGATACCGAGTTTCGCGAAGTGTTAGCGCGGGATATTCGGATCATTTTAAAGCAATTACATATCACGGCGGTATTAGTCACTCACGATCAGTTTGAAGCCTTTGCAATGGCAGATATGATTGGCGTGATGCAACAAGGCCAGTTACAACAGTGGTCTACCCCTTATGAGTTGTATCATCGACCGGTTAATCGGTTTGTGGCTGACTTTGTTGGACGAGGCGTGATGTTGCCAGGCAAGATGTTAGATGCGCAACAAGTTGAAACCTGTTTAGGTGTTTTTCGGCAACGTTATTTAACGGACGTACAGACCGATGATTTAGTTGATGTCCTGATCCGGCCAGATGACATTGTGCATGATGATGACAGCCCAATTCAAGCTACTGTGTTGGAAAAAGCTTTTCGCGGTTCGCACATCCTGTATACCTTGGCGTTAGCGGGCAACGAGCAAGTTTATTGTTTAGCGCTAAGTCATCACAATCATGCGATTGGCGAGCATATTGGCATTCGTCTTGATCTTGATCACTTGGTGCTGTTTCCAAGGCTAACTTAAATATCTGGCTGAGTTACTTGCTCGGCTCTGGCAAAAGTTGATGCAGTAATTCAGCAAACTCGCCACTGTCTTTTAAGGCCTGCAAGCCCAGATCGAATTGCTGCTTTAAATATTCGCTATTAGGGTGATGTTTTGGAAAGGCGAGGTGCATGGGGTGGATTTCTAATGCTGGCTCCAGCCAATCTATTGCCGATTGCCGTAATTCAACAGGTAATCGCGAGAAAAAATATAAGCCACTTTGCAAATCTGCGGGGACGAAGTCCACGCGTTGCATCGCCAGCATTTTAAACAGTTGCTCTTCAGAAGCCACACTGACTTTACTCAAGTTACTTTGCTGCAGTAACGGCTGTTGCAGATAACCAGTAACGAACCCCAAAGTGCCATTGCCAGCTAACACGGTGTCAAGATTTTGTTTTACTCTGAAATCCGCTTTGCGTTTAAATAAAACAATGTGATTGGCATAAATCGGTTCGGAATACAGCCATTTCTCGGCACGCGCTTCGGTATACCAAATGGCAATCACCCCAGAATACAATCCCTGTTTAGTATCATGCATCGCGCGGGCAAAAGGCATGAATGCCACGTCAATATTGAGTTGTTGTTTGGCAAAGGCGCGCCGCACAATCTCAATAACCACACCTTGCTTGACAAGATCAGTACCATAATGTGGCGGATATTCGCTGCTAGCGAAGATTATCGGGTTATGAGTTAAAGGGGTTGCAGAAAGACTTGAACAGAAAAGCAGGCTGTTTATTAAAAAAACGTAGTGTGAGATTTTGCCGAAAAAGTGACTCACAAGAAAGCTTATCCCTGTAAACACAGTGTTATCTGAATTGAGTTTAGCAGAGCACGAGCAAAGAAAAAAGGCGCGCTTTACTAGCCGCACCTCCAGGGAAAAAGTTGGCTTAACGTAAAAATGCCGCGATCTTGTCAGCAACAGCGCTAATATTCAGCACGCCATCTAAATGACCAAATTGCCCGGGAATTTCAGCATAAGTAGCATTGTCTTGATTCATTACCGCAACGCTTTGTTTCGACATCTCCGCTAGTAATAATTGATCACCCGTCGCCGGTAAAAACAGCGTTTTCGCCGTCACTTTGGCTAATGCCGCTTGCCAGTTATCGCCCATGCCGGCGCGAAATAACTGCGATGCTCGAATGAGGTAAAGAATATGATTGGCATCTTGCACACTGGCACGCGTGGCGGCTTGTTCCATCAACTGTTGCCAAGCTGAAAAAGGCGCCAAAATATCATTGTGCGGCGCGCGATCTGTAGCAGGAGCAGGAAAACGTGCATTAAAACTGCTTGGATAAAGCGCGTCTTGCGTAATATAAGCCACGGCAGTGGCTAAACCGGCACGGGGCTGACCTTGTTCATAATAATCACCCTTATTCCAAGCGGGATCGTGTTTAATAGGGTAAGCCCAGCGCTCTAAGCGCACCGCAGCCCAGGCATCAATGTATGCTGTGCCAATCACCGGTAATAAGCGTTCAACCCGCTCTGGGTAGCGCACCGCCCATTCAATCGCTTGAAAAGAGCCCATTGATGCACCAATTACCGCATGCAGTTTTTTAATACCGAGGCTATCTAATAAATGGCGCTGCACTTCGACAAAATCACCGACGGTGACAACGGGAAAGCTTAATCCCCAGGGCTTGCCGGTGGCAGGGTTGATGGTTGCAGGCCCCGTGGTAATCACATTAGGATCATACACATTAGCATTGACGAGTGTGTCGACGCTTATTACATAAAACTTATTAGTATCAATGGCTTTGCCAGGGCCGATAATCGCATCCCAATAACCCGGTGCGGCGTCATCCGCATGATATTTACCGGCAGCATGCGACGTGCCAGAAAAAAAATGTGTAATAAGAATCACATTAGACTTATCAGCGTTAAGCTTGCCATAGGCTTCCCAACCTACTTTTACCGGATGAATAATTTGGCCATTATCGGTTTTAAAGTTATCAATGCTAAACGCTTGTTTAGTAACGAGTAATGGCTCAGCTGAACTGCAGCTACTTAACAGCAATAAGCTGGCTAGCAGCAAAGAATAAATAGAACGCATAACTGTTTTCCTTAAAACCATTGAAACAAGGTAATGGCTAATATCACACCAAGTACCGGCATCAATACGCTAACCACGGCGACCGGCCAGTAAGCATTTTGATGTGATTCGCCACAGATAGCACGGATAGTCGTAACGACATAGCCATTATGCGGCAGTGAGTCGAGTGCGCCGGATGAGATCGCCACGACACGGTGAAGTTGTTCGGCATCGACACCGCGATCTAAATAAGTCGGCGCAATTTCAGGTAACGCAATAACTTGACCGCCCGAGGCCGAGCCGGTTAACCCTGCAATGGCACTGACCGCGACCGCCGCACCAATTAACTCTGGGCCAGGTAAATGCGTCATATATTCAACCACTTGATTAAACGCGGGCGTTAGCTTAGCCACACCGCCAAAACCGACAACGGCAGCGGTATTACCGATAGCGAGTAACGCACCTAGCACGCCTTCATTGGTAGCCGCGCCAGGGTTGTGAATAAAACGGAAGGTTAATAAATACAAACTAACGACACCACCGGTTAGGGCAATAATTAAGGCTGCTTGCTGTAAACTGTCGTGTAATAAAAATGAGGTCACTAACACCACTAATAAAGGAATTAACCCCGTTAGCCAATGCGGTAACGGTTTATCGGTAACCGTCGGATCGCTGGCGCGACTGACAAATTGCTCACCCTTTGCTTGTGCATTTTTGATCATCCACATCAGCGCTAAATAGCCGCCAACCGCCATGAAAACCGCGACTATGATGCTGACTTGCCACCCAGCGTAAGGGGTGGTGCCAAGATATGGGATTGGGATCCAGTTTTGAATTTCTGGAGAGCCTGCTGACGTCATGGTAAAGGTCACAGAGCCCAAGGCTAGTGTGGCTGGAATAAAGCGCCGTGGTAAATTGGCCCCTTTAAACAAGCTCACCGCCATGGGGTAAGCAGAAAAAGCCACGACAAATAAACTGACACCACCATAGGTTAATACGGCACACGCTAACACAATGGCTAACACAGCGCGGGTATGGCCTAGTCGTTTGACAATCGCCAAGGCGACTGCATCTGCCGCACCGCTGTGTTCCATCAACTTACCAAATAAGGAGCCGAGTAAAAACATCAGGAACCACGCGGCGACAAAGCTAGAGAAGCCTGCCATATAACCATGCACAAAATCGAGCTTATCGTTTAGCTGCCAAAAGGGGATACCGTTTGTTAACGCCACCAACAGCGCACAGAGTGGGGCGGTGATGAAGAGGTTGAAGCCGCGCATCGTTAACACGATGAGTAAACCTAAACCCAGTAATAATCCGAACAGACTTAACATGGAGTAATCCTTGTTTTTATTTTTTCTTAGTCTGATACAGTCTGCTCTGCCTCACCATAGTACTAAGGTACAGGTTAATATTTCTGCGATCACGGCTACTCTATGGATAAGAACTTACAAATCTATAATTCCAAATAGACAGCAACATCTGCAATCAACAGGAGAGCCCCATGGCCAAGAATAATAAGATTGAGCAAGCTTCAACGATCTACCCGCGCTTCTTTCAACCCAGTCTCTTGGCATTAGCCGTAAGCAGCTGTTTAATGGCGCCTGCTTTCGCTCAAGAAAGCAACAGCAATGACGATGAAGTAAAATTAGAACGGATTGAAGTGACTGCTCGACGCACAGTAGAAAACTTACAAACGGTACCCGTGGCAGTAACGTCACTTGGTGAAGAAGAATTAGCCCAGCGTGGTATCGATAATATTACGTCGGTTCAGCAATACTCACCGAACACCACTTTGCAAGTATCACGCGGTACTAATAGCACTTTAACGGCTTATATTCGTGGTATTGGTCAGCAAGATCCGTTATGGGGTTTTGAGCCTGGCGTAGGTATTTACATTGATGACGTATATATGGCTCGCCCGCAAGGTGCAGCCTTAGATGTTTATGATGTAGAACGCATTGAAGTTCTGCGTGGTCCACAGGGTACCTTATATGGTCGTAATACCATTGGTGGTGCGGTTAAATATGTTACTAAAGAACTAACCGGCGATACGGCTTTTGCTGTGCGCGGTACCATCGGTACTGATAATCAGCAAGATTTTAAAGTATCGGGCCAGGTCGGTTTAACGGATAACTTATTTGTCAGCGGCGCCATTGCCAGCTTTAACCGTGATGGTTTTGGTACTTATTTAAATACCGGTGCTGATAACTACGACAAAGATGTGCAATCTGGCCGTGTGAGTGTGCAGTGGAATGCCGCAGACAATTTTAGCGTGCGCTTCAGCGCCGATAAAACAGTCGATAAGTCGAATTCAAAAGGCGGCTTTCGTTTAACGCCAAGTTTATTGGTTCCTAATCAGCCATTAACTGACAGCGTGTATGACTCCTATACCAGTATGCCCGCTGACAACAAAGTGGATACGGAAGGTCAATCGTTAACCTTAACGTGGGATCTTAACGATAACTGGACGGTGAAATCGGTGACCGCCAGACGCAAAGGTGTTACCGATACCAATATTGATTTTGACTCTACGCCATTACAGTCTTTAGATGTACCGGCGTTTTACGAAGATGAGCAAACCTCTCAAGAGCTGCAGTTATTATTTAGTGGCGATAAGTTTAAAATGGCCTCGGGTTTATATTATTACACCGGTGAAGCCTGCGGTGCCTTCGGTACTGTTATTGTGGCTGGTGCAGGTGTGACTGTCGAAAATGGCGGTTGTGTAGACACCGACAGTATTGCCGCTTATGCTCAAGGTACTTACGAGTTAACTGACAAGCTATCGTTAACCGCGGGCGGTCGTTACACCAAAGATGACAAAGATGCGACCTTAGACCGCAGATTGTATTTGGGCTACAAAGGCCCACGTGATGCTGCTGCGCCAGGTACCTTATTACAAGTACAAACCGATTTTAGCGGTAGCGAAAGTTTTAGCCATTTCTCACCACGTGTAGGTGCAGAGTACCAGTACAGTAATGATTTAATGTATTACGTGAGCTACACCGATGGCTTTAAATCGGGTGGTTTTGATATGCGTGCGGTTGAAATTGTTAACCCTAACGCCACCGACCCATACCAAGAAGAAACCGTTGATACCTATGAGTTTGGTATAAAAAGTGAATGGTTAGATCAGCGTTTACGTATGAATGCGGCGGTCTTCCATTCTTCTTATGAAGATATGCAAGTTACCGTGCAACGTGCGGTAGGTAATAACGTTGCCTCGCAAGTATTAAACGCGGCCAGCGCCGATATTAACGGTGCTGAAGTGGAAGCCTTATTTGCAGCAACCCGTGATTTGGAAATCACCGCGATTGTCGGTTACATTGACGCGTCGTTTAACAAAGTAGAGTTCTTTGACCCAGTATCGCAAGCGGTGGTGGATGTCTCTAATGTTTGGGGATTTGCTAATACGCCAGAATTAACGGCAACTTTAGCGAGCCGTTACACCGTAGAAACCGATTTTGGTAGCTTAGTGTTTAATGCTAACTTAGCGTATCGCGGCGCGACGCAAATTTTTGAAGTACCTTCAGTACTTGATTACGGCGGCTATACCTTGATTAATGCCGGCGTAAACTGGTACTCAAATGATGGTTTCTGGGATGTGTCGCTACAGGGTAAAAACTTAGGTGATAAGCAAGCGCGTATTGCCGGTTACAACTTTGCGCTGTTAGCGGGTGAGCAGACGATTACCGGTTATTACATTGACCCACGGACAGTAAGTTTGACTGTTGGCTATCGTTTCTAATCTAGAAAAACCTTGCCGGGGCGAAAGCCCCGGTTCATTATGGGCAAAATTGTCCTGAAGTATTGTTATGATTGCTATTATTGCTGATGACCACCCCTTGTTCCGCGTTGCACTGTCGCAAGCTTGCGCGGCGATTTTAGGTAAAGATGCCTTGTTGTTGCAGGCACAAACCATGCAGCAAGTTTGGCCCTTACTCCGTCAACATCCTGATACTCACTTTATTTTTCTTGATTTAAAAATGCCAGGTTCCGACGGTTTCACGGGCCTTACCGCACTTCGTACAGAATATCCTGATGTGCCGGTTATCATGGTGTCTGCAGAAGAAGATCCGGTGATTATTAAGCAAGCACTGGCACTCGGTGCGGCTGCTTATATTCCTAAATCAGCACCGCTAGAATTATTGTCTGAAGCCATTAATGCCGTATCCAATGGCGATACCTGGTTACCCACCGAGTTAGCCGATGATGTGAAAAACGCCCGTGCTTTAATTGATCATGACTTTGCGCAGCGGCTAGAACAACTCACCCCACAGCAGTTTCGGGTGTTAAAAATGATTGCCGATGGTTTGTTAAATAAGCAAATTGCCTATGAAATGAATGTGCAAGAAACCACGATCAAGCAGCATGTGTCGGCGATTTTGCGCAAACTTAATGTCAATAATCGTACCTTGGCCGGTATCTTATTTGAGAAGTTAAAACTACCTGAACAGTATGACTAATCAGTACGTTTTTGTTAGGTAGGCTCAGTCGCAAGCTGAAACTGCGCTTTGTATTGCTGGGTAATCTCTAGTAACTGACCATCTTGTAATAAATAGATCTGTGCGGCATTCAATATGGTTTCTGGCCGGTGCGCGATAATAATACGCGTCATATTAAGTTGCTTAATAGCCTGATTAACATAGTGCTCTAATTGTACGTCTAAATGGCTGGTGGCCTCATCCATAAACAAAATCTTCGGTTTACGATACAGTGCTCTGGCCAGCAAAACGCGTTGTTTTTGGCCACCCGACAGGGAACTGCCCATATCCCCCACCAAACTGTTATACCCCATCGGCATGGCACTGATATCATGATGGATCCCAGCCAATTGGGCCGCCTCATGCACCTGCTGCATATTTAACTCGGGATCAAAAAAGCTGATATTTTCTGCCAAACTACCGGATAACAGTTGATCGTCTTGCATCACCGCAGCGATTTGACTGCGGTAATGGCGCAAGCCTAGCTGTGTTATTTCAATGCTATCTACCAAAACTTTACCGTTTTCGGCCGTTAATAACCCCAGCATTAATTTCATTAACGTGGTTTTGCCCGTGCCAGAAGGGCCAATAATGGCAATATTATCGCCAGCTTTCACGGTTAAATTTAACTGGTTAAATAACCAAGGCTCATTGCTGGCATAGCGAAACTGCAGATCGGTAAGCGTCAAATTGCCGCTGATGGTTCGGTAAGGGTTAGTCAGGCCCTCTCGTTCTTGTTCGGTTAAGGCAATATCGGCTAAACGGTCGAGATGTAAACGCGTCATTTTTATTTCAATCAATTTATCAATCAGCGCTGCGGTACGGTTAGTAAACTGACTTTTATAGGCGATAAAAGCAAATAGCATCCCAACGGTCATGTCGCCGCTCATCACAGTTAATGCGGCAAGATAGACTACCAGCACATTTTCAACGCCAAATAACAGGTGATTGGTGCTTTGCCAGCCAAGTTGCCATTTGCCTAAACGGTAATTTTGATTAATCGCATCAGCATAGCGATTTTGCCAGACATTTAAGCGCTGAGCTTGTTGCCCAAACAATTTGATGCTTTGCATGCCGCGTACCGATTCCATAAAGTTGGTTTGCTCTTTGGCGCTGGCCATAATGCTGGTTTCAGTCAGTTGATGCAGTGGGCGATAAAGTAGAAAACGGATAGCGGCATAAAGCATAACGGCAATCACCACCACTAACGCCAGTTTTGGGCTGTATAAATACATCATAATTAGCACAGCTAAGGCCATAATACCGTCGATAACACCTTCTACTAAGCTGTTGGTAAATAACTCTCGCACGGCATGCAGCGAGCCAAAGCGTGATACGACATCGCCCATATGGCGTTTAGCAAAATAACTCAGCGGCAGGTGTAATAAGTGGCGCATTAAATTGGTGGCCATTTGTACGCTTAATACCGAGCCTAAGTGCAGCACCACCCAACCACGCAGCGTTTGGGTAACGACTTGAATTAACACTAATAAGCCAAAACCCAAAGCGAGCACAATGAGCAATGGCTTATCATGACTAATTAATACTTCATCCACCACGAGTTGGGTGTAGTAAGGGGATGCCAGCAAGAACAGCTGTAACAATAATGACAAGATAAAAAGTTTAGATAATGAAGGCCATAAGCCAGCGGCTTTTTGCCAAAAGGCGGTGAGTTTGAGTTTTACCCGTTCATCAACCTGGCTAAATTCTGAGGTGGGCGTAAGCTCCAGCGCAACACCGGTGAAGGCTTTATCTACCTCTTTTAACGACAATCGCCGTTCTCCCATGGCCGGATCGAGAATACTAATACCGTTTCGATGCACTTTACGCAGCACCACAAAGTGGTTCATTTCCCAATGCAAAATGCAGGGCGTTTTTAACTTAGCGAGATCTTCTAGTTCCAATTTAAGTGCGCGACCTGCCAGTCTCAACTGATTAGCCAACACCATCAGTTGCTGCAAATTCGCACCTTTAAATGACACGCTATAGCGATTGCGCAGCGTGGTGAGATCCAGCTGATGGCCATGGTGGTTAGCAATCATCGCCATACAGGCGAGCCCGCATTCAGCGGCTTCGGATTGGTAGATCATTTTAAAAAGTTATTAGATAATTTAAATGGGAATAGCACAGTTGTGCATCTCGCTTAATAAAAAATGACTAAGATCGATCAGTGAACTAATGTTGGAGTTTTTGGATTTTTATGAATTTATATCGATATGGTCCATAATTCCCTCATCTACTTTTTTAGTTTTTTGTATAAAGCGAAATTGAATTTTGTTTAGGTTTTGCATTTTTTAATTGCGACTTTGCTATTTTTCTTTATCTTCTTTATTTTTTGGTATAGATAATTTTACTATTAATATAATAAATGCGATAAATATAAGTCCGATAGGAAATATCATTGGGATAATGTAATCTAACTTTGTAAGTGGTAGATCTTCATTTATTTTTTGGAAGATGTTTATAAGCCCTAGACTTATAAAAAAAAGCATTAAAAATGTTATTGGTAAATAATCTTTCATTTTAAATTCCTTAAGAAGAAGAAGGTGGCTGCCACCTTCTTCTAATGTTTATTTGTTAGCTAAATAAACAAATGTACCAACTACTGAACCTAAGACTATCCCTACACCAAGCCCTATAGGACCTGCAATTCCACCTATTTTTGCTCCAATAGCAGCACCGGCTTTTGCAGTGGCCAACCCTGAGGTGGTTCCCGCGATACCTGCTGCTAGATTAGTTGGGGAATTACCACCTGATACTTGATTTAACTCAGAAATTTGTAAATTTCTCATATTTCTCTCCTTGAGTTAATTTTTAGTCAGAAGATGACCAGTTATAATTCCTGTTAATGCAGCTATGCCCGCTCCAACTGCTGCTCCAATAACGGAACCTGCTGGTCCTCCAACAGCGCCAATTTTTGCACCTATGGTTGCTCCTATTTTCATTCCGCCAGCTGCTCCTGTGACAGCACCGCCTATGCCTCCTGCGATAGCGCCATAATGTCCACCACCACTCACTTCTTCAACTTGCTCAAATGTAAGTTCTTGCATAATATCTCTCCTAGAGACGATTACAGTTAAGGTTAAAGACGCCCTTTCAGGCTGAAAATCGGCTCTAGCAACCAGCTTAATAAGCTGCGTTGCTCAAGCACGATATCTGCGCTTAGCAGCATGCCCGATTGCAGCGGGACGCTGCTGCCGTAAGCGCGGATCTCTTGCGAGTCCAGTGCTACCGCAACGCGGTAGACGGGCTCTTGAATAGCAATTGGCATTTCCACTTCATTCGGTAACAAAATCGCCTCACCGGTTGTTAACACTTCGCCCTCATATAAACCAAAACGCTGATAAGGAAAGGCGTCAAAGCGTAAGCGAGTGCGCTGGCCTGGGCTAACAAACCCAAAAGCACGGGTGGGCACCAGCAAAATAGCTTGGAGCTGTGCTTGCTCCGGTAAGATAGTTAAAAGTGGTAAATGACTGTGGGTATATTTACCTAGCTCGGCGACTAAATTGGTGACTCGGCCGCTGACTGGGGCAGTGATCAGCAATTGATTACGCGCTTGTAGCTCTAATTGTTGCTGCTGCAGCCGTGAAAATTCTGCCTCTAATAAAGCGAGTTGCTGCTGTTGCTCCGTAGGTAAACGCTGCAGCTGACCCTCAAGTTGTGACAGTGCGGCGAGCTGACTTTGCCGCGTTAATTGCTGTTCAGTGACTTGTTGTTTTAATAACAGCAGGTTTTCTTGTTGTACTTGCCAATCCAGCTCGCTAATGGCGCCTTTTGCTTGCAAGCTGCTCAGCTTATCTAAGCGTTGTTGTTGCAGTTGCAGCCGATTGGCAACCAGGGCGGTTTGCTGCTGTTGTTCAGCCAATAGTGCCTGCTGATAACCCATGCGGCTTTGCAATTCTTGTTGCTGCTGTTGATAGTGCAGTACTAGCTGTTCGCGTCGAGCGGTGAGTAATTGTTGCTGTTGTTGTAAGCTCAAGCTTAAGCTACCGACTAAGCTACTGCCTTCGGCTAAATAGTCCGGTACATTAACTAACAGTAGCGGTTGACCTTGGCTGACCATAGCGCCATCTGCAACATAAAGTTCACTGATCACTCCTGCACGTGCGGCATGCACCTTGGCGATACCCATATCTGGCTGCAAATAACCATTGACGGTGGCTTTACGATTAAAGTCAGCCTGAGCTAAAAAAATGACAATACCGCAAACCAGCACTAATAAACTGACTGTCAGCACAGTGCTACTGAGCGGTTGGGCGATCACCACCTCTCCCTCTAAGCGCTGCGCTTGCTGTTTCAGTGCGGCTTGTCTAAATAAAGGCTGCTGGCTCATTTGTCATTTTATTGTTAATTAAAAGTGATTTTTAAGATAGTTTATGGCTTGAAAGTCGTAAAGCAAATCAACAGAATAATTTTTTATAAAAACATTATTGTTAATGCCGCGTAATTATAAAAAGGATGTTATTTAAGTTTTAAACGAAGAGGGCTGGCGCTATTTTAATAGACGCTGAAATAAACGTTTTAATGCGACGGGTTTCAGAGGTTTCAGCAAGAAATAGAAACCGCTACTTAGTGCTTGTTCTCGGATTAATTGATCATGATCAGCAGAGTGAATGATCACTGGAACACTGAGGGCAAAGTGACTGGTTAATTGAATCGCAACGTCGATACCGGTAGCACCATTATCGAGGTGATAGTCAAATAAACAGAGATCGGGTTGAAAGCCTTGTTGTAGTGCGGCTAGAACATCACCAGGCTGTTGTAAAGCGAGCACTTCACATTGCCAGCTTTGCAATAACGCAGCGACGGCATGCAGCAGTTGTGGTTCGTTATCAAGTAGCAGTACTTTTTTCCCAGCAAAGCTGGCACTAATATCGCTAATTGTTGCAGTGCTCTCAAGCGGTGCCGGTACCAAGTGGGCGCGAGGTAATAACAAGCTAAAGCAACTGCCGCGGCCTTCCACCGATTGCACCGTTAAGGTGTGATTTAAAATAGCGCTGATCCGGTGAGAAATCGCTAAGCCTAAACCTAAGCCTTTTTGATCGGGTTGGCTACCTTGTTGAAACTCCTCAAAAATACGCTGCTGATCGGCCAGCGCAATACCAACACCGGTATCCAATACACAAATTTGTAGTTGCTCGCCGCGGCGTTTCACACCTAAAACAATTTTTCCTGCAGGGGTATAACGGATGGCATTCGCCAGTAAATTCTGTAGGACACGTTTTAACAGTTTGCGATCAGTATTCACTACTAGTTTTGTGCTATGCAGCTTAAATTTTAAGCCCTTTTTCTCGGCTAAAATGGTGGCATCACGGGCAATGTCTTCTAACAATATTTGCACACTCACCGGTTGATGACGTGCTTTAATTACCCCTGAATCGAGTTTGGTTAAGTCGAGGATAGCCGTCAGTAATTCCTCGGCAGAATTGAGGGAGTGGCTCAAGTTTTCACTTAATTGTTTTAATTCGGGTTCCGTCACTTTTTGCCGTAACAAGCTAGCGAATAAAGCCGCGGCATTAAAAGGCTGCATTAAGTCGTGCCCAGCGGCAGCAAAAAAACGGGTTTTGGCTTGCGTACTTATTTCGAGCTGCTGTTGGGTTTGTTGTAATTGAGCATTTAACTGCTGTAGGGCGCTGGTGCGCTCGGCTACGCGTTGTTCAAGTAGTTGATTACTTTGCTCTAATTGTTGCTGCACGGCAATAAAAGAGCTGATGTCGGTATAGGTAGTAACAAAGCCGCCGCCGGGTAAGGGGTTACCTTGTATCTCTAACACGCGACCATCTTGTTGTTCGCGCTGCACCCGATATTGACTGCCTTGGCGTAAAAAGCCAATGCGTTTAGCCACTTCGCTTTCAATATCGGCGCTATCAATTAAACCGCGTTGCATATTAAAACGGATTAACTCAGCAACTGGGCGACCTACTTCGACCATCGCCGGTGGGTAATCAAACATCTCGATATAGCGCTGATTCCAGGCAATAACGCGTTGATCGGCATCGACTACGGCGATACCTTGGCTGATGTTATCAATAGTGGAGAGCAATAAATTCTGATTAAAGCGAAAAACTTGGCTGGCTTCGTCGACAAAGCGTTCAACGGTTTCCATCGGCAAACGGCCATGTCGACCACTGGCATCCATAATTAAACGCATCGAAGCGCCGCCTAATACTGCTGCCAGGCTGCGCTCAGTGGCTTGAATTACATTAATCGGCGCTAAACGCTGCAATTCGCTTTGGTTGTCTTTGGTGTTGCGTTGTAACAGGCGCTGGGCTTCGCGTTCTCCTGCGAAACGTCGAACTAATAAGTAACACTCTTGAATGGTCAGTTGTTGTAATGGTCTGGCTGGGGCTTCACGGCTGCTGCGCAAAAAGCGGCCGCTTTGCAGCCATTCACTAATACCAGTATTGGTTAATTGGCTCACCAGTAAGGTCATTACACAGTTAACGCTTAAACTGAGTAATACCCCCAGCGTAATGCTATCGCCTTGCCAGCCAAATAAATGTTGTGGGGCTAACCAACTTACGCCAAAAGGCCCTGTTAAAGGTATTTGACTGCTGATAATGCCGGCCCGCACGAGTTCAGGGAACAGCAATACATAAGCCCAAATTAAGGCGCCACTGCCCAAACCTGTTATGGCACCTCGCCGATTTATTTGACGTGAGAACAGCCCCATAATTAGCGAAGGTGCTAACTGTGCCACTAAAGCAAATGCCATTAAGCCGAGTTGCGCTAACCCGGTGCCAGTGCCAATAAACCGGTAATAAATAAAACCGAGCGTGAGTACCACGATCATGGCTAAACGTCGTACAGTCGCCACTTTAATCAGTTTTTGTTGATCATTGGCTAGGTTGTTTCGACGAAACAATAACGGCACTAGCAATTCGTTGGTGATCAAAATCCCCAGTACAACGGTGGCGATCACAACCATACTGGTGGCCGCCGAGAAACCGCCAATATATGCTAGCAAGGCAATATCGGTGCGATTAGCCGCGAGCGGCAGTTGTAGAATCACTAAATCGAGATTGGCGTTTTCACCCAGTAACATAATACCGGCTAAACCTAAGGGCAGGCTAAAGGCGCCCATCAATAATAAGTACAGCGGAAAAACCCAGCGCGCGTTGCGCAAATGGCTCAACTTTTGGTTTTCGACAAAGCTGACATGGAATAACCAAGGCAAACAAAGGGTAGCCGCAAAACCCAGTAATACATGGATCCAATAGGTGTACGTAGGCAAGCGCTGACGTTGAATTTGCTGTACAGCGTTACTGTCGGCGGCTAATTCAAAGATGTTACCTACGCCGTCAAAGATGCCCCATGCAACAAATATCGCAATGGCTAACAACGCAAACAGTTTAACTAGCGACTCAAAGGCAATGGCGGTCATTAAACCGGGGTTCGGCTGGTGGGCGCGTGCGCTTTTACCGGCAAACAGCAGCGCAAACACTGCCATCCATAAACACACATAAAGCCCGGTATCGGTATACCAATGCTCTCCGGTTTCCACTTTCACTAAGGTGTTAATACTGGTCGCAACGGCGTGCAGTTGCAGCGTGATATAGGGGATCACCGTCATCAATAAAATTAACGTGATCATCACCGCTAACAGCCGCGAATGGCCAAAACGGGTGGCAATAAAGTCAGCAATAGAGGTGATGCGATAGCGCCGGCACGCTACAGCGACGCGGGCGAGCAATTTAAAGCCAAACCAAAACAGGATAAAAGAGCCAATATAGGTGGGGGGCAGCCACCAGCCATTTACCACGGCTTGAGCCGTAACGCCATAAAAAGCCCAGGATGTGCAATATATGGATAAGGCTAAACTAAACACCCAGGGCGCAAGCGGATGCTGTGCGGTAATTCGTCGGCCGAACAGGCCAACGCAATATAGCACCAACAAATACAGCAGTGATATGGCGGCAAGGGTGGCTAAACCGATACCGCTACCATTTTGAATCATTGCAGAGGCAGAGCTCGTCAATACATAATACTCTGATTGTGCCTGAGTTTTACTGGTTCAGCTAGCGTGCTGTCCAGCCACCATCCAATACCAAGGTTTGCGCCGTAATGTGTTTGGCGGCCGGTTGGCACAAAAATAAGGCGGTTTCAGCAATTTCACTGACATCAATAAAAGCCTTTTGTGGCATCGGCGCTAGCATAATTTGTTCAATGACCTGCTGCTCGGTTAAGTTATGCTCTTTAGCTTGGGCACTAATTTGTTTTTCTACCAATGGCGTTTTAACATAAGCTGGGCAAATGGTGTTGATGGTAAAGTTCTTATCTGCGTTTTCCAGTGCGATCACTTTACTAAAGCCCAGTAAACCATGCTTGGCTGCTACATAGGCCGATTTAAACGGCGATGCCACTAACGCATGGATAGAACCAATGTTGATCACCCGACCAAAGTTTTGTTGCTGCATATGCGGCAACATGGCCCGCGTTAACATGGCGGGGCCGGTTAGCATCACATCCAATAATAATGCCCATTTCTCTGGTGGAAAGTCTTCTAAGCGAGCAACATGCTGAATACCTGCATTATTAATTAAAATATCTGCTGGAAATTGTGCGGCACATGCGGCAATTTGCTCGGCATTGGTGACATCTAATACAAAGGCGTCGGCGATATATCCGGCAGCGGTGAGCTCTGCCGTTTTGCTCTTCAGTAATTCAGCATTTAAATCGGCCAACACCACAGCATGACCTGCTTTAGCAAAGGCTTCGGCAACGGCAAAACCAATGCCGCCGGTGGCTCCAGTAACGACTACGCGCATAATAACTCTCCTATAAATAATACTTAACATGCTAAGAAAGCTGGCGTCTTACTTCAACGGTACTTTAGTGCTATGTGTGCCATGCGTGTGGTTAACCAATACAGTTTAGGGCATTAAAATGCTTTTTATTGGGCTTAACCAAAGCGACAATCTGCAGCGAAATGACCACAATAAAGGTTCGCCAGTGAGTGGCTTTTAACGATGAAAGTAAAGCGGTAAAAGGTTTGCAGCTTTGCGCTACTGATTTCCTGTGATAGATTTAGCGCTTTTACAATTCACCAGAACGGTACTTGAGCAGCCAGCAAGGCAAACCAACCTTGGCGCTTATTAAAATAAAAACCGTCTGGTTTGCAATAACGCTGTCTTATTGCGCCACCTTTGACCAAGAGGATCCGATTGATGACGAATTCCAGCAAAACGCCAAACGGCGTTGCGGAAAAACGTGGCTGGTTTACCCGATTTCTCGATACTGTAGAATTTTTAGGTAATCTGCTCCCACACCCTGTAACTTTATTTGCTTGTTTTGCTATTGCCGTGGTTTTTGGCAGTGGTATCGCCGCTTACTTTGATTTTAGTGCGATTGATCCAAGACCTGTGGGTACCTCTGGCCGCGCAGCCGACGGCACCATTCAGGTGGTAAGCCTGATGACGGTTGATGGCTTACAGCGGATTATTTCAAATTTAGTCACTAACTTTACCAGTTTCGCGCCTTTAGGCGTGGTGTTAGTGGCCTTGCTGGGTGTCAGTGTGGCGGAGCACTCCGGCTTAATTTCTGCGGCGATGCGTGGCTTAGTGATGAATGCATCAAAACGCATGGTCACGGTCACGGTTGTGTTTGCCGGTATCATTTCTAATACAGCCTCAGAGCTGGGTTATGTGGTGCTCATTCCGATGGCTGCCTTAATTTTTTACTCGTTAGGCCGTCATCCATTAGCCGGTTTAGCTGCCGCTTTTGCTGGTGTTTCAGGCGGTTACAGTGCCAACTTATTTATTGGTACGGTCGACCCCTTACTGGCAGGCTTTACCACTTCAGCGGCGAATTTAATTGATCCAAACTATGTCGTTGGCCCCGAAGCTAACTGGTGGTTTATGATTGTCAGTACCTTTGTAATTGCTGCGCTCGGTGCTTTAGTCACAGAAAAAATCGTTGAGCCAAAACTGGGCAAATACAACCCGAATGAAGCTTCGGTTGATTTGGGTGAGCAAAAACTCGATGCACTGACGCCTCAAGAAAAACGCGGTTTAAAAGCGGCGGGTTTAACGTTTTTATTCTTAGGCATTTTGCTGGCGCTCAGTATCGTGCCAGAAAATGGTGTGTTACGGCATCCCGAAACCGGCTTGGTAGATAACTCCCCGTTTCTTAAAGGCATCGTTGTTTTTATCTTTATTACTTTTGGTATTCCGGGTTACGTTTATGGTCGCATTGTTGGCACCATGAAAAGCGATCGTGATGTGATTGATGCCATGGCTAAAAGCATGAGCTCGATGGGTCTTTATATCGTGCTGGTGTTTTTTGCGGCGCAGTTTGTCGCGTTTTTTGGCTGGTCAAATTTAGGGGCGATATTTGCGGTAAAAGGCGCCACCTTGTTACAAAATATTGGTTTAACCGGGCCAGAACTCTTCGTGTTTTTTATCGCGATGTGTGCTTTTGTCAATTTGTCTTTGGGCTCTGCCTCTGCACAGTGGGCGATTTTCGCACCCATTTTTGTGCCGATGCTGATGATTGTCGGTTACTCACCAGAGGTGATTCAGGCGGCTTACCGTATTGGTGATTCAGTCACTAACCTCATTACGCCAATGATGAGCTATTTTGGGCTTATTTTGGCGGTGGCCTCTCGTTATAAAAAGAACATGGGGATCGGTACGCTGATTGCCACCATGCTGCCTTACACCATGGTATTTTTTGTGGGTTGGGTCCTTTTATTTTATACATGGGTGTTCTTATTAGGAATGCCCGTGGGGCCAAATGCCCCGACCTATTACGAATTCACACAGTAATTGGTGATCAGGCTTACCGCTGCTTGAAAGCTGTGATATAACATGGCTCAGGCAGCGAAGCAGCAGTCTGTATAACGTCAGGCTTGTTCCGCCTTACTGCGGGCCGACCGTTCCATAGCCAGGTTAATGAGTGAGATGCTGCAGCGAACCAACACAACATACTTAATTTAAAATTTAGAGAGCAGAGTAGTATATGGCAGAAAATAAAGTAGTGGCGTTACACAAAGAAGGTCACGCCAAAACCAAGATCAATACGCAAAATCTTTTTCAACACATTGCTAATGAGCATATGTTACCGGTTGTAGTACATGAGTTTGTGGTTGCGGGTGCTGAATTCCCTATCGTTTTTGTTAAAGATCAATCGGGTGAAAATTTCCAACCCGTGGTGTTATTAGGTTTATCAGCGCAGCAAAACCTGGTGATCAAAGATGGCAAGTGGGACGGTATGTATGTTCCTCGTGTTGCTCGTAATTACCCTCTAGTGCTAGTACAAGATCAGCCAGGTAGTGATCGTTTAATCGTGGCTATCGACGAATCGTCTGAGCGTGTGAACGACACTGAAGGTTTTGCCTTGTTTAATGAAGACGGCACTGAAAGCGACTACTTAGTTGCTCGTAAACAGCAAATGGCAGATTTTGTTGATTTTAGCCAAATTACTCATAACTTCACGCTAAAAATGCAAGAGTTAGGCCTAATTAAAGAGCAAGTGCTTACTGTTACCATCAATGAAGAAAAGCGTAATATCAACGGTATTAACATGATTGATGATAAAGCGTTGAATGAATTAAGCGATGAAACCTTCCTTGAATTACGTAAGTTAGGTTACTTAACTGCGATTTATGCTCACCTGATGTCACTTCAGCATACGCAAAAATTAGTGCAAAAGTTAGCCGCACGTGATGCCGCCGCTGTTGCAAAAACAGAATAAGGCCAAAGCTAAGCGGTTACCGTTACAGTAACCGCCAGTGCAATAAGAAAAGGGCGCAGTTTTACTGAGCCCTTTTTTTTAAGCGGTATTTAAGTTATTTAGCCAATGGGTTGAGCTGTTGCAGCTACTTGGGCTAAACGTGCTTGCAGCGCAATTCTGACATGCTCGGGGACAAAGCTCGAAACATCACCGCCATGACGACAGACTTCTTTGACCAAGGTGGATGAGATAAAGGTATTTTTTTCAGAGGGCGTCATAAAGATGCTGTCTAATTCCGGGTTTAACGAACGATTCATACTGGCTAACTGAAACTCGTATTCAAAATCAGCAACCGCACGCACACCGCGGATCAATACTTGCGCTTGTTGTTCTTGGCTAAACTTGGCGAGCAAGCCAGAAAAGCCAATGACACTGACATTAGAGCAATCTTTAAATGCCGCTCTAGCCAGTTCTACACGCTCTTCTAAAGTGAATAACGGTTGTTTACTTGGGTTAGACGCCACTGCCACGACGACGCTATCAAAGAGGCGGGCAGCACGCAAAACCAAATCAGCATGGCCATTGGTCAGAGGGTCAAAAGTGCCAGGATAAATAGCGCGGATTTTCATCTATGGGTGGTCCTCGGCCAGCGCACGCAAAAGCGTGGCTGGTAATTACATTCAGTTTGGCGTTACTATAACAAAATACTTGCTGATTAACAGAAGCTCGCACGACGTAATGGAAAAGAAGTTAAGAACCAAAGACCGCATTTTACAGGCCAGTATTGCCTTATTTAACGAAGTAGGTGAACGTCAAGTTACCACTAACCATATCGCTGCACACTTGGGCATAAGCCCGGGTAATTTGTATTATCACTTCAGAAATAAAGAAGATATTGTGCGGCAGATCTTTCGCGAATATGCCAAATTACTCGATACACGGATCAAACCTCCTGCGCAGCCTGAACAGGCACTGGATTTACTGACCGACTATCTTGATGCGGTGTTTGAGTTAATGTGGCGTTTCCAGTTTTTTTATGCCAATTTGCCGGATATTTTGGCGCGCGATCCTGCGTTACAGCAAGATTACTTGCACGTACAACAAAACGTGTTAGCACGGGTCATGGCGGTGATTAAGGGCTTAAATGACGCAAAGGTGATTGCTATCGAGCCCAATGATATCCGCGACGTAGCGCATAATATCAAGTTGCTGGTGAGTTTTTGGATCAGCTATTTAAAAACCCAAGCACCGTTAGCGGCAGTCAATAAGGCTAATTTATATCGCGGCGTACTAAAAGTTCTCTTGTTGTTTAAGCCTTATGCCACGGCAGAAGCATTACCCGATTTTCGGAAGCTACAGCAGCATTATACCGATTTAGCCGGTAGCGATGAATTTGCTGCCGATTTGTAGGCTTTTCTTTACAGCTTGGCGGCGCTGCCGTCGAGCTGCTTCACGTTGAACGCTGCAGTCACCGCACTAAATCTTTACAATAGCGAGTTCAACAGCTTAATTCCTGCCCAATATTGCCAGAGGAGGCTTTATGCGCAATGGCGCTTTTCTGCACCATCTAGAACAACAACTCGAAGAGGTGAAAGCAGAAGGTCTGTACAAAGCAGAACGTATCATCACATCGCAACAGCAAGCCGATGTGACGGTTGGCTCGCAACAGGTACTCAATTTCTGTGCGAATAACTATTTAGGGTTGGCCAATCATCCTGATCTGATTGCTGCCGCCGCGGCCGGTTTGCAAAGCCATGGTTTTGGTGTGGCATCGGTGCGCTTTATCTGTGGTACGCAAGATATTCATAAAACCTTGGAAGCCAAAGTGAGCGAGTTTCTTGGTACCGAAGATACCATTTTGTATTCTTCTTGCTTTGATGCTAACGCAGGTTTATTTGAAACGATTTTAGGTGCTGAAGATGCGATCATTTCTGACGCACTGAATCATGCTTCTATTATTGATGGCGTGAGGTTGTGTAAAGCGAAACGCTATCGTTATGCCAATAACAATATGGCCGAATTAGAAGCGCAATTAAAACAAGCCGACGCCGACGGTGCGCGCTTTAAACTCATTGCCACTGATGGTGTCTTTTCGATGGATGGCGTCATTGCCGATCTGAAATCAGTGTGTGATCTGGCCGATAAATATAATGCCATGGTCATGGTAGATGACAGTCATGCGGTCGGTTTTGTTGGTAAAAACGGTCGCGGTACTCACGAATATTGTGAAGTAATGGATCGCGTTGACATAATTACCGGCACTTTAGGTAAAGCCTTAGGTGGCGCCTCAGGCGGCTATACCTCGGGTAAAAAAGCCATTATTGATTGGTTACGGCAACGTTCACGGCCTTATTTGTTCTCGAACTCTTTAGCGCCCTCTATTGTTACCGCGTCAATTAAAGTATTAGACATGCTGGCGCAAGGCGATGAATTGCGCGCGCAGCTATGGCAAAACGCTAATTATTTCCGTGAGCAAATGACGGCGGCAGGTTTTACGCTGGCCGGTAAAGATCATGCCATCATTCCGGTGATGTTAGGGGATGCCAAGGTCGCGGCAGAAATGGCAAAACGCATGTTGGCAGAGGGGATCTATGTGGTGGGTTTCTCCTTTCCCGTGGTGCCAAAAGGCCAAGCGCGGATCCGCACACAAATTTCAGCAGCACACACAAAAGCGCAATTAGATAAAGCCATTTCGGCCTTTATCCGAATTGGTAAAGACATGGGCGTGATCGCATAAGGCGGGGCGTAGTAATGAAAGCATTAGCAAAGTTAAAAGCAGAACCGGGTATTTGGCAAACGGAAGTTGAAAAACCAGAAGTGGGCCCGAACGATGTGTTAATTCGCATCAAGAAAACCGCTATTTGCGGCACCGATGTGCATATCTTCAAATGGGATGAGTGGGCGCAAAATACCATTCCTCATGGCATGGTTGTTGGTCATGAGTATGTGGGTGTGATTGAAGGCATGGGCTCAGAAGTTCGTGGCTTTAGCATAGGCGATCGCGTATCGGGCGAAGGCCATATCACTTGCGGTTATTGCCGTAACTGTCGTGCTGGTCGCGTGCATTTATGCCGAAATACCATAGGTGTGGGCGTTAACCGTACCGGCTCTTTTGCCGAGTATTTAGTGATCCCTGCTTATAACGCCTTTAAACTCGCCGACAATATTCCAGACAACATCGCGGCAATCTTCGATCCGTTCGGTAATGCGGTGCATACCGCATTGTCATTCGATTTAGTGGGTGAGGATGTGCTAATCACCGGTGCTGGTCCTATTGGTATTATGGCGGCTGCCGTAGCTCGGCACGTCGGTGCACGCCATGTGGTGGTGACCGATGTAAACCCTTATCGCTTAGAACTCGCTAAAAAAATGGGCGCAACCCGTGCCGTAGATGTGAGTAAAGAAAACTTGAAAGATGTGATGCGCGAACTGGGCATGACCGAAGGCTTTGACGTCGGTTTAGAAATGTCAGGTGTGCCGTCTGCATTTAGCAGCATGCTTGATACCATGAACCACGGCGGTAAAATTGCCATGCTGGGTATTCCACCCAGCTCAATGGCGATTGACTGGAATAAAGTTATTTTTAAAGGTTTAGTGATTAAAGGCGTTTATGGCCGTGAGATGTTTGAGACCTGGTACAAAATGGCCAGCTTAATTCAATCAGGCTTAGATTTAAGCCCGATTATCACTCATGAAATGCCGATGGAAAACTACCAAGAAGGCTTTGAGATTATGTGCTCAGGCCAATCGGGCAAAGTGATCTTAAACTGGTCTTAAGGCTTTTGCTGTGTACTAAAAAACACAGCCAACTGCATTACACAGAGCGAGCTTCGGCTCGCTCTGTTATTTCTCGCTGCTGTTGCAATAGCGCTAAAATATCGGCGCTTCGAGTCAGCACACGTAATTGCTGAAACAACTCACTGGCTTGTGGATATTGCAGTTTTAAATAGCTAAACCACTGTTTTACGCGGTTGGCGTAATACTTACCTTTCTCGCCCGACATTTCAAATTCCGAATAGCGCATTAATAGCGCGAGTACCTCAGGCCAGGGTAATGGTGGCTGTTTTAGTCGAATATGTTGAGCTAAATTCGGCATCGCTAAGGCACCACGGCCGAGCATAATATCTTGGCATTGGCTTTGCTCTTGGCATAACAAAGCCTGTTCGGCATTCCAGATCTCACCATTGGCGACTAATGGGATAGCGACCTGTTGTTTAATTTTCGCGATCCAAGGCCAATAAGCGGGTGGGCGATAGCCATCTGATTTAGTGCGAGCATGAATGGCTAAACTACTAGCACCCGCCTCGGCGATGGCGCAGGCATTAGCAATGGCTAAACGGGTATCTTCGTAACCTAATCGAATTTTAGCTGTCACTGGAAATTCAGCTGGTACCGCAGCACGTACGGCTTTGACAATACGATACAACTGCTCGGTATCACGCAGCAGAACAGCACCGCCACGGCTTTTATTAACGGTTTTTGCAGGGCAACCAAAGTTTAAATCGACACCTGGCGAACCTAACTCGACGGCACGCACGGCGTTTTCGGCTAACCAGTCGGGCTCTTGGCCCAATAACTGAACGCGTACAGGTGTGCCGGCAAGGGTTTTACCGCCTTGTAATAACTCAGGGCAAAGCCGCGTAAAGACCCGGGTAGGCAGTTTTTGATCGACAACACGGACAAACTCGGTAACGCATAAATCATAACCACCAATAGCAGTGAGCATTTCGCGCATCAAGTGATCGACAACACCTTCCATCGGTGCCAAGATAATTCGCATATTAGGGGGTTACTTTATCGTTGTTTCGTTGACGTCGGCAGCGCTCTGAGCAATAACGCACTTCGTCCCAGTGCTGCTGCCATTTTTTCCGCCAACTAAAACTGCGTTGGCAGACGGGGCAGATTTTTTCAGGTAAATGACATTTCTTATGCGCCATTTTAAACGCTATAAATGGTATGTAAATCTTGGCGATGCAGCAGTTCCGCCAGTTCAGGTAATTGCAGCGGCTCTAGCTCCAATACATCGAGGATGGCGCTTTGCTGGCTTTGCCACTCAGGATCTTGATGAACAGCGAACAATTGTCGGCTTTCACCACTAAAATACTCAGCAATCTTTAACAACGCAAAACGTTGTTGTTCTGCTGAGTTGTCAGTTGCCAGGATTAAAGGCGTGCTATGGTGATATGCAATTACATTGCACAACATGTCTGACAGCCCCCAAGATTCGGCAATCAAATAACCTAATACTTCATGGCTGGTGTGAAAACGTGGCTCTTCAATTTCACTATAGTGTTGTTGCTGTTGCAGGCCTTGCTGCATGATTGCGGCATAGTCATTGCGCTGTTGGCTAATTAAGGCCATGCCGGCATTGCGAAACAGGCCCAGAGAATAGCAATCATCTTGGACGTGTTGGCTAAAATTCAATTGTTTGGCGAGTGTCATGGCAATATTGGCAGTGTGCAAGGCGTTATTCCAGAGCTTTTGATTAAAAGCATCTTGGCGCCCGTCTTCCAAGGTAAAGCGTAATAACACACTGCGCGCCAACATAATCACACGGTTTAAGCCCAGGTAGCGGCAGGCTTGCTCTATAGAGGTGATTTTATTTTTCAGCCCAAAAAAGGCAGAGTTGACTACTTTTAAAGTAAAACCCGCAGTACCGATATCCAGTGCGATTAGGGCTGCAATACGATTCAGATCAGGATCCTGACTGCTAAGTTGTTTTTGAATATGCTGCAAAATTTGCGGCTGCGGTGGAATGGTGAAACCTTGTAAGGCTTGCTCAATTAAGCCCATATTGATTGCTTGAACCATGCCGCTACTCCGCGTGCTTGTTAAAACGGTTTAATGTTGCTGTTATGAATCGAGGTAAGGACGACCAAGCATCAATTGCTGTGCCAGTTGTTGTTCAGTTTGCTGCTCTGTAAGTTGCAAATCGTTAAACTGCACATCAAATTGCAATAATTCGTCATCCGGTAAATTCACTGCAACCAGTTTATCGGGTACCTGACCGACCTGACGATAAGCATTAATCGCTACTTGAGCCGCTTGTTCCATTAATACTAAGAATTGACCTAACGGGTATTCTTGAAAAATAGCGGCATCAACATGTGCCCAACCTAATAAATCGCCGCTGATACTGCCATCAGCATGATCCGTAAATAGCATAGACACTGCAGCACACTCGGGGTTTTCACCCGGTTGAAATTGTTCTACATCGTCGGCAGAAAATAATAAAACATAACCAAATCCTGGGCAGCCTTCAGCATCCATTTCGTCGAACGAGGCATCGTACAACAAGAATAAGCGATTATCAGACATGGCACCTTCCAGGCAATTCAACAAAGCGCACATTGTACCTTAGCCTGCGCTTGTGCTAAAGCCCTGTCTGAAAATCAACACCTAACTAAAATCTGCTGTTAAGGGGACGGGCATTTCTAAGAGCATTGCCAATAAGTTAGTCATCGCTTGTTCTGCGTCACTGAAATGTTTATCAGCAGCGATAGTAACAAGTACGGCTTGCCACAGTTGTTGTTTAACTTTGGGAGCAGCGTTGATTAGCATAGGTAAAGCAGCTGTTAGTGCTTGGTAGTCGGTAACGGGTTTTGCCGGCACCTTGGGCAAAGCCAGTTGCTGCCAAGCGGCATGCCACGCGGGTTCGGCTTGCTCAGGCCCAGCGCAGTCGGCTAGTGCGCTGAATAAGAGAGTTAATTGGGGCTGTAACTGCGCCAAACTGTGCGAATGCGCGCGATGATGTACGTTTTTAGCGCTGAACTGACTGGCGACACTATGCTGAATAAAATTTAAACATAGCCAAGCTTGTAAGCTGGGGTTGTTGGCGGTTAATTGTTGTAGCAGCGCTGAAAATTGTTGAAATTCAATGGCGCTGAGTTGTTTCAGGGTAGGGATCGTCAGTTGCAGTAATTGCACCTGTTGCGCCAGTGGTAAACGGCTCACCTCATCGGCCAGTTGATCCACTTGTTGTAAAAGAGTGGGTGATCCTTGGTTTTTAATCATAGCTAATTGTGTAGCCAATTGCTCTGGGGTCAGTAACATGGCACAAACAATGGCTTTAGCGGGTAATAGCTGATGGCTACTTTGGCTTAATAGCAACGGCAGGGCAGCGAGCATGCTCTGACGCGCGGATAATGCTGGCGAGTCGCTCGTGGTTTGTTCTGCACTGGTTTTTTTGGGGCTCGTTGTTGCCGCGAAACGACCATTCCAAGTGGGATCTAAACGTTGGATACGTTTTGCTAAAGGCGGATGAGTGGCAAAGATACTGGTCCAGCGACTCAGTGCTTCGCCAAAAAAGAGATGGCTCATTTCATCCGCGTTCGGGTGGTTAATTTTTGAGCCCGCTTGATAGCCGCCAATCCGTTTCAAGGCGCCACTGATACCCAAAGGGTTCCGGCTAAATTGAACCGCAGAAGCATCCGCTAAATATTCGCGTTGTCTACTTACCGCAGCCTTAATTAAATTACCAAAAAATGAACCTAGATAGCCGATCACCACTAAACCAATGCCAAACAGTAATAAGCCACCAGCATTCTTATTGCGTGTGCGGCTACTCATCAGTGCGCTGCTACCGCGACCAGAGCGCAATAAATAATAGCCAATATGACCAATAAACAAGATGCCATTTAAAATGGCAATCAAGCGGATATTCATCCGCATATCACCATTTAAAATATGACTAAATTCATGCGCGATAACGCCTTGTAATTCGTCTCGGCTTAGTTGTTGCAAGCTACCTTGGGTGATACCAATCACCGCGTCAGACTGGCTGTAACCGGCGGCAAAGGCATTGATACCGCTTTCAGGTAGCAAATAAACGGGGGGAACAGGCAAATTAGCCGCTAGGGCCATTTCTTCTACTACATTCAGTAAACGGCGCTCTGCACTATCGGCGGTATCAGGGGTTACCCGAATACCACCTAGCGCCTCGGCAATAGTGCGGCCACCTTGTTTTAGCCGCTGCCACTTAGCCGTAATGGCTAAACCGACCACGGCAATGACCACTAAACTGATACTGCTGATCACTTCCCATGGCAGCATAAAGCTGCTTTGTACGTCTTGCACAAAACCCAGGCTAATCATCACCAGCAAGTTAGTTAGCACAATCAGCGACAACACCGCCATACCAAAGATCACCACCAACAAACGGGTATTGCGACGTGCTAAATCTTGCTGCTGAAAAAAGTTTGTCGCCATTATTTAAAAGCTAACTTTCGGTGCCGCTTGAATGGCTGCGCTATCAGCAAATTCTAATAACACCGCATCTTTGCTATGCCCAAAACTGGCTGCGAAAAACATCGGCGGAAAGCTTTGCTTGTAGCTGTTGTAGTCTGTCACCGCGTCATTAAACGCTTGTCTGGCAAAGGCAATACGGTTTTCTGTGCTGGTCAGCTCTTCTGATAATTGCTGCATATTCTCGCTGGCTTTTAAGTCAGGGTAAGCTTCCATCACCATACTAAAGCGCGCCATTGAGCTTTGTAATGCCCCTTCAGCAACCGCCAGTTGACCAATTGCTCCGGCATCGCCTGGATTATTGGCGGCCACTTTTAGCCCCGCTAACGCGGTATTTCTTGCTGCTATCACCGCTTCCAGTGTGTCGCGCTCATGTTTCATGTAGCCTTTCGCGGTTTCGACTAAATTTGGGATTAAATCGTAACGACGTTTCAACTGCACTTCGATTTGTGCGAAGGCGTTTTGAAAACGATTTCTGAGTTTTACCAGCTGATTAAAGATGCTGATGATGTAAAACACCAGAGCCGCGATCAGCGCTAAAATGATAAGGGGTGCCATAGCCTACTCCAACAATATATTTGGTTTATTGTTAACGAAGGTTTAACTGATTGTCCAGCAGTTCTTCGGTTAATGCGTGTAAAGTTTGTTATCAAGGCTGCTATTCACAAAGCGCTGCGCTATGATAAGGCCTTTTCTGAATGAGGTGAAAATGAGCGATTTTAAACGTATCTCGGTGGCAGAAACCCAACAGCTGATCATGCAGCAAGCCATTATTGCGGATATCCGGGATGAAAACAGTTTTGCTGCCGGTCATATCGAAGGCGCTTATCACTTAACGAATGGCAGTATTGTGCAATTTATGCAGCAATTTCCGTTTGAGCAGCCCATAGTTGTAGTATGTTATCACGGCAATTCTAGCCAAGGTGCTGCGCAATATTTAGCACAACAAGGTTATGAAGAGGTGTACAGCATGGACGGTGGTGTTGCAGCTTGGCGTGCCGAGTATCCGGTTGTCACTGATGACAATGCATAAGTTTGTCGCGTTTGAGTCGGCTATTCCTGCGCGTTTATTTGCAGACTATTGCACCAGCAAAGGTTTGCAGGTAGAGCTGGAGCAGGAAGGCCAAACAACCACCTTAGCCGCACCTGCTGAGCAACTGAGCCAAATTGAGCCATTATTAAAGCAGTTTTTGACTGAACCCGATCACGCCCGTTATCAAGCCGCCGCTTGGCAACAAAGCCGAACCATAGCAACAAGTGGTAAGCGGCCCAGTTTGCGTTGGTCACAGTTACTGCAATCTCCTGTTACCTCACTCATCGTGCTGTTGGTATGCCTCATATATTTATGGCAACAACTCAGTTTTCAAGCGGCCAATAGCGCTCTGATGTTAACAGAACCGGCGCAAATTTGGCGTTGGATAACACCAATACTGCTGCACTTTTCGCTAACGCACATCGTGTTTAATTTGTGCTGGTGGTTTTTGCTTGGGCAAAAAATCGAACAGCGAGCGGGCAGTGCGTTGCTTATTCAATTAACCTTGAGTAGTGCATTATTATCAAATGGTTTGCAGTTGGCGTTAGTTGGCCCTGATTTTGGTGGCTTATCTGGCGTGGTGTATGCACTGTTTGGCTATTGTTGGCTGAGTGATAAGTTGGCCGGAAAACACCATTACCCGGTGACCGATGGTTTAGCGGCGTTTATGCTGCTGTGGTTAGCGTTAGGATTTATGGATGTGCTATGGGTTAATATGGCCAATTGGGCACATTTAGGCGGGTTGGCGTGTGGCCTAATTTGGGCTGTATTGCGTCATTCAAAACAGCCCGTGTAAAGCGGGCTTATTGGTAAAGATACTTTGTAAATAAAATATCTTGCACCATGGTTTGGCCGGTTTCCCGTTTCAATACCACTTTTAACTGTTCAAAAATCTCTAAACGGATTTCTTCACGACCGGTAATTGATTTAATTTTTTGTTCAGGCTGTTTACTTAAAATACCAATAATGGTGTCTAAGATCATCGGCTCGTGATACTCGATCACTGAGAGCATTTCTTTATTTGGCAGCATCAACTCAATGGAGACTCGCACATAGCCTAAACTGCGGCGATTTTCCGAGACAAAATTCGTCACGATATCCGGCTCAAAACCGTAATAAACCACTTCGGTAGTTGTTTGTTGCGCCGCTGCAGTACCAGACAGCAACAGGGCGAAGCATAGACTTTGCAGAATTGATTTCAAAGGCAGAAATTCCGTAACCGTAAAGAGATAACGTGTTTTAATAATATCAGCAGATCCTGAAATCACCTAGTGCACGGGCAATTTGAGCTGAAAAAAATTTAAGCAGTTGCTATGATGCGGCAACTTTTTATAAGGGCTTGATAGCAGAAAACGATGAGTGTTGTTTTATCATTAGAAGAGGCTTGGCAGCATGCGGCCACGTCGCTTTTACCCACATCTTTAGCGCCTTGGCTGTTAGAGTCGGGTTCTTTAACCGCCAGATTAAAAGCGCACAGTACGTCTTTTCGCTTACAAGTTATTGCCGAGACTACGGCTGTACTGCCGCATTTTCTACAAGCGAGTTTTCCAAAGCCAGTGCAGCAGTGTGTGTGCCGAGAAGTATTAATGTGGTGTGACGAACAACCTGTCGTTTATGCTCAAAGCTGGTTACCGGAGCAAAGTATGCAGCACATCCAAGCCTTAGTTGCGCTAGGCGAACAGCCGCTGGGCGAGTTGCTATTTCAATTTGATGATGTCAGAAGAAGCGCTATTGAAGTCGCACAATTAGCCTTAACTAAAGGTTTTGCTGGCGTGGCACCGGGGTATTTTTGGGCGCGACGCTCGGTATTTTCAGTAGCAGAGCAACCGTTATTGGTTGCAGAAGTCTTTTTGCCCGGGGTACTAAATTTATGAGTTGGCAGTTACGTTGGCGACAGCGGGCTTTTTACAGCCAGTTAATGCGACTAGATAAACCTATTGGTATTTATTTGCTGCTATGGCCAACATGGTGGGCGCTGTGGCTCGCAGCCGAAGGTATACCGTCTTTTAGCATGTGGCTGGTTTTTACATTAGGGGTGATTTTAATGCGCTCAGCCGGTTGCGTGATTAATGATTACGCTGATCGTAAAGTCGATGGTCAGGTAGAACGCACGAAAAACCGACCGCTTGCAACTGGCGCGGTCACTGCCCGCGAAGCGTTACAATTGTTTGTAGTACTGCTGGTGCTGGCGGCTAGCTTATTGCTGTTTCTCAATAGGGCCACCCAATTATTGGCATTAGTGGCCGTGCTACTGGCCAGTTGTTACCCCTTTATGAAGCGCTACACTCATTTACCGCAAGTGGTTCTAGGTGCGGCTTACAGTTGGGGTATTCCGATGGCATTTATGGCCTATCAGGGCGAGATCCCCGGTTATGCTTGGGCGTTGTATTTAGCCAATTTATGTTGGACAGTGGCTTATGATACCTACTATGCGCTGGTCGATCGGCCAGACGATTTACAGATTGGCGTAAAATCTACTGCGATTTTGTTTGGTGCCTTCGCGTTACCGATTATTGCCGTGCTGCAGCTGATCTTCTTAACTTTATTAAGCTGGATTGGCTGGCAGTTATTATTAGGTTGGCCGTATTATCTGGCTATTGTTGCTACGCTACCGGCTTTTGCTTACCAGCACTGGTTAGCGTATAACAGCAGGCAAGGTGCTTTTAAAGCCTTTTTACATAACCACTATGTGGGTTTAATTATTTTTATTGGGCTTTTTGTGAGCTTTGCTCAACAAAGCCTAGGGGGATTTGCATGAAAGCATGGTTACTGAGTTTCTGTTTGTTATTAACCAGTTGTGCCGCGATAACGCAGACGACGCTGCTGACTTTTCCCGCTGCGCGTTTGCAGTTAGACTCGGTAACAGTGCCGGTGCAGTTGGCCAATACCCCTGCGTTGCGCGCCCAGGGTTTGATGTTTCAACAACAGGCTGAACCCGGTATGTTGCTGCTTTATACCGAACCACAAGCAATCAGTTTATGGATGCGTAACACCAGCATGCCGTTGGATGTTGCTTTTATTACCGAAGATTGGACCATCCACCATATTCGTCAGCTGCAGCCATTTGATGAAACGCCGGTACCCTCTGAGATTGCCATTATTGCGGCATTAGAAATGCCGCAAGGTTGGTTTGCTGCACAAAACCTAGGTAAAGGTACTCATGTACGTTTACTGGCCGCAGAAGCAAAACCTTAAATGTTAATTAGGCGGATCAATGTGTCCTTGCAGGCTATTATTGCGTCTAAACCAACCGGCAATACTGTAACGCTCGTCTACGGCCGGTAATACTTGATGCGGGAAACGCTCGCTTTCGAACAAAATTAAACTGCCTGCCGTTGGCACAATACTACTGATAAGTTGACCCTCTTCGCTAAACAGTTGTAGTTCGCCACCTTGGCTGACCGTATTCAAATAGCTTACGGTGGTCAGCACCCGGTTAGAGCGGCCGCGGAATGCGTCAAGGTGTTTGTGATAAAAGTCGCCTTGGCTATAACGCGCATAGTGACACTCAAAATCAAATAACCCTAAAAAAAATGCCCGATTAAACGCCTGTTGTAAGGCTTGCATTAATTGCAGGTACTGTTGTTGCGCGGTGCTTTGCCCATCAAACCACGCCGTTTTATCACGCCGAATGTCTGCATTGATGCTATGCGCTTGCTGTCGTCCTACGCCCGCCTGCTGCAACTGTTGTTGCTGCAAATCCGCTAATAGCGCTTGATTTAAAGCCGCAGGCACAAATTGAGGGGCTAATACCCATCCCTGTTGGTTAAATTTGTCCAATAAGGGGGCAAATTGCGCAGGGTCAATGCTGAACATGATGAATCTTCTTGGCAAGAATAACGGGGCGCTAGTTTGCCATAGTACTGAGCCAGACGGTAGTTATTGGCGTATGCTTAAGCAAGGTTTATCAGGAGATCCGATATGCGTATTTGTATCATGGCGGCGGCGTTATTGCTGGCCGGTTGTAGTCAGTCGGTGCAGCAGTATCAAGCCGAAACACCCAAGCTTTCGTTAAAAGAATTTTTCTTAGGCAGTGGCAAGGCTTATGGGGTACTGCACGATTGGCGCGGTAAGCAAACATTACGCTTTACTGCAGACTTGTGCGGTGAGTGGCAGGGTGATAAAGGTGACTTATATGAAGTCTTTTATTTTAGCGATGGCCGAGTTGAGCAGCGGCATTGGCAGTTAACGCAATTTGCCGATGGTCGCATAACCGGTTCTGCAGGGGATGTCGTGGGTGCAGCAAATGGCCAGTTGGCCGGTAATAGCCTTTATTGGCAGTATGTATTGCGTATTCCGTATAACGGTGATGAATTAGATGTTACGGTGAAAGATTGGTTGTACTTGGTGGATCAACAAAACCTGATTAACCGCACAACAATGCATAAGTTTGGGATTAAGGTGGCGGAATTAACCTTGTCTATTCAACAGCTAAATCCGCAAGCCAGTTGCAGTAACCTTAAACAGCAGGTTGCTGAACTGGCCAATAAAAGCTTGAGCCGCTAGCGCGCCGCTTAGCGGCGCGGTTGTGGGAACTTGTCGAAAATGTTCGCAACAACCTGAGCCATTGCTTGGCGTGGCTCTTCTAAATCTTGTCTTTTTAACACGCCTTCAGCAACCCCTTCCCACACCAATTGCTTACGTGCCGCATCAACCACGTCGATATTAACGGTGCCAATTTTGTAACGCACGGTTTCTACTTCTTTTTGATAGTAAGGAAACGGGCTGTAAAAACCACGACGGTAGTGGTAATAGCTATAAGGCGCAAGCGCGGCAGAAGTGGTGGTGCGAATATCAGTGCGTTGCTCCACGTTCGAATTAAAATTGACTAATAACTGCGGGCTTTCTTCAGAAAAGCGATAACCTCGTGCGGTCATTTCAGCTGTGACCGCGGCTTTCAGATGTTGTGTCACCAGCGAAGTATAACCGCCCCGGTCAGTGGCTAACTCGGTCATAAAGCCAAAGGTTTGGTAATTAGCCAGGTTGGCATCGGGGGCTTGATCTGAGCGTACGGTAGGGCCAGTCGCGCAGGCACTAAGGAGCAGCAAACTGCCCGCTGTTACTAGAGTACGCCACATGGTTGAAAAAGATTGTCTGTTCATAAACACCTGCTTACCGTTACTGAAATAAAGTATTTTACTGCAAAATGCCCAAGTGCGATCAGCACTTAGCATCGACTGGATCTGGCATTATCTGCACAGGGTATGACTGTTAAAACTACTTAAAGGTTCCTATTATAGCGAATTGCGCCATAATACTGAGCCATAGTTATCATACACTGCGCCGACCTTGGCGTAAGGCATGGTGCAAAAATATTTCGAGGCCAACATGCTGTTAGTGTAAATAGTCGAATATTCTCGCCGATGCTTGCAACATCGATCGCTAACATTAGGCTATAATCGACAACTCACTTAACCACGCTGTCTTTGCCAGTACCCTTAGCAGGATCTTTATGAATCAAAAAGCGAATAACTTTCAATTAATGCGCGAATTATCGTTATATCAACAAGCCGCGATTGCCGCGACGTTAATGGAAAGAATGTTACCGAACTATCAGTTGTTTGCTGAAGTAAGCGAGTTTGGTGACAGCAAGTTGTTACGCAATATTTTAGATCTGTGCTGGGAATGGTTAACGGTAAAAAAAGTTAAAATTAACTTTGAGCGTTTAGCGGAAGAGCTAGAGTTGGTGACGCCAGAAGTGAATCATTTTGATATGTTCGGTGTTTATCCGGCGGTTGATTGCGCCACGGCGTTAGATATGATGTTAAATGGTATTTGTCAGCTAGATGCCGCAGAGTTTCTCAATGTTGCTAAAATTTCGCAAGCGACAGTGGCGCGTTTAATTGAATACAACACGGTTGATGAAGATATTACTACCGAAGCCGAGTTGAAGAAGATTGTGCGTGAAGATCCGCTAATGTGCTATGAAATGGAGTGTTTAGCTGAGCTTATCGCGTTAGTAACACCGATGACCGTGATAGGTCGTGAGCAAATGCAAAGCCTTAAGGCCTGGGTAAAAGAGCAGGGGCTGACCAACTTAGCAATGGAATTGCCCCAAAACCCGTCATCAGCCTCTTAACCATAAGCGATACGCTAACTGACCGGCGATATTCTCTTTTAATAAGCGCCAATTCGCCGGTATGCTTTCTAATGTCAGTTCCTTTTCTGTTTCCAGATAAATCAGCGCATTTTCAGCCAACCAACCTTGTTGTTCTAATGCTACACAGCATGGCTGCGCTAAATTCTGACGAAAGGGTGGGTCAATCAACACTAAATTATATTGGCGTAGCGCCGGGCGTTGTAACCACAATAAACAATCTTGATTTAACACCTCAGCGTTGCTGGCGTCGAGTTGGCGTAAATGCTGCTGTAATTGTTTAGCCAAGTTGGGCGCCTTTTCAACTAAGGTTACAAAGGCCGCATGCCGCGATAGGGCTTCTAAACCTAAACTGCCACTGCCGGCGAAACAATCTAGCACAGTGCTTTGTGCAGTATCGTGCATCAACCAGTTAAATAGCGTTTCTTTTACTCGATCGGTGGTTGGGCGCAAACCCAGAGCATCGGCTACCGGCAGCTTTTTACCGCGCCATTTGCCACTGATAATTCTGACAAAGCCAGGTTGTGCTGCCTTAGCCGCATGCGTTTTCAGTTGTTTCATCTATTGCATTTTGCCTTGCTGATAAAGGTGTTAGTATAAAGCCAATTTTATCCTAGTTTTCCGACTCTGACACAAAAGCATATGACAAAACAAAATAAACTCTTCTCCTGGTTAGGTTTTGGTAAAAAAAATACCCCCCCGGCCGATGCCCCTGCGGCGGATACCAACAAAAACGATGCAACGCCTACGGCAGTTGAACCTGCTACTGAGCCTTTGTTAACGCCCACCCAGCCTAACGCCGATAACGCACCAGAGACGGCTGCTGCAGAGCCTGCCGTAACGGATGCCACTCCAGCATCTGATCTGCAAGCACTGTCAGAATCACCTGATGTGACGGCGGCATTAAAGCCAGCAGAGCGTGTTGCAGAGCCGACACCTGTCGAACCCGCCTCTATAAAACCTGATGGGGTAGAGCAAGTTGCCACGAAACCTCAAGCCGAAGTGGAGACTTCAAGCCAGCATGCTGCAGTTTCATCTGATGTTGCAGTCAGCGATGAAAACAATGCAGAGCCCATCGCTGCCGCACAGCCACAGAAAAAACCGGGTTTTTTCACACGTTTAAAACAAGGCTTAGCAAAAACCAGCCAAAACCTCGGCGCCGGTTTAGCGGGTTTATTTGTCGGTAAGAAAATCGATGAAGAGTTGTACGAAGAATTAGAAACGCAGCTATTACTGGCTGATGTGGGCATGGACACGACGCAAAAGCTGATTAAACAGCTGACGACACATGCCGATCGCAAAGCATTAAAAGATGCCGGTTTATTATTTGATAAACTGCAACTGGATATGGCAACGTTATTACACGATGTGGAACAGCCTTTAATCCCCGAAAACAGCAGTGGCCCCTTTGTTATTTTAATGGTTGGCGTTAACGGTGTGGGTAAAACCACCACTATCGGAAAAATGGCACAGCAATTTAAACAGCAAGGTAAGAGCGTAATGTTAGCCGCTGGTGATACCTTTCGCGCCGCTGCGGTAGAGCAATTGCAAGTGTGGGGAGAGCGTAACAAGATCCCCGTTATTGCACAGCATACCGGTGCCGACAGTGCCTCTGTTATTTTTGATGCTTATCAAGCGGCTAAAGCACGTAAAGTGGATATTTTAATCGCTGATACTGCAGGGCGTTTACAAAACAAAGCGCACTTAATGGAAGAGTTGAAGAAAATCGTACGCGTGCTGCAAAAAATTGATGTGCAGGCACCACATGAAGTGATGCTAACGTTAGATGCTGGCACCGGCCAAAATGCGCTAAGCCAAGCCAAGTTATTTAATGAGGCTGTGCCGCTAACGGGCATTAGTTTAACTAAGCTAGATGGCACAGCCAAAGGCGGGGTGATTTTCGCAATTGCGGATCAGTTTAAAGTGCCGATCCGTTTTATCGGTGTAGGCGAAGCCATTGATGACTTGCGGCAGTTTGCAGCTAAAGATTTTATCCGGGCGTTATTTAATAAGGACTAAACCGCATGTTGCAGTTTGATCATGTCAGCAAAAGTTATCCCGGCGGTTTTGTGGCGCTTGAGCGTATCAATTTCCGCATCGCCAAAGGCGAAATGGTGTTTTTAACCGGCCATTCTGGTGCGGGTAAAAGTACCATTTTAAAGCTGATTAGCATGATCGAGCGCCCTAGCACCGGGCGGGTGATGATCAATAATATTGATTTAAGCCGTTTAAAGCGCAGCCAAGTTCCTTATGTTCGCCGTGATGTAGGTATTATTTTCCAGAACCACCGCTTATTAATGAATCATACCGTCTTTGATAATGTCGCCTTACCCTTAGTTATCGAAGGCTTTACGGGCAAAGAGATGGTTAAACGTGTGCATGCCGCTCTCGATAAAGTAGGGCTGTTAGATAAGCAACGTTGTTTGCCTGAAACCTTATCAGGCGGTGAGCAACAACGTGTCGGCATTGCTCGGGCGGTAGTAAATAAGCCGCCGCTGTTACTCGCAGACGAGCCTACCGGTAACCTTGATCCCGAATTATCACGCGATATTATGCAAGTCTTTGAAGCCTTTAATCAGGTTGGTGTGTCTGTATTGGTCGCAACCCACGATTTGGGGCTGATTGCGCGAATGCGTTATCGTACTTTGACCTTAAAGCAAGGGCGCATGATCAACGATGATCTGAACCCAACGAGGATTCAAGTATGAGTATTTTGTTCAGTGGCCGCGCTACGGGAGCGAAGGCTAACCGTATTAGCTTGGTGCGCCGTTTTCTGATGTTTTTTGTGCATCATATCCGCCAAGCTTTAAGTAGCTTAGGTGAGTTATGGCGTACTCCTGCGGCCTCGTTTTTAACCATTATTGTGCTGGGGCTCAGTTTAACCTTACCGGTTACGTTGCACTTATTGGTCAAGAACGCCCAGCAAATCAGTAATAGCTTTGCTAAAGCTGCTGAAATTAATTTATTTATTCGGGAGGACGCATCGGCGGCGCAAATTCAAAGCCTGCAAACTATTTTAAAAGCCGATCCACAGATCACCGCGGTTAGGCATATCAATAAAGCCGATGCGATGGCTGAATTTCAAGCCGCCTCTAGCTTTGGTGAAGCCCTGAATTACCTGACAGAAAATCCGTTGCCAGATGTGTTAGTGGTTATGCCCGCGAACACTGAGCCTGCGGCAGCGCGGGCCTTAATGCAACAATTAGCGGCTGAGCGCATCGTTGAGTTCGCTAAACTGGATTTGGAGTGGCTAACCCGCTTAGAAGCGGTGGTGCGCTTGATGCAGCAAGCGGTGATTGCTATCGCATTACTTTTGCTCAGCGCAGTTCTGTTTATTGTGAGTAATACTATTCGTTTATCGATTATCAGCAAACAAGCTGAAATTGAAGTGATGAAATTGGTCGGCGCCACTGATAGTTTTATTCAGCGCCCCTTTTTATACACGGGTTTATGGTTTGGTGTGCTAGGCGGCTTATTAGCGTTTTTGGTGTCTGAAACCTTGCTTTGGGGTTTACGGGGAGCCATCAGTGATATCACCAGTCTTTATCAGAGCGACTTTCAATTACAGGCGATGAATCTATACGAATTTTTCGGTGTTATTTTACTGGCGGTATCCTTAGGTGTTGGCGGTTCTTACCTTTCGGTACGCCGACATATTCGGGCGATTGAGCCATCTGGCCCATAGTACTAAAAGTGCTTAAAAAGTTATTAGTTATAAAAAGCAGATCTTAAAAAAGCTGATCTAGGATTAGCACTCTCTCGTAAAGAGTGCTAATATCTCTCCATAGTTTGTTTTAAGGATGCGCAAAACCATGACACAATCAGCTTATATGCCACTTTCTGTAGCTGCCAGCGGTAGTCTGGAAGCCTACACTCATTCTGTTAGTTCAATTCCAATGCTAACGGCTGAGCAAGAGCGCCATCTGGCAGAGCGTCTTCATGAAGACGGCGATTTAGAAGCTGCCCGTCAACTTATTATGTCTCACCTACGCTTTGTAGTGCACATTGCGCGTAGCTATTCAGGATATGGCTTACCGGTAAGTGATTTAATTCAAGAAGGCAATATTGGCCTGATGAAAGCCGTTAAGCGTTTTGATCCAGCAGTAGGCGTACGCTTAGTGTCTTTTGCTGTGCACTGGATTAAAGCCGAAATTCATGAATATGTGCTGAAAAACTGGCGCATTGTGAAAATTGCCACTACTAAAGCCCAGCGTAAATTATTCTTTAACCTGCGCAAATCGAAAAAGCATCTGGGTTGGTTTAACCAAGACGAGGTAAAAAACGTTGCTGAGTCGCTAGGGGTAGCCGAGCACGAAGTGCGTGAAATGGAATCTCGTATGAGTAACTACGATATGCCGTTTGATGCCCCCGATGAAGATGATGATAGTAGCTACACGGCACCAGTGTATTATCTGCAAGATAAAAGTTCTGATCTGGCCGAGCAAGTAGCCGATGAACAGTGGGATACTGCCGCAGTGGATCGTTTACAAGCAGCTATGCGCACTCTTGATGATCGCAGCCAAGATATCGTGCGCGCACGTTGGTTAGACAATCAAAAACTCACTCTGCAAGAGTTAGCTGAGCGTTATCAAGTGTCTGCTGAGCGAGTTCGCCAGCTAGAGAAAAACGCCATGAAAAAGCTGCATCAAGCTTTAGTTAGTTAAGTTTTTTGTGCTGTAAAGCAGCACTAAAAAGATAAACCCGCGATAATCACTGAGTGATGCGCGGGTTTTTATTAATTAATTATCTGGTTCATTATTAAGCCTTTTCGCCGTTGGCGAGTAACTTTCTTTTGTTTCGCCAAAAGAAAGTCACCAAAGATATTATAGGCTCACGTTGCGGCAAAGCCCGTTAAATTTTGCCCACCCAATGCGACGAGGTAACTCGCTCGGCGCTACCGCTTCTCACTCAAACACCCCTCGTCTTAACACCTTGAGCGCGCAAACTTGCTCGGCTTACAACGTAATGGGATTAACAGCATAGACACTTCGGATTGATGCGGGCGACAACAGCGAAGTAAACTTTGGCTGGAGACGTCTTTTTCAGGGATGAAAAAGAGGAGCGTACAAGGATGTATTTAAAGCGTGCTCCAGCCGAAGCTTTACGCAGCGTTTAACGTTTTCGCCGTTGGCGAGTAACTTGCTTTTGTTTCGCCAAAAGAAAGTCACCAAAGATATTACAGGCTTACGTTGCGGCAACGCCCGTTAAATTTTGCCCACCCAAGGCGACGAGGTAACTCGCTCGGCGCTACCTCGCCTCGTTCAAACACCCCTCGTCTTAACACCTTAGGCGCGCAATCTTGCTCGGCTTACAACGTTATGGGCGAATAATTAAAGGGTGTTTTCAAAGACCCTATCGTTAAAAGTGGTGTTAACAGCAAAATATGATGAGTGGATTTAATGACCAATTTAAAAACGTTTTTCAGTATTTTTAGATCATTCACATGGCTTTTTTAGTTCGGTTTCTAACCATGCCAGCAGCATTTTGCCATCTTTATCAATTCGAATGGGCATGGTTAACTCTTTAGGGTGATATCGGATCCCTGCATTCACAAAAATACTGTTTTCAACAATTGCCACTGCTTTACAGCCTGCATTTTGCAGTTTGACGTAACTGGACATCATTTCTACGATAGCATTATGGACAATACCTGCAGATTCTTCAGGGTTTTGGAACAGTACCCACTCATCCATGCTCGATGCCAATACCAGAATATCATGGGTAAGTTTTCTCACCCCTTCGATGTTAAACCCTTGCGAGTAATCACAGAAAATAATCTGTCCATTGACCGACAGTGAATAATTACCATGCGCGGTGTCCATAAAAGTTACCCTACTGACGTTACGAAAAGGTTTACACAGCAATCGATTAATACATCATACAAGGTGCATAAAATTACCCATGTCAAATATAGAGCAGTTTGCTTGTAGCGTTAAAGCAACGCTCATCGATAAGGCGTTTATCATAGTACTTATCAGCAAAATTAAGTTTAGCTAGAGCACATCGGAGCGGCGCCGATAGCACCATGCTAGATATGACACTCGTAGCCCTCGGTAGAAACTTTCTTAACATTGCCTTGGCCGCAAGCTGCTATTGCCATTGTTGCATGCTTTTTCACTAATTCCGATGAGGTGAACGTGTCTTTGTTAAGGTGAGCGGCGCAACCATTAATGAAAACAAAAGTAGCCAAAACTATGCCTATTTTTAAAATATTATCTATTTTGTTCAAATCACTTTTCCTTGTAAAAAAAACATAGCACTGTAACTTGTTGCTAGCCAAGCGACTGCAGGCCATGCATTTAAAACCACCTAATGTTTTGTATTTGATCCTAAATGACGATTCATCATGATTGCCTTATCTTAAGTTCAACCTTGCTAAGTTAAAGAAGACCCCATACCCACCCTCAGCGTGTAAACGTCAATGTTTTTGGGAGTAACAGTAATGAGTACTCTGTTCTAATGTACACAATACAGGGGATAACAATAACTGAAGGAGTCGAACCTTCGAGGCATGCCCCTACACCTCACCGTATTACAACTTAACCCAGTTGACGGGAAACATTCGCCCGAATACAAACCTACCGTACTTCTTTACTCGATCAAATCTTCAGTCCAGTTTAATGCTTGTATCCTTACGTCAAGCTCACGGAACTGCTTAGCAAAGTCGTCAGCCTGTTTCTGAATACTCTTGACGTCTACAGCAGGCGTAAACTTGATCTCTAGCTTTTTATAACGATCTTGAGAAACGGTAGCCTGTTTGGCTAACTCTCTGTAGAGATCTCGCAAAGAAGCCAGCTGCTCTCGCTCGGCTAGCATGTCAGCCATTGTATTATTTTGCTCAAACTTCAAAACATTGTTTGTTTTATTTATTTTTTTTACCAATACAACTAGCTCTTTCGAAGCCTGATCTAACTCTAAAAGTAGCTCATTTGGATCTTCAGCAGGTTTTTCATCAACCTGGATCTTTGCATTCCTCAAGATCCGTTCTTTTAATTGGTTTACCTTTCTTTGTAAGTCGGCTCTGATACTTAATGCTTCTGCGAGTTTCAAATTTATCTCCTTAAAAGGCTAACGCTTTGCTATTTTGCTGCTGCAGCGTAGGCTGTCTAGTGAAAGCCACGCTTTTTTGGCCGAAACGAATTTATATGGATGCACCAAAAAATACAGACTCAATTCCACATCCTAACGTGATTTTCAATACCAACGCCTTTGAACCAGCTAACACAAGCGATGTATGCGCAAAAGCCAACTGTTATTCGTTTTGATTTAACAGCCTGTTAGGTTATGTTTATATTTTTGATAATTAGATTAACTACCGCAACTAGTGAGATTAACACTGTGATAGCCCAAATAAAGATGACCAAACCATAAATTGATGTATCGCCGCTGAGGTATCCCCAGAAATTCTCTAGTTAAAATAAAATGTTAGGCGATTAGGGAACATTCATGGTGGTTCCCGATCTGATCATTCGCCAAAACTCACAAAACGCGGATGGTCACCATGAATGTAAAAACTATGCTCGCTGATTTCCTTGCATTTGTCACCCCCAAAACGATGCATAAAACCCGATTTTCGGTGTTATTAGATGCTGTAACAGCTTTGACCAAAGACGCGCGGTGCACCGTCACAGCGATTGGTCGCGCTATGCCAGGCACTTCTGACAAAGTCAGCATTAAGCGCGCGGATAGATTGCTCAGCAATGCCAATCTACAACGGGAACTGCCTCTGATCTATGCGGCAATGACTCATTTGATTGTCAGTAGCAAAACGCAGCCGCTCATTTTGATTGACTGGAGCAACGCTGATACCGCGAAGCGCCATTTTATTTTGCGAGCCAGCATCGCTGTTGATGGCAGAGCACTCACGCTATTACAAAAAGTGGCGGCGGCAGAAGATTACACTTGCCCACATTTGCACTGGGCGTTTTTAAAGCAACTCAAGGCCATGTTACCTAGCGACTGTAAGCCTGTTATCGTCACCGATGCTGGCTTTAAAGTGCCTTGGCTTAAGCAGGTGCGCAAATTAGGCTGGCATTATGTCGCCAGAGTCAGAGGTAATGTGAAGCTTAAACTGGCAGAGCAAACAGAGTTTATGACCGTAAATGCGCTTTATAAAAAAGCTCGCGCCACCCCTAAACACTTAGGCGCAATCGTGCTGACTCAGACGCAACATTATGAAACCCGCGCGATTCTAGTTGGTAAAGGCTATAAGCTATTGAAGCGAGACAAAAATAAGTCTTACAAAGAACCTTGGTTATTGGTGTCATCTTTGCCTGATTGCCATGGCTACGCAGATAAAATCGCCAAGTGCTACAGTAGCCGGATGCAAATTGAAGAAAGCTTCCGAGACCAGAAAAGCTCACGTTATGGCTTAGGAAGCGACCTGCACGGCACTAAAATCAAATCACGTTTGGGTATATTGCTGTTACTGGCGGCACTGGCAAATTGGTTCCACTACCTGATGGGTGCGGCGGGTGAAAAGGCTGGCTTACATTTGCGATATCAGGCTAATACGGTAAAAAATCGGCGAGTGCTGGCACTGAACTTCCTCGGGATACTGCTTTGTAAGGAACCGAAACTGCCTATTCGCAGACACGATTATCAGCAAGGGCTAAAGCAGATCTTGCACTGGGTTGCACAGTGGGACTGGGCGCTAATCAAATTGGCAAAGAGCTAATAGTATGTATCTAAATTTTGTGGGGATCCCTCAGTCACTAAACACCAATCCCAAATCAAAAATTAATTAGTCTCACATAGACTGGTCCAAACAAAATCATTCTGACAACCATATTCATAATCACTTGTCATCAGGCTGATACACCATTACGTCTTCTACCTTGCAGTCGAAATAACGGCAAAGCGCCTCTATCGCATTCGTGGTGGTTGAGTGTTGTATTGCCGGATTCTGCATTTTCGACAAAGACGTTCGGTTAACGCCAGTGTGACGCGCTACCTCACTAACACTAATCTTGCGATTTTCCCGCCGCTCTTTTTCTGTAATCAATTCTTTAATCCTAAAAAGGATCATAGGCTCCCCCAAAAAACACAAAGTGTTCTTTGAAAGAACACTAATAAGCTGCAATAATGTTCTCTCAAAGAACAGTTAACAGGTAATTAAGATGTCTAAAACACTTATCACCACTAAAGATTTGGCAATGAGAATACATTTCAGTGCCGGCTACATCAATAGAGTTCTTAAAGATGCTGTGTTCATCGAAGGCATACACTATATCAGACCTTTTGGTGGCAGGAAGATTTTCTACATTTGGGAAGCTGTTGAGCAGGAGCTTTACTCCCATACCGTTAGGCCGAGAAATCTCATCCCAATGGCGTCAGGGAGAGTATGTAGTGGCTAGTATCGCTGTACGTAGTAATAAACTGGTACTGGATTTTCGCTATAACGGTGTGCGCTGCCGCGAACAAACAGCACTGACTGACAGTAAAACTAACCGTGCGAAGCTTTTAAAACTCATCGATGATATTGAGGCAGCCATTCGTTTGGGTCGGTTTGTCTACGCCGATTTTTTCCCGGGCAGTCCAAGATCTAAGTATTTTGCAGAGCTTGATGCATCGGTAAAACAAAGCATTGCAGCGTTACCTCAATCAATCTCTCTTGTGCACGACTGCCCATTGTTTAGCGCATTTACAGCTGAGTGGTTAGATGAAAATGAGAGCATTTGGAAGGCAAGCCACTGTGCAAACGTTAACGCTATTTTTGAACACTGCTTACTACCCGCTTTCGGCTCGCAAAGGCTGGATGCAATAACTCGTGCTGACATTTTGAAGTTTCGATCGCGCTTAACCAAAACAGGTAACGGCAAAAAACGCATCTCAAATGACTGAATTAATCATATCATGGCGCAACTACGCAAACTCCTGGTAGAAGCATCAAAGCGCTACAACTTTAACAACCCCTTTGTTGATATCGAGCCATTAAAAATTGATAAACCGCTTATCAACCCTCTTACATTGCAAGAGGTTCGTATTTTTTTGGCCGGCGTACGCGCTGATTTCAGGCCATATTACACGGTTAGGTTTTTCTCCGGATTACGCACTGCAGAAGTCGATGGACTTAAATGGAAATTTGTCGACTTTGAGCGCCGCCAAATTGTGGTGCAGGAAACCCTCGTCAATAACCTTGAAGCAACACCGAAGAATAATTATTCCTACCGCCATGTGCATATGTCACAGCCGGTATTCGATGCACTGATGACACAAAAACGAACAACAGCTGACAAAGAATATGTGTTTTGTAATGCCGCGGGTAACCCGCTCGATCATCGAAACGTAACGAAAAGAATTTGGACGCCAACATTAAAATTATTGGGCTTGGCCCACCGTCGGGCTTATGAAACCCGTCACACAGCAGCAACACTATGGCTTGCTGCGGGTGAGAACCCGGAGTGGATTGCCAGACAACTTGGCCACAGCTCAACCAAAATGCTGTTTGAGCGTTACAGTCGATTTATACCAAACATCACCAGACAAGATGGTAGCGCTTTTGAAGCGTTGCTGGGGGCTTTTTGACCGATTCGCTAAGGATCCAAATCTGGCTATAAATATTACCAATTTATGGATTGAGCCATAGCGATCAATTTAATTTTTGTTCTGACCCTGAGGGATATTCAAGTAATGAAACTATCTTAATACTCTAATTTAACTGAGGTATCCCCAGAAATTCTGTAGTTAAAATAAAAAGTTAGGCGATTAGGGAACATTCATGGTGGTTCCCGATCTGATCATTCGCCAAAACTCACAAAACGCGGATGGTCACCATGAATGTAAAAACTATGCTCGCTGATTTCCTCACATTTGTCACCCCCAAAACGATGCATAAAACCCGATTTTCGGTGTTTTTAGATGCTGTAACAGCTTTGACCAAAGATGCGCGGTGCACCGTCACAGCGATTGGTCGCGCTATGCCAGGCACATCTGACAAAGTCAGCATTAAGCGCGCGGATAGATTGCTCAGCAATGCCAATTTACAACGGGAACTGCCTCTGATCTATGCGGCAATGACTCATTTGATTGTCAGTAGCAAAACGCAGCCGCTCATTTTGATTGACTGGAGCAACGCTGATACCGCGAAGCGCCATTTTATTTTGCGAGCCAGCATCGCTGTTGATGGCAGAGCACTCACGCTATTACAAAAAGTGGCGGCGGCAGAAGATTACACTTGCCCACATTTGCACTGGGCGTTTTTAAAGCAACTCAAGGCCATGTTACCTAGCGACTGTAAGCCTGTTATCGTCACCGATGCTGGCTTTAAAGTGCCTTGGCTTAAGCAGGTGCGCAAATTAGGCTGGCATTATGTCGCCAGAGTCAGAGGTAATGTGAAGCTTAAACTGGCAGAGCAAACAGAGTTTATGACCGTAAATGCGCTTTATAAAAAAGCTCGCGCCACCCCTAAACACTTAGGCGCAATCGTGCTGACTCAGACGCAACATTATGAAACCCGCGCGATTCTAGTTGGTAAAGGCTATAAGCTATTGAAGCGAGACAAAAATAAGTCTTACAAAGAACCTTGGTTATTGGTGTCATCTTTGCCTGAGTGCCATGGCTACGCAGATAAAATCGCCAAGTGCTACAGTAGCCGGATGCAAATTGAAGAAAGTTTCCGAGACCAGAAAAGCTCACGTTATGGCTTAGGAAGCGACCTGCACGGCACTAAAATCAAATCACGTTTGGGTATATTGCTGTTACTCGCGGCACTGGCAAATTGGTTCCACTACCTGATGGGTTCGGCGGGTGAAAAGGCTGGCTTACATTTGCGATATCAGGCTAATACGGTAAAAAATCGGCGAGTGCTTGCACTGAACTTCCTCGGGATACTGCTTTGTAAGGAACCTAAAATGCCTATATGCAGGCACAATTATCAGCAAGGACTTAAACAAATCTTGCTCTGGGTTGCACAGTGGGACTGGGCGGTAATCAAATTGGCAAAGAGCTAATAGTATGTATCTTAATTTTGTGGGGATCCCTCAGGTATCGCCGTGTATTCCTTGAATATTGGTTGCAGATAAAAACACACCAACGATAGTAACAGGAAGGACTATAAGACCAGCGATAGCATTGTAATATGCTACCTTTTCAAAATACGATTGATACTTTCTGTAACAAATTAGGCAACCAATATTGGCGCAAACAATAATAAACAAAATCAATTTAAGCATTAAACAAGTCCATTTAAATAATCAAAAATATAATTTTAATTAACCCATCAGGTCTTATGTTGATCTCTTAGTCGTATCTGCAAGGCCAAGTAAGTTTATACTTATAAGTTTACTTAAAGTAAACAACTTGAAAGGCATGCTAAGTATTTAATTCACTTAAAATTCACCATAATGCTGCTGACTCACCAGCGGCACACAGGCCAATAATCGCATTTAATAAAAATGAGGGTGCCTGAATGAGCTTATTTCAGGCCATAACTTGATTGCTGTTGTCTTGTGATAGCGTTGCTTGGGTTTAGTCGTCGCAGTAGCGACGAAAATCAGCGTAATACTGGCATTGTGCTTGAACATTCCATAGAACACGTTGGCGTTATGCGATATATTCAAGCAGCAAAAAATAAATACAGATAAAAACAGTTTTATTGCAGGGTGTGGCAACTTAACACCCGGTTGGCGCAAAGCGCGACCCACCACAACTCAAGTTCAGGTTAATTACATAATTATAAAAAAGGTTGTTTTATGGCTATACGCGGAGAGTTCTCATCGAGGATCGGCTTTGTGCTGGCAGCGTCAGGTTCAGCTGTTGGTTTGGGAAATATTTGGGGCTTCCCATCGCAGGTAGCCAGTAATGGCGGCGCCGCATTCGTTTTAATGTACCTACTATTAGCGTTTTTATTGGCATACCCAGTATTGATGGCAGAGTTATTAATTGGCCGTGCCACCAAGTCGAATGTGGTCGATGCCTTAGGTCAGGTGTCGCGGGGTATTTCTGGCCGAGCAGTCGGGGTGATGGGTCTGATCACGGTATCACTGATTTTGGCGTTTTATGGCATTGTCGGTGGCTGGATGATTTCCTATGCGCTGGAAGCCGTCGCTAATATTGCTGGTTTAACTGACTTGGCTAACTGGCTGGTCACCTTTTCGTTAGAGCGCAACCTGCTATTTTGTGCGTTCTTTATGTTGCTAACCGTGGGTATTGTCAGCGGCGGCGTGGTAGATGGTATCGAACGTTGGTCAGTTCGCTTAATGCCAACCTTGTTCGTCATTATGTTGTTGTTGTTTGCTTATGTTATGACGCAAGACGGCGCAATGGATGGTTTAAAAGTGTATCTGTTGCCTGACTTTGCCGAAGTGCTTAATCCTAACTTGCTGATCAGCGCGATGGGCCAAGCCTTTTTCTCCATGTCGTTAGGGGTGGGTACTATGCTGATTTATGGCTCTTACGTGAGCCATAGTGAAAACTTACCGCGCTTAGGGGCGGCCGTATCCTTAATTGATATCGGTGTTGCGGTACTGGCAGGCTTAGTGATTATTCCTGCTATGTATGTAGCACTGAATAACGGAGTCGAAATTTTCAATGAAAGTGGCCAGTTGCTTGCTGAAGATACCTTAATTTTTACCGTGTTACCGTCACTGTTTAACACTATGGGCTTGGTCGGATTGTTCGTTGGCCTAACGTTCTTCTTATTGATGTCGATTGCGGCCCTTACGTCGTCTATTTCAATGTTAGAAGTACCGGTATCTTACGTGGTTGAACACCAAAAAGTGGCTCGTAAGAAAGCCGTATGGTTAGTCGCAGCGATTATTTTTATTGCTAGCGCGACTATTTTGCTGAATTTTGACAGTTTGTTTGGCTTCGTGATTACCCTAACTACGCGTTACAGCCAGCCACTGCTCGGTTTAATGCTGTGCATTTTTGCTGGCTGGATCTGGCATCGTAATGACATTTTACAAGACTTAAAAACCGCCGATGCGAATGCGGAATACAGTTGGTTCTGGCGCATTTGGCCCTGGTATGTGAAATTTGTTTGTCCGCTGGTGATCGCTGTGATGTTTTACCGGTCGTTATAATGGCGATCTGCTAAGCTTATTTAACCAAGCCTAAGCCATTGCTTAGGCTTTTTTTTAATGGAGCTTTTTTATGAGTGTCGGCTGTTTTTCAATCAGTTTAGCGGTAAAAGATTTAGCGGTATCACAAGCATTTTATGAAAAGCTAGGTTTTACAGTGTATGCCGGTGAGCTGGCGCACCGTTTTCTTATTATGAAAAATGGCGACACCAATATTGGGCTGTTTCAAGGTATGTTTGAACACAACATCATGACCTTTAATCCGGGATGGGATCAACATGCGCAAGCGTTGTCCAGTTTTACGGATGTGCATCAAATTGCTGAGCAATTAACGGCGCAAGGCATCGAGCTTAGTCAACAGCAGTTGAAAAATGAACGTGGCCCAGGCAGTTTTGCAGTGACCGATCCTGATGGTAATACTATCTTGTTTGATCAACACGTTTAAACCGCAACAGACCATTCTGGCTGCACGTAGGCGTTAAGTGGGTAAACGGCGTTACTGCAGCGCATTGACGCCTTTAGGCTTGATAGCAGGGCGCGTGAAATGGGCTTTAGTTTATTCTTCAGGGCTATAACTTGCAGGCTCGGTAAAACCGGCAGCGATCACTTGATGACTTTCAGGTAACAGTGCGGAAATCCCAACTAATTCGATACCTTCTGCTTGTAGCTGCGGTAAGCGTTGTTGTAAAAAACGATAAGTCTCAGGGTAGGGGTGGCCGATAGCAATAGCGGTTTCATGGCGCCGGGCAATTTGCAGCAATTGCTTAAATTGCTTTTCTAGCGCTTGTTGGTTTTGTTCGTTATCCAAAAAGACATGCCGCGATAAAATGGTCACGTTGTATTGTTTCGCATAACGGCGTGCGTTGCTCTGCGGTGTGGTCAGGCTATCAATAAAAAATAGCTGACGTTGTTGCAAATATTCCATGGTCCACGCCATGGGTTGCTCTAAGGCAGTAAACAGGCTACCCATATGGTTATTAATACCAATCGCATAAGGAATATCAGCTAGCGCTTGTTGCAGCGTCAATTGCACTTGCTGTTTCGACATTTCTTGCGTTAAGGCACCGGGGCCTAAACTGTTACGATGAGTGGCTTCCATCGGCATATGCAGCATCACGTCTTTTTGTAACATAAAGGCTTGTTCGGCCGCTTGTTTGCCATAAGGGGTATGCGGTAATACGGCGTAAGTTAGCTGATAGGGTAATTCGACCATTTTCAGATCGTTACGTTGATAGCCAATATCATCGATGATAATGGCAATGCGGGGTGCTGCTGCGGTAACCGAGCTCACACAAAGTAAAACAGCAGACAGCAACAAACTCAAACGCACGACAACACTTTCCTTTTTAATGCCGGGACTCCGACAGCTTTAACACTTTAATAGATTATGGCGAATAGTAAGCGTTAAAGATGATTTTAAACAGTTATTTATTGACGAGAAAGCCAGCTTAAGGGATTAACCGCTTCGCCTTTTTCGCGGATCTCGAAATATAACCCCGCGTCGGCTTGTCCACCACTGGCGCCGACCAATGCAATCGCTTCACCACTCGTTACCTGTGCTCCTGGTTGTTTTAACAGATTTTGATTATGGCCGTATAACGACATAAATCCTGCACCATGATCTAATACGATAACCCAGCCATAGCCTTTTAACCAATCAGCATAAATCACACGGCCATCGGCGATAGCTTGCACGTTACTGCCATTTATGCCGCGGATCAGGATGCCACGAGAGGGCATACCACCTTGCCGATTTTGCCCAAAACGTTGCAACAACTGACCTTTTAAGGGCCATGGAAAACGACCTTTACCACTGCTGAGGCCGCTCATATCTTTGTTCAGATCAGCAAGGCGGCGTAATTCGTTGATCGTATTTTGCAGGCTGCTTTCATTTTGGCGTAGGTAGCTAAGCTGATTGCCTTGTTGTTTCAGTAAGGCTTGTAATTGTTGAACTGAATCTTGTTGGCTGCTACGTGCACTTTGTAATTGTTGCTGCTGCTTTTCTAAGGCGCTTAATTCGCGGGCTAATAATTGCTGCTGCTCATCGAGTTTGGCCATAATATGGGCCAAATCTTGCGCCGTTTGATTGATCTTGGCTAATTGCCGAATACGCGCTTGGTTAAAGTACTGATAGTAAGTCAGTACGCGCTCTAATTTGCCGGTATCTTGTTGATTCAACAGCAAACGAGAATAATCATGCTGCCCCATACTGTAAGCACTTTTTAATTGGGCGGCCAGTAGCGTTTGTTGTTCATTTAATTGTTGCTGCAATTTAGCTTGTTGTTTTTCTAGCTTAGCGCTTTCTTGTTCAAGCTGTTGTTTACGTTGGCTGGTTTGCCGAACTTTGCCTGAAGCCTCCGCCAGGGCTCTGTCTGCTTGTTGCAGTTTTTGCTCCGCTTGTTGCAATTGGCGTTGCTGCTGTTTTACTTGCTGTTCGGTACGCTTAATTTGATTTTGCAGTTGCTGTAATTCACGCTCGGCTTGCGGTTTTTGTTGCGCCTGCGCCGTGCTGAAAAACACACAGCAAAACACCAGCAGCCCAAGCTGCCAAATAATAAAGGGTGTCCTGCTGTGCGATGGTGGCATTTAGTTAACTTGCATCAACACTTTGCCGGTCATCTCATCTGGTTTTGGCATACCCATCAGATGCAGCATGGTCGGTGCAATATCACTGAGTACACCGCCTTCGATAACTTTAGCCTGACGCCCTACATAAATTAACGGCACTGGACCGCTGGTATGGGCGGTATGAGCTTGACCAGATTGCGGATCTTGCATCATTTCAGCGTTACCATGATCTGCGGTAATTAAGCATTCGCCACCGACTGCTTGCAAGGCGGCTACCACTCTGCCAATACAGCTATCAACGGCTTCAACGGCTTTAATTGCGGCACTCATAATACCGGTATGGCCAACCATATCGCCATTCGGATAATTACAAATGATCGCATCAAACTTACCGCTGTGAATGGCCGCGACCAGTTTGTCGGTTAATTCGGTTGAGTTCATTTCTGGCTGCAGATCGTAAGTCGCGACCTGTGGCGATGGAATTAAAATCCGCTCTTCGCCGTCAAACAGGTCTTCACGTCCTCCGCTGAAAAAGAAGGTAACGTGCGCATATTTTTCCGTTTCAGAAATACGCAACTGGGTTTTTTGATGCTTGGCTAACCATTCGCCCAACACATTATTTAGGCTTTCTGGTGGATAAGCGACCGGCGCGGGAATATCGGCAGCATATTCGGTCAGCATGACAAAGCTGCTGAGTTTAGGCTGATGCTGGCGCACAAAACCATCGAAGTTGGCATCCACAAAGGCGTGGCTAAATTGTCTGGCCCGATCGGCGCGGAAATTCATAAAAATGAGGGCATCGCCGTCTTGCATACTGATGGTTTGTTGATCGCCGGTGCGGATGGCAGAGGCTTTAACAAATTCATCGTTCTCATCGCGCTGATAAGCGGCGGTAAGTGCTGCAGAGGCACTATCATATTGGTAAATGCCTTTGCCTTGGGTTAGTAGGTCATAGGCTTGTTGCACACGGTCCCAGCGCTTGTCACGGTCCATGGCATAGTAACGACCAATAATTGAAGCAATTTGTCCTTTACCCGAAGCGGCAAAGTGTTCTTCAAACATTTTGATTGAAGCCTCAGCACTGCGAGGAGGAGTATCGCGGCCATCTAAAAACGCATGCACATAGATGCGGCTGGCGCCTTGTTGTTCTGCCAACTTTACCATGGCCAGTAGGTGCTCTTCGTGGCTGTGTACGCCACCGGGTGATAGTAGTCCCATAATATGTACCGCTTTCTCTGCGGCCACGGCTTTTTGCACCGCTGTTACTAAAGTGGGGTTTTCAAAGAAATCACCATCGGCAATGGCTTTGGTAATGCGAGTAAAGTCTTGATAAACAATACGGCCTGAGCCTAAGTTAACGTGGCCCACTTCAGAGTTGCCCATTTGCCCATCGGGCAAACCAACATCTAAACCCGAACCCGAAATTAAACTGTGAGGGTAGTCTTGCCATAGTTTGTCCATCACCGGGGTATTAGCCTGAGCAATGGCGTTGTTGTCGGTTTGTTCGCGATAACCCCAACCGTCGAGAATTAATAAGACTAAAGGTTTTTTAGCTGGGTGCATACAAACTCCATGAACAAAATAGCAGGTAATGAGGATGAGCCATTATCTTACCGATTTTTTGTTAATTCTCCAGTGATCATTCGTTTTCTAACGCTTGCTGAGTGCTTTTAAACCGATTTTTAGCTGTGGATTTTATGTAAAATCGGTATACTCAGCGCTGTTTTGTTTTCAACGAGAAGAATATTGACGTTATGGATCAAGTTATCGAATTTATCAGCAATCATCCGCTGCTGAGCGGCGTTTGGGCATTATTGGTGGTGTTAATTGTGGGCAGCTGGATCAGTTCGTTGCTTTCTGCCATTAAGCCGGTGTCGCCAACCCAACTGACTTTAGCGGTAAACCGTGAAAATGCCGTAGTAGTCGATATCCGCACAGAAGCTGAATTTGCTAAAGGGCATATTACCGATGCCAAGCACCTAACGCAGGCACAAATTGATAAGCAACAGCTGGCAGGCCTTGAAAAGCAAAAAGATGCGCCCATTATTGTAGTATGTCAAACCGGCATGACCGCAAATCGAGCGGCATCAGCTCTGGCTAAGCAAGGCTTTACCAAAGTCTCTACGCTACAAGGTGGTATGAGTGCTTGGACAGGCGCTAGCTTACCCGTAGTGAAATCGAAGAGGTAATAATGGCAGAAGTGACTATTTACACTAAGGCGTATTGTCCTTATTGTGTTCGGGCTATCATGTTATTACGCGAGAAGAAAGTTGCGTATCAAGAAGTCAGAATTGATGTTGAAACCGAGCGTCGAGCTGAAATGATCGAACGCGCCGGTGGACGCAGTACCGTACCACAAATTTTTATTGCCAATCAGCATATTGGCGGTTGCGACGATATGTTTGCGCTGGAATCAGCTGGCAAACTCGACTCATTATTACAAGCATAACATTAACATAGGATTTATCATGGCCGAACAACAAGCAAACGGCGTTGCAGCAGATCAAACTGCACAGGGTCTATAATTTGCCATTCAGCGTATTTTTGTTAAGGATGTTTCATTTGAAGCACCAAACGCACCTGCTATTTTCCGTAAAGAATGGAAACCAGAAGTTAAGTTAGATCTGGATACCCGCAGCGACAAAATTGAAGATAACGTTTATCAAGTTATTTTATCTTTAACAGTAACCACCACTGTCGGTGATGAAACAGCTTTCTTATGCGAAGTGCAACAGGCGGGTATCTTCTCTATTGGTGAAATGGAAGAAGCGCAAATGGCTCACATGTTAGCGTCATTCTGCCCGAACATTTTGTTCCCTTATGCCCGTGAAGCTGTTTCAAACTTAGTTAACCGTGGTACTTTCCCACAGTTAAACTTAGCGCCAGTGAATTTTGATGCCTTATTTGCGCAATATTTGCAGCAACGTCAGGCTGAATCACCACAACTGAACGCGTAATGTTGCAGCCTTCTGCTATTACCGTTATTGGCGCGGGGTCTTATGGCACCGCGCTTGCTATTTGTTTGGCGCGTAACGGCAACCCTATTACCTTGTGGGGTCGTAACGCCGCCGAAATGGCTTTAATGCAGCAACAAGGTGAAAACCAAAAATATCTGCCTGGCATTGCCTTACCGAAAACTTTGCAAGTGACCGCGGATTTAACGGCTGCCGTGCAAACGAGCAATGATATTTTGATGGTAGTACCTAGTCATGCTTTCGCCGCTACGCTTCAGCAAATTAAGCCATTACTCACTGCAAAATCCCGAGTGGCTTGGGCCACAAAAGGCTTAGAGCCTGATACTGGGCGTTTATTACAAGATGTCGCCCGCGATATCTTGGGTGAGCAAATTGCCTTAGCGGTGTTATCCGGCCCTACCTTTGCAAAAGAGATGGCCGCAGGTTTACCTACTGCTATTTCATTATCTTCCAGCGATGCTGTTTTTATTCAAGAATTATCAGATTTATTGCACTGCGCGAAAACGTTTCGCGTTTATACCAACCCCGACTTTATTGGTGTGCAGTTGGGCGGTGCGGTAAAAAATGTTATTGCCATTGGCGCAGGTATGGCCGATGGCATTGGTTTTGGTGCCAATGCGCGGACTGCACTGATTACCCGTGGTTTAGCCGAGATGTGTCGTTTAGGCTGTGCTATGGGGGCGCAAAAAGATACCTTTATGGGTATGGCCGGGTTAGGCGATTTAGTCTTAACCTGCACCGACAATCAATCGCGTAATCGGCGTTTCGGCTTATTGTTAGGCGAGGGTAAGTCTGTCGCTGAAGCCATTGAGAGCATTGGCCAAGTGGTTGAAGGTTACCGCAATACCAAAGAGGTGTTTAACTTAGCTGCACGTATGGGCGTGGAAATGCCCATAACAGAGCAAGTGTACAAGGTGTTGTATGAAGGTAAGGATGCGCGCTTAGCAGCCCAACACTTGTTAGGCCGCGAGCGCAAAGACGAAACTAGCCACTAGCCAGGTTCGTGTTGTTCAGCAGGTTATTTTCTTTTAGTAATAATTGACCAATTTCATCAGCGGGCACGGCTTTACTAAAGCGGTGACCTTGCTGATTATCACAGCCCATCACATGCAGCAAATATGCCTGCATCTCTGTTTCGATATTCGTCGCGGTAACATCCAGAGTCAGGTAATTGGCTAAGCGGATTAACGTTGCGCAGATATTACGTTGCTGTTCTTGCTGTTCAATATACTTGGTTAGCGTGGGCGATAATTTCACACCATGCAGTGGATGTTGCCGTAACTGGGTTAAAGAGGATACCCCTTCACCAAAGTTATCTAAAATTAAACGAAAGCCCATCTTATCCAAGCTATGCATCCGTTCACGTAACCACACCGTGGGTTGAGTAAAAATCGTCTCAGGTAATTCTAATTCAAATAAACTGGCGCTAACCTCGGCATCTTGCAAGGTGTTTTGCATAAAGCGCAAGAAGTCAGCTTGCTCGAATTGTTGGTTAGAAATGTTTAGTGCTAAACGGCCACGCATTAACCCGGTTTGTTGCCAGTATTTCACTTGCTGACAGGCTTTACGGAACACCAGGCGATCCAAACTAATAATGAGGCCGGTTTCTTCTACTAAGGGCATAAAGGTGGGTGGCGGTAACATGCCGCGACGTGGGCTAGGCCAGCGTAGCAGGGCTTCGTAACCGATAATCCGATTACTGCTAATGCTGAACTTAGGTTGGTAATACAACTCGAATTCGCCTTGGGCAGCACTGCGATATAATTCGGTTTCCATGGCTAAATAATCTGGGGCTTGCTCTTGGCTGCCGCTATCGGCAAAGCACAGATTGTTTTGGCCTTGTTGCGAAGCCTTATGCGCCGCTTTTTCAGCACTGTTCAAGAGGCTTTCGGCATCGATACCGTCGTTCGGGCTGATACTGATACCTAGGTGGGCAAAGATCTCAATAGCCTTGCTGTCATCGCTGCCAGGCTGATTAATGCCGGCTAAAATTTTGTGTGCTAGCTGGTTTAAATAAATGCTGCTGTTGTGGTTACACAAATGGGGCGGTACTAATACCACAAAGCCATCGGTTTTATAGCGAGCTAACAGCAGTTTTCGTGGCAGCACCTGTTGTAGCTTGGCCGCAATTTCTGGCAGTTGTTGCTGTAATTTGGCTTCGTTGTGTTTGCTGTCATAGGTGGGTGTTAAGTGAATAAAAATAACCGCAGCTGAAGGATAATGGGCATCACAGCTTTGCAATACCATTTTCAGTAATTCATCAAACACTTTGTTATTGGGCAATAAGGTCAAACTATCACGGGTTTGTTGCTGCAACTGTAATTGATTTTCTTTACGCAGTTCGCTGATGTTTTGGCCATACATAAGGTAGGTTGTATTACGCACGTTATCTGGCTGCACACTGTGAATACTTAGCTCAAAAGCTTCGCGTTGCCGCTCATTTAATAGCCAAGCTTCGCCTTGCCACTTTCCACTTGTACGTAAAGCCAGTTTAATGTCGTTATCCAATAATGTTTTGCCATCAGGATCGGCATATAAATTGAGCGGAGCAGAAATAGTTGCGCTTTCATCGGCTTTTAATAAACGCTTTAGCGTGCCGCTACCATTACGCAACACCAAGTTTTTATCCAATACAGCAATAACACCAGAAGTTTGACTGAGCAGATCACTAAAACTGGTGCGAAATTGCTTGAGCTTATGACTTTTTATCGCCAAGCTGCGCATGGTTAAGATCAAGGCCACTACCAGTAAACAGATTGTCAAGGTAGAGAGCAAAAAGGCGCCTTCCATAATAGGCTGGTTTGCCGCTGTAGCAGGCAAACTGATACTAAATAACGCTACGCAAAACGTGCTTTTAAGGTGGGTCATTGCGAAACTTTCCTAGGTTAATTTCTGACCAACTTTAACTATAGAGCTTTTTGCTCAGCGGGTACAGTGTGTAAACTAGAAATAACAGTTAGATTTCTAGCAATACGCATTGCGTGGTCAACTCCAGATAGTACCTTTGTACTACAAAGACAACAAGGATTAATTAGTAATGTTTCATGTGGCATTGTTTGAACCGCGGATTGCACCGAATACGGGCAATATCATTCGTTTAGTGGCGAATAATGGCTGTCAATTGCATATCATTGAACCAATGGGCTTTGATTTTGAAGAAAAGAAATTACGCCGCGCAGGTTTAGATTATCACGATTTAACGCGTGTCACGCGCTATGCCAATTATCAGCAATTTGCCGAGGCAATGCAGGGGCGGCGCATTTATGCAGTCACCACTAAAGGCACGCGTTTTTACCATCAAGTGCAATATCAGCCAGATGATGTGTTGTTATTTGGCTCTGAGACCAGCGGGTTACCTGATGCAGTACGCGATCAATTACCCAGCGAGCAGAAAATTCGCATTCCCATGCAGGCGGGGGCGCGCAGCTTAAATTTGGCCAATAGTGTCGCTATTGTTAGCTACGAAGCGTGGCGACAGCATGATTTTCTGGCGGGGGTTTAAGTCTTATTTCAGCGCCTTGTTCGCGAAAGTGGGTAGCTGTTGTAAAAACTGATTGATGTGAACCAGGGCTTGTTGGCGTAGGTTGTCTTGCTCCATCAAAAGCTCGTGCTTGGCACCTTCAATTATTTTAAAGCTATGTGGTAGCGCTTTAGGTAATTGCTTAAACCAAGCCAGTTGCGCGCGGTTAGCCACCACTTGATCGGCGCCGGCTTGTAACAACAAGACCGGTGTTTGGCAGTGGTGCGCGCTGCAGCGTAAACGTTTCATCGCCAAAATAGCTTGATGTAACCAAGTGCATGTTACGCCACCCAGTTGCAGTTGTGGCTCGGTTTGATAACAATGACGTAAAGCTTGATAGCGTGCTTGGCTTTGAGTTAATTCATTATGGGCAAAGGCTTTATCTTTGTAAGCTAACTGCATCGGAAAATAACGCGGCGCATTAGGCTGCCACCAGCGCCGTAACTGGCAATAAAGCAGGGCGAGCGGTTCAGCTACGTTAGAAGGTACCATGCCAGTATAAATGCCGAACATCGGCGAGCAAAGGATCGCTGCGCAGAAAAACGACTGCCATTCCTGCCAAGGTGGCTGAGTAATTAAGCCTGCGGCAATAGCTGCGCCCATTGAATGGGCCAGTAATACATGTTTTTGATGTGCCGCCGGTTTGACCACTTGCCGTAAAAAACTCTCTAAATCATGCTGATAATCAGCAAAATCTGCAACATAGCCCAGTTGTGAGTCGGGTAACATGCGACCGGATCGCCCCTGTCCGCGATGATCTAAAATAAACACGCTATAACCGGCAGTGGTTAATTCGAGCATTAATTCGCTGTACTTAATTGCCGTTTCAATGCGGCCACTACTGATCACCCACGCCGTGTGCGCTCCGGGGGTTAAATGATAACTGTAATGTATCGGCACACCGGCCACTCCAGCAAACTGGCCGTGTTGCATTTGTCGCCAAAACGGCAACAAGGTGTCTAGCCAGTGTTTGGTTAACTGCTGTTCAGTGGTAAGCGGCTGGATCGGGTTAAAAGTAACGTCTGCCATTAGGTGGTTTCGTGTTCGTCCGTATTCGTTGTGGGCGGTTGTTGCGTAAGCGGCAGTGTAACACTGACTTGCAAGCCCGCACCAGAGGGCAGGCTAGCCACAACCTCACCTTGATGCTGGCGAATAATTTGTGCCACGATGGCTAAACCTAAACCCGTACCGCCGGTGGTGCTGGTGCGACTATCACTGATTCGATAAAACGGTAAAAAGATTTTGTCGAGCTGTTCTGCCGGGATCCCCGAACCATGATCGCGAATAGTTAAGGTTACGCTGCTAGCCTGCGCACTTATGCGGCATTCAATAGTGCTTTGCTCGGGGCTATATTTAAGCGCATTACGTAAAATATTTTCAATGGCACGGCCTAACAGGCGGCTATCGGCTTGCAGCCACAGTTGCTCTGGGCCAACATAGCGTAATTGTTGCTGTTTAGCATCGGCATCGACTTGATTTAAATGCAGCACATCTTCGGTTAACGCGACCAAATCACAGGCATGGATATCCAGTTGGTATTGCCCTGCGTCTAAACGACTGTAGGTTAATAATTCATCAAGCATCACATCGAGCCGCTCTAATTCATTTTTTAAACGCGGTAATTGTTGCAGATCTTGTTGGCGTTCGGTTAAACCCAACACCAACTGCGCGCGCGCTAAGGGTGAGCGTAATTCATGTGAAATATCCCGCATTAAGCGTTGCTGATTATGTAATAAGGCGCTGATCCGCTCGGCCATGGTATTAAAACTGCGGCCAAGTTGGCCTAGTTCATCTTTACGTTTTGCTAAACGTGGTACTCGGCTATCCAACTTACCGGAAGCGAACAACAGGTTATGTTGCACCAGTTCACGTAATGGCTTAGAAATGGAAATGGCCAAAATAAAGCTGGCTGCCGCCGAGGTTAAGAGCAGTAACAGCACCAGAATGGGTTCGGATAAACCGCGCAGGCTCCACCAAGGTTGACTCGGCATATTACGCTGTTGGTAAAGCGCTAGGGTTTGTTCGCCGATTTCTAGCATAAAAGGCCCCGCCAGATGCATATTATTATGCCGCAACAGCCGTGGCCGATTAAGCTGGTTTAATTCAAATAACCAGTTTTGATCAAAGTTACGAGGTAAGACATCGGGTGTTAATACCTGATTTTGTGCTAAATCAACGACGACCCAGCGTGGATCTTGTTGCCGCTGCAAGTAACGGAGCAGCTTGTCGACCGACTCGGCGCGATGAAATTGTTTCACCTGCTGCTGTAATTGCGTGACAATATTATTGGGCAAGCGATGAATTTTGGTATCTTCAAGCAATTGTCTACTTAAAAATAAGGTGCTTGAAACTGTCAGGATCAGCACTAACCAAAACCAGATAAAGATACGACCGGCTAGCGAGTTAACCGGGTTAAGCCAGTGAAATTTCATCAGTGTCCATCACTTAAAAATAAATAACCACTGCCCCGCAGGGTTTGAATTTTTTCGTTTGGGCTAAATTGCGCCAGTTTTTTACGAATATTACTAATGTGCATATCTAAACTGCGGTCATACATTTGTAATCGGCGACCGAGCACGACTTTGCTCAACTCTTCTTTAGAAATCACTTCGCCTGCTTTGCGCATCAGCATTTCCAGTAACTGAAACTCGGTGGCAGTGAGGCTTATCGGATGTTCTGCGCACAATACTTGGCGATTTTGTGTGTTTAAACTCAAATCATTAATATGTATAAGGCTTACTGCATGGCTCGGCTCTTGTTGCAGTAATTCAACCCGGCGTAAGATGGCCTTAATGCGGGCGACCAATTCTCGTGGATTGAACGGTTTGGCCAAATAATCATCAGCGCCGAGTTCTAAACCTAGGATCCGGTCGATGTCATCTCCACGGGCGGTTAGCATTAGCACGGGGCAATAAGGGCCGGCCCGCAATGCTTTTAATACCGATAAGCCATCTAAAGTGGGTAGCATAACATCTAATAAAATCAGATCGGCTGCAGCAGTTTGAATACGTTCAAGCCCAGCTTGGCCATCGTGTACTGCTTCGAAACTTAACCCATCTAGTGCGAGATATTCCGCCACTAGCTGACACAGTTCAGTGTCGTCATCAATCATCAAGATCTTTGGCATGCTACTACTCCTGTTGCTTTAGGTCAGTTTACGTGGTCACTTTCAGACTGTCAGGCTCTTTACAGAATCTTTACCTGTCCTTTGCGTTGCTTTGCATTGGCTGAGTTAAGCTGTAACAGTCAACTAAGCGGAGAGCAAATGATGAAAGCGAAAACCTTATTACTTACCTTGAGCACCCTTGTCGCCTTTTCTTCTGCAAGTATGGCTGCAGCACCAGACTCAGCAGAAAAAGCACCGCATCAATATAAACAGCAACAGCACAAGCGGCAACAAATGGCACCGGGTGCCATGCTAAAGCGCCAGTTAGCCAGCTTAGATTTGTCTGCTGAACAAAAGCAAGCCGTTGCGGCTGTCTTAGCCGAACACCGAGTTAATCAAGGCGATGCAGCAGATCGAGCGGCCGACAAGCAAGCTTGGCAAGCACTGATGGATGCGCCACAGTTTGATGAAACAACGGCAAAACTTTTACTAGAAAAGCGTCGTGCTAAGCAAGAAGAGCGTCAGTTGCATTTGCTGCAATTACGTCATCAAATCAATCAGATCTTAACCGTTGCGCAACGTGAGCAATTGAAAAACCAACGTGAAGAACGCCGCAGTAAAAGCGAGGGCCGTGATGGTGAAGGTAAACCTGAGGGCCGTCGTACTAAAGCAGAGCGCTCAGCTTAAGGCACGTTCTGCTTAAATAAGCAGCTGGGCGTCTATTCGACGCCCAGCTCTTTTAATTTGCGCGTTAGCGTATTTCGGCCCCAGCCTAATTTGCGCGCGGCTTCTTGTTTATGACCATGCGTATGATGCAGCGCCTGCTGTAACACAATCTTCTCAAAAGCGGGGCCCGCTTCGGCCAAAATATTTTCTTCACCTGCGGCTAAGCGTTCCGTCACCCATTGCGCGAGCAAGCTTTGCCAATCACCATGAACTGCGTCGGTAACCGAGTTATAACTGTTTTTACCGCTTTGTGTTAATTCTGGCGGCATATCGGCCACCACAATATGTTTGCCACTGGCCATCACGGTGAGCCAACGACAGGTGTTTTCTAATTGCCGCACGTTACCTGGCCAATCTAAATCGGTCAGAAATAATTCTGCTTCTTTGCTCAGCGTTTTCGCTTCTACATTAAGCTCCGTTGCGGCTTGCTGTAAGAAGTGGCGTGCCAGCTTAGCAATATCCTGGCGGCGCTCTTTTAGAGTAGGTAAATGCACGCGGATCACGTTTAAACGATGAAATAAATCCTCACGAAACTTACCTTCTTGAGCTAGCAATTCTAAATTTTGGTGGGTGGCCGCAATAATACGGACATCTACTCCGACAGCCTGATGACCGCCGACCCGGTAAAATTGGCCATCGGCTAATACCCGTAACAGACGTGTTTGTACATCAAGCGGCATATCGCCAATTTCATCCAGAAATAAGGTGCCGCTATCGGCTTGTTCAAAACGCCCTTTACGTTGCGTATTGGCCCCGGTAAACGCGCCTTTTTCATGACCAAATAGCTCAGATTCAATCAGATCTTTTGGGATCGCCGCCATATTCAAGGCAATAAAGGGTTTTTCTGAGCGAGGGCTGTGTTTATGTAAGGCGCGCGCGACCAACTCTTTACCAGTACCTGATTGCCCATTAATCAGTACACTGATACTGGAGCGGGCTAAGCGACCAATAGCACGAAACACTTCCTGCATGGCCGGCGCTTCACCAATAATCTCTGGGTTGAGTGCCGGAGGCAGCGGTTGCTGTTTGGCTAATTGGTTTTTGCTGTGCTCTAAAGCCCGACTGATCAGGGCGACGGCATCGTTAACATCAAAGGGCTTAGGCAAGTATTCAAAAGCACCTCGTTTAAAGGCGTTGACGGCGCTGTCTAGGTCAGAATGCGCTGTCATTATGATCACGGGTAAATCAGGGCTAAGTTCTTGCAACTTGCTAAGTAGCGCCATGCCGTCTGTACCGGGCATCCGAATATCCGATACGACAACTGCCGGTTGTTCATACTCTAAGCGTTGCAGCATTAAATCGGCTGAGGCAAAGCTTTCACATTGGATATCGGTGCGTGCTAAGGCTTTTTCTAAGACCCAACGAATGGAGTTATCGTCATCAATGATCCAGACAAATTGATTCATACATCATCCTCACAGTCTGAAATAGGTAAATAAATCATAAAACCGGTATGTCCCGGCCAGCTTTCACAGTCTATCCAACCGCGTTGTTGATGGATCAGCGTTTGCGCAATGGATAAGCCTAAGCCTGTGCCACCCGCTTTGCCGCTAACCATTGGATAAAACAATGTGTCGCGAATGGCCACGGGTATACCCGGACCGTTATCGATGACTTTAATGCAGGCAACCAGCTTATAGCGCTTACCGTGCAAGGTGTGCTGATGCAAGATACGGCTTTGTAGCGTGATTTGACCTCCATCGACGAGTGCTTGTTGTGCATTTCGTACGATATTTAATAAGGCTTGTTCTAACAATTCAGGATCGAACATAAAATCGGGAATACTGGGATCATAATCACGTTGAAAATAAATTTGTTGTGGATTATCCATGTTCGCCAGTTTAAGGACTTGCTCTGCAACCTGGTGCAAATTACTTTGTTGTAAACTTGGAGGCCGATAAGGGCCGAGCAAACGGTCGACTAAATTACGAAGACGATCCGCTTGGGCAATAATCAGTTGGGTGTATTCTTTTTGTTCATCATCCAGTGACTCTTCTAGCAGCTGCGCAGCACCCCTTAAACCGCCTAAGGGGTTTTTAATTTCATGGGCTAAACCACGGATCAATTCACGGGCGGCTAGATGCTGATGTTGTTGCAGGCTTTCCATACTGATCTTGCGTTGATGATCAACTTGGCGCAGCTCCAGCAGCAAATATATCGGCTGTTGCTCAATAATAGTGACTGAGATATCTAACAATAAATGACGACCATCAATTAATACTGCCTGTACGTCACTGACGCTAAAAGCTTGTTTGCTTTGCATCGCGTTATACAAATGATTGGCTTTTAAATCGATGTGTTGAAATAAACCGGGAAAGAACTGTTGCTTAAGCTTTTTTTCGCCTAGGCCTAAAACGGCACAAGTGGCGGTATTAAAATAACACACGCTGAGCGTTTCATCTAACACCATTACCGCGGTAGTGAGCTGATCAACCAGTGAGATCGCAAACGAGTCCTGAGTCATAAACTTACCTATTGCACCAATTTGGTGCTATGGAAGTGAAGCTTAACTCAGAACAACCTGAATTTCACTGACAATGCACTAATTTGGTTAATTTATACGAGTTCTATGCATATAGAAGATGGTAAGAGGACTTGTTGCAATTAGCTTGCCGTTTTCATCTAGAAGCTCTATTTGTACGTTGTGTTCTCCGCGATCAACATCACGCAACACAAACACCGCACTGTTCTGTGGCTCGCCATGCGGTTTACCATCGAATAATAGCCTAACGCGAAAGCCACGCTGAAAACGGGGACTGATACGGCCGGAGATATAAACTGAACCGGTGTTGTCGCGAACGGTGGCTTCATTTTCAGGTTGGGTAATTGAGACAGTATAAGGCTCAGGGGCTGGTGGCTTTTTTTCAGGTAAGCGTGTGTCTGTTGCTTCCATGATATTAGGTCGGCTTTGCAAACTGACTTCTTCTGAGCCGGGTAACGGGCTATCTGAAAAAACCAAAACACCATTGGCATCACGACCGACAAATATCTTCTTTTCTTGCGCCAAAGTTGAGTTGGCAACGAGTAATAATGTCAGTGACAGCCAAAGTAATTTCATTAATGTTGTATTCCTGAGTTCCGTCTTCCTGACGCTTCTTTTAACTTTAGCTGGAAATACTTAAATATTCTACAAAAAAAAGCTCACCGAAGTGAGCTTTTAATGCACAGAAAAAACTTAATTAACTGATATTACACGCTGTAATACAATTCAAATTCAAGCGGGTGCACAGCCATTGCAACTTTGCGGGCTTCCGCGCGCTTGATACCAATATAAGCATCAATCATTTCGTCAGACATAACGCCGCCTTTAGTGAAGATCGCGCGGTTTTTGTCTAATTCGTTTAACGCTTCATCTAAAGAGGTAGCCACTTGTGGAATGTTGGCTGCTTCTTCAGCAGGTAAGTCATACAAATCTTTGTCCATGGCATCGCCAGGATGGATCTTGTTTTGAATGCCGTCTAAACCCGCCATCAATTGTGCAGTGAAGGCTAAATATGGGTTAGCTGCTGGATCCGGGAAGCGACACTCGATACGACGTGCTTTTGCACTAGGCACCAGAGGGATACGGATTGACGCAGAACGGTTACGCGCTGAGTATGCTAACATCACAGGCGCTTCGAAATGTGGCACTAAACGCTTGTAAGAGTTAGTAGATGGGTTAGTGAAAGCATTGATGGCTTTAGCGTGCTTAATGATACCGCCGATGTAGTAAAGTGCGATTTCAGACAAGCCAGCGTATTTGTCACCTGCGAACAGGTTAACGCCATCTTTAGCTAAAGACTGGTGGCAGTGCATACCAGAACCGTTATCGCCGACTAATGGCTTAGGCATAAAGGTAACTGTTTTGCCGTACATATGTGCTACGTTGTGAATTACATACTTAAGCTGTTGAACTTCATCTGCTTTTTTAGTTAATGTATTGAAACGCGTTGCGATTTCGTTTTGACCCGCAGTGGCCACTTCGTGGTGATGCGCTTCAACAACTTGGCCCATCTCTTCAAGCACCATACACATGGCACTACGAATATCATGGCCTGAATCTACTGGTGGTAACGGGAAATAACCGCCTTTAACACCCGGACGGTGACCTTTGTTACCTTCTTCATAACTCGTGCCTGAGTTCCACGCGGCTTCAGTAGAGTTCAGTTTGAAGAAAGAACCTGACATGTCCGTGTGGAAACGCACGTCGTCAAACATAAAAAATTCTGGTTCAGGGCCAAACAACACTGTGTCAGCAATACCTGTTGATTTTAAATACGCTTCAGCGCGCTGAGCGATTGAACGTGGGTCACGATCATAACCTTGCATGGTGCTTGGTTCGATAACGTCACAAGTGATGTTTAACGTGGTTTCTTCAAAGAAAGGATCTAATACAGCGCTAGAAGCGTCTGGCATTAAAATCATGTCTGAATCGTTGATGCCTTTCCAACCGGTAATAGAAGAGCCGTCAAACATTTTACCGTCTTCAAATGTCTCTTCAGAAATTTGGCTAACCGGTACACTGACGTGTTGCTCTTTACCTTTGGTATCGGTAAAGCGCAGATCGATAAACTTTACATCGTTTTCTTTGATAAGTTTCAGAACGTTTTCTACAGACATGCAGTCCTCCAAGTGAACCAATTTGAGCATTTGTATTGTATGTTGCCCTGTTAAATGCCAGATATATGCCAACATACTAAGTTTATGTATCTATTAATTATTTAAAAAAATCAGCACAGCCAGTTGATAGCTTTGCACTAAAATGGTGCTTCACTGCATCAAGTTGGTGCTTCGCGGGCTCGCTCTCAGTGTAGCGGAAAATTAACCGCCTGAAAAAAAATCAGTAAAAGCACGCATGGAATTTTTCTTTCAGACAAATAAAGAGTAGAATATGCGCCCTTAAGTTTAAAATGCGTTTGCCTGGTGGTCATTATGGTCATCTAGTGCCACAGAGGATACATATTCATGAGCGTTACCGCTTCATATTTAGATAAATTACGTAACATCGCTATTATTGCCCACGTCGACCACGGTAAAACAACCATGGTTGATAAGCTGTTGCAACAATCCGGAACCTTCGATGCCCGTGCTAAGTTACAAGAACGGATGATGGATTCAAACGCACAGGAGTCAGAGCGGGGTATTACTATCCTGGCCAAGAACACTTCTGTACGTTGGAACGGTTACCATATCAATATTCTGGATACACCAGGACACGCTGATTTCGGTGGTGAAGTAGAACGTGTTTTATCAATGGCTGACTCGGTATTGTTGTTAGTTGATGCGGTTGAAGGCCCTATGCCACAGACGCGTTTCGTAACACAAAAAGCCTTCGCTCATGGTTTAAAGCCTATCGTTGTTATCAATAAAGTTGATAAGCCAGGTGCTCGTGTAGATTGGGTTATCGACCAAGTTTTCGATTTATTCGATAACTTAGGCGCTTCTGATGATCAATTAGACTTCCCGATTGTTTATGCGTCAGGTCTGAATGGCTGGGCTTCATTAGAAGCCGACGTTAAAAAAGACGACATCACAGATTTATTTGAAGCTATCGTCAAGTATGTTGCCCCTCCAGCCGTTGAATTAAATGGCGAAACGCAATTACAGGTTTCTCAGTTAGATTACTCTAGCTACTTAGGCATTATCGGTATCGGCCGTATCAAGCGTGGTTCATTAAAACCGAACCAGCAAGTGACGATTGTGAGTGCTGATGGTACCAAGCGTAACGGTAAAGTAGGCCAAGTATTCGGTTACCTAGGCTTAGAGCGTATCGAAACACAAGAAGCGCAAGCGGGTGATATTGTTGCCTTTACCGGCTTAGGCGAATTAAAAATTTCTGACACCATTTGTAGCACTACTAAGGTTGAACCTTTACCGGCGTTACAAGTTGATGAGCCCACCGTTACCATGACTTTCCAAGTCAACACGTCACCTTTCGCGGGTAAAGAAGGTAAGTTTGTGACTTCACGTCAGATTTTAGAGCGTTTACAAAACGAACTGAAACACAACGTAGCTTTACGCGTTGAAGAAACCGAAGACGGTGACAAATTCAAAGTGTCAGGCCGTGGTGAATTACACTTAGGTGTATTAATTGAAAACATGCGTCGTGAAGGTTTTGAGTTAGCGGTTTCTCGGCCAGAAGTGATTATGAAAACCATAGACGGCGTGAAAATGGAACCTATGGAAAACGTGACCATTGACTGTGAAGAACAGCATCAAGGTACCATCATGGAAAAGATGGGCGAACGTAAAGCCGAAATGACCAACATGCAACCAGATGGTAAAGGTCGTAACCGTATGGACTTCCTGATGCCAAGCCGCGGTTTAATCGGTTTCCGTACTGAATTTATGACGATCACTTCTGGTACCGGTTTGATGTACCACAGCTTTGACCATTATGGCCCGCATAAAGGCGGTTCTATCGGTCAACGTATGAACGGCGTGATGATCTCCAATGCTATGGGTAAAGCCGCTGGTTATGCCATTTTCTCTTTGCAAGAGCGCGGCCGTATGTTTATCGGTCATGCTGAAGAAGTGTATGAAGGTCAGGTTATTGGTATTCATAGTCGTAGCAACGATCTGACTGTTAACTGTTTAAAAGGCAAGCAGTTAACTAACGTACGTGCTTCAGGTACTGACGAAGCGATCAACTTAGTCCCACCTATTCGTTATGCTTTAGAGCAAGCGTTAGAGTTTATTGACGACGATGAATTAGTTGAAGTGACGCCAAAGTCAATCCGGATCCGTAAGCGTCATTTAACGGAAAACGACCGTAAGCGTGCAAATCGTAAAGCCGATTAATCGGTAGAGCCGTAATAAAAAAGCCAGCGAAAGCTGGCTTTTTTATGTGTAGAAAGCAACCTTAAGGCGCAGCAAACTGCAGCATAAGCCCACACAGGTAAGCACCATAAGTGCCGACACCATAACCGAGTACCGCTAATAATACCCCGACCGGCGCGAGAGAGGGATGAAAGGCCGCTGCGACAATGGGAGCCGAGGCCGCACCGCCGACATTCGCTTGGCTGCCCACAGCCAGATAAAACAATGGTGCTTTAATCCACTTTGCCACAATGACCAGTAAACCGGCATGAATGGCCATCCACACTACGCCAACTACAAACATAATGGGGTAATCTAAAATAGCGCGGATATCCATTTGCATACCAATACTGGCCACCAGTATATATAAAAACACTGAAGCCATTTTAGATGCGCCTACGGCTTCCAGTTTTCTGAGTTTGGTGTTCGATAATAATAACCCCAGCGTCGTGGCTACCACCACCAACCAGAAAAAGGTACTGGTCAGGCTGTACATGGCTAATTGTGGCGCTTCTTTGGCTATCCAAGGCGCAATACCATCGGCAGCAAAATGTGCTATGGCTGTGGCACCAAAACCTACCGCAATAATCAACATCAAATCATGCAGTTGCGGTATCCGTGCATGCTGCGCTTGATAGTGTTCGATACGTTGTTTTAACTCGCGAATGGCGCTGGTGTCCGCTCCGGTTTTCTTATCAAAACTCTCAGCGCGACTGGCCCAAATTAATAACACCGCCATCCAAATATTCGCCATGATCACGTCAACGGTGATCATCACCGAAAAAATCGTGTTATCCACTTCAAACACTTCTTTCATCGCGGTTTGATTGGCGCCACCACCAATCCAGCTACCGGCAATGGTGGTCATGCCACGCCAAATATCGCCACCCAGAGCATCAGGCGCAAGGCTACCAACAATTAATAACGCGATGGGCCCACCGATCATAATGCCCAAGGTACCTGTGAAAAACATAATTAAGGCTTTAGGCCCTAGCCCTAAAATCGCTTTAAAGTCGACGCTTAATGTAAACAGCACCAAGCTAGCGGGGAGTAAGTAACGTGAAGCGACATGATAAATCGACGAGCCTTCTGCATCGATTAACCCAAAAGTATTTAACAGTGACGGTAAAAAATAGCAAAGTAACAAGGCGGGAACAAAACGATAAAACGCTTGGCAATAACGGTGACTGCTGTGGCTGGTATAAAATACCACCCCCAGAATGACCGTAATGACGCCAAATAACACAGCATCATTGTTAAACAGAACAGCAGAGTTTTGCATGGTGTGGTTTTCCTGAAGTCTTTTGCTTCCTATTACGTCTTAAAACAACAATAACGCAGACAGGGTGGGGCTGGCTAGCATGCGTTTTTGATCGCTATTGAAAAAACGACCAAAGCGGTAAAAACGAGGTTTGATGGCGGTGAGGGCTGCAAAGCAAAAAATTATGCGCTAATAAATACGAAATCATCTACACTGAATTTAGCATGGCAATAGTTAAACCAAAGATGGCGTGGCACAACTCAGTGGAAACTTGATGCTTATCAAATCCACAACGCGCATTCATCAGTATTATAATAAGCAACAATGCAGGAGAAACAACATGAATAATATTAATCGTCGCAATTTTTTCAAGATCTCTGCCGGTGCAGTGATTGGTATGACCGTGGGTGGCGTTAGCTTAAGAGCTTTTGCTGCCGAGCCGGTAAAGTTAGATGATCCATTAGCGGCCGCAATGAAATACACGCACAAGTCTGAGAAAGCCGATCAGAAATGTGCAAACTGTAGCTTAGCGCAAGGCGTCGATGGTGATGAATGGCGCCCATGTGCTATTTTCCCAGGTAAATTAGTGGCCTCTGAAGGCTGGTGTTCTGCTTGGGTTAAAAAAGCTTAACGATGCCTCCACCTCAACCTGAGTTTAAACCAGAGTGTTTGAACTCAGGTTATTTTGCGGCTGGTTGAGCCGCAATCATAGTCATTCTCTTGAGTTATTCATTCACTTCGTTTGCTGCCTTACCCCTTTATTGTCCTGTCATAAAACAGCCATATCGGCTTGTTAATGTATCTTTTTTAGGATGAAGACAGGTGTGTCATGCGACTTAAACTTACCATTGCTAAACGTGTTGTGCTACTTGGGCTGATCCCCTGCATATTATTAGTGGTGGTGTTATTAGCCAGCTTTTGGGCAGCTACGGTCAAAGACCGCTTATTTCATCAATTATATGCCCAGCACTTGGTGATTTTAACGCATGTGATGACACCGCAAAAACTTTTGCAGCAACAAGGTTTAAGCTTGTTACAACAGTATCGAACTGGCTGGATTAGCGCTGAGCAGGCTCAGCAGCAGGTTGAACAATTACTGCTAGAGGCAGAACAGCATTGGCAGCAGTTTATCGATCAACGTATAGCCAAAACGGCAGAGGATGCGGTGTTACTTGAACAATTAGACACTGCTTTTGCAAAGGCGATCCAGCATTATCAGCAATGGATAGAGTTTGCTGGTTCAGATGCCTTGTTAGTTAAAATTCTTAATGAATCGACTATTACTTACGAAGTGTCACAGCACATTGCGCCGTTTACGGTGCAAGCAGAGCAGTTTGTGGAACAGCAAATTGCCACCGCTGCCGAAGTACGCGATCAGGCTGAGCAATTAACCTTAGCCATGCTACAGGGTTATTTATATGGCGGTGCAGCTTTATTGCTATTGGTGTTAGCGTTAATTTGGCGCACCCGTGTTGCGGTTAGTCAACCGCTGCAACGGTTGCGTGACATGTTATTGCAATTATCACAGCAGGCTGATCTCACCTTAAGAGCTGATGAGGCAGGTCATGATGAAATTGCAGAGGCGGCCAAAGCGTTAAATCAAATGCTTGGTCGTTTTGCGGTTCTACTACAGCAATTGGGTGCGAGTTCTTCGGCGCTCAGTCAACAAGCCGGCCAAGTACAAACCATTAGTGAGCAAGTCAATACGGGGGCAGGGCAGCAGGCGCATCAAGCCGATCAGCTGGCCTTGGCGGTGTCAGAGATGAGTGCCTCACTAAACCAAGTGGTCAGTCAAACCGCAGCGGCAACCGACAGTGCGACCCGAGCACAACAACTTTGCCAACAAGGCAGTGCTGATGCGTTACTCAGTATGCAAAGCTCAGAGCTTCTTGAGAAAACCATGTTGCGATCGCGCGATTTGATGCGAAGTTTACAAGGCGATGCAGGCAAAATTTCCAGTGTATTGGAAGTGATTGGAAGTATTTCAGAGCAAACAAATTTGCTAGCGTTAAATGCAGCGATTGAAGCTGCTCGTGCCGGTGAAGCAGGGCGTGGGTTTTCGGTGGTGGCTGATGAAGTGCGAACGTTGTCAGGAAATACTAAGGCTGCGACTGAATCAATCCGCGAGATGATTAATACTTTGCAACAACAAGCCGATCATGCGGTTGCCGCCATTGATCAAGCCTCAGAGCAAGCCGAGAGTAGTGTTTTGCAAACGCGTAACACTGAAGCTGTGTTTCGGGATATTGCGGCAGAAGTCAGCAGGCTAGCCCAATTTAACCAACAAATTGCTTTATCGAGTTTAGGTCAACAGGCGGTGACTTCGCGCTTTGTCAGCGGAATTAGTTTGCTTCATGCGGCAAGTCAGCAACTGCATGATGGTGCCGCACAATCAGCTGAGGCGAGTGAACAACTTTCGGCCGTTGCGGAGCAACTGAGTGCCGGTTGGCGGCAATTTCGAATTCAATAATCTTTACGCAGGTGCAATGACCACCTAGTAAAATAAACAAATTCTTGTTTGTCACATTAATGCAATATTACGCAGGCAGACTACTGGGGTTGAGATAAACTTCTGCAAACTAGGAATGAATTTATGCAAATCAAAAAATTTTCTAAGCTGGCTTTAATCACTGCTTTAAGTATCAGTTTTGCGGCAACTGCGCAAAGTGCCCGTGACACCATTCAAATTGCTGGCTCGTCTACCGTGCTGCCATTCTCATCTATTGCGGCAGAAGAATTTGGCAATAACTTTGCTCAGTTCAAGACGCCTGTTGTGGGCTCAGGCGGTTCTTCAGGTGGTTTGCGTCAGTTTTGCCAAGGCGTTGGTACCAATACTATTGATGTAGCAAACTCATCGCGGAAAATTCGCCCTGCGGAAGTAGAGGCGTGTAACGCCAATGGTGTTAAAAATATTATTGAAGTGAAAATAGGCTACGACGGTATTGTATTTGCCTCACGAGTGGATGCCGGAACCTTTGCTTTAAAACCTGAACATGTTTTTCTAGCGCAAGCAGCGCAAGTGCCACAAAACGGTAAAATGGTGGCGAACCCTTACTCACGTTGGTCGCAAATTGATAAGTCATTACCTGATCAAAGTATCTTGTTAGCCATCCCCGGTTCTAACCATGGTACGCGCGAAGTGTACGAAGAAAAAGTGGTTTTAGAAGGGTGTAAGTCTTTGCCTGAAATCAAAACCATGTCAAAGGATCAGCAGGGTGAATTTTGTTTAGCCATGCGTACTGACGGTGCCGTAGTTGAAATTGCGGGTGACTACACTGAAACCTTAGCGCGTTTACAAGCACAAAAAGACGCGGTGGGCGTATTTGGTTTAAGCTTCTATGAATCAAACCGTGATCGCATCAAAGTTGCTACAGTTGACGGTGTTGTTCCAACGGTAGAAAACATTATTTCTGGTGCTTATCCGGTTTCTCGGCCACTGTTTTTCTATGTGAAAGGCGAGCATATTGGCGTGATCCCTGGTTTACAGCAATTTGCTGAATACTTTGTATCGGATGCGGCCTCGGGTGAAGCCAGCCCGCTAGAATTTGCCGGTCTGATCCCATTAGCGGATGACGAGCGTGCTGAAATTTTAGCAGCGATTCGTAGTAAAAAGTCACTGTAATTTCAGTATTCTAATAAAACCACCGCAAGGTTAATGCAGGTCAGTTAAGCCTCACCGCTAACTGATCAGCATACTTGTAAAGGTGGTTTTTTTTAGTTTGTGCTAAACAATAGGGTTGTTTGCTGTGACTGTCATAAAACTGCAACTTTAGCGCGTTATCCTGCCCCCCACTTAATTGTCCTCTGTGCGAAAGCGGAGCTTTGATGAATAATCTGTCTTTAATTTTTGTACTGCTGATCTTCATGGCGATTGCCTATCAATTTGGCATGACTCGGAGCCGGCGCATGGCGGGCGGTCAGAACAGTGCCAGTATGCATTCTCGGCCACATCATTACGGCATGATGGTCGGCTTATGGGCGGTGTTACCGCCATTTCTGTTGTTATTATTGTGGAATTGGCTGGCGCCCGGTGTGCTGCAAACGCTGACGTTAGCGACGGTGCCTGCAGAACTGTTAACCGATAGCGAACAAGCTGCGGTATTGATGCGCCGTATTAGTAATTTAGCCAGTAATTTTGGGGTAGTTGCCGAAGCCGCTGATTGGGAAGTGGCTGCAGCGAGTTATCTGTCGGCATTGCAGCAGAAAAGCGCCTTAATGTTAACCGCGTTAATGTTTATCTTGGCATCGCTAGGCTTATTGCTCAGCTTTAAAAAGATCCAACCGTCACTCCGTGCGCGTCATCAAGTTGAAAAAGCCTTGATGGCCGTGTTATTGCTTTGCTCAACCGTCGCCATTTTAACCACGGTTGGCATTGTGTTATCGATGGTGGGCGAAACCTTAAAATTCTTTTCATTTATCAGCCCGGCAGACTTTTTCTTTGGCACTACTTGGAATCCGCGTTTTTCTACCGTCGGTTTAGCCGAAGGGTCGTTAACCGGAAGCCAAGGCAGCTTTGGTTTGCTTCCTTTGTTATCGGGCACCTTATTGGTCGCGTTGATTGCCATGTTAGTGGCCATTCCACTAGGTTTGATGGTGGCGATATATCTAGCCGAATACGCACCACAGCGGGTACGCAATACCGTTAAACCGATTATCGAAGTGTTGGCCGGTATTCCTACGATTGTCTATGGCTTCTTTGCTCTGGTGACCGTTGGGCCTTTTTTTGCTGAGTTCGGGCAAAGCATCGGTATGACGATTCGTGCCACCTCAGCACTGACGGCGGGTGTGGTCATGGGCATCATGATTATCCCGTTTATATCATCGTTATCCGACGACATTCTTACGCAGGTACCAAAGTCATTACGTGATGGTTCTTTAGGTTTGGGGGCAACAAAGTCTGAAACCATTCGGCAAGTCGTGTTACCGGCGGCGCTACCCGGCATTGTAGGGGCCGTGTTATTGGCGGTGAGTCGGGCGATTGGCGAAACCATGATTGTGTTGCTTGCCGCAGGGAACAGCCCAAGCTTAACCGCTAACCCCTTTGAAGCCGTTTCTACCGTTACCGTGACCATTGTGAACCAATTAACCGGTGATAACGACTTTGCTAGCCCACAATCTTTAGTGGCTTTCGCATTAGGTTTAACCTTGTTTGCCATTACCTTGCTGCTGAATATTGTGGCATTGGTGATTGTGCGTAAATACCGTGAACAATACGAGTGATCCCAAATGACGACTGAACTGAAAACCGTAACCAACACGAACAAGGCTTACAGCAAAGTACAGCAACAAGTGGTGCGCTCGTTAAAAAAACGCCATCGCCAAGAAAAGCTATTTAGAACCGCAGGTTTATTGGCGGTATCGGCCAGTATCTTATTGGTAATCTTATTGTTTGTGAATATTTTTGCCAAAGGGCTACCGGCGTTTTGGCAGCACAGTATTACCTTGGATATTTACTTTGATCCTGCCATAGTCAAGATCAGCGAAAAGCCGCAACCGCAAGCAGGAGAAACAGAGAACGAGTTTCGGCAGCGTGATTTGGCGTGGCGTTCAGAAGTGGGTTTAGTCAACTTTAATCGGCTTATTTTCCCGGCGTTACAGCAAGTGATCCCTGATGCTCAGCAGCATCGGCGTGAATTACAACGTATCGTCACCTCTGGTGAGCGGTTTGCGTTGCGTGATTTGGTGATTGCTGACCCTTCGATTATCGGTCAAACCAAAACCTTACACTTGCTCACAGATGCTAATATCGATGTTTGGTTAAAAGGGAATATTGATCGCAGTTTACCCGATGATCAACAGCAGCTCAGTGCCAAAGTTCGCGAGTGGGTTGATTCATTAAAACAGCAAGGCGTCATCAGCAATCGCTTTAGTTTTGCCTTGTTTATGAACCCCGATTCGCGCAGTTCACTGGCCTCGGCGGGGTTAGCTGGTGCTTTTATGGGGTCACTTTATATGATGCTCGTCGTCATTGTGCTGGCCATCCCGATGGGCGTTGCTGCGGCGATTTACCTTGAGGAATTTGCACCAAAAAATAGAATGACCGATTTGGTCGAAGTCAATATCAATAACCTTGCCGCAGTACCTTCTATCGTGTTCGGTTTATTGGGTGCATCAATTTTTATCGGTTGGTTTAATTTGCCGATGTCAGCGCCGGTTGTGGGGGGGTTAGTGTTGACACTGATGACACTACCCACAGTGATTATTGCTACGCGTTCGACATTAAAAGCGATACCACCGTCGATCCGCCAAGCGGCCTTAGGCTTAGGCGCGTCTAAAACGCAGGCGGTGTTTCATCATGTGTTACCGCTAGCCATTCCAGGTATTTTAACCGGTTCGATTATTGGTGTGGCACAAGCCTTAGGCGAAACCGCTCCTTTGCTGCTGATTGGTATGAAATCTTTTGTTGCTTCGGTGCCAGGTAGTGCCATGGATCAAGCAACGGCCTTACCGGTACAAATTTACCTATGGCAAGGCAACGAATTACGGAATTTCTTTGAGGCCCGAACATCGGCCGCTATCATCGTGTTATTGGTGATGATGTTATCTCTGAACAGTTTGGCGATTTGGTTACGCAAACGCTACGAAGTGCGTTGGTAATAAGTAGCAAACAGCCTAAGAATTGAACGAACAGGATTAAACTATGAGTGAAGTAACCATGTTGAACAACGCCGAAAAAATCAAAATGACCGCGCGAGATGTCAAAGTGTTTTATGGCGACAATCAGGCAATCCATGGCATTGATATGGATATCGTTGAAAACGAAGTGATTGCTTTTATCGGCCCGTCAGGTTGTGGTAAATCAACGTTTTTACGTTGTTTAAATCGGATGAACGACACCATCGACATTTGTAAAGTAACCGGCAACATCGCGTTAGATGGCAACAACATTTATGATCCGGCCTTAGACGTGGTGCAGCTTCGCGCCCAGGTCGGTATGGTGTTTCAAAAACCGAATCCTTTTCCAAAATCGATTTATGAAAATATTGCTTATGGCCCTAAGTTGCATGGCTTAGCCAGTAAAAAATCTGATTTGGATGACATTGTTGAATCCAGCTTGCGCCGTGCTGGTTTATGGGAAGAAGTAAAAGATCGCTTGCATCAACCAGGTACCGGTTTATCGGGTGGTCAGCAACAGCGTTTGTGTATTGCGCGTACCATCGCGGTTAGTCCAGAAGTGATTTTGATGGATGAGCCCTGTTCAGCACTGGATCCAATAGCCACATCGATTATTGAAGAGTTAATCGATGAATTAAAGCAAAACTTTACCATTGTGATTGTGACGCACAATATGCAGCAAGCTGCCCGGGTGTCTGATCGCACGGCATTTTTCCATTTAGGTAACTTAATTGAAATTGGTGGCACCAACGATGTGTTTACCAACCCGAAGCAGAAAAAAACCGAAGACTATATTACAGGCCGTTATGGTTAAGCCTAGATTGTTGGTAAAAAAATAAAGGCGCGAAAGCGCCTTTCTTGTTTGCTGAACCCATTGATGGACTGCGCTTGTGTTATCCCTGTAGCCATGCTCGTCTATTAATGCATATTTTTATGGTCAGTCCAGGCTAATCTAAATAAACGCAATATAAATGTTATACTGTCATTTGTTTGTCATAAAAAATTCTTATTATGCACTCCGTCATCAATACTATGGTTGTGAGCATTAGCTACAAGAAACCTAACTAACTCGGGTAGATAACATGAAAAAATCATCAATTGCAGTAGCATTAGTTTTAGGTTCAGCCGTTTGCACTGTTGCTTACGCTGAGCCACTTACCGTTTATGGTCAACTGAATGTTTCAGCACAATCCAGTGATGAAGGGGAAGGGCGGTTCTCTGAACTGAAAAGCAACAGCTCACGATTTGGTTTGAAAGGTGATTTTGCATTAGACGGTGGCATGACTTTAGTGTACCAAGTTGAATGGGCAGTTGATTTGGCGGATGTTAGCGGAGGCGAGAACATTACGTCTCGAAATCAATATGTTGGTTTAAAAGGTAACTTTGGTGAAGTGCGTTTAGGTCGTCATGATACAGCACTAAAAGATGCGCAAGGTAAAATTGACTTATTCAGTGATTACGAAGCTGACGTAAAAGCGTTGTGGCGTGGTGAAGTACGAGCCAGTAATTCAGTGACTTATTACACCCCTAAATTTAATGGTTTCGGCATGCATTTAACTTATGTCATGGAAGATGCCGCAGATGCTGAAGATGCTTTCTCTGCATCAGTTTATTACGGTGACGAAAACCTGAAAGACAGCGATTATTATGCTGCTGTATCAATGGATTCTGAGGTAGCGGGTTATGATACTCTGCGTTTACAAACCCAATTTAAAGCCGCTGATTTTAAACTTGGCGCGATGCTTCATTCACAAGAGAATATTACCACGGGTGTAGAGCAAGATGGTTGGTTAGTTAGCGCAGCTTATCCAGTTGGTAAAACAGAACTTAAAGCACAGTATCAAACCTTAGAAGATGATGATGCAGTCAGCGTGGGTGCAGATTACAAAGCAGGTAAAAACACCACTTTATATGCTTGGTACAGCAGCTTTAACTTTGATATGACAAACCCTGATCGTGATTACATCGCGGTGGGAATTAAGCATAAGTTTTAATTTTAATGCCTTCTTGGCCGGTCGCTGACCGGCTTATTTTTTAACTTCCCTCTTTTTTTTAAATCAAATTCTCATATCAAAACAACTTTTAATAGCTCGCAGCTCTTAAATTGTCTTATTTTTGTCATGCCTGTAATAACTATTTTTAAATATCCAATATTTTCAATGGTTTATATTTGTTGATATTCATCAAATTGTCATAATGCTATGTTAGACAGCAGCGGCTTCTCTGTTTATAGTGAATTTAGGTTAACAACAGAGGTCTAGCCAATGAAAAAATATCTTCCTATCGTGATGGCCATTTCTACCCTAGCGCTATTATCCGGCTGTTCAACTATCGGCACTGCTGATTATGCCTATGAAACAGACCAACAACGGCTGCAAGAGGCAACCGCGTTAACGCGCACTAGCCCACATGTTGGCCATGTTGTTTGGTTAAATCCGCCACAAAAACGAGTAAAAGTAACAGAAACCGCTAAGCAGCAGTAAAAAGTAAGTTGAAGCTAGAGGCTAATTCAAAGGTATCGGTATAAGTGTTAGTAAAAATAAAGCCCGCAGTAAACAACCGTAAAACAGGGAAAAGTTAAGGTTGTGCCAACTGCAGGCTGAGTTTTTTGCTTAATATTTGTAGGAAAAGCTCAACGAGTAACTTTGGCCTTCTGTACGCTTTTGTAAGATCTCGCCTTGCTGTAAGATTTCGACATCTTCATCTAGCAGATTTTTCAGGCCTAATTTAACGCTGATATTGCTATTCGGTGCATAGCTGTATGTCACATCTAACGAATTAAACGGCTGTTCGAAAGCATCGTCTTTACCATTGACCCCAGCAAAAGCAATACGCTTGCCAAACACATTATAGGTTAGGGTTGCATTGTGCTTATCGTTATCCGAATCAAAGCCAAGCTGCAAATTGGCGACATACTTAGAATGACCACTTAAACCCCGCTCTAAATTGGTTAAATTTGCCCCAGGGAAGCGCTGAATGGTAATTTCTGACTCACTCAACGTTAAGTTGCCTGCTAGGAAAAAGTTATCGGCAATCTGACCGATTGAGCCGTTAAACATATCAAGCTGCTGTAAAAACTCGGCTTCGACGCCATATAATTTGCCGCTTTCGGCATTTCGAAATGACATCAGTAAGTTACCGTCAGAACCGGATAGTTCAATTGCTTCAATCGGGTTATCCAAGTCTTTATAGAACAAACCTATACTGTAGTTACTGTTATCGTAATACCACTCGAAACGCACATCGGCACTGTTTATGTCGGTACTGGTTAAACCGCTAAAGCCTGTCACTTTAAAGTCGGTTAGCGGGTCGACATACAATACTGGTGTAACTTCACGTAGATCGGGCCGTACAACCGTTTTACTGTAACCAAAGCGCGCTTGTAAATCGTCATTCACAAACCAAGTTAGTGATAGCGCGGGATAAAACCCATCTTCTACTAACACCGAATCGGTGACATTACCGCTAATCTGCCCATCAGCGGCTAAGGGTAGCGACACTTGTTTAAAGTCTTCGTAGCGTACGCCCAGATTCAACCGGAACAGATAATCGTAATTTAGCTCTAGTGCGGCATAGCCGGCATCGATCATTTGAGCGGCAAGGTAATCATCGGCTTGGGTGGTTACGTTAGAAATTTTAAAGCCATTACCGGCATCTAGAATGTGACTATCTGAGAAAATTTCTGCAAAGCTACCGGCTAATTGCTGTAGGCTAAAACCAACAGTATCAAAGTTAAAACGATCGGTTTGTGCATCACGATTACGCTCAAAATAATTATAACCCGTTGAGAAAGTCAGCTCTGCTTTACCCAGCGTCATGGGTAAATGCGCATTCCAGCTGAGATTCTGGGTGTTATCTTGCATATCACCAAAGCTATAGGTAACGGCATTTTGATTGCGTCGTAAAAACGAAAATACTGAGCCGTCGGCTTGCGTTTCATTTAAGTAACGGTATTCAACTTGACCTGGGGCATAACGCCGTGCCTTGGCATCGGTATATTGCCAGTCAATTGCCAGGTCCCACAGTGACGGTAAATTATGTCGGCCACGTAACTGATTACTCAGCATGGTACGCTCTTCATAAGTGAGGCTGGTGTCAGTATTAAAACGGTTCGTTTCGTTGATGGTTTCAATACTGTCGCCGTTTTTGATTTTGATCTCATCTTTTGTATCGCGCAGATAAATCGTCGACGTTTCTATACGATGGTCAACGCCAAACTCTAAACCAAAATTTAACATGCCAGACAGCTTAATCTGATGCTCTGTACCTCGGATGTCATCGTAACGATTAAGCGGTGTTAATGCCTCCCCAGAAATTGAGTAATACCGCTCTTGTTCTTCAATATTTTGGGTAGCACGATCGTAGCTAAAGCCTGTCATCACACCAAATACGACATTTTTTGCCAGATCAAATCGGCTGCCAAAAGAGACACTGCCGTCGAAGTCGGGTTTAACTGAGGTACGGCTAATATCGATATCACGATTAAATGCAGTACCCAGTTCACGCACGATGGTTTGTGCTTGTGCGAGATTGGTGGCGTTGATACCACCGAGGGCTTCCGCGATATTAATTGGTGTTAGCACACCAAACTGGTTTTGTGCCGCAGCAAGTTCGGAAGATATGGCACGTGTGCCATCATCTTTACCGTGCCAATCATCGTCGCCACCGTTATAGCTAAAGCCATCAGCGCTATTTAAGCTATTATAGCCCGTGCCGATCGCTAGGTTAAAGGTAGTTTGCAGGGGGATGGCTGCGGTGCGAATATTGACATTACCGCCACCAAATGCTGCCGGTAGTTCTGGGGAGTAGGCCTTTTGTACCACTAAACTTTCGATAATGCCTGCCGGAAACATATCTAGCGGGATCACGTTACGGGTTGGATCCGGGCTGGGTACCAAGGCACCGTTTAATAGCGTGCTGGAATAGCGCTCGCCCAAACCGCGAACATATATAAACTTGTCTTTTACTAGCGTTAAGCCGGTAACGCGACGCAGCGCGGTGGCGGCATTGCTATCACCAGCGCGTGAAATTTGCTCCATGCCCAGTAATTCTGCGACATAGGGCTGTTCTCGACGTTCTGCCGCGGCGGCTGCAGCGGAGCTCATCAAGCGGCCTGATACGGAGATCCGTTCAAGTTCCTCAGTTTCAGTTTGAGGTGCAGGAGCACTATCTTGCGCCTTGGCATGTATGGGTAATAAGGTTGTCGTGGTGCTCAGGGCCAGCATGACACTCAGGCCTACACGACTTAAACTTAATTTTTGTTTGCTGCTCATCTGAACATTGTCCTATCAGCTTTTAAACGTTACTGGCGATGGCCTTGAGATGGCCTAAAAAGAGCAGCACAACCGCGTCATTTTGGTTGTGCTGCAAGGGAGTTAGTCGTCTAAGCCAACTGACCAACCTGCGGTCCAATCGTTACCGGGCTTAACAGCACCAATAAAGTCAACGGCTTCAAAGAAGCTGCTAACGGCTGTCATATCTTTAGGTGTGGTAGTGTCGATAGTGAAAATACCGTCCAACACCGCCGCTTGATTAGACGCGAAGCTGTTGCCTGCTTGATTTAAAAACCATTGCTCTGTCGTGGTGTTGCTATCGACAGTGCCTTTGGTCGCTTCAGTGGGGCAAGCAATAACGCTGTTGGTAAGAGTGAGTGAACCGGCAGCCGCTAACGCGCGCGACTCATTTGATTCAATTTCTAAACATTCACCCATGCCCATTGGGCCAGTAATCACAAAGTTTGCTAACTGTGCATTAGTGCCAGCGCGAAGCAATACGCCTTCAGAATCATCATCACCGTCAAAGGTATTGCCGATAATGGTTAGGTTGGCAATAACAGGGTTTGATATGGGCAAGGCACCGAAGTTACCTGATTGGTTATCCGCTTCGATACCGCGGTTGGCTTTCGCACCGTCGGCAGCATGCTTAACAATGACAAACTGCATGTTGCCACGCCAGCCGTCGGCCCAGTCAACCGAGTCATCACCGTTAGCCGTTAACACCACATTCTTACAGCTAACCGCGCCACCGAAGAACTCGACACCGTCATCGACGTTCTGGTGCACTTGGATATTGCTACATTGGGTTCCTGCACCCACGCCGGCGAAAGTAATACCGTTTAATTCATTATCAGGAATAACTTCAAAACCGGCGTGTTTTACCACCACATAATTCAATACGCCGCTGTTATCTTCCCAGTTAGCGCCGCCATAGTTACCGGCATCACCTTCTGCAGCGACTTGGCAATTGGCAAGATTAGTTTGATCGCACTTGTTGCTAGGTGCATTACCCAGTAAGACTAAGCCACCCCATTGGCCTGCTGCAGTGGGTGAGCCAATCACATCTTGCACTGACGTCATGACGATAGGGTTTGCTGCGGTGCCATTGGCATTAATTTTTGAACCACGACTTACCACTAAGAAGTCAGCACCAGACTTACCGTATAAGGTGACACCCGGTTGAATGGTTAACGTGGCGTTGTTTTGATTATCTTGTCCAACGCGCACTCGGCCGTTTAATACATAATCCGCACCGGCTGCAAGCGTAACATTCGCCGTAATATCGCCAGATAATTGGCAATTTAAACGACCCGTTAAGCTGTTGACCGCAGTTGTCCCTGCTGGGCAGGCTGCTAAGTCGTCATCGGGGTGTAAGCCAATTGTCCAACCAGTTGTCCAATCATTCATGCCATCAAAAGCACCAATGTAATTTACAGTATCAAACCAAGGGTCAACGTTATTCGCCACGTTGTAGCCATTACCTAGGGCAGGTGAGTTAGGTGCAGGAATATAGCCGCCTAACAATGCGTCTGTAACCATATTGCCAGGCTGAGCGCGAAACCAGGTTTCAGCGTTTAATGTAATGTTGCCGCTAGCATCAACTGAGTTTTTAAATGGCTCGGCACAATCAAGAATAGAATTACGGAAGACGATTTCGCCATTACCCGCGTTAGTGATGGTTTCGTCGGAGTTGATTTCAAAACATTCGCCCATACCGGTTGGGCCAGTGACAATGACATTGTATAACTCACCGGCAGTGCCAGCGCGCAGTAAGATACCTTCAGAATCATCTTCGCCATCAAAGTTGTTGCCGATGATGGTCAGGTTAGCAATTTGCGGTTTAGACACCGGTGTGGCGGTGAAGTTACCAGATTGATTATCCGCTTCGATGCCCCGGTTGGCCTTGGTATCATTTGGGTTATGGCGGATCAATACATGCTGCATACGACCTTGCCAGCCATCAGCCCAGTCTAAAGAGTCATCGCGGTTACCGGTTAACACCACATATTTAGCATCGACAGTACCGCCGAAAAATTCAACGCCGTCATCTAAGTTATTATGCACCTGAATATATTCTACTGTGGTCCCGCGACCTACACCGGCAAAGGTAATACCATTTAGCTCGTTATCTGGGATCACTTCAAAACCAGCATAACGCACTTGCACATAACGTAGTGCACCGCTGTTATCTTCTGGATCGTTACCGCCATAGGGGCCGGCTTCGCCTTCTGCTTCAACCTGACAGCTGGCTAAGTTGGCTTGATCACATTTATTCGTTGGGGCTTTACCGAGTATGACTAAACCACCCCATTCAGCAGCTGATTCTTCATCAGACAGTCCTAACATATCGTTTACCGATGTCATAATGATAGGGGCTGCAGCTGTACCGATGGCTTGAATTTTTGAACCCCGAGCGACCACTAAATAATCGGCGCCGCTTTTACCAAATACATAAGTGCCCGGTTCAATAGTCAGGGTAGCACTATTGCTATTGTCATTACCCACGGTCACTTTGCCACTGAGTGACCAAGCAATATCGGCGGTTAAGCGCACATCACTGGTAATAGCACCACTGATTTCGCAAACAGTTTTGGTTACACCGGCCAAGCTACTAGCTTGTGTCGCAAACGTTGGGCAATTACTGATTACCGGAGGAGGGGTATTGCCACCGCCATCTGTTGCATTGTCTGTTGCGCCGGTATTAACAACTAAATCACCACCACACCCTGCGAGAATGAGTGCGGATGTGATTGCGCTCAGTTTTAATAATTTGCGTAAAGCCATGAAGATTTCTCCGTATCTATTTTGATTAGTGAGCAATAAGAATGAATGTGCGGCTAACTTAGCTTGCGGCTATGACGCTTTTATTACAGATGAGCGAGAGGGGGGATGAAATTGGAACATGCAGATATATCAAGGCTTTCAGCCCTGCTTGCCATAAATAATTCATGTAACTGTCATAAATTTCTACGCATTTTTGGTAAAACCCTTGAGGTGTTTGTTAGCGTCATCAAGCAAGTGGGTGAGCAAAAACAGAAAGGATGCTATATTTCATAAAAATGTCATATTTTGATTGGATACTGGCACTTAGGTAAATAACCATTACACAGGTGAATAAATGTCGTCGCGTAAAATTCTCGTTGTAGAAGATGAAGCTCCAATCCGAGATATGTTGTGTTTTGTACTAGAGCAAAATGGTTACCAAGCCGCTACTGCCGTTGATTTCAACAGTGCGGTAGAGATGTTGGTTGAACCTTATCCCGATCTCGTCTTACTCGATTGGATGTTACCAGGTGGCAGTGGCATTCAGTTTGCTAAAAAAATGAAACAGCATGAGATCACCCGTACAATCCCGATCATTATGTTAACTGCCCGCGGTGAAGAAGAAGATAAAATTCGAGGTTTAGAAGTGGGTGCGGATGACTATGTCACTAAACCATTTTCACCCAAAGAGTTGATGGCACGCATTAAAGCGGTGATCCGTCGGGTTGCACCCACCAGTTTGGATGATGTGATTGAAGTGCAGGGATTGAAGCTCGATCCAGTATCGCACCGTGTCACCTCAGCCGAGCAGCCTTTAGACATGGGGCCAACTGAGTTTCGTTTATTGCATTTCTTTATGACGCATCAAGAGCGAGTCTATAGCCGCGAGCAATTACTTGATCACGTTTGGGGCACCAATGTTTATGTTGAGGATCGCACCGTGGATGTACACATACGACGCTTGCGTAAAGCGATTGCCTTTAACGGTCATGACAGGTTAGTGCAAACAGTGCGCGGATCTGGCTACCGCTTTTCGGCTAAGTAAGCGCCCATGCGTTTATTGCTGTCTAAAAAGACACTGCTAAGCAAAGCCTTGCTGCAGTTTGGTTTGGCAGCTTTTGTCGGTTGGATCTTTGGTGAAATATTACTGGCTTTGCTGGTTGTCAGTGTATTTCAGCTAGCCTGGCAGTATAAACATATCTTTTTACTTGATAAATGGTTATGGCGTGATCGAAAGCTAACACCGCCAGCAGGTGATGGTAGCTGGCAACAAATCTTCGACGGTATTTATTTTCAGCAACGGCGCGAGCGGCGTAAACGCAAAGAATTACGGACGTTAGTCCGGCGTTTTCGAGATGGCGCTGAAGCCCTGCCTGAGGCAGTGGTGGTGCTTAGTGAAGACTGGAGTATCATTTGGTGTAACAAACTGGCGCAAATACTGATGGGCTTACGCTGGCCAAGCGATGAAGGGCAGCGTATTGATAATTTAATTCGCTCGCCTGAGTTTCATCAATACCTTAAAGAACAACGTTTTCAACAGCCGTTAGAAGTCTTGTCGCCTACCTCATCCAATCTGGTGCTTGAATGTAAAATGATGCCTTACGGTAAGGCGCAATTTCTGCTGATCGTCCGCGATATCAGCCAATTAAAGCAGTTAGAGCAAATTCGCAAAGACTTTGTCGCCAATGTATCGCATGAGTTACGTACGCCATTGACCGTGCTGCAAGGCTACTTAGAAATGATGGATGCCGATTGCCAACCGCCACCGGCGATCTGGCCTAAAGCCCATACTGTTATGCTAGAACAAACGCGGCGCATGGACAGTTTAGTGCAGCAGTTATTAACCTTATCGCGGATTGAGGCGGCGGCAAGAGTACAGTTTGAATTAGAGGTTGATGTACCCGCCATGCTGCATTTAATTGAACACGAAGCCGAAACTTTGAACCGAGAAAAACAGCATCAATTACACTTTAATATTGATGACAGCTTAAAAGTGACGGGGGTATCGGAAGAATTACGCAGTGCGTTCTCGAATCTAGTGACCAATGCGATTAAATACACACCGGCTAACGGCATTATTCATATTAGTTGGCAGCGTGAGCATCAAAAAGCACTTTTTACGGTAACCGATAATGGTGAAGGTATTGCCGCCAATCATGTGAAACGACTGACCGAACGCTTTTACCGCGTAGATCAGGCGCGTGCTCGTCATACCGGGGGCACCGGTTTAGGCTTAGCTATCGTTAAACATGTGCTGTCACGTCATAATAGCCAGCTAATGATTTTTTCAGAGCTGGGTGAAGGCAGTACTTTTTCTTTTGCACTGCCGCCAGAGTTAGTGCTGAATGTGCAGAGTTCGAAAAGACTCTCTAAACCAAATTAACACTTTTCGTTGAGGCTTAAGCTGATGGGGGTGTCAGAAAAGGCTTTGGTAGCAGTCAATAATTTGCTGGCGCCGAAAACAGGTCGCACTATGGTCATTTACCATGCCACAGGCTTGCATATGCGCATAGATAATAGTCGAACCAATAAACTTAAAACCGCGGCGTTTTAAATCAGCACTAAAGGCGTCTGATTCGGGGCTACGTGCTGCATAGTCAGCTAATTGCCGTGGTTCGTTAACGATGGGTTGATGGCCAACAAAGGCCCATTGGTAAGCACTAAAGCTGCCAAATTCGCTTTGCACTTCTAAAAAACGGGCGGCATTGTTAATGGTGGCGCGAATTTTTAATTGGTTGCGAATAATACCGGCATTTTGTAGCAAGGCTTGAACCTGTGTCTCATCAAACGCCGCTACCTTTGCCGCATCAAAATCAGCAAAGGCTTGGCGATAATTATCACGTTTTTTAAGTATGGTGTACCAACTCAAACCCGCTTGCGCTGCTTCTAGCGTTAAAAATTCAAACAGTTTTGTATCATCAAATAGCGGCACGCCCCATTCACTATCATGATAGGCCACATAATCAGGCTTACTCATATCTAACCATGGGCAACGACACATTAGCTGCTGCTCTCTACCAGCAATTGATTAGATAACTCTGTTAAACTTGGGATATCTAATTTAAAGGCGATTTTCTTTAAGATTTTTTGTTCTTGTAGTAAATCAGCGGCCAACACGTTTTGTGGCTGCAACCAAGACAAGGGTAAATCTAATTTTATGCTTTGCGCCCCGGCTTCAATTACTAAAGTTGGTAGAAAATCATCTCGGCGTTTTTGATTAAGTAATACGGCTAAGCGTAAGATAATTAATAAGTTAATCACTTTAGATAGTTCAAATAAGCTAAAGTAGGGTAGTTCGTCAGCGCGAATTTTTCGGCGATGAAAGCGCACTAAACAGGCTAATAAGTTTTGCTGCTCTTGGTTAAAGCCAGGCAAGTTGGCGTTTTGCAAAATGTAGGCAGAGTGTTTTTGCACACCAGATGAGTTGATATGTAGCCCTATTTCCGCCACGGTGGCCGCGAAACTTAACAGCAGCGCATCTTCCTCATTTAGTTGCCAGCTGTCTTTTACTTGTGTAACCAAGGCTAAAGCGGTGCTACGAACCCGCTGTGCTTGCGCTTGATCGATGTCGTAGCGCTGCACCAGGCTTTGCATGGTTTGTTCACGTATATCCAAATGCTGCATGCGATCACTCATTTCATAGAGCACCCCTTCACGTAAGGCTGCGTCAACGTAAACCAGTTGTTCTATGTGTAACATCTGAAACGCCGCAATCAAAATACTCAACGCAGAGCATAGCAGCAGTTTGCGATCATCGGTTAAACCGGGTAAATCTAAGTCTTGGCAGTTTTCAAACTTTAACAAGTAATTACGCAGTTGCAGTAAGTGCGCTAACTCTAGCGCGTTAGTACTCCAGCCAAAGCCAACCACGATATCGCGAATGGTTTTGACGGAACCCGAAGTACCCACCGCTTGTTGCCAACCCACGGTGCGAAAACTGTTAACGATAGGTTCGAGTTCTTGCTCGGCTTGCACAATGGCGCGATTAAAACGACGGCTGCTAATTTTACCTTGCGGGAATAAACTTTTACCGTAACTGACGCAGCCCATATTGCGGCTACTTAAACGCAACGGTTGCTCGGCCTCACCCAAGGCGAACTCGGTGCTGCCACCACCAATATCAATCACTAAACGACGGCCACTAAAGTGTTCAAAGTGCGCGACGCCCTGATAAATAAAGCGGGCTTCTTCTTGCCCTGAGATCACTTCAATTGGAAACGGAAACAAGGTTTTGGCACGACGTAAAAACGTGGCAGAGTTTTTCGCGCGGCGTAGTGTGTAAGTTGCAATCACGCGCACCGATTGCGGGGCAAAGGGTTGCAGCGTATCCGCAAATTGGCGCAGCACATTTAATCCGCGCTCTATCGCATCTTCACTTAGCACCAAATCATCACTTAAGCCTTCAGCCAATTGCACCTTTTGTTTTTCGCGATGCAGTAATTGGATGTCACCTTTTACAATTCGGGCAATCACCATATGAAAACTGTTAGAGCCTAAATCGACGGCGGCTATATAGGGCGCTTGGCCTTGTTCTTGTTCAGTTGTTGTTGTCAATGCTCGGAATCAACCTGTTTAATTAGCTGTTGGGCCTGTGCCGCAAAGATGTCATAGATATTCTGTTGCGAACGAATATTACGCTTGTTGCCGCGTTTAACATAGGTGTTGGTTTGTTTTGCGTCAATATTGCGGGCTTTAACGTTATCACGCCATTGCATATCTAAAGTGGCGATCACTGTTTGTTTAATCTTAGCATCAAACAGCGGCACGCCCACCTCAACGCGTTGATCGATATTGCGAGTCATCCAGTCGGCTGAGGAAATATAGACATCAGTATCCCCGCCATTATGAAACACATACACCCGAGCATGCTCTAAAAACCGATCTAAAATACTGATGATCTTGATATTCTGGCTCATACCAGGTACGCCTGGGACTAATGAACACATACCCCGAATAATCATGCGAATTTTCACACCGGCTTGGCTGGCGCGATACAGTAATTGCACAATTTCTTCATCGACCAAGTTATTGGCTTTAAGAAAGATCTCGGATTTGCGACCACTGATGGCGAAATCAATCTCGCGTTGGATCAGCAACATCAACTTGGGGCGACTCCACGTGGGTGACACAATAAGATGTTTAAATTGGAACGGGCGATACGAATATTGAATAAACTCGAAGACCTGTTCAATCTCCGCTGTAATTTCCGGATGACAGGTAAATAAGCTCATATCGGTATAGATTCGGGCCGTTTTCTCATTAAAATTACCGGTACCGATATGACCATAGCGCACCGCTTTGCCTTTTTCTTGGCGGGTAATTAAACAGATCTTGGAGTGGATCTTCAGCGTGGTTTGCCCAAAAATCACTTCAATACCCGATTCGGTCATGCGCCGCGCCCAGTTGATATTATTTTCTTCATCAAAGCGGGCTTTTAATTCCACCACCACTGTGACTTTTTTGCCGTTACGCACCGCATCTAGCAACGAGTGGATCACCCGAGAATGCTTGGCTACTCGGTACATAGTGATTTTAATATGGCTTACCTTGGGGTCGAACGAGGCCTGTCGTACCCACTCGGTAAAATAACCAAAGCTGTGGTAGGGGTAGTACAGCAAAATATCGCTATTTTTGATGGCATCAAAGGTGGTGGGATGCTGCTCAAATTCGACGCTGGGTAGCGGCGGTAGCGGCGGGAACTCCATGCTTTGATGGCCTAAATTGGGAAAACCAATAAAATCTTTAAAATTGCGATAACGGCTACCGGCAATCAACGCATCGGCGGAGCTTGTGCCTAATTGTTTGGTCAGCACTTTAAGCATTTGCTCTGGCATGGCGGCGTCATACACCAAACGTGTGGGCTCAGACTTTAAGCGTTGCCGGATCCCCTTGGACATTTTATCAATCAGGCTTTGATCAAGGGTGTCACTGATATTGTATTCGGCATCGCGGGTCAGTTTCAGTGAAAAAGCGCAGATGTGCTCAAACTCAAAAAAGCCTTGAAATAAATCAGCAATACAATGATTGATAATATCGTCTAATAACAAAATTTGCCGGCGATAATGGCCGTTCTTTTTCCGAGTATTGAGATGTAAGGGTAATTCAATAAAGCGTGATACTTCAGCGGTAGGCACTTGCACGATGGCGTATTCAGGCTTGCTCTGACCGGTCATTTCAACCAATAAATAGGTGGTGTTATCTTCTAAAATCTTACTTAAAGAGGCATCAGCGCTGGAGAGAATAATCGGTGAAATGTGTTTTTTCACTTCGTTATTAAAATAGCCACGCACCCAGCCAGACTGTAATTCGGTGAGCTTGCTATCATCGATTAACTCGATATTGTGTTTGCGCAGTTCTAGCTGAATATCTAAGTAGATTTTGTTGAATTGTTTACCCAGTTCTAGCACGCGATTTTGAATTTCGCCTAGCAATTGCTCTGCGTCTTCGTGCTCCCACGTTTGGTATTTTTTTAAGAGGATGCGCCGTTTCACATCGGCCACCCGCACCCGAAAAAATTCGTCAAGGTTATTAGAGTAAATACCTAAAAAGCGTAAACGCTCAATCGGTGGGTTTCGGGTGTCGGCGGCTTCTTGCAACACCCGGCCATTAAATGCCAGCCAGCTTAACTCTCGTGCATAAAGCGGATAATCTTCCGTTTTCGCTGGGAGGATGGTTTGTTCCATTAGATTTTGCTCCTGCTTACTTCCTGCAAAGCACACTATGTCAGTTTAATGACAACACGATGACATCCGCACGGCATCGTGAAAATAACGGATTATTCCAAATCGACGACGATATCGGTCGCTATCCCTTCGAGTGCTTCGATAACATCATCCCGATGCAAGCCAGCAGGCAGTTGCACGGTCGCTTCAGCATGAAATAGCGGTACGCCCCAATTCGGTGCGCTTTGTTTATTGCTCTCAAAGGCAATAATATTAGCGCCTTTATGGCTTAAAATAGCCGATAATTCCCGCACAATGCCGGGTCTGTCGTTACCGGTGATCACAAAACGAATTTGCTGATTTTTATCGAGTTCAATGTGTTCGCCGTGCTGTACACGAATATCCAGATCCGTCAGTTGCTGCAAACTTGCGGTTAATTGCGCGAGATCTGGCTCTGCCACTTCAATTTGCACTATACCGGCAAAGTAACCGGCCAAATGGCTTAGGTTACTGGCCATCCAGTTACCTTGATTATCGTTGATGACTTTTGCGAGTTGCTCAACTAAACCGGCTTTATCTTTACCGATCACGGTAAGTACTAACTGCTTCATTCTGTTATTCCTCATTAGGTCCGGTTTGGGTAAGTATTTATAGCCGCTGCTTAACGCCCGATTAATGCTGTAATATGTTTCTAAGCAGCGCAGTAAACAAGATTTGCCACGGTAAGGTCAACACCCCCATGGTAAAATCTGTCGAATACTTGTTATAGAGTGTAGCTGCAAGCAGATGGTTTTAAAGTAAATACTAAATTTTTATTTGGGGTTGCTGCTTAGGCACGTTAAGATTGCAACTCATCTGGACTAGGTTCGATAGCAATGGATACCCTGCGCATGCGCTTAAGCCACCTCTGTAGTGTGCTGTTATTAGTGATTACACCCTTGGTGTGTAGCACTGAAACTCGACCGAATAGTGTTAGCCAAACCGCAAGCTTAACTGGCACCTTATCCAGCACCGGCTCTGACACCTTGCATAATATGATGATGGTTTGGCGGCGTGAATTTGTGCTGAAACATCCGCAATTAAATATTCAAATACAAAGTAGTGGTTCGGCTACCGCCCCTGTCGCTTTGGTTGAGGGCACCGCCAATCTTGGGCCGATGAGCCGCGTCATGTTAACGGCTGAACAAGATCGTTTTCGCCGTCGTTTTGGCTATGAAGCCTATGCGGTGCCTGTTGCACTGGATATGCTGGCAATTTATGTGCATCAAGATAACCCGTTACAACAAATCAGTATGGCGCAGCTTGAAGCAATTTTTTCGCAAAATCGGCGTTGTGCGCTTCATTCTGCGATCACGCGTTGGGGCGATTTGGGTTTAGCGGGGCGATGGCAGCAACGATCTATTGCCGCTTATGGTCGTAATCCAGCGTCAGGGACTTATGCTTTTTTTCGGCAAAAGGCGCTTTGTAACGACGATTTTCAGCAAAAAGTCGCGCAGCTAGCGGGCGCTGCTGCTGTAGTTAGGTCGGTAAGTTTAAGTGAGAACGGCCTAGGTTACTCTGGGGTGGGGCAGCAGATTGCTGGGGTAAAAATGTTGGCGATCAGTCAAGGCGCAGAAGAAGCGGCCATTATGCCCAGTCCGGAGAATGCCTTATCTGGGGCTTACCCGTTGGCTCGGTTACTCTATATTTATGTTAATAAAGCCCCTAATCAGCCGTTAGCTGCAGCCGAGCGTGAATTTTTCCGCTTTATTTTATCCGCAGCGGGGCAGCAGCTATTAGAAAGTGATGGCTTAGTGCCAATCCCGTTACCCTTGAGACAGCAAGTGTTTGAGGATTTAGGCTTATGACGCCTAACTCAGAAAAGCCTACAGGCAGTCATTTACCGAATGCGCAGCAACGTCAGCGACGAAGTCGCCATCGGCGTTGGTTAGACCGAGGCTGGCATGCGTTAATCACCTTGGCTGGGGTCAGTGTGATCGCCACGTTATTGGCCATTTTTGTTTATTTGTTGCTAGAAGTGCTGCCATTGTTTAAACCGGTATCGGCTCAGTTACAGCCGCATGCTGCTAGCACGCCGCCACCGGCATTAATACTACCCAGTATAGCCGATGACGATTTGGCTATGGCTGCTGCAAAAGCGGGTTTTGCCGCTGATTTTCAGTTAATTGATGGGTTAAAGCGCGTCATTATACTCGCTAAACGCGATGGCGAAGCCTGTGTGTTGCTGCGTGCGGCATTGTCACAAGGCTGTCAGCAGCGTTTATCTCTTACTGATCGCACGGTGCAGTTAACCGCCGCCACTTGGTTAGCAGGCCAACAAAGCTTAATTACCGGCGATAGCAGTGGCCAATTAAAACAATGGTATTTGATTGCTGATGCGGCGGGGCAACTTCGCTTGAGTTGGGTTAAACCATTTAGCCAGCAAGCTGCGGCTATTGTCGCTATTGCTGCCGAACGAGGCCGTCGTGGCTTTGCAGTATTAGATGCTAACGGTGGCCTCAGTGTGTTTTATAGTGCGTTAAGTTCAGCTATTTGGCAGGCACAGTATGCAACTTTCTCTTTGGCGCAGAAAGGCGTGACCGAATTACGTTTTACCCCTAATAATGACGGTTTGTGGCTGCTCAGCGCGCAGCAGGCCGAAGGCTTTTTAGCCATTAATAATCGACATCCCGAAATTTCATGGCGTACGCTGTGGCAAAAAGTCTGGTACGAAAGCTGGCAACAACCCGAATATGTTTGGCAAAGCGGTGGGGGTTATGAGCTTTATCAAGGTAAATACTCTTTGGTACCCTTAACCGTCGGTACCCTAAAAGCGGCTTTTTATGCGTTATTGGTGGCGGTACCCTTAGCTGTCTTGGCCGCCATTTTTAGTGTGTGCTTTTTGCAAGAGCCGGTTCGCAGCCACTTAAGTAGCATGATTGAACTGATGGCGTTATTTCCTACCGTCATTATTGGCTTTTTAGCGGCTATTTGGCTGGCCCCAGCCTTAGAGCAACATTTGCTCTCTTTATTACTGTATTTACTGTTAGTGCCGGCGGCTGTTTGGGCATTGGCCTATTATTGGCATTATTTACCCCGCCGTTGGCAGCATTTAAATAGCAGTGGTGCCACGTTAATACTGATGAGTGCGATATTGCTGATTGGTGCCTGGGTGGCGTTGGGTTTAGGCTCTTGGTTTGAAAGCTTACTGTTTGAAGACAGCTTACGTTTTTGGTTAGATCAACAAGGCGTAGATTATCAGCAGCGTAATGCTTTAGTGATTGGTCTGGCGATGGGTTTTGCCGTGCTACCGGTCATTTATACAGTAAGCTACGATGCTTTAGCACAAATTCCGCAACAACTGACGGCCGGTGCCTATGCGCTGGGGGCCAATCAATGGCAAATTGTACGGCGAATTATGTTACCGGTGGCGATGCCCGGGTTTCTAGCGGCCGTGATGTTGGGGTTAAGTCGTGCCATTGGTGAAACGATGATTATTTTGATGGCGACCGGCAATAACCCCATCACCAATTTTAATCTGTTCGAAGGGCTGCGCAGTTTAACGGCCACGCTGACCATCGAACTCCCCGAAGCTGCGGTCGACAGCAGCCATTATCGCGTGTTGTTTTTAGTGGCTATTTTGTTGTTTGTTTTCACCTTTGCTGCAAATACCTTAGCTGACTTAGTGCGCCAACGTTTACGCCGTAATTTACAGAGGTTGGAATAATGAGCACGAATCGGCAGCCCGGGCGGCGACTCTATTTCTTTTCGGCATTAGCCACCGCTTTAACGCTACTCACGTTTTTTTTATTGTGTTTGTTAATTTTAAGCCGTGGTTTACGGTTATTTTGGCCAGCCGAAGTCGTGCAGTTTCAATACCCCATCTCAGGCCAAATGCAGCAAGTGTTTGGTGAGGTGGTGTCTCGCCAGCAAGTTAATGCTGAGCAACTTGCTGCTGCGGGCCTACCGAGCCACAGCCAGGCACAGCGTGTGTTAATCAAACAAGGCCAGATGGCAGGGCAAACGGCGTTTCGTTGGTATTGGCAGCATTTGAGCCACGATTGGCAAACGCCGGCGCAGCTAAGTTTGCTGCGGCATTTTAGCCAAGGCGAGTTTTATGGTGTCGTGACGCAAGAGAATGCGACTGAACTGCAATTACGCTTAAGCGATAACAGCAGCAGAACCTTTCAGCGTCGCGATATTGAACGGGTGATTTCACCCAATCAGTTGTCGTTATGGGGTAAGTTGCAACTGTTTGCGGCGCAGTGGTGGCAGTTTTTGAGTACTGAACCTCGGCAAGCAAACAGCGCGGGCGGGATCTTACCGGCCATTATGGGTACGGTATTATCGGTATTATTAATGGCTTTGTTAGTTGCGCCGATTGGTATTATGGCGGGTATTTATTTACATGAATATGCCAAAGATGGCCGCTTAGTGCGTTTGGTGCGACTCAGTGTACACAACCTTGCTGGGGTGCCCTCTGTGGTATTTGGCGTGTTTGCCTTAGGTTTTTTTGTTTATGTGTTAGGTGGCAGTATTGATCAGTTGTTTTACGCGGAACAACTCCCTCAAGCGACTTTTGGCACCCCCGGCTTGCTATGGGTATCCCTGACCCTAGCATTATTAACCTTACCCGTGGTGATTGTCGCCACAGAAGAGGGGCTGGCACGCATACCCCAAAGTTTGCGCTTAGGTGGTTATGCCTTAGGTGCGACCAAAGCGGAAGTATTACGTAAGCTTATTTTACCGGTTGCTATTCCTGCCATGATCACGGGTGTGGTGCTGGCGATGTCACGTGCCGCCGGCGAGGTTGCTCCGTTAATTTTTGTTGGGGTGGTGAAATACGCACCGGTATTACCACTGCGGAGCGAATGGCCGTTTGTGCAGCTTGATCAGCAAATTATGAGCTTGGGTTTGCAAATTTATGATGTTGGCTTGCAAAGCTCGAATGCCGACGCAGCTGAGCCTCGGGTGTACGCTATTGCTCTGGTGTTGCTGTTATTAATTGGTAGCCTGAATTTATTAGCGATGCGCTTACGCCGTTACTATCGGGCAAAGACACGCAGTCAGGGTGCTTAAAAATACGTCTTATTTTCATAAAAGTGTCATAAATGAGGAATACAATGGCCGCATTAACGGATGTCAGTACGAAAATGTCAGCACAAAACTTGTCGGTCAGTTTGGCCGGTAAAACAGTGCTGGATCAAATCAGTTTAGACATTCCGGCTAATCGTGTCACGGCGCTGATTGGGCCATCCGGTTGTGGCAAATCAACGTTATTGCGAAGCTTCAATCGCATGAATGAACTGCTTGATGATGCCAGCACCGAAGGGCAGGTGTTGCTAGATGAATTGAATATTTATCAAACGGGTGTCGATTTAGCCGAGTTACGTCGACGGGTTGGCATTGTGTTTCAAAAACCCAATCCGTTTCCATTGTCGGTGTATGAAAATGTCGCTTTTGGCTTGCGTTTGCAGGGGATTAACAGTGCTAGGCAGTTAGACGAGTTAATCGCCGCGGCCTTACAAAAAGCCGCACTTTGGCATGAAGTGAAAGATCGTTTATATGACAATGCGTTGACCTTATCGGGTGGTCAACAGCAGCGGCTAGTGATTGCCCGTGCTATTGCCATTGAGCCCGAGGTGTTGTTATTGGATGAACCGGCTTCAGCGTTGGATCCGATTTCAACCCTAAAAATTGAAGAATTGCTGTATGAGTTAAAGCAGCAATACACCATCGTTATCGTGACACATAATATGCAGCAGGCGGCGCGGGTATCGGATTTTACTGCGTTTATGAATTTAGGGCAGTTGGTTGAGTTTGATGCCACCAACAAGATCTTTACCGATCCACGCCAGCCGCAAACAGAAGATTATATTACTGGGCGGTTCGGTTAACTGAATTGCTTTGGCTAAGCCAGAATAGGACCACGGAGACTAACAGGATGGATAAATTAAATTTATCGAAGCATATTTCCAGCCAGTTCAACGAAGAATTGGAGCAAATTAGAAATCATGTGATGTCGATGGGCGGCCTAATTGAGCGGCAACTTTATGATGCCTTAGCCGCCATTGCTAATAGCGATAGTGAATTGGCACAGCAGGTTATTGCCAATGATCTGAAGGTCAATGACTGGGAATTACAGATAGATAAAGAATGTACCCGAGTGATTGCCAAGCGTCAGCCTGCTGCTAGCGATCTGCGCTTAATAATGGCGATATTAAAAAGCATTAACGATTTAGAGCGGATCGGTGATGAAACACGGCGTATTGCCAAAGTGGCGCTGGAGTCTTTTAACAGTGATCAACAAGACTTGCTGGTAAACCTAGACAATCTGGGGCGGCATGTCGCGCAAATGTTGCACGATGTGTTAGATGCTTTTGCTCGAATGGACGTTGAAGCAGCGTTAACCGTGCATAAAGAAGATAAAAAAGTGGATCGTGAATACGAAGCGATTACGCGGCAATTAATGACCTACATGATTGAAGATCCGCGCTCTATTCCTAAAGTGATGAACGTGCTGTGGTCGGCTCGCTCGTTAGAACGCATTGGCGATCGCTGTAAGAACTTGTCGGAATACATTATTTTCTTTGTTAAAGGTAAAGTAGTTAGACATGCCAGCCACGAAAAGCTCGAGCAGGAAGTTCGTGGCGACTAGCTGTTAGTAAAATGTTTTGCCGTGCCTCTGCTGGTATTCTAGCAGGGGCATTTTTTTTGAAACGACATTTCATTTTTATTACTTTGGCATTGCGGTTACAATGTTCGCCGACTACAGTCACTTAACATCAATGAGGCCCTCTATGCCCGCTAATACTTTTTTGTCCGTATTTGCCAAATCGCCAATAAAGCCGATTGAAGAGCATATTCGCAAAGTACACCAAGCCAGTGAGCAATTACTGCCATTCTTTGCGGCGGTTTATCAAAAAGATTGGACCCAGGCAGCGGAAGTGCGTAAGAGCATCGTTGCATTTGAAAAAGATGCTGATCGCTTAAAACGTGAAATTCGGATTAACTTACCGCGAGGTTTGTTTTTACCCGTTGACCGCACCGATATTTTAGAATTGGTATCGCAACAAGATAAAATTGCTAATAAAGCAAAAGATATTTCTGGCCGCGTGTTGGGTCGTGAATTAGAAATTCCTGAAACAATCCAAACTGAATTTACTGCTTATGTGCAGCGTTGTATTGATGCCACCGAGATGGCTTCTCAGGTAATTAATGAACTAGATGAATTGCTGGAAACGGGCTTTCGTGGCCGTGAAGTTAATCTAGTGATTAAGATGGTCGAGCAATTGGATGCTATCGAGCACGATACCGATGAAATGCAAATTAAATTACGTAAGAAGTTGCGGCTAGCCGAGAAGGATCTTAACCCAGTCGATGTGATGTTTTTATATCGCACACTGGAATGGTTGGGCGATTTAGCAGATGTCGCCTTACGTGTTGGTTCCCGTCTTGAAATTATGCTAGCCCGCTAACCTAATAGGTAATTTTTTATGGCAATTTTAGAATCTTACGGCCTGATCCTGATTATTTTGGCCGCAGTATTTGGCTTTTTTATGGCTTACGGTGTCGGTGCCAATGATGTGGCAAATGCCATGGGTACCTCTGTTGGCTCTAAAGCCCTCACGATTAAACAAGCTATCTTGATTGCAGCGATATTTGAATTCGCTGGCGCTTACTTAGCAGGCGGTTCTGTTACCTCAACAATCCGCTCGGGTATTATTGATGCCGGTTACTTTGCCGATACACCTGAATTTATGGTGTTTGGTATGATCGCTGCTTTATTAGCTGCCGGTACCTGGTTGCTAGCAGCGTCTTACTTTGGTTGGCCAGTCTCCACCACTCACTCGATTATCGGTGCTATTATCGGTTTTGCTTTAGTTGCTGCCGGCACTGAAGCCGTGCAATGGAATAAAGTCAGTGGCATCGTTGGTAGCTGGGTCGTGACACCCATGTTGGCGGGGGTGTTGGCTTATTTAATCTTTATGAGTGCGCAACGCTTAATTTTTGATACCGATAACCCTTTAGAAAACGCCAAGCGTTATGTACCTTTCTATATGTTTTTCGCCGGTTTAATGATGACCTTGGTTACCGTGCAAAAAGGCTTAAAGCATGTTGGTTTAGATATTTCTACCGCCAATGGTATTTATATCTCGATTGCCGTCGGTGTGGTTGTAGCGGTTATTGGTAAGATCGCCATTTCGCGTATTCAAATTGACCCAGAAGCCGACAAAGAGATGCACTACAACAACGTAGAGCGTATTTTCGGTATTTTAATGATTACCACCGCATGTTGTATGGCCTTTGCACACGGCTCGAACGATGTGGCGAATGCTATCGGCCCAGTGGCGGCGGTAGTCAGTGTGGTGACCTCTGGCGGTGAAATTGCGGCTAAAGCAACGTTAGCCGTGTGGGTGTTGCCTTTAGGTGCCATCGGTATCGTTATTGGTTTAGCGACCTTAGGTGCCCGTGTTATTAAAACAATCGGTACGGCGATTACGCATTTAACACCCAGCCGTGGTTTCGCGGCAGAGCTGTCTGCTGCTTCTACCGTGGTTATTGCTTCGGGTGCGGGTTTACCCATCTCTACCACGCAAACCTTAGTAGGTGCTGTACTAGGCGTGGGTTTAGCACGGGGTATTGCGGCCTTAAACCTGGGGGTAGTGCGTAATATCTTTATTTCTTGGGTTATTACCTTACCGGTCGGCGCAGGTTTGGCCATCGTGTTCTTCTACATCTTAAAAGCGATTTTCAGTTAAACTTTTGTGTTAGCTGCGACAGCAGGGCTGTCGCAGCTAAAAAGCCAGTCTTGTCTGCCTGCAGCTTATATTTCTTTCATCATGCCACTGATGCTAATTGCTTAAATCGATTAAAAAAGGTAAGTTTTACCAATTAGATTGTAGCGAAAGGTTAAGTATGAAACGTCTGCCCAGTATTAAACAATTACAGTATTTACTCGCCTTGCATGAGCATCAGCATTTTGGTCGTGCTGCCGATGCTTGCTATGTTGGGCAATCGACACTCAGCGCGGCCATTGCCAGTTTAGAAGAGACCATGGAAACGCAATTATTAGAGCGTGACCATAAAACCTTTATTTTCACTGCCCTAGGTGAAGATGTTGTCAGGCTGGCACGTCATATTATTGAGCAATGCGAAGAGCTGACCGATTTTGCTAAATCACAGGGTAAACCGATGACCGGGCCTTTTCGGTTGGGTTGTATCCCGACTATTGCGCCCTTTGTGCTGGGTGAAGTTATGACACTATGCCGTGAGCGTTTTCCCGAGTTGCAACTATTATTGCGCGAAGACACCTCAGATAACTCGTTGCATGCGTTAAGTGAAGGCCGCTTAGATATGGTGTTGCTGGCGCTACCTTATGAAACGGGCGTATTGCACACTGAAGTACTGCAACAAGACGCGTTTAATTTAGTACTGCATAAAGATTGGCAAGATCGGGGTTTTAATCAGGATATTAACCAATGGCCAGATGAAAGTATCTTCTTGTTAGAGCGCGAGCATTGTTTAACGGGTCATGCGGTAAAAGCCTGTGAATTAGAAGACAGCCGTAAGGTGAATCCTTTTTTCGCTACCAGCTTACATACCCTTACGCAAATGGTGAATAACAAACTGGGGGTGACCTTTATGCCGCAGATGGCGATTAATAGTGGTGTTTTAGAGGGCACCGAGTTAATCAGTCAGCCGGCTTCTGCCGGGCAGGCATATCGGGATATCGGCGTTGCGTGGCGTCCAACGTCAAGTAAAGCGCGTAGTTATCAGCAAATGGCCGCGTTAATCGGTGAAGTGCTGGTAAAAAAGTGTCGAGCAAGGGCTTGTTGACGTTTGCTGTTTAGATTTTGTTCGTTTGGCGGTGTTTTGATCGCGAAACGAGGAGTGCAGTACGCGGTATCCGGTTTGTTAGTCTAAATAAATGACGAGAGAAGCTACCGCGTCCTGCTCTCGCCCCTGACCTACATCCATGTAGGCCACAAAGAACAAAGCATCGCCAGACGAACCCTTCGGGCAGCGTGTGGCTGGCATTTCTACTACGTTATACGAAATATATCCTATATTTCGCCTTTGGCCAGCAGAGGTGTTCCCGTTTGTTCCATACAAACAGGTCGCTTGTTTATGTAGAATAACTACACGGCACTAGCTCTGCCTTGTATAAATACCAGCCACTCAACTGCAAAAACAACCATCAAACGTCAACAAGCCCTGGATAAATTTGCTAACATAGCACCGCCGGATTTGGCCGGTAAAGCCAAGGACAACGCTATGTTAGTGAAAGATTTTAGTTTTGAGTTACCTGAACATCTAATTGCCAGTCAACCACAGGCTGAGCGCTCAGCCAGTCGTTTACTGGCCATGCAGCGCCAAACGGGTGAACTGCACCATCATATCTTCAAAGAACTGTTTGATTTGCTTAACCCTGGGGATTTGTTAGTGTTTAACAACACACGCGTGATCCCCGCCCGTTTGTTTGGTCAAAAAGCCTCAGGCGGCCAGGTTGAAGTGTTGGTCGAACGTGTCTTGGACCAACAGCGTTTTTTAGCGCATATTCGTGCCAGTAAAGCGCCAAAACCCGGCACAGAATTATTGTTAGAAAATTCCGCTAAAGTGCTGATGCGTCAACGGCACGATACCTTATTTGAATTAGAGTTACTGGGTGATGAGCCGGTATTTGCCATGCTAGACAGGCTAGGACATATGCCGTTACCCCCTTACATTGCGCGCCCTGATACCGAAGAAGATAAAGCCCGTTATCAAACGGTGTATAACAAAAAACCCGGTGCCGTGGCTGCACCTACAGCAGGTTTACACTTTGACCAGCCCTTGTTAGATCAATTAGCGGCCAAAGGCGTGCAATTTGCTTTTGTGACTTTGCATGTTGGCGCCGGTACTTTTCAGCCGGTACGCGTTGATTCGGTGCTAGAGCATAAAATGCATGCTGAATATATTGAAGTGGAGCAAGAGGTGGTGGATGCCGTTGCAGCATGTAAAGCGCGCGGCAATCGGGTAGTAGCCGTCGGTACTACCTCAGTGCGTTCGCTTGAATCCGCTGCGGCACAGCATGGCGGTCAGCTGCAACCTTACAGTGGCGATACCCAAATTTTTATTTACCCGGGTTATCGCTTTCAAGTCATTGATGCACTAATCACCAACTTTCATTTACCCGAATCGACACTGATTATGCTGGTGTCCGCCTTTAGTAGCCAACAACATGTATTACAGGCTTATAAAACGGCTATTGCAGAGCAATATCGCTTTTATTCCTATGGCGACGCGATGTTTATTAGTTAAGCCGCTGGCTGAATACTGCTATAATGGCCGCCGATTGCGCGCGGCCATATTGCGGCAAAACGCTAATAATGACGAGCCGGACTGTTTTTCCGGCCAGAAGAGGTAAATTTTGAAATTTGAATTACTTGCTACTGACGGTAAAGCCCGTCGTGGCCAACTTATTTTTGATCGTGGTGTGGTGGATACCCCTGCCTTTATGCCCGTGGGGACTTACGGCACGGTAAAAGGCATGACACCAGAAGAGTTAGATGCCACCGGTGCGCAAATTTGCTTAGGTAACACCTTTCACTTAATGCTGCGTCCGGGCACTGACATTATTAAGTTACACGGTGACCTGCATGATTTTATGCATTGGCATAAACCCATCTTAACTGACTCAGGCGGTTTTCAGGTATTTAGCCTTGGCGAACTGCGCAAAATCACCGAAGAAGGCGTTAAGTTCCGCTCGCCGCTAAATGGCGAACGCATCATGTTAACGCCAGAACGCTCAATGGAAGTGCAGCGCGATCTGGGTTCAGATATTGTGATGATCTTTGATGAATGCACGCCTTATCCGGCGACCGAGCCACAAGCTCGTAAGTCCATGGAATTATCGCTGCGCTGGGCGAAACGTTCAAAAGATGCGCATGGCGATAACCCGTCAGCGTTGTTTGGTATTATCCAAGGTGGCATGTATCCGCATTTGCGAGACATTTCATTAGCCGGTTTAGAAGAGATTGGTTTTGACGGCTATGCCATCGGCGGTTTATCGGTAGGTGAACCCAAAGCCGATATGATTAATATTCTGAACCACACCACTGATAAAATGCCAGCGAACAAACCGCGTTATTTAATGGGCGTAGGCAAACCAGAAGACTTAGTTGAAGCGGTACGCCGTGGCGTGGATATGTTTGATTGCGTCATGCCGACACGCAATGCGCGTAATGGTCATTTGTTTGTTAGTGATGGCGTAATTAAAATCCGCAACGCCAAGCATAAAACCGATACCGCGCCGTTAGACAAAGACTGTGATTGTTACACGTGTAAAAATTATTCTCGGGCCTATTTACATCATTTAGATCGTTGCAACGAGATTTTAGGCGCGCGTTTAAACACCATTCATAACCTGCATCATTATCAGAAGCTGATGCAGGGATTGCGCGCAGCTATTGCCGCTGGTAACTTGTCAGCCTTTGTAGCAGAATTTTACGCAAAAAGAAGTATGCCAGTACCATCGCTGGACGCAGAATTAACAGAATAACTGATTTTAACATTAAGGGGACAACCATGAGTTTATTCATTAACCAAGCCTATGCCGATACCGCTGCCGCACCACAAGGTGGTGGTTGGGATTTAATTATTATGTTGTTGGCGTTTGGTTTGATTTTTTACTTTTTAATCTACCGCCCACAAGCCAAGCGTGTAAAAGAACATCGCAACCTGATGTCGGCTTTAGGTAAAGGTGATGAAGTGCTGACGCAAGGCGGTATTGTCGGTCGCATTACTAAAATTGCGGAAGATAAAGACTTTGTCGTTGTGGCATTAAATGACAGTACTGAAGTCACAGTACAAAAATCCGCTATCAGTGCGGTATTACCTAAGGGTACTTTAAAGTCGTTATAAGCGGCACTGCTAACGAAAGGATGTATTCGTGTTAAACCAAAATCCGCTCTGGCGGTACCTGGTCGTTATCGGGGTACTGCTACTGGCATTAGTTTACGCAATGCCAAATTTATACCCGGAAGATCCGGCGCTGAATATTAATGCAACCCGTGGGGGCGTGGTGTTAGAAAGCACTCGCCAACAGTTAGAGCAAAGCTTTATCAGTGAAGGTGTTACGCCAAAATCGGTAACACTGGAAAATGGTCAGGTGTTAGCGCGCTTTCAATCTGCTGAAGATCAGCTGCGAGCGCGGCAAATTGCCATTAATTTATTGGGTACTGTTAACTATGTTACGGCATTAAACTTAGTGCCCACCACCCCCGATTGGCTTGCTGGCATTGGTGCAACACCAATGAAGTTAGGCTTAGATTTACGTGGTGGTGTGCATTTTTTAATGGCCGTAGACATGAAAGCGGCCATTGATAAAAACATCAATGACATGGTGGGTGCGTTTCGTGCCGACTTACGTGAAGCTAAAGTGCGCTACCGTTCAGTTTCTGCAGATGTTGAACGCGGCATGGTGCAACTGCAATTGCGCTCAGCTGAAGATGTGCAAGCGGCTCGCTCGGCCTTAGGCAAACTGGACCGTGAGTTAGTGTTTACTGACGGCCCTGCTGAATTTAGCCTACAAGTGACCTTAAGCGAAATCCGTCTGCGCGAAATTCGTGAATACGCACTTGAACAGAACATTACCATTATCCGTAATCGGGTTAATGAAATTGGGGTAGCTGAGCCGCTGGTACAGCGTCAAGGCGCTGATCGTATTATAGTGCAATTACCTGGCGTACAAGATCCGGCGCAAGCTAAAGAGATTTTGGGCGCAACGGCAACACTCGAGTTTCGTTTAGTCGACGAGCAAGGTGACTTAGGTGCGGCCTTGAATGGTCGTTTACCACCCGGTTCAGGTTTGTATTATGATCGCAGTGGCCAACCTTTCTTACTGGAAAACCGCGTGATGCTGACCGGTGAGCACATCACCAATGCCAGCTCAAGTTACGATGAAATGGGCCAGCCACAGGTTAACATTTCTCTGGATGCACAAGGCGGTAATTTACTTTCAACCTCGACTCGTGATTCGATTGGTCGACGTATGGCTACCGTGTTTATTGAATATAAGCCCGGTGAGCAATTACAAGCTGATGGCACGCCCGTGTTGATTAAGCAGGAAGAAGTGATCAATGCCGCGACCATTCAAGCGCGTTTGGGGCGCAGTTTCCGCATTACCGGTATTGGTAACCCTGCTGAAGCACAAAATCTCGCCTTGCTACTGCGTGCCGGTGCACTGATTGCACCTACGCAAATCATCGAAGAACGCACCATAGGGCCAAGCCTCGGTCAGGAAAATATCGATCTAGGTATGACGGCCATTATGTGGGGTATGGTGGTGGTCTTAATCTTTATGGTGATTTACTACCGTGTGTTCGGTTTAATTGCTAACTTGGCGTTGGTCGCTAACCTGGTGTTAATTATTGGCTTTATGTCGATGATCCCCGGTGCCACCCTAACGTTACCGGGTATGGCGGGTATTGTGTTAACTGTCGGTATGGCCGTTGATGCTAACGTACTGATATTTGAACGGATCCGTGAAGAAATTGCCGAAGGCCGCTCGATCCAACAAGCGATCCATCAAGGCTATGACCGTGCTTTTGCGACAATCGCTGACTCGAATATCACCACATTATTAGTGGCCCTGATCCTGTTTGGAATTGGTACTGGCCCAGTGAAAGGCTTCGCCATCACTTTAGCTATCGGTATTTTAACCTCGATCTTTACTTCAGTAGTGGGTACCCGCTTGCTGGTTAATTTAATCTGGGGCGGCCGTCGCGTACAGTCGTTACCGATGTAAGGAGCTTGGTGTGAGAATATTTAGTTTTAACGAACCTCTCAATTTCATGCGCTTTAAGATGCCAGCACTGATGCTGTCTATCGTGTTACTGCTAAGCTCGTTTGGCTTGTTGTTCACAAAAGGCATCAATTGGGGGCTGGATTTTACCGGCGGTACGGTTATCGAAGTGGGTTACACCCAAAACGCTGATCTGACCCAAGTGCGTGCCATTTTAGCCGAACGCGGTTATGCCGATGCGGTAGTGCAATATTTTGGCTCAAGCCAAGACGTTGCGATACGTATTGCACCAAGAGAAGGGGTAGAGCAAAGCCGGATCTCGAATGAGATTATGGCGGCGTTATCCGAAACCTCTGCTACGCCGATTGAAATGCGTCGTATTGAATTTGTTGGTCCTTCAGTGGGTGACGAATTAAAAGAGCAGGGTGGCTTAGCCATGCTGACGGCGTTAATTGGTATCTTGTTGTACGTGGGGATGCGCTTTGAGTGGCGCTTGTCATTAGGCGCCGTATTAGCGTTGGGACACGATGTCATTATTACCTTGGGTCTTTTCTCCTTGTTACAACTTGAGTTTGACCTGACGGTACTGGCGGCGATTCTAGCGCTGATTGGTTACTCAATTAACGATACTATCGTGGTGTTTGACCGGATCCGGGAAAGTTTCCGCAAATTACGTGATAGCACGCCGGAAGAAACCGTCAATGACGCAGTAACCTCAACATTAAACCGTACGGTTGTTACGTCGTTAACCACGATTATTGTATTGATTGTGTTGTTTTACATGGGTGGCGCCTTGATCCATAACTTTGCCACTGCACTGTTATTTGGTATCGCCATTGGTACTTACTCTTCTATCTTTGTGGCCAGTGGTATTGCGGTACAACTGGGCTTAAACCGCGATGATATGTTACCACCACCACCACCTGAGAAAGAAGGTGAAGGTACCGAACCGTTAATGTAATTTCGCGAAATCTGTGTTAAAAATGCCAGTCAATGACTGGCATTTTTTATGGGTAAAATATGAGTAAGCAACATGCTGCAGGCTTTATCGCACTGGTTGAAGCCGCCAAACAACAGATCAAAGAAATCAGTATCGATGAGCTTTTAGCTCATGAACAGCCATATGTATTGTTAGATATTCGAGAAGATCACGAATGGCAACAGGGGCACTTTCCTGAAGCGATGCATCTGGGCAAAGGGATTATTGAGCGTGATATTGAGCAAACTGTTGCCGATAAAAAACAAAAAATTGTACTGTATTGTGGTGGCGGTTACCGCTCGGCTTTAGCGGCGTTAACCCTGCAGCAGATGGGCTATCAACAGGTGTTCAGCTTGGCGGGTGGGTTTCGTGAATGGCAAGAGCGTCAGTTACCGCTGATTAAGCCTTTATGATTAAGCCTTGAATGCATGCCATGGCGCAGCATACACTGTCGCCATAGCCTGTGTTTTAGCGTTACTCGGCAATTTGCTGTGATGCTGGCGAGGGGGCTTGGCCTGATGCCAGACGTAACATTTGTAAGTCTTTGCCACTAGGGTGCTGGTAAACACTTAATCCAAACTCGGGCAAGATCGCGAACAGATGATCGAAAATATCCGCTTGGATCCCTTCATAGGCAACCCAAGCAATGGTATTGGTAAAACAATAGATCTCCAGTGGCAAGCCTTCTGGGGTGGGCGCTAATTGGCGCGTCATCATGGTCATGTCTTGATGCACATGCGGATGACTTTTTAGATACTGCGTAACATAAGCGCGGAAAGTGCCCAAATTGGTAATACGCCGAGTATTCACCGGCTCGCGACCTTGCTCTTTGAGTTCAGCATTCCACGCCGCAATATCAGCCTGCTTATCGCTAATATATTGAGTTAATAACCGGAAACGACTGAGCTTTTTGATTTGCTCTTCTGATAAAAAATGCACACTTTGTTGATCGAGCATTAAGCTACGTTTAATGCGTCGGCCACCAGAGTCTTGCATGCCACGCCAGTTTTTAAACGGATCGGTCATAAAGCGGCGTGTTGGGATAGTCGTGATGGTTTTATCCCAGTTTTGTATTTTTACCGTATGTAAGGCGATATCAATAACATTACCATCGGCATGCAGTTGTGGCATTTCAACCCAGTCACCCACGCGGATCACGTCGTTAGAGGAGATTTGCACACTGGCCACTAACGATAAGATGGTGTCTTGGAAAATCAGCATCAGTACTGCGGCCATCGCACCCAGGCCAGACAGTAAAATCAAAGGTGAGCGGTCGAACAACGAGGCAATCATCAAAATCACCGCGACCGCGTAAATCACAATTTTCAGCAGTTGGATATAGCCTTTAATCGGCTTACTGCGTGCATCTTCGCGTCGGGCGTATAAAGAGTTAATCAGCGTTAACAGATTACTCAGCGCAATAGCGATAGTCAGCACAATAAAGGCGTTAGTCACGTTAATGGTAACCTGCACCAGCAGTTCGGGTAAAAGCGGTACGCGATTGACTAAGGTCGATATAACCAGCGCAGGAACCACATTGGAAAGCCGATTAACAAAACGAAAATCTAAGCCGCGTTGTTCACACTGACTTTTCTTTAAACCTAATAAACTGAAGACGCTACGTAGCAGAATATGCTTAACCAAAAAATTGGCTAGCCAAGAAAGTGATAATAGAATCGCGATGCCTAACCACATGGCAAGGTGAGGATTGGCCTCTGACCAAGATTTTATCGTAGCGATGGTGGTAATAAGTTCTTGCATGCTAAACCTTTTACTGGCTGAGATAAGGGGGCTAAAGCGTCCAGCTTAGTCAGGCTGTGAGCAGGCCTGTGAGCAGTGCAACCATCAGCGGATAGATGACCCGCTATACCAGCGCTGTGGCGATGGCCGCACAGCGCTGGCCGTATAACTTATTTTGCTAACGTTTCTGACAGGTGTGGCCGCATGCCTTTTACCATAGCTTGCAATACTTTTGGGCTGGCTGCAACAATGTTGCCGCTTTTCATGTGGTTATTGCCACCAGCAAAATCACAGACCATACCACCGGCTTCGCGGATGATCAGTTCACCTGCGGCGATATCCCAAGGCTTTAAGCCAATTTCCCAGAAACCGTCAAAACGACCGGCAGCGACATAAGCTAAATCTAAGGCGGCAGAACCGGTACGACGCATGTCGGCGCAGTCGGCAAAAAACGCGTTGAAGATTTTGCTGTAGCTGTCTAAATGGTGTTTGGCTTTAAACGGAAAACCGGTGGCTAAAATACTGCCTTGCATATCTGGCAGGTTATTTACCCGAATACGCGTACCGTTTAATTGTGCACCACGACCGCGAGACGCCGTGAACAATTCGCCACGTAGCGGATCGAAAATAACGGCTTGGTCTAGTTTACCTTGATGTTTTAAGGCAATAGAAACGGCAAAGTGTGGAATGCCTTTGATGAAGTTGGTTGTGCCATCCAACGGATCAATAATCCACTGGAATTCACTGTCGTTGTTACCGTAATCGCCATGTTCTTCACCGACAATACCATGGGTTGGAAAAGATTTTTTTAACACCGCAACAATAGCTTGTTCAGCTTCGCGGTCAACGTTTGTAACAAAGTCGTTGCTGCCTTTCTGCAGTTTTTCAACCATGTCGAGCTGGCCACAAGCTCGTGCAATAATATTACCCGCGGTACGGGCAGCACGAATGGCGATGTTTAACATCGGATGCATAGCGATTACCTTATTTTAAAAAGAGCTGTATAAAGAACAATCAAAAGAGCGGCGCATATTGTAGCGGTTGCTTGAAAAAAGTAAAGCATTTGCCTCGGTGTTTCTTAATTTGTCTGTTGCAGTAAAAGGTTAAAAACGTGATAAATTGCTAGGGTTGTTCAGATAATATTCAGCCAGTAACCGCAGAATAAGCTTATGCTTGTTTAAAACCTTTGGGATATCTTGATGAACCTACTGACTCGATTGCTTGCTGTAGCGGCTTTACTCAGTTTAACTGCCTGTGGCGCACTGCATACCAGTGTGGCTAAACGACAGTTAGATGTGCAAACTAAAATGAGCTCAAGTATTTTTCTTGAGCCAGTCGATCCTGAATTACGCACGGTTTATGTTGATATTCGTAATACCTCTGACAAGCCTGAGTTTAATGTGCGCGAAGAGGTGATCTTGACGCTGCGCAGTCGGGGCTATCAAGTCATTGATAGCCCCTCAAAAGCCCACTACTGGTTACAGGCAAATGTGTTACAAGTTGGTCGTAGCAATGCTCGGGATAGTCAAGGTGCGCTTGCTGCTGGCCCAGGTGCGGTTGGTGCCGCGGTAACCGGCGCGGTGATCCATCGCTCTTCTGGCGGTTCAGTTGGGGGAACGGCAGGTGCTGCGGTAGCGGGTGCGGTAGTGGGTACCGTGGTCGATGCTATGGTACAAGATGTATATTATAGCGTGATCACGGATATTCAAATTATGGAGAGATTTGCTGGCCAAGTACAAGAGCGTTCTGAGCATACGTTGTTGCAAGGTGATAGTGGCAGTACTCGGTCTAGTTATTCTCAGCAAACCAATATGCGTAAATATCAAACACGCATTGTCAGTTCAGCTAATCAAGCAAACCTAAAATGGGAAGCCGCGGCACAGCCGTTAACCGATGGCGTCGCGCGTGCTTTAGCTGGCCTATTCTAAATGTCGTTGCTTTACAAAGGCGCGATCTTAAGCGGTTTACTGCTGTTATCCGGCTGCGGCGCGCTGCATACCTCCGTGAGTAAGGGCAAGCTTGATGTGCAAATGCGCATGAGCGAAACCATTTATTTGGATCCGGTTGAAGCCGAATTACGCACGGTATTTTTAGATATCCGCCAAACGGCGGCGGAGTATCAACGGCCACTCATGCGCGATGTGGCGTCGTTGTTGACCGCCCGCGGTTATCAGTTAGTCAATACCCCCAGTGCTGCCCAGTATTGGTTGCAAGTGAACATTCGAACCGTATTAAACCAACCACCGCAGCAAGTGCTTCGTGAACAATACGGCATGAGTGAGCAACAAATTGCCGAGTTTATGCGCCCGGGTAGCAGTGTTGTTGCCAATAACACGCCGGCAACGCGCCGTCGCGCGTCTGGCCCTGGTGTAGTTTATGCCGATGCCGGCTTTTCTACTGATCTTGATACCAAAGATGTAGTGCGTGCTTTAGCCGTGGTTGCGGTGATTGTAGGCGCAGAATATGTTGGTAATCAGTTGGTGAAAGATAAATACTTTACCTTGTTAGCCGATATTCAAATTGCCGAGCGAATTGCCCCAGACAGCGATGAGCTTGTGCTTGACCAAAGCGAACAGCGCTTATGGCAAGGGGATAGTGGCCAGTTAGAATTGCTCTGGGAGCAACATACCGATCGGCGTAAGTATCAGGTGAAGTTGCTAGGCTTTGCCAATAAAGCCAATTTAACGTGGGAAGAAGCCGAACCCTCTTTGCATAACGGTATATTACGTTCTTTGGCCGGCATTTTTTAACGGCGTTACGCTCAAAACGTTATCAAAGCCAAGACAACATTATTTCCAATACTGCTCAACTGTAATATTGCCGGGGTTACGCCGCAGGTTTTTGGTTAAACCCATGCCTTCCAATAAGGCTTTAGTGTCGGTAATCATTTGTGGGTTACCACAAAGCATTACCTGTGATTTTGGGTTTAGCAACTGACCGCACTGTTGTTGTAACTGCTGGCTGTTTATTAATTTGGGTATCCTATCTTGCAGGGCACCAGGGTAGGTTTCGCGGGTAACGATCGGCTGATAGTGTAACTGCTCGGGATACTTTGCCACAAAGCTGGCTATCAGGTCTTTATAGGCTAAATCGACTGCGTTGCTGACACTGTGTACTAGAATAATATGGGCGAAGCGCTGATAAGGTTCAGCGGTGGCTAGCATCGATAAATAGGGGCCTATGCCGGTGCCAGTGGCAATCAGCCACAAGTTGTCGCCGTCAGGTACTTCATCCAGAATAAAAAAACCAGTAGCCGGCTGACTAATACCCAGCGTATCGCCTGGCGTTAATTGCTGTAATAACGGCGATAACAAGCCATCGGCAACGGTGCTGACTAAAAACTCCTGATATTCGCTGTCAGGTGGGTTAACCAGTGAATAAGCGCGCTGAATCCTTCCTTCAGGGCCATCAATGGCCAGTCTGACAAACTGACCGGCAATAAAAGGGAGTGGCCCGGTCTTGGCTTTTAAGCTGAATAAATTTCCGGTCCAGTGAATTGTTTCCGCTATCGTCGCATTTAACCATTGCGCCATGGCGTTCTCCGGTTTACTTTAATTTGATTAGCATAGCAGCTTAACGCAGAGGGTGTAATGGAAACCATCAGCTGGCAAGACTTTGCCAAAGTAGAACTTCGGGTAGGCACCATTATCGCTGTAGACGATTTTCCTGAGGCCCGAAAACCCGCCTATAAATTGCAATTAGATTTTGGCAGCGACATTGGTATCAAAAAATCCAGTGCCCAGATCACTAGCTTATATAGTAAAGCGCAATTATTGGGTAAGCAGGTCATGGCAGTAGTAAATTTTCCAGCTAAGCAAATCGGCCCTATGCAGTCAGAGTGTCTGGTTACCGGTTTTGCCAGAGAAGATGGTGCTATCGTGCTGGTATCAGTAGACAGCCCAGTGCCCAATGGGGCTAAGTTGGGTTAACGCCACTGCTTAACTAAAGAAGCATAGTCACCAATCAGCGCTTGTTGTTGTGGCGTCAGGCTGATATCGGCTTTTATCAGCCAATTGCTTAGCGGATTTGCCACACAACAGCGGTAAGCTGGCTTGTTTGCGGCGCAATGAGAAATAGCTTTGCGCTGGAAGGGGCAGTTCAGGCTAAATTTATGTAAAAATAGCGGGCTACTGTTAATCTGGACTTTGTTCATGTCAGAATATTTATTTGTCTATGGCACGCTGCGCCAACATGCCCCGCGCCGGGCAGCTGGCAATCGTTGCTATCAGTTACTGCAGCAATATGCCAGCCTCGTCGGGCTGGGTGGTTTGCAGGCTAAGCTGTATTTGGTCGATTATTACCCCGGTGCCGTGCCAAGTAACGACCCCGCTTGGCAGGTTGTTGGTGAAGTTTATCAGCTAGCGAAAGCTGCAAATTTACTCACAGAGCTGGATGCCTATGAAGAGTGCCGCCCTGGTTTTGCTAGCCCGACTGAATATCTGCGACTTAAACAACCCGTCACCCTGCAAAATGGTGCAGCGGTTACTGCTTGGGTCTATGTTTACAACCGCGCGACGGATGATTTAAAGCCCATTTTATCAGGTGATTTTACGCTGGATGGAAACTGATCGTGACTTTGGAATAAAAAAGGCCGCTATGCGGCCTTTTTACAGTTAAAGCAGATGTTTAGTGACGGAAATGGCGAACGCCGGTAAACACCATAGCCATACCGTGCTCATCTGCGGCGGCAATGACCTCGGCATCGCGCATTGAACCACCTGGCTGGATCACCGCAGTAATACCAGCAGCAGCGGCAGCATCAATACCGTCGCGGAACGGGAAGAAGGCATCAGAGGCCATGACAGAGCCTTTGACTTCTAAGTTTTCGTCCGCGGCTTTGATGCCTGCGATTTTTGCGCTGTAAACGCGGCTCATTTGGCCGGCGCCGACGCCAATGGTCATGCTGTCTTTCACATAAACAATGGCATTCGATTTCACAAACTTGGCGACTTTCCAGCAGAACAATAAATCTTTTAACTCTTGTTCGGTGGGCTGGCGCTGACTCACTACCTTTAAATCAGCCGCTGTTACAGTAGCTTGATCGCGGTCTTGCAATAAGATGCCACCGTTGACTTGCTTGATATCCACGGCAGCACTGGCAACAGCAAATTCGCCACAGACTAATAAGCGTACATTCGGCTTAGTGGCGACAACCGCGACCGCAGCTGCTGTGGCACTAGGAGCAATAATCACTTCGACAAATTGACGACTAACGATTTCTTTCGCCGTGGTGTCATCTAACTCGCGGTTAAAGGCGATAATGCCGCCAAACGCTGAGGTAGGATCGGTTGCATAAGCGCGGTTATAAGCCGCCAGAATGTTTTCACCAATAGCCACACCACAAGGGTTGGCGTGCTTAACGATCACACAGGCCGGTTCGGCAAATTCTTTTACACACTCTAAAGCAGCATCGGTGTCGGCAATATTGTTGTAAGACAGGGCCTTACCTTGCAATTGTGTGGCGCTGGCAACCGATGCTTCATTGGCGCCGGCTTGTACATAAAACGCCGCCGTTTGATGGCTGTTTTCGCCGTAACGTAAATCTTGTTTTTTCACGAATTGGCTATTAAAGGTGCGAGGGAACTTGCTCGCCGGCGCGGTGGGCGTGTCATATGCCGGTAACATGGTGCCGAAGTAATTGGCGATCATGCCATCATATTGTGCGGTATGTTCAAAGGCGCTGATAGCTAAACTAAAGCGCGTAGCATGAGTGGTGGCACCGTCATGTGCTTGCATTTCAGCCAGTACCATCGCGTAATCGTGAGCATTGACAATAATTGTCACATCTTGATGGTTTTTAGCGGCCGCACGCACCATGGTTGGGCCACCGATATCGATATTCTCAATTGCATCCGCCAATGAGCAATCCGCTTTGGCTACGGTGTTAGCGAATGGGTAAAGGTTCACGACAACTAAATCGATAGGGCCGATGTTATTTGCCGTCATCACAGCTTCATCGATGCCACGGCGCGCTAAAATACCACCATGAATTTTCGGGTGTAGCGTTTTAACACGACCATCCATAATTTCAGGGTGGCCGGTGTAATCAGAAACTTCAATTACGGCAATACCTTGCTCGGCTAATAATTTAGCTGTGCCACCGGTAGATAAAATCTCTACTTGCATGGCGCTGAGTGCCTTGGCGAATTCAACAATACCGGTTTTATCAGATACGCTCAAAAGGGCGCGGCGGACAGGACGAAGTGTGCTCATCAGGATTATCTCGTTGTAGCTAAAAGAAAGAGTGACATGGCGTAAGCCGTGCTGGAACAGAGCTTAGCAGCGAAGTTTTACCCTGATCCAGCTAATAAAAAAGCACCCGAAGGTGCTTGGTAGCAGGGCCGAACCCTGCGGGGCATTACGACATGCCGTATTGTTTAAGTTTCTTACGCAGCGTACCGCGGTTGATACCCATTAAGTTAGCGGCGCGAGTTTGATTGCCGCGGGTATATTTCATCACTTCTTCCAGTAGCGGGCGTTCTAATTCAGATAAAACCAGCTCGTACAAGTCGTTAACATCTTGGCCGTTTAACTGTTGCAGATAGTTAGCAACGGCTTTTTGCGCGGCGTTAGATAAAGCCTGTGGCTTTTCCTGAGTTTGTACGTGGGCGTTAGTAATAAATGGCGAAGTAACGTTCGAATTAAACATTGCTTTTTCTCTTTTACGTTAGGTGGCTGCTAGTTTATGAAAATAGTCATTTAATGCATCAAGCTGCGTTAATGCCAGCTCAATGCCATTGAATTCACTGCGAAAAATTCCTTGTGGATCATGTTCTGCCAAGTACCATCCGACATGTTTGCGGGCGATACGAGCACCGGCGTGTTCACCATACAATTGGTGTAAGCCTTGCACATGCTCCAACAGGATTTGCTGCACTTCTGAAACTGAAGGTGCGGCTAATTTCTGTCCTGTTGCCAAATAATGTACTACTTCCCGAAAAATCCATGGTCGACCTTGAGCTGCACGGCCAATCATCACGGCGTCAGCTCCGGTGAAGTCCAGCACAAAACGTGCTTTTTCCGGGGTGGTAATATCACCATTCGCCATTACTGGTATCGATACCTGCTGCTTAATTGCGGCAATGGTGTCGTACTCAGCTTCTCCTTTATACATACAAGCTTTGGTACGACCATGTACCGCGAGTGCCTGTATGCCATTATCTTCAGCAATACGCGCAATTTGCACGCCATTGCGATTATCCGGATCCCAACCTGTACGGATTTTTAACGTTACAGGAACGTCAACGGCGTTAACCACCGCTTGGATAATCTGTTCAACCAACTCGGGGTACTGCAATAAAGCAGACCCAGCCAGTTTTTTATTTACCTTCTTGGCAGGGCATCCCATATTAATGTCGATAATATGTGCGCCAATCTCGACATTATAACGGGCTGCTGCCGCCATTTGTTCAGGATCACTGCCGGCAATTTGCACCGAACGGATCCCAGACTCCTGACGATGGCCCATGCGATTCTGTGATTTTTCACTCTGCCAGACCAGCGGATTGCTTGACAGCATTTCTGACACAGCTAAAGCTGCACCGAAACGCCGACAAAGCTCACGAAAAGTGTGATCGGTTACTCCAGCCATCGGAGCACAAACTACCTTATTCGCTAACTGATATGGACCTATGCGCACCACTGAATCCAAGGCTCTACCTCCAAGGGGCGCTAAGTTTACGGATTTTTGTCACTAAAGCAAAGGTTATTATTTAAACAAAACCTGCTTTTTTTTGACCTTTCAGGGATTGACATTCCCTAAAAGGCTGAAAAGCCGTGTTTTCTCAAGCTTATGTTAGCGCCAGTGCTGATGTCGATAAAAAGATAATTGTGTTGTTGTTGTTTTTATCACCAATCTAAAATCAACAGCCTGACTGAATAGACGCTGAATTAGACGTTTTTTCTGGCGCTTAAACGTACCCATTCTTCTTGTTCGGCAATGGGGTCAAAAGTAAACTCAGCGGCATAGGCATCGATCACGCTTTGTGCTTGGCTTTGCAAGATGCCTGAGAGTGCCAATAAGCCCCCCGGTTTTACATAGGCACTGATAATACTAGAGAGTTCAGCCAAAGGACCGGCTAAAATGTTGGCTACCACCACATCGGCTTGAAGTTGTGGCTGATCTTTAGGTAAGTACAACTCTATTTGATTCAGCACATCGTTACGTTCCGCGTTGGCGCGTGAAGCCATAATGGCTTGTGGGTCGATATCCACGCCAATAACACGGCTGGCACCCAGTTTTAACGCTGCAATACCTAAAATACCCGAGCCGCAACCAAAGTCGACCACGGTTTGACCATGGCTAATGTGTGCGTCAAGCCATTGCATGCACAGTGCGGTCGTGGGGTGAGTGCCGGTACCAAAAGCTAAGCCAGGGTCTAGCATCACATTAACCGCAGTAGGATCAGGGATAGGGCGCCAGCTAGGACATACCCATAGCCGCTCGCCAAATTTGATCGGATGAAAGTTATCCATCCATTCGCGTTCCCAGTCTTTATCTTCTAACTGTTCTAGCTTGTAGCTGACGCCTTCCTTAAATAATGCAGTGCTTTCAAGCTGCGCAATCACTTTTTGCATCGGGTGTTCGGCATCGAATAGCCCCATCACCACGGTATTGGCCCAATAAATCACTTCACCTGGCATCGGCTCGTAGATCGGCGTGTCTTGCGCATCCAGAAAGGTGACCGCCTGCGCGCCCCAGCTCATTAGCATGTCGCTGACCTGTTCGGCTTTCTTTTCAGTGGTCGTGACGCGTAATTGGATCCAAGGCATAGCGGTTCTCTACAAGCGAAAAAAGGCGCTTATTATAGCGCCAGCAACCAGCAGAGATCCAATGAATGCCAAAAGAAAAAGGGCCCGCAGGCCCTTTTCAGTTTCACGTGAGTAAAACGCTGTTATTTAATACCTAATTTCTTTTCCAGATAATGGATATTGGTACCACCTTTACAGAAACCGGCATCGCGCATAATGTCTTTATGCAATGGAATGTTGGTTTTGATACCTTCCACTAATAACTCGTCTAAGGCATTGCGCATCCGCGCCAGAGCGATATCACGGGTCTCACCGTAGGTGATTAACTTACCGACCATCGAATCATAGTTTGGTGGCACCGTGTAATCAGCATAGATGTGCGAGTCCCAGCGAATACCATTACCACCCGGTGGATGGAAACGCGTGATCTTACCCGGTGATGGGATAAAGCTCACTGGATCTTCAGCATTGATCCGACACTCAATGGCATGGCCACGGATAACGATGTCTTCTTGCTTGATGGTCAACGGCATACCCGAGGCAACACGCAGTTGCTCTTTAATTAAGTCGACACCGCTAATCATTTCGGTAACCGGGTGCTCTACTTGAATACGGGTGTTCATCTCTATAAAGAAGAATTCACCATTTTCAAATAAGAACTCAAAAGTACCGGCTCCACGGTAATTCATCACTTTACAGGCATCGACACATCGGCCACCGATAAAGGCACGAAGTTCAGGGGTAATACCCGGCGCTGGTGCTTCTTCTACCACTTTTTGGTGGCGACGCTGCATTGAACAGTCACGCTCACCTAAGTGGATGGCGTTACCTTGGCCATCAGCTAAAACTTGAATTTCGATATGACGTGGGTTTTCCAGGAATTTCTCCATATACACCATGTCATTACCAAATGCGGCTTTCGCTTCGGCTTTCGTCATCTCGATAGAGCTGACTAATTCTTCTTCAGTACGCACCACTCGCATACCACGACCACCGCCGCCGCCAGCCGCTTTAACGATAATCGGATACCCGATGCGCTTCGCAATCTTCATGTTAACAGCAGCGTCATCGCCTACCGCACCATCAGAGCCCGGCACGCATGGCACGCCGGCTTTTTTCATCGCTTCAATGGCTGACACTTTGTCACCCATTAGGCGGATAGAATCCGGATGTGGACCGATAAACACTAAGCCGCTTTCTTCAACTTGTTGCGCAAAATCAGCGCGTTCAGCCAAGAAACCATAGCCTGGGTGGATCGCTTGCGCATTTGTCACTTCAGCAGCCGCAATTAATGCGGGTATATTTAAGTAGCTTTGCGGTGAAGGTGCTGGGCCAATACAAATGGTTTCGTCAGCTAACAACACGTGTTTTAAATTACGGTCAACAGTAGAGTGTACTGCTACCGTTTTGATACCGAGTTCTTTGCACGCACGCAAAATGCGTAGGGCAATTTCGCCTCGGTTGGCTATCAGGACTTTTTCTAACATTAGTCAGCCTTAATGTTATTCGATAATAAAAATTGGCTGGTCAAATTCAACCGGCTCGCCGTTTTCAACCAAGATTTCTTTTACCACACCCGCTTTATCTGCTTGGATTTGGTTCATCATCTTCATGGCTTCAACAATACATAAGGTGTCACCCACTTTAACGGCTTGACCCACTTCCACGAAATTTTTCGACGTTGGCGATGCAGCACGATAGAAAGAACCCACCATCGGTGATTTCATAACATGACCCGTGACTACTGGTTTTGCTTCCACTGCGGCAGCCGAGGGTGCCGCAGGCGCTGGAGCAGGCGTCTGCATTGGCGCTGGCGCATAATGCATAGGTTGTGGCGCATAATGTTGTGCGGGGCCATGGCGACTGATGCGTACCGATTCTTCGCCTTCAGTAATTTCTAATTCAGAAATGCCAGACTCTTCCAGCAATTCAATTAATTTTTTAATTTTTCTAATATCCATGTCTTTCGCCTGATTGAGTTAGGTTTGATTATGTGAATGTAAATAAGATACTGCCGCGTCTAAAGCATAGTGATAGCCTTTAGCGCCGAGGCCGCAGATCACGCCTCGGGCAATATCGGATAAATAAGAGTGATGCCGAAAGCTTTCCCGCGCATGTACATTAGATAAGTGTACTTCGATAAAAGGGATCGCAACCGCTAACAACGCATCGCGCAGTGCAATGCTGGTATGGGTATAAGCACCAGGGTTAATAATGATAAAATCTTGCTGTTGATAGCTTTGCTGGATGGCGTTGATTAATTCATGCTCAGCATTAGATTGCAGGGCTTGTAATTGCACATCTAAAGAAGCGGCTTGTTGCTGCAGTGCGCTAACAATATCCGCTAAGCTGGCAGCACCATAGGTAGCCGGTTCACGTACGCCCAACATATTTAAATTTGGGCCATTTAACAGTAATATGCGCAAAGTTGCTGCCATCTTTCCCTATCCACTTATAAAATGCTGTTACCACCAACAAACGCCTTGTTTGCTGAAGTTAATGCAGCACTTTAGGGCGAAACCGGTCTGGTTGTCGAGAGCCAACTGGCAGTTACCTGCCTTATTATAGTGAAATCGCAGCAAATGGCAGCAAAATACTGGTCTTATCAGCCAGTGGCTGTCTGGATGTCTGTTGCGAGCGATGCCCGCAACGTCAGTTTTGCAAGTTGCGGCGAACGCTACCGTTCGCCGACAGACTTTAATTGATGATGCTATTTAAATGCGCGGCAAAAGGCGCTGCAGCTTGAAAGCCCGTAACACGGCTTTGGGTTAGTTCCGTGCCATCAGGAGCAAAGAATAACAAGGTGGGTAAACCGAGTACTTGATAGCTATCCAATAATGCTGCGTCGGCACGTGACATCGTGGTGACATCAATTTTAATCAAGCGCATTTGTGACGTTAACGCCGTCACTTCAGGTTTGGGGAAGGTCAGTTGCTCAAACTCTTTACAGGCGACACACCACTCCGCATACAGATCAACCATGGTGTATTGCCCCGCCGCAGCCGCCAGTTTTAATTGTTCGGCCAGCTCTTCTGCGGTTTCTATTTCAATAAAGCCCAGCGCATTTTTTGATTCTGCAGATACTGACGGGGAGTTAACAAGGTCATCCGCTAATGTTAATTGCTGGTTTAGGGCAAGTTTTATCAGTTGTTTAGCGGTTTCTGATTCAATAGTTTCCAAAGCGCTTAATACTTCCGTCGACAGTTGTTGCGAGTTTGCAGGCGTTTCATTAGCTTTAGTTGGATTCCAGTTTTGTAAATTGAGCCAGAACGCGCTTAGCACCAACAGTTGGATTACAACCGCGATCATCGCTTTACCGCTGATATTCTCTAACGTAAAAATTAACCGGTATAGATAAAACACCAGAGCAAGAGTCAGCAATGTGCCCAACACTAATATGGTGCTAAAAGGTAAAAAACGTTCTAATAAAATAAGCGGTACGGCCAGTAACAAAAAGCCAAAGATATTTTTAACGGCATTCATCCAATTGCCCGCTTTTGGTAGTAATCGACCACCTGAAGTACCTAATAACAACAAAGGCAAACCCATACCTAAACTCAGTACATAGAGGGTCACTGCGCCAATCATTAAGTCGCCGCTTTGTGCTACATACAAGAGTGCAGCTGACAGCGGGGCGGTGGTACAGGGCGAGGCAATTAGGCCTGATAACGCACCCATCACAAAAGCCCCTTTTAACGAGCCGCCTTGTTGCTTATTGCTGATACCTGCTACTTTTTCTTGCCAGCGCGCAGGCAACTGTAAGTTGAAAACACCAAACATCGCTAAGGCTAATAACACAAAAATGACTGAGGCGACGATTAAAATAGCTGGGTGTTGTAACCACGCTTGAAATTTAACGCCTAAGCTGGCTACGACCAAACCCAATAAGGAGTAGGTAATTGCCATACCTTGCACATAAGACATCGACAGACTAAAAGCGCGGCGGGTTGAAAGTTGTTGACCTTGGCCAACAATGATACCGCTTAAAATAGGGTACATTGGAAAAACACAAGGGGTAAAAGAAAGCCCCAAGCCCAGTAAAAAAAACACGCCAAGGATAGCCAGTAATGAGCCTTCAGTTAAGCGGTCTAGTAAATCATATTGGCTAGACACTGGCGCTGAAGTGGCATTCGCAGTGGTTGCTTCAGCTATGGCATCGAATTGCTGTAAAGGAATTTCAACACTTTTCGGTGGATAACAAAAACCAGCTTCAGCGCAGCCCATATATTGCACACGAAAAATGGCGTCTTCATCAATATCGCTTAACGGGATCTTTAATTGCAATTGATGGTAATACACCTCGGTTTTGCCAAAGAACTCGTCTTCAATGGTCATGCTAGCAGGGTAGGTCGGGTGTGAAAAACTGACGGCTACGCCGCCAAGTTTAAATTTATCGCGATACATATAGTAGCCATCAGCGATAGTCCAATTCAGTAATAAAGCGCCATCTTGTTGCCGGTAATCCAATACAAAGGCTTGTTCAACTGGCAGAAATTGCGGCTGCGCTTGCAGTAGGCTATTTAATACCGAATTGTTGTTCGCTAGTGCGTTGCTTTGTTGTGCTTGGGCAAAGCCCGTTAAGGTTAGGGTAAGAACCAAACTTAAAAGCAAAAAATAAAAACGTTTAATGATCACCTAGGGTTACCTCATTTATCCATTGACCGTAGGGTGCATGCAGCCGAGTCAGCGGTAAAGCAATAATTTCTGGCACAGTGTACGGGTGAATGGCCAAGATGGCTTGTTCTATTGCGGTAAAGTTAACGGCTGGTGCTTTTAACTGCAATTGTATTTCCACACTGTGCTCAATTTGGCCTTGCCAGCGGTAACTGGAACGAATATCCGGCAATCGATTGATACAAGCGACTAACTGCTGGGACAGTAAGCTTTCGGTGATGCGCTGTGCGCTGCTGTCATCAGGGCAATTACAGAGAATCAATAAATAGGGCGTCATCGTCGGTTCCCAATCTGAAGCACAATGAAAAGTGATTATAAGCGAAAGCGACCTTAAAAAAATGCAGGTTTTTTTACAACAGCCCTTGGAATTTTTTCGTCAGCGCCCCATATAGCGAACACACAATTTAACACCCTTGTTAAACATAAAACTCGCTTTAGGAGATAGAGCATGAATATTCGTCCATTACATGATCGTGTCATCATCAAACGTACCGAAGCTGAAAGCAAATCAGCTGGCGGCATCGTGCTGACCGGGGCTTCTGCCGAAAAATCTACCCGTGGTGAAGTCGTTGCAGTTGGCAATGGTCGTATCTTAGATAACGGTAACGTTAAGCCACTAGAAGTAAAAGTTGGCGACAAAGTATTGTTCGGTGCTTATGTAGAGCGCACAGAAAAAATTGATGGTCAGGAATATGTTATTACCAAAGAAGACAACATCTTAGGTGTGATTCTGGATTAATTTTCACACTTCTCTGATCAATTATTAATCGTATTTGAGGATATATAACATGGCTGCAAAAGACGTACGTTTTGGCGACGAAGCTCGCAATAAAATGCTGAAAGGCGTAAATATTCTGGCTAACGCGGTACGCGTTACCTTAGGCCCAAAAGGCCGTAATGTTATTTTAGATAAGTCATTCGGTTCACCTGTTATCACTAAAGACGGTGTTTCTGTTGCCAAAGAAATCGAGCTAGAAGACAAATTCGAGAATATGGGCGCACAGATGGTGAAAGAAGTCGCATCTAAAGCCAATGACGAAGCCGGTGACGGTACCACTACCGCAACGGTACTAGCGCAAAACATCATCAACGAAGGTGTTAAAGCCGTTGCTGCTGGCATGAATCCAATGGATTTAAAGCGCGGTATCGACAAAGCGGTTATTGCTGCCGTTGAAGAGCTGAAAAAACTTTCTCAGCCTTGTGCCGACAGCAAAGCGATTGCGCAAGTAGGTACTATTTCTGCTAACTCTGACGAAGAAATCGGTAACATTATTGCCGAAGCTATGGACAAAGTAGGCAAAGAAGGCGTGATCACCGTTGAAGAAGGTCAAGGCCTGAACAACGAGTTAGACGTGGTTGAAGGTATGCAATTCGACCGTGGTTACTTGTCTCCTTACTTCATCAACAACCAAGAAGCGGGCCAGGTTGAACTGGATAACCCTTACATCTTAGCTGTTGATAAGAAAATTTCGAATATCCGTGAATTACTACCGGTATTAGAAGGTGTAGCAAAATCAGGCAAGCCATTGTTAATCATTGCTGAAGACGTTGAAGGCGAAGCCTTAGCGACTTTAGTGGTCAATAACATGCGCGGCATCGTGAAAATCTCTGCGGTTAAAGCCCCAGGTTTCGGCGATCGTCGTAAAGCCATGTTACAAGACATTGCTACACTGACTGGCGGTACTGTGATTTCTGAAGAAATCGGTATGGAGCTAGAAAAAGCCACGCTGGAAGATTTAGGTACTGCTAAGCGCGTGGTTATCACGAAAGATAACACAACTATTATTGATGGTGCCGGTGATCAGGCGGCTATCGATGGTCGTGTGAAGCAAATTCGTCAGCAAATCGAAGAAGCCACTTCTGACTACGATAAAGAGAAACTGCAAGAGCGTCTGGCGAAACTAGCTGGCGGTGTAGCGGTAATCAAAGTCGGTGCGGCGACTGAAATCGAAATGAAAGAGAAGAAGCACCGTGTTGAAGATGCGCTGCATGCAACTCGCGCAGCAGTAGAAGAAGGCGTAGTGCCTGGCGGTGGTGTAGCTTTAGTTCGCGTAGCTGCTTCTTTAGTGGGCATGACTGGCGCAAATGAAGATCAAACGCACGGTATCAAAATTGCGCTACGCGCAATGGAAGCACCACTGCGTCAAATCGTTTCTAACGCCGGTGAAGAGCCGTCAGTGGTTGTAAACAAAGTGAAAGAAGGCACAGGTAACTACGGTTACAATGCCGCGACTGATGTTTACGGCGACATGTTAGAAATGGGTATCCTTGACCCAACTAAAGTAACGCGTTCTGCATTGCAGTTTGCTGCTTCTGTAGGTTCACTGATGATCACCACCGAAGCTATGGTAACTGAATTACCAAAAGATGATGCGCCTGCAATGCCTGATATGGGCGGCATGGGTGGCATGGGCGGCATGATGTAATTTAAGGTTTCTTTTTAAATCTTAATTAAATCAAAAGCTTATAACTAAAGTAGACAGCGTTGTAGACATAAATGTAGACAGTGTTGTAGACCGAAAAGAGAGGGTAGTGTTAACGCATTACCCTTTTTTTGTTTGTATGGTATTTGTCTGAAGGAATTGACAGATGATTAAAGCTGAAGAGTATGTAGCGCAAACAGAGCATGCTGTAAAAGGGATGTTTGAAATACTTTCTTACTATGATGGATTGTTTAAAGCTAGCGTTGAGTATAGACCGCATACTGCCTTAAGGCACTCAGACAATAAACAAGAGTGTCAGCACATTTATGAGCAATGGCTCAATCAACCGGATATTAATAAGAAAGTTCTTGAGGCTGAACGCATTAGCATTGAGCTTAGCGCAAGTTTGTTTTCAAGGCATGTAATATCTGGCTCGATTTTACAAATTGCGTTTAAGGCGATTGAGTTATTTTCTTCTAATAAAGAGCCTAAATCAGAGTGTGCTTTCTTATTTGAAGGGGTTGATAGTAAAAAGCGGCCTAAGTATTACAAATTTCTTGTGGGGAGGCTGATAAAGCGTGTTCCTATAGGTCTAATTATTTATGCAGGCAGAAATCAATATAACCATTTCGATGAGGCCGCCTTGAAGGATAGGGTAAATATCAATGTTTTTGAAGCCTTAGCTTTAGAAGATGGTTCTATGTTTGATGACGGAATGGATTTCAAAAATCCTTCATTCGATTTGGAATATGCGCCAATTATAGTTCGTTCATCGATTATGCTCTCAGCTTTGGGATGGAAAACCTACCCAGACTATTATGACGATATACAGTCTATGTTCTCGGAGATTAATTAGGCGGCGGAGCGAATATGGGGGCTTTAGCAGGGCTTTTGATTAGAATTAACCTACCTATCCCCCCTCTAATTAAACTACAACACACTCAAAGCCAAAGCGTTGTCTGTAAGCTGTATTAATGATACCCAACATCTGCTCTCGCTTCGTTGCGTCCACAATGTAGCTGTCATGCACTGGCAATACAGCAATTCCTTCTGCCAGAGCAGCCTTCAATATGTCGTTAGTTAGCTCTCCATCTTGATACTGAACAATTCGCCAAGCTGAGCTGAAGAAGCTGTCAGCAATCGGTGCGTGAAACTCAAGCAATTTATCCAGATAGTCCAAGACTTCCTCTCGTTTCCTCTTTAACTTAATACACAGCGCCATGACAGCTTCCTCTTTGCTCGAAGCATTCAAGCTTACCAGCATAAGTTGCTTGACGATTTCTCTAGGGATGTCGTCAATATCGTAGCAATCAATCGGTGAATTGTAAGCGTCCGGCGATCACAGGTTAGCGCTCTGATTTAAGTGTCCACTTAATTTTAGTGGACACTTGGTGTCTTAAATCGCGTCACCTGACTGTTTGGATAGATCGATATTCCAAGGTAACAACTCATCGACACGGTTGATGGGGTGATTGCCGATACGTTTGAGTACCGCTGTGAGATAGTCATTTGGATTGATGCCATTGAGTTTAGCGGTGCCGAGTATTGAGTACAGCACGGCAGCTCGCTCTCCTCCGGCAACTGAACCCGCAAACAGGTAATTTTTCCTACCCAAGGCAATCGGCCGCAATGAGCGCTCTGCACTGTTGTTATCTATCTCAGCATAACCGTTATCCACATAGGCAACCAGCGCCTCCCACTGTTTCAGAGCATAATGAATAGCCTTGGATAACGGCGAGCCTTTCGATAAGGTACGTAGGGTTGTTTGCAACCACGCATGGAAGCGCTCAAGGATTGGCTTGGCGTGTGTGGCTCGGATGTGTTGTCGTTCATCCGGTGGTTGGCCGCGTACCTGCTTTTCAATCACATAGAGGGATTGGATAATGGCAATAGCTTCGTCGGCTAAAGGCGAAGGGCCGCTTTGGATAATGTCATAGAATTTACGCCGTACGTGTGCCCAGCAACCATGTTGGGTGATTTGCCGTTGGTATAATTCGTTGTAACCGGCATAAGCATCGGCCTGCAGTGAGCCTTTGTAATCTTTTAAATGCGCCGCAGGATGAAGACTTCTTCGGTCTTCACTATATTGCAGCCACACCGCAGGTGGTGTGCTATCTCCCCAGGGGCGACCATCGCGGACATAGGTCCAGTAACGACCCGTTTGCGTGCGACCTTTACCCGGTGATAGCGTCGGTGCGGTGGTATCATCCGCATGTACGTGGTAACTGGCTTTAACATGGCGGCCGATGGCACCTGCCAGTGGCGTGAGTAATGCACTTGTTTGTCCTACCCAGTCAGCCAAGGTAGAGCGCTCGATGTCGATGCCTTCACGTTCCATCCGCTCAGCTTGGCGGTACAGCGGTTGATGGTCGAGGTATTTATCAACCATCACCTGTGTGAGCAATGCAGCACTGGCCAGTCCTTTTTTAATCACACGCTCAGGCGCAGCACCTTGCACCAATGTGTCGCAGTGCTGGCAGCTGAATTTAGGGCGTACAATACGGATAACCCGATAAGAGGCCGGCACCACATCCAGCATTTCAGAAACATCATCACCGATATGGGTTAATGCACCCTGACATGCCGGGCACTGGCAAGCCGTTTCAACACGAAGCTCTTCTCGCGGCAATTGTGCAGGCAGAGAGACGCGCCGACGGGGCGTGGCTTTGTTCTCTTTTGCTGGTGCGGCTAGCTTTGGTAAGGCTGCAGTTTGCATCTCAAGCTCTTCAAGCTGTAATTCCAACTGATGAATTTGCTTATCGATATGCTCGGACGAACGTCCGAAGCGGGCACGTTTTAATACGGATAACTGGTGGCGTAACGAGGCAATAACGGTATCCTGCTGGGCAAGCGTTGACTGCAGTTGAAGGATAATTTCCTGCAACTGTTTTGGGTCATTGGGTAAGGAAGATGCCATCGTTTTCATGCGCTGCATAATAACATAAAAATCCAGCTAACTCATTGATTAAATGCAATTATGCGGCGTTTATTGGTCTATTTTTTCTGGCAGGTGGCCGCCAGTCTAAGCCTTCCAGTAACAGCGCCAATTCGGCTTGTGTTAAATGCACAGCCCCCGATTTTGCACTTGGCCAAACAAATTTACCCTGCTCCAGTCGCTTGTAAAATAAACATAACCCCTGACCATCCCACCAGAGCAATTTAACCCGGTCGCTACGACGTCCGCGAAACACAAATACGTGACCGCTAAACGGGTCTTTTTGCAGCACATGCTGCGCCATTGCAGCCAGGCCATCAAAGCCTTTGCGCATATCGGTGTAACCGGCACACAGCCAAATGCGCACGTCATGCGATAACATCATCATGACAACGCCACCACGAGTTGGTGCAACATGTCCGGCGTGGCGTCGTGTAGCACCAGTTGGTGACCGCTACGAAACGATACCGTTATTGCAGCAGGTTTATGTAACACCGGCACCGCGTCAACCGCACGAACACTGACAGGAAGGAATGGCATGGGAGCCGCTGACGTATTCACTTCACCTTTAGCGCGCCTGACCCACAATGCATTACCGAGGTTAACGTCTCGGATCCAGCGAAACACTTGGTTGGTATTGACATCATATTTGCGCGCTAATTGAGATACTGAAAGGGTTTGTTCTTTCGATTCCTGGACGATCTGCCATTTTAATTCGGGGGAAAAGAACCGACGTATATCGGGTTGTTTTAAAGCTGGCATACATAACTCTCATTGTTGGCAACAGTGAAAGATATGATGCGTGATCAGTCAGCAAATAAAAGATGTGATGGCCGGACGCCTACCGAGGTTTTCCGGATAAATACCTAAATCCCAATCAGGGTTAGTTTGTTGCGCCTGACTCATTTCTCTAACCAAATCTCTAAAACGTTTGGCATTTTTGTCGGTGGCTAACAGACTATTGTGTGCCAATTCACCATTAAACTTATCCCTTAGTTTTCTTGCAATGTTAATGTCAGAGGTCTTTAAACTGAACTCTAGTTTCTCTATGTCAGGGTAAAGACGCTTCATTTCGTGTGTAACTCTGCGTTGATACCACCATATCAGGGCAAGATCACGAACATTTAGTACGCACTTTAGCATAACTGATTGACCCCGATCTTCAGCTGTGATCAGATACTGGCTTTTACGCGGAGCCAGTTTATGAACATCGATATTTTTGCAGAGCACTTTTCAGAATTAGAAGACCCAAGGCAAGCCGCTAAGGTCGTTTACCCCTTGTTTGACGTAGTGTTTTTAACGCTTTGCGCAGTCATTGCTGGCTGTGAGGGCTGGGAAGATATTGAAGATTTCGGCGAAAACCGCTTTGACTGGCTGCAAGAACATGGCTTTTTTAAACTGGGTTTGCCGGTACACGACACCATCGCGCGGGTGATGTCACTGCTGGACAGCGAAGCCTTGCAGCGCTGCTTTGCCAGTTGGATGCAGGCTTGTACAGAGCTTACCGATGGTCAGGTGGTCGCAATCGACGGCAAAACGCTTCGCGGCTCCTACAACCGGGAAGACCGCTGCTCTTCTATTCATATGGTTAGCGCCTTTGCCAGCGCCAATGGTGTGGTAATGGGCCAGGTTAAAACGGACGAGAAGAGCAACGAAATTACGGCGATACCTCAGCTACTTAACTTGCTGGAGCTTAAAGGATGCCTGGTCAGTTTGGATGCAATGGGATGCCAGAAAGAGATAGCGCAGCAGATAGTAGATAAAAAAGCTGATTACCTGTTGACGGTTAAAGGCAACCAAGGTCATCTGCACGATGCAGTAAAACAAGTCTTTGCGGGTAAAGCGCATAAAGATAGTGCAGCGCAGTCACTGGAAAAGAACCGTGGGCGTCTAGAGTACCGTGAATTCCAGGTCTGTCCGGCCAGCGAATTACCGGAAAAACTCAAAGCTGCCTGGCCAGCGCTGACAACCTTAGGCATGGCAACGACTTACCGGGTGGAAAAGCACAAGCGTGCGGTGTTAGAGCAACGTTATTTTATCAGCTCAGCCGACCTTACCGCAGAAAGGCTGTCCCAGGCAGTACGCGAGCATTGGTGTATTGAAAACCAGCTGCACTGGGTGCTGGATGTGAGCTTAAGTGAGGATGCGTGCCAGATATACCGTGGTAATGCAGCAGCCAATCTTGCCACGATGCGACACTTCGGCTTGAATATGTTACGCGCTGAGAAGCGAAAAATGAGTATCAGAAGAAAGCAGCGTCAGGCATTGATGAATGAGGCTTATCTTGATGCGGTGTTGGAAGCTGGCATGAGTGTGGTGATTAAATGACCACTCGTAATCTCACCCTGACCACCATATACTTCCTCTAAGTTTGAGGTATGTGTTTTTATTTGATTTATTAGCCATAAAGTAAAGTTGAAGACAAAAAAGTAGACATTCATGTAGACACTAATTATCCCTAAAAGCCTTTATTCATGCAATATCAATGACTTGAGGTCGCTCTGGAACGGCATGATGTAATCTGCCCAAGCATCTTTTTTCGATGTGTTAAAAACCCGTAAAGCGCTGCTTTACGGGTTTTTTTATCGGTAAATTCACTGCTTTAAGTCGCATTTTAATGATTTAAATTTACATCACGCTTGATATGGTTTTCTATTTAGTCGCTAATTATCCGTATGAAAACCATTGTATTGCCCTAAATAGGTTTTGTTTTCTTGTGTTTTTAGCCCATTTAGCCTGTCCATTTAGTCCTAAATGCAGGTGTTTTAAGCTGAGGTTTTGCTTAAAACATCACGGTTATTGGCTCTTTTTACACCACACTCAAAATGCTGAACGCTATTATATTTATGCTGTTTTTCGCCGTAATTTTGTACGGCTTCTGTTATAATAAACGCCTTGTGGCGCAGTAGAAAAAAGTCGAGCTAAAACTCTAACTTATTGATGTTTAAATTGAATTGTAACGAAGCATCCAGTAAATAACCTAATAAAAGGAAGCGAAATGAAAGTTGTGTGCATCGGCGAAATGTTAATTGACTTTGTTTGTACAGATACGAACGCAGGCTTAGTTAACGGCGTAAATTACGTGAAAAAATCAGGTGGTGCGCCGGCGAATGTGGCGGCCTGTATTGGTAAATTAGGTGCGGATGTTTCGTTGGTAGCGGCCGTGGGTAACGATCCTTATGGTCAGTATTTAACTGAAGAAATTAAAGCTTATCATGTGAACACGGATTTTGTGTCGACATTACCGATGTCGACCACTTTTGCTTTTGTGTCATTAGCGGATAACGGTGAGCGTGAATTTGCGTTTAACCGCGGTGCCGATGAGCAACTGTGCCTGAGCGATGCAGCAATTGAGCAATTAACCGATGATGCCATTGTACATTTAGGTTCAGCCACGGCTTTACTGGGTGGCGAACTTAGCGCCAGTTATTTACGTTTGGCCACTGCCGCTAAACGTAAGGGTAATATCATTTGTTTTGATCCCAATTTTAGAATTGGCCTTTGGCAAAACCGTGAAGAAGAATTCAAAGCTAAGTGCGAGCACTATTTTGCGCTGGCCGATATCGTTAAAGTAAGCGATGACGAATTAGTATTGTTAAGTAATGAAACCGATATGCAAAAAGGCTGTCAGTACTTTCATGATTTAGGCGTGAAGATTGTACTGGTTACTTTGGGCCCTAAAGGCTGTTTAATTTCACATCTGGGGCAGCAGACTTTAGTGCCAGCTTATGAAATAACCGCCATTGACACCACAGGGGCGGGTGACTCTTTTATTGGCGCGGTATTGTTTAAGATGTCGCAAACGGCCCCTGGCGACCATTTTTATCGTGAGCAAATTGCCGATTTCGTGGCTTTTGCCGGTAAAGTGAGTGGTTTGGTCTGTGCCACTATTGGTGCAATGGCTGCATTACCCACCTTGGCTGAAGTAGAAGCCGGAACTTTTATTGTTAAAAAGTAAGTAGGCGTAACCTCGCAAGCCTGCATCAGGCAGTGCTTGCTGGGTAATTAACATCAGCGCGGGGAACACGGTTAAATGCGGTTACATTTCTAAAGCGGTAAGTCGCTACTTAGCAAAGGCTCCGCAGTATACTCGTTGGTGTTCAACCCGTTGATCATGTTTGAACGCAAAGCACCTAACAGTGACAACACTTTATATTCACTCGCAGCAATAGCGTTCTGGCCACATCGCGCTGTGAATACAGTTGTTCTTTTTCTTGCTTGCTGTTAGATATTACAGGTATTGGCATCGAATAGAGTTTTGCATGGATAGGCTCGGCCATCCTTATCACTTGATCATCCGATGATGAATTATTTAGTGCTTAGCAGCGCTGTGGCATAGTAATTAAGTAAAGTCAGGTGTTGGCAGCCACCTTTGAAAGAGGCTGTAACCATGTCAAAGTGTGGCCTAATTACAGAGCGATACGGCTTGCTCGGATGACGAGAAGCGCTTTCATTTAGGCGGAGTGTCAGTTTGTATGGCCATTTTATGCGGTTAAGCAACAGCATACCGTTTGTCAGTTGCCGTGTTCAGCTTGCATAAAGCTAACTTAGCCTATACCTTTAAATGTTGTAATAACTCATCAGTTATTCGAGGAGGTTAAAATGCGTAACAGTATATTAGCAATGACGCTGCTAGCGTGGTCAGGGCTTAGTGTCGCAGCAGCCGAGCTAACACTAAACTTTGATGATCCCAAAGGTTTTACTGATGTAAGGCCGACTAATGATACCCGTAGTCGCTATTCTGAAAGAGTGGTCGCGGCATTTACTGACTCTTTTAACGAGTTGGCCGCAGAAATGCCAGCCGGATATAAATGGCAAGTCACGGTAACCGATATTGATTTAGCGGGTGATGTTGACTATTTTGCTGGGCCAGCCGGTCAAGCTTTACGCATTGTTAAAGATATTCATTCGCCTGCTATTCGCTTTACACACCAATTACTCGATGCCAGTGGTCAGACGGTGTTAAGTGGCGAGGTAAAGGAGCGTGATATGGGCTTTTTGCAGCGCCTAGGCCGAGCCAATTCGCGTAAAGAATTTGAATTTGAGCATAAAATGCTGGAAGACTGGTTTAAGAAAACGGTAAAGCCTGCTTTGAATGACTAGTACCGGTATCGGTAGTCAATCACAAACCATGTGTGAAAGGGGTAACGGCTAAGCGGTTACCCTTTTTTTGTTATTTGGTGATGTGTCGAAACTCAGCCAAGGTTTTGTGTAACAGTTTGAGTTGTCGAACCACACGCTCTAAAGTTGCGGTATTGAATTGCTGGCTTTGCCGCATCGCCGCGATGTGTTCTGCAGTTTCAGCTAAGTAAGGCATAAAACGATTACTTTGCGCACTAAATCCTGCTTCTTTAGCAAATACCGCCTGATGATTAGCCTTACCTTCTTGTTGCAATTGCTCTAGCAGTGCATCGGCATCGAGGGCTTTACGATAAAGCTCTTTTAGATTGTCATCCAGTTGTTCCAGTAGAGTATCCATAACGCATCTTTTCAAATCATTAAAATTAGCTAGCTATTATGCCATAAAGGCTGTGGTAGCAGAGTCCAAAACAGAGATAATTTGTGTCGAGCCATTCCATTCTAAAATGTTTTGTTATACTATATCGTTTCTTTGATTTCGTGTTTTAAGGATATCGCAGTGATTGCCAAAGCGAGAGTGTTGTTTGATAAGGTAGGAATAATGGTCACATCGTTATGTGCCATTCATTGCATTATGCTACCTGTCATTCTGCCTATCTTACCTTTGTTAGGTTTAACTGCCGGCCACAACCATGCGTTTGAAGGCATAGTGTTACTGCTGACCATGGCCTTAGGTTTCTTTACTTTATTTGTGGGTTTTCATCGTTATCATCGTAAACTTTACCCATTTTATGCGTTGTTTTTAGGTGGTTTTATTTATTGGCAACGTGGTGCTTGGGGTAGCGAATACGAACACCTTATTTTGATTGTCGGTGCCACCTTAGTGGTGTCAGCGCATGTTATGAATATGCGCTTATGTAACAGTTGCAATAGCTGCGAAGACGAACATCAACCGTCTTAATTCTGCAAACGCATCTTTAAAATCCCGCTACGGCGAGATTTTTGTTTCTGACGATTTAATGCTTTTTGCGCCGTTTAGTTTGACGCTGAAAGGCGTTGTCGGCTGCGCGCCGGATAATTGCTAAAGATCCCATCTACGCCATAGTGCTGCAGCCGCGCAATATCATCGGCTTGATCCACGGTATACACATAGACTTTTAAGCCACGGGTTTTGGCGTCATCGACAAACGCTTGGTTGGTAAAGCTAACATCACAATGCACCGAGTAAGCCCCCAGTTGCTCTGCGAAAGCCGCATAATTAAGCGGTAAGCTGGCCGTTAACGCACCCAGTTTTAAACTAGGTTGCGCGCGTTTAATGGTATGCAGTAAATGGTGATTAAACGAAGAAATCAGCAAGCGTTGGCAATCGAAAGCCAATTCTTGCTCGGCGCGCTGCAGTAACTTAACTAAGGGTTCGGCAGTATCTGCGCCTTTTAACTCAATATTTAACCAGACTTTAGATGGCTGTAATTGTTGTAATACTTGCCACAGTGTCGGTACGCGCTCACCGCGCCCGGCATCAAGCTGCTGTAATTGGGCTAAAGAAAACTGATATAAGCTGCCTTGCCCATTCGTGGTGCGTGCCACATGATGATCATGGATAACGATCAACTCACCTTGCAGTGCAAATACATCTATCTCAATAGCATCTGCGCCTTGAGCTATCGCTTGCTCAATCGCCAATAGTGTATTTTCTGGATACTCACCACTGGCACCACGATGCGCGATGATTTGCATACTCATTCCTTAAAAACTCTTTTTACTTAGTTTACCGCAGATAAAGGGCAGGTTGCGGATTTTTTTCATCAGCTTGACGGGGCAACTGAAAGTAAATAGCCAAGATTAGAGAGGTTTAGCTGAGGAGGCAGTGAAAAAGGGCGTTGTGACGAGAAAGAAGAGAAGAGCAGGACATCCGTATATCCTGCTCAGGTATTACTGTTTAGGTTATGTTAGCAAATGGCGTACCCATGCGAGTGACGGTGCCGGGTTGCTGATCGGCTAAAAATGCAACTTTGCCAGCAGGGAAAGCTAAGATAACCGTTGAGCCGAGTTTAAAGCGGCCCATTTCGGCGCCTTTTTCTAAACGAACACTGTTTAAACCGCTCGCCGGATAATTCCAACGGAAAATACTGCTCCCCGCTGGTGGCGTGACGGTACCGGCCCAGACGGTTTCAATGCTAGCAACGATCGTAGCACCGACTAATACCAAGGCCATTGGGCCAAACTCGGTATCAAAAATCGTTACCACGCGTTCGTTACGGGCAAATAAATCAGGCACGTTTTCAGCCGTTAATGGATTAACCGAAAACAACTCGCCGGGCACATAGATCATTTCACGTAATACGCCAGTTACCGGCATATGAATACGGTGATAGTCTTTCGGTGCTAAGTAAATGGTCGCAAATTCACCACCTAAGAAAGGCGCGGCGGTTTGTTCTTTACCCCCTAATAAGCTTTGTAAGCTGTAGTTATGGTTTTTAGCTTGCACCAGTTGGCCTGAGACAATTTCACCCAGCTGGCTAATGGCTCCGTCCACTGGATGGGCGATAATCGCCGGATCGCTGTCCAGCGGGCGAATACCGTCTTTTAACGGCCGAGTAAAAAACTCATTAAAACTGGCATAGTCACTGGCGCGTTCAAATTTAGCTTCCTGCATGTTGATGTTATAGGCTTTGATGAACAGTTTAATCAGCGCATGGCTGATAAAGCCTAAACGGGCAGCGGCCAATTTACCCACTAAGCGGGAAATTAAATGCTTTGGTAGCATATATTGCAGGGTGATTTTTAGTTTATCCATAGCGGGTCGATACTCTTAAAATTAAAAATGATTCGGTTTATCCTGCGTCATGCTGGTCAGGATCTTTAAATAGCTGTCGTAACGTTCTTGGCTAATCTCGTTTTCAGCAACGGCATGTTGAATGGCGCAACCTGGATCGGTGATATGTTTACAATCACGGAATTTACAACGACCCAGCCAAGGTCGAAATTCAATAAAACCTTGTGTTACTTCTTCAGGCGATAAGTGCCACAGCGCAAATTCGCGGATCCCTGGAGAGTCGATCAATTCGCCACCTTCCGGCAAGTGGTAAAGACGCGACACTGTCGTGGTATGTTGGCCCAAGCCGGACAGCGCTGAGACCTCCTGTGTAGTGACAGCTAGACTGGGCATGAGCGAGTTCATTAATGACGATTTGCCAACCCCAGATTGACCAACAAAGATACTGGTTCCGCTGTGCAAATGCTGATGCAATTCAGCCATACCTTGGCCAGTTTTGGCACTCAATAACAAGCAGGGATAACCTAAACCACGATACAGCTCAAGTTGCTGCTGAAGTTCAGCTTGGGCAGCAGCATCTAATAAATCGGCTTTGTTAATCACCAGCAGCGGTTTAATGCCGGTGATTTCAGCAGCAACCAAATAACGGTCAATAATGTTTAAAGACAGCGCTGGCAAAATGGCAGAGACAATAATCATCAGGTCAATATTGGCTGCCACAGGTTTTAGGCCGTCATAGAAATCAGGACGTAACAAAACCGAACGGCGTTCTTCGACTGCTTCAATCACGCCATCAATACTGCCAGTAGCCTGGGTGCTGCGCCGCCATATTACGGTGTCGCCCGTAACCACCGAACTGATGGTGCGCCGCATACTGCAACGGATCACCTTACCTTGGGCATCTTCAACGTCGGCATGCTGACCAAAGCGACTGAGTACCAAACCTGGCTCAGGCGCTAATAAGAGTTGTTCATCCCAGTCGACGGCACCTTTTTTAGCATTACGTTGTAAACGTCGCTGCTCATTTTTGGCAATTCGCTCGTGCTGGCGCTGTGTTAGATGTTTTTTCTTGGTCACTGGTTACCGTTTTTCTGTAAAGGATGCTATTACTGTTAAGCTTAGGACGTGTATCATACCTGCAATCTGGGTTGTAACAAAGCAGCAAACGTTTCAGCCCACTCACTTCAGAAAGGTACTGAATAATTATGACAGTGAATGATAGCAACTTGGTTTGGCTTGATTTAGAAATGACGGGGCTGGAACCAAAAACCGATGTTATTTTAGAGATGGCCACTATTGTGACGGACAGCGAGTTAAATATCTTAGCCGAAGGTCCGGTCTTTGCCATTAAAACCGCGGATGATGTATTGGCGAATATGAACCCTTGGTGTGTTGAGCAACACGGTAAGAGTGGCTTAACGGCTCGCTGTCGTGCCAGTGACGTTACGCTAGCCGACGCGGTTGAGCAAACACTGGCCTTTTTAAGTCGCTATGTTAGCCCAGGTAAATCGCCGATGTGTGGCAATAGTATAGGGCAAGACCGGCGTTTTTTGGCAGAATATGCGCCTGAGTTTGAAAGCTTCTTTCATTATCGAAATGTCGATGTCAGCACGATAAAAGAGTTAGCGAAACGCTGGGCGCCTGAAGTGATTAAACACGTACAAAAAACCAACAGCCACTTGGCGATGGACGACATTCGTGAGTCAATTGCTGAATTAGTGACCTATCGCACACATTTTTTTCGAATTCCTTAAAAAAATACTTGCATCGATTGGCCAGTTTTGTAAAATGCGCGCCATCAGTAAGCAACTTCGGTTGCAAACATGATGCGAGTTTAGCTCAGTTGGTAGAGCGCTACCTTGCCAAGGTCGAGGTCACGAGTTCGAATCTCGTAACTCGCTCCAAATTAGAAAAGCAGCCCTAGTGGCTGCTTTTCGCTTTTCTTAATCTGCGATATTGCCAAATATCTTTTTCTAGACAACAATTCTTAGCAAAATGTTATGTTGAGACACACTGCTAAGGATTTGCAATGGCGCTCTCCCCGTGTGTTAGAAACTGCTGTCTAGACCAACACGACTGCTGTTTGGGATGTGGCCGTTTATTGGCTGAAATTACCGAATGGCATCAGGCTAATGAGCAACGAAAAACGGAAATTGTCGAGCAGGCGGCAGCACGACGAGCAGAGCGGCCTGTTAATCAGTTTAACTATCTCGCGGCAGACCCTTCTGAATAATCCGTACTAAACGTTCGGTACTTCTTGGTAATAAATTAGCTTGTTGCCAGCTTTTTTGTTTTTGCTGTGCTAGCGCCCAGCGAATATGCTCTTTTACTAACTCACTGGCGTCAGCCAACCGTTGCTGTAATATCTCACTAATAGCAGGGTCATAAGGCGCATTGCCCAGCGCAACGGCAATGTTTCGTTGCCAGCGTTCAAAGCCAATCCGCCTAATGGCGCTGCCTTCGGTTAACTGCAAAAAGGTCGCCTCATCCCATTGAAAAAGTGCCAGCAGTGACTGATCTTGCCAGTGTGGACGACGTTGAAAATCGCTTTCCTGACTCAATGGCGCGGCTCGATTTATCGGGCAGACTAATTGGCAATCATCACAGCCATAAATACGATTGCCGATTTGCGCTCGAAACTGTTCAGGGATCGCATCGGCTAATTCAATAGTGAGATACGAGATACAGCGGCGGGCATCAACAACATAAGGCGCCACTATGGCACCTGTTGGGCAACTGGTTATGCAAGCCACGCAGCTACCGCAATCGCCGTTGTGTGGCGTGTCGATGGGCAAATCGAGATTCACCAGTAATTCGCCAAGGAAAAACCACGAACCAGCTTGCTCGGCTAACACCAAGCTATGCTTGCCAACCCAGCCTATACCGGCTTTTTGTGCTAAAGGCCGTTCTAAAATGGGCGCCGAGTCGACAAAAGGGCGGCCGGCTAATTCAGCACTGAGTGTGGCAATCTTCTGGCCCAGTTGCTTTAAACGTTGGCGCATTAATTTATGATAATCTCGCCCCAGCGCATAACGGCTGATATAGGCCAACTTAGGATCGGCTAAGTTAGTGGCAAAACCGGCTTGCTGCGGTAAATAATCTAGGCGTACGCTAATGACACTGAGCGTACCGGGTTGTAATTCAGTGGGTCTGGCACGCAACATGCCGTGTTGCGCCATATAATGCATTTCACCATGGAAGCCAGCGTCTAACCACTGCTGTAAGTGCGCTTCATGCTCAGCTAAGTCAGGTTTAGTAATACCACAGGCCTGAAAACCTAATTCAGCGGCCCATTGTTTAATTTGATCTGCTAGCTGCTGTTTTTCCATACTGAACTCTGTATTCGTCATATCGCGCTTTTCTAGGCACTACTTTAACATAAATTGTCAGTGGTCTTTTGGCATTTAGACTTCACCTCGATGGCTATAAGTGGCTAACTAGCGGGAACTTGAAGCAATTTACTCAGTCTGACCACTACGCTTGAGCGGTTTTTCTTCCTGCATGCCCTACAAGTTTGTTAACATAGCCAACGGCAATTAAAGATGGGTGTTGAGTTATTACTGTGGTAGAACTTAAGGTACAAATTGATAGCGAAGCGCAAACGGCAGCGTTCGCGGCAAAACTGGCGGCGCAACTGCACGGTGGTTTAGTTCTGTTTCTGCAAGGGCCTTTAGGCGCGGGCAAAACCACTTTTTCTCGAGGTTTAATTCAAAGCTTAGGCCACACAGGTAAAGTAAAAAGCCCAACCTATACCTTAGTTGAACCCTATGATTTGGCAGGCCTGCAAGTTTATCATTTTGATTTGTATCGGTTACATGATGCAGAAGAACTGGAATTTATGGGGATCAGAGATTATTTTAATGCTGATAGCCTATGTTTAATTGAATGGCCTGAACGTGGTTTTGGCTGTTTGCCTGAACCTGATTTAACGCTGGCTTTTTCGCTGGATGCCACTTCGCGTCATTTGGTTATCACGGCGCATAACGCACATGTTCAAACTTTATTGACAGCATTGACGGATAATGAAAAAAACTAACGCGCTGCTTGCTCATCTCATCTTGTATTGTCTGTTACTGCAAAGTGCGGTAGCGTTTGCCAGTAATCAGGTGCAGAATATTCGTATTTGGCCCTCGCCAGACAATACCCGCGTGGTATTTGATTTGGCTGCTGCCCCAGAATATAAATATTTCACCTTAGAAAACCCAGAACGCTTAGTCATTGACTTAAGTCGCGTCACGGGCGCGACCACACTGCCAGCGATTAGCGGTGAAGCCCCGCTGATCCGAGATATTCGCAGCAGTGGCACTAAAAATACCATGCGCATTGTGCTCGATTTAAGCAGCGCAGTTAAACCAACAATTTTTGCACTGACCCCGACACCGCCTTATGGCCATCGTTTGGTGGTGGATTTACCCGATAGTAAAGCCAGTAGCAGCAGTGCCAGTAGCGCGCCGGTTGAGACTCGCCCTGTGACGAACAGCAGCGCAAACACCGCCAGCAGTCGCCAGGCGATTCCTGCGACGGTGCGTGCCGCTCGCGATATCATCATTGCTATCGATGCCGGACACGGTGGTGAAGACCCCGGTTCCATTGGCCCCAGCGGCATTTATGAAAAAAACTTAACCCTGCCTATTGCCAAGCAATTACTGGAAACCATTAACCGTGAGCCCGGTATGAAAGCCACCATGGTGCGTACCGGTGATTACTATGTGCATGTGAATAGCCGCACTGATATTGCGCGGCGTATGCAAGCAGATTTGTTAGTATCCATTCACGCGGACGCCTTTACTTCACCTCAGCCTAAAGGGGCTTCAGTATGGGTGTTATCGTTACGTCGAGCGACCTCAGAGGTCGGTCGCATGCTAGAGCAAACGGAGCGACACGGTGAGTTGTTAGGCGGTGTTGCGGAAGTGATTAAAGACTCGGCCAATGAGCGCTATTTAGCGCAAACGGTACTCGATTTATCAATGAATCATTCGATGGTAACGGCACATCAAGTGGCTAACCAGGTCTTGTCTGAATTGGGCAAAGTGACGACTCTCCACAAAAAAGAGCCGCAAGCTGCTAGCTTAGGCGTGTTGCGCGCGCCAGATATTCCGTCCATTTTAGTTGAAGTCGGTTTTATTTCTAACCCGCAAGAAGAGCGTTTATTGCGCAGTAGTTCGCATCAGCAAAAATTAGTGCAGTCATTATTTAATGGTTTGCGCCGTCACTTTGAGTTGTCGCCTCCAGCCGATTCGTTATTTGCGCAGCGTCGTTCGAAAGAGCACCGCGTGCAAGCAGGGGAGTCTTTATCGTTATTAGCACAGCGTTATAATGTGTCACTAGACGAGTTACGCCGCCATAACGAACTGCGTAACGACAGTATTCGCATTGGTCAGGTGTTGCGGATCCCCTAATATGCCCATTCAATTATTACCCGCGCAATTAGCTAACCAAATTGCGGCTGGTGAGGTGGTGGAGCGCCCCGCCTCCGTCGTAAAAGAATTGGTTGAAAACAGTTTGGATGCACAAGCCACTCAAATTGATATTGAATTAGAAAAGGGTGGCAGCAAGCTTATCCGCATCCGCGATAATGGTGTGGGCATCGCTGAAGCGGAATTAGTGTTGGCGCTAAGTCGGCATGCCACCAGTAAAATTAGCAGCTTAGCGGATTTGGAACAGATTGAGAGTTTAGGATTTCGCGGTGAAGCGCTAGCCAGTATCAGTTCAGTGGCGCGTTTAACCCTCACATCAAAACCGGCGCAGCAAGCCGCTGCTTGGCAAGCCAGTGCCGAAGGCCGCGATATGGCAGTAGAATTGCGACCTGCCGCCCATCCCGATGGCACGAGCATCGACGTGGTTGATTTATTTTTTAACACCCCAGCTCGTCGGCGTTTTTTAAGAAGCGATAAAACCGAATTCACGCATATTGATGAGTTAATCAAACGCTTAGCCTTAAGTCGTTTTGATGTAGCATGGCAACTGAGCCATAACGGCCAAGTGGTGCGTCGTTTACCGGTTGCTGATACGGCTGCAGCAAAGCAAAAACGCTTAGCGCTGATCTGTGGTCGTAATTTTGCTGAGCAAGCACTGTGGATTGAAAATCAATATGGTGAGATCAAACTCAGTGGTTGGATTTTACCGGCGATGGCCTGCCAAGCGGTCAGTAGCGGCCAATACAGTTATGTGAATGGTCGTATGATGCGCGATAAATTGTTAAATCATGCGATCCGACAAGCCTACGGTGACTGGTTAACCGCTGAACTACAACCGGCTTTTGTACTTTATCTAGAGCTGCCGGCTAACGACGTGGATGTCAATGTGCACCCCGCTAAACACGAAGTCCGTTTTCATCAAGCACGTTTGGTGCATGATTTTGTGGTGAGTGCTTTAGCCGATGCCTTAACGCAAGGGCAAGACAGCGAGCCTAAGCCTGCTTTAGCGGCTGAATCACCTAGCATGACTACTTCGCAAACGCAGGTCGCATCGCCGCAGCCAAACTCAGCAGCGGCACAAGCCGCTTATGCCACGCGACATGCTGCGACGGGATATATGAAAGCGCCGTTATATCAGCCGCAACAAGGACGTGTTACGGCGCGTGCTGTTCACGACAGCGTAGCTGCTAAACCTGCTGTGGCTTCAGTGCAAGCGCAAATCAATTATCAGGCAGCAACGTTGCAAGCCGCGACTGAGCAAGTTGCCAGCCCTACACCGCATTACTTTTTGTTAGAGAATCGGTTTGCACTTTGTCAGGAGGCTGAGCAATTATTTATGGTTGATTTGCCCGCCAGTATTGCTATTCAGTGGCAGTTAAAGGTACAAAGTGCCCCATTATTATTACCGGTGCGCTTAACCGTGGCGTCGGCTGAATTTGAACCCTTGCTCGCGGCGGCTGACAACTTGTCGGCTTTAGGTTTCGATTTACTGTTAAAAGATCGCACGGTGATTATTCGCGCAGTGCCCATTTGGCTAAGACACACGGCAATAGGCCAATGGTTCGGTGAGTTTTTGTCTACACTAATTACTGTGCAAACTGACGGCTTAGCCGAAGCATTACTCGATGTGTTGTTGCGCCAAGGCTTTTTACAAGCCGATTTATTGTTAGGTGTGTATCCCGCAGCACTGAGCAAAGCGCAACGCCGGGCGCTGGCGCTCAGTTTTGATGCGGCAACGCTGCAAATACGGAAGGCTAACGATGCCCACTGATTTACCGGTCATTTGTTTAATGGGCCCCACGGCGTCGGGCAAAACCGCTTTAGCTATCGCTTTAAAGCAACAATTGGTTAACGCAGAGCTGATTAGCGTAGACAGCGCTTTAGTCTATCGCGGTATGGATATTGGCACGGCTAAGCCCACCGCTGCAGAGTTGGCGCAAGCCCCACATTTTTTGTTAGACATTCGCGATCCGGCAGAAAGTTATTCTGCAGCCGATTTTCGTGCTGATGCGTTACAGTTGATTGCGCAGATCCAGCAGCGTGGCAATGTGCCGATTTTAGTCGGCGGTACCATGTTGTATTTTAAAGCCTTACTCCAAGGGATTTCCGAGCTACCCGCTGCGGACAAGGCCATTCGTGCTACACTGGAAGCCGAAGCGGCCGAGCATGGCTGGTCTTATTTGCATCAACAGCTTGCAGCCGTGGATCCTGAAGCCGCTCAACGGATCCATCCGAATGATCCACAGCGGATTAATCGTGCTTTAGAAGTTTATCGCTTAACCGGGCGCAGTTTAACGGAATTAACTGCGGAAAAACCTGAACCTTTTCCGTATAAAGTGCACCAATTTGCTATTGCGCCGACCGATCGTGCGGTATTACATCAACGTATAGCATTACGCTTCGAGCAAATGTTAGCGCAAGGTTTTGAGCAAGAAGTGCGTGCGTTAACACAGCGCAAAGATTTACACGCTGATTTACCATCAATAAGATGTGTTGGTTATCGGCAAATGTGGGATTATATCGCTGGAAAGCTTACTTATCAGGAGATGGAAGCTCAAGGCATTGCTGCAACGCGGCAATTAGCGAAGCGCCAATTAACTTGGCTGCGCAGTTGGCCTGAATTACATTGGTTAAAAAGTGAAGTGAAACTTGAGGAAAACTTGCAAGCTGTCATTTCTTCGCTAAGCTAACAGAGGCAGCAAATATTTCAGGTTTAACAACTTGAAATAAAAATAATAATACCAATATAAAGCCTAATTAATAAAAAAGGAAAGCGCGACATGGCAAAGGGGCAATCTTTACAAGACCCATTTTTGAACACCTTAAGACGGGAACGTATTCCTGTATCAATTTATCTGGTGAATGGGATTAAATTACAGGGTCAGGTTGAATCATTTGACCAATTCGTCATTTTGCTGAAAAACACGGTAAGTCAGATGGTGTATAAACACGCTATTTCTACCGTTGTACCTGCTCGTGCGGTTAACACTATGGTTGCTCACGGTAGCCAAGGTGATGACGACGAGGAAACGGAATAATTAGCGGAGTAGCAGCGCTTGTTTGAACTCTCTGAGCTTGCAGAACAAGCCGTATTAGTGCACGTTAATTTTCCGCAGGAAGCGTCAACCGAAGATTTGCAAGAATTGCAGATGTTGGTGTCGTCTGCGGGCGTTGCCACCTTGCAAATCCTCTCAAGCAATCGGCCTGCGCCAGATGCTAAGTTTTTTATTGGCACCGGCAAAGCAGATGAATTGGCTGCGCTGGTAGAAGAACTCGCCGCTACTGTGGTGATTTTTAATCACGAGCTGTCGCCTGGTCAAACTCGCAACCTGGAAAGACATTGTCAGGTTCGGGTAATTGATCGCACCAGCTTGATCCTCGATATTTTTGCGCAGCGGGCTCGCACTTACGAAGGTAAGCTGCAAGTCGAACTGGCCCAGTTACAGCATCTTGCCTCGCGTCTGATCCGTGGTTTTGACAACGAACGGCAAAAGGGCGGTATTGGTTTACGCGGGCCGGGTGAAACGCAGCTTGAAAGCGACCGACGCTTATTGCGTGAGCGGGTTAAAGCGTTAAAACAGCGTTTGCAAAAAATGTCTCGGCAGCGGGAGCAAGGGCGGCGTGCTAGACAACGTTCTGAACAACCTGTGCTGTCGATTGTAGGTTACACCAATGCAGGCAAGTCGACGCTGTTTAATCGGCTAACCAGTGCCAGTGTGTATGCTGCTGATCAACTTTTTGCGACACTGGATCCCACCTTACGTAAAATTAACTTGCCGAATTTTGGTGAAGCGATTCTGGCTGACACAGTAGGATTTATTCGCCATTTACCGCATGATCTGGTAGCTGCGTTTAAATCAACCTTACAAGAAACACGGGATGCTGATATTCAATTGCACGTGATTGATGCGGCAGACGCTCGGCGCGACGAAAATATGCGTCAGGTTCAATTGGTGTTGCAAGAAATTGACGCAGCAGATGTGCCACAGTTATTGGTTTTCAACAAAATTGACCAATTAGGCCAGCAGCCCCGTATAGAATACAACGATGACGGTTTACCGGTTGCCGTTTATCTATCGGCATTAGCCGGCGTGGGGCTCGACTTACTTGAGCAAGCTTTAGCGATGTTATTGTCGCAACAACATTTGCAATTAACCTTATTATTACCGCCAGAGGCGGGTAATTGGCGAGCACGGCTTTATCAACTGCAAGCTGTGTTAGAGGAAACCTTTTTGAGTGATGGCCGTTGCCAGTTAAAAATTCAGCTGTCGGCAGCACAGTGGGCTCGTTTGTTAAAACAAAGTGAGCAGCAACTCGAAAACTATATCGTCAGCTAGACACTTTTTTGATACATTAACCCTTAATGACAACTTACTGTAATGGAGTTAAGCATGGCTTGGAACGAGCCGGGCAATAACGGCAAGAATAACGACCCTTGGAAACAAGGCGGTCGTGATCAAGGCCCGCCCGATTTAGATGAAGTATTCCGCAATTTAGGTAAAAAACTAGGCGGAGTTTTTGGTGGTAAAGGCGGTGGCTCTGGCAACGCAGGTAGCGGTGGCAGCTCTATCTTGATGATAGTGGTGTTAATTGTTGCGATTGCGGTTTGGGCTTTAAGTGGTTTTTACACCATTAAAGATGCAGAACGTGGTGTGATTTTACGCTTCGGCCAATATCATGAAGAAGTGGGTGCGGGTATTCACTGGAAACCTACTTTTATTGATACTGTAACACCAGTGAACACTCAAGAAGTACGTTCATTACGTGCAGATGGCTTTATGTTAACGCAAGACCAAAATTTGGTTCGAGTGACCTTTGAAGTGCAATATCGTATCTTCAATGCTCGCCAATACTTGTTTTCTGTGGTTGATGCCGACAGTAGTTTGCGCGAGGCCACCGATGCGGCGCTACGTTTTGTTATCGGTCATTCTATTATGGATGATGTGTTAACACGTGGTCGTGAAGTAGTTCGACAAGATACGCGGATCGAGTTAGAAAGCATCATCAACCCTTACAACATGGGTTTAACCTTAGTAGATGTTAACTTCCGCGATGCCAGACCGCCAGAAGAAGTGCGTGACGCCTTCGATGACGCAATTAAAGCGCAAGAAGATCAAGAACGTTTTGTGCAAGAAGCAACCGCTTATGCTCGTGAGATTGAACCGCGTGCTCGTGGTCAGGTCAATCGGGTGATGCAAGAAGCTGAAGCATACAAGCAACAAATCGTGTTACGGGCTCAAGGTGAAGTGTCACGCTTTGAACAATTACTGCCTCAGTATCTCGCTGCACCTAAGGTTACACGTGATCGGATGTATTTAGAGACCATGGAATACGTGTACTCGAATACCTCTAAAATTTTGGTTGATGTGAAAAACAGCAACAACCTGATGTATCTGCCGCTAGATAAGTTGATGAATCAAGGTGCAGCTGCAACGCAAGGTAAAGCCGTGACGCCATTACCTGCGCGCAATAGCCAGGATATGTCGACTGCGCCAGTGTTCCCTGAAACCAGTCGCGCTAGTTCGCCTCGAACCGGAAGTGGGAGATAAGCGCCAATGAAAAACTTTATTATTGCCATTGCCGTCGTGCTTGGTATCGTTGCCACCTCAGCGCTATTTGTCGTGCCTGAAGGTAAGCGTGCGATCGTGATTCAATTTGGTAAAATCCAACGTGATGCTGAAAATCAGGTGCGCGTTTATGAACCGGGTTTACAGTTCAAAATTCCTTTTATTCAAGTGGTGCGGTCGTTAGATTCGCGTATCCAAACTTTGGATGATCAGGCTGACCGTTTTGTTACCGCAGAGAAAAAAGACTTATTAGTTGATAGCTATGTTAAATGGCGTATCAAAGATTATGGTGCTTATTTCCTATCTACGGGTGGCATTAAGTCTCAAGCTGAAGTGTTGTTAAAACAGTACATCAATAACGGCTTACGTACTGAGTTCGGTGCCAGAACGATTCAAGAGATCGTTTCAGGTGAACGTACCCAGTTAATGCAAAGTGCATTATCACAAGCCGCGCAAGCAGCAAATGAACTAGGTATTGAAGTCATCGATGTGCGAGTTAAGCAAATTAACTTACCGACTGAAATCAGCGATTCGATCTTTGCGCGGATGCGTGCTGAGCGTAAAGCGGTAGCCGATGAGCACCGAGCTCGTGGTCGTGAGCAAGCTGAAATCATTCGTGCTGATGTCGATGCGCGTGTTACCGTTATGTTGGCTGATGCAGAACGTAATTCTCGTTCAGTGCGAGGTGAAGGCGATGCAGTCGCAGCGAAGGTCTATGCAGATATGTACAACAAGAATGCCGAGTTTTATTCTTTTGTACGTAGTTTAGAGGCTTATCGGAATAGCTTTAATTCGAAGAGCGATATCCTGGTTGTGCAACCAGATAACGAGTTCTTCAAATACATGCGTACTGAAGAGCAGCAAAACTAATAGCTGCGCTACTGTAGCTACACATATTGCGTAACATTTAAAGGCCCGAAAGGGCCTTTTGTTCAACTAAAGCGGCAGCGCCTTTAAACACGTTAGGGGTCAATTATGTATCAACAGTTTTTTTCGCATTTTTTACAAGCGAACCAAGGTACTCAACATTTTGCCTGTCATTCACATCATTACTGGCCTGATGTGACCCGCGCTGCAACCCTCGCTTATTGGGATGACAGTGCCCGCTTAGTTGACCAAAAATGGCAATACATTTTTGGTACCAAGATCCCGCATACCCAGCAATTAATTGCCGATGTACTGAATTTACCCTTGCCCGAACAACTAGTGTTTGCACCTAACACCCATGAATTAGTGATGCGTTTACTCAGTTGTTTCGATTGGCAAAAACCCTTAAAAATTCTGACTACCGACAGCGAGTTTTATAGCTTTCAACGGCAAGTTAAACGTTTAGCCGAGTGGGAGAGTGTCGACGTCGAGGTGATTGCCACTGAACCTTTTGCCAGCTTTGAGCAGCGCTTTATTGAGGCGGCCGCAAAAGGTAGCCACGATATGGTGTTTTGCAGTCAGGTCTTCTTTAATTCAGGTTATGCGATTGCTGATTTGAGCCACTTTGTAAAGCAATTGGCTGCCGTTACTGAGGCGATGATTGCAATTGATGGTTATCACGGCTTTATGGCTTTGCCGACAGACTTATCTTCGATTGCTGAGCGGATTTTTTATATTTCAGGCAGTTATAAATATGCGCAAGGTGGTGAGGGGTGCTGTTTTATGGCAGTGCCTGCGGGCAGTGAACAACGACCGCTTTATACCGGTTGGTTTGCCGAGTTTGGCACCTTAGCCGCCGCCAAATCGGCGTTGGTGTTATACAGTGAAGATGGTTATCGCTTTGCCGGTGCCACGATGGACTTCACGGCCTTGTACCGATTAGAAGCGGCGCTACTGCTTTATAAGCAGCAAGGTATTACGGTAGGACGCATGCATCGTTATGTGCAGCAATTACAGCAGGGCTTCTTACAGTTGCTGGATCAGTTACAGCATCCGCTATTAAACCGTGAGCACTTGCTTATGTACAATCAGGCGCATCATGGCCACTTTTTTACATTTCGATTAGGTAGCAGTAGTCAGGTAGCAGAGCTGGCAGGTTTGCTAAAACAGCACAAAATTGAAACAGATTTTCGTGGGGATCGGCTACGTTTTGGTTTTGCCTTGTATCAAAATCTCGAGCAGTTTGATTTGTCATGCCTTAAAGCACTGTAAATAAACAAGTTATTCAGGCCAAATAAAAATTTGGCCTTTTTTTCGTCTGGACGGCTGAAACTTGTCAGTCAATTTGCTAAAATCCACGCCTAATTTTTTGTGTGATGTGGGAACCATGGCCAAAAACGTCGTTGTGCTCGGCACTCAATGGGGTGACGAAGGTAAAGGTAAGATTGTTGATTTATTAACCGATAAAGCCAGTTATGTGGTGCGTTATCAGGGCGGCCACAATGCCGGTCATACCTTGGTGATAGACGGTGAAAAAACTGTATTACATCTTATCCCGTCAGGTATTTTACGTAGTAACGTAAAATGTGTCATTGGTAATGGTGTGGTGTTATCGCCAGAAGCCTTTTTAAAAGAGATGACCATGCTAGAGCAGCGTGGTGTTCCGGTTAAAGAGCGCTTGTTAATCAGTGAAGCTTGTCCTCTTATTCTGCCATTTCATGTTGCCTTAGATGTGGCGCGCGAAGTTGCGCGTGGCGATAAACCTATCGGTACTACAGGTCGCGGTATTGGCCCAGCTTACGAAGATAAAGTTGCCCGTCGCGGTTTACGAGTCGGTGACTTGTTCAATCCTACTTTGTTTGCTGAAAAGCTGAAAACAGTGATGGATCTGCATAACTTTACGCTGACCGAATATTACAAAGTTGATGCGGTTGATTATCAAACCACCTTAGATAACGCCTTAGCCATGGCTGATTTATTAAAATCGCTGGTTGTTGATGTGACTGAGTTATTAGATCAAGCGCGCAAAAATGGTGATGAGATCATGTTTGAAGGTGCTCAAGGCACTTTATTAGACATTGATCACGGTACTTACCCCTATGTCACTTCCTCTAATACTACGGCGGGCGGTGTTGCTACGGGGTGTGGTTTTGGCCCACGTTACTTAGATTATGTTCTGGGTATTGTGAAAGCTTACACGACACGTGTCGGTTCAGGTCCGTTCCCAACCGAGTTAGATTGTGCCATCGGCGAACACCTTGGTGTTAAAGGTCACGAGTTTGGTGCGACTACAGGTCGTAAACGTCGTTGTGGATGGTTTGATGCCGTTGCTGTGCGCCGTGCCGTGCAGTTAAACAGTATTTCAGGTTTTTGTTTAACCAAGCTCGATGTGATGGATGGCCTTGAAACCGTGAAAATCTGTGTTGGCTATCGCCAACCCGATGGTTCAGTGTTACAAACACCTCCTTATGCTGCTGAAGGTTATGAGCAGGTAACGCCGGTATTAGAAGAAATGCCTGGCTGGTCAGAAAGCACCTTTGGTGTACAGCAGTTATCGGCATTACCGCAAGCTGCCCGTAACTACATTTCGCGCTTAGAAGAGTTGACCGGTGTGCCAATTGATATTATTTCAACGGGTCCGGATCGCGTGCAAACTATCGTACTGAAGCATCCCTTCAATTAAGCCTTGGTTTTGCATTGAAGAACGCTACCTTAGAGTAGCGTTTTTTTTGCTCGCCGCTCAGCCCCTGTCGCTTTGACATGGCATTTTTTGCGATGTACTAGCCTGCATAGGGTGGTGATTTTATGAGCTGGTCTAATTTTTGCTTAATAATTAGCATTTAGGCATTTTTGCCGCCTCTATTACGGTTAATTGACACTATGCATAAGTTATTGATTGGAACACTGTTGGTGGGCTTATTACTGAACACCACGGCTCAAGCACAAGAGTTGCAAGCAGTCGAATTGTATTCACAAGATGAGTTATTAACGCTGATAAAGCGTAATGCGCATTTACAACGGGTGAAAGCCGATGATTGCCAGCTCGTGCGCGATATTGAAGCCCGCGCCGATATTATGAAATTGCCATCTTACCAGTTTTTATTTGGTGACATGTTAGCCTACGGCGTTTGTGTGCCGCGCGATGTAGAGCGGGGCTGGGATTTTATGTTACAAGCTGCGGCACAAGGCTTACCAGAAGGTTTAGAGCAAATTGGCCGTTATTATCATATTGGCCGCTTTGTGCAAAAAGACCTAAACAAAGCGATTATTTATTTGCGCGAAGCCGCTGCGGTGGGCAATCTTAATGCCAAGATCCGTTTAGCTGAAATCTTGGTCGCAGGGCAGGGTAGCCCTACCGATTTTGAGCAGAGTTATCGCTGGTTACATCATGCTATTACCGCAGATCCTGCGGTTCATGCTAAACTAACTAAGTTAAAGCAACGTCTGGCAGAAAAAATGCCTGCCAGAGTGGTTGCGAATGCCGAACGGCCTGTCAAATGAAATTCATCCTATTTTCTTGCCAAGCTGTTACACTGAATAGTATTAAAAGGAAAACTAAGTTTAATTAATGACGGTAAATGATCCGCATCTTGCGCGTGAGCAAGAAAAATACGAGAACCCTATCCCCAGCCGTGAATTTATTCTCGAGCATATTGAGAAACGGCAACAACCTGCCTACTTTGAAGAACTCGTCTCTGAATTAGCCTTAACGGATGATGATGCCATTTTTGCCCTGAAAAAGCGTTTACGGGCGATGGAGCGTGATGGTCAATTGTTGTTCACTAAGAGCAAGCGTTATGGCTTGGTTGAACACATGGATTTGGTCAAAGGCACGGTGATTGGTCACCGTGACGGTTTTGGTTTTATCAAATTAGAACAAGGCGGCCCTGATTGGTATCTGCCTTTTCATGAAATGCAGCGGGTGATCCCCGGTGACTTGGTGTTGGCGACGGCCACCACCATCAAAAGCAAAGATAAAGTGGAAGCGCGCGTGGTACGCGTGCTTGAGCCCCGCAGCGAGCCCATTGTTGGCCGCTATTACAAAGATTCTGCCATCTGTGTGGTGGTACCCGATGATGCAAGGATCTGTCAGGATATCATTATTCCTGATGGCCAGCAGGGCGCGGCACGACATGGCCAAGTTGTCTTGGTTGAAATTAGCCAGCGGCCCTCGAAACGGGTTAGTGCAACGGGTCGCGTAATTGAAGTACTGGGCGAGCATATGGCGCCGGGTATGGAAATCGAAGTCGCTATACGTAATCATCAAATTCCGCATGTTTTCTCTGACGCAGTATTAGCCCAAGTGGCGGAATATGGCGAAGAAGTGCCTGCTGCCGCTAAGCAAGGGCGTGTTGATTTAACGGCACTGCCTTTGGTGACGATTGATGGTGAAGATGCTCGTGATTTTGATGACGCGGTTTATGCCAAAGCCAAAGATAATGGCGGCTGGACGCTTTGGGTTGCCATTGCCGATGTCAGTGCCTATGTGAAATTTGGTACCCCACTTGATCACAGTGCCTTAGAGCGTGGTAACTCGGTGTATTTCCCTGACCATGTGGTGCCGATGTTACCAGAAGCACTTTCAAATGGTTTGTGTTCACTGAACCCGCATACTGATCGACTGTGCTTAGTCTGTGAAATGCAAATTAGCAGTCAAGGTAAATTGGAAAGCTACCAATTTTATGAAGCGGTCATGTATTCAGCGGCGCGGTTTACTTATAACAAAGTACACGCCATTTTACAGGGAGATGCCAAGTTAAGGCAGGAATATGCTGAGCAACTGACCAATTTAGAAACGCTGTACAGCTTGTATAAAAAGCTTGCTAAAGTTCGTGCACAGCGAGGCGCTATTGAATTCGAAACGGTTGAAACGCGCTTTATCTTTAATAGCCATCGCAAGATTGAACAGATTGTGCCGGTGCATCGTAACGAAGCGCACAAGATTATTGAAGAATGTATGATCATGGCGAACGTGGCGTCTGCCCGCTTTATTGAAAAGCATGAAGCGCATGCGTTATTCCGCGTACATGAACGCCCCGATAGTGATCGTTTTGCTAATTTCCGGCGCTTTTTAGCCGAATTGGGTATCGAAGCCAATTTATCAGCTGAACCCACGCCATTAGAGTTAACCACCACCTTAGCCGCGTTAGCTGATCGTCCCGATCGCGAGTTGATCGAAATGACGATGCTGCGTTCGATGAAGCAAGCTGTTTATCAAGGGGATAACCAAGGTCACTTTGGGTTAGCGCTGGAAGCTTATGCGCACTTCACTTCACCGATACGCCGTTACCCGGATCTGGTATTGCATCGCGCCATTAAGGCGTTATTAGCCAAACAGCAACAACCGGTGACGGGGCCAAAAGCTTACACTGAAAAAGAAATTGCGCCCTTAGGTGAGCAATGCTCGATGACAGAACGCCGTGCGGATGATGCAACGCGTGAAGTCGCCGATTGGCTAAAGTGTGAATACATGCAAGATCATTTAGGCAGTGAGTTTGCCGGTGTGGTATCAACGGTCACTAACTTTGGTTTATTTGTGCGCTTAAGCGATTTGTATATCGAAGGTTTGGTGCATGTTACGTCGTTAAACAACGATTACTATCGGTTTGATGCAGAGCGCCAAGTCTTAACCGGTGAACACTCTGGTGTCAGTTATCGTATGGGCGATCTGGTGCAAGTGAAAGTGGTTGCCGTTAACCTTGAAGCGCGAAAAATTGATTTAGCCATGGTGGGCGTTGAGCATACGAAGGTGTCAGGTCGTAAAGTGAAAGCCAGCCGTAATGCTGCCTTTGAAGCGAAAATGCAAAACACCGGTAGCAAAGCGAAAAAGCCTAAAGCGGCGGCCGCGAAAAAAACCGTAAAAGCCAAAGCCACGGCGGCGAAAAAGCCACGGCGTGCCAAAAAGAAATAAAGGCCGTAAGGCTAGATGAGTGACGATAAACATGAGTAATGATGTTGTATTTGGTTTTCACGCGGTTAGCGCGATATTAGAACGTTCGCCAGCCGATGTATTAGAAATTTTCGCGTTAAAAGATCGCGAAGACAAAAGAATGCAACCGTTGTTGCAACAAGCGCGGCAAGCAGGCATTTCTATCCAGTTCTGCAATCGCCGCACTTTAGATGATATGACGGGTGGTCAGCATCAAGGTATTGTGGCTAAAGCGCGTTTAAGCAGTGGTGGCAATGAAGCTGATCTGGCCGCCTTGTTAGATAGCCAAACTAAACCGTTTTTATTAGTGTTAGACGGTGTCACCGATCCACACAATTTAGGCGCTATTTTGCGCAGTGCTGATGCCGCCGGTGTGCATGCGGTGATTGCGCCTAAAGATCGCTCTGTTAAGCTCACCTCAGTGGTGCGAAAAGTGGCCTGCGGCGCCGCTGAAAGCGTGCCTTTTATTACTGTGACTAACTTAGCGCGTACCTTACGTCAACTGCAAGAAGCTGGGGTATGGGTGGTGGGTACGGCTGGCGAAACAGAAACCTTAGTCTATCAAGCTGATTTGCAAGGGCCATTAGCCTTAGTGTTAGGCGCTGAGGGTGAGGGACTGCGCCGTTTAACGCGGGAAACCTGTGATGTATTGGTAAAAATTCCGATGTTTGGCAGTGTTTCTAGCTTAAATGTTTCGGTTGCGACGGGTATTTGTTTATTTGAAGCGGTACGTCAACGTGCTCAATAACCGGGCTTAGCCGATCCTAGCGTCCTCACTTAGCGTAAACACACTTGATAACGCTAAATAGCCATGTTAAGTTTTGGTAAATTTATCTTTGCCGGTTTTATGGTGCTAAATCGAGGGTTCGTTTATGGATCGCAAAATTATTGCAACAGCTATACTGATGTCTTGCGCTGCTTTAAGTTTAACGGCTTGTGGCGGCGGAGGCGGTGGTAGTTCAACCCCTACCAGCGGTGGCGGTTCTGGCTCAGGCGGCGGCAGCGGTGTTACCCCACCCACGTGGATCGCGGGTCAATATCCTGCTGAAAGCACCTTAAAAAACTATTGCCAGACACCTCGAAGTGGTATTGATCCGTTCAGTAACGAAGCCTATCCCGATCGCGCGGGTAGCAGCATGCATGAAAAAATGTGGCTGCGTTCTTGGACCAATAACAGTTATTTATGGTATCGAGAAGTCGCGGATCGTGATCCTGCGCCTTTTTCGGTCGCTAACTATTTCGACTTGCTCAGAACCGAGCAATTGACCGATTCGGGATCCCCTAAAGACAATTTTCATTTCACCGAAGTCACCGCTGAATATCAACAACAAACCCAAGCGGGCGTGACCGCAGGTTACGGTATTAAATGGTCTTTTGGCCGAAATAGCCCACCTCGCTCTATCACCATTGCTTATACCGAGCCCAATTCTCCGGCGCGAAACGCCGGCTTAGCGCGCGGTGATCAATTGGTCAGTATCAATGGTGTTGACTTTGTGAATGATAATTCTGAAGCCGGGGTCGATTTACTCAACCGCGCGCTTTTTCCATCAGAAACGGGTTTAACCTTTAACTTTGTGTTTACTGCGGTCGATGGCACTCGTAAAACGGTCAGCATGACCTCGGCGAATGTCAGTACTTCGGCAGTACAAAATGTGGCTGTACTAGACACACCAACCGGTAAAGTGGGTTATATGCAGTTTAATACGCATATCGCACCTGCACAGCCGCAGTTGATCAGTGCGGTACAGCAATTTGCTAGTGCTAACGTCAAAGATTTGGTCATTGACCTACGCTACAACGGCGGTGGTTTGTTAGCTTTAGCTTCACAGCTTGGCTATATGGTTACGGGGCCTGCGATTATTCAAAACCAGTTTTTTGAACGAACTATCTTTAATGATAAGTATCCCAATACGAATCCGATCACGGGGGCGAGCTTAGCGCCAATCCCGTTTTATTCTAAAGTAATCGATTACGAAGGTAATCGACTGACTAACACCGACTTGCCTTCTTTAAATTTAAGCCGGGTATTTATTTTAAGTACCGGTAACACTTGCTCTGCTAGTGAAGCGCTGATCAACGGTTTGCGAGGCATTAATGTTGAGGTGATCTTGGTCGGTAATAAGACCTGTGGTAAGCCTTACGGTTTTTATCCAACAGATAACTGCGGTACAACCTACTTTACTATTCAGTTTACCGGCGTCAATGCGCAAGGCTTTGGCGAATATGCGGATGGATTCATTCCTAAAAATAACCCAGTGTTTGCGGCCGACGTGAAAGGCTGTGCTTTGAATGATGATTTCAGTAAACCGCTGGGCGATCCCAGTGAACGCTTATTTTCTGCGGCGTTATATTATGCTCAAAATAACAGTTGTCCACCGTTGGCCGTAGGCCAAGCCAGTGCGACGAGCAACGTACAATCGACGACTGGCGAAGCCTCTTTGAGCGGTGGTATGCCGCTGTTAGATCCTCGCTATCGTGATGTTATCTTGCACAACAAAGTGATTACTGAGCTGGCACCTGCGGAGCAACAACCGTGAAACGCCTGCTGTTAATCGGTGCATCTTTAGTGCTGATGTTAAGTGGTTGCCAGTTAAGTCGAGCGGCTGAGCCAGCGGTACTAGAGGCTGTTGATGCCGCCTTAAAACAACAGCTGTCAGCCTTTATAACCGACATCGTGGGGGGAAACTCAGTAATACTGGCCGATGATGTTTTTATGCAGCAAGCTGAGCTCTATATTAGCCAGCGGATGCCCTTAGATGCTAAGGGTAACCCTTTAGATGGCCGGCATGCCTTGCCGGCTTATCGGTTTGTGTTACTGAAGTCAGCACGAGGCTGCCTGATCCAACATCCCGCTTCGGGTAACAGCGCTTTGCTCACTGCGGCACGTTGTAAAGTGCTACCCTTAAACACGCTTTAATCGGTTTTGACCTTTGAAATAACCCCGAGCGGCGACTGCGAACGGGGTTTTTCTGAAGTATTTTGGTCATGCTCATATCAGTGCTTGTTATTTATTCGCTAACTCCGTAAAATACGCGACCTTCGGCCATTCAACTCACGTTCCTTGCCTTTATGAGAACCCGGCCGAGTTCCCCCGAGGCTTACTAACCGTAAGGAGCTACAATGCGTCATTACGAAATCGTTTTTATGGTTCACCCTGATCAGAGTGAACAAGTGCCTGGTATGATTGAACGTTACACTGGTTCGATCAAAGAAGCTGGCGGTACTATCCACCGTCTTGAAGATTGGGGCCGTCGTCAACTGGCTTACCCAATCCAAAAGTTACATAAAGCACACTATGTGTTAATGAACGTGGAAGCACCACAGACTGTGATCGATGAGCTGGAAACTAACTTCCGCTACAACGATGCTGTTTTACGTAACCTGGTTATGCGCACTAATGGTGCTGTGATCGAGCCATCACCAATGGCTAAGGTACGTGATGAGCGCCGTGATCGTGCTCCTCGTGAATCTGATGAGCAAGTAGCAAACGACGAGTAAGTTGGTAATGGACAATTACTATGTGCTTAGTGGCGCCATTTGTCGGCACCCTGAACGCAGTGAAAGTCCGGCGGGTATCCCGCACACTGTATTAACCCTGGAACACCGCAGTATGCAACAAGAGTCGGGTTTAAACCGGCAAGCTTATGTGCGAATGCAGGTAGTTCTAAGCGGTACAGCGTTACAACAGCAAACTCAGCATTTGACGTTGGGCAATATGATTCGAGTGGCCGGTTTTTTAAATCGACATCAGAATCGCAGTGGTCAGGCAAAACTGGTCCTGCATGCGCAACAGATTGAACAATTAAGTTAGGAGACAGACAAATGTCACGTTTTTTCCGTCGCCGTAAATTCTGCCGTTTTTCTGCAGAAGGCACTGTAGAGATTGATTACAAAGATACCGCCGTTCTGAAGAACTACGTTACTGAAAGCGGCAAGATCGTACCTAGCCGTATTACTGGCACTAGCGCTAAATATCAGCGTCAGTTAGCTCGCGCTATCAAGCGTGCGCGTTACCTGGCCCTGTTACCATACAGCGACTCACACAGCTAATACAGAGGGGTATAGACAATGCAAATTATTTTGTTAGACAAAGTCTCGAACCTTGGTGGTTTAGGTGACAATGTAACTGTTAAGTCTGGTTATGCTCGCAACTTCTTATTCCCACAGGGTAAAGCAGTGCCAGCAACTCAGGCTAACATTGAGAAATTTGAAGCACGTCGTGCTGAATTAGAAGCTAAGTTAGCTACTGATTTAGCTGCGGCAACTGAGCGTGCAGCAAAAATCACTGAGCTTGCAGAAGTGACTATCGCTTCTAAAGCGGGTGACGAAGGCAAGCTGTTCGGTTCTATCGGTACTCGTGATATCGCTGATGCGATCACTGAAGCCGGTGTTGCTGTTTCTAAAGCTGAAGTTAAATTACCAAACGGTACTTTACGTGAAACTGGCGAGTTCGAAATCGATCTGCAGTTACACGCTGAAGTTATCGCAACAATCAAAGTTGTTGTGATCGCTGAAGCCTAAGGCATTAAGCACACTGCCCTGCGGCGGTGTGCTTTCCTCTACTCCACGTTCCTGCTTACTATTTTACTCTGCTTCACACCTCGCATTACCCTAAGATTTTTTCAGACTTTACTTTGACTTCTGCGCGCTGCAGGTTAGCATGACAGACAGTATTCCGTTATTTCCCCTCGGCAGTTTGAACACCCTATGAGTAACGTAAAAGATAAGCAAGTCGCCGCCATTAAGATGCCGCCGCATTCTATTGAAGCTGAACAGTCTGTGCTTGGTGGCATGATGTTAGACAATGAAGCCTGGGATCGCGTCTCAGAAAAAGTGGTGGAGCAAGACTTCTATTTACGCTCGCACCGTTTTATTTTCAGTGCGATGTCACGCTTAGCTGAAGCTAATCAGCCGATAGACTTAATTACTGTTTCAGAAGCCTTAGAAGCCAATCAACAATTAGATGATATTGGTGGTTTTGCCTACTTGGGCGAAATAGCTAAAAACACGCCCAGTGCCGCCAACATTATGGCCTATGCGGAGATCGTCCGTGAGCGTGCTGTAGTGCGCGACATGATCTCAGTCGCGCATGATATTGCCGATGCCGGCTATGATACGCAAGGGCGTACCAGTGCCGAATTGCTCGACTTTGCCGAAACCAAAGTGTTTAAAATTGCCGAGCAACGCGCCAACGCTAATGAAGGTCCTGAGCCAATTAATAATATCTTGGCGAAGACCATTGATAAAATCGATGCTTTATACCGTAGCCCGCAAACGGGTGTGACGGGGCTTTCTTCGGGTTACACCGATTTAGATAAAATGACCAATGGTTTGCAGCCTTCCGATTTAATTATCGTGGCGGCACGTCCATCGATGGGTAAAACCACCTTTGCGATGAACCTGTGTGAACATGCTGCGATTACCAGTGATAAGCCAGTCTTAATTTTCAGCTTAGAGATGCCCGCCGACCAAATCATGATGCGGATGTTGGCCTCGTTGGGCCGGATCAATCAAACTAAGGTACGCACCGGCCAATTAGAAGATGAAGATTGGGCACGCTTATCATCCGCCATTGAGTTACTCAACAGCAAAGGCAAAATGTATATTGATGATGCATCAGGTTTAACCCCAACAGAAGTGCGTTCGCGGGCACGACGCATTGCCCGAGAGCACGGTGGCCTGAGTATGATCATGGTCGACTATCTGCAGTTAATGACGGTGCCAGGTATGTCAGAAAACCGCACCTTAGAAATTGCTGAAATCTCTCGTTCATTAAAAGCGCTGGCCAAAGAATTAAAAGTGCCGGTGGTGGCCTTGTCGCAGTTGAACCGCTCGTTAGAGCAGCGGGCAGATAAAAGACCGGTAAACTCAGACCTACGTGAATCGGGCTCTATTGAGCAAGATGCCGACTTGATTATGTTTATTTACCGAGATGAAGTGTACAACGATGAAAGCCAAGATAAAGGTTTGGCGGAAATCATCATCGGTAAACAGCGGAATGGCCCCATCGGCAAAGTACGCTTAACCTTTCATGGCCATTACTCGCGCTTTGATAATTATGCCGGCAGTGCTCGTTTTGAGGACGAGTATTAATGAGTCGGCGTCCTGTTGCGCAGATCGATCTGCTGGCGTTACAACAGAATTTACAGCGAGTGAAGCAATTAGCGCCAGACAGTCAGGTGCTCGCAGTATTAAAAGCCAATGCCTATGGTCATGGTTTAGTGAAGGTGGCACAAAAACTGACTGCCGCTGATGCTTTTGCCGTAGCGCGCATTGATGAGGCACTCGCTTTGCGAACCGCGGGTATTGTTAAACCCATAGTGTTGTTAGAAGGGTTTTACGAGGCGGCAGAGTTACCCTTATTATTAGCCAATAACCTGCAAACCATTGTTCATAACGAGCTGCAACTGCAAGCCTTAGAGCAGACCCCGTTAGAAGGCCAATTAAAGGTTTGGCTGAAAATTGATACGGGTATGCACCGTTTGGGCATTGACCCAGCTGAAGTTGATAATGTGTATCGGCGATTGTGGCAATGCTCTAACGTGTTGCCCGGCATTCGTTTGATGAGTCATTTTAGTTGCGCTGATGAACTTGATTCAGCAACCACTTCGAAGCAGCTCGCATTATTTCAACAGCTGTGTGCCGATAAAGCCGAGCAACACAGTTTAGCCAATTCTGCGGCAATTTTAGCCTGGCCTGCCACGCATGGCCAATGGGTTAGACCCGGCTTAATGTTGCATGGTATTTCACCTTTTGTTGGTAAACAGGGGGCGGATCATCAATTGCAGCCTGTGATGCGTTTAAGTAGCCGTTTAATTGCTATCCGTAAGGTTAAGGCAGGTGACACTGTCGGTTATGCTGGGCTTTGGCGAGCCAAAACAGATACTTTTATCGGCGTGATCGCGGTGGGTTATGGTGATGGTTATCCCCGGCATGCGGCTAATGGCACGCCGGTGTGGCTAAATGGCCGTGAAGTGCCTTTAGCAGGTAGGGTATCGATGGATATGATTACCGTTGATTTAGGTCATTTCTGCAAAGATAAGATTGGTGATGAAGCAGTGTTGTGGGGGCCCGAACTAGCGATAGAACGAGTGGCTGCTCAGGCAGAAACTATCGCTTATGAATTGCTGTGTAATATTACGCCACGCGTGCAGTATCAGTATTTAGGTGATAACGGCTGAGAGGGCCCAGCCGTTTTAGCGTTCGAGCTATTTATCAAAGGTCACTTCAATATGTACTTTGCCAAAGTCTGAAGTGAACGGCATTAAGATCGTTGGGCCATCGCAGCGATGAGTAATAGTGTGGCTTTTGCCAGAAACAACAATCGGTGTTGCCATGGTAAATTCGTAGCCTTTTTCACCTAACATTCGCTTAGCGCCGCCGGTAACCATGTTCGTGATCTCACCGACCATATCAGTAACATCGGCATCTATTTTTGTTGGCCGCTCGCCTAGCATCCGAAACATAATTTCAATGGCTAACGACTCATCAAAGCTAACCGAAAAAGACCCCTTCATGGTGGGGCCAACCATGCCAATTAAACCAGAGACATCGCCATTTGCAATTTCATTCTTTTTAATGCGAGGCTGTCCAGGCACAATTTTGGTATTGGCCATTGTCGATAACACATTGACCAAAGAGGACAAAAATGGGTTTACGTATTCAACATTCATGTAAATGCCTTTGGGGTTTATACAAGCGTTCGCCTAACACGCAATACTAAGCCTAGAAGTTTTTTTAGTGTAATACAAGCATGATTGCTCGCAAGATACTTAATTTTCACGGCAATTCCGACACTTACCTCTTGCTTCAATGGTTTGATGGTGAATATCAAATCCTTGCAGGGCCGCTTGACGGCTAAATTCGGTTTGCAAAGCGTTAGAATGCAATTCGGTAACATTGCCACACACTTCGCAAATCAGTAACTGTGCAGGGTGGTGTTTTTCAAAATGATGACACAACATAAAGGCGTTACTAGATTCAATTTTGTGGATAAAACCTTGTTCTGTCAGAAACTCTAAAGCGCGATAGATAGTCGCCGGTTTCGCGGCGGGTTCACTTTGTTTTAACTGCTCTAATAAATCATAAGCACCTTGGCCACCTTGGTTTTCGGCCATTAAACGAAAGACCTTTTCGCGGATCGCGGTAAAGCGCGCGCCATTTTGCACACAGATGGCTTTGGCTCGTGACACTAAACTCTCAGTTGACATACTTAGTCTCCACTCCATTTCTGTTGTCAGTGTACCATATTGCTTGCACACTGCCAGCTTGAGCATGTTGCTAGCTAATGTTATATGCTTGCTGACAACAACTGCTTTCTGCTTAGGTTTTTGGTATAATTGCCAACGGTTTTATTGGTGAGTCATTCACTCGTTTGTAGAGATAAATAAAAATCTTATGCCTCGATTACCCGCGAAAACGGCAGGGCTGGTTATGCCCTTGTTATTATCTATTATGATGACCTGTATTGTGTCCTTGGTGAGTACGCTAAGTAGTCTGGGGTGGCCTGCATTTACCTTTTCTGGCTGGTTATCCGCTTGGGGTTTGTCTTGGGTAATTGCTTTTCCTACCTTGTTATTGGTACTGCCTATGGTGAAAAAACTCACTAGCTATTTGGTACATGCCTAATTGCGCTGTTAAGAGGACTTCCTGCTTTGACGCTAAAACTGTTACCGCAACGACTCTCTGTTGCCCCCATGCTCGATTGGACCGATCAGCATTGTCGTTATTTTCATCGTTTAATGAGCCAGCATGCAGTGCTGTACACCGAAATGGTCACTACCGGTGCCATTATTCACGGTAAAGGCGATTACCTTGGCTATAACGAACAAGAACATCCGTTGGTATTGCAATTAGGCGGCTCTGTTCCAAAAGATATGGCCACTTGCGCTAAACTGGCGGAACAGCGTGGTTATGATGCAATCAATATTAATGTTGGTTGCCCATCAGATCGCGTGCAAAACGGTATGTTTGGCGCCTGTCTTATGGCACAGCCACAACTAGTAGCTGATTGTGTGAAAGCCATGCAAGATCAGGTTGCGATTCCTATTACAGTAAAAACACGTATTGGTATTGATGATTCAGATGAATATCAATTTTTACAAGATTTTGTGCAAATTGTGGCGGATGCGGGGTGTCAGCAGTTTGTTATCCATGCGCGTAAAGCGTGGTTAAAGGGCTTAAGCCCAAAAGAGAATCGTGAAGTTCCACCGCTAAATTATGGTCGAGTTTATCAGTTAAAACAGGATTTCCCGGCTTTAGATATCAGTATTAACGGCGGTATTAAAACTTTAGCTGAGGCCGCGACACATTTAAAACAACTTGATGGTGTGATGATTGGGCGAGAAGCCTACACTAACCCTTACATGTTGAGCGAAGTGGATGCGCAGCTATATGGCGATGCGCATCAAGTACTTTCGCAGCATCAACTCGTGCGGCAGATGTTACCTTATATAGAGCAGCAAATGCAGCAAGGTGCGCGGTTTTGGCATATCGCTAGGCATATGCTCGGGCTATTTCAGGGCTTACCGGGAGCACGTCAGTGGCGACGTTTACTCAGTGAGCAAGGCCATCTCAGCAGCGCGACTCCGACCTTACTTGAAGCGGCTTTGGCCAAAGTACCTGAGTAAGCTAAATCTTAAAAAAGTGGTGATTTTCGCCACTTTTTTTATTTTCAGCTATCGAGTAATCACCTTAGCATTTCGCTGACTTTATTTTTTATATATAATTCATAGCCTTATGGTTTCTCTGTTTACTGGCACGGCACTTGAAACAACTTAGGCATGTTCCTGATTCTAGGATGATGCTTAAGCAAGGAGCCGTCTATGTCATTCTTAAATCCGTTAAACCGCCTGTTTAATCATAAGGCAGGTGGCAAATGATGTTATTTCAACATGATACTCTGCTGTTGATTTACCTTATGCCGTTACTTGGCTTTATTTTAGGCATGTTACCGGCTTTAGTGGTGTGGCGCTTTAGCAAGCCTCGTCGCAAAAAAACGCCAACGATTGAGCAAGCTGCACGGATCAAAACCGGATTTACACTGTCGCTGTAGTGGTTTTGGTGTAAGATAAAGGTAGGTCAAACCAGCAAGGATCAGTAAGATGCGATATTTTTTCTTTATGTGTTGCAGTGCTTTGTGTTTAGCCAGTGCGGCATTAAGTGCAGCTGAACTGCAGTTAACCCAAGCAGAAGTGCGTGCGCCCTTGCCCGGTCGCACGGTAACGGCAGGTTACTTTCAATTGCAAAATGACTCAACAAAATCCATTGAGTTAGTCTCTGCCAGTAGTCCCGCTTTTGAGGTAATTGAACTACACCAACATATCGAACAAGATGGCATGATGCGCATGGTTGAAGTAGCTAGCATTGAAGTCGATGCCGGTGCGCGCTTGATTTTTGCCCCAGGCGGTTTGCATATGATGATGTTTACGCCAACGCAACCGCTGGTGATTGGTGAAACGGTACCGGTCACTCTTCAATTTAAAGACGGAAGCCAGTTACAGTTTGCATTCCCGTTAGTGGCCATGCCACGCCGATAGGAGAAACCATGAATAAATCTATGATTGGCAGTTGGTCTGCCATTATCTTGTTATTGTTGTTTTGGATGCTCAGTTGGTGGGTCAGTCGAGAGCCTGCCATGGTGTTACCCGCTACTGCAACAAACAGCATTAGCACTGAGCAGCAGCGTGTTGCTGGCTACAGTACCACTACCGCTTTAATTCAAGTAAGTGAAACGCTGTTAAACAAGCCGGGCGGTTATATGGCAAATGATGTCTTACCGCCTTTTAGCTTGCTAGACAATATGCCAGCATGGGAATTTGGTGTACTAGAAATGTCACGTGATCTAGCGCTAGCGTTGCGTAAAGATTTCAGCCGTTCGCAATCCCAATCGGCCGAAAATGCATTTCTTAAAGTGGCGCAGCCGCAATTAAATATTGATCATCAAAGCTGGATGTTACCCAGCGCCGAATCAGAATACCGTAAAGCAATTGAACAGTTTTATATGTATCGGCAAGCTTTAATGGATCCAAAACAGAACGATAGCCAGTTTTATGCTCGCGCGGATAATTTACGCGACTGGCTAAAAAACGTTGAAAAGCGCTTGGGCAGTTATTCGCAACGCTTAAGCGCAAGTGTAGGGCAAGAGCGTTTAAATACGGATTTAGCGGGTGATGCTGCTGCACGTCAATCTACAACGACCCCCGAAAAACAGTGGTTAAAAACCAGTTGGTGGAAATTGGATGATGAATTTTACGAAGCCCGTGGTGCGACCTGGGCGTTATTACAATACCTGCGGGCGATTGAGGTTGATTTTGCTGATGTATTAGAACGTCGTAATGCCATGGTCAGTTTGCAGCAAATTATTCGCGAACTGGAAGCGACACAGCAACCGATTTGGAGCCCTATGGTGTTAAACGGGAGTGGTTTTGGGGTGCTGGCCAATCATAGTTTAGTGATGGCTAATTATATTTCACGCGCTAATGCGGCATTAATTGATTTATCAGAGTTGTTAATACAAGGATAGTAAAATGAAAAAGTGTATGGGTGTATTAGGTTCTTTGTTGTTGCTCAGCACGACAGTGCAAGCAGATACCGTATTAGGTCTCTATGCCGGTGCCGATTACTGGCAAACTCAAGTAAATGGTGGTTTCGCTAATTCTGAGCAAACACAGGCCTTTAACTTTGAAGATGCATCTCAGCAATCTTTTTACTTGGCGTTAGAGCACCCGTTGCCGCTACTGCCTAATTTGCGTATTCAATATCAAACCTTGGAAACACAAGGTAATACACTGCTCAATAGCACTTTTACTTTTGGTGGCGTCAATTACATTCAAGGTACTAACATAGCCACTGAGCTGGATCTCAGCAGTACGGATTATGTCTTGTATTATGAAGTGTTAGATAATGGCTTAATCACCCTAGATTTAGGTGTCACTGCGAAACATTTAAAAGGCTATGCCGAAGCCCGTTCAGCTTCCGTTGGAACGATTCAAGATATTAACCAAGTTGTGCCGATGCTGTATGTCGATACGCGTATTGGTATCCTTGGTACGGGGTTAGATGTATTTGCAACGGCGAATGCTACGCGCTGGCAAGACAGTCATTTATATGATGCTCAAGCGGGAATTGGCTACCAGCTGGTTGACAATCTGCTGATAGATCTGCGCTTGAAAGTGGGTTATCGCACAGTCGATTTACGTTTGGATGATATCGATGATTTGTACGCCGATTTACAATTTAAAGGCGCTTTTGCCGGCGTAGAATTGCACTTTTAGTTAAAAAAGCCTAAGTATTCTGGTTTGACTTGTTACTATTAGCCTTAAGCCATATAGTAACCGTCTTTATTATGCTTAAAGAGCACGATGTTGACGCAGCTTTTCCGAAATCTTACGCTTATCTATGTCGCCGCCTGCCTTATGTTGGCGGCCGTCTTATTTAGCTGGCAAGTCCGCGTTGCTGATCAACAGGCGCAGCGCCAGCTGCAGCAATATGCCGATCTGTTAAAAATCAGTTTAAAACCCTTGTTATTACAAACGTCGGCTGAGCAACTTAGTTCCCATCTTAATGAATTACAGTTCAGCGCCTTACTACCGATTGCCGCACTCGGCGTTTATCAATCTGATGGCATACAATTAGCCAGCACCGGCGCTTTGACCGCATTACCATCTAAAATTGAAACGCAAAGTCGGCAATATCAGTTGTTACAAACTGAGCAAGGTCGTGTGGCTTTACAACCGTTGATGATTTGGTCTGCCGCGTCAGGCCAATTTGATCATTTTAAAACGCCCGATGCTTTTCTATTAATCCTACCTGAAACCGCCGAAACTTGGCCGTCAGTGCTGTTACCTCTGAGTATTAGTGGTTTAATTTTTACTGTATTTTTTATGCTAACGTTATGGATGGTCTATCTTTGGCAACAACAACGTAACTTATGGCTAGATCGCCTGACCGCCGTTGATACCGAAACCCGTGGGCTGTCGAATGTGCCGTCTGATGTACAGGCGTTACTTGACTGGCGTGTACAGGCAGAGCAACAGCAACTGAGTTTGCAACAGCAGTTAGAGAATGCGGCGCAACAGCAGCAATTTTTGCAGCAGCAATGTACGGCCCAACAACAACAAAGCAGTGTCTTGACCGAGCAGGCTGACATACTGCGCCAACAAATGTCAGCTTGGTTACAGCACTGTAAATTACTGTGGCAGCGACAAGAGCAATTATCAGTGGCAGTGTTTCAAACGTTATTGCGGTTGCATTTTTTGTATGGTCTCTTTCAGTTTAATCCGCGTAGTTTAAAAAAAGATCCGTTATCGCTGGTGCATTGGTTACCGCAACAGTTTGGTGCTTTGCATAAGATCCTGGCACAAGGAACCAGTATTGATTGGGTAGAAGGCCCAGATAATATAAATTTTGATGTATTGTTAGACGAGGAAGTGCTACAAGCCAGTTTACAAGCGATGTTGTTGTTGGCGGTACGCTCTGAGAATACTCAGCGTATTTTATGCCGAGTGACCTTAGAAGCCACAGCGCAGCCTCATCTGCTGCTGCATCTGAGCTGTGATGGCAATGGTTTACCTGCGCATATTATTGAGCATATCAGCCAGGCCAAATCGTCAAACTGGCAATGGCGCGATGTTGATGTAGCCCTATTACAATTGATGGTTAAGTTGTTACAGGCTGAGTTACAGGTGCAATCATTAGAAGGGCTCGGCTCAAGTATTCGCTTGCGTTTTCCGGTTGCGCTTCAAGGGGTGACCTTTAGTAGTCCTGTGGATCGCTTACTGGTGTTTGATCAAGATAGCGACAGGCTACAGGGTCGTTTAGCAGGCTTAGCTAGCCAAGCGGTGCAGGTAAGTGCTTGCAGTCATTTTTCAGAGTTAAAACGCAAATTAGAGCAGACAGCGCCACAGCGGTTATTAATGTTTTTGCCGGCAGAACAACCCAATGAAGCTTGGCAGCAATTAATTTCCTCTTATCAAGCCAGTATTAACATACAAGCTTTTGCTCCAGAGTTAACGTTATCGCATTGGCAAGCACTATTGCCTTGCATAGCGAGTGCAGAATTTAGTTTAATGATGCTACAGCAACACGCTGTCGAGGTGTTAAAAAGCCAGCGGCATAAAAGTTTATTAGTGGTCGACGACAATGAAACGAACCAAGCTTTTATTAATATCCTGCTGCAAAACAAGCCGGTGCAGCTCGCTTCAGCTTTAACCGGTAAGCAGGTGTTACAGCTGTGCTTGCATCAGCAATTTGATATGATTTTATTAGATATTCGTTTGCCTGATATGTCGGGTATCGAAGTAGCGAAACAGTTGCGAGCTTTACCCGGATATCAACATACACCCATATTAGCGTTTACCGCGCATGCATTACCGGCAGAAATTGCCGAATTTAAAAAAGCAGGTATGGATGATATCTTGTTAAAGCCGTTAGAACCGAGTAAATTTGCAGCACTGTTAGCGCATTATCAGCTACATTAAAAATCTAAGCTATGCGCATACCTATTAGGGGATTAGCAGCACGCCCTTTGCAGTTAGGAAGCGGTTAAATTAGCAGGACGTTAATATAAAGGTTGGCCGATGATACAAAATAACGCAGATGAAGGATTTCTGTTTTTAGCAGACGATGAACATGCGCCGACTACACCGTTGCATGAACTCGACGTTTGGCATCTGTTGATCGTCGATGACGATGAAGAAATCCACACCGTAACCAAACTGGCGCTGAATGATTTGATCGTGCTAGGTAAGCGTTTGCAATTTCATCATGCCTTCTCCGGGCAGCAAGCCATCGATTTTTTACTGAAACAGCCTGATACAGCGTTGGTTTTACTCGATGTGGTGATGGAGACCGATGACGCCGGTTTACAGGTCGTGCGGCGTATTCGAGACGAATTGCGTATGGATGAGTTACGTATTGTCTTGCGCACCGGTCAGCCAGGTTATGCGCCTGAAGAAAGTGTTATCAAAGAATACGATATCAACGACTACAAAACGAAAACAGAACTGACCCGCAGTAAACTGGTTACCTCGATTATTTCTTCCATTCGTTCCTATCAGCAAATTAAAACCATTAATCAAAATCGCCTTGGTTTACAAAAAATCATCAGTGCCGGTGCCAATTTGCTGGAACAGCATTCATTACATGAATTCTCTGAAGGCGTGGTCACGCAAATTTCTTCGTTAATTGGCTTGCACGCTGAAGGTGTTTTGTGTGCGCAGATTGAAGATGACGGCTCGGCAAGTGATCGTATTTATGTATTGGGTGCAGCCGGGCATTACGCGCCTTACATTAAATGCCAATTAGAACGCTTAGAGAATAAACGGATTGTTGAGCAAATTAATCTGTGTCTATTGAGTAAACGGCATATCTTCACGGAACGTGACACCGTTTTATATTTAGGCAACGAGAAACACAATGCCGCCGTTTATATTGAAACCAATCGACCTATTGATACCGCGGATCAGCAACTTATCGAAGTATTTTTAACCAATATCTCGATTGGTTATGAGAATGTCGCTTTATTCCAACAATTAAGACATGCGGCCTATATTGACCCGTTAACCAAAACGCCGAATCGTAATGAGTTTATTCAAATCTTGCAGGATACGCGACGGTTTGAACCCGACAATATGGTTGCCGTACTGGTGGATATTGATCATTTCTCAGATGTGAATGATGGCCTGGGTCAAGAGGTGGGTAATGAACTGTTGGTTGCTGTTACGCTGCGCTTGATCGAACATTTTGGCATTAGCTGTCAGTTGGGCCGGGTGGGGGCGGATGTCTTCGCCTTAGTGGGCCCAGAAGACCAGTTAACCCCCACGCGGTTAAAAGCGGTATTCAGTTCGCCATTTCAAGCGTTTGAGCATAGCCTGCAAGTTAATGCTACCTTTGGTATTTGCCGTTTACGCGACTCGGGTGAGCAGGGCATGGTCATTATGAAGCATGTTTATATTGCGCTGAATAAAGCTAAAAAGACTTTGGGAGTGCACCATCAATATTACGAGCCTTCGATGGAGGATGAAGTCAGTAATCGCTTAAACATGTTGCGTAAGCTCAGAGCCGACTTTGCTCTAGATAAATTGGAGTTATGGTATCAGCCGCAACTGTGTATCAAAACGCAAAAAGTAGTTGGAATGGAAGCCTTATTACGTTGGCCTCATCAGCCGAATCAATATATTTCACCGGCCGTGTTTATTCCATTGGCGGAGTATTCAGGGTTGATTGTAGATATTGGTTTATGGGTACTAGAACAGGCTTGTCAGCAATTACAGCGCTTAGCCGAGGCCGGTTATCATGGTCTGCGTATTGCCGTGAATGTGTCGATGCCGCAATTTCGGTCAGCACACTTTGTGCCCTCGGTTATCGAAACCATTCAGCGTTATCAGGTTGCGCCACATCTGTTAGAACTGGAAATCACCGAATCGGTGGTGATGGACGAACCGAATAGGGTGATCAGTGCATTACAAAAGCTGAAAAGCTTTGGTATTAAGGTCGCGATAGATGATTTTGGTATCGGCTTTTCGTCGTTAAGTTATTTACAACAATTACCGCTGGATCGCATTAAAGTAGACAGGGCTTTCATTAATGCAATTGATCAGCAAGATGGTGGCTTAATTGCTGAAACCATTATCAATTTAGGTAAGCGTATTGGCTTACAAACCATTGCTGAAGGCGTAGAAACGGCAGAGCAGTTGGCGGTGATTACTCAAATGCAGTGTGATGAAGTTCAAGGTTATTTCTTCGCTAAACCACTGCCACATGCTGAATTAATGGCTTACTTAGCAGAAAATTAATGCAGTTAAACGCCATAAGCCAATGATGCCGGCTTATGGCGTAATGAGGTTACTTGCTCGCGCGTTCAAATGAGGTCATGATCTCGGCTTTGGCGGCAGCAACATCACCCCAACCTGTTACTTTTACCCACTTACCGCTTTCCAGTTCTTTGTAACGTTCAAAGAAGTGCTGAATTTGTTTTTTCAGCAGTTCAGGCACGTCATTCACATCATGGATATGATCATACAGCTTCGTCAGTTTACTGACTGGAACCGCTAATACTTTGGCATCTTGGCCTGCTTCATCTTCCATATGCAGAACGGCAACCGGACGACACTTGATTACCGCACCTGGTACTAATGGATAAGGTGTTGGCACTAAAACGTCAACTGGGTCCCCATCTAACGATAAGGTTTGGTTAACGAAACCATAGTTACAAGGGTAGAACATCGGGGTCGACATAAATCGGTCAACCCATACCGTGCCAGTATCTTTATCGACTTCGTATTTAATCGGGTCAGCATTAGCTGGAATTTCAATAATTACGTTAATTTCGTCTGGCAGGTTTTTACCTGCAGCTACATCGCTTAAGCTCATCGCTTGGTCCTCTGGTTAATGGCTGGGCGACATTATAATGACACCCGTAAAATTCGCTATAAGTTATTGGTCTTAGTTGGGCTGCTTAGCATGATAGCTAACACAGGTCTCGACCTCATGTTTTGAGCCTAAAATGACGGCCACACGCTGGTGAATATCGGTGGGCACGATATCCATAATACGTTCATAGCCGGTTGAACTTGCCCCACCGGCTTGCTCTACTAAAAAGCTCATCGGGTTAGCTTCGTACATTAAACGCAGTTTATCGGGCTTGCTCGGGTCTTTGTTATCGCGTGGATACATAAAGATGCCGCCACGGCACAATACGCGATGTACATCACCGACCATCGCGGCGATCCAGCGCATATTAAAGTTTTTACCACGAGGCCCTTCCTTGCCTTTTAGTAAATCGGCCATATATTCCTGCATAGCAGGCTGCCAAAAACGTTGGTTTGACATATTAATTGCAAATTCGGCGGTGTATTTAGGAATAGTCGCCGTGTCTTCGGTTAATAAGAAGCCGCCATAGGTTTTATCTAAGGTGTACAGACGCGTGCCTTTACCGGTCGTTAGCGCTAACATGGTCGACGGACCGTAGAGCACATAACCTGCGGCAACTTGTGCCGTACCGGGTTGTAAAAATTGACTGGCATCATCAGCCTCTTTTGCGGCATCAGCGGGAAGAATTGAGAAAATAGTGCCGAGTAGGCTGTTAATATCGGTGTTAGATGAGCCGTCGAGCGGATCAAACGTGACTAAGTAACGCCCATTAGGGTTACCCGGTACTATGGTGTCTTCTTCTTCAGAGCTAATTGCTTTGACAACACCGGTTTCTAAGATAATTTCTTTGAGTAATTCGTTGGCGATAATATCGAGTTTTTTTTGTGTTTCGCCTTGGACATTTTCGGCCAGGGTTGATCCTAAAACACCGGCCAGTTCACCTTGACTTACCCGAAAGGCAATTTCACGACAGGCAGCGAGAATAGTCTTCAAAAGCGAGATCAGGTCTGGATCCACGCCATCTTGTTGCAGTACGGGGGAGATGCGACGCATTATAGTAGGTCCTTTTCTTATCGGGTCAGAGGTTTGCTGTTAACAGCAATAGTTATTTTAAAGAAGTTTTCCTTAAATTGCAGTTTTCATCGCAGCTTTATCTGCATTTGTTACAATAGCCGGCGATTGTTAAGAGAAAAGATATATGCATATTCATATTTTAGGTATTTGTGGCACCTTTATGGGGGGCATCGCCGCATTAGCGAAAGCCTTGGGACATCACGTCACCGGCTCCGATCTCAATGTTTACCCGCCAATGAGCACGCAACTGCAACAACTTGGCATCAGTTTAACGCAAGGTTACGATCCTGCCCAGTTGGAACCTGCACCTGACTTGGTGATTATTGGTAATGCGCTGTCTCGCGGCAACCCTGCGGTGGAGTATGTATTAGAACACGGCTTAGCTTATAGCTCAGGGCCGCAATGGTTATCCGAGCAACTCTTGCAGCAGCGTTGGGTGATTGCCGTCGCCGGCACGCATGGTAAAACCACCACCGCAAGTATGTTAGCTTGGATCCTCGAGTATGCCGGTTTAAAACCGGGCTTCTTAATTGGTGGTGTGCCACAAAACTTCGATTGCTCTGCCCGTTTAGGCGATGCGCCGTTTTTTGTAATTGAAGCCGACGAATATGACACGGCGTTTTTTGATAAACGCTCGAAGTTTGTGCATTACCGGCCACGCACCTTAGTGATTAACAACCTTGAATATGATCATGCGGATATTTTCCCAGATTTGGCCGCCATTCAACGGCAATTTCATCATCTGTTGCGCACGGTACCGGCTTCAGGTTTAGTGGTGTCGCCGGAAGGTGTACCGGCTGTAGCGCAAACACTCGCCTTAGGTTGCTGGAGTCAACGCGAAGCTTATGGTACCGATTGGCGAGTCGCGTTAACGGAAGCGGATGGTTCGGCATTTCAGGTGTTTTGGCAACAACAGTTGCAAGGTAGCGTTACTTGGCAGCTAACCGGCCAGCATAATGTCGATAACGGTATGATGGCCATTGCCGCGGCTCGCCATGCGGGCGTGCCGGTTGTCGTCAGTATTGAAGCTTTAGCCCGTTTTATTGCGCCGAAGCGCCGTATGGAATTAAAAGGGACACCGGGTAATATTGCTATCTATGATGATTTTGCACATCACCCCACGGCGATTGAAACGACCTTAAAAGGTTTACGTGCCAAAGTGGGCCAGCAACGTATCATAGCCGTACTTGAACCACGCTCGAACACCATGCGACTGGGCGTACATCAAGCCGCGTTACCGCAAGCGTTACTCAGTGCCGATGAAGTGTTACTGTTTGAACCACGCAATGCCGGCTGGTCGATGAGTGAATTGGTTGCGCGGCTTCATGGCCCGGCCAGTGTGAGTTACGATATTGATGAATTATTGACGCGTTTAGTGGCAACCGCTCAACCCGGTGACAGCATTGTCATTATGAGTAATGGCGGCTTCGGCGGGATTCATCAGAAATTACTGACTGCCCTCACAGATAAATGGAACACTTAATGAATCAATCCACAACAGAAATCACCTTAGCCTTTACCGGTGCATCAGGTGCGCCTTATGGCTGGCGCTTATTAGAATTGTTGTTAAAGCAACAGGTCAAAGTGCACTTGCTGATTTCTAGTGCGGCGCGTGTGGTTTTTGCTACCGAACATGATATTAAGTTACCCGCCGCCGCTGAGCGCTGTGCTGCGCAATTACAGCAACATTTTCAATGTGACGCTGAACTACTCAAGGTGTATGGCAAAGATGACTGGTTTTCACCAGTCGCGTCCGGCTCGGCCGCACCGCGGCAGATGGTGGTGTGTCCCTGCTCAACCGGGAGTCTGTCAGCGATTGCTCAAGGTGCCAGTGATAACTTGATAGAGCGCGCCGCCGATGTCGTTATTAAAGAGGGCGGTAAGTTAATTTTAGTGGTGCGAGAAAGCCCACTCAGTGCCATCCATTTAGAAAACATGTTAAAGCTGAGTCGGCTAGGGGTTTGTATTATGCCCGCCGCACCAGGCTTTTATCATCAACCACAGCAGATCAGCGATTTAGTGGATTTTATGGTGGCACGTATTCTCGACCAGCTGGGTTTGTCGCAGCAATTAGTCGCGCGTTGGGGCTACGGTGGTAACTAAGTATTCAAAGAGGAGTTAACATTGGAAATTGCACTGGATATTTCAGATCTGCATAAAATTTATGGCAGCGGCACGGTGGCGTTGTCAGGCATTGATTTGCAAGTTAAGCAGGGTGATTTCTTTGCCTTACTTGGCCCGAATGGCGCAGGTAAAAGCACCACTATTGGTGTGATCAGCTCGTTGGTGAATAAAACGCAAGGTAAGGTGCGGGTGTTTGGCTTCGATATCGATACACAGTTAGAAGCAGCGAAAAGTTGCTTAGGGTTGGTACCGCAAGAATTTAACTTTAACCAGTTTGAAACGGTGTTACAGATTGTGATCAATCAAGCGGGTTATTATGGCGTACCGAAAACGGTGGCGTTAAAACGCGCCGAAAAGTACCTCGGGCAGCTTGGTTTGTGGGAAAAACGGTCGGCGCCGGCTCGTGAGTTATCCGGTGGTATGAAGCGGCGTTTGATGATAGCGCGGGCGCTAATGCATGAGCCTAAACTATTGATATTAGATGAACCTACCGCTGGCGTGGATATCGAATTACGCCGCTCGATGTGGGAGTTCTTAAAAACCATTAATCAGCAAGGTGTCACCATTATTCTGACCACGCATTATTTAGAAGAAGCCGAAATGCTCTGTCGCAATATTGCCATTATTGATAAAGGCAATATTGTTGAAAACACCACTATGAAGGCATTGCTGGCCAAGCTGGGCAAAGAAACCTTTATATTCGATGTGGCACAGTTGCCTGCAAATTTACAATTAACCGACTTTGTTTGGCGACAGTTGGATGAACAAAGTATTGAAGTGGATGTAGAAAAATCGCAAGGCTTAAACCCTATCTTTAGCCAACTCAGTGCGCAAGACGTCAAAGTGCTATCGATGCGCAATAAAGCGAATCGTTTAGAAGAGTTGTTTGTTACTTTAGTAGAGCATGGTCGGGAGGTGGCAGTATGAGAAGCCAGTACTTGATTGCATTACAAAGTATTTTAAATAAAGAAATTACCCGCTTTATGCGGATCTGGGTGCAAACCTTGGTGCCACCCGCCATTACCATGAGTTTGTATTTTGTTATTTTTGGTAGCTTGATTGGCTCACGTATTGGTCAGATGAATGGCTTTAGCTATATGGAGTTTATTGTACCTGGCCTAATTATGATGTCGGTGATCACCAATTCTTACACTAATGTTGCCTCATCGTTTTTTAGTGCGAAGTTTCAACGTAATGTCGAAGAGTTATTAGTTGCGCCAGTGCCAAATTTTATCATCGTGCTGGGTTATATTGGCGGTGGTATGGCGCGTGGCATGTTGGTCGGTTTAATCGTAACCATCTTGTCGTTGTTTTTTGTGACGATCCAAATTCATAATTTGGCGATCATTATTGTTACGGTGATTTTAACGTCTATGCTGTTTGCTTTAGGTGGCTTAATCAACGCGGTGTATGCGAAAACCTTTGATGATATTAGTATCATCCCCACCTTTGTCTTAACGCCATTAACCTATTTGGGAGGGGTGTTTTACTCGTTGTCGTTATTGCCTGGTTTTTGGCAAAAAGTTGCTGCTTTAAATCCAATAGTGTATATGGTTAACGCCTTTCGCTATGGTTTCTTAGGGTATTCAGACGTCAGTCTGTGGTTAGCGCTAGCAGTAGTTTTAGGATTTATTATCGTTTTATTCAGTTATGCCATGTATCTTATTAACAAAGGTATAGGTTTGCGTAGCTAAATACTAAATCCCGGATACAGGGATATGATTTTTGCAGACATTTAATGGTTGCAACCATAACACTCCAGGTTGGTGTATAAACCAACCTAGGGTTAATCGAATGCAGCAAGGTACTGAAAGGCATGAATGACCAAACAAAACGACAAGCAACCGCTTCGGAAGAAGCGTTGTGGCGGATCTTTACTGTACCGGAAGCACCGGACTCGACACTGAGTATTATTGAGCAGAATTTGTCGCAGAATTTGGCTGGTTTTTTAAACGAGAGCATTGTTGCTGTCGAAAAACCGCTATGGCAAATCGAGCGGGATTTTCAGGCATACCAGATCCCAGAACAACCCAGTTTTGTCTCTGACTATACCGAAAGCATTATGCAAAAGCTGGTTGCACACTCTGTGCATACGGCAGCGCCCAGCTTTATTGGCCATATGACGTCAGCCTTACCCTATTTTGTGTTGCCGCTGTCGAAAATGATGGTAGGGCTTAATCAAAATTTGGTGAAGATTGAAACCTCGAAAGCCTTTACGCCATTAGAGCGGCAAGTACTCGGCATGATGCACCATTTAGTGTACGGCGAGCGCGAAGGGTTCTATAAAAAATGGATGCACAGTGCCAATCACTCGCTCGGCGCGTTTTGTTCTGGCGGCACCATTGCCAATATTACCGCATTATGGATTGCGCGTAACAAACTACTGAAAGCTGAGGGTGATTTTAAAGGTATTGCAAAAGAGGGCTTATTCCGCGCGATGCAGCATTACGGTTATCAAGGGTTAGCCATTGTCGTGTCTGAGCGGGGGCATTACTCGTTAGGTAAAGCGGCTGATGTGCTTGGCATTGGCCGTGATTCGGTTATTTCGATAAAAACTGACGCGAATAACAAAGCCGATATTACCGAGATGCGCCGGGTGTTGAACGAGCTACAGCAAAAGCAGATTAAAGTGTTAGCGATTGTCGGAGTGGCCGGTGCAACAGAAACCGGTAACGTGGATCCGTTAGATAAATTGGCCGATCTGGCCGCTGAATATCAGTGTCATTTCCATGTTGATGCCGCCTGGGGCGGTGCGACGTTATTTTCGGCTAAGCACCGAACTCTGCTTGCGGGCATAGAGCGCGCCGACTCGGTGACCATTGATGCGCATAAACAAATGTATGTGCCAATGGGCGCGGGCATGGTGGTGTTTAAACATCCGTCTGCGGCAAATGCGATTGAGCATCATGCTGAATATATATTGCGTAAGGGCTCTAAAGATCTCGGCAGCCAAACCTTAGAAGGTTCTAGGCCGGGCATGGCAATGCTGGTGCACGCGTGTTTGCAAGTGATTGGCTATAAAGGCTATCAGATCTTAATTGAACGCAGTATCGAAAAAGCCAAGTACTTTGCCACGCTGATTAGCCATAATATTGATTTTGAGCTGATCACTGAGCCTGAACTGTGCATTTTGACCTATCGCTATGTTCCCGCGCAGGTGCAAAAAGCGCTGGCGCATGGCACGCCTGAGCAACGCCGCCGTATCAATGAGCTGTTAAATGGTTTAACGCAGTTTATTCAAAAACGGCAGCGGGAAGAGGGGAAATCTTTTGTCTCTCGTACCCGGTTAACTCCTGTGCGCTATGATCGACAAGAAACAATCGTCTTTCGCGTGGTACTGGCGAACCCCCTTACCACAGAAGAGATTCTGCGTGAGGTCTTAGTGGAACAAGATCAGTTGGCGCAATTAGACAAAGACTTCTATCCCAGATTACGCCAATTTGCTGCTGATATCTTAGCTTAATCCTGACTCTGACGCTGCGGCGTCGGGGGTTTAGCTTGCACTTAGGCCTAAATACCAAAAATACAGCGCCATTGCACTTAACAAGCTGGCGCTACCATAGCAGAGCACTTTACCCCAGCCGCCCGCTCTGAGCATTAAGTCATGCATACCATGATGCACGCGGTGCATGGCATGAAACAGCGGCATACACAGCCCTGCGCCCACCAGCACTAAGCCTGCTAATCCCCAATAATCGCTAAAGAGCCACTGGCGTATTTTTGCATAATCTAAAGCGTTTTCCGGTAATAATCCCAAAGGATAGGCAATCGCGAGGGTAAGAATTAACCCTGGGATCAGCACGGCAAAACACACACCGCCGGCACTAAATAAAGCCCACCAAATCGGTTCATCAGAACGGGCCGGTTGCGTCATAGCACACCCCCTAATAACAATGCGAGTAATAACGTCACGCTGAGTGTGCCAAGCCATTGCCCTGCAATCATTAACGGCGCTGGCAGAATGGGTAACACCCGAGGAAACAATTCAAAAAAGGTTTTGGCATGAAACAAACTAGCAAAAAAGGTCAAAAGGTTTAGGCCAATCACCCAAGGGGTGGCCATAAAGGCAAGCCAATTCAACCAGCTTTGTTCGCTATGTTGCAAACTGTACAGGCCGGTTAGCAGGCAACCACAAAAAAACAATAAGGGTAAAACGGTCGCTTCACGCAGCATATAACGTTGATAGTAGCCATGCTTTAACCACCAATTGCGCCGCAGTTGACTCTGATAAGCTTGGTTAACCTGACGGGGTTCTGACATGATGCGCTCCTAAGGTTTAAAGATACCAATCACAAAGTCCGCAGCAGACGCTACTTTACCCTGATTGACGGCCGCAGCCGGATCGAGTTGTTTTGGGCAGACATCCGAGCAAAAGCCGACAAAGGTACATCCCCAGACGCCATTTTTACCGTTAAGCTGCGGCATGCGCTGTGCTTTTCCCTGATCGCGACTATCGAGATTATAACGCTGCGCTAAAGTCAGCGCGGCGGGCCCTAAAAACGCTGGGTTTAAACCAAATTGCGGACAAGCGGAATAACATAAACCACAATTAATACAGTTGGAAAACTGAGCATACTTCGCCAGCTGTTTTGGTGTTTGCTGATGCGGCTGTAAGCGGGTGTCGTGGTTAATGAGGTAAGGTTTGACTGCCTGCAAATGGGTTAAAAACACTGACATATCAGAAATCAGATCTTTTTCGGTGGCAAAGTGTGCTAAGGCTTCCAGCGTGATGTCATCTTTATAATCACGCAGAAACGTTTTACAGCCAAGCTTCGGTATGCCATTGACCATCACACCACAGGAGCCACAAATAGCCATGCGGCAAGACCATCGAAAAGCCAGCGTTGGATCCAGTTGCTGCTGAATATACAACAATGCATCGAGCACCGAAGTACTGTCATCGCAGGGTACAGTGAAATGCTGCGGATGCGGTTTGTGATCTTGCTCTGGGTTGTAGCGTTGAATCACCAGTGTTTTCTGCATTAACGCTGCTCCTGTTGGCTAGGCTCTTCACCATAACGTCTGACCGCCGGTTTGCTCTGAGTGATACGCACGGGCTGATAACGAATACTGGCAGTTCCTTGCTCGGTTAACTGGGCTAGGCTATGTTGTAGGAAGCGGTCATCATCACGCTGTTGCATACCGTCATCGAGGCGCTGATGAGCGCCTCGAGACTCTTGCCGTGCCAATGCACTGCTGACCATAGCATTGGCCACATCTAAGCCGAAGCCTAGCTCATAATGTTGAATTAACTCAGTATTAAAGACCTTACTGTGGTCGCTGACGAACACCTGTTGATAACGTTGCTGCAAGTGCGTCAGAGTAGCTAAACATTGTTGCATACCCGCAGTATCACGATAGATGCCACAACCTTGTTCCATTGCCAGTGTCATCTCATGGCGAATTGCGGCGACACTGTCGGCGTTTTTTACACCGAGTTTGGCTTGCAACTGTTGCTGTTGCTGCTGGCAGTACTGAACCACTTCAGTGCGAGTAGCGGCCTTAGCCGTTTTAGCAAAGCTGACCGCTTGCTTACCGGCAACATGACCAAACACCAGTAATTCGCTTAAAGAGTTAGATCCCAAGCGGTTGGCCCCGTGCAGCCCCACAGAGGCACATTCGCCGACGGCAAATAAACCGGCGATACTGGTTTGGCATTGGGCATCAGTTAAAATCCCCCCCATGGTGTAGTGCACGGCCGGTCTGATCGGTATTAAGGCTTTTGCGGGATCGACATTGACATAAGCCTTAGCTAATTCACAAATAAAGGGCAGTCGTTGTTGCAGATGGCGTTCGCCTAAATGGCGCAAATCTAAATAGACAACCGCATGCCCCTGAAAATCACCCGTTCGGCCCTGCTGCTGTTCATGCCAAAAGGCTTGCGATAATTTATCGCGCGGGCCCAGCTCCATACATTTATTTTCCGGCTTACCCAGCGGAGTTTGAGGGCCTAGGCCATAATCTTGCAAGTAACGGTAGCCGTCACGATTGAGTAAAATGCCACCTTCACCACGGCATGCCTCGGTAATTAAGATGCCAGAGCCGGGCAAACCGGTTGGATGGTATTGCACAAACTCCATATCGCGCAGCGCGACACCATGCCGATAGGCCAGTGCCATACCATCACCCGTAACAATGCCACCATTGGTGTTGTGGTGAAATACTCGGCCAGCGCCCCCTGTTGCCAGAATGACGCTTTTGGCATGGATCTGATACAGTTCGCCCGTGTTGAGTTGTATGGCAAGTACACCAACTATCTGTTGCTCATGTACTAATAAATCTAAAACAAAAAACTCATCTAAACGCTGAATACTCGGGTATTTAAAAGATGTTTGAAACAACGTATGTAAAATATGAAAACCGGTTTTATCTGCGGCGAACCAAGTTCGCTCGGTTTTCATGCCGCCAAAGCGTCTGACTTGAATACTGCCATCCTCGCGTCGGCTCCAAGGGCACCCCCAATGTTCTAAATTAACTAATTCTTCATAGGCATGTTGCACAAAATACTCAACCACATCTTGGTCTGCTAACCAATCGCCACCCGTAACAGTGTCCTCAAAGTGACCTTGCATACTGTCTTGCGCCAAGGTTACTGCGGCGGCACCTCCTTCGGCAGCAACGGTATGTGATCGCATGGGATACACTTTAGATAACAGGGTGATTCGACAAGCCGGGTCGGCTTCTGCTGCAGCGATCGCCGCTCTTAACCCCGCGCCACCCCCACCTATGATGGCGATATCGGTTTCTAGTACCTGCATCTAAAATCCTTAAAAGTGTACGAGTGTTTAAACTGCCGCCCAAACGAGGCCGGCACAAAGTAACAAGGGATACACATGGCAAAGTATGACGTTTATCCCAAGATAGGGACTAAGTTCGGTCGGTTGGTCGGCATACTTAAAAATGCCCGGCAGTAACTTCAGCAATAAGGGTAAACTGAGTAAGCCTAGCAAGGTTTGCCAGGGTAGTAATTGCATAACAACGGCTATGATCAATAGGCTATAACTGGCAAAACCGAAGCCAGTAAACACCATGGCGCTGCGTCGACGACCAATAACAATGGGCAGATGATTGCGGCCGACTTGACGATCCGCTTCAACATCAGGAAATTGATTTAGCAGCAGTAAATTACTGACTAACAAACTGATAATCATCGCTAGTACCCAAGCACCGGCGGTTAAGCCCCCAGCAAACACCCAAAAGGCGCCCAGTGTCATCAGTAAGCCGAAGCCAAAACCGGGTGCTAATAAGCAGGCTAATGCGTTTTTATTCAAATACTGAGTATAGGCATAAATAATCAGCACACCGGGGATACCAATCAACAGTAATTGCCAGTTTTGCTGAAAGCTCAGATAAAGACCGGCAAAAATGACCACACATAACGAAATAATCGCCAGTTTCAGCGCAATACTACTGGCTTCAGGGTGGTTTACTAAGGTACCACTGCCACCACTAAATGGCGTTCGCTGGGTTAAAAAATCGAGCCCCGATTTAAAATCAAAGTATTCATTAAAGGCATTGACGCTGATATGAGCACTGAGCGCCATTAAGGTCACCAGTAGGTAGTTTTGCCATGTTGACATGGCCACCATTTGCCAGCCTGCCGTAGCAGCCAGTAACACACACACTAGCGTTAAAGTAAGAAAGTTTGCGCGACTGACGCCGAAAAGTACTGCAAGCAAGATCATATCCTTATGTTGTTTAATAAATACGATACGCTAAGGTTATGCTTATTGAGTATGGCGGCAAGTTACTGTAATGGCTTTTACCCGTTGTAGCCGACACAACACTCATACAGCTCAGCAGCATCGAGTAAAGCTTGTCAGCCGTTAGCTGCGGCATAATGCTTAACATCAACTCTGTTATAGTACAGGTATTGCGTTAGCAGCGGTTTGATCTACATTATGCTTGCGTTGTTTTGTGGCAAAACCAGTGCAAGCCAGAGAGTGAGCTTATTTAAAGGTTAGGAAGAGTTATCAGTAAAAGCAAATAGCGCTACCATAAGGCTAATTGATCGCGCTGCTCGCCTGGCCAGGGGGCAAGTACTGCGTGTTGTAGCTCAGGCAGTTGATGTTGTAAATCACGGGTAAATTGCCGAGCTAACGCAGGTGCCCCCAGATTGTCAGGGGTATGGAAATAGCAATAGGGTGTTTTACCTGCACGCAGCCAGCTGGCAATTTTAGTTAGCCAAGGTTGGTAATAATGCTGGTTAATGCTGGCGTCAGCACAACCAATAAAGCGCATCACAGGCGTTTCAGTTAAACAAATGGCATGTACCGGTAAGCGAGGTTTTTTTTGCTGCGCATCCAGCAGTGCAGGGCTATTGGCGGGTACCGAAAATAGCGCTCGGCTATCTAACACTACGCGTTCGGTTTGATAGTGGCTCAGCAGGCGGTTTAGCTGCACCTCAGCATCGCCTTTGTCAAAAAAAGCGGGATGGCGAACCTCAACACAGATGGGGGTTAACGGCCTTAAGATATCCAGTTGTTGCGTCAGCCAGTCGAGATTAGCTGGGCCTGTGCTGGCAGGCAGTTGTAAATGGATCATACCCAATAACGGATGTAGCGGGCTGAGCAATTGCCACCAAGCTTGCAGTTCAGCGGTATTATCACTGTGTAACTGATGTGACAGCCGCGAGGGGACTTTTAATTGTAAGCGAAAGTCTGCAGGTAACAGCGATGCCCAGCGTGCTATTGTTTTGGCATCTGGATCGGCATAAAAACTGGTATTGCCTTCCACCGTGTTAAACACGGCGGCATATTGGGCTAAAAAAGCGTGTTGCGGCGTGTCATCAGGGTACAGGCTGCCTTTCCACTGCGGATTGGCCCACATGGGGCAGCCCAAATACAACTGCACTGCTTAAACTTCCAGATTATCAATCAATCGGGTCGTGCCAAGCGCTGCAGCCGCTAAGATCACTTTCGGCTCGGTGGCGTGCTCTGCCAGTGCCAAGGTGTGTTGATGACTAATATCAAAATAATCAGGACGAAAACCCGCTTCAGTTAAGTCGGCTTTGGCTTGACGCTCAAGTGCCCGATAATCATGCTGGCCGGCCAAGATGGCCGCTTTTACTTGCTGTAAAATCTGATATAGCGCCGGCGCTTGCTGGCGCTGACTTGCGCTTAAATAGCCGTTTCGCGAACTTAAGGCTAAGCCATCGGCAGCGCGCTCAGTAGGCACACCAATGATCCGAATAGGAAAAGACAAGTCTGTGACCATTTGCCGGATAATCGCCAGTTGTTGATAGTCTTTTTGACCAAAACAAGCGACATCGGGTTGCACTAAATTAAATAGCTTACTGACGACGGTACTGACACCGCGAAAATGCCCGGCACGGCTGGCGCCACAATGCAGATCGCCGAGTAAAGGCACTTCAACATAACTTTGTACGTCTAAACCGCGTGGGTACATGATCTCAGGAGTGGGGGTAAACAAAGCGGCGGCGCCGTGCTGTGTTAAACCAGCAATGTCATCCTCTAAAGTGCGAGGATAGCTGGCCAAATCTTCGTTTTGACCAAACTGCATGGGATTAACAAAGATGCTGCAAATCACTTGATCGGCTTGTTGCTTCGCAACATCAACTAATTTTAGATGGCCAGCATGCAGATTACCCATCGTCGGCACAAAAGCGATGCTTTGTCCCGCTTGTCGCCAGCGCAGAATTTGGCTGCGTAGCTCATTAACAGATTGCAGAATATTCATTTAATTAAAACTGTGCTCTTGGCTTGGAAAAACGCCGGATTTGACTTCACTGACATAGCTGGCAATGGCGCTGCGGATCTCGCCCGTTTGGGCTAAATAATTTTTAGAAAATTTCGGGATGTAACCACTGCTAATACCTAAGAGATCATGCATTACCAGCACTTGGCCATCGGTAACATTACCGGCTCCAATGCCAATCACTGGGATAGTCAGCGCTGCGGTGATCCGCTGTGCCAGTGGCGTTGGAATGCACTCTAGTACTAATAACTGTGCCCCTGCAGCTTCTAAAGCTAAAGCTTGACGCAGCATGGCATCGGCTTTCTCTGCCGTTTTACCCTGTACTTTATACCCTCCCAAAATATGTACAGATTGCGGTGTTAGGCCCAAGTGACCACACACCGGTACTCCGCGTTCAGTTAAGGCGGTAATGGTGGGTAATAAAAAGTCACCGCCTTCTAGCTTGACCATATTCGCGCCTGCTTGCATCAAGGGTACGACGCTTTGCAACGCTTGCTCGGTACTGCCGTAACTCATAAAAGGCATATCAGCGATAACGAAAGCTTCTGGCGCACCTGCACGCACAGCACGAGTATGGTAAGCGATATCTTGGACAGTCACAGGCAGGGTATCGCTATGGCCTTGTAACACCATACCGAGAGAATCACCTATCAGCAGAACATCAACGCCTTGCTCAGCAAACAGTTTAGCAAAGCTAGCATCGTAAGCGGTCAACATGCTGATTTTATCGGCTTGTTGTTTCATTTTTTGTAAGACTGCGGTGGTTATCTTCGCCATATCATCGTATCCGACTAATTGTCTGAGGGTGCACCTTCGCACAAAGTACCTTGAGCGGCAAGTTGCAGCGGTTGCAAGCCATTTAACGGCACGGCGCTAAGCCATTGCGATAGGGCAGTGCCGTCGGGTAATACTAAGTTCGGCGCAATCTCTGCTAATGGGTACAGCACAAATTCGCGTTTTGTCATACCGTAATGCGGCACGGTTAGGTTGGGGGTATCAATCTGCTGTTGCCCAAATAATAATATATCCAAATCGAGAGTGCGCGGCCCCCAGCGTTCGGCTTTACGCTGCCGTCCTTGTTCCAGCTCAATCTGTTGCAAAGCCTGCAGTAATTGCTGTGCACTAAGTTCGGTATTTAAGGCCGCCACCGCATTGACATAGTCAGGCTGGTCTTGCGGCCCCATCGGCTTAGAACTGTAAAAACGCGATACGTGCAACAGTTGGCAAGCAGGCAGTTGCGCTAATGCTGCCACCGCTCGCTGTAACTGGGCGACGGGCTCTGTGAGATTCGCTCCCAAGCCGATATAGCATAATTCTGTCTGCTTAATCATGGCTCGGTTTACGTTTGTAATTACGCCGACGCTTCGGTCTTTCTTGTCCTGCGCGGCCCAACTGCTGAATTAACTCTAATCGATTCGCTTCGTCGGTAAACTGAAATTGTTCCCACCACTGTGCTAATTCCGGCAAATCGCCGCCTTCGGCCGCTGCTCGCAGCACCAGAAAATCATAGGCACCGCGAAACTTGGTTTGTTCCATAAGCTTATAAGCCCGCCGACCCGCGCGCTTCGTCAGGCGACCTTGTAACAGCCAGATGTCACGCATGGCTAGGCTAAAGCGTTTAGGAATGGCAATATTGCGCTGCACATCATCCAAAATTTCGGTCATGGCGATACTAAAAGCGTCGTTCTCGTTTAAACCGCTTTCAATGAGTAAAGTTTGAGCGCGTACTTCAACCGGGTACCAGAGTAATGCTGCAAAAATAAAGGCGGGAGTCACCGGTTTATCTTGCGCTACACGTTGATCCGTATCTTGTAACGCTCGGGTGATCAGCTGAAAGGCTTTGCCTTCAGGCTCTTGTTTCAGCAGTTTTTCTAACTGTGGCAACAATTGCTTCAGCACTTTTAATTCACGCATCAGCATGAAGTTATCGAAACCTTTTCCGGCTAACCACATTTTTACCAGTTCATCAAACAAGCGTGGTGCCGGAATGTTTTTCAGCAATACCGCTAATTGCGGGATCGGTGCAGCCGTCTTCGGCGCCAATTGCATATTCAGTTTGGTGGCAAAACGAATGGCGCGTAAAATTCGCACCGGATCTTCGCGGTAACGAACGTCAGGATCGCCAATTAATTCGATATTGCGATTGGCGATGCTTTGCATGCCCTCGGCAAAATCGTAAATGGTAAAATCTTTGATCGAGTAATACAGCGCGTTAACAGTGAAGTCACGACGTTCAGCATCTTCTTCAATGGTGCCATAGACATTATCCCGCAGGATCTGCCCATGATCGCTTAAGCTAGCGATTTTGTTAACATTTTCATCGTCTTCGGCACCGCTATGGTGGCCACGAAACGTTGCTACTTCGATGACTTCACGGCCAAAAACCACATGCGCTAAGCGAAAGCGGCGGCCAATTAAGCGGCAGTTACGAAAGACCTGTTTAATTTCTTCTGGGCGAGCATTGGTCACCACATCAAAATCTTTTGGTTTTAAACCAATCAGTAAATCGCGGATACACCCGCCAACCAAATATGCCTCAAAGCCAGCGTCTTTTAGACGATAAAGTACCTTCAGCGCATTCGGGCTGATGTCTTTGCGAGAAATCGAGTGTTGATCACGGCCAATAACACGCATCGGCGGTAAGCTAGAGACGGCAGTTTTTGCAACGGCAGCCACTGGCTCAGTCGTTACGGTTTCGGTATTTTTTGCGCCAAGGGTACGACGGCAAAAGTCAATCACGCGCGAAATAATGGTGTTTCTCCTCAATGGAAACGAACGGGCTGTTTTGAGCCGAAAAAACCGGCGTATCATACCTGAATCTGCAGAAAATGAGAATGCAAGGCGACACTCTCTGTATTTTAATTACGCTGAGTGAATGTCGCGCAAATTACGCAAAATCTGCACAGCGAATTTCGAGTTGTTTTGGTACTTTCGCCAGCTGCCAGTGCTGGGTAGCCCAAGCAAGTATTTCCGTTACTGGCGCTTGCCGCAGTTCATCAGGCGGGGCATGGCCTAGCAAAAGTAATGCCGCCGTTAAACTGTGATGATTTGGCCAATGAGCGAGGGCGCTTGCATGGTTTTGTTTACTCAGTTTTTGCCCCGGCGCGGTAACGGCTAAGGGTAAATGGCCGTACAGTGGCGCGGTTTGCCCCAGCAATTGAAACAAATGTTGTTGCCTGGGAGTCATACTGAGTAAATCGGCTCCTCGGATCACTTCGCTGATCTGTTGATCCTGATCATCAATCACCACCACCAGTTGATAACTAAATAACCCATCACGGCGCTTAACGATATAATCTTCTGCAGCTAAGGCGGCATCGATACGCTGGTTACCAAACACCTGATCATGGAAATGACAATGCACATCTGCCGCACGCAGACGCCAGGCTAAAGGCGGTGTCGTCAATTGTTTAGCGGCACAGCGCCCGTTATAGAGGCCGCCGGCGGCTTGGATTGCTTTGCGTGAACATTGGCAACCGTACAACAAGCCTTGTTTCTGCAGTTGATTAAATACGTCTTGATAGCGATCCAACCGTTGGCTTTGATAAATAACCGGGCCATCCCAGCATAAACCAAAGCTTTCTAGGGTGTGCATAATGTCGCTATCGGCATTGGCTTGCATGCGAGGCGTATCAATATCTTCGATACGTAACAGCCATTGGCCTTGCTGACTTTTTGCTTGAAGATAACTACCAACAGCCGCCACAAGTGAGCCAAAATGTAATGGCCCCGAGGGGGAGGGAGCAAAACGGCCGCGATAACCGGCCGTTTGCGTTGCAAGATGCACTGACACTGAGGTTGCCGCAGCGTTAACCGCCGAGTTGCTTCTCTTTGATTTCAGCCAGCGTCTTACAATCAATACATTGATCAGCAGTAGGACGTGCTTCTAACCGTTTTATACCGATTTCGATACCGCAGGTATCACAGAAACCAAAGTCGTCATTTTCGATCTTTTGTAACGTTTTTTCAATTTTCTTCAGCAACTTACGTTCACGATCCCGTGCGCGTAATTCTAAACTGAATTCTTCTTCTTGAGCTGCACGATCCACTGGATCAGGAAAATTGGCTGCTTCATCAGCCATATGTGTTTTAGTGCGATCCACTTCTTCACGAAGTTGTTGGCGCCATGCATCCAGAATTTTCCGGAAATGCTCCAACTGCTTCGGGTTCATGTACTCTTCCCCGACCGCTGCTTCATAGGGAACTACGCCCGCTAGCGCTAATAGCCCAAGGGATTTATTGTTATTGCCTACTGGCATGATTCTCTCCTGTACAATCCCACCAAGCCAAAAAGCTGGCGGCTATAGATAGCAGAATATCACCGCTACCGCAATCACTAATAAAAAACCGCGGAAGTATACAGACAGACCGCCTTGCCGTCACTTATTTTCGATAAGTCTGCATTGACTTTCGCTCAAGTGAGTAATAATAAACACTTATTTTGCGTTATTTGTTAAGCGCACTGCCGTTAGCAAAGTACTGCAGTGTGCTACAATACGCCATCAGCCAGCAGATGGCTTACTTTGCCCTTTTATTTTCGGAGCTAAGAATGAATTCAAACAGTTCAGTACTTCACATCAGTTTGCAACAGCAACCCGCCGCGGCCCAGTTTGGCGCTAATGCGTTAATTAGCCCCAGTGAGCAAGGTTATCAAATTCATCTTAGCGCAGGTCAAGAGCGCCGTAACGTGCAAAAAGCCGCTCGGATGCTTGATGGCTTAGGCGTAACGTCGTTGCAATTAAGCGGTGAGTGGCCGCTGGAATTACAGTGGGCATTTTATCAAGGTTTTGTGAATGCCAAGCGCCAAGGTGGCGTGCACTTTACCGGTGATAGCGCCACAGTCAAACTATTAGAGCAACAAGCGCATTGTTTCCAGTTTGCTAAAGCGTTAATTAATCAAACCCCTGAGCAATTATCACCAGAGAAGTTAGCCGCACAAGCCGCTGCCTTTATTGAAGAAGTGGCTGGCACTGCTAAAGTGAGCTATCGCGTGATCAGTGGTGAGCAATTAGTCAGCGAAGGCTGGCATGGTATTTATCAAGTAGGTCGCGGTAGCGTGCGAGCGCCCGCAATGTTAGAACTGGATTTTAACCCCAGCGGTAAAGCGGATACTCCGGTGGCGGCTGCCTTGGTCGGTAAAGGTATTACCTTTGACAGTGGTGGTTATTCGATCAAAGCGACCGAAGGCATGTTGCACATGAAATGTGATATGGGCGGTGCCGCTACGGTGACCGCGGCGTTAGCCTTGGCTATTTTGCAGGGCTTAACCCAGCGGGTTAAACTGATTTTGTGCTGTGCTGAAAACTTGATCAGTGGTCATGCTTACAAATTGGGCGATATTATTACTTATAAAAATGGCACTACAGTCGAAATTGTTAATACCGATGCTGAAGGGCGTTTAGTGTTGGCCGATGGCTTACAAATGGCAGCGGAAAGTGGTGCGCCGTTAATTATTGATGCGGCGACGTTAACCGGTGCAGCCGTAACGGCGGTTGGCTCAGAATACAATGCCCTGTTTGCATTAGATAAACCCTTAGCACAACGCGCGCTAAGTTATGCCGAGCAGCAACAAGAGTTACTGTGGCAACTGCCTTTAGAGCCTTGGCATCAGCAACAGTGTCCGTCGGCCTTTGCCGATACCGCTAACAGCCGGCCAGTAAAAGGCGGTGGCGCCGGTGGTGCCAGTAATGCAGCCGGTTTCTTAAGTCGCTTTGTGCCAAATAATGGCCAAGGTTGGTTGCACTTTGATTTAGCGGCAGCCTATCGTGATAGCGCTAATGGCTTTTTAGCCGTGGGCGCAACGGGTCAAGGGATCCGCACAATCGCGGCTATGTTGTTACATGAATTATCGGCGTAATTTAACTTGTCACCCTGGCCGCATTTCTGCGACCCGTGCTGAGTAGCGGTTGGTGTTACCTGTAAACGAGATTATGCCAAGGCTCTGTCAGCTACTGCAGCATGAGCCTAAGGTTATTCTGTCGGCGCCACCGGGTGCCGGCAAATCGACTTTTTTACCGTTGTATTTGCTCAAGCACCCCGCTTTTGCAGGTAAGCGGCTGCTATTGCTTGAGCCTCGGCGCTTAGCCGCACGCACCATCGCCAGTTATCTCGCCGCCCAACTGAATGAGCCCGTTGGACAGACGGTGGGGTATCAAATTCGCCAAGACAGCCAATATTGCGCTGAAACTCGGCTGCTTATTGTCACCGAAGGTATTTTAACGCGGAAAATTCAGCAAGACCCTGAGCTGAGTAGCGTGGATATCCTGATTTTTGATGAGTTTCACGAACGCTCTTTGCATGCTGACTTTGGGTTAGCGCTGGCGCTTGAAGTACAACAACTGAACGAGCAGCTGCGTATCTTAGTGATGTCGGCGACCTTGGACACCAGTATGCTGGCCCGCTATTTACAGGCACCAGTATTGCAAAGCGAAGGGCGCAGTTATCCGGTAAATATCGTTTATCAACCGTTGAATAAAGAGCCCATCGCGCAGCAAAGTGCCCGCTTAGCTCTGCAGGGCTTTTGGCGTCATCAAAGTAGTGTTTTGGTCTTTTTACCCGGCCAAGCAGAAATTAATCAGGCTGCGCAGTGGTTAGCTCAGCAAGACTTAGCGGCAAATCTGCGCGTATTGCCACTGTTGGGCAGTATGAGTTTGGCGGCACAACAAGCCGCAATAGCCGCTCCGGCGACAGGGCATTATAAAATAGTATTGGCTACGAATTTAGCGGAAACCAGTTTAACCATTGAAGGCATTCATGTGGTGGTCGACAGTGGTGTCGCAAGACGTGCCAGTTATCATGCCCGCAGTGGCCTGACGCGCTTAGATACGGTTGCCATTAGCCAAGCAGCGGCAATACAACGAGCCGGTCGAGCTGGACGACTTGGCGAAGGTTGGTGTTATCGCTTAGACAGTGCTGAACAATGGCAGCGGCGAACGGCTTTTGAACCTGCAGAAATTGAGATCAGCGAGTTAACCAGCTTACGCTTAGAGATTGCCGTTTGGGGTTGCCAACCGGCAGACCTAAACTGGTTAACCTCGCCACAATCAGCAAACTTAGCGGCGGCAACAGCCCTGTTGCAACAACTTGAAGTGCTGGATCAGCGTGGGCAAATCACGGCTTATGGTCAAACACTTTATCAATTTGGCACCGATATACGCTTAGCCAGTATGTTACAGCACGCCAAAACGTTAGAGACCACTCAACCCGGTGCGCTGTGGCTAGCCGCTTTGCTGGCCGCCTTGCTAGAAGATAGCCGCGATTTGCAAGAGGATCTTTACCGCCAAGTGCAGCGCTTAGCAGAACGTCCTGCGCAAGAGCAGCGGCGTTATCAACAAGCCGAAGTATTTGCTAAGCGATTGGCCGCTAAAAAATATACCAGCTTGCCGCTTGGTTTGTTACCCGTTTTATTGTTACGAGCATTTCCAGATCGGTTAGCACAGCGCCGTGGCCAGGGTTATTTGTTAGCCAATGGCGTGGGCGCCAGTTTTCCCGCCAACCATCCGTTACAGCAGCAAGATTTAGTGGTGGCCGTGAGTATTACACAAACAGCGCAAAGCAACCGGATGCAACAAGCGGTAGCCATTGCGCTGCCTGATATTCTGGAGGATTGGCCCGCGCTAGCATGGCAGCCTCATACCGGCTGGGATGAAAAGCAAGCGGGCTTTTATAGTGAGTCGCAACGTCTGTTTGGTGAAATTGTGCTGCAGCGGCGGCCGCAACCCTTACAGCTTACTGCCGCTGAAAAGCAACAAGCTTGGTTAGCTTACTTAGCGAAAAAAGGCATAGCGATATTACCCTTTAATGCGCGCTGTCAGCAGTTACAACAGCGTGTCGCCTTGTTAACGCAACACCAGTATGCTGGCTTGCCTGATCTCAGTCTGTCAGGGCTGACCACGAATATGACGAGCTGGTTAGGGCCTTATTTAGCGAATATCAATAAAGTTAATCAGCTAGCGCAATTACCCCTGTATGATCTTCTCTGGCAGCAACTTAGTTATAGCCAGCAGCAACAACTGAATCAATGCTTACCCGAGTTTTTTACCACGCCGGCACACAGCCGGGTGGCGATTGATTATTGCTTACCTGGCGGGCCGGGTTTTTCAGTAAGGGTTCAGGAAATGTATGGTCAACTAACCACGCCGCAAGTGCTCGATGGTAAATTGGCGTTAAGTGTGACCTTGCTATCGCCTGGCAGACAACCACTACAAATTACCCGTGACTTGGCCAGTTTTTGGCAGCAAGGCTGGCATGAAGTAAAAAAAGAAATGAAAGGCCGATATCCGAAACATTTTTGGCCGGACGATCCTGCGAAAGCCTTACCGACGACTAAAACCAAAAAAGCGATGCGCTATGACTCGAACTCGTAAAAAAGTGCCCACCTCCGCTCGGCCAGCTCGCTGGTGGCGATTGATTTGGATAACCTCTTTAAAGCTCGCTTTGGCAGGATTTCTAGGGCTGTTTTTGTATTTTATCTATCTCGATAGTAAGATCACCAGCACCTTTTCAGGGCAAAAATGGCAAGTGCCAGCACAAATTTATGGCCGCAGCTTAGAGCTGTTTCCTGGCAAATACCTGACACAGAAACAGTTGGTGCAAGAGCTGGAGCAGCTGCAATACCAACGCGTAAATGCAGTGTCTGGGCCAGGACAATTTCGCACCAGTGGCAACACAGTAGAGATTTTTCGCCGTAGTTTTACCTTTGTCGATGGCACTCAAGCCGCTTCACGTTTTAGTGTCGAGTTTAATCGCAGAGGCATCAGTGCATTGCTGCAACAAAAGTCACCATTAAGCATGGCACGCCTTGAGCCGCAATTAATCGAGCATTTGGTGTCACCCCACCAAGAAGATCGTGAATTAGTGCGCTTAGAGTGGGTGCCAAGCTTGCTGAAAGAAACGCTATTGCTGGTAGAAGATCGCGATTTTTATCAACATCGTGGCGTATCGCCGTTATCGGTATTACGTGCCTTGTGGGTCAATATTACGGCGGGGCGCACCGTGCAGGGCGGCTCGACGCTGACCCAGCAGTTAGCCAAGAATATGTATTTAACGCAGGATCGCACGCTGCTGCGCAAGGTTAACGAAGCGATGATTGCCTTGGTGCTCGATTATCGTTTTAGTAAGGATCAGATCCTTGAGGCTTACCTGAATGAGATTTACCTTGGACAAAATCATGCCACGGCGGTGCACGGTTTTGGTTTAGGCAGCCGTTTTTATTTTGGTAAACCGCTCACTGAACTGAATGCCGATCAGTACGCCTTGTTAATCGGCATTGTTAAAGGCCCAGGTTACTACGATCCACGCCGGTTTCCAGAGCGTGCCAAGCAGCGGCGAGACTTAGTGCTGCGGCTGATGTTTGAGCAACATTTATTAGATCAACGTGCTTACGAGCAGGCGTTAACTCGGCCGGTAGAAGTGGTGGCAAGAGGGCAATACTTAAATGCCAACTTCCCGGCTTATATGGATGCCGTGAAACGTGAATTACGGCAACTAGCGCTGGACAGCAATCTGATGCACAGTGGCATTAAAGTGTTTACTTATTTGGATCCGATGGCGCAAACCCAAGCCGAGCGCACGGTGACTCAGCTGGTTCCGGCTATGGATAAAGAGCTAGAAGCGGCGATGCTGGTGGTGGATTATCAACGGGGCGCTGTTCAAGCCTTGGTAGGCGGTAAAACTGCGGGGTATGCGGGTTTTAACCGTGCACTGGAAGCACGGCGGCCTATTGGCAGTTTAATTAAACCGGCCATTTATTTAGAAGCGTTGGCACAACGGGGTCGCTACACCCTAGGTAGCATGCTCGACGACAGCCCGCTGAGCTTACGCAGTAATAATCAAGAGTGGCAACCGCAGAACTTTGATAAGACATTTCGCGGTAATGTCTCTCTCATGCGCGCTTTGGCTGACTCATTAAATGTGCCAACGGTGCGGCTGGGCTTACAACTGGGTATGCCTAAATTGCAAGAAGCCCTGCGCCGTTTGGGCTTAGAGCGTAATATTACCTTGTACCCATCAGCGTTGTTAGGCTCGTTAGAACTTTCACCTTATGAAGTCAGTCAGCTTTATCAAACCATCGCCAATAATGGTGTACATCAAAGCTTGGCCACGGTACAGGCTGTCACCGATCAAAATGGTGCGGTAGTGTATCAACGTAATTTGACCCCGAGCGTGCGTTATCCTGCCGCAGATGTTTATTTATTGCATTATGCGATGATCGAATCAACCTTAACGGGCACCGCGCAATCTTTAGCACGCACCTGGCCACAACCTACGTTTGCGGGTAAAACCGGCACCTCGAGTGATTATCGGGACAGTTGGTTTAGCGGTTTTGATCAAGATCGATTGGTGACCGTTTGGTTGGGGCGAGATGATAACAAATCGACCAATTTAACCGGGGGTAGCGGCGCTTTACGGGTGTTTACCGATTATTTTAAACAACAAGGCACCCATAATTTAATTCGGTATATGCCCGAACAAGTAGAATGGCAACGTTTTTCGACGCAAAGCGGTTTACCCGTCCCTGAGTATTGCCCGAATAGTTGGTTATTGCCGGCCCATCAAGACAGCGTATTAGCATTAAATCAGTGTGATTAACCGATAAAAAAAGGGTGCACCAGCCAGGCGCGCCCTTATTGGCGTTACCGCTTAATTACAGTGCGGCAAACGTTTTAGCCGCTGCGCTAATGGTTTCGGCTAAATCATCATCAGTATGTGCTAATGATAAAAAACCGGCTTCATAAGCCGAAGGCGCTAAGTAAATGCCTTGTTCTAACATGCCATGGAAAAACTGTTTAAACGCAGCAATATCACAACGAGTTGCTTGCTGATAATTACTGACGCGGCCTTCGTTGGAAAAAAACATACCAAACATGCCACCCACTTGGTTAAAGCTCATTGGCACGCCATGTTGCGCCGCCGCTTGAGCTAACCCAGTAATTAAACGACTGGTTTTCTCGGTCAATGCTTCGTATACGCCAGGCTTGCTGATTTCTTGCATGGCGGCTAAGCCTGCTGCCATAGCAATCGGATTGCCTGATAAGGTACCCGCTTGATAAACGGGACCCAGTGGCGCGATGTGCTGCATAATGGCTTTCTTACCACCAAAAGCGCCAACCGGCATGCCACCACCAATGATTTTACCCAAGGTAGTCAGATCTGGCTTAACGCCATAATAGGCTTGAGCGCCGCCTAAGGCGACCCGAAAGCCGGTCATCACTTCATCAAAAATCAAGACGCTGCCGTAGTCATCACAAAGCTGCCGTAAGCCTTCTAAAAATCCTGGCTCTGGCGGAATACAGTTCATATTGCCGGCAACCGGTTCGACGATGATACAAGCAATTTCGCTACCTTGTGCTGCGAATAACTGTTGGATCTGCGCCAAATTGTTAAATTCACAGGTCAGAGTATATTTGGCAAAATCGGCTGGCACGCCAGGGGAGTTTGGAACACCTAAAGTCAGCGCCCCTGAACCTGCTTTAACCAGCAGCGAGTCTGCATGGCCATGGTAACAGCCTTCAAACTTTACAATGGTATCACGGCCCGTGTAGCCCCGAGCTAAACGGATCGCGCTCATGGTGGCTTCGGTGCCAGAGCTGACCATCCGCAGCATTTCCATGCTTGGGACCAGTTTTGCGACGGTTTCTGCCATGGTGACTTCGGCTGGGCAAGGAGCACCAAAACTTAAACCATGTGCCGCAGCATCAATGACCGCTTGGCGGATCACCGGGTTGTTGTGGCCTAATAGCATCGGGCCCCAAGAGCCGATGTAATCGATGTAGCGTTTGCCATCGACATCAAATAAATAGGCGCCATCAGCACGAGCAACGAAAAAAGGTTCGCCACCGACACTTTTAAAAGCACGTACCGGTGAGTTTACACCACCGGGTATCGTGTGTTGTGCGCGGCTGAAGAGTTCTGAAGAGATGGACATTATCGGATTCCTGTCAGTTATTTGTTGCTATACCAAGGCACAGCGCATTCATAATCTTGGATCACGTTTTCGACCCCCAGGGTTAACGCAAACAGCGCCATCCGGACTAAGATGCCATTATCGGCCTGGCGAAAAATAGCCAAGTTAGGATTGAGGTTAAGATCATTATCTAACTCATTGGCTTCTTGTCGTGAATCTCGGGGTAAAGGATGCATAATCACGGTGTTCGATTTACAGTGCCGCGTATAGATTTCTTGGTTTAAGCGAAACTTACCACGGTATAAATTGGCTTCGGCTTTCGACGGAAAACGTTCCTCTTGGATCCGTGTTTGATAGACGATATCGGCGTTCAAATTGCCTTCGAGTTTGTCGCTGATAGTCAAACGATGGCCGGCGTTCTCTAAGCTGCTCACCACCTCATCAGGCATGGCTAATTCTTGTGGCGAAATCAGGGTAATTTGTAAGTTTTTGTACAAACTAAGTAGTTTCGACAACGAGTGCACGGTACGGCCAAACTTTAAATCACCCACCATGGCAATATGCATACCGTCAATACTCTGGCCAGAGGCGGTTAGTTCACGTTCAATGGTAAACAGATCTAATAAGGCCTGAGTAGGGTGTTCGTTGGCGCCGTCGCCACCGTTTAATACCGGCACACGGCTACCTTCAGCAAACTCTGCGACAGAGCCAGCTTGCGGATGGCGCATCGCAATAACATCACTGTAACTGCTGATCACTCGTGCGGTATCGTATAATGACTCACCTTTAGACAAAGCTGACGATTCCATGCCCGTGGTTTCGCGCACTTCACCGCCTAGCAGGTTAAAAGCACAACCAAAGCTTACCCGAGTACGGGTGCTCGGTTCAAAAAACAGATTACCCAAAATAGCGCCATCGAGTACCTTAGTCCGTTTTTTTCTGCTGGCGTAAGGGGACATCTTGCGGGCAATATCAAACACATATTGGATACTGTCACGGTCAAATTGTTTAACCGACAGAATATGCTGACCTTTAAAGCTCATAGTGCGTGCTCACTTATTTCGGATAGCGAATGGAAGAGACCCAGAGGCCAAACTGACTTCATTATACGGAAAAGTTAGTGCTATTTATATCGGCTTTAATACTGCGAGCAGAATTATTGCCAACAGGATCAGTACCGGTGCTTCATTAAAAATCCGATAAAAACGTGGGCTACGTGTATTGCGGTTATGTTTAAAATCGGCCAATAGCTTAAAACAATAGCCGTGATAGAGGTACAGCAGGATAACTAACAGCAATTTATAATGTAGCCAGCGACTCGCGGCAAACCATGCGCTGCCATAGCTGCCAATTAATAACAGGCCGAAAACCAAGGTAAGTAAGGCAAAGGGAGTAACGAAAAACAGTAACCGCCGCTCCATCACTTTAAAAGTCTTATCGCAATCGGTGCTTTGCGTTTCAGCGTGATAAACAAATAAGCGCGGCAAATAGAAAATACCGGCAAACCAGGCGACCATAAAAAACAGGTGTAAAGCTTTGTAAACAAGGATCAGGGTCATAGTAAGTTATTCTGTTTAGTTAAAAGTGCCCGCAGTTGGTCCCAGCGGATAATACCGATCGGATGAGCTGGGTCGTCTTGATAAATGTAAACCAGCCCTTCGCGTTCGTCTTCTAAAATAGCAAATACCTCTGCCATGGTACTTTGATGCGATAAACCTTGAATAGGCGTGTATTGCACGGCACTTTCACCAGTGAGCGTTAGACTGATGTCGTATTGTGCAGTAAAAAATTGCAGGCTATCGCTGGTTTGGCGTTTAATGATTAATTGTGTGGGCGGTTGAAGCGTGTCGAGACTGGCTAAAACCGTCTGTTCATCGGGATTATCTAACACTTGATATTCTTGGCTGATGACGGCTAATACCCCCACTTTTTGCAGCACATCATCTGCGGGCGATAATTTATACGGCAACTGCATAAAGTCGAGTTGCATCAAGAAAATCGATTTATTATTAAAAAATTGCACCGTCGTGACATAGGCGGTAACGATAACCAACATGGCCGGCAAGATAATATGTTGGTTCGCGGCTAACTCTAACACGGCCACCAAGGCGGCTAAGGGGGCATGCAGCGTCGCCGCCATCATTCCCGCCATACCTAAAACCGCATAAGTACCGGCATTACTGCTGTTATCAACAATCAGCGCCGGTACGATGGCTAAAATGGTACCTAATACAACGCCGATACCAAAAACCGGGCCAATGATGCCACCAGGCACACCTAAGCCAATGGCAAACAACGTTAAAATCATTTTGCCGGCTAAAATCAATAACAGGAGATGGATGGCAGTAGGGCTATTAATAGCAAATTGGATAGCGCCCGTTTCTGCGCCCATGGCCTCAGGGATCAGATAACCCACTAACGCCGTAACCATGCCGGCCAAAGCAAGGCGCAATAATAAGGGCCATTTTTTAAATACCGATAATAAGCGCATCATGTTGCTATTAAAAAACCAAGCAACCGCACCAAAGATAACGCCACAAAGAATTAAATATGGAAAATGCCAAACACTAAGACTAATAATATCTAATGCCGCGAGTTCACGGTCGGTGCCAAAAACCAGTTGGGTGGCCATAGCACCCACCACCGAAGCCAGCATAATAGGGATAAACACATGGATGCGATATTCACGCAGTACCACTTCCATCACAAAAATCATCGCCGCCAATGGCGTATTAAACGAGGCTGAAATCCCGGCGGCAATGCCACACCCTGCCAAAATACGCACGCTGTTATAGGGTAGTTTTAAATAACGGCCAACGGTGCTCGCACCATAGGCGCCAAGATGCACGGATGGGCCTTCCCGACCCACCGAAAAGCCACTGGCGAGCGCGACCACCCCACCAAAGAACTGACTAAGCGTATTGCGAAAGGGCATCACCCCGTAAGCGGTTTTGATGCGGTGGATGACAAATGGGATGCCAAGGCGATAGTGTTTATAACCGGTAAACAGGGCGATTAAGCCAATACAAGCCGCTCCACCTAAGGGTAATAACCAGCGTATTTCAGCATCGATACTGGCAAAGTCATCAGTATGCTCTAGGAAAAAACCTTGAATACCGATAATAGCTAAACGAAAGCAGATAATTAATAACGCAGCAATTAACCCGCCGAGCATGCCGAGTAAGCACAACTGAAGCGAGGTTTGGGGGAGAGCCAGTCGCCGTTGTAAGGCGGGGAGGTGATCTTGCCAGCGCCGCATAGGATAATTCATGCTAAGTGGATTAAATTAAACGAAGTTTAACATAGTTGCGGCAAAAATGAGTACTGGCGTGCTGATTAGCGCGGCGTGCTGTTGGTCAGCGCGTGTCGGTCGCGGCATTCGCACGTACTGAACTATTATCGCTCACTTGCGCCTAATACTTGAATAAATTAGTCAGGTATTAGATAATTGCCGCCGTTGTTATGCTGGTTGGAGCCACCATGTCTGAATTACAGATCCCTATAGAGTTTACCGATGCGGCTGCGCGTAAAGTCGCTACCCTAGTCAGTGAAGAAGAAAATCCGGACTTAAAGCTGCGGGTTTATATCACCGGCGGTGGTTGCTCAGGTTTTCAATATGGCTTTACCTTCGATGAAAAAGTGAATGAAGGCGACTTGTTAATTGAAAAGCAAGGCGTGGCCATGGTTGTTGACCCGATGAGTTTACAGTACTTGATGGGTGGGGTGGTTGACTACACCGAAGGCTTACAAGGCAGCCGTTTTATTGTGCAAAATCCGAACGCAACGACAACCTGTGGTTGTGGTTCTTCTTTTTCGGTATAACCCGCTCATACTTTACGCTGCTCTGGCGTAAGCTTCTCACTCTGAACAATGTAACGGTATCTGTTTTAACACAGATACCGTGTTTTAGGGTGCTTAACGATTGGTGATGAGAATTAACGCCCACAACACTAATGCGATAATAGCGTTAAATGCCCCGATATAGATAAAGCCCCGCAGGCCTTGTTTTAAGGGAATGCCGTAGTTGCGTAAGAACAAATACCAACCTAAACTCATTAATAATGGTAACAAGAAGACTAATCTAACCATTGTTTCCTCATGGCGCTTTGCGCTGCCGATATTCAAAAAGATACTCATTTACGCTCATATTTTTAAAACGTATTAATCTTGTTAACCGCCTGATTTTTTAACCTGAAAATCTGTACGCTTATCGCAACCTATGATATTAGTTACTAGTCACATCCGTGTTAGTCAAGCAAGACCACAACAACCCAATATTGCAAGGAGCGCATAAACTATAATAAATAAAAGCGTAACACGCTCGGAGAATAAAAAAAATGAAAGGTACGAAAAGTGTCATTTCTGATGAAAATAAACGGCTTTGTGTTTGGTTAAAACGACAACGACAAGAGAAAGGTCACACTATGCGCAGTTTGTCTGAGTTATTAGGCACACCGCATTCTTTTATTGGTAAGGTTGAAAATCAAGAACGTAGATTGGATGTCGTCGAGTTTGTGCGTTATTGCCAAGCGCTTGAGGTTGATCCTGCCGAAGGTTTACTGCAGTTAACTAACGGCTAGCCAGTACAACAACTTCAAAAGCCGCTCTTCGTGTTATGTTTGTGGGATAAACATGGCGTGATAAGCGGCTTTTTTAATGCTTTATTGTTGCGTTTGTTCACGTTGCTGTAGTCGTTTACCTACCCACAATAACAGCAATAAACCGGGGATCACCATTAACGAGGTGAAAACAAAAAACAACGCCCAATTCCCCCCCAGTAAATCTACCATTTCACCACTAAAAGAAGCTAAGGTGGTACGACCCAGATTACCCAAAGAGGCGAGCAGTGCGTATTGGGTAGCAGTAAAAGCGCGGCCGGTTAGCCAGGTTAAGAAAGATACAAAGGCGACGGTGGAAAAAGCAGCGGTAAAGTTATCGACTAAAATAGCGGCAATAAATAACTCGGGTTTTGGCCCGACTAAGGCGATCCAAGCAAACATCAAATTACTGGCAGCCATGGCGATGCCGCCAATAAATAAGCCGCGCACAATACCAAAACGAATATTGATGGCACTACCGATTAGGGTAAAGACAATGGTGGCAAACCAACCAACCAATTTAGAGTATTCGGCAATTTGCTCATTTGAAAAACCAATTTCTTTATAAAATGGCACTGACATGCGGCCTAAGAACGCTTCACCCACTTTAAATAAAAACACAAAACTGAGGATGGCCAACGATAACTGCCAACCGTTGCGGCGAAAGAAGTCCAAAAAGGGCTCTAGCACGGTTACGGTTAACCAAATCAGATAAGGGCGGGCAACTTGCTTGCCGACTGCCGCGCTATGACGAGCGGCCGCTTGCTGCTGCAATAGATCACGTTGATTCAGGGGTTCTTTACTGATTAAGGTAAAGAACATTAATAGCACTATTACTAACGCCATACCCAAATACACGGCAGGCCAACCATATTGATCGGCATTGGCAAAAGCCAAGTAGCCGGGTAAGGAATAACCGGTCCACCAACCAATTACTCCCATGGCCGCGGCTGGTGCGACTCGCACTTTATCATCACCGATCATTTCAATTCGATAGGCATCAATGGCCACATCCTGAGTGGCTGATGACAGCGCAATGGCCATTGCAAGCAGCGAAGTCAGCAACAGGCTTTGGCTCGGTTCGGTAAAAGCAATGGCGATAGTGGCGCATAACATAATGCTTTGCATTAGTAGGATCCAACTACGGCGCATACCAAGCCAAGAATAAAGCAGGGGTAGTTTGACGCGGTCAAGTAAAGGCGCCCATAAAAAATTTAAGGCATAGACAATAAACACTGAGCCAAAATAACCAATGGCCGTGCGAGACAGGCCCGCATCACTTAGCCATCCACTCATATTTGAGCCAATTAATACCCAAGGAAAACCAGAGGCACAACCCATAAAAAAGATGAAAAGCAGGCGGATATCTTGATAGCTTTGCAGCGTTTGCCGCCAGCTTTGCGCTGCGCCTTGTTGTTTACCGAGTGTCATCTGGCCCATCCTGAATTATCTGAAGGCAAACCTTAACAGACACGCAGCTCACAGCAAAGAGCATGAATTTGAAAAGTAACGGTTTTTAATGCAGATTTTCGGTTTAGGGCCTTAAGCCCACACAATTGAGCGGTCTTTGAGCTTTACCGACGATAAAGCCTAGGCAAAGTTGTAAGTTGCGCTTCAATCTTTTGTTATGCAATAGCTGCTGTTCAGGCCAAAATTCCAGCTGATGCAGCAAATACCAAAATACACGTTCTTGCGGGTGAGGGGGGTAGTAGGGCGCTGTTGCAAAGCCGCCCATTCTTCTAAGGTATCCCAGATAAACAAATGTAATTCATGATGTGGCAATTGGCCGCGCAAAAAACGCGAGGCATAAAACACCAATTGCCGAGATTTTTCATCAGTAAAATGAGTGGCCATACTTCAGTTCCGCCAAAAAGCCTTTACCGAAGTATAGTCAAAATTACTCTTGTGGGAGCAGAATGACCATTTTTAGTATCACCGGCTCTACCGGAACATCGCTCCAGCCGGTTTGCTGATTGATTTCAGTCTCAATATTTTGGATTTTCTCGAGTACTTCCATACCGGAAACCACTTGCCCAAATACGGCATAGCCCCAACGACTGCCCGGATCTAAACTGCTGTTATCTTCCAGATTGAAATAGAATTGACTAACCGCACTATGCGGATCGTTTAAGCGTGCCATCGCGATGGAGCCGAGTTGATTTTTTAGGCCATTGCCTGACTCGTTAAAGACCGGCTTTAGCGTGTCAATCTCTTTGTAATCGGGGGTATAGCCCCCCCCTTGCAATACAAAACCCGGCACAAGCCGATGGAATATCGTATTGTTGTAAGCGTTTTTTTTAACATAGCTTAAAAAATTATTGACGCTCAGTGGCGCGCGGCTGCGATCTAATTCCACCACGATATCGCCATGTGAGGTCATAAATTTCACTTTAGGAAACAAGTTATCAGGTTGCATAAATTGCCCCGCGTGCGCCGAAACGCCGCACAGCAGTAACATGATAAGCATGAGTTGTTTCATAAATGCTCCTTCAGTTCAGCTCAGATTTCCAGGTAGGATCTTGCAGTAATTGGTTTAACACTTGCTCAGTTAGAATACGTAGTTCACGTTCTACCGCAGCTAAATCGACTTTAAAAGGAGCGGTATAGCTGCTATCACCGGCATAGGATTTAGTAAAGCTACCATCATCACGTTGGATAAAGATGGTTAGCGCAACTTGATTGGTCACTAGGTGATCAAGCGGCCGTTGTTGAACGTTCGCTTGTAATTGGTTAATTTGAATTTTTAATTGCGTGCCTTGCTGGCCAAGTAAGTTTGCGCCTTGCTCGGTTAAGGCAGCCGCCACGGTTTTTTCTAACTGAAAACGAACATCATTGGAGGTTCGATAGTTATTTTCATTCCCCCCTGCTGAATGGTTAAACTGTGCGTTCTTGGACGCAAATCGACCACTGCAAAACTAAATTGACGCCCGCTGAGTTCAGTTGTTTGTGGCCAAAAAATTTGTGGTGCCACGATAAACGACGGTACCTTGGTGGCACAACCGGCAACGAGTAGCAGCAATACCAGCGATAAATAACGCATTATTAACTCCTTTTGATGGACTCTAAAATAACAAATTTTGGGTTAGCCGCTAATTGCTGGCAATGTCCAAATAACTTTTCTAACTGCAGCTTATAAGGCAAGTGGCGATTGGCAACAATACGCAGTCGTCCGCCGGTTTTTAAGACACGTTTCGCATCACGAAACATTTGGCTTGCCACATGGGTCGTGACGGCATTTTGCTGATGAAAAGGCGGATTACAAATAATCCAGTCTGCACTGTGCTCTGCTTGTTGCGTTAGGCAGTCATCGGCAACAAATTGACAATCGCCAAGTCGTTCAGGCAGGTTTTCGCTAATGGTGGCTTGTGCCGAGGCGATCGCCAAATAGGATTCATCGGTTAAAATCAGTTTGCAATCCGGTTGTTGCGCTAACAACTGTAAACTCAATACGCCATTGCCACAGCCCAAATCAATGACACGACTGCCAGGTGCCACTTTGGGTAAATGCGCTAAAAACAAACGGGCGCCAATATCGAGTTTTTCTCGCGCGAACACATTGGCATAGTTAACCATGGTAAAGTGGCTATTATCAAGTGGCCAACGCATGGCGGCAGGGGCGTCGCGCTGAGTGGCATCCGCCTGCCATTGGCTTTGAATATACCGACATTTTTTTTCAGTCAGTGACGCCTGGGTGGGCCCAATATAATGGCTAAAAAGTGCCAGTACTTGCTTGGTAATATCTTTTGCTTTGGCCGCCACCACCAGTTGCGTTTCTTGGGTCATCACTTGGCTTAGTGCGGTGAGGATATGGGCTAAATAACTGTGGTTTTGTGGCACTTTTAATAGCACCAGATCAGGGGCGTATGGTAAGGCATCAAGGCTGGATAATTCTGTGATGTTCGTATTATCCAAGTGATTTTGGGTACGGTTATAACGACACGCCAGCTGTGCAAGCACAGAATCTTGCATTAATACCTGCGAACCGGCACCCAGCCCACAGGATAAAGCACCAAAGGCATCATTAATGATCAACACTTTAGGCGGCTTGGCTAAACGCTGCGTTAAATCAGAAAGTAAAGGTAGAGCTTGAGTGAGAATCAGTTCGTCTGCGGCATCCCAGGCTTGGAGACTATGATTCGGCTGCGCTAAAGGCCAACGATGTAAGGTAAGACTGATAGAACCAAGCGTAAACTGCGTATTCATAACCACTTCATCTCAATAGTAAGGCTGGCATTTTGACACGCCCAGCAGGTAGCGACAACAGCAATCCCTCTGGCGTAGCTCGAATTATCGCTAGTGCAGTATTACGTTAGCATAAAAAAATTTATTTTAGCTTTATGCTTATTGGTTTAGCGATGATTTAACGCTTCGCACTTACCTTGAGCAGGACAAACGTCACGGCCTTAGCTAAAATGCATTAAAGGACACCCAAAGGAGCAGAACGGCAATGCTAATACATACTGCAATAGAGCAAAAATTATTGGATGCTTTTAATCCCGTATTTCTTGATGTGGTTAACGAAAGTGCCAATCATAATGTGCCCGCAGGTTCAGAGTCTCATTTTAAAGTTGTCATCGTCACGCCTGCTTTTAACGGCATGCGCCTGTTACAGCGGCATCGTGCGGTTAATGCCATCGTCGCGGAAGAGCTGGCAGAGAAAATTCACGCTTTAGCGTTACATACTTATACCCCTTCAGAATGGTATGAATACTACGCAGAAAAACCTCCAGCTTCGCCTAAATGTTTCGGTGGTAGCAAAGCAGATAAAGCCTCGTCATGATCAATATTAGCTGATCCGACCTGTTTTTTGCGTTAAAGTTTTACACTAGCGCTACTTTACTCAAGACAACAGCAGGACTCTTTATGGTTATTCAACCTAAAATTCGTGGTTTTATCTGTACTAATGCACACCCAGTTGGCTGTGCAGAACATGTAAATGAACAAATTGCTTATGTAAAAGCGCAAGGGGCCGTGACAAATGGCCCGAAAAACGTGCTAGTGATTGGTGCTTCAACGGGCTATGGTTTAGCCTCAAGAATTACCGCCGCTTTCGGTTCGGGTGCCAATACCCTGGGTATCTTTTTCGAAAAAGCCCCGAGTGACAATAAAACCGGTTCTGCGGGTTGGTATAACACCGCCGCTTTTGAAGCTGCAGCGAATGCCGCGGGTGTTTGGAACAAACATTTAAACGGTGATGCTTTTACCGATGAATTAAAAGCGCAAGCAATTGAAACCATTCGTAGTGAAATGGGCAAAATTGATCTGGTTGTCTACAGTTTAGCAGCCCCTCGGCGTAAAGATCCTGTTACGGGTGAAGTGTTTAGCTCGGTATTAAAACCGATTGGCCAATCTTACACCGCAAAAAACCTCAATACCTCTAAACGAGAAATTGAAGAGGTGTCAGTAGAGCCAGCAAACGATGAAGAGATCTTTAACACCGTTAAAGTGATGGGTGGCGAAGATTGGGAACGTTGGTTAAGCCAATTAGATGCGGCCGGTGTGTTAGCCGATAATTGTCAGACCGTGGCTTATACCTATATTGGTAAAGAATTAACGTGGCCTATCTACGGCAAGGCGACTATTGGTAAAGCCAAAGAAGATCTTGACCGGGCCGCTGCGGCCATTACGGCGAGCTTAGCCAGCAAAAAAGGCAAAGCCTATGTGGCGTCGTTAAAAGCTTTAGTCACGCAAGCCAGCTCCGCCATTCCGATCATGCCGTTGTATATTTCCTTGCTGTACCGCGTGATGAAAGAAGAAGGCACCCATGAAGGTTGTATTGAGCAAATTAATGGCTTGTTCCGTCAGGGTTTATATAGCGCTACACCGACACTTGATGAAGCCGGTCGTTTACGCATGGATGGAAAAGAATTAAGCGATCATGTACAGCAAACCGTAAAAGACTTATGGCAACAAATGACCACCGAAAACATTGATACCCTGACTGACTATGTGGGGTACCACAATGAATTTTTACGGCTGTTTGGTTTCGGTTACCAGCACGTTGATTATACCGCTGATGTTGAAGCCTTAGTGCTGTTACAGAATCTAATCAATTAGTCGTATTGACTCAGCTGAATAAACCGTCGCAAGGCGGTTTTTATACGTTTGATACAGCAACTTTGCTGTACAATACAACATGGATAATTTTTGGTATTACCATGGATACAAGCTGGTATTAATGCTAGAATCCGTCACTTTAATACGTGTATCTGGTTAAGTTTTGCGCAGTTGTAATTTGCTAAATTGTTCAACCAGGTGTGCTGCAGCTCAGCAGCTGAAAAACTAGGCCCTGTTTCTTCCCAAAATAGTAGTGCAAGTACGTATGATAAAACTCAAAAAAGGCTTGGACATTCCCCTTGCAGGCAGTCCTAAACAAGAGATCAGTGCGGGCAATGCCATCACAACTGTCGCCGTTTTAGGTGAAGAGTATGTTGGTATGCGTCCGACCATGGCGGTCGAAGTGGGCGATACAGTAAAAAAAGGTCAGGTGCTTTTCGAAGACAAGAAAAACCCTGGCGTTAAGTTTACTGCCCCAATCGCGGGTACGGTTAAAGAAATCAATCGTGGCGCTAAACGAGTTTTGCAATCTGTTGTGATTGCAGCTAGCGGCGATGCGGCTGAACAATTTACCTCTTACTCTGTCGAGCAATTGGCCAGTTTGTCAGTAGAGCAGGTTAAACAAAACTTGATCGACTCAGGATTGTGGGTAGCGCTGCGTACGCGGCCGTTTTCCCGTTCTCCTGCCATTGATAGTACGCCACGTGCCATCTTTGTTAATGCGATGGATACCAATCCATTAGCAGCCGATCCTGCTGTGGTCATTAATGCTGATGCCGACGCGTTTACTCATGGTTTAACGGTGGTTTCACGTTTAACTGAAGGTAAAACCTACCTGAGTAAAAAAGCCGGTGTGGCTATTCCTAGCGTCTCTCAGGTCACTGTAGCCGAATTTGATGGTCCACACCCTGCTGGGTTAGTGGGCACGCATATTCATTTACTCGATGCAGCCAGTGCGAAAAAAGTCGTTTGGCACCTTGGGTATCAAGACGTTATTGCCATTGGTAAATTATTTACAACGGGGCAATTACACAGTGAGCGGGTGATTTCATTGGCCGGTCCTGTAGTGAAAAATCCACGTTTGGTGAAAACCTTGCTGGGCGCTTCAACTACTGAACTGACTGCCGGTGAACTTAACGAAGGTCAAAACCGTATCATTTCAGGCTCAGTACTGGCAGGTACTACCGCACAGGGCGTTCATGGTTATATTGGTCGCTTCCACAATCAGGTTTCGGTATTAACCGAAGGCTTTGAAAAGTTATTGTTTGGCTGGATTGTACCTGGCGCTGAAAAACACTCAGTTACCCGTGCTTACCTTGGCCACCTTAACCCTAAAAAACTGTTCAATCTGACCACAACCACGAATGGCTCTTCACGTGCCATGGTACCTATTGGTAACTACGAGCGGGTAATGCCGTTAGATATCCTGCCAACATTATTGTTGCGCGATTTGGTTTCTGGCGACACTGACGGGGCACAAACATTAGGTTGTTTAGAATTAGACGAAGAAGATTTAGCTTTGTGTACTTACGTATGCCCAGGTAAATATGACTACGGCACTATTCTACGCAACTGCTTGACTACCATCCAGAAGGAAGGCTAATCATGAGCTTAAAGCATTTTTTAGAGCGCATTGAACCGCAATTTGAAAAAGGCGGAAAACACGAAAAGTGGTACGCACTGTATGAAGCAGTGGCGACCGTACTTTATACGCCAGGTTTAGTGACTAAAAACGGTACTCATGTCCGTGACAGTATTGACCTGAAGCGTATTATGATTTTCGTTTGGCTGGCATTATTTCCAGCGTTATTCTTCGGTATGTACAACATTGGCCATCAGGCCAGTTTGGCATTAGCACAAGGCTTTAGTACTCCTGATACTTGGCAGGTTGCCATTTACTCTGCCTTAGGCGGAGAGTTAACGGCCACCTCAGGCTGGGGCGCTAAGATGTTCTATGGCGCGGTCTGGTTCTTACCTATTTATGCTGTTACCTTCGTGGTAGGTGGTTTTTGGGAAGTCTTATTCGCCTCAGTGCGTAAACATGAAGTCAACGAAGGTTTCTTTGTTAGCTCAATCCTGTTTGCTTTAATCCTGCCTGCAACCATTCCTTTATGGCAAGTGGCGCTTGGTATTACCTTCGGTATCGTAGTGGCAAAAGAAGTGTTTGGTGGTACTGGCCGTAACTTCTTAAACCCTGCTTTAGCCGGTCGTGCGTTCTTGTTCTTCGCTTACCCAGCGCAAATCTCTGGTGATGCGGTATGGACTGTAGCCGACGGTTACTCAGGTGCGACTTGGTTAAGCAAAGCGTCTTCTGGTGAACTAGATTACGCGGCAAATACCCAGCTGTGGTGGGATGCGTTCCTGGGCTTTATCCCTGGTTCAGTCGGTGAAACCTCAGTACTGGCGTTATTAGTTGGTGGTTTAGCGTTAATTTACTTCCGTATTGCTTCTTGGCGTATCGTGCTGGGTGTCATGGTCGGTATGGTATTAACCAGCTATTTGTTTAATGCTATAGGTTCAAACAGCAACCCGCTATTTGCGATGCCATGGCATTGGCATTTAGTGTTAGGTGGTTTTGCCATCGGTATGTTCTTTATGGCCACAGACCCAGTATCTGCCTCGTTTACTAACCAAGGTAAATGGGCTTACGGTATTTTGATTGGGTTTATGGTGGTGATGATCCGAGTGGTTAACCCGGCTTATCCAGAAGGGATGATGTTGGCAATCTTGTTTGCTAACTTGTTTGCACCTTTATTCGATTTCTTCGTGGCTCAGAGCAACATCAAGCGGAGGCTGGCACGTAATGTCTAGTAATAATGACAGCATCAGCAAGACGCTGATTGTAGTAGTTTCTTTATGTTTAGTTTGTGCCATCGTGGTGGCAACTGCCGCTGTGCAGTTGCGTCCAACGCAGCAAGCCAACAAAAAGTTAGACTCGCAAATTAACATCCTGCGAAGTGTAGGTTTAATCGAAGGTTCAGCACCTGCAGCTAAGGTTGCCGAGCTGTTTAGCAAGCACGTTGAAACGCGTCTGGTTAATTTAAAGACCGGTGAGATTGACGCAAGTTGCGATACCGCTTGTGCTGAGGCTTATGACTACCGTAAAAACCTGAAGGAAGGTGAAGCACTGGCGCAAAGCGAAGATGTGGCTTCTATCCGTCGTATTTCAGAGCAAGCACCTATTTGGTTAACTTACGATGACAATCGTAATTTAAAAGCCGTGGTGTTACCGGTGCATGGTTATGGCTTATGGTCAACGATGCATGCTTTCTTAGCAGTCGAAACCGATGGCAATACGATTATCGGCTTAAACTACTATGAACAAGGTGAAACACCCGGTTTAGGTGGCGAAATAGAAAACCCACGTTGGAAAGCACAGTTCACGGGTAAGAAATTAACCAATGATGCTGGCCAGCTGGCGTTGACTATTTTGAAACCAGGTAATGCCGACCCTCAGTCTGATTATCAGGTTGATGGTTTGTCAGGTGCCACGCTGACGGCAAATGGTGTGCAAAATACCTTCACTTTTTGGATTGGTGAGAACGGCTTCGGCCCATTCTTAACTAAAGTGCGTCAAGGAGCCTTAACCAATGGCTAATGCTAAAGAAATTAAAACCGTCCTGTTTGGTCCGGTTTTTGCCAATAACCCTATCGCTTTACAAGTACTCGGTATTTGTTCTGCGCTAGCGGTAACAACTCAGATGACCACCGCATTAGTAATGTGTTTGGCATTGACCTTTGTAACGGCCTTTTCGAATTTCTTTATTTCGAGTATCCGTAACCACATTCCATCAAGCGTACGTATCATCGTGCAGATGACCATTATTGCTTCATTGGTAATCGTTGTTGACCAGTTCTTGAAAGCTTATGCTTATGATTTATCTAAGCAACTTTCAGTATTCGTTGGTTTGATTATCACTAACTGTATCGTTATGGGCCGCGCTGAAGCCTATGCCATGAAAAGTACTCCAGGCATGAGTTTCTTAGATGGTATTGGTAACGGCTTAGGTTATAGCGTGGTGTTATTAGTTGTCGCCTTTATCCGTGAGTTAGGCGGTTCAGGTTCAGTATTTGGCGTACAAATCATGCCTCTGATCAGTGAAGGTGGTTGGTATCAGCCAATGGGTATCCTACTGATGCCACCAAGCGCCTTCATCATTATTGCAGCCTTTATCTGGGTATTACGTGCGTACCGCCCAGAGCAAATTGAGAAGAAGGTATAAGGAGCGATTGATGGAACATTACATTAGCTTGTTCGTACGTGCCGTATTTATTGAAAACCTGGCATTAGCATTCTTCTTAGGGATGTGTACCTTTCTTGCTGTATCACAAAAAATCAAAACTGCTTTTGGTTTAGGTGTTGCGGTTATCGTTGTACTGGGTATTTCGGTACCTGTGAACAACTTGGTTTTCCACCTTTTATTAGCGCCAGGTGCGTTAGCATGGGCGGGATTTCCGGATGCCGATCTGAGTTTCTTAGGGTTCTTGACCTACATCGGCGTTATCGCTGCCCTGGTGCAAATTCTAGAAATGATCTTAGACAAGTACTTCCCTGCGTTATACAACGCATTAGGTATTTTCTTACCTTTAATTACCGTTAACTGCGCTATTTTTGGTGCGGTAGCCTTTATGGTTGAACGTGATTATACCTTCGGTGAGAGCGTCGTGTTCGGTTTAGGAAGTGGTGTAGGTTGGGCTTTAGCGATAACGGTATTAGCCGCAGTTCGTGAGAAGCTGAAATACGCTGATATCCCAGACGGTTTACGCGGTTTAGGTTCTACCTTCTTGGTAGTAGGTTTAATGGGATTAGGCTTTATGTCTTTCTCTGGCGTTCAACTATAAGCAGTAGAGGAATAACACCATGCAAGAGATTTATCTTGGCGTTGGCATGTTCACTGTCGTGGTACTGGCGCTAGTATTTATTATTCTAGCGGCCAAATCAAAACTGGTTGCCAGTGGCGATATCACGATCAGTGTTAACGGTGATCCGAGCAAAGCAATTAAAACAAAAGCAGGCGGTAAGTTATTAAGCGTTTTAGCTGATAACGGTATCTTCTTGTCATCAGCCTGTGGTGGCGGTGGTTCTTGTGGTCAGTGTCGTGTCCATGTACACGAGGGCGGTGGTGAGATTTTACCTACCGAGCTGGGTCACATCACTAAAGGTCAGGCCCGTGAAGGCTGTCGTTTGTCTTGTCAGGTTAATGTTAAAACTGACATGGACATCGAAGTAGAAGCAGAAATCTTCGGTATTAAAAAATGGGATTGCTCGGTTATTTCTAACGATAACAAAGCCACTTTCATTAAAGAACTGAAACTGCAGATCCCTGATGGCGAATCAGTACCTTTCCGTGCGGGTGGTTATATCCAAATTGAAGCGCCTGCGCATCACGTTAAATATGCAGATTTTGATGTTCCTGCACAATTCCGTGGTGATTGGGAACGTTTCAAATTCTTCACACTGGAGTCAAAAGTGGATGAGCCGACTATTCGTGCTTATTCAATGGCTAACTACCCAGAAGAAGAAGGCATTATCATGCTGAACGTGCGTATTGCTACGCCGCCACCCAATAACCTGACGCTGCCTTGCGGTAAAATGTCATCGTTTATTTGGTCTTTGAAAGAAGGCGACAAAGTAACGATTTCAGGGCCTTTTGGTGAGTTCTATGCCAAAGACACTGAAGCTGAAATGGTCTTCATCGGCGGTGGTGCAGGTATGGCGCCAATGCGTTCACATATCTTTGACCAATTACGCCGCTTAAAAACCAAGCGTAAGATCAGTTTCTGGTACGGTGCGCGTTCGAAGCGAGAAATGTTCTATGTTGAAGATTTCGATATGCTAGCGGCTGAGAACGACAATTTCGAATGGCATGTGGCGTTATCTGATCCACAACCAGAAGATAACTGGACTGGCTATACGGGTTTTATCCATAACGTAATTTATGAAAACTACCTGAAGAACCACAAAGCACCAGAAGACTGTGAATTCTACATGTGTGGTCCACCAATGATGAACAAAGCGGTTATCAATATGCTGAAAGACTTAGGCGTAGAAGATGACAACATTCTATTAGATGACTTTGGTGGTTAATCTAAGCGTGAAGCGGTAAAATAGTAGGGGTGACTTTTAGTCGCCCCTTATTTTTATCAGGAGCAGAACATGCGATTTATTCGCCCCTTGCTAATATTAGTGTTCGTTATATTGGTTGCGGCTTGCCAACCGCAGCAGACCTTTCCAGAATACAAAGTGGAAGGTAAAACGATGGGCACTTATTATGTCGTGAAATTTTACAGTGACAAAGAGCCGGATCTGACCGCGCTGCAAGCCACCTTTGATAGCGAGTTAGAGCTATTAAACGATCTGATGTCGACCTATAGACCAGAATCTGAATTAATGCGCTTTAATCGCCAACAGAGCAGTGAGCCCTTTACCTTATCACCCCGTACGCAACTGGTTATAGCCGAAGCCATTCGTGTCGGACACGAAACTCAAGGTGTGCTTGATGTTACCGTGGCGCCATTAGTCGAATTATGGGGCTTTGGTGCACAAGGTCGCATTGAACATGCGCCTGACGAGCAAGCGTTAATAGCCATACGCCAACATGTGGGTATTGATAAAATCAGTTTAAATGGCACTGAGTTACAAAAGAGCGATCCGCGGGTGAGTGTTGATTTGTCGACGATAGCTAAGGGCTATGGTGTCGATCAATTAGCAGAAATCTTATTGGCGCAAGGCATTACCCGCTTTTTGGTGGATATTGGTGGCGAAATGCGTGTAGGTGCAACAAAACCTAATGGTGACTGGCGAGTGGCCATTGAAAAACCGATCGACCATGAACGTGCGGTACAACGCATTATGGCGGTAAACCAAATCGCGGTAGCCACCTCAGGTGATTATCGAAATTACTTTGAGGAAGACGGTATTCGTTACTCGCATTTAATTGATCCGCGCACGGGTAAACCGATCCAGCATAAAACAGTATCTAGCACTGTGCTGCATGCTTCCGCTATGACGGCAGATGCCTATGCCACAGCGTTAAATGTGATGTCGGCAAGTGAGGCACTGGCGTTTGCTAATCAGCAGCAGCTTGCTGCATTAATTATTGAAAAAACGGATGCCGGTTTTGTGGAACATATATCAGATGCTTTTAAACCTTATTTAACTCAACCTTGAGGTGAACAATGACCATTTTTTTAATGACCTTTGGGTTATTTTTAGTTGTAGTTGTAGCAATGGCCAGCGGTTATTTATTACAGCGTAAGTCACTTGCCGGAAGTTGTGGTGGTTTAGGTGAATTGAACATCGATAAAGCTTGTGACTGCGATAAACCTTGTGAGAAAAGACAAAAACGTTTAGAAAAAGAAAAGTTTTGGCAAGATAATAAAATTATCTAAAGTACAGGGCTAGGTCGCTATGCGATCTAGCCCAATCAAGGCTATGTCATGTTCATGACTAGCATACCTTGCGTTAACCGAGCTAAATCTGCTTTTTGTCGTCAAAACTGCCTGATCCCTTGTCGCTGACTGCAATGCTGAGTATGCTGTAAGTCCATTGTTATTAACAATTATCATAGGCGTAAGCCAGCATGAGGCTTCGGGAAACACTGTTAATCTATATGTTGCCGCTATTGATTTTACCTTTAGCGCTGCTAGGCTATTTGGCATATCACTACAGTAACACCGTCAAACAGCAACAATTGTTTCAGCAGGTTTCACAGCATTTAAACGACCAACAACAATACCTCAATGACTATTTAAGAGTTAATCAGACTAAGCTGTCGTTACTCACCATCTCAAAACGCCTTAATCAGTATTTACAGACGGGCTCCGCCGAAGATAAACAGGCCGTTGATAACTTGTTTCAAGAAGTCGCTGCGCAAGATGAAACGCTACGATCAATCAAGTTGTTGCGGCTAAATGGCGATGAGGATGTGATATACCCACTTCAACAGGTGGTTTCGACGGTACCTAGCCGTTTTAGGAATGAATATTTTTCTTTAGTGCAAGCAATGATCGAAGATCAAACGGTATTTCTCGCGCCACATGGCGCAGATCGTCAATTACAGGTCTTTATTGTGAAAAAGCTTTACCTTGCGGATAGTCGCGCGAATCGGCAAGTGTGGGGTTATATTTTGATGGTACTCGATGCCGAGCCCTTTGCCCAAGTCGCGAATAACCCTGTTTCAGCCAATAGTGTCACTTTATTGGTTAATCGTGCCGCCACCATTGCGTATGCCGCTAATCAATCTTTAATTGGGAGTGCCTTCCCACCCAGTCAATATCGGATCATTCAGCAGAGTATTGACCATACTAATTTTATTGATAGTTTATTGCTGGGCCAACCGAAACTTTTACTCGGTAAAAACTTAGCGGGCTCGTATCAGCTGATCTACGGCGTGGATGCAGACGAGATGTATAGCCAGTTTTCAAAATGGCCATTGCATATATTGTTGTTCGCGTTATTTTGTATCTTCGCAGTGCCTATTCTAATACATCAAATACTGATTTATCAGGTGTTTAACCCGGTAAAACAACTGACGGCAGCCAAAACGGCGGTTGGCCGGGGGAATTTTGCTACATTCCTTGAAATACGTAAGCAAGATGAACTCGGTGATATGTTCGCGGCTTTTAATGTGATGGTGCGCCAGTTACGCGTGTACCGTGAACGCGAAACGATCTATAAACAGCAACTCGAAGATAAGGTATTGCGTCGTACTCAAGATCTCGCCCGGGCCAATAGCGATTTAGCATCAGCTAACCAAGAATTAATTTTAGCGCGTGAAGTGGCCGAGCAAGCCAACCGTTTAAAAAGTGTTTTTTTAGCTAACATGAGCCATGAGATCCGCACACCACTGACCGCGATTATTGGTTTTAGTGAGCAAGCCTTAAATGAAACAGAACAAGCAACCCGTTCGGATTATTTACGGCGCGTGTTGCGCAGTAGCGAACATTTGCTTGGCTTAATCAACGATATTTTGGATTTATCAAAAATTGAAGCTGACAAATTAGAGCTGCAATTAAGCCAGGTCGATTACTTGGCGATGCTTAATGAAATTTATCAGCAGACCAAGGAGCAAGCCCGCCAAAAGAGGCTAGAGTGTCAATTACACATTCAGTTTCCGTTACCGCAAACTCTTTATGTGGACAGCTTGCGTCTTCGACAGGTGTTATTAAATCTCACCAGTAACGCCGTGAAATTTACCCGTAAAGGTAAGATCTTGTTGGCGGTCAGTTATGATGCAGCACATTCGCGGCTGTCGATTAAAATAAAAGACACTGGCATTGGCATGAATAACGAAGAGCAACAGCGTTTATTCCAGCCCTTTATGCAAGCCGATGCCACCGTTACTCGCGATTTTGGTGGAACGGGTTTAGGCCTGTGTATCTCGAAAAAGCTGATTGAGCAAATGTCGGGTGATATTTTGGTCGAGAGTGTCAAGGGCATTGGCAGTAGCTTTGAATTACTGTTGCCTGTTGCCGACAAAGTGAACCTGATTGAGCAATATGAGGCTGTTGAACCCCTTGTTGAGCCGCTAACCGAGCGTGAAACGCAGTGGCAGCTTAATGCGCTGGTGGCGGAAGATAACCCGGATAACCAACTGCTGCTAGCGTTAATGCTAGATAAAGTGGGAGTGCATCATGAATTGGTCAGTAATGGCCATCAAGCGGTAGAGCGCGCTTTAGCCGGCCGTTATGATGTGATTTTTATGGATATGCAAATGCCTGTGATGGGTGGAGAAGAGGCCACTCAATTGATCCGACTGGCCGGCGTGAACACCCCCATTATTGCAGTGACGGCTAATGTGATGGCTGAGGATGCCGAGCGTTATCGTCTAGCGGGGTGTCAGGAATTACTTGGCAAGCCTATTGTGCAAAAAGAATTTTTGTCCTTGTTGCGTCGTTATGCTAAAACAACGTCAAGCAAATTACAGGAGTTGGAACAGCATTTAGCCCAAGATCCCGCAATGCAAGCGCTAAAAGCGCGTTTTAAAGCGCAGTTGCCGGCGTTATTACAGCAATTTGAGCTAGCTTTGCAGCAGCAGGCTTGGTCTAGCTTAGAGTTTGATGCCCATAGCTTAAAAGGCAGTGCGGGCAGTATGGGGTACCCACAGCTCACCCAACTTGCCGACGCATTAGAAAAAATAGCAAAACAGCAAGATGTGGCTGCGGTGCAAGCTATGTTGCAACAGATGCAGCAGATAATCGAGCAAGCTTAATGTAGTCGCATCGGCTTAAACCGAGGGTGCTCACTATTAAGCCCTATAACGAGTTTTCATTGATTAACCGAGAGACTGCGCAGTATGAGTGCACAACAAGCATTACTGACTATTTTAGATGACAAGATCCGTAATGACCGCTTGGTCTTACCGACCTTGCCAGAAATTGCGTTACGAGTTCGGCAACGAGCCGATGATGCCAGCGTAAGCCTTGCGCAAATGGCAGAAGTTATTTCACAAGATCCCTCTTTGGCAGCCCGGCTGATGAAAGTCGCTAACAGCGCCTTTATGGGGCGTTCAATTAAGGTGAGCACCTTAAACCAAGCAGTTACTCGAATTGGTTTAAGCCAAATTAAAAATATTGCCACCGCGATGGCGGTAGAGCAGTTATTCATATCGCAATATAAACAAGTACAGCAGCATTTAGATAAATTATGGCAAGACAATGTGCAGGTCGCGGCAATCGCGGTGGCTTGCTTAAAAGCCTATCAAACGGTGAATAAGCAATGTACGTTAAGTGCAGATGTGATGACGTTATGTGCGTTAGTGCATAATATTGGGGCACTTGCCGTGATCACCGAAGCCGAACGGCATCCAGAAGTATTTGGGCATCCGATTTTTTTAACCAGTGTGATCGACAAGGCGGCGCCTTATATAAGTGTCAAAGTGTTAAAGGCCTGGGGTTTCGATGACGAGTTGCAGCGCGCAGCCAAAACATGGCGTGTCTGCAAGGCCAGCCCAGAATTAGATTATACTGATTTTATTCGTTTAGCGGCCGTAGCTCGCGGTTTTTACAAATCAACGGAAGAACAACACCAATTGCTAACGCATTATGTTACGCAGCAAGTGGTGTCGGTACCGGAGTTTATGCAACAACCGCAAATTGCCAACCTGTACCAAGACATTCGGCAACTGTTTCAATAAATCTTAACTTTCCGGATGGCTTTTCACCTGCTCGCTGATGGCGAGCAGGGCATTGTTGACACTGTCCGCCATCAATAACAAATCAGCATCTAATCGCGCCGGTAAATCATCCCAGCCCAGTTCATCGTTGTGATCAATAACGCTATCTGGGTATTTGACTTGTTTGATACTGCCATCATCAGTGATGGTTAATGAGACACCTTCGGTTTGTTGCAAGCTAATGCGCGTAACCAATTTATCTTGTAAATGGGTTTGCACTTCATCGGCGCTGAGTAAATGATTACTAAAGCGCACCTTGGCGCCTTCTTCATCGGGCGCTTTTAACTCGACTTCCGCCCCTGGCATAAAGCCCTTGGGTAAATCTTCATGCTTTAACCATTGTTGCAACTGACTATTCAGTTTATGACTGTCTAACCAAGGTAAAGCCGGTAAAGAACCAATAGCTTTGCGCAGTAAAGCCAAGATATCTTCTGCTTTACTCGCACTGCTGCTATTAATGACCAACCAGTTTTGTTGCGCATCATAATAACCTTGAGTCAGCTGAGAGCGACTGAAAGCACGCGGCAGTAAAGTATGGATAAGCTCTTCTTTTAAAGCCTGCTTTTCTTTGCGACTTAACGCGCGGCCTTGTTCTTGCTCGGCAGCATCAATTTTGGGTTGTAATTCTTCATTGATCACGGCAGCAGGCAGGATCTTTTCTTGGCGCTTAATCGCAAAAAACCAGCGGTGCTGCTGTTGATGGCAATATTGTTTAATACTGTTATGCAGAGGATAGCTAAACCCACTTTTCACTGCTTCTTGACCGGTACAAGGGCTGAACTTAAATTCAGCGAAGGCTTGCTCAAGGCTGGCCAAATCTGTTGTCAGCGGAGCGCTGAGTTTGTAAACCCGAATATTTTTAAACCACATAAAAACCTTACTTCATTTTACAGCAAAGAGTGGCAGTATAACCTGCTTCAAGCGGCGCTATCTATTTAGTTTTTTAGGAAAACAAATATGATAATGCAAGCCTTCGCCCAGTTGGCTGCTGACCTCAATGCTGCCACCTAGCGTTTGGCGTACTAAGTTGTAGATGATATGTGTACCTAAGCCGCTGCCACCCTGATTGCGCTTGGTGGTGAAGAACGGATGAAATAATTGCGCTAACTGATCGGCCGCGAGCCCTTTACCATCATCAGCATAATGGATGTCAATATTGTGTTCGTTGTCTAGCACGGTAATGCGGATCAGCCCATGCTCTCGGTCTTCAAAGCCATGGATCAATGAGTTCATCAACAGGTTGGTAATAATTTGTGAAATGGCACCGGCAGGGCAATCTAGGATAATGCTCTCTTCACAGTTCACCTCAATTTGGTACTGGGTTTTCTTAAAATGCGGCTGTAATGAACGAATAATTTCATTGAGATAGTGGCAAAGATTTATGGTGCGTGTGGCTTCACTGGCTTGATCCACGGCGATTTGTTTAAAGCTAGCAATCAGATCGGATGCTCGCGATAAATTTGATTGTAATAAGGCAGTACTTTGTTGCGCTTCTTGTAAGAATTCTTCGAGCATTTTGGGCGTAAGCTGTTTTTGTTGATAAGCGCTGCTCAGTTTGCTGACACGCTCATCTAAAAAGCTGGTGGCCGTAACACAGATCCCGACGGGGGTATTCACTTCATGAGTAATGCCAGCGACTAAACCGCCGAGTGCCGCCATTTTTTCAGATTGCACTAACCGGTCTTGCGCTAAGTTTAAGTTATCAATGGTTTCCTGCAACTCACGTTGTTTTTGCAGTAAGTTACTTTCTGTTTGCACGCGCTGTTCGATCTCTTCACGCAGAGCTTGTTTCTTATGCAGTAATTCTTGTTTTTGTTGTTGCAAATCCATCATCGCTTGACTTAACCCCGAGGTTTTCCGCGCGACTTCTTGTTCTAATAAGAGGTTTTGTTGATCTAATTTATTATGTGATACCAGCAATTGTTGCTGTGTTTGTTTTAATTGGCCTTGATTGTCGCTTAACCGAGCCAGCAGCCGGTTAAACGCATTCGCCATAAAGGATAGTTCAGCGCCTTGGTCTTCTGCGACAATGACTTTGCTGCCATCTAACTGGTCGAGCTCTAAATCTTCAATTTGTTGGCTTAAATCAGCCAAAGGTTCAATCAGATAACGGCGAAACGCCAGTAGAAATAAGATGATTAAAAAAGTGGTTTTTAGCATTGCGTTGGCAATCAGGAAATATAAACCCACTTTGATACGTTCGATAACAATATCGCGGCTGGAAAATAGCGTGACATCGCCCACTTGGCTCGTTCTGCCAGAAAACTCAAAGATTAACGGAAAGGTAAATCCAAAAATACCCGAGCCTTGTTCACTTAAGCTGACTTCTTCACTCACCAATTGGTTGCTAAAGCGTTGTTGAATATCAATATAACGGCCAGATTGAGTAATAATGGCGCCGTTATCGTCCCGCACAATAATCCCTTCAATCGTTGGGATGGCTAACAAGCCGTCTGCAATATTCAAGGTTTGTGGGGTGTTGAGCTCCCAAATCGCCCTCGTCAAACTGCCAGCGAAGGTGTTTTGTAAGGTGGTTAGCTCGTTATTAATATAATTTTTGGCGTTGTAATATTCAGCAACGATCTGGCCAACGGTCACCACAAGCGTCAAAATAAAATAGACTGATAAGACTTTTGTCAGCAGCTTTTTTGACAAGCTGGGTTGCTGCATGGTATCACCCTGAAATTGATCATCGTTTTATTGTTATGTATTACTGTTACCATAACGAATAAGCGTAAGATTTAAAATAGTTATAGCAAAATAGTCAGCAATCGGCAGTAAAAAGAGGAATCTGTGTGATCTCGTCGATATTAGTGTCCATGGTACAACATTTACCTGGTGGCGTTCTGTTACTGAATTCGCATTGCCAAATCAGTTACGCCAACAGCTTTATTTACCGATATAGCGAATTGACAGAGCGAGAGCTGGTAGGCAAATCGTTTTTTTCTTTGTTTCCCGAAGTGCCTAAAGCGTGGTTCAATCGGAAAATGCAGAGCGTGTTGACTAGCCAACAAACCGAACAGATTAGCTGGCAACAGCGCTTGTATTTACTCAAGTTTCCTCGCCAACAACACCTGGACCAAACACAAGTGTATATGGCGCAAAATTGCACGCTTATTGCCTTACGTCACCCTCAAACTCACGAACAATTTCTGTGCTTGTGGATCCAAGATGCCAGCGAGCAAGCGCGTTATCACGCTAAATTATTAATGACGCAGCAGCAATTAAAAATTCATGATCGCCAAGATAGTCTTACCGGCTTGATGAATCGGCAATTTTGGCAGCAACAATTACTGTTAGAAATCGCACGAGCCGAGCGCTATGAGCGGCCTTTATCGCTAATGATGTTTGATATTGATCAGTTTAAACACCTTAATGATCAATATGGCCACAAAGCAGCAGATATCTTGTTACAGTCGCTGGCGCGTCATTGTGCAGGGCTATTGCGTGATAATGATCTCTTAGCACGCTTCGGTGGCGCCTCTTTTGCGGTCGTGCTGCCAGATACCACCTTAAATGGGGCAATAGAAGTGGCTAACCGGGTCCGTTTGCAATTATCAGAACAGGCTTTTATCGAGCATGAACCCAAAGTGCGGGTGACAATTAGTGCGGGCGTGAGTTTGCATCAAATGTCGAACAGTGCAGTTGAACTGATCTTGCAAGCCGATCAAGCGCTGTATCAAGCCAAACGAGCAGGCCGAAATCAGGTCAGTATTTGGAATACCGCAGCGATAGCCAGTTAAATCAGAAAAAGGATTGACAGACGTCTATAAGTCCGTGCATAGTGTGTTCATGAAAATAAAAATGACAGCACTCACCATGATTATTATCACCACCAACCCTGCGGGGTAGGAGGTCGGCGGTGTGTTGTCTGTAAAAAGGCCCGTGACCTCAAAAGGTTTCGGGTTTTTTTTTGGCCGATAATGGCGATGGGTCTGCGATAGCAAAACAACGAAAGACGACAATGCGCGAGGAGAGAGAGATGAGGGTGCTAAAATTTGGTGGATCATCGTTGGCGTCAGTTGCCCGCTTCAGTGAAGTGGCAACGATCGTGATGCAACAAGCTACGACGGAACAAGTGTGTTTAGTCTTATCGGCCCCACAAGGGGTGACCAATACGCTGGTAGAATTAACGGATCTGGCTTATTTGGGTGCCGATTTTCAAGCGCTACTGCAACAGTTACAGCAACGTTATCAGCAACTATTGCAAGATGTGGTGGGTATCAGTGCCGCACAGCAACAGGTTGTGCAACAGTTAATTACCCAGCAAATTGAACAATTAAGTTTGCGATTACAGGGTATGAGCCTATTACGCTTCTGTCCCGATCATATCAAGGCGCAAATTCTGGGCTTGGGTGAACAATTTAGCGTGGCGCTGATGACAGCGTTGTTGCAAGCGCGTGGTGCAGATGCCGCATCACTTGACTCCGTAAAATTAGTGAAAAGCCATGGTGATTTCTTAAATGCCACCGCGGATGTGGAAGCGACGGCACAACAATTTCAACAAGCCCTTGCCGGTTTGCCCGCCAGTATCTATGTGTTAGCGGGTTTTGTTTCAAGCAACGCTCAAGGCGAAACGGCTTTATTGGGGCGAAACGGTTCAGATTACTCTGCTGCAGTCGTCGCTGCGGCGATCCGAGCCAGTGCCTGTGAAATCTGGACTGACGTTGATGGTGTTTACAGTGCCGATCCCCGGCAAGTAAAACAGACGCGCTTAATTGATCGTTTGTCGTATGATGAAGCGATGGAGCTATCGTACTTTGGTGCTAAAGTACTGCATCCGAAAACCATCGGCCCCTTAGCGCGAGTGCAAATACCGTGTTATATCAAAAATACGTTGAACCCAAGTGCACCCGGAACCTGTATCGATAACGACGGTGATGGGGAAGCCTTAGTGAAAGGGATCTCAAGCCTAGAGCATTTAGCGTTAATTACTGTTTCCGGCCCTGGCTTGAAAGGTGTCGTGGGCATGGCGAGCCGGATTTTCGCTTCCATGGCACGTTCACAGATCTCGGTCAGTTTGATCACACAATCTTCGTCTGAATTCAGTATCAGTTTTTGTGTGCCTCAATTACATTTGCAGGCCGCTAAACGCGCGTTAGAACAAGAATTTGAACTCGAATTACAAACCAAATTATTACGCCCGTTAATCATTCAATCTGATATGGCCATTGTCAGCTTGGTGGGGGATGGCATGCGCCAACATAAAGGCGTTGCCGCGAAGTTCTTTGCCTCTTTAGCGCAAGCCCGAGTAAATGTTGTGGCGATAGCGCAAGACAGCAGTGAGCGTTCAATCTCGGCGGTGGTAGAGCAACGCAGTTGTCAAAGTGCGGTAAAAGTGTGTCATGAAAACTTCTTTAGCCATATCCCGAGTATTGATGTGTTTTTGGTGGGGTGTGGTGTGGTTGGTAGTGAGTTATTGGCTCAGATCCATCGTCAACAAGCGTTTTTGCAACAACGACAAGTGCGCTTAACGGTGTACGGCATTGCCAACAGTAAGCAGCTTTTATTAGCCGGCGATGGCATTGCGTTAGAGTCATGGCAGCAACAATTGCCGGCTGCCAAGCAAACCTTCTCTTTGGCTGAGTTAAATCGTTTTGTGCAAGAACAGCATTTGATTAACCCGGTATTGGTGGATTGCACCAGTTCACAGCAAATTGCCGATCAGTATGCTGATTTTCTGGCGGCAGGTTTTCATGTCGTGACACCCAACAAAAAAGCCAACACAGCCAGTTTAGACTATTATCACAAGCTACGGACCGTTGCCCAGCAACAGCGTCGTCGCTTCTTATATGAAACCACTGTAGGCGCTGGCTTACCGGTCATTGATACTCTGCAAGGTTTAATTAACGCGGGTGATGAACTGTTAGCCTTTGAAGGCATTTTATCCGGTTCACTCTCTTATATTTTTGGTGAGTTAGAAGCGGGTGTTGCTTTATCAACCGTGACGGCCAAAGCCAAGGCGCTGGGCTTTACTGAGCCGGATCCACGTGATGATTTATCGGGTATGGATGTCGCACGTAAGCTGTTAATTATGGCGCGGGAATCGGGTTTACAGCTGGATTTAAGTGATGTCGAGGTGGAGTCTGTATTACCTGCCGACTTTGATGCCAGTGGCAGTATCGATGACTTTATGGCGCGTTTACCCAGCCTTGACGAGCATTTTGCAAAGCGCTTAGCCGAAGCCAAAGCAGCAGGGCAGGTGCTACGTTACATTGGTGAAATTCGTGATGGTAAATGTAAGGTGGCCATTAAAGCGTTAGCGGTTGATCATCCCTTAGCAAAAGTGAAAGACGGTGAGAACGCCTTATCGATGTTAAGTCGTTATTACCAACCTATCCCGTTTGTGCTGCGGGGCTATGGTGCCGGAGCCGCAGTGACGTCGGCAGGGGTGTTTAGCGATATCATGCGCACGCTAAGTTGGCAGCAGCAGGTATAAATAATGCAAAAAAACAGTATTAAACGGTATTACGCTCCGGCATCGACCGGTAATTTGTCGGTCGGCTTCGATTTGCTTGGCGCAGCCTTTGCGCCAGTAGATGGCAGTTTGCTGGGCGATGTATTAGATATCTTAGGCGAGGCGGAGTCTTTATCGCTGACCATCAGTGGCCGTTATGTGCATCAATTACCTGCAGCTACCACGGATAATTTAGTAAGCCAAGCCTTTTATGCTTTTGAGGAAGCGTTAGGTAAAACGCTACCTCGCTTGCAATTACACTTACATAAGAATCTACCCGTTGGTAGCGGTTTAGGTTCTAGTGCTTGCTCAATTGTTGTCGCTTTTTATGCATTTAACGATTATTTCGGTCAGCCCTTTAGTCAAACTGAACTGCTACAACTGATGGCCACTGCTGAAGGGGGCGTCAGTGGTAGTGTGCATTATGACAATGTCGCGCCTTCTTATTTTGGTGGCTTGCAATTAATGCTACCGGATAGCCCGGCAATTTGTCGCAGTTTGCCTTGGTTTGCAGACTGGCAAGTGGTGTTATGCTACCCCGGTACCGTGTTATCCACCAAAGCGGCGCGTGAAGTGTTACCAAAACAACTCTCGTTAGCACATAGCATTAAATTTGCAGGTGCCTTAAGTCGCTTTGTTAGCGCCTTATACAGTAGCGACGACGTTGATGCGGCGGCCGCTTTACAAGATCTGGTGGCTGAACCGGCACGTTTGCCGCTATTACCTGAATTAACGGCATTGCGAGCAGCGCTCACTGACGCAGGGGTGTTGCATTTAGGTATTTCTGGCGCAGGGCCAACGTTATTTGCCGTATGTAATAGTAGCGCTGTAGCTGATTTCACGGCTCAATATCTGCAAACCCATTATGCAAAAAATCAAGATGCGCTCACCGTAGTGTGTCGTCTGGCGAATACAGGCGCGCGGGCGCTGGAGGAACAAGCATGCAATTAAATAATTTAAAAGTACCTGCAGAGCAGGTCAGTTTTTTACAAGCTGTACGCCAGGGGCTAGGGCAGCAACAAGGGCTGTTTTTCCCGAGCAGTTGGCCCAAATTGGATATTGAGCATTTACTGAGTTTGCCCTTAGTACAGCGCAGTGCGGAGATTTTATCTGCGCTGATTGGTGATGAACTCAGCCCGCAGCAAGTACACCAGATGGTTGCACAGGCTTTTACCTTTCCGGCACCGCTGGTTGCAGTAAACGAGCAAGTGCATTGCCTAGAGTTATTTCATGGCCCAACGCTAGCTTTTAAAGATTTCGGTGGGCGCTTTATGGCGCAAGCGTTGGCGCAAGCGCAGCAGCAACAACATACTACGATTGTGACTGCCACTTCGGGTGATACTGGGGCTGCCGTGGCGCATGCCTTTTTTAAACAACCAGGTGTGCAAGTGGTGATTTTGTATCCGAAGGGTAAAATCAGCATGCTGCAAGAAAAACTGTTTACTACGTTGGGTGAAAATATTACCACCGTAGCGGTGGAAGGCGATTTTGATCAATGCCAAGCGTTAGTTAAACAAGTTTTCGATCATAAAGCACTGGTTGCTGAATTTAATATCAACTCGGCTAACTCGATTAATATCAGCCGCTTGTTTGCACAAATTTGTTATTACTTTGAAGCTATGGCACAAGTACCGGTAGATAAACGCTCAGAAGTGGTTATCGCGGTGCCGAGTGGTAACTTTGGTAACCTAACGGCGGGTTTAATTGCCAAAGCTTTGGGGTTAACGATCAAGCGCTTAGTGGCTGCAACCAATCTTAATGATACGGTGCCTCGTTATTGGTTAAATGGCGAATGGCAGCCAAAAGATACCCGTGCAACCTTGTCTAATGCTATGGATGTCAGCGCCCCCAACAATTGGCCGCGGGTTGAAGCATTGCTAGCGCAAGGTGTGATAAGCCGCAGTGATATTGAAGCGACCATGGTTGATGAAGACGATACGCAAGTCGGTATGCGTTTATTGGCGCAAGAAGGTTATTTAAGCGAGCCGCATGCGGCCGTGGCTTATAAAGCGTTAAAGCGTAGTTTACAACCGGGTGAGTTTGGGATCTTCTTAGGTACGGCGCATCCGGCCAAGTTTAAAGAGCAGGTCGAGAATATTCTTGGCAATCCAATCGCGTTACCGGCAATTTTAGCTAAATGTGCCGCTGAACCTGGCTTAAATTTAGAGATCCCTGCTGACTTTAGTGCCTTAGAGCACGTGATTCGGCAAACGGCTGCTCAATAATGCTGTGGGCCGATGTGTTGGCTGCTGAAAAACAGCAGCCTTATTTTTTAGACTTACTGGCTCAGGTTGAACAAGCGCGAGCCAGTGGTAAGGTGATTTATCCACCGAGTAATGAGGTGTTTAATGCGTTTAAATTAACGCCATTAGCACAGCTAAAAGTGGTTATTTTAGGCCAGGATCCCTATCACGGGCCAAATCAAGCACATGGTTTGGCTTTTTCAGTTAGAGCAGGGGTAAAAGTGCCGCCGTCGCTACGTAACATCTACAAAGAGCTGGCGCTGGAATATGCTGATTTTTCCGCCACGGATCAAGGCTGTTTACAGCGCTGGGCTGAGCAAGGGGTATTGTTACTGAACACGGTGCTGACTGTGGAAGCGAATAGCCCGAATTCACATCAGAAACTTGGGTGGGAGATGTTTACCGATTTTGTTATCCAACAAATTTCCGCTCACTCTGAACAGGTGGTGTTTTTATTGTGGGGCAGTCATGCGCAAAAGAAAGCCCGGTTGATTGATGCTCAGCGGCATCATATTTTAACAGCGCCGCATCCTTCGCCTTTATCAGCGCACCGAGGATTTTTCGGATGTGGTCACTTTTTACAGACCAATAGCCTATTAAAAGCGGCGGGTAAGACGCCGATTAATTGGCATGCGATCCTAGCACAGTGATGAAAACAATAGGCCCGCTACAGAGTAGCGGGCCTATTGTTTATAATTCAATGGTATCTAGTTCAGGTTCGATGGTCCAATCTATGTCACAGAGTTCCTTTTTGAGACGTTGACGCTCTTTCAGCTCTTCAATTTCACGCCATTTGCGTTTGACCACACGTGTCTTCGCAGCAGGTCGTTCCAACATATTCAGTAAGTCTTCGAAGCTTTCCATATTACGGCCTCATCTGATGTTGATTTTGTTGTTATTTTCAACAAAGGTTCTACCATATTTTGTTTAAAAATAAAACTAAAAAGTGACAACAAGATGACAAGCTAAAAAAAGGCTGCGAAAGCAGCCTTTTTACGTTAATCAAATAATAATAAGCTTGGTAAACTTAGTGGTATGCCTAAGGTTTTTGCAAAAAGCGTTTTATTAAGCTGGCGGTTGAGCAATCAAATTGTCCGTCAGCTTGACCACTGATCGCCTGATAAATGGGGCCTGAGAGTTGTTTACCTAACTCGACGCCCCATTGATCAAAGCTGTTCAGCTCCCAAATAGCCCCCTGACAAAACACCTTATGCTCATACATGGCGATTAACGCGCCGAGGTGATAAGGCGATAAAGCATCGAGTAGTAGGGTGTTGCTGGGCTTATTACCCGGCGATACTTTATGTGGCGCCAGCTCTGCCGCGGCCTGTTGTGTCATGCCTGCAGCTAAGCATTCGGCAAGGGCTTCCTCTTCCGTTTTACCCTGCATCAACGCTTGTGTTTGCGCAAAACAATGCGCCGCTAAGCGTTGATGTTGATCCGCTAAGCTGTGGCTTACCTGTAAGGGCAGAATAAAATCAGCCGGTACTTTTAATTGGCTTTGATGTAACAATTGATGATACGCATGTTGACCATTAGTGCCTGCATCGCCCCAGATCACCGGTGCCGTGGCGTCTTGTAGTGGTTGGCCGCGACGGTCAACCGACTTACCATTACTCTCCATATCCAGTTGTTGCACATAAGAGGGCAATAAACGTAAATAATGACTGTAAGGCAATAAGGCTTGAGCTTGGCAACCAAAACCATTGATGTACCAAATGCCTAGCAATGCCAAAATAACCGGCAAGTTTTCACTAAAGGGGGCATTAAAAAAGTGCTCATCCATGGCGGCAGCACCGGCTAGCAATTCTTTAAAAGCGCTATTGCCGATCATTAATGCAATGGGTAAACCAATGGCAGACCATAATGAATAACGACCACCAACCCAATCCCACATGGGTAAAATATGTTTCTCAATAATGCCAAACTCGGCAGCCGCTTTAACATTAGACGAGGTCGCCCAAAAGTGATGAGCAATGGCGTTACTGTCGGCACCAGCGTCGTTAAACCACTGCCGTAATGCCAAGGCATTTTGTTTGGTTTCTTCGGTGCCAAAAGACTTAGACGCCACCACGACGAGGGTGGTGGCAGGATCGAGTTTTTTGGTAATATCGCTCACCACCGCACCGTCGATATTACCTGCGAAGTGCAAGTTCACCGGGCTGCAATGATAGGGAGTCAGTGCTTCTACGGCCATCTGTGGGCCTAATAATGAGCCACCAATGCCAACCCAGACTAAATCAGTAATCGGTTTACCTTGATAGCCGATATAACACTGTGCGTGTAAATCATCAATTAATTGTGCCATTTGCTGCTGACAAGCCGTAATGGCTGCACCAATATCTTCGCCGGCTAGCTGTAAATTGCTCAAATCTTGTTGGCGCAATCGCGTATGCCACACGGTGCGATGTTCAGTATTATTAATGGCCGCACCGGCTTGCATCTGTTTACTGAGCTGACGAATTTTGCTTTGTGTAGCTAATTGCTGCAAGGCTTGCCAACTTTGCTCGTCTAATAAATTTTTTGAATAATCTAAATAGATACCACAAGCGCTAGTGCTAAAGCGTTTAGCACGGCCCGGTTCTGCCGCAAATAATTGCCGCAGGGGTTGCTGCTTCGCTGCTAGAGGGCTTAATAAAGCCGAAAGGGTTACCGACATCGCGTCATCTCCTACAAATCAGAGGTTAAAGTTGGGCAGCGAGTAATGCTTCGAGTTTGCGTTGATCCACAGCAAATTTGCGGATCCCTTCAGCCAATTTTTCCGTCGCCATGGCGTCTTCGTTGAGTGCCCAGCGAAAGGCTTCTTCGGTTAATGCTGCCGGTTTCGTCGCTGTGGCGCCGTCATCTTTCAAATGTACGGTTAATTCGCCTTGCTGCTGTTGCAGCTCTTCTAACAAACCTGGGCTGATGGTTAAACGGTCACAGCCGGCAAGCGCCAATACTTCACCAATATTGCGGAAGCTGGCACCCATCACTACTGTGTTGTAACCATGGGTTTTGAAGAAGCGGTAGATTTCGCGTACCGATAAAACACCGGGATCGGTTTCGGCGGTATAGTCTTGTTTGGTATTGGCTTTGTACCAGTCGAGTATACGCCCAACAAAGGGAGAAATCAGGAACACACCGGCTTCGGCACAAGCGCGTGCCTGCGCCATGTGGAATAACAGGGTTAAATTACACTGAACGCCTTCTTGCTCAAGCACTTTGGCCGCTTGGATCCCTTCCCAAGTTGAGGCAATTTTAATTAAGATGCGTTCACGACTGACACCGTTTTGCTGGTATAAGGCCACTAATTGCCGTGCCTTGGTTAAGGTTGCATCACGATCAAAGGACAATCTGGCATCGACTTCGGTAGACACGCGACCAGGGACTAACTTACTAATAGCCGTGCCAATATCTACCGCAAATTTATCACTGGCTAAGCTTAACTGCGCGTCTTTGTCACTGGTTTGTGCTTTAGCATAGGCAATAGCTGCCGCTAAGATGGGCTTGGCAAAGTCGAGTTGACTGGCATTTAATAATAACGATGGATTGGTGGTGGCATCTACCGGACGAAACTGTTCAATAGCACCTAGATCACCGCTATCAACGACCACGGTGGTGACGGCTTTTAATTGGCTTAGAAGATCATTCATGTTGTTCACTTACCACTTATTAGTTGGAATTAGCTTAAGTATACGTCTAAATGGCTATTCTTGTAATAAAATAACAACAAAATAGCCGTTTGTCTAAAAACAGGGTTAATGTGGGATCTGCCCTTAACGAGGCGGCTCTGCCGTTAGTTGCAGTTTAACGAACGTAAGATGGCAGTCAGCAAAAACCAGATACAGCGGGCGACAGAGTGGTAACGCTGATGCAGATTCCTTTTGCAATCGAGTTAGTAAACAGCATAATGGGCTATATCGTTGTCTGCAAGGTCTGAAACAGCGGCTGTGCAGTATAAACGCTCATTTTGTCAAAATAGGAGCCGTCTTTATGTTGATGGTGGTATCGCCAGCCAAAGATTTAGATTTAACCCCCGTCGCGCGTGAGCTGAGTTTTAGCCAACCTGCTTTATTACAGGATGCCAAAGCATTAGCCACGGTTTGTAAGCAGTTAACCCCAGCTGATTTGTCATCGTTAATGCATATTAGTGATAAGTTGGCCGGTTTAAATGCGGCACGCTTCGCGCAGTGGCAACCTCCGTTTAATACCGACAATGCGAAAGCTGCGTTATTTATGTTCAATGGTGATGTGTATCAGGGCTTAGCGGCAGATAGTCTGTCGGATGACGAGCTACGCTATGCGCAAAACCATTTGCGTATTCTCAGCGGTTTATATGGTGTATTAAGACCCTTGGATTTGATGCAAGCTTATCGGCTTGAGATGGGCACAAAACTGTCTAATCCGCGCGGTAAAGATCTGTATGCCTTTTGGCAGGCCGAAGTGACTAAGGCTTTACAGCAACAGCTGGCGGCTTTAGGCAGTGATGTATTACTCAATTTAGCCTCACAAGAGTATTTTAAAGCGGTTGATAAAAAACACTTATCAGCACGTATTATTACGCCTGAGTTTCGGGACTATAAAAATGGCCAATACAAAATCATCAGTTTTTATGCCAAAAAAGCGCGTGGCCTGATGGCGCGTTATGTGATCCAGCACGCATTACAGGAACCCGCACAATTACAACAATTCGACCTTGATGGTTATTATTTCAGCGATACGTTATCCAGCTTGGATAAACCGGTGTTTTTGCGTGATGCCAGCTGACATTACTTTACTTTTTTGCCGGTATTTTTGTTAACATATCGGCTTGTTTTCAGTTGAGCTTACGCTATGAAATTTCCTGGTCTGCGCAAAATAAAGCATTACTTCCCAGTATCCCAACCTAAACCACAACTGCCCAGTTTTGAAGTGCGGCCGGAGTTGGACACGTATATCGTAGGGCTTGATCAAACTATCGTTGATGTAGTGGCCAGTGTCAGTGATGAGTTTCTCGCGAAACATAATATTCCCAAAGGGTTATCCAATTTAGTCACACATGAAAAAGCCAACGAGATCTACCATGAGTTGGTGGTGGAGCAAGCGATTTCGGATCATTTTGCCGGTGGCACTATTGGTAATACCATTCATAATTACTCCGTATTAGCCGATGATAAATCGGTGTTGCTCGGCGTGATGTCGGCCAATATCGCGCTGGGTTCGCCAGCCTATCATTATGTGTGTCATACCAGCTCGAAAGTGGATATGAACCGCCTGCAAGGTGTTGCCGGTGATATTGGCCGTGGTATCACGATGATTACGCCCGATGGTGAACGTACTTTTGTTATCGATCCCAGTGATATGGATCAGTTGGCACCGGAGTATATCCCGACTGACATTATTGCAGGTGCCGCAGCATTTGTGGTGAGTGCTTACCCCTTGCGCGCCACTGATCAGCCCATTCAACAAGCTATGCTTAAAGCGTTGTCTGATGCCAGTGAGCAGCAAGTACCGGTTGTGATGAGCTTAGGTACACGGCATTTGGTGGAAGAAAACCGCGAGCAAATCATTGAAACCGTAAGCAAATATGTCAATGTTCTGGCGATGAATGAATTAGAGGCCGAAGCGTTAACCGGCTTTGCTGATCCGCTAAGCGCAGCGCAAGCCGCTTTAGAGATCACCGATATGGTGTTGATCACCGCGGGTGCTGAGGGGCTATACTTGTGCGGTTATACTGATGAAAGTATGAAACGTGAAAGTTCTAACCCGATCAAATCAGCCAGCTTAGCAGATTTTAATCGCTTTGAGTTTAGTCGGCCGATGCTGCGGCAAAATTGCCAAGCCCCCTTGAAGGTGTATTCGCACATTGATCCGTATTTAGGCGGTCCAGAGCGCATTAAAAATACCAATGGCGCCGGTGATGGGGCCTTAGCGGCCATATTACACGATATGGCGGCGAATCATTATCATAAACAAGTGCAGCCGTTATCGAGCAAGCACGAAGAGTCATACTTGGCTTATTCATCGTTTGCACAATTATGTAAATACGCCAATCGGGTCAGCTATGAGATTTTAGTACAGAATGCTCCTCGTTTGTCTAAAGGCCTACCTGAGCGCGAAGATAGCTTAGAAGAGGCTTACTGGGAGCGTTAAGGAGCAGCGGTGATCAGGATTAATGCAAATGTTCATGTAGCAGATGATGAGTTGAGTTGGCAATTTGTGCGCTCATCTGGCCCTGGTGGCCAGCATGTAAACAAAGTATCAACGGCAGTGTTGCTGCAGTTTGATATTGCCCACTCCAGCTTACCTGAGATCTACAAAAGCCGTTTGCTGCAATTGTCTGATCACCGTATTACACCCAGCGGCAAAATTTTGATTAAATGTCAGCAAAGCCGCAGCCAAGAGCAAAACCGCGAGCTGGCATTATTGCAATTTGTGGAGCTGGTGCACAGTGTCAGTAAAACCCCGAAGAAGCGTTTTGCCACCAAACCGACTTATGGCAGCCAGCAAAAACGCTTACAACAGAAGAAGCAGCAAGGCCAAACTAAGGCCTTGCGCCGTGATAAAGGTTTTGAGTAGGGCTAGTTAATCGTTACCTAAACGGTAGGCCCGAAAACTGCGGCCCTTGATGCGGCTGTTGTTTAATTGCTGCAAAGCGGCTTTTAAAGCGCTGCGTTTTACCGCCACATAAGCCCGAAAATCCTGCAATTGAATTTTACCAATATCGGCAAAAGCAATCTGATCATCACGGGTGAGCGCACCCACAATATCGGCCGGGCGTAATTTTTGTTTTTTACCGCCGTCAATTTCAATGGTTGCCATTAACGGTAATAGCGGCTTGCTATTGCGGGTTTCAGGTAAGGGCTCAGGATTAATCTCTTGGCCCAGCGCTTCTTCAAGTTGGCTAATTTTATTACCGTCTTGCGTGGTATACAGCGTGCAGGCGACACCTTGCTCGCCGGCACGACCTGTGCGGCCAATGCGATGGATATGCGTATCCGTATCGTGCGACAGTTCATAGTTAATCACCAGATCGAGCTTTTCGATATCTAAACCGCGTGCCGCCACATCGGTGGCCACCAACAATTGTAAGCTGCCATTGGCAAATTGCAGCAGTTGTTGTTCGCGTTCGCGTTGCTCTAAATCACCGTGTAAGGCAGCCACACTAAAACCGGCATTTTTTAATTGCTCGGCTAAGCTTTGTACTTCTTTACGGGTATTGGCAAAAATAACGCAGCTTTGCGGTGCTTTAGCCAAAATTAAACGTACCGTGGCTTGGCTGCGTTCTTGGTTATGGCTTAGCAAAAAGAATTGCTGATTAATGTTGGCTTTGGTAGCAGGGCTATCAATAATCACTTCTTGGGGTGAGTGTAACAGCTCGTTTGCTAGTTTCTTTACGGCAGGCGCAAAGGTGGCACTAAACAGCAGTTGTTGGCGCTGTGCTGGCATAGCATCGATGATCTGTTGTAAGTCTTCGGCAAAACCCATCTCGAGCATCCGATCGGCTTCATCGAGCACTAACATCGTCAGTTCTTCTAGGTTCAAACGCTCATGTTGTAAATGATCTAACACTCGACCCGGTGTGCCCACAATGATGTGCGCACCGTGTTCTAAAGACAAAATTTGTCCTTTGGCCGGAATACCACCACATAAGGTTAATACTTTGATGTTATGGATGCCGCGCGCCAAAGTTCGAATTTCGGTGGCGACTTGTTCAGCCAATTCACGTGTGGGGCATAACACTAAACTTTGTACCCGAAAACGCTTAACGTCTAAATTGCTGAGTAAGCCTAGTGCAAAGGCGGCTGTTTTACCCGAGCCCGTTGCGGCCTGAGCCAGCACATCTTTACCCGCTAAAATTGCTGGTAGGCTTTGTGCCTGCACAGGCGTAGGCTGATGATAATTCAAGCTGGTTAAGGTATCGAGTAAGGCGGGTGAAAGCGCAAAAGCGCTGAAACTAAGTTGAACACTCAAGGGAACTATCCTGCACTAGGCGCAGACCCATTGTCTGCACGTAAAGGGCATAGTGTAGCATAAACAGGCGTTATTTCGCTTGGCTAAGTTCAGCAACGTTGTTGGGTTGCAATTCGTCGGTTAACAGAAGATTTTGTTGGCCAGGTTTAGAGGCATGCGTTTCGCCGAAAAAACTGCCACCCCGTTCGATACACAGATTATCGCTGAACACCACGCCATGTGCTTTGCCTTGAGGCAGTATTTCAACTATATTAGCGGTGATTTGACCATCGAAATAGCCATTTATCATCACCTTGTCAGCGGTGATTTCGCCAACAACTTTACCACTACAGCTGATGATGACAGTACTTTTGCATTCGACGTTACCTTCAAGTTCGCCGTCGATTTGCATATCACTGTTTACTCGGCAGTTGCCGTTAAGGACGCATCCCTCAGCGATGACAGTTGTAATTGTGTGCTTGCCTTGGTTTGCAACATGGTTACCAAAGAATCCCATTTAATACTCCTCTCTTTTTCGAACAACAGGTCGAAATTACCGGAATCCCATTCCATAAAGTGTTGTGGATTAAGTGACCGGTCAAGAAAATGAATTTCATAGTGTAAATGCGGTGCGGTAGAACTGCCGGTATTGCCTGCTTTAGCGATTAATTGGCCTTTGTGGACAAAGGTGCCACTTGCCACATTAAAGTCTGATAAATGAGCGTAAAGCGTGGCAAAACCAAAAGCATGACGTATTTTTAATAAGTTGCCATAACCGCTATTGCTGCGACGCACCACTTCTACCACGCCGTCAGCAGGGGCATAAATTTCGGTGCCTTTCGGTGCTGTGAGATCGATACCATTATGATGCTTGCGCTTGCCTAAAATAGGGTGGGTACGAACGCCATAGCGAGAAGAACGTTTATCGAAATCAAGTGGTGAGCCATTGGGTACCAGCTGCAACATGGCCATCCTTGCACTGGCATTTACGGTGGCGATATCCAGTCGAGCTTCTAAATTTTGGTCGATACCTTGCTCTAAACCTAAATTCTGTTCAATTTCACCCAAACGCTGGCTGACTTGCAGCATCTGATCTTGTTTAAGGGTTAATTCGTGTTCTAGGGTTTCGCGAGCGGCATTTAACTGAGCCAGTTGTTGCTGTAAAGCATTCGTTTGCGAGGTCAGTAGCTGTTGCTCGGTTTTGGTTTGTTCAACCGTATGCAGCAAATAGTTAATCACCGCCGCGGTGATCAGTACTGAAAACAGCACAAGCCATAAGCCAATAACAGCATTGCGCTTAAATATCTTACCGATACTAAAGTGCTTGGTGCCGTTGATGCTAGAGATAGAAATACTAATACGATCTTTCATCAGCTGGATAATGTGCTCAGTGGCTGAAAAATAACAATGGCTAAAAATATGTGGCTTTGGGGTGGCTGTCAAGCAGTTCATGCGGCGGGTTGCACTACTTCAGAGCAATGATTTTTCAGTTGGCATGTTTGCTTAGGATCAATAAAAAAACCGCAGCGGTCACTGCGGTTCTTTTTTTATCAATGAAATCAATAGGCCTTAGTGTGAAGCATGTCCATCTAAACCATGCACATGGCCGTGCGCCAGTTCTTCCTCTGTCGCATCACGAACTAACACAACTTCAACATCAAAACTGAGTTCAATGCCGGCGAGTGGGTGATTACCATCAACGACGACTTCTTCTTCTGTGACGTCGACAATAATGACTGGCTGTTCACGTCCATCCGGGCCGGATGCGCGGAAACGCATGCCTACTTCTACATCCATACCTTCAAACATGTTTTTCGGTACGGATTGTACTAGTTGATCATGACGCTCGCCGTAAGCATCTGCAGCAGCAATGCTGCTCGTAAATTTATCGCCACTGTTTTTGCCAATCAGTGCTTGTTCCAGACCTGGGATCAATGCACCATGGCCAAACAGGAAGACTAGAGGTTCGCCGCCAGCAGAAGAGTCAAGCTGGTTACCTGCAGTATCTGTTACTGTGTAATGGATGGCGACGACTTTGTCTTGAGAAATGGTCATGCAAACCTCTTAATTTAATGAATAAGGTAGCGGTAGCTGTTGCAGCAAAACGGGCTGCTCAGCACTTAGCCGCAAGGTGTCTGCCGGTGTTATATCATTCGGAAGCAGTGCTAACAACCAAAGTTGGTCATTGATATTCACCGCATTAATGACTTGGCCAATCCGGCGCCAGTTCTGATCCAGTTGCAGTTCTATTGCTGTACCTGCGACCGGAAGTTCGTTGGTGTTTGCGTGTAAAATGTAACTGGCTCTTTTATTGCCACCGCGGTATTTCAAACGGGCTACCGTTTCTTGTCCGATGTAGCAGCCTTTGGTAAAGCTGATGGCATCAATCGCTTGTAAGTTAAGCATCTGTGGCACGGCTTCGCCAATTAGCGGTTGTTCTAAATAAGCTAACCCTTGCAAAATATGGGCTTTAAGCCAAACCGTTGGGGCAGCCAGTGGCCAATCTGCCGTCATAAGTTGCTGCGCCTGCGTTTGCGGTAGCACCAACATAAAATGCGCCGCAGCTAAGCGTAATAAGCTGCCGTGTTGTCCGTGGCTAACCTGACCGTCTGCCGCGGGCAGACTAAAGCCTAACTGTGTCACAAGTTGCTCTGCTTGCGAACCGCCTAAACCAAACACGGCATAAGGTTCGGTGGTTTGGTCAAAACTTACTTTGGAAAACACGCCAAATTTTTTCAGTTGGGCGGCAGAGGCTTGCAGTTCGTCACGAAAAGCGACCATCAGTAGCGCATCGTCTTTGGCAAACAACTGAAATATCGCCCACATTTTACCTTTAGCATCACAATGTGCGCCGCGTAAAAAAGTGTCCGCCGTTAAGGTTTCAATATCACAGGTCGTTTGCCCTTGTAGATATTTACGGTTATCAGGCCCACTAATAGCCAATACCTGAAAAGCAGGTAAAGGAGCAAGATAAGCATCATGAACCTGAGTAGATAATTGTGCGTATTGTTCTGCAGTTAGCCAAGATGTATGCATAGCGAGCGTTCATTTAAACGTGAATAGTAAATAGATTGGGGCAAGACACAAAAGCTCAACCCCTGATCGCAATATTTGTTAAGATACTGCCAATGTCGCAGAATAATGAGGAGTCTACATGACCGCTTTAATGAGTAAACCAAAACTGCGCTGGGCGTGTCGTCGCGGTATGTTGGAGTTAGATATTTTATTAGCCCCCTTCGTCGACGAAGGGTACGATGCATTAAACGACCAGCAAAAAGCCGATTTTGAACGGCTCTTAGCCTGTGATGATCCGGATTTATTCGCTTGGTTCATGGGGCATCAGCACTCAAAAGATGCCTCTATTCAAGCCATGGTTGAGTTAATCGTCAATCGTGTCCGGGTCTAGCTTTTATCTGAGAACCTCGCGTTACCGACGCATTGCGCTACTGGCCATCAGTTTGCTCGGTGGCGCTATCGTCCTCACTTTACCGCTGCAAGGGATCTGGTATTTACCCGCTGCCTTGCTGCTACTAGCGTTTTTTTATCTGATGTTGCAATACTGGGCTGCACCCGGTGTTAGCGGTATTTTACATATTGAGCAAGATGGCGCTTTGCATTGGCAACAAAGCGCTTTACCCGCTGGGCAATTAGCCGCAAATTGTCTGCTCAACCCTTGGTTTGTGCAATTGTTTTGGTATGACGAAATGGGCCAGCAGCAGCGCTGTTATCTGTTTGCCGACCAATTGTCTGCCAGTGATTATCGAGCACTGGCAAGACGGGTACAATTGCAACGCTGGCGCAGCGTTGCTGACGAGGTGCTTTAACGCAGCGGTTGTAAAATACTCGGTTTACTATCACTTAGCATATTTGGGTAATCCAAATTGTAATGTAAACCCCGGCTTTCTTTACGCTGCATGGCACAGCGAATAATAAGCTCGGCCACTTGCACTAAATTACGTAATTCCAATAAATTATTACTAATACGAAAATGGCTGTAATAATCGTGGATTTCTTGTTTGAGTAACTCTACGCGATGCAGTGCTCGTTCAAGTCGCTTATCGGTGCGCACAATACCCACATAATCCCACATAAATAACCTCAACTCGTGCCAGTTATGCGTTATCACTACTTCTTCATCCGAATTACTCACTCGACTATCGTCCCAAGCAGGCAACGTTAGGGTAGCTTGAGATTGGGGCAATTGCGTTAAAATATGTCGAGCGGCGGCTTGGGCAAAAACAATACATTCTAATAACGAATTAGACGCCATTCTGTTTGCGCCGTGTAAACCGGTATAGGCCACTTCGCCAATGGCGTATAAATTTTGCAAGTCTGTTTGGCCATGCAAATTGGTCATTACGCCGCCGCAGGTATAGTGCGCAGCAGGGACGACCGGAATGGCCTCTTTGGTAATATCAATACCCACACTGAGGCATTTAGCGTAAATAGTGGGGAAGTGTTCAATAATAAAGTCTTTGTCTTGATGACTAATATCTAAAAACACGGAGTTAGCGCCAAGGCGTTTCATTTCAAAATCGATCGCACGAGCCACAATATCTCGCGGTGCTAACTCTGCACGCTCATCAAAATCAGGCATAAACCGGCTGCCATCGGGGCGCTTTAAATAGGCTCCTTCGCCGCGCATGGCCTCGGTAATTAAAAAATTCGGGGCAGCAGGGTGGTACAAACTGGTTGGGTGAAATTGATTAAATTCCATATTGGCCACCCGACAACCCGCACGCCAAGCCATCGCAATGCCATCGCCACTGGCCACATCAGGATTGCTGGTATACAGATACACTTTACTGGCGCCGCCGGTAGCTAGTGCCACCGCTTTAGCTTGAATGGTCTCAACGCGAGCCAAAAGGTTGTTCCAAACATAAGCACCATAACAACGTGCCGGATCAAGACCGAGTTTTTTGCCGGTAAGCAAATCAATGGCGTTGTAGTTTTCTAACAAACGAATATTTGGGTGGCGTTTAACTTGATCAACCAGGGTGATTTGTACGGCTTTACCGGTGGCGTCGGCTGCATGCAAGATGCGGCGATGACTGTGGCCACCTTCCCGAGTGAGATGGTATTTCATACTGCCATCAGTATCTTGATACTGATCAAAGGGGACGCCTTGGGCGATTAACCACTCCATCGCTTGCTTAGCGTGTTCTGCGGTAAATTTTACCGCTTCTTCTTCGCACAAACCGGCACCAGCAATCAGGGTGTCATTCACATGCGACGCGATGGTGTCATTTTCGTCAAACACCGCGGCGATCCCGCCCTGCGCGTACAGTGTTGAGCCTTCGCGTAAAGCCCCTTTACTTAAAACAATAACGCTGGCGTGATCCGCCAATTGCAGCGCTAGCGACAAACCCGCCGCGCCACTACCAATAATTAATACGTCACAAAGATATTCATTGGGTTGTGTCATAGGATACACTTAACTCAGTTAGTGGCTTTGGTAAAACAGACTAAAATAACAGGCTGCGGTATAATTTGTTGCGCTATGTTCAGGTTATTCTAGCGTTTTTATAAAAATAAACAGAACTATTTATTCAGCCTGCAGTCATAGTTAGTACGCTTGACTGGCGCCATTCGTTTACAACACCTAAATAAGTATTACAGGGGTAGGCTCAAGAATGAGCGAGCAAGAATTAGATTGGCAAATTGTCCAGCGTGTACAACAAGGCGATAAAGCCGCTTTCAATCTGCTGGTAAAAAAATATCAGCATAGGATCGCGAACTTAATCTCACGTTATGTCTCTAACCATGGTGACGTAGCTGATGTCGCTCAAGAAGCCTTTATTAAAGCTTATCGAGCTATCCCCGGTTTTCGTGGTGAGAGTGCGTTTTACACTTGGTTGTATCGAATAGCAGTGAATAGTGCCAAAAATTATCTGGTATCAAACAATCGTAAGCCACCGGCTAGCGATGTTGATGCCGAGGATGCAGAATACTACGAAGGTAGTGATGCGCTAAAAGAACAAGATTCTCCGGAACATTTATTATTGTCCGAAGAAATTCGCCAAGTGGTGTTTGGTACCATAGAAAAATTACCCGATGAGTTACGTACGGCAATTACGCTACGTGAATTAGAAGGGTTAAGTTACGAAGAGATTGCCGAAGTTATGGAGTGTCCGATAGGTACAGTACGTAGTCGTATTTTCCGGGCGCGCGAAGCCATAGACGCTCAGTTAAAACCCTTAGTGGGTAATACCTAAGCCGATATAGACTATTTGACAGGAAACTTTATGTTGTCAGAAAAGCAAGAATGGCTGTCACAAGCCGCCGATAATCACGCGTTAACTGCCGAGCAACTGTCAGAATTGTTACAGCAGCCTGATTTGCAGGAAACCGTGCAGCGCTATCAGTTGGCTGGTGCCGTGCTTCGAAACGAAGCCGAAAGTGTGTTACCACTGGATTTTGCCGATAACTTGGCCAGTATGTTGGAACAAGAGCCAACTTACCAATTGCAAAACAGCAGCAGTTTATTACAGAAAATGAAAAACGGCTTACGGCAGGCGGCGAATACCGAATGGTTTAAACCGGCAGCACATGGTGCTATTGCCGCCAGTGTCGCTTTAGTCGCGGTATTTGGTGTGCAGCAATATCAGCAACCGCTCGAACAGCAACTGAGTGCGCCAACGCCTCTGTTACAAACTCGCCCCGTTGCCGGTTTTGCCACGCCAGTGAGTTTAAGTCAAACGTCTGTTGAAAATCGTTTTGAAGCGCAAGAGCAGCAAGCGATGTTAGAGCAACAGCAACGTCTGCAAGCGTTATTACAGGCACACCGTCAGCAAATTCGAGTTTCTGAAACGCAAACGAACAAAACCTCAACACAGGGAAAACGCGAGCAATAATGATGAAATGGCTGTTTGGCATCTGTAGTATAGTCGTGCTGTGTTGTAGTCAGCCGGCAAGTGCCGAAGAAACGGGTTGGGCTTTATTTGATAAAGTGCAGCAGAGTGTTAAACAGCACAATTTTGACGTTTCTTATGTCGTGCTTAAAGGCGGCCAAGCCGAGACCTATCGTTGGTTGCATGGCCGTTCGGGTGATAAAGAAATTGAACATCTGATCCCAATGTACGCCGATGGGGTCGATATCGTTAGACGCAGCGACAAAGTGTATTATTTACTCAGCGAGCGTCCTTCTCTCGTGACCCAAAGCAGCAGTATTAAAGAACTGCCGCCATTATTATTTCAAAGCCCCGAAAAGATTCGCAGCCTATACGATGCGGTCGCTGGCAGCAGTTCGCTGATGGACGGTCGCAGTGCCCAGCTATTAAGGCTATCTGCTATTGATGATAATCGGCATCATTATTGGCTGTGGGTAGATGTGCAAACCGGCTTTCCGCTGCGCATTGATACCTTGTCTGAACAACATCCCAATAACAAAAACCGTGCTTTAGAGATTTGGCAGGTCACGCATTTACGCATCACTCCTGAACTTCCCGATACCATAGCGCAATTGCTGGAAATTGAGTTGCCTGCGCTGACACCGCCCGTGGTGGCCAAACCGGCTTCGCAACCGCACCAACTTAGCTGGTTACCGAAGGGTTTTAGCATTAGCGACGATCCATTGTTAGTGCCGCAGTTACAACCTGATGTTCTCAGTTACTGGTTATTGTCAGATGGCTTACATCAAGTGTCGGTTTTTGTGCAGAATAGCCACCAGTTACCCACTCAAGCTTACCGTGATGGCGCCACCACCATTTATGTACAAGCCGATGCTAAACAGGATGTGACCGTGATTGGACCAATCAGCATTGAAACGGCCAAGCGTTTAGCCGCTGCGGTGCGCTAATGATGAGCCAGCTGCCCCATGGTTGAAGAAATTGCCACCGTATTAGCCATTGAATCCGATGGGGTCTGGCTAAACACCACACCGGCTGGGACCTGTCATAGCTGTCATGTCAGTACTGATTGCGGTACTGGCATCGTAGCGCAAACCTTTACACCTCGCCAAAATCGCTTTTTTGTCAAAACTCCGTTACAGCTGTTACCCGGTGAACAAGTGACGATTGGTGTTGCCGAGCAAGGCTTAGTGTTAGCGGCCTTGGCCGTCTATTTATTACCCTTAGTGTTGATGTTAGTGGTGGTGGTGACCATGCAAAGCCTATGGCAACCGGCCGAGGGCTGGTTGATGTTGGGCGCACTGTTCGGCGGTGCCAGCGGCTTTGCTTTAGCTCGGCGTTATAATCAGTCTTTGCAAAGCCAGCAAGAGCAAGTGATCATCTTAAGCGTACTGCCCAGTATAAAGCTAAACCCTGCAGCGACTGACGCTTAACAACCATAGCAAGCTGCTGCGGGATAGAGTACAATTCGCGCTAATTTTATTAATAACCTGTATGGTTAGCCTTAAGCTATTGGTCATTTACTGACAGCGACGGCGGCCATACGCTTAGTTTCTTGCGGATACCATGCCTAAACTTGAACATATCAGAAATTTCTCAGTTATTGCCCACATTGACCACGGAAAATCTACCTTATCCGATCGCCTGATCCAATATTGTGGCGGTTTAAGTGATCGTGAAATGCAGCAACAAGTGCTGGATTCCATGGATCTGGAGCGTGAACGTGGTATCACCATCAAAGCACAGAGTGTGACGCTGTATTATCCTGCGGATGATGGCAATACTTACCAGCTAAACTTTATCGATACGCCAGGCCACGTAGACTTTACTTATGAAGTGAGCCGTTCGTTAGCTGCCTGTGAAGGCGCCTTATTGGTAGTGGATGCCGGACAAGGGGTAGAGGCACAAACCGTTGCCAACTGCTATACCGCCTTGGACATGAATTTAGAAGTTATCCCGGTACTGAATAAAATCGACTTACCACAGGCAGAGCCGGAGCGGGTAGCTGAAGAAATCGAAGATATTATTGGTATTGAAGCCCTCGGTGCGGTGCAGTGTTCGGCTAAAACCGGTTTGGGTATCAAGGATGTGTTAGAAACCATCGTTAAAAAAATTCCTTGCCCAGAAGGTGAGCCGGATGCCCCGACGCAAGCATTAATTATCGATTCTTGGTTTGACGCCTACCAAGGTGTTGTCTCCTTAGTTCGGGTAAAACACGGCAGTATCAAAACCAAAGACAAAATCAAAGTGATGTCGAGTGGTCAAATCTTTGAAGTAGACAAAGTCGGGGTGTTCAGCCCGAAAGCCACCAATACCGGCGAATTGAAAACCGGTGAAGTAGGCTTTGTGATTGCCGGTATTAAAGAAATTAAGGGCGCCCCAGTGGGTGATACCTTAACCTTGGCAAAAAACAGCGCTGAAAAAGCCTTACCGGGTTTTAAACGGATTAAACCGCAGGTGTATGCGGGTGTTTTCCCGGTGTCCAGCGATGATTATGAAGACTTCCGTGATGCGCTGGCTAAGTTAAGCTTAAATGACTCGTCATTATTTTATGAACCAGAAAACTCAGGCGCTTTAGGCTTTGGCTTTCGGATCGGTTTCCTGGGTATGTTGCACATGGAAATCATTCAAGAGCGGTTGGAGCGGGAATACGACCTGGATCTGATTACAACAGCACCAACGGTAGTGTATGAAGTGGTCACCAAAAATGGCGAGACCATTTTAGTGGATAACCCCAGCGATTTACCTGCGGTAAATGATATTGATGAGATCCGTGAGCCTATCGTTGAAGCGCATATCTTGGTGCCGCAAGAGTATTTAGGCAACGTTATTACCCTTTGTATCGAAAAGCGCGGTACGCAAATTAATATGAGCTACCATGGTCGACAAGTCGCCGTGGTTTACGAACTGCCGATGGCCGAAGTGGTGATGGATTTCTTCGACCGCTTAAAATCGACCAGTCGCGGTTATGCGTCATTGGATTACAGTTTCAAACGTTTCCAAACCTCGAATATGCAGCGGGTTGATATCCTGATTAACGGCGAGCGGGTAGATGCGCTGGCCATCATCAGTCATATCGATTTTGCACAAGGCCGAGGCCGGCAGTTAGCGGAAAAGCTAAAAGAGCTGATCCCACGGCAGATGTTCGATATTGCCATTCAAGCAGCTATTGGTAACCATGTTATTGCTCGTACTACTGTAAAACAATTACGCAAAAACGTATTAGCGAAATGTTATGGTGGCGATATTAGCCGGAAGAAAAAGCTGTTACAAAAGCAAAAAGACGGTAAAAAACGGATGAAACAAGTGGGTAATGTGGAAGTGCCACAAGAAGCCTTCTTGGCCATTTTAAAAGTGGGTAAATAAACCCCGATCGCATGATTAAGGAAGCTTAATGGCTGGTTATTTTGCAATATTTTTGGTGTTACTGACGTTAGCATGTACCGTTACTTGGTTATTAGAGCGGTTTTTACTCGCGCCGAAGCGGCAGCAAAAATTAGCTTTTGCCAATGCCCAATCGAAGTCGGTATTGCCAGAACAGGTTCAACAAGACTTTTTAAAACAACCGGCTATTGTTGAAACCGCTATTTCAATTTTACCGGTGGTTGCGGGCATCACCTTGTTACGCTCGTTTTTATACGAGCCGTTTCAAATTCCGTCAGGATCGATGATGCCGACTTTATTGGTCGGTGATTTTATTTTGGTAGAAAAGTTTTCTTATGATGTGAAAGATCCGGTTTGGCGCAAAACCCTGTGGTCAAACAATCAGCCTGAACGTGGAGATGTTGCGGTATTTAAATATCCGCCTAATCCACGTTTAGACTATATCAAGCGGGTTGTGGGTTTGCCTGGCGATCGCATTGTGTATAAGCAAAAGCAATTGTATATCCAACGTGCTTGTAGCGAAGGTCAAACCAGCGGCTGCGGCAATTTAGAAATGATCCCGTTAACCTTTCAAGCCGAAGCCGAGTTCTTTATGGGGCCGTTACCACAACGCCGATATGAAGAAACGCTGGGGCAAGTAACGCACAATATTTTGCAAACGCCGATGCTGCCAGACAATCTACAGGATTTCTATCGTCAGCCAGGTACGGGTATTGATGAGTTTGTTGTACCTGCAGGCCACTATTTTGTACTAGGTGATAATCGCGACAACAGTGTTGATAGTCGGTTTTGGGGCTTTGTGCCTGCCGATAACATGGTTGGTAAAGCGGTATTTGTCTGGATGAGTTTTGAATTTAGCGAAGACCCGAATAGCTGGTTACCGCGTTGGGTTCCGGTTGGTGTACGTTTTGCACGACTAGGACCGATCCATTAAGAGTGTTTTATGCATAAACCGTTAGCACCGCTGATGCGCAAATTAAGTTATGAGTTTCAGCAACCCGCCTTATTGGAGCAGGCGCTGACCCACCGCAGTTGTAAAGGACAACATAACGAGCGGTTAGAATTTCTAGGTGATGCCTTACTGGGTCTGGTCATTGCGGAAGCGTTATTTGAGCGTTTTCCAGAGACCCGCGAAGGCGATTTAACACGCATGCGCTCGGCGCTGGTAAAAGGGGTCACCTTAGCCTCTATTGCCCAAGAATTAGGCTTATCTGAATTTTTACGTTTAGGGCCAGGTGAGTTAAAAAGCGGTGGTTTTCGTCGAGAATCGATTTTAGCGGATGCGCTAGAGGCGATTATTGGGGCAATTTATTTAGATAGCGGTATGGCAGCGTGTAAAGCACAAATCATGTTGTGGTTTGCACAGCGTTTACAAGAGATTACCCCAGGCCAGCAAAAAGACTCGAAAACCCTGCTGCAAGAATATTTACAAGGGTTACGTAAACCCTTGCCTACCTACGATGTGATTGCCACCGTGGGTGAGGCTCATCAGCAAACTTTCACTGTGCGTTGCACCGTGCCAGGCATGCCCCCGATTAATGCGACCGGTTCATCTCGGCGCAAAGCTGAGCAGGATGCGGCTCAGTTGGCTTTGGAACAAATTAAACATGACAGATAAGCAACAGCCCGACGCAGCAACGACTTTTGCCGGTTTGGTGGCCATAGTTGGGCGGCCGAATGTCGGTAAATCTACCCTGTTAAATAAATTAGTGGGTCAGAAAGTCAGTATTACGTCAAAAAAACCACAAACAACACGTCATCGTATTGTCGGTATCGATACTCAAGAGCAGTATCAAACCGTCTATGTCGATACCCCAGGCCTGCATATTGAAGAAAAACGCGCGATTAACCGCCTGATGAACAAAGCGGCTTCGTCATCAATTCAAGACGTTGAGTGTGTGATTTTTGTGGTTGAAGGCACGCGTTGGCACGATGACGATCAAATGGTTCTGAACAAACTGATCGCGGCCAATAAACCGGTAGTGTTAGTAGTGAATAAAGTCGATTTGTATAAAGACAAATCAGATTTATTACCGCATCTACAGTGGTTGGGTAGCCAGTTACCGTTTTTAGACGTGGTACCGTTATCTGCTGAAACCGGCGATAATGTTGAAGCTCTTCGTAAAGTGATACAACGCCAGTTGCCGCCTTGCGAATTCTTTTTCCCAGAAGATTATATTACCGATCGCTCGCAGCGTTTTATGGCAGCAGAAATCGTCCGTGAAAAACTGATGCGCTTTCTCGGTGATGAATTACCTTATGCCGTTACGGTGGAGATCGAGCGCTTTAAATGGGAAGAAAAACACTTTCATATTGCAGCGTTAGTACTGGTTGAGCGCGAAAGTCAGAAGCGAATGGTCATTGGTAACAAAGGCGAGCGGATCAAGCAAATTGCCACCGAAGCCCGGCTAGATATGGCGGACATGTTGGATGCGCCGGTGTTTTTGCAAGTCTGGGTTAAAGTGAAATCGGGTTGGGCAGATGATGAGCGGGCGCTGCGCAGCTTAGGTTACGGCGAAGATTAAGCTCGCCAATGGACGCTAAGCTCTGGCCTGCCTATATTTTGCATAGCCGTCCCTTTCAGGAAGATAAACTTTTATTGTCACTGTTGTTACCTGAGCAAGGGCGCATTAGCGCTGTTGTGCGGCGACGCAGTGGCAAACAGCATCGCGCACTCCAACCTTTTCAGTTGTTCTCGGTCAGTTTAACCGGTCGCAGTGACTTAAAAACGGTAAAACAGCTCGAAGAGAGCAGTGCCGCCAGCCAATTAAGCGGTAAGGTGCTGTTCAGTGGTCTGTATCTCAATGAATTGATATGTCGTATATGGCCTGCTGATCAGCCATCAGATAACTTATTTGCTTTATATCAACAGGCATTAGCCGCGCTAGTGCAGGTACAACAACAAGCAACGGGTTTAGAAAGTGCGTTGCGCCAATTTGAATTGGCCTTATTAGACGAATTAGGCGTATTACCTGACTGGTCATCTGACTGCTATGATCGACCTTTGCAAGCCGATCAGCATTATAGTTACGTGTCAGAGCAAGGCTTGGTGCCCGTGCAGCAAGGCTGGCCTGGTGCTATGTTGCTAGCGCTGGCCGCAGAGCAATGGCATGTTGTTGGGCTATTACCGGTGGCTAAGCAACTGACTCGACAATTACTGGCCCCGTTACTGGGCAATAAACCTTTAGCCAGCAGGGCATTATTTACTTCGTCCGATAAGGCGTAACCCAAAGAGTGGAGAGAAAAATGACGGCAATTTATTTGGGTGTCAATATTGATCACGTGGCAACAGTGCGTAATGCACGTGGCACTTATTATCCCGAGCCAGTGCACGCGGCAATGATGGCTGAGCAAGCCGGTGCGGATGGCATTACCGTGCATTTGCGCGAAGACCGCCGCCATATTATTGATCGCGATGTGTTTATTTTACGCGAGACCATCGCAACACGGCTCAATTTTGAAATGGCACTGACCGATGAAATGCTGGGCATTGCGGCTAAACTGAAACCGCATTTTTGCTGTTTAGTCCCAGAAAAGCGTGAAGAATTGACCACCGAAGGCGGTTTAGAAGTTGCCGGTAAATTAAGCCAAATGCGTGATGCTGTGGCGCAACTTGCCGCAGATAATATTTTGGTGTCACTGTTTATTGATGCCGATAAGAAACAAATTGCTGCCGCAGCCGAAGTCGGCGCACCCTTTATCGAGATCCACACGGGTAAGTATGCCGAAGCCAAGCATCCCGCGGAGCAGTTAGCCGAACTAAAGCGTATTCAAGAGGCTGCAACCTATGCGGCTTCATTGGGGTTAACGGTCAATGCGGGCCATGGTTTGCATTATCATAACGTACAGCCTATTGCGGCTATCCCTGAAATGTACGAGCTTAATATTGGTCATGCCATTATTGCCCGCGCCATTTTTAGCGGTTTAGGCCCAGCAGTAAGCGAAATGAAACGGCTGATGGTGGAGGCACGTCGTTAATGGCGATCCGCGGCCTAGGTACTGATATTGTGGCGATAGAACGCATTGCCCGAAGTTTGCAGCAGACCCCTCGATTAGTGCTGCGGGTGTTAACCCCGTTTGAGCAAGAGCAATATCAAAATCATCGGCAACCCGAGCGTTACTTTGCAAAACGTTTTGCCGCGAAAGAAGCCGCGGCAAAAGCCTTGGGTACCGGTATTGGTCGTGGCATTTCATTTCAACATTTTGAGATCCGTAATGATGTCTGGGGCAAGCCTGAGTTAACCTTAACCGAGCAAGCCGCTGTGTTAGCTGCCGAGAAGGGCGTTACCGCAGTTTGGCTCAGTATTAGTGATGAGCAGGCTTATGCTTGTGCCACGGTCATTTTAGAATCTTAAGCTCAGGGCTCTGGCATCGACGGATCGATGCCATAGAGCAGTTGGATAACATCGTCTAACTCAGATAACTCCGGCTCTAATAGCTTGATATTGGCGCCGCGTTTTAATTGTGTTTCAAGCGCTTCCAGTAGATTTTTTAACCTGGGTACACCGGTATAACAACATCCACCATGCAGTTTGTGTAAGGCATGCAGCAGCATTTGTTGGTCATTGTCTCTAATCGCTTGGTTAATTTGTTTTTCAGACTGCGGTAAGCTTTTTAACAACATCAGCAGCATCTCTTGCGCTAATTCCGGTTTACCTGCCGCCCGTTGTAACGCCATGGGCCAATCGATTAAAGGCACCACTTGTAAGGCTTGTTGCTGGGTATCTTGATGTTTTTGCAGCTGACAATACTCTTGCAAGGTAAACAACAGCATTTTGTCATCTAACGGTTTGGTTAAAAATTCATTAAAGCCGGCATTGATTAAGCGTGTACGCTCGCCATCCATCGCATGTGCGGTCACAGCAATAATCGGTGTACGCTCATTTAACGAGCTTTGTCGAATGCGTTGACACGCCGTGATGCCATCCATCACCGGCATATTAATGTCCATAAAGATAATATCGTAGGCATGCTGCGTCGATTTCTGCCACGCGGCGGCACCATCACGAGCCGAATCCAGAACATGCACATGCTCACGTAAAAGCGTATTAATCAGTTTTAGGTTGGCTTCGTTATCGTCGACCGTTAACACTTTTAAGCCTGGCGATAGCATCTCTTCACTTTGGCCATTGGCTTGAGCAATGTCGGTATAGGGCTGAGCTAAGGTTAAAGCTAATTTGCGCATATGAGCCGGCTTGGGTAAACAAGCGCTGGCGCCTGAGCTGAGCAATACCTCACGCAAGTTGGGTGATAAGGTATTCACCAACAAATAGACATGCTGACAGTGTGCTTTAATGCGCTGCACCAGCGTAATAATTTCATTAACTTGATTAATCGCAACGGCACGGCCTAATAAACCGATATCATAAGCCTTAGTCTTACTGAGCGCTTGTTGCAGTTGCGCTTTGGTGGCGCATGCCGTAACCACCATTCCCCAGCTGCTCAACAGTTGTAAGGTGGCCTCGCGTGAATATTGCTGTGGTTCAAAATACAAAACGGTTTTTTCAGCCAGCAACTCTAGTGGTAACGCTTCGGCAACCGACAATTGATGGCGTTGGCACTTAATGGTAAACCAAAAAGTTGACCCCTCGGCTAACTTGCTTTCAAAGCCAATAGTACCTTGCATGGCTAGCACTAACCGTTTCGAGATAAGCAAGCCTAAGCCAGAGCCGGTTTGTTGGTCGCTTTGCTCAAGGGGTGTGACGCCATCAAATAAATGACGTTTTTTATCTTCACTGATGCCACGACCGGTATCTTTAACCGAAATTTGTAGCTGAATTTGTTCATCATTCAAACTGGTGGCTTTAACCCGAATGATGATACTGCCATGCTCAGTAAATTTAATGGCATTACCGGCAATATTCATCAATACCTGAGTTAATCGGGCCGGATCGGCTACCACGGCATCAGGGCAATCTGGCTCGACCAATAACACCAACTCTAATTGCTTATCAAAGGCGTTGCTGACTAATAATTCGATGGTATCGTTTAGCACGTCGCGCAGAGAAAACGGCTCAGGATTAATCGACATACGGCCTTCTTCTAACCGCGAAAAATCCAAAACATCATTGACCAAATTCAATAAGCTATTCGCTGACTTCTGGATAGTTTGTAGATAGTCACTTTGATGGTGAGTCAGCGGGGTTTTTAATAATTGCCGGGTAAAGCCAATGACGGCGTTTAACGGGGTGCGTAATTCATGGCTCATTTTGGCTAAAAAATCCGACTTTTGTCGGTTGTCTTCTAGCGCTTTGCGTTTCGCAAAATCGAGCTGGATGTTTTGGATCTCCAGTTGCTCCATGCTCAGTCGTAAATCGCTAGTTACTTGTTCGATATTTTGCTGCATTTCTTGCTCTAGCCGAGACAGGTGTTCGGCTAATTTCAATAAGCCTTGTTGAAAATTATCAAACTCTCTAACACCTAACAAATAAGGCCGCAGTCGATATTGACCATCCATCAATTGCTGCATTTGCCGTTTCAAGCGTTGCAGTTCAGGTTGCAGTTTTTGAATTAAAAATAGGGTTAAACCCAGTGCGAGCAGCAAGACTAAAGCAATTAAAGCGCCGCTTTGCAGCACCCCTAATTGTTGCTGTAATAAAATATGTTGTTGGTCAAACTGTAATAGCAAATAGCCAGGGTCTTCTGCCAGTAAATTGTTATCGCGCAATAATGGCTGATAGACAATTAATTGTGGTTGGGACGAATAAAAGCGGATTTGCGAAGGCTTAGTGGCTTGTTGATGCACCGCATGAGTAGATAAATCTTGTTGGCTATTGCTGGTGAGTAATAAACGGCCCTCAGCATCAAATAACGAAATACTGGTAATCAAGGGGGCATTTAAACGATGAGCATGTTCCAGCAAAGGCAGAACGGTTTTTAGTGGCTGTTGTTGTAACAGGGGTTGGCTGCTAATTGCCAACATCAGGGCGACATTGGCAGCACGCTCATGCAAGTGTAATTCACTGGCCTGTTGTTGCCGGTGGTTAAAATAGCTAGCCAGCAGTATACCCACCAGCAAGCTGGGTAGCACACTACAAAGAATTAACCAAAAACGTAGACCAATTTTTTTCATCAGGGCACGGCACTTGTTACAATTAAGCTCAGCCATGTCATAATGACACATGATCCTTTAAATGCCTATAAGACCTGCATCGAATGGTAACGCTCTATAAACCGAAACAAAAATCGCAACACCTTGGCCAGCAAGTAAAATTGCAAGTGGAATCGACCGATTATGAAGTCAATGGTATTGGTCGTTGGCAACAGAAGATTGCTTTTGTCAGCGGTGCTTTAGCAGGCGAACAGGTGCTTGCTAAAGTGACTGAAGATAAAACGCATTTTATTAAAGCGCGCGTTGAGCGGGTACTTAAAGCCAGCCCATTGCGAGTGACGCCTTTTTGCCCGCATTATCAGTTATGTGGTGGCTGTCAATTGCAGCATGTGGCCAGTGCCGAGCAAGCACAATTAAAACAACAAGGTGTAGATGAATTAATCCGTCATCAAACCGGTTTAGGCGAGTTGCCATGGCAGCCATTGTTAACGGGGCCCGATCAAGGTTATCGGCGTAAAGCGCGAATTGGTGTCTGGTTTGATCGTAAACGCAAGCAGCTAACGGTTGGCTTTCGAGAAAGTGCCAGCAAAACCCTCACGCCCATTAATACCTGTGCTGTACTGCAGCCGCAGTTACAGCCTATTTTTGCAGTATTACAACAGGTTGTACCACAATTATCAGAGCCGAGTGCGATCACGCATGTTGAAGTGATTGCCGCTGAGCAGCAAGTGTTTTTAATTGTGAGGCACACAAAGCAATTGACCACCGCTGAGCAACAATTATTTGTTACGGCGTGGCCTGAAGCGGTTTGGCTGGGTGAAGCCGAAGCAGGGCAGTTAACAAATTGGCAGCCTAATGCGCCGAGTCCGCGTTATCGGTTAAGCGAGCAAGGTTTAGAGTTGGCCTTTGCCGCAACTGATTTTATTCAAGTCAATCCGCAATTAAATCAGCAAATGGTGTCATTAGCGCTACAATGGTTGCAGCCGCATGCTGAGGATAATATTCTTGATTTGTATGCAGGTATGGGCAATTTTAGTTTAGCCTTGGCGCAGCGCGCTAAATTGGTGCATGGTGTTGAAGGGCTTGCCACTATGGTGCAGCAAGCCACGGCGAATGCCCAACTTAATGGCATTACGAACGCCCAGTTTTGGCAAGCCGATTTGCATCTAGCTTGGGGTAAAACGGACTGGAATAACCCGATTTACCAGAAGATCGTGCTTGATCCTGCCCGAGCCGGCGCCGAAGGCGCGATGCCACAACTGGTTAAGCTAAAACCGGCACAGATATTGTACATATCGTGCAATGCCGCGACCTTTGCGCGCGATGCAAAAGTGTTGTTACAGTCGGGTTATCAGTTGCAAAAGATTGCTGGCATCGATATGTTTCCCCACACGAGTCATCTGGAATTGATGGCGTTGTTCAGTCGTTAGCCAATCTGGCTGACTTTCGTGACGTGCAATAAGCTGGAACGACTTATTTTAATGAGGACAAAACATGGTTAGGGTGCGCCAGTCACACAGCAGTGGCTACCATGGTGGTGAGACAGTCGAATGGCTGTGCTCACTGGGGCTGTCTGAAAAAAGGATTGGTGCATTATTAGAATGCGCAGCCTGGCTAAAACAGCAACAACTAGACGACGATGTGCTAGAGGTGCGAACCGGCTGGGAAATGGTAGAGATTTTGGCTGATCTTAAAATGGATCAGGACTCACTGCTTGCCTCCTTGTTATTTCCTGCTTTTGAGGCGGGCCTGCTGGAATTGGCGCAGATTGAAGCCAATTTTTCTGCTCCGGTGGCCTTGCTGCTGTCTGCAGTGCAACAAATGGAAGCGATCCGCACTATCCCAACCAGCGTTAAGCAAGGTGCGGATGGCCAACAAGCGGATAACTTAAGGCGCATGTTGCTAGCCATGGTAGAAGATGTGCGCGCGGTGGTGATTAAATTAGCGGCACAAATTTGCTATCTGCGTGATGTGAAAGATGCCGATGAAGAAACGCGTGTTCTCGCGGCGAAAGAAACCAATGCTATTTTTGCGCCCTTAGCCAACCGTTTAGGTATTGGCCAATTAAAATGGGAACTTGAAGATCTGGCGTTTCGCTATTTGCATCCAACCACATATAAACAGGTGGCCAGTTTACTGGAAGAGCGACGCTTAGATCGCGAACAATATATGCAAGATTTTGTAGCTGCGGTTCGGCAAAAAATGCTCGATGCGCAAGTGCAAGCCGAAGTTTACGGGCGGCCGAAACACATTTTTAGCATTTGGAAGAAAATGCAGAAAAAGCAGCTGTCTTTCGAACAGTTGTATGACATCAGAGCGGTTCGGATTGTGACCGAACGTGTGCAAGATTGTTATGCGTCTTTGGGGTTAGTGCATACCAATTGGCGACATTTACCCAAAGAGTTCGACGATTACATCGCCACGCCAAAACAAAATGGTTATCAATCCATTCATACCGTGGTGCTAGGCCCACAAGGGCGGCCGATCGAGATCCAAATCCGTACGCGACAAATGCATGAAGATGCCGAGTTGGGTGTTGCAGCGCATTGGCGTTACAAAGAGGGCGGCGCGGCCAGCAAAACCGTGGCGAACGATGAAAAAATTAGCTGGTTACGTAAGTTATTGCAATGGCAAGAAGATTTAGCCGATGGCACCGACTTGGCTGAAGAGTTGCGTACTCAGGTTATTGAAGATCGCGTTTATGTCTTTACGCCCAAAGGCGATATTGTTGATTTACCGATGGGCTCGACACCGTTAGATTTTGCTTACTATGTACATTCTAATGTTGGACATCGTTGTATCGGCGCGAAAATCTCTGGGCGCATCGTGCCTTTTACCTACCAATTAAAAACCGGTGATCAGGTCGAAATTCTTACGGGGCGTGAGCCCAACCCCAGCCGAGATTGGCTAAATCCTAATTTAGGCTATTTAAAATCAAGCCGGGCACGCTCTAAGGTGCAATATTGGTTCCGCTTACAAGATCGTGATAAGAATTTGTCAGCCGGTCGTGAGTTACTCGATGCTGAATTGAATCGGTTAAACCTGCTGATTGAAGCACCAACCAAGGTGTTGCAACGCTTTAATGTCAATAGCATGGACGAGCTATTAGTCGGCATTGGCGGTGGTGAAATCAAAGTGACACAAGTGGTCCACTTTATTCAAAGCCAAAGCCCAAATCATGAATTACCCGAGATTGATCCGCGTTTAAAAACCAAACCGCTACCCACTAATAAAGTGAAAAGTGATGTGGTGGTGCAAGGTGTGGGTAATTTGCTAACACATATGGCGGGCTGTTGTCAGCCGTTACCAGGCGATGCCATTATTGGCTATATCACGCAAGGTCGTGGTATTGCGATTCACCGTGATGATTGCGATCAGTTCAAGACTTTATTGGATTCACATCCAGAGCGGGTGGTTGATGCCACTTGGGGCGACAAGTATGCCTCTGGTTACGAAGTCGATATTCGGATTGTGGCCAATGATCGTAATGGCTTGTTACGCGATATCACCAGTATCTTGGCCAATGAAAAAGCCAACGTGACCAGTATGAGCAGTAGTTCGGATATTAAAGCGCAAACCGCGGTGATTAATATGACGATGGAACTGTACAACTTGGACTCGTTAAATAAACTGCTGAGTAAAATTAGCCAAATAGACGATGTGATTGAAGCAAAACGCTTTCATCATTAAGCCGTTAAGTATAAGAAGAGTTAGCCGTGTCTGAACCCATTTCACGCTTGTTAAGCATCATGTCCGCATTACGCGATCCTGTTAGCGGTTGTCCGTGGGATCTGAAGCAAAGCTACGCCAGCATTGTGCCCTACACTTTAGAAGAGGCCTATGAAGTGGCTGATGCCATCGCGCGTGATAGCTTTGATGAGCTGAAAGATGAATTAGGCGATTTGCTGTTTCAAGTGGTGTTTTATGCCCAGTTAGCTAAAGAAGAAGGTCGCTTTCAGTTTGAAGATTGTGTCACGGCCATTTGCGATAAATTAGAGCGTCGCCATCCGCATGTGTTTGGTAATCTCAGTGCAGAAGATGCCGACACCGTGCTAAAAAATTGGGAAGCCCTGAAAAGCACGGAGCGTAAAGAGAGCGGGCAACACAGTGTGCTGGATAATATTCCGCAAGCGATGCCAGCATTAAGCCGTGCTTATAAGCTGCAAAAACGCTGTGCTAATGTCGGTTTTGATTGGCCGGATGTTAGCGGTTGCTGGAATAAAGTCAAAGAAGAGATTTTAGAAGTTGAACAAACCGCCCCGGGCAGTGCCGAGCTAGCAGAAGAACTCGGCGACTTAATGTTTGCGCTGGTGAATGTGGTGCGTAAGCATAAACTGGATCCCGAGGCGGTATTACGTGCGGCGAACAGTAAGTTTGAAAAGCGCTTTCGCGCGGTCGAACTAACGCTTGCCGAGCAAGGCCGCAGCACTGAACAGGCCTCTTTGGACGAAATGGAACAGATTTGGCAGCAGGTAAAGCGCCAACCGTCATAATGGCGGCCCAGTGGCATGCACAGGGCGGTAATGACCGCCCTTAACTACCGGCTTTAAGTAAAGGGTTATGCAGATTGCTTGTTGCATTGCAACTTGCTGGTCTTACCTGTTTTACGTTGTGCAATTATTTAACGACTAACACAGCTTTAGATTGAGCCGCTGTTCGGCCTTTGCTATACTTTTCTCCCGTCCTGATACCAAACATTTTAAGCCCTTGTTTTAACAGCAACCGATAGTTTTATCGGTGCTAAATGCTTTTTTTGTTTGGCGAAATCTTCTATTACTGCGTTTCTGGGGTCTTATGGCGACACGATATATTTTTGTGACGGGTGGGGTTGTCTCATCTCTAGGTAAAGGCATTGCTGCGGCATCGCTGGCGGCAATTCTGGAAGCGCGTGGTTTAAATGTCACTCTGCTGAAATTGGATCCTTACATCAACGTCGATCCTGGCACGATGAGCCCGATCCAACATGGTGAAGTTTTCGTTACCGAAGACGGTGCGGAAACGGATCTGGATTTGGGGCACTACGAGCGCTTTATTCGCACTAAAATGACGAAGTTAAATAACTTTACGCAAGGCCGCATCTACGCTGACGTATTGCGCCGTGAGCGTCGTGGTGACTATTTAGGTGCCACCATTCAAGTTATCCCGCATATCACTAACGAAATTAAAAACCGCGTGGTTGCCGGTGCCGATGGCTATGATATTGCCATTGTCGAAATTGGCGGTACGGTCGGTGATATTGAATCGCTACCTTTTTTAGAAGCTATTCGTCAGCTGGGTACCGAAGTGGGCCGTGAGCGCACTTTGTTTATGCATTTAACCTTGGTGCCTTACTTAGGCACGGCTGGCGAGATCAAAACCAAGCCAACTCAACACTCGGTAAAAGAGCTGCGTTCTATCGGTATTCAACCTGATATTCTGGTTTGCCGTTCCGATCGGGCGATCCCGAATAACGAACGGGCTAAAATAGCGCTGTTTACTAATGTTGAAGAAAAAGCAGTTATTTCGCTAAAAGACGTCTCAAGCATTTATCAAATTCCGGCTTTGTTGAAATCACAAGGCTTGGACGATTTAGTCTGTCGCCGTTTCCATATCGATGCACCTGAAGCCGATTTAGCGGAATGGGAACAGGTGTTATACCAAGAGTCGAACCCGACGGGCGAGATCACCATTGGTATGGTTGGTAAGTATGTGGAGTTACCCGATGCGTATAAATCGGTGAATGAAGCTTTGGGTCATGCCGGTTTAAAAAATCGCGTTACCGTTAATATTAAATACATCGACTCGCAAGATATTAAGAGCAAAGGCCCTGCAATATTAAGCGGTTTAGACGGTATCTTAGTACCGGGTGGCTTTGGTGAGCGCGGTGTTGAAGGTAAAATTTTAGCGGCGCAATTTGCTCGCGAAAACAAAGTACCTTATTTGGGCATTTGTTTAGGTATGCAAGTTGCTTTAATTGAATATGCGCGTAACGTGGCGGGTATGCCAGAAGCTCACTCTACTGAATTTAATAAAGAAACACCGTATCCGGTGGTCGGTTTGATCACCGAATGGCGCGATGCAGATGGCTCAGTTGAAGTGCGTACTAACGACTCTGACCTGGGCGGCACCATGCGCTTGGGTAGCCAAAACTGTAATTTGGTTGCCGATACCAAAGCCTTTAGTATTTATGGTCAAGCGGTGATACAAGAACGTCATCGCCACCGTTATGAAGTGAATAACAATTTAAGACCAAAATTAGAAGCTGCCGGCTTGGTGATTTCTGGTTTATCAGCTGATAATCAGCTGGTTGAGATGATTGAAATACCCGATCATCCTTGGTTTGTGGCTGGACAGTTCCATCCGGAGTTTAATTCGACGCCGCGCGATGGCCATCCATTGTTCCAAAGCTTTGTTGCCGCTGCGCATAAGTTCCAAAAACAGCAGCGCGTATAACTTTAGCAAGCCGTGTTGGATAACACGGCTTTTTTGTCTTTATCAAGGGGATCTTAAATTATGTCAGAAATTGCAAAAATTATTGCCCGCGAAATCGTAGACTCACGCGGTAACCCGACAGTCGAAGCGGACGTGTACTTGACCAGTGGTGTAATGGGGCGCGGTTGTGCACCCTCAGGCGCTTCAACTGGTTCACGCGAAGCCTTAGAGTTACGTGATGGTGATAAAAGCCGTTATTTGGGCAAGGGCGTATTAAAAGCGGTTGCCAATATTGATGGCCCGATCCAAGCAGCGTTAGTCGGCAAAAATGCTTACCAACAAGCTGACATCGATCAGATCATGATCGATTTAGACGGTACTGAAACCAAATCAAAATTAGGCGCCAACGCCATTTTAGCGGTATCACTGGCCGTAGCGCGTGCTGCCGCTGCCGATAAAAAGATCCCATTATATCAACACATTGCTGATTTAAATGGCACTTCGGGTGTTTACAGCATGCCAGTACCGATGATGAATATCATCAACGGTGGCGAGCACGCTGACAATAACGTTGATATTCAAGAGTTTATGGTGCAGCCTGTCGGCGCTAAAACCTTTGCTGAAGCATTACGCATGGGCGCTGAGATTTTCCATAGCTTGAAAAAAGAACTGCAAAAACGCGGTTTAAACACTGCAGTGGGTGATGAAGGCGGTTTTGCACCTGATTTGAAATCTAACGAAGAAGCTTTATCGGTTATCGTTGAAGCGGTAAAAGCCGCCGGCTATGAAATGGATAAAGACATTACGTTAGCCTTAGATTGTGCGGCCTCTGAATTTTATAAAAACGGTCAGTACGTGTTAAGCGGCGAGAACAAAAGCTTTGATTCCTATGGTTTCAACGATTACTTAGCCGGTTTATCACAGCGTTATCCGATCGTTTCTATTGAAGATGGTTTAGACGAAAGTGATTGGGATGGCTGGAAAGATTTAACCAACAAAATTGGCACTAAAGTGCAATTAGTTGGTGACGATCTGTTTGTCACCAATACCAAGATCCTGACACGCGGTATTGAGCAGGGCATCGGTAACTCAATTTTGATTAAGTTTAATCAAATTGGCTCGTTAACCGAAACCTTAGCCGCTATCAAAATGGCTAAAGACGCGGGCTTTACTGCAGTTATTTCACACCGTAGCGGCGAAACCGAAGATGCCTTTATTGCGGATTTAGCCGTTGGTACCGCAGCCGGTCAAATTAAGACCGGTTCACTGTGTCGTTCAGATCGCGTTGCGAAGTACAATCAATTACTGCGTATCGAACAAGAGTTAGGCAGCAAGGCCCCCTACAAAGGCCGTAGCGAAATCAAAGGCCAGTAATTTTGGCTTTGTTTCCCGGTAGCCGCCAGGCTACCGGTATAACTGCTTGCGGCATGCACCTTGCTGTGGCAGAGCGCCATCTTTATTGTGCTTAACGCATAACATATGATGAAGATCAAAGCTGCTGCAGCTATATTGAAATTTTCCCGCCGAAACGCAATGGCTGCGTTATAGTCAATATATCTAACAACTTTTTAGGTTTGCTATGAAAAGACACGCTTTGATTCAGATATGTTGTGCAGTATTAGGTGCCGGTTTCATCAGCATCACCTCAGCGCAAAATAAACCAAGTCCAACATTAAGTGAGATTGATTTATCACAAGTGCAAATTAATGGCATACAGCTTGATATGAGTAAAGCCACGGTAGAGCGATTGTTAAACCATCAATTTAGTCACAGCGATGAAAGCAATGAGAGCAGTATAGCGGCATTTAAATGTGTGAAAACACAGTGTCAGGCACAGCGTAATGGGGCTGACGGTGAAACCTTGTTAAATGTGTATTTTAATCGGCAACAACAAGCGTACTGGATTGTATTACAAACCCAAGCTCAGCTGGCTGAAACACCACCGCAGTGTTTAGTGGAGGCCGCAGAGCAGCTTGATGCCTTAAGGCAAAAATATCATCCTGAAGATGTGAAACATTTTTATGGCCCGAATGCCGTCACTTTACGCTTAAATAAACAAGGTCATCCTGATCCGGCAGATAATAGCTTTTATGGTTACCGCGTGCAGATAAAATGTGAGCCGTTTGCTCGCGGAATAGCAAGTAGTGAATACGAGCTCCGCGATAAAGCCATTGAGTTACGCTAAGATAACCACTGGCGAGTTAATCTGTCGTTCCGCTTGTTAGCGAGAGACAATCTGCTGCAACTGTTGTTCTAAAAATAACGCATGCACTTTGTAGTACTGCGCCTTGGTGAGGCTACCGTAAGCAAAATGCGCGGCTAATTCGCCCTGCCAATTAATAAATTCCTGTAATTCAAACATTAACTCATGTAGTGCCACATCATTAGGAACGTCTACTGCCAGTGGTGGTGCGCCAGGAATCGGCTGCTCCTGCGCCGCTGGCATACTGCCCATTGCCGCATAAAAATTTAGCGTTAATTTACCCACGATATTTTTTTGTAATACCGAGTGATGCTGTGGATAACCCACAATAGAGTAACGTAGGTTTTGCGCACAATGTTGAAAAATCTGACTCACATTCCAGTTCCCCATACTACGAAGTCGATCCGGTTGCATTGCGCGTAAACGTTGTTGCAGATCGGTCAGAGGGTAATGCCGTAAAGTCGCAACAAATTTGCTGCCCAGCACGACAACCAAGGGGGTAAAAGCGGCGGTGCGTAAAAATTGACGACGATTCATCGGACCTATTCTATGGTTAACGGTGGTGTGACTGGCGCTTAAACTACCGCTTTTCGGCGCGAGCGTCCAGTCTGCAGCGATAGCCCGGCGGATAAGCGCTTTGCTGCGAAGGTTTTTTCTTACAGAGCGATTTTTCTGCTTAACAGATGCATTTAGGCTTTTACAATAATCAGGCTATTGGCTAACATCGCTACATGACGATGATGCACGAAAATCAACCACATTTTTGGCAAGCAACTGCGGCCAATCAAACTTATACTGAGCTGTGTAATGCTTTGTATGAGCGTGAGCTATTTCGTTTGGCGGCCACCCCCAGCTCAGAATTAGCACAGTTGCCAAAACGCATCGCTAGCTTACCTTTTTACATTCGACGTGCTGCCAGCAGTATTTTGCAATACCCTGCTAATTTGGCGCTCGATAGTCAAAATGCCTCTTGGTATGGCAAACAATTTAAACGCTGTCCGGCCAGTAAACAGGCGGCCGATCCGATCCTGGCTTTTTACAGCAAAGCAGCGAAACCGGGTTTGATTGTGCCGCTTTACTGCGAAGATAAAACCCTTGAACATATCGTGTTAGACAGTGTTGATGAAGTGGATGTAACAGAGCAGCGTTTGCATTGTAATCAGTATGGTTGGTTTTCGTTTAGTGGCATGCCCTTAGCCGAGAACAACAGTAAGTTGTTTTTACTTAAACCAGACAAGAACATTATGACCGCCGCTTGTTGTGGCCATCAGTGGTTAAACTTACAAAAAAAAGAACCGCGTTTACTCACTTTGCGTGAACTTTTATTGGCTAGCCGCCTAAATTGGCGTAATTTCGCTCGGCCACATTTGGGGCAAAGCAGCTGATATAAAGCTTTGCAGTAGCTATTTAACGCTTCATAATAAGCTCAAACAGAAATAACGGTTTAGTTATGCGCATATTAATCGTGCTGTTGCTCATCGTGTTAGCGGCCTTACAATACCGGCTTTGGTTTGGTCAGCTCAGTGTGACAGATTACCTGCGTCAGCAGGAAGAAATAGCCACTCAACAAGCGAGTAATCAGGAGTTGATTAAGCGTAATCGTATGTTGTTGGCGGATGTTGATGATTTACGCCAGGGATTGGAAGCGATAGAAGAGCGAGCTCGCAACGAGCTTGGTCTGATTGCTGAAGATGAAGTTTTTTTTCGGATAGTACCGCGGACACCGTAATGTCATTAAAATCTTTTCCGGCGATTGCCGCCGTGATCCCTGCCGCTGGGGTTGGCCAGCGTATGCAAGCCGATAAACCCAAGCAATATTTGCGCTTACACGGCAAAACCATTTTAGAGCACAGTGTTAAACCGGTGTTAGCCATTAGCGCCGTGCAACAGTTATATTTAGCGCTAAGCCCAAACGATCCCTATTTTGCCGCAACCGGCTTAACCGCTGAAAATATTGTGCGGGTTGATGGTGGTGCAGAGCGGGTGCACTCGGTATTAAATGCGCTGTTAGCGATAGACGCTGAAAAAATGCCTTGGGTACTTGTGCATGATGCTGCGCGACCTTTAGTGCGTCCGCAAGATATTGAGTTACTGATCCAGCGCTGCCTTGAGGTTGGGCATGGTGGTATTTTAGCAACGCCAGTCCGTGATACCATGAAACGTGGCCAAAGCTTAATTAATGCTACGGTAGAGCGCGAGCATTTATGGCATGCGCTTACACCACAATTTTTTCCTACGGCCTTACTCAGAGCGAATATCCAAGCTGCGTTAGCGGCCAAAGTGGTTATCACAGATGAAGCCTCGGCTATGGAATGGGCAAATGAGCCAGTTCTGTTAGTGGAAGGTCATAGTGATAATCTTAAAATTACGCGGCCGGCCGATCTGCAGCTGGCAGCGTTTTATTTGGAGCAAAATCAATAATGACAATACGTATTGGTCATGGTTTCGATGTACATGCCTTTGGTGGCGAGGGGCCAGTGACGCTGGGCGGTATCAAAATTCCTTATAGCCAAGGACTGGTTGCACATTCAGATGGTGATGTGGTACTGCATGCGTTAGCCGATGCTTTACTTGGTGCAGTAGCACTCGGTGATATTGGCAAGCATTTTCCTGACACCGATGCAGCGTATAAAGGTATTGATAGCCGCATTTTACTCCGCAAAGTAATGGATGAAGTGCAGCAACGTGGTTATCAGATTGGTAATGTGGATATTACCATTATGGCGCAAGCACCGAAGATGGCACCGCACATTGCCGATATGTGTGCCTGTATTGCTACCGATCTGCAGTGTCAGCCTGAACAAGTTAATGTTAAAGCGACCACCACCGAGCAACTGGGTTTTGTCGGACGTAAAGAAGGTATCGCGGTTGCCGCCGTGGTGTTATTAACCTCATGCTGAATACTGAATCCGCATTAAGTCATCCGTCTTTTCCTGCGCAAGCTGAGTTAGCTTATTTGCACGGTCAACCGCATATTCGCGCCGCTATTCGAGCGGCAGCTGCTGATTTTTTAGTGGTGGAAGAACTTAATTTTACACCGAGCGGTGCCGGTGAACATATTCTGCTGCAAATTGAGAAAACCGGGCAAAATACCCAGTTTATTGCCCGCGAGCTGGCGCGTTTAACCGGTTTACGCGTGCGCGATATTAGCTATGCGGGTTTAAAAGATCGGCATGCGGTCACGCAGCAATGGTTTTGTTTTAAATGGCCCATCAAGCAAGAGCTGGACTGGCAAACCTGGCAAATTGAAGGCGCTAACATCTTACAGATGGTACGGCATTACCGTAAATTGCGCCTAGGTGCTTTAAAGCGCAATCATTTTACTTTACGCTTAACACAAGTATCTGATGTACCGGCGCTAATGGCCAAGTTACCTTCACTCGAAGCCGGGGTACCTAATTATTATGGTGAGCAACGTTTTGGTCTGGCTGGCGGGAATTTACACCTTGCTGAGCGTTTGTTTCAGGGCGAAAGTATCGCAGATCGGCAATTACGGGGGTTAGCACTATCGGCAAGCCGCTCTTTTTTGTTTAATCAGGTTCTGTCAGCGCGGATCCAAAAAGGTCATTTTCAGCAATTAATGGCTGGGGATGTGGTGCAGCTAAACGGATCTGGCTCGATATTTCCGGTTACTGAACCCGACGCGGTGTTGCAACAGCGGCTCGACAGCGCCGATATTCATCTCACCGCACCTTTATGTGGTGAGGGTAAGGCGTTAGTCAGTGCAGACGCCGCTTTATTTGAACAGCAGGTACTGGCCCCCTGGCAGCACTGGGTTAGCGGTTTAGAGCTACTGCGGGTGCAAGTTGGCCGTCGGGCGATGCGCGTGATCCCCGAGTCGGTCAGCGCTACAGTCGAAGCTGATACGGTGACCTTGCAGTTTGCTTTACCTGCAGGGTGTTTTGCGACGAGTGTCCTGCGGGAGTTAGTGTCTTATCGTGACATTGCCCGCGATCTTGTACAAATGGAGTGTTAAATGCGCATTTTACTGAGTAACGATGACGGGGTGCATGCCCGTGGTATTCAAGTATTACAGCAAGCATTATTACAAATTGCTGAAGTCACTACCGTAGGACCCGATCGTAACTGTAGTGGTGCCAGTAATTCGTTGACCTTACTTAATCCGCTGCGCACACAAACCTTAGACAACGGCTTTATTGCGGTCAATGGCACCCCGACCGATTGTGTGCATTTAGCCATTAGCCAATTATTAGATTTCACACCCGATTTAGTGGTCGCCGGCATCAATCATGGGGCAAACCTCGGGGATGACGTGTTGTACTCTGGCACCGTAGCCGCCGCGACAGAGGGGCGACACCTAGGCTTACCGGCTATTGCCGTGTCGCTTGCCGGGCGTGAAGAACAGCATTTTGCAACGGCGGCGCATGTGACCGTTGAAGTGATCCGTAAATTACAATCACATCCGTTACCTGCTGATCAAATTTTGAATATCAATGTGCCGGCCATTCCCTTGCACGAACTAAAAGGTATTCAGGTGACGCGGCTTGGCCGTCGGCATAAAGCCGAAACCATGAGTAGCTCAACCGATCCTTGGGGTCGAAAAATTTATTGGTACGGCTCTTTAGGGCCAGAATTAGACGCTGGTGAAGGCACGGATTTTCATGCCATTGCAAATGGTTATGCTTCAGTCACACCATTACATGTTGATATGTCTGCCTATAAAAGTATGGAAACCTTGGCACATTGGTTAGAGGGGATCCCATTGTAATTATGGCAGTCGTTACCTTACGTAGTGCGCAGATGTTAGCGCAAAAACTTCAAGCTGATGGCATCACTGATGCCCGTGTACTGAGCGCTATCGCGCAAACACCGCGCCATCTCTTTGTTGAACCAGTGCTAGCACACAAAGCTTATGAGAATACGGCCTTGCCGATTGGCTTGGGGCAAACCATTTCGCAACCTTATATTGTGGCACGTATGACCGAGCTGTTGCTGCATGGCGGCAGTTGCGGCAAAGTACTCGAAATTGGTACGGGCTCGGGTTATCAAACTGCCATTTTGGCTCGATTATTCAGTCATGTTTGCAGTGTCGAGCGTATTAAATCGTTACAGTTTCAAGCGAAGCGCCGTTTACAAGCGCAAGATTTACACAATGTGTCGATGAAGCACGGTGATGGCTGGTTAGGCTGGCCGACGAAAGGGCCCTTTGATAGCATTATTGTAACCGCTGCGCCGGTGGATGTGCCGCAAGCCTTGTTAGAGCAATTAACCGATGGCGGGCGTTTGGTTATCCCCGTGGGTGCGGAACAACAAGTGTTACGTGTTTATCAGCGAAACGGCGAACAGTGGCAAAAACAAGATATTGAAACCGTAAGGTTTGTTCCCTTAGTGCCAGGCGATCTGGCGTAACCAGCACAACGTGCAAACAGGAAGTATATGAAGTATCTGCAATGGCTGATCAAAGGTCTCGCTATGGGGGCGGCGGATGTAGTGCCGGGCGTTTCGGGCGGCACACTCGCGTTTATTTTGGGTATTTATGAACGTTTATTAGGCGCAATTAGCGCGATAAATATACAGGCGTTTCAGTTGTTACTTAAAGGACGATTTCAGCAATTGTGGCGGCATATCGATGGCACTTTTGTGTTGTGTTTGTTTGCCGGGATTTTCCTTAGTATTTTTTCCCTCGCCTCGCTGATCAGTTGGTTGTTAGAGCATCGGCCAGTACCCTTGTGGGCCTTTTTTAATGGCTTAATCTTAACGGCGTTACCATTTTTGTTACGCTCAGTTAAGTGGTCACTTAGTCGTGCTTTGCTAGCGTCATTAGGTATTGTACTAGCGGTCTTTGTCGGGATGCTCTCGCCAGTTGATCTACAACCTTCTAGTTGGATGTTTTTTGTCGCCGGTGCCGTGGCGATCTGTGCCATGATTTTACCCGGCATTTCTGGTAGCTTTATTTTGTTAATTTCGGGCATGTATGCCCCCGTGATATTAGCCATTCGTGAGTTACATTTTTCGGTGCTGGCGTTGTTTGCTAGTGGTTGCGTTCTGGGCTTATTGAGTTTTTCGCATGTGTTAAAGTGGTTATTGCAGCGCTACCATGATGCCACTCTGGCGTTGTTAACGGGCGTTGTCGTTGGCGCCATGTATCGGCTTTGGCCTTGGCAAGCGGGTGAGTTCATGTATTCACCCAGCCGGTATGCGATAGCGTTTGGTCAAAATGATTTGCTATTGGCATTGCTATGTTTTACCAGTGCAGTGTTCGTGATGCTGGCACTACTGAATCTTGAAAAGTGGTTGGGCGCTGAACCTGAGCGACCCGCAACGGACGATGCTGTAGTAGGCCAGAGCAAGGAGTAAGCTATTATTGTCAGGTCTTGCGCAGTTAGCACACTATCTCTGCCCGAAACCCTGAACGGTTTTGGCTGGGTAGTTATTGCTGCAGTCCTATTGTTAACAGGCTGCGCCGGTTCGTCGACTCCGGCGCCAGTCACCACGCTGGAAATTCGTAAACAGCAACATCAATTACGCCAACAACAGACCTTAAGTGGCCGCAGTTACCAAGTACAACGTGGTGACACCTTATATTCTATTGCTTTTCGGGCAGGACAAGATTTTCGCACTGTCGCTGCACGCAATAATATCAAAGCGCCTTACACCATTTATCCGGGGCAGATTATTCAACTGCAAGCGGGTACCGCCGCCAAAATTAAAGGTTCAGTCACGCCAACCAAGAGCAAAAGCTCCACTGCAAAATCGGTTGCAGCTAGCTCGCAAAAGGGGTATGTTCAAGAGAGGTCACCTGTCAATATTACTCAGCCTGCTAGTACAGCAGTTGGGCGAGTGAGCTGGCAATGGCCTGTAAAAGGTCCCATTTTGGCGCGTTTTTCAACCGCTGAGCAGGGCAATAAAGGGGTAGATATTGGTGGTAGTGCGGGCAGTCGTATCAATGCCGCTGCTGATGGTCAGGTTGTGTATGCCGGTAATGCGCTACGAGGCTATGGCAACTTAATTATCATCAAGCACAACGATGATTACCTCAGTGCTTATGCCCACAATAAACGGCTTTTGGTTAAGGAACGGCAAGACGTTAAAGCGGGGCAACAAATAGCCGAAATGGGTGATACCGATGCGATAGATACACGGTTACACTTTGAAATTAGATTTCGTGGCCAATCGGTTGACCCGTTAAGGTATTTGCCGAGATAACCGTGAAAACTAATAATAAAAATAATAATAATTAATCCTTTGCATGGAAGCATTGCGCACCTATGGTGTGTCATTAAGTGTGGGGTAAGTGGATATGACAAGTAAAGATCACAAAATAACTGATGCGAAAGATGACGAACTAATTGATGAAAATGTCCTAGCTGAAGATGAAGATATTGAAGCGGAGTTACAGGAGTTATCGCAAGACGAAGGCACTCTAGACGAAATTTTCGTCAGGGATGACAGTCAAAAGTCCATGGATGCGACACAGATTTATTTGGGCGAAATTGGTTTTTCACCATTGTTATCCGCAGAAGAAGAAGTGTATTTTTCCCGTCTATCGCTAAAAGGTGATCAAGCCGCCCGCAAACGCATGATCGAAAGTAACTTACGTTTAGTGGTAAAAATAGCCCGTCGTTATATTAATCGTGGTTTAGCCCTACTAGATTTGATTGAAGAAGGCAATTTAGGCCTGATCCGAGCCGTAGAGAAGTTTGATCCTGAACGGGGTTTTCGCTTTTCAACTTATGCGACCTGGTGGATCCGTCAAACCATCGAACGTGCCATTATGAATCAAACGCGCACGATCCGTTTACCTATTCATGTGGTGAAAGAGCTGAATATTTATTTACGTGCGGCGCGTGAGTTATCACAAAGACTAGACCATGAACCAACCGCAGAAGAAATTGCTGCCTCGTTAGATAAGCCAGTTGAAGATGTCCGTAAAATGCTAAAGCTGAATGAAAAAATCACTTCAGTTGATGTACCAGTGGCTGGCGCTTCAGAAAAACAACTGCTTGATGTTATTGCTGATGAAAAAGAATTAGGCCCCGAGCTAGAATTGCAAGATCAAGACATCAAACAACATCTGGTGATTTGGCTGGAAGAGCTAAACCCAAAACAACGTGAAGTATTAGCACGACGCTTTGGTTTGCTGGGATATGAACCTTCTACGCTGGAAGATGTAGGGCGTGAAATTGGTTTAACGCGGGAACGCGTGCGGCAAATTCAGGTTGAAGCTTTACGTCGGTTGCGTGAAATTGTAACGCATCAGGGTTTAAATATCGAAACACTGTTTCAAGAATAAAGGTGATAACAGCAGCGCTTAGTCCTTCACTAAGCGCTGTCTTGCAGTGACTTGTGGCTGATTATTTATCTTAAAAAACGACATGCTTTTTAGCATGCTCTTAATCTCGTAACTTGCTAACTTGCTAACTTGCTAACTTGCTTTGTGCATTACAGTTTTAACCAATTCAACACGATTTAACCGCGAGTTGTTATCTGTTGTCTTAGGTGCTGATGAAGCGCTGTCCTATTTTTTGTACTAACACCGTGATTAAACCGGCTATCAATCCCCAAAAAGCCGCAGCAATATCAAAAAAACTAATGCCTGACGCCGTTACCAGTAAGGTGATCACGGCCGCTTCGCGATAGTCAGGGTCGGCGGTGGTAGTTTGTAAATTACTGGCAATAGTGCTTATTAAGGCTAAACCGGCTAAGGCGGCAATCATGGTTTGCGGAAATGCGGCAAATAGCGCCACTACGGTTGCGCCGGCTAAACCCGCAATTAAATAAGACACACCAGCGGCAATACCGGCAATGTAGCGTTTCTTGGTATCAGGGTGTGCTTCTGTACCGGTGCAAATCGCAGCCGTAATGGCGGCGAGATTAATCGAGAACGCGCCCCAAGGTGCCAGTAATAAGGTACTGAGTGAGGTACTAACAATGATTGGTGACACCGGTGTTTGATAACCGCTGGCGCGGATCACCGCCACTCCGGGGATGTTCTGGGAGGCCATTGTTACCAATAATAATGGTAAGCCTACACCCAGCATGGCACTGAGAGAGAACTCAGGGCTCACCCAAACAGGGCGAGTGATGCTAAGCTCTAAGTGCGACAAATCTAATTGCCCACCGGCGATGACAATAACCAAGCCGCTCACTAATACTAGCAAAATGGCATACCGTGGCACAGTCGCTTTGGAAATCACATAGCTGATACACATAATGGTGACCAGCAGCATTTCACTTTGCATGGATTGAAAGATCGCAAAGCCAAATTGCAGTAAGATCCCCGCCAACATTGCGCTGGCTAATGAAGGTGGGATCAGCCGTGTCAGGCGTTCAAACATGCCACTTAAGCCAATGATTAAACCCAATGCCGCAGTAAAAATAAACACCCCGGTGGCTTCGGCAATACTCAGTCCTTGCAGGCTGCCCGCTAATAAAGCGGCGCCAGGTGTTGACCATGCGGTAATAATCGGCGCTTTATAGTACCAAGATAGGCCAATACAGGTAGCCGCCATACCAATACCTAAGGCTAACAACCATGAGGCAATGATCTCGCTACTGGCACCGGCCGCAGCGGCGGCTTGAAACACGATGGCAACTGAGCTGGCAAAACCGACTAATACCGCAACAAAGCCAGCAACAATAGCAGACACACTCATGTCTTTTAATAGCATCTTGATCCCTTAAGCGCGTTAGGCGTCCAATTGTTTTTTAAGTTGATAGAGTAAATCTAACGCCTGACGAGCGCTGAGCTCATCGGGATCGATCTGTCTTAATTGCGCCAGTAGCGGGTGCTCTGCTTCTAACAACGGCAATTGTGCTTCGCTGCCCGTTGCCGGCTTTGTGGCGACACTGGGTTGTAGTTCCAGTTGGTGCAGTTTTTGTTTCGCTTGTTGGATCACGGCCTTGGGTACACCGGCAAGTTGTGCCACTTGCAAACCAAAACTCTTACTGGCGGCACCGTCCTGCACATTATGCATAAACACAATATGCTCACCATGCTCTACAGCATCCAAATGGACATTCGCAACGGCGGGTAGCTGTTCGGCTAAATCGGTTAATTCAAAGTAATGGGTGGCAAAAAGCGTTAAGGCTTTAATTTTTTTCGCTAAATAATCGGCACAGGCCCACGCTAAACTTAAGCCATCATAGGTACTGGTGCCCCGGCCAATTTCATCCATCAGCACTAAGCTTTGAGCGGTAGCATGATGCAAAATGGTTGCTGTTTCGGTCATCTCAACCATAAAGGTTGAACGCCCGGAAGCCAGATCATCAGACGCGCCAATTCGGGTAAAAATCCGATCAACGGGGCCGATGACCGCCGAGGCAGCAGGCACAAAACTGCCTATCGCGGCCATCAGCGTAATAAGTGCGGTTTGCCGCATGTAGGTTGATTTACCGCCCATATTGGGGCCGGTAATCATTAACATGCGCCGTTCTGCATTTAATCGTAGGGGGTTTGCAATAAAGGGTTCACTTAATACGTGTTCGACAACCGGATGCCGCGCTTGCTGCAAGTGAATGCCGATGTCTGTACTCAACTCTGGCCGACAATATTGATGCAGTACCGCGCATTCTGCCAAACTGGCTAATACATCGAGCTCGGCCAAGGCGTCAGCGAGGTGTTGTAATTGGGCTAAATAGGGGCTTAGCAGTACAAAGAGTTGTTCGTACAGCTGTTTTTCCAGCGCTAACGCTTTGCTTTGACTACCCAGTACCTTGTCTTCATGGGCTTTTAGCTCTGGAATAATATAACGCTCATTATTTTTCAGCGTTTGGCGACGAATATAATCAGCCGGCACTTTGTTATCAGCACTGCGACCTGTTTCAATATAAAAGCCGTGCACTCGGTTGTAACCCACTTTCAGCGAGCTAATACCGGTGCGTTCCCGTTCGCGCTGTTCTAATTGGCTTAAATAATCTGTAGCGCCTTCAGCTAAGGCTCGCCATTCATCTAAGGCGGCATCGTATCCATCGGCAATGACACCGCCATCGCGGATCAGCACCGGGGGCGTTTCAACAATGGCTCGTTGCAGTAACTCAAGCAATTCTGGTAGCGGCGCACTGGCCTGTGCATGGCGCTGCAGTAGATCGCTGTGGGCGAGCGTTAATTGCTGCTGCAAGTTAGGCAAGGCCGTTAACGCTTGGCGCAAGCGGGCAAAATCGCGTGGTCTGGCGCTTTTTAAGGCCAAGCGGGCAATCACCCGCTCTATGTCACCGATATGTTTTAGCTGCGGTTGCAGGCTTTCGTAATCGTCGGTTAACTCGGCTACCGCCGCTAGCCGTAAATTGATTTTCTGTTGATCGCGCAGCGGGGCGTGGATCCAGCGTTTTAATAAACGCGAGCCCATTGGCGTTTGGCAATGATCCAGCACACTGGCTAGGGTATTGTCGGTTTGCCCAGAGAGCGTTTGGGTGAGTTCTAAATTTCGCCGAGTGGCGGCATCAAGCACAATATAATCTTCTGCCCGCTCTAACGCGATACTGCGGATATGTGGCAGTTGCGCCCGTTGGGTATCATTAACATATTGCATTAAACAGCCTGCGGCCATCAACGCCACTGGGGCGTCTTCTACGCCAAAGCTGCGTAAATCGCGGGTACCAAATTGTTGGCATAAAGCCCGTTCGGCAGTTGCCAAATCAAATTCCCAAATCGGCCGCCGCCGAGCGCCTTTGCGTTCAATTAGCTGTGGCTGGTTAAAGTCTTCCGGATAAAGCAACTCTGCGGGGTTTAAGCGTTGCAATAACGCGGCGAGATCATCAAGGTTATCCACTTGATTTAATAAAAAACGGCCGCTGCTTAAATCCAGCTGCGCTAAACCAAAATGTTGCCGGCTGTGACTAATCGCACACAATAAATTGTCGTGTTGCGCATTGAGTAAGGCTTCATCAGTAACGGTACCAGGGGTGACAATGCGTACCACTTTACGATCGACCGGCCCTTTGCTGGTGGCGGGATCGCCAACTTGCTCACAAATTGCCACCGACTCACCTAGCTGAACTAAGCGCGCTAAATAGCCTTCTACGGCGTGATAGGGTACACCGGCCATGGGGATTGGCTCACCGGCGCTTTGGCCTCTTTTGGTCAGCGAGATATCCAATAAGGTTGAGGCCTTTTTCGCATCATCAAAAAATAACTCGTAGAAGTCACCCATCCGATAAAACAATAAAATGCTAGGGTGCTGACTTTTCAACGCCAGATATTGTTGCATCATCGGCGTATGAGCGCTTAAGGCTTGCTCCGGTTTCTGGTCTGACGGCATAATGGTGTTATTGAGTCCCGTTGGATTATATATGACAGAGGCATCAGTAAGTTTTGACCTTGCCAGTGAGTTAGGTCAGCTATTATTGCGGAAAAACTACAGTATCACCACTGCAGAATCGTGTACAGGTGGCGGAGTTGCTTATTGGCTAACCGCTGTCGCCGGAAGTTCAGCTTATATTGATCGTAGTTTTGTCACTTACAGTAATAAAGCTAAGCAGCAATTGTTAGCGGTACGCAGTGCCACCTTGCTACAATATGGCGCAGTGAGTGTTGAAACCGTAGCTGAAATGGCCAGCGGTGCTGCCAAAGCTGCAGGCGCTGAATTGGCGATTGCCATTTCAGGTATTGCGGGGCCGGGGGGTGGCTCGGCCAGCAAGCCGGTTGGATTAGTGTGTTTTGGATTTTATTTACAAGGCACGATAACCACGCAACAGCATGTTTTTAAAGGCGATCGGCAGCAGGTTCGTCAGCAAGCCATTGAACATGCCTTACGGCAAAGCATCTTGTTGTTGACAGCTAGTTGAAACTCTACTACTGTATGCTCATACAGTGTTTACTAACTGACCGATTTTACCGGAGTAAGAGATGGACGATAACAAACAAAAAGCCCTGAGTGCCGCATTAACCCAAATTGAACGCCAGTTTGGTAAAGGTTCTATTATGCGCCTAGGTGACAGTACCGCTCTGGATATTGCGGCAGTATCAACAGGCTCTTTAGGCCTAGATATTGCCCTTGGCATTGGCGGTTTACCTTATGGCCGTATTGTTGAGATCTACGGTCCTGAATCGTCAGGTAAAACGACGTTAACCTTACAAGTTATTGCTGAAGCTCAAAAAGACGGCAAAACCTGTGCCTTTATCGATGCCGAGCATGCTTTAGATCCGATTTACGCTAAAAAGCTGGGTGTTGATGTCGATAAATTATTAGTATCGCAACCTGACACCGGTGAACAAGCACTAGAAATTTGTGACATGTTGGTGCGCTCGGCTGCGGTTGACGTTGTTATTGTCGACTCGGTAGCCGCCTTAACGCCAAAAGCTGAAATTGAAGGCGACATGGGTGATAGCCACATGGGTTTACAAGCCCGTTTAATGTCACAAGCCTTACGTAAATTAACTGGTAACATTAAACGTTCAAATACCCTATGTATCTTCATTAACCAAATTCGTATGAAGATTGGTGTGATGTTCGGTAACCCAGAAACCACCACCGGTGGTAATGCTTTAAAATTCTACGCGTCAGTGCGTTTGGATATTCGCCGTATTGGTTCAGTAAAAGACGGTGATGAAATTACTGGTAACGAAACCCGTGTTAAAGTGGTGAAAAACAAAGTTGCGCCGCCGTTTAAACAAGCTGAATTTATTATTCAATATGGTGCGGGTATCAACAAACTAGGCGAGCTTATTGATTTAGGGGTGCAGCAAAACCTCGTCGATAAAGCCGGTGCTTGGTATGCTTATCAAGGTAACAAAATTGGCCAAGGTAAGGCCAATGCCATGAAATACTTGCAAGAAAACAAAGCCATTGCGGATGAAATCGAAAAAATTCTGCGCGAGCGCTTGTTGTTAAAGCCGGGCGAAAAAGTGATTGATGAATCAATACCTGCTGATTTCGAAGCAGACCTATAATACTTTGTAGTTAGAAAAAACCAGCAGTGATGCTGGTTTTTTGTTTTTATGCACAGTTAATTTGTCACCAAGGGGCAAAAGACGCGTTTGCGTAAGCGCACTAAACTATTGAGCTAACGCAGGATGTTGCAATCACGACCCAAACCGCTTTTTCTACTATCGGGAATAATACCCAAGCCCGCCGTTTAGCGCTGAAATTAGCTATTGCTCTGCTAACGGGCCAAGGCTACTCTAATAACGTTATTTTGGTTCAGTTTTTTTAATACACTAGAGTCATCGCAGTTGGTGGCGGGTAATAACAATAATGACTAAACACACCCTTTTGCTGCTTTTGAGTATTTTCGGCTTAATCAGCTGTAAGGCCGATATTAGCGTGCAAGACGAGCCAGTCGATCCGGTAGTGCAAGAATTTCCCCTCATTTTTGTGCAACGCGCGTTATTTGACGACGCGGGCAATCCTTACCAAACCGATTTGTCTGCGCCAGAGCAATTTAACCCTGGTGCACAGCTGATATTAAAACAAAATGCTTTTGCGCAGTCGGCAGAGCAAGCGATATTAGCTCAGTATTTCCCTGATGGCGGCTATGACGTTAAAGATCTGCTGGTATCGCCTGACGGCAATAGCCTGTTGTTTGCATTACGACCGCCGGCCTTACCAAATGTACCCGAGGAGTTACAACCCACTTGGAGTCTGTGGCGTTATAGCCTGACTGATCAGAGTGCAGCACCGATCATCAGTAATTCCCTTATTGCGGAGCAAGGACACGATATCAATCCTGCACTGTTAGCCGATGGTCGCATCGTCTTTAGCTCTACTCGTCAGCAAAAAGCCCGGCAAATTTTATTAGATGAATTTAAACCCCAGTACAGTGCTTTACATGAAGATCTGCAGGGGCCGGCGTTTAATCTGCATGTGATGAATGCCGACGGCAGCGAAATAACCCAAATTAGTTTTAACTTAAGTCACGATTTGTATCCATTGGTGCAAGCCGATGGGCATATTCTTTACAGTCGCTGGGATAATCAAAGCGACCGTAATATGTTTAATTGGTATCAAATGCGCCCTGATGGCTCCAGTAATCAGCTATTGTATGGTTGGCATTCGCATCGCAGCGGGCCGAATGACACAGTGGTGGAATTTGCCAAACCCTTGTTACTGGCCGATGGTGAGATCGCAACCTTATTAAAAAACCGCCAACAAACGCACTTAAATACCTTACCCGTGCAAATAGCCTTAACACTGGCCAGCGATAACACGCAGCCGTTATATCAACAACAGTTAAACTTACCGGCACAGACCGCCTTGCTCCCTTGGCCTTTTGATAATAGCTTACGCGCTGAGCCTGCCGGCTTAGTGCAAAATGTCTTTGCGTTACAAGATGGCTCATCGCGTTATCTGCTCAGTTGGTCACCTTGTCGGGTCAGAGTGAATGAGCAAATCGTGCCTTGTGCGCAGGTTGATGATGCCAGTGCTTACCCCGCGGCTGATCCTTTATTTGGATTATGGTTATTCGATTTAGCGAAGCAAACCCAAGTGCCGGTGAAATTAGGGTCGGAGCAGCAGTTGCTCACTGAAGCGGTGGTGATGCAGCAGTATCCGCGGCCCGCATTTTTAGCCAGTAACCCAGACGCGGATCTAACTCTGATAGAGCGTGGCGAAGCGATTTTAGATATCCGTAGTGTTTATGATATTGGTGGGGAAGCGGTGTTGCCCATTAGCCAATTGGCGGATCCAATGCAAACCAGTGCCGCACAACGCCCCATCCGTTATGTGAGCTTGATACGTGGTGTGCCCATTCCACCAGAAGAGGTGCGAGAGGTGCCTAATTTTGCTTATGGGGTAAACCGCAGGCAGTTGATGCGTGAATTGGTCGGTATTACACCGGTACAACCCGATGGTTCGGTGCGGGTAAAAGTCCCGGCCAATGTGCCTTTAGCGCTTAGCTTACTGAATGCTGAAGGGCAGGTCGTCTCTGCGCAACATCAGCAATGGATCACCTTAGCGCCGGGCGAGACACTCCGTTGTAATGGTTGCCATAGTGCGACCAATACACGGCCACACGGGCGTTTAACCGGCGAATGGCCGACGATTAATCCGGGGCCAGAAAATGCCAGTAGCGCTTTTAGCAATGCCAATCCGCAATTACCGCCAAATGCCGGTGAGACCATGGCGCAAACTCTGGCACGTTTATTAGGCGAGCCCACGTTAAGTGCCGGCTTGGCCTATACTGATCTATGGACCGATCCCGCGCGCCGTCAGCCGGATCCGCCAGAGCAAAATCACTTTAGTGAGCTCGCCACTACCTTACCGGTAGGCTTAGATTGCTTTGAACGCTGGCAAGCGGCCTGTCGTTTGCGCATTGATTATCCCACACACATACAACCCCTGTGGCAACGTGACCGTCGCCAATTTGACCCTGTAAGTAACGAACTGCTGCAAGACAACAGCTGTGTTAGCTGTCATAGCCGTAGCGATGCCGCAGGCAATGCTAGGTTGCCTGCGGCGCAGTTAGAGCTAACGGCTCAAGCCTCGGACATTCAAGCGGCTCATTTAACCAGTTACCGAGAGTTGCTGAGTAATGATAACGAGCAAGAATTGCTGGGTGGGGTGCTCGTTGACCGTTTAGTGCAAGCGGTCGATGGCAACGGTAATTTAGTATTTTTACGAGATGCCAATGGCGAGTTGATTTTGGATGAAAATGAGCAACCGATCCCGGTCATGATCACGGTCAATGTCCCGCCCTTATTGCGGGCAGGAAATGCCCTGGGCAGTAGCCGTTTCTTCCAAACCTTTGCCCCAGGCGGGCGTCATCAGGGGTATTTGTCGCCAGTCGAATTAAGATTGATTAGCCAGTGGCTAGATATGGGCGCGCAATATTACAATTCCCCTTTTGCAGTGGAGCTACCCTAGATGCGCTTTTTAACGCACATGGGTTGTGGGCTATTTTGTAGCCTACTGCTCGCTTTATTACCGTTGCAGGCGCAGCAAGTGGTGGTGCAACAAGATTTTGTTGAGCTACATACCGGCCCTGGTAGAGGGTATCCGATAGTGCAGGTGGTGTTAAAAGGTGACGCGCTAACATTACTTAAACAGCGCGGGGGCTGGATCCGCGTGCAATATCGGCAACAAACATTATGGCTAGCCAGTGCCGCTCTAGCCCACCTGTATTTGCCCGAGGGCGAGCAAAGTTTGGCCAGTCTATGGCAAGTTGATCAGCCGCCGAGTGCATGGCAGTTAGGACTGGCTGCAGGTGATTTTGCCGGTACGAGTTACTACCAACTCAGTGCCAGTTATGACTTCTCCGATGTGATTTTTATTGAACTCAGTGCTGGGCAGGGCAGTGGTCAACAGGCCAGCAGTCAACAGTTTTTAGTGCAATTGGGCGTTAGCCCTTGGCCGCACTGGCGTTGGTCGCCCTATTTTGCTTTAGGTGGTGGTGTGTTGTTAACTCAACCACGAACTATCTTGGTACAAACGCGTGAGCGTAATAGCCCCATGGCCAATATGGAATTAGGGCTTGATTATGCGCTAACCCGTCGTTTACAAGCCAATTTACGTTATCGGCGTGGCTTAATTAGCACCGAACGTGATATTAACGAAGAGACAAATACATGGTTAATCGGATTAAAGCTGGCCTTTTAGTCAGCAGTTTATTATGGCTAAGTCCATTCGTTTGCGCGCAGCAAGCAAATAGCAGCACGGCACGGATTGAGCCTGAAATCGAGCAATCGCAGGTGACGCCCGCTAAGCTAGATAGCGAGAATGTTGTGCTAGCGCTGCGCGGGGGTGTTATCGCCATCGAAGACTTTGGCAGTAGCGGTTTGGTGGCGCTGCAACTGGGTTACCATATCAATGAAGATTTTTATGTTAATGCTGAGTTTGCCCAAGCCAAAGCAGGGTTAACGTCTTACGAGCGCTTAAGTGGCGCTGCGGCGCCCTTATTAACTGACAGCGAACGCGAGTGGCGTTATTACGGTGCTGAGCTCGGTTACGTGGTGCTGCCAGGCCAAGTTTTTTTAGGTCGGAACTGGGCCTTTAATACGGGTTGGTCAATTTTTGCGGGTGGCGGTAATGTTGATTTCGCGGGCGACAAGGTTTTTGCAGTAAAGCTGGGGAGTCAGTTTCGTCTCTATATGACCGATTGGCTGGCGCTGGATTTACAGGTAACCGACTATGTGTTTGAAACCACGATCTTAGCCGAGAGCAAAACCACCCATAACTTACAGTTAGGCCTGGGGCTTGCGCTGTATTTTTAATATAAGGAAAGACTATGCGCACACTGTTATTAAGCCTGTTGTTAACTGTGTTGTCATACTGCGCTGTTAGCGCAAAGGTGCATGCAACCGATTCGGCACAAGCACCTGATTTTACGCTTAAGTCGTTAACGGGGGTGAATCTACGTTTAGCTGAACAACGCGGCGAGATTATTGTGTTAAATTTTTGGGCCAGCTGGTGTAGCCCGTGCCTACAAGAAATGCCCGCATTAGATCAGCTTGCCAACAAGTATCGGCCTTTGGGGGTGCAAGTGTGGGGCGTGAATGTTGAAGCGGATAGCCGTGCGGCACAAAAATATTTAAGTAAAACCCAGGTACAGTTTCCCATCTTGTTTGATACCGAGAATAGCGTATCAGAGCGTTATCAAGTACAAGCGATGCCCACTACGGTGATCATCAATCAACATGGCGATGTGTTTAGTGTGCATCGTGGTTATAAACCGGGCTATGAGCAAAAATATGAAAACGATATTAAAACCTTATTGCGCAACTAAACTGTTGCTCGTTGCTGTGGCGTTAGCGGGTATGGTGGGCTGTGCCAGTGTTGAGCCATGGGTTAAACCCTATGAGCGCGCTGAATTAGCCGACCCGATTATGGCTTTTAGTCGTCATCCTATTGCCTTGCAGCACAGTGTGCATGTGCGTGACTCACGTGAAGCCGCCAAAGGTGCCGATGGCAGTGGTGGAGGCGGCTGTGGCTGTAATTAAGGCTACGCTATGCGGTTTGTTATTGTTGCTAAGCACCGCTGGCTTCGGTGCTGTATTGCCTGATAACCGCGTTGATTTGATGCAGCATAGTTACCAAGGCGGCGGTGTCTCCATTGATGGTCCGGCATTGATGTTACGAACCAAAATTGGTACCCAGGTGTCGGTATCGGGTTTTTATTATGTCGATACTGTGTCAGGAGCCTCGATAGATGTGGTGGCCACGGCCTCAGCTTACAGCGAGACACGCATTGAGAGTCGAGTAGGGATGGATTACCTAACCGGCAACAGTATTTTATCGATAAATTACGCACAAAGTGACGAGAATGATTACAACGCCAAATCACTGTCTTTTGGCGTGTCGCACGATACTTTTGGCGGTATGACAACCCTGAGTTTAAATGCCGGCATTGGCGATGATGAAATTGGTCGCAATGGCGATGCAAGCTTCAGTGAGCAGTTACGCCGCTACAGTTATAGCTTGGGGATCACCCAAGTACTCAGTAAACGCTGGATCAGTGCCTTAAATGTTGACGTCGATATGGAGCAAGGCTTTTTAAATAATCCCTATCGCAGTGTGCGTTTTCGCGATCCCTTGGCTGAACTTGGCTATGGTTATCAATTTGAAGTGTATCCCGACACGCGCAATAGTTTTGCCGTGGGTTTAGTCAATAAATTTTACTTACCGTATCGCGCAGCCGTGACCTTTTCACTGCGTCATTACAACGACAGCTGGGATATTACAGGTTTTGATGCGGAATTAGAGTACGTGCACCCACTGGGAGAGCGTTGGGTGTTAGATAGCCATATTCGCTGGTATCAGCAAGGCGAAGCCTCGTTTTATGCGGATTTATTTGAGTTTGCTAATCAGCAAAACTTTATGGCGCGAGACAAAGAGCTCAGTGATTTTAATAATCTCAGCCTTGGATTGGGCGCCAGCTATCGCTTTGCGAGTTGGGCTTGGTGGCCGGCGGCTAAACCCGAATTAAATATCGAGTGGGATTATATCCGCTTTAATTACAATAACTTTCGAAATGTTACGCTAATCGATACTGCCGTCGGTGCTGAGCCGTTGTATCAATTAAGCGCCAATGTTTATCGGGTGTTTTTCAGTGTCTATTTTTAACGAGGGTGTTTTATGAGCTTGCACCGACCGCGCTTTTTCCTGTTTGCCAGCCTATTACTAAGCCTGTTGGTTGCCATGCCTTTGCTGGCGCAAGAGTCTGCAGAGCAACAGCTTGAGCAATTAAAACAACAAGCGATTGCTTTGAACCGCGAATTGTTCATTTTGGAAGAAGAATTATTGTTTCCAGCACAAACACAATTGGCGGTATTTTTGTCGGTGGATGCGGGGCAGTTTTTTCAGTTAGACAGTGTCCAGCTTAAACTCAACGATGAGTCGGTCACGGCGTATCTGTATACCGAAAAAGAAATCGCCGGGTTATTGCGCGGCGCCATTCAGCCATTATTTAAAGGCAATATTCGCGCCGGTGAACATACTTTAACTGCGGTGTTTGTGGGTAAAGGCCCTGATAAGCGTGACTATCGCCGAGCCATCAGCCACACCTTTACTAAGGCAGATGATGCGGTGCTACTTGAGCTGAAAATTAGCGATAGTTCGGCGAATTACCAACCTGCTTTTAGTGTTGAAGCATGGTCTGGCAATTGAATTATCGCCTGTTCAGCTGCTGCAGTGTGCTGTTGACGCTGCTGCTAAGCGCACCGAGTGCACAGGCTACCGAGTCTTTACTGCAAACAGAAAAGCAGTATCGGCTGGCAGCGTGGCATTTTTTTCGCGACGATGATTATCAAGCGCTGTTGCATTTAAGTTTGGCACCCGAGCCCGCGGCCAAAGCTCGTTTGTTGCAAGCCGGCTTATTTTTGCAATTAGACATGCCTGCGGCCACGGCCGCATTATTAGAGCAACTGCTAGCCGAGCAAACGGTCAGTGGGGCTTTACCTCAAGAGTTACGCAACGTGGCGTTGTTGCAATTTAGCCAATATCAATTTGAGCAACAGCAACCGGAGCAGGCGCGCTTTTACTTTGCCAAGCTCTCTGCACCGCTGTTGCAGTTAACCGGGCAAGCGACCTTATTGCAGCAGATGTTAACTTGGCCCAATATAACCCCCTTTGATGACAAAGTGTTTCAGCAATTGGCGGGTCAAGCTGAATTACCTTATGTGGTCATTAACCATATCTTGGCGCTGCGCCAACAGCAAAAAAGCGCACAGGCATTACAACTGTTAGCGCGGTTAAATACCGCGTTATCTAAGCCAACCACCATGAGTTTTTGGCAGCAACTCTTTCGCGAGCCAAGCACCGCCATGGGCAGTGATGATCGGGTCGAACGCGATGCCTTGGCCGATTACTTATTGCTGCTAAAAGCCGGTTTGTTAGTGGATGAAAAACGCTGGGCCGAAGCGCAACAAGTGCTGCGCGGCTTTGCCAGCAATAGCGTGCTCACCTTACCCGCTATGACGCTATACCGTGATGTGTTGATCGAAAACCGACAGATCCCGGTGTTATTAGCGGTATTGCAGCAATTAATTACGCGTTACCCTTTGGCACCAGCGAGTTGGCTGGCGGCGCATCAAATCGGTATGCAACTGGAACTCACCTTTGAGCAGCAACAGGCGCTAGCGGCTTACCGCTGGGCTGAGCAATATTATCAACGTCAATTAACGGCTAATGCCGGTTATCGGGTACCTGTTACTGCGGAGCAATTGGCTAATCCAGATACGTTAACGCCGTGGCAGTTTTATCAATTACGCCAACAGTCCGCGTTATATCAATTAAACCGACAATTAGACGCCGTGGCGCAGTTGCAGCAACAGCAGCAGCAACGGTTAGCACGTTTAGCACATTTAACTGACGTGGTGCAAAGCAAGCTGGAACAGCAACAGCAACTACTGACTCAAGCTTTGCCCCGTTTAACGGCTAAACAGCAAGGCTTGCAGGCACAAAGCGCTGCCTTAGCCGAGACGATACGCCAAGCACAAAACGAGCCTATGGCGCAATTATTGTGGCTTAACGATGCTGAGCAGGCTTTTAGCCAACAGCAACACATGCTCACTCGGGCCAGCAGCCGGCTTCAGCAGTTAGCGGCAGATGGGCGCGACATGACCGCAGAAAATGCCCGCTTACAGCGGCTTAAAGGCTTATTAACCTGGCACTATCAACAAAATAGTGCCGAGCGCAGTTATCAGTTAGCGCAGTTGCAGCAACAGCTAACCGCTGAGTTACAGCAGATTGATAGCGGTATTCAGCGCTTAGCCGCGTTAGAGGGTAAAACCACTCGGCTATTGGCGCAGCAGCAACAATTAACCCAAAGCATGGCTAATGAGCAAGGCTTTAGCGTGTTGCTGGCAGAACAACAACAACAATTATTGAGGTCCTTGAATCAGGCGTTACAACAACAACGTTTAGCAGAGCGCGAGCAGCTGATGGCCTTACAACGACTGAACACCCAAGCCATTGCGCGGTTAATGGAGCAAGTGTTGCTGAGCACCGAGGAGGCCAACTGATGCGTCACCCAATGCCATGGTTGCTACTGTCTGTAATCGCCACGACACTCTTAACAGCCTGCAGCACGCCAACTGAAAAAGTGGTGCGTCGGCCCACGCTGGGTGAGTTTATGCCTTATACCCCACTCAGTACTGAGCCACCCGAAACGGTTAATGCCGATAAATTACAACAGGTTTATCAATCGTTATTAGCCCTCGCACCGGCGGCCGATGTAAGGCAAAAAGTGTTGTATCGACTGTCACAACTGAATACCCAACAATTAGAGCGGATGGCCTTGCCTCCTGCCGCTGAGCAACAAGCCTTGGCCAGTTTAATTGCCCAGTATCAACAGCTTTTACAAGCGTATCCGGATGATCTTAATAACGAACTGATCCGCTATCAGTTAGCTCGGGCCTTAGATTTAAGTGGCGACAACGCGGCGGCACAACAGCAAATGCAACGCTTATTAAAGCAGTTTCCGCGCAGCGAATTTGCTGCCGAGTTATGGTTTCGAATAGGTGATATTGATTACAGTCAGGCTAACTATAGCGCCGCCTTAAAAGCCTTTAACCAGGTATTGGGATTCGCTAAAACGGAATTAAAGCTGCATGCGTTGTATATGCGTGGCTGGAGCCATTTTCAGTTGCAGCAGTATGCGCAAGCGGATGAAGCTTTCTTGCTGGCGCTGGATATGACTGTGCAGTCAAACAGCTTGGATGAACAACAAAGTCTGCAGCAAGAGTTACAACGCATTTTAAGTATTTCGCTGAGTTATCAAGAGCAGGCGAGCAGTTTATTAGCCTTGTTGCAGCGTACGCCATTTCAAGATAAAGCGGCTGAACGTCGGCCCTTGGCGTTTCAGGCGCAGTTATTTCAGGGCTTGGCCGACTTTTTATTTGAAAAAGATCTGCAGCAAGCGGCGCTTGACAGCTATCGGCAATTTATTACTTATCAGCCGTTCGCATTAGAAGCAGCACAGATGCAATTGAAGATTGTGCAATACCATTTAGCACAGGCCGATGCTGCGGCTGCCGAGCAGGCACAGTTGAGCTTTGTCAGTTTATTTGGCCCCGCCAGTGCCTTTTGGCAAAAAGCGCTACCTCGTGAGCAAGCAGACTTAGCGCCCATCTTGGCGCAATACCTCGATTATTTTGCCCGGCAACGTTATCAGTTAGCCCAGCAAGCCGCAGTGCCCGAGCAAGCGAGTTTATTTGCAGAAGCGGTGCCGTTTTGGCAGCAATTGCTAGTAATACAGCCGTTTGTTGCGGCTGAACAAGTCGATGACAGTTTATTGTGGCCCGATGATGTGCGCTATTTATTGGCCGAATCATTAGCGGCAAGCGGTCAACCTAAACCCGCGCTGGCACTTTATCAGCAGCTGGGTTATGGCGTGGTCGATTTAAACGCGCGCAATGTCAGTGCCGAGCAGGCGGCATACCGCGCTTTATTACTGAGTGAGCGCATTTATACCACGGCCAAGATGAATAACAGTGAGGATTTATCCGAGCTGTCGGCTGCTTGGTGGCATGAGCAAAACCAATTTGTCCGTTGGCACAGCCGGCATCCTGCGGCACAGCAAATTGCCTTAAACCAACTGACCGATCAGTATCAGCGTAAAGCCTTTGCTGAAGTCGCCAGTTTCGCCCGTCGCGTAACAGAATGGCCCCATCCAGAGTTAAGCCAGCCAGCTTTAGTAAATGAAGCGCGTTTTATTGTCAGTCAAACGCTATTAGCGCAAGACGACTTTGCCGCAGCAGAGCAAAGCATTGAACCGTTGCTGGCGTTGTATCAAAACGATGCTAGCGAGTTAGGTCGCAGCCGTACGCAGTTATTAACGGCGCAGCGCGCCTCAGCGATTTATCAGCAAGCACAGCTAGGCTATTTATCGGTTGGCGCACAGTTAGCCCATTTGCAACGCTTATTAGCGTTACCCACTTCGGAATATCATCAAAGCGCGGCTTATCAGCAAATCAGTTTGCAGCTAGAGCAACAAGCTTGGGCTGAGGCGATTGAGTTAATGCTCGCTTATCAGCAGCAGTACCCAAATAGCACCGAGCAAACGGCGATTAGCTTGGCATTGTTAAATAGCTATGAGCAGTTACAAGATTGGCAGCAAGCGGCCGATTTACTCAGTGCACAAATTGAACGCTTGGCAGAGGGCGCCGAGCAGCAAAGCTTATTAGCTAAAGCCGCCGATTATTATTTACGCGCGGGCAACCGCGATGCCGCGCGGACAGCTTATCGCCGTTATGCCAATCGCTATCCTGAGCCGCATTTAGCTGCGCAAGAAGCGCGGGCGGTGTTGGTGCAATTGCATCAAGCGGATAATGATCTGACTCGGCGTAATTTTTGGTATCAGCAACTCGTCAGTGCCGAGCAGCAACAAGCTCAGGGCACTGAGCGCAGTCGTTATTTGGCCGCCGATGCAGCATTACAGCTAGGGTTATATCACAGCCGGTTGTTTGAAGCCGTGCTGCTGCAACAACCGCTGCGCGATAACTTACGCAAAAAACAAGCTCACATGACCACGGCCATTGAGCAGCTGCAAACGAGCATGGGCTGGCAAGTCGCCGACTTTTACAGCCAAGCACAATATCAGGTGGCCAGTTTGTATCAACAGATGGCCGGTGCGTTGTTAACGTCGCAGCGACCCAAGGGGCTAGATGCGCTAGCACTAGAGCAATATGATTTATTGCTAGAAGAGCAAGCCTATCCGTTTGAAGAGTTGGCGATTGAAATTCACCAGCAAAATGCCGCCTTGGTGACGCAGCCGCTATACGATAAGTGGGTTGCCGCCAGTTTTGCTAAGTTAGCCGAATTATCGCCGGCGCGTTATCGCAAACCTGAAGTGTACTTGGAGCTGGCCGATGACGCTTATTAAACACCACAGTAGCAACATCCTAACCGCACAAAGCCTCGCTCAGCCTTGGCGAGCGCTGCGCCGTGTTAGTGCTGCGCTTGGCATGTTGTTATTGCTCAGCCATTGCGCTGCAATTTCAACATTACTGCCGGTGACCGAGCCCAGTGTTAGCGCCCCCTCAGTGGAACAAGCTGAACCCAATGCTGTGGAACACACCGCCACGGCAACTGCGGTAACTAGCCCCACGGTTTGGCCAGCGTTGAGTGCCGATTTAGCCGAGGGCTATCAGCAAGCAAAAACACTCATGCGTCAACAAGATTACGCTGGCGCAAGTCAATTATTGCAGCCACTGGCTGAAGCCGTCCCCGCTGCTGCAGGGATCCGTTACAACTTGGCGCTGTGCTATTGGCAATTAGCACAGATTGAAGCCGCACGCTTACAGCTTACCCAGCTGCTTGAGCTGCGGCCAGATTATGTGGCAGCCAGCAATTTACTTGGCGTGATAGCGCGCCAGGCGGGGCATTTTCGACAAGCCGAGCGGCATTGGTTGGCGGCGTTAAACCAGCAGGCCGATTATGCCGATGCGCATAAAAACTTGGGGTTTTTGTATGAGCTGTATTTACAGCAACCCGAGCAGGCTCGTTATCACTACACGCAATATCAGCAACTTACCGGCGATCCGCTGGCTGAAGCTTGGCTGAGTTTGCTGCCACAACAGGAGTAACGCATGAAGAATTATCTCATGTCCGCCACCTATCTAAGTGTATTGCTGCTGTCGAGTGCGACACTGGCGCAGCAACAAAACCGCGCTTTGCCAGAGCCTAAACCCTCGGCTGCTGCAACCAACAAAGCGGCAGCGAGCGTACGGGTTGATGTCAGCACCACTATCAGTGGTAACCAAGAGCAACCGCGCACCTTGTATGTCTTGCCATGGCAAGACAGTATTGCCCAAATTCGTATTCCGGCGCCGGGGCTTGATGTGCCACCGGCACCCATACAGCCGCTGGATCGCCAGCAATTTCTGCGTTTTATTGAGGCTCAGTCGCTACAACAGCAACCAGCCAATACCGTATCTACTAAAAATAATTAAGAGGGTTACAGCATGGATTTCGTTAACAGCATAGTGCGGTTTTTGCAGGAAGGCGGCTATTTTATTTACCCTATTGCCTTTATTTTGATTTTAGGTATAGCCATTACGATTGAGCGTTGGTGGTTTTTACGCGGCGTATATGCCAATAACCAAAAAGCTTATCGCCAGTTACAACCGGCCATTGCCGCGGCCGATACCCAAGCGATCTTAACACAAGCGGAATCGAGCCAAACCGCCATAGGTTTAATGCTCGCCAGCGGTGTCAATCGCTTATCGTCATCACATCGGCGTGAAGATATGGAGTACGCCATGGAAGAAGTGGTACTGGAATACAGCCTGCGTTTGCAAAAACGCACGCCGTTTTTAGCCACCCTAGCCAATGTCGCTACCTTACTCGGTTTACTCGGTACCATTGTGGGTTTAATCGCTGCCTTTTCGGCGGTAGCAAATGCCGATCCTTCTGAAAAAGCCAGCTTATTGTCATCCAGTATTTCGGTGGCGATGAACACCACCGCCTTCGGTTTGATGACCGCGATCCCGTTGGTCTTTGTGCATGCATTATTACAAAGTAAAACGGCCAGCATAGTCGACACCATGGAGATGGCCGGCATCAAATTGATGAACAGTATCGGACAACGTTTTACGGGTGGCCGGGATGATCAGAAAGCATAAAATTAAGCAAAACGACGCTGAGCTCGACATCACCTCTTTTATGAATCTGATGATTGTGTTGGTGCCGGTGTTGTTGCTGAGCTTAGTGTTTACTCAGATCCGCGTGCTGAGCATTCAACTGCCGCCCCAAGTTGAGCAGTTAATGCAGCAAGAGCGAGAGGATCCGCAAGTGCTGGAATTGGAGCTGCGAAGCGATCGGCTGCGCTTAAATTATCCGGCCGGTCAGTTACTGCGCGAATTTAGCCACACGTCAGACGCAGAACCTGACTTCGCGGCGCTCTCTGCATTTTTACAAGATCTGAAACTGACTTGGCAGCAGCAACAAATTGATAAGCGTGAAATCAGTTTACTGGCACCAGAAGACTTAGATTACCAAACGCTAGTCAGTGCCATGGACACGGTGCGCTCGTTTAAAACCGTAGTTGCCGCCTCGGTGGTTGATGCGGAGTTGTTTCCGGTTATTTCCTTGGGGCAGTTGCCCGCTGGCGCCAGCGAGGTCACAGAATGAAGCAATCATTTCGTGCAAAACGCATGCTCAAGCAACACAAACGACTGGCGCAAAGCTCAAAATTAAACCTGGTGGCGTTGATGGATATTTTTACCATCTTGGTGTTTTTCTTGATGGTGAATCAGTCCGATGTGGTGGTATTACCCAGTAATAAAGACATGAGTTTGCCGCAATCGGTGTCAGAGCAGTTACCGCGTGAGCAGGTGTTACTCACTGTGACGGCAAATGGCGTGTTAATTCAAGGCAAAGCTATCTGGCGCGGTGATTGGCTACAAGCGCCGGAATTATGGCAAAAGGAATTAAGCGAGGCGGTGCAGCAAGAGCTGAACTATTTAGCCGGTCGCACCGCTGCGCTCACAGAAGAGCAGCAAGCACTGGGGCGACCGCTGACCATTTTAGCTGATGCCAGCACCCCCTATGCCGTGCTGCGGCGTTTAATGGCAATGTGTGCCGGCACTGAGTATCGCGATATTTCATTAGCCGTTGAGCAGCGCAGTAAGGTGTTGGAGGCAACGCCATGAGCACACTGACTTGGCAACAGCACGCGAGCTGGCAAGATGAAGATACCGTTTTTACTCGGGTGGTGATTGCCGGCTTGCTGCTGTTACTGGTGTTGTCGATTGCCATACCGCTTTATCAAGTGCCTGAGCGCAGTCGCACGCAGTTAGAACAGTTACCGCCACAGTTAGCACGAGTGGTACTGGAGCAGCGGGAAATTATCCCCCCTGAGCCGATTGTGTTGCCTGAGCCCGAGCCGCTTCCCGAGCCCGAACCTGAGCCGATAGCCAAGCCTGAAGCGAAAGTCGTTGAAGCCAGCCCGGTTACGCCAGAGCAAGCCCGCGCTACCGCACAGCAAGCGGGGTTATTAGCCATGCAAGATGAGTTAGCGGCCTTAAGGCAAACCTTTACGGTTAACCGCCAAGCACCGCAACTGCAACGCGAGGGACAGCAAAGTGCTGCGGTAACAGAGCCTGACACCATCGCCAACCCCGTGTTAGCGAAGACAGCGGCGAAAGCGGCTGTTGCAGTGAGCTCGGATATTGCGCGTGCTGAGTTAGCGCAAGCCGAAAATGTACGTGTAGCTGATGCCGAGCTACGTGGTTTAGCCAGCTCAGCGCCCGCATCAAGCACCACCAGTCGTAGTGCAGGTAATGCGGATGCCGCGGCGCAGGGTGGGCGTAGCGAAGCCAGTATTCGCCAAATACTAGAAGCGAATAAAAGTAGCTTATACACCTTGTACAACCGTGCGTTGCGCGCCAACCCCTTGTTAAAAGGCAAGGTGGTGTTTGAGCTGATTATCAACCCCGATGGCAGTTTGGCGCAGGTGTCGATTATCGAAAGTGAATTAAATGACGAGCGATTGGAGCGGCAGTTACAACTGCGCTTGCAAGCGGTGAATTTTGGCGCAGCGGATGTGGCGCCGACCCGTTCGCAGTGGACTATCGCATTTTTACCCGGTTAAGCGGGCAGGAGATAACTATGCAAAGCTATACTAAGCGGTTTTTACCCGGCTTACTGTTAGCGCTGTTCTGCAGTTCTACCGCCTCGGCTGGTGCTTTAGAGCAAGCCAAACGCTTACATGATCGCTTAGCTGGCGTGCCAGCTGATGCGGCAACCTTGCAGCAAATGACCACGTTACTGGAGCAGGGTAACGCCCAGGCTGCCGCGAATGTGGCAATGCAGCATCCAGACTTTTATCGCACCACACTAAAGTTGTTTGCCTCGCCGGCCACCAACCGTGATTTGGATATTTTTGAACCGCTGAATGATTACAGTGCCACCATTATTGGTTTGGTGCGTGATAACGTCGATTTTCGGCAGATTTTGCAAACCGACGTGCTGTATGTGGCCGTTGACAGCTTAGGCTTACCGCCTTACGCCGCCAATAACAATGCGCATTACGCTGCGTTAGATCAGCAAGGGGTCGATTTACAACAGTATTTGGAACCGCGCTCGCAAAGCAGTTTGCTGGGCATTCCCGCTGAGGCCAGTGCCGGTGTGATGACCAGTCGCGCTGGCGCAAAAGCGTTTTTCTATTTAGGGACCAATCGTGCCATGCTGCGTTTTACGTTAATGAGCCAGCTGTGCACCGATTTAGAGCCATTGAAAGATGGCAGTACGCCTACCGATCGGATCCGCCAAGATGTCAGTCGCAGCCCCGGTGGCGATAGCCGAATTTTTCATAATCGCTGTGTTGCCTGCCATGCCGGGATGGATCCGCTGGCGCAAGCTTTTGCTTATTACGATTATCAATTTACCGATGAAACGGGGGAAAATGGTCGCTTGTTTTATCAGCCTACAGGCAGTAGTCATAATCAAACCGGCAGTCGCGTGCAGCCGAAATACCATATTAACTCGGGGAATTTCCCGCTGGGTTACAAAACCGAAGATGATTTTTGGCAAAACTATTGGCGGGAAGGACGCAATCAAGCACTGGGTTGGGATAACAGCTTACCGGGTGAAGGTTATGGCGCGAAAAGCTTAGGCCAAGAATTAGCCAATTCGGTGGCGTTTGCGCAGTGTCAGGTGAAAAAAGTGTTCGAAACCACCTGTTTGCGGCCGCCAGAAAGCCTGGCCGATGTCAACCTGATCCAACAAACCCGCGACCGGTTTAGTCAAAGCGGTTATAACTTAAAGCAGGTGTTCGCCGACACCGCCACCTATTGTATGGGGGAGTGAACATGCGAATTTTCTTGCTAGTACTAGCCAGTATGCTGTTGCTCGGTTGTGGTGGCGCAGAAGTTGAGCAAAATCCGCCGCCAGCGTTACCAAATAACACCAACAACTATAACGGCCCTGCACCTCAAACTACCGACATTCAGCAGTTTAAACTCAATCTGTGGGATAACCTGGTGGCAGACAATCGCTGTGGCAGTTGCCATCAACCGGGTAAAACCGCGCCCTTTTTTGTGCGCCGTGATGATATTAACCTGGCTTACACTGCCGCCTTACCCTTGGTTAATTTAGCCGATCCGGCGCAATCCTTGTTGGTGCAAAAAGTTGCGGGTGGCCATAATTGCTGGCTAAGCAGTAATACTGCCTGTGCTGACACCATTACGCAGTGGTTACGCAACTGGGGCAATACCAGCGGAGCGGAGCAAGTTGCGGTTCGATTAGTTGCCCCGGTGATCCGAGATGCCGGTGCCAGTAAAGCCTTGCCCGAGAGCGCGGATTTATTTGCCGCCGAAGTTTATCCTTTGGTGCGGGAATATTGTGTCAATTGCCACGCGCCTTCGGCGACGGTAGCGCAAGCGCCTTTTTTTGCTGCCAATGATCTCAGTGCGGCTTATCAGGCAAGCCGTAGTTTAATTAATTTAGATCGGCCCGCATTATCCCGCCTAGTGGCCAGGCTAGGAGGAGAGTTTCATAACTGCTGGTCCGATTGTGCGAATGATGCGGCGCAAATGCTAGCCGCCATTACCAAAATTGCCGAAGCTGTCCCCTTAGCGGAACTGGATCCTACCTTAGTGCCCTCTAAAGCCTTGCGACTTGAAGATGGCGTTGTGGCTTCTAGTGGTGGGCGTTATGAAAGTGACCAAATTGCGTTTTATCAATTTAAAGAGGGGCAAGGTAGCCAAGCCTTTGATACTTCTGGCGTTGAGCCTGCGGCCAATTTAACCTTACAGGGCGATTTTAACTGGTTAACTGGCTGGGGCTTGCAAATTAATAGTGGTCGGGCGCAAGCCAGTACCCAGAGCAGTGCCAAATTGGCGCGGTTGATTGGCGCAACCGGAGAGCTCAGCATTGAAGCCTGGCTGATCCCCGCCAACGTGGTGCAAGCAGGGCCTGCGGCCATAGTTAGTTATGCCGGCAGTGCTATTAGCCGAAACTTGACCTTAGGGCAAACCCAATACAACTATGATTTTTTACTGCGCAGCAGTGCAAGCAATTTTGCCGGACAGCCCGTGCTAAGTACCGCCGATGCTGATGAGCTGCTGCAAGCCAGTTTGCAGCATGTGGTGCTCACGCAAGATCCGGTTAACGGCCAGCGTATTTATATCAATGGCCAAGACAGTGGTGTGCGACGCGAGGCGGCGAGTATCAGTAACTGGGATGACAGTTTTGCCTTAATGCTGGGCAGTGAGGCGGATGGCAGTCGGCAGTGGCAGGGCAGTGTGCGTTTACTGGCCATTCATAACCGTGCGCTTAGTGCAGCACAAATCACTCAAAACTTCAGTATTGGCGTTGGCCAGAAGTTCTATTTGCCGTTTGCCATAGGCCACTTAATTGACTTACCGCAAAGCTACATCGTGTTTGAGGTGGCGCAGTTTGATAATTACTCTTACCTGTTTAGTCAGCCTTATCTGATTAATTTAGACGGTGCCGCTTTACCTGCCGATGTAACGATCAGCGGCATGGCGTTAGCGATTAACGGTAAAGAGATCAGTGGTGGTCAAGCGTGGATCAAGCAACGCTTTAACGTACCCACTGGCACGGTGTTGACCGAGCCTCACACCTTATCGGCCCTAGGCACGATTATTGCGGCTGAGTCGGGCGCGAATAGCGATGAGTTTTTCTTATCGTTCGCCGAGATTGGCGCCTTTAGCAATGTACGCAGCAAGGCAAGCTTTCCGCAACAAGACGTCAGTATGGCAAGTTCCAGTAGCAGCGATATTGGCATCCGGCCGTTTGCGGCAATCCATGCCAGCATGAGTCAGCTTACCGGGGTGTCACAAGCGAACCCTGCGGTAGCCAATACCTATCAAACCATAGCGCGGCAGTTACCGGCAACGCCGAATATCGAAACCTTTATTTCAGCGCAGCAAATGGCTATTACTCAGTTAGGGATCGCTTACTGTAATGCGGCAATCAGTAATTCGACGTTGCGCAGTGCGTGGTTTCCGGCCATTGATTTTAATGCCAGTCCTGCTGAAGCGTTGAGCCCCGCAAATCGGGATAGCTTGATTGAGCCGCTACTGCAGCGTTTTATGCCTTTGCAAGCGGCCACAGATATCGCTAACAGCGATGCGCGAGTAGAGCTAAATAACCTAGTTGACAGGTTAAGCCAATGTCATGGCAGTTGTGATAGCCAGCGCACTCAAACCATTGCTAAAGCCGCCTGCACTGCGGTGCTGGCGAGCGCACAAATGCTCGTGTATTAAGGAGCTCTTGATGAAATCGAAAAAAGCCTTACACCCGGACGCGCCGCTGTTACATGCCTGTCATAGCAAGCCCGTTACCCGGCGCGACTTTATTGCCTGCGGCATGAGTATTGGCGCTGGTATTTTAACTACAGGCTCGGTATTTAGCTTATTTGCCAATCCCTCTAAAGCTTACGCCAGTTTGTCGCCTGATCTGGAAATGTTGAAAAACCAATGCGGTATCAACGTCGAAGGTGCAGGGAAGATCCCCTTTATTTGTTTTGATCTGGCCGGTGGCGCCAACATCGCAGGCTCTAATATTTTGGTCGGGGGCGCGGGGGGGCAGTTAGATTTTCTGTCAACCCAAGGCTATAGCAAATTAGGTTTGCCCGCCGATATGGTGCCCAGCGCAGTGAATGCCGCCAATCCGGCCGGTGGTTTTGTCAATACGCAGTTGGGCTTAGCTTTTCACAGTGATTCACAATTGTTAGCCGGCATATTAGAGCGAACCACCATGGCTACGCAAGCCATGACCAATGGCGCGGTGATCCCCTCTCGCTCAGAAAATGATACGGGTAATAACCCCCATAATCCGATGTATGCTATTGCCAAAGCCGGTGCTAACGGCTCGCTGATGCCTTTGATTGGCTCGCGTAATTCGGATTCTGGCGCTAACTCGATGGCACCCGCTGAGTTTTATAATCCAGAGTGGCGGCCAACCAAGATTGACAGGCCCAGTGATGTTACCGGTTTAGTCGATGTTGGCGACTTGTTTGGCCTGCTTGATCAAAACGATGCCGTTGCCGTTATGGAATCGATCCAGCGTTTAAGTGATAACAAATTAGCGCGGGTGAACTCGGCGGTAAGTCGGGATCAGGTCATTAAAGAGTTGGTGCGTTGTGGTTATGTTAAAAGCGCTGATTTGGCCGACCGTTTCGGTAATCCTGCGACCCTGGATCCCGCAGCCGATCCAGATATTGTGGGTAATAGCGGTATTTTTACCAGCGCTGAATTTAACGGCGATGCCGAATTTCGTAAAACCGCGTCGGTGATGAAGCTGGTGGTCAATGGTTTTGCTGGAGCTGGCACCGTAACCATTGGTGGCTATGATTATCACACCGGCGAGCGGGGTACTGGCGAGCTACGTGATTTGCGCGCAGGCCGCTGTATTGGCGCTTGTTTAGAATATGCCGCCAGACGTAATCAGCCTTTAATGATTTATCTGTATTCTGATGGTTCGGTGGCCAGTAATGGCCGTATTGATGACAGCGTAAATGGCCGTGGCAAAGGCGAGTGGACCGGTGATAACTCATCAACCGCCGCCTCAGCTATGCTGGTGTATAACCCGAATGGTCGCCCCAGTTTATTGGGGGGCACGGCGCTCGAGCAAGCGCGTCATCAGCAAATTGGTTTTATGCGCCCTGATGCGTCGGTTGAAACGGGCTCATCGATGGCGGCCAATAATGTCAATTTATTAGTGCAAACGGTGATGCTCAATTATTTAGCCTTGCATGGTGAGCAAGGGCGACTGAGCGAGGTCGCGCCTTTCCATGGTTTAGGTAATGCCGCCAGCCAAGATCGCTTAACGGCGTTTGCGCCTATCGTTTAATGGCGCAGAGCAATTGATATAGCACGTTGCGCTGGCGCTGGGGTGGGTTGTTTCACCTTAGGGGCTAGCGCGCTAAACCCGATGAAAAATACAGTTGATGCTCACTGCTGATAAAAATCGCTTCATAGTCTGCCTGTTGCTCAATCAGTGCCATACCTCGTTCAAGCCCTAGCACAAATAAGGTAGTCGATAGCGCATCGGTGCGTGTGGTGTCGGGGCCTAACACCGTCACACTCATTAAACCCGAAGGGCTTTCACCGCTTTTCGGATCTAAAATATGATGATAACGCACGCCATCTTCGATAAAGAACCGCTCATAATCCCCTGAGGTGCTAATCGCGCTATTAATAAGCGGTAATTGCGCTACGATATCGTCAGATTTACGTGGGTGTTTAATGGCCACCAACCAAGGACGACCGCGTTTATCCCCTAATAAGCGAGTATCACCGCCGGCAGTCACCAACGCATGTTGAATACCGGCCGCAGCCAGCAAGCCTATTGCTCGCTCAACGGCATAGCCTTTGGCAATGCCGCCTAAATCTATTTTGACACCGGCTTTAGCAAAGCGTACTTGGTTATTGGCTAGTAGCTGAATATGCCGGTAATTAATTAAACTGCGCTGCGCGGCTAAATCCTCGACACTGGGTTTGACATGCTGGCGATAATCATAGCTAAAACCGACTGAGGCAAAGCTAATGTCAAAGGCCCCGGCGCTTAATTCGGCTAGTTGTTCGGCTTGCTGTAACAACTGGTAAAACTCTGCACTGATGGTGACTGCTTGCTGGCTAGCATCGCGGTTAAGTAAGCTCAACTCACTGCTTTCAAGGTAAGGGCTCATCAGTTGGTTAATCCGTTCAAACTCGTCCTGCACGGCACTGATCAGCAAGGGGCCTTGGCTGTTATCGTCAGTCCAAAACTCGACATAGGCTTGCGTGCCCATGGTTTGAAACGGCTGGCGCTGCCACTCTGCTTCGGCAAACGTTGGCCATAGCCCGCTAAGAAGCCAAAGATAAAACAAAGCGCGGAGGTGAGTAGGTATAACGCGCATGGCGAGGATCCCATTATTCGCTATTGAATAGAGGGTACATTGTTGCAGAGCACAGGCGTGGACTCAATGTTTGTTGTTCAACAGTGCGAGAATAGTGACGGGGCTGCAATCAACAGTGGTCTGATTGTAAAGCAACACCTTAGATTACCGCATATTTCGTTTTAAATAGATCTTGGGTTGTCATGTCGGTATGTCACAACTTTAAAAAACATTTTCGCCAAGGCCGAAAACGTTTAGCGCTGCATAAAGCTTTGGCTGGAGCACGCTGTAAATACCTCCCTGTACGCTCCTCTTTTTCATCCCTGAAAAACACGTCTCCAGCCAAAGTTTACTTCGCTGTTAACTTGCCAAGCTTCAATCCGATCCTTCAAGGTCAGAAACTAAACATTAAAAACCGTCATCGTCAGCAAGCTGTTCAGTCAAGCGAATACCGCTAAGAATATTAACTCCCCCTTTGAAGCGAGCCGACTGATCATCGTTGGCCAAGGTTTTAAGAAAACGGGTGTTTGAGTGCGGCGACGGTAGCGCCGCGCGAGTTACGTTTTCGCCTTGGACAACGCATGAGCAGCCGGGCTTTCGAGCGGAAGTGGGGTCGCATTTTCTTTGGGTACTTTCTTTTGGCGACGCAAAAGAAAGTATCTCGCCAAGGGCGAAAACGTTAAACGCTGCCTAAAGCTTCAGCTGGAGCTGGAGGATGCACAAAAATGGTATCGAATTTTCTTGGAGTAATTTTTTAACGATGCAAAAGAAATTATCTCACCACAAGGTGACAGCTTGATTAGAGGGGCATACGACCAATGCCGAAATAGGCTAATAACCCAACCGCAGCACGCACAGCAAAGAATCGCCGCATATTTAGCCATCTAAACGTATAGAAGTTGACATTGTGGTGTTTTTTCAGCACAATAAGCCATTAATCTGTGAGCGGAGTAGCTTATGCCAGTAAAAGTCATTGATCAGTTGCCAGCGGTAGAGGCTTTATCAGCAGAAAACGTCTTTGTGATGACAGAAAGCCGCGCTGCTTCGCAGGACATTCGGCCATTACGGATCGCCATCCTGAATTTGATGCCGAATAAAATCGTTACCGAAATCCAATTATTGCGTTTATTGGCCAATAGCCCGCTACAATTAGATATCGAGTTATTGCGCATTGATGATCATGTGAGTAAACACACCTCGGAAAGCCATCTCAATTGTTTTTATCGTTATTTCTCTGATGTGCAAGATCAAAACTACGATGGTTTAATTATTACCGGGGCGCCTTTAGGCCTTGTTAACTATGAAGATGTTACCTATTGGCAGCAGTTTGGCGAGATTTTACGTTGGGCCGATACCCATGTGACCTCCACCTTATTTTTGTGTTGGGCAGCGCATGCGGCCTTGTATCATTATTATGGCTTACAACGTGAGATCCGCGGTGAGAAGTTATCAGGGGTGTATTGGCAAGACGTGAAGCAGCCTTTAAGCCCCTTAGTGCGTGGCTTTGACGATCAATTTTTAGTGCCGCATTCACGTTATGCGCAAGTGCCAATCCAAAAATATCAGCAGCATGCCGACTTACATATTTTGGCTGAAGCCGATGCCACAGGGGCTTACTTGCTACAGAACAGTCGGGGTAACCGGATCTTTGTTACTGGCCATCCAGAATATGATCTTACTACCCTCGATGAAGAGTATAAACGCGACCTAGCTGCGGGCATTAGTGCCTTGTTACCCGAAAACTACTATCGTAATAACGACCCGTTACAAGGGCCGCAGAAGCTATGGCAGGCGCATGCCTTTTTATTATTCAGTAACTGGTTAAACTACTATGTTTACCAAGCCACGCCTTTTGATATTAACCAAATTGGGCAGAACAGTTAAATGAATCGAAGCAAATTGACACCCGCTGCCCTACGAGCGCAGCTACAGCAACGCATTTTTATTCTGGATGGCGCCATGGGCACCATGATCCAGCAGCGCACTTTGGATGAAGCAGACTATCGTGGCAGCGAATTTGCTGATTGGGCCTCTGATTTAAAAGGCAACAATGATTTACTTGTGCTAACGCAACCGGCGTTGATTGCCGATATTCATCGGCAGTATTTGCAAGCGGGCGCTGACATTATTGAAACGAATACCTTTAATGCCACCACCATCGCCATGGCCGATTATCACATGTCGCACTTAGCCGCGCGGATTAATCGCGAAGCAGCAGCCTTAGCACGCCAAGTGTGTGACGAATTTTTAGCAACTGAACCACATAAACCGCGTTATGTCGCCGGTGTGTTAGGGCCCACTAACCGTACAGCGTCAATTTCACCTGATGTCAATGATCCAGGCTATCGTAATGTCAGCTTTGATGAGTTAGTCACAGCCTATATGGAAGCCACGCTGGCATTAATTGACGGTGGGGCTGATATTATTATGCTGGAAACGATTTTTGATACGTTAAATGCTAAGGCCGCGGCCTTTGCAGTATTACAGGTGTTTGACGAGCTCGGTTATAGTTTACCGGTGATGATCTCCGGTACCATTACTGACGCCTCGGGGCGCACCTTGTCAGGGCAAACTACCGAAGCGTTTTATCACTCGTTAGCCCATGTTGAGCCAGTGAGCTTTGGTTTAAACTGCGCCTTAGGCCCAGATTTATTGCGGCCCTATGTCGAAACCCTGTCTGGTATTTCCTCGGCTTTTGTCTCGGTACACCCGAATGCCGGTTTACCCAATGAATTTGGCGAATATGATTTAGGCGCAACCGAGATGGCGGCAGAAATTGCCGATTGGGCGCAGCAAGGTTTCTTAAATATTGTTGGCGGTTGCTGTGGCACCACGCCAGAACATATCGCTGCAATCAGCCAAGCGGTAAAGGGTTTGCCTGCCCGTCAACCTAAAACACCCGACCACAGTTTTCATTTGGCTGGGTTAGAAGCTTTTTCGGTGGAGTGGTAATGCGACAGCAAGCACGATTTATCAATATTGGTGAGCGTACTAACGTAACCGGTTCGGCACGCTTTAAAAAACTGATTTTAAAAGGCGATTACGAAGCCGCGCTCGATGTGGCACGGCAGCAAGTTGAAAATGGCGCGCAAATTATCGATATCAATATGGACGAGGCGATGCTCGATAGCAAAGCCGCCATGGTGCGTTATTTAACCTTGCTCGCTTCTGAACCCGATATTTCTCGGGTGCCGATTATGGTTGACTCGTCTAAATGGGAAGTGATCGAAGCGGCCTTAAAGTGCATTCAAGGCAAAGCCGTGGTTAACTCTATTTCATTAAAAGAAGGTGAGTCGCCGTTCTTAAAGCAAGCACGCTTATTGCGACGCTACGGTGCAGCCGTGGTAGTGATGGCGTTTGATGAAAAAGGCCAAGCGGACACGCAGCAGCGCAAAGTTGAAATATGTCAACGGGCTTATAACATTTTGACCGAGCAGGTTGGCTTCCCACCCGAAGACATTATTTTTGACCCGAATATTTTTGCGGTCGCCACCGGTATTGAAGAGCACAATAATTACGCGGTCGACTTTATTGAAGCCACGCGTGAAATTAAACGGTTATGCCCTTACGCCAAAATCTCTGGTGGTGTGTCGAATGTGTCGTTCTCGTTTCGTGGCAATGACGCCGTGCGCGAAGCCATTCACTCGGTATTTTTATACCATGCGGTTGCCGCAGGTATGGATATGGGTATCGTCAATGCGGGTCAGTTAACCGTTTACGATGATATTCCGCTACTGCTGCGCGAACGGGTAGAAGATGTCATTTTAAATCGGCGTGATGATGCGACTGAGCGCTTATTGGATGTGGCGGCCCAGTTTAAAGGCGATGGCAGTGTGGCTGAAAAAGTCGATGATGCTTGGCGCAGTTTGCCAGTAGGTAAACGCTTAGAACACGCGTTAGTTAAAGGCATTACCGATTTTATTGAATTAGATACTGAAGAAGCACGGCAACAAGCAGAAAAGCCCTTACACGTGATTGAAGGGCCGTTAATGGACGGCATGAACGTGGTGGGTGACTTGTTCGGTGAAGGTAAGATGTTTTTACCTCAAGTGGTTAAATCGGCGCGGGTGATGAAAAAAGCCGTGGCCTACTTGCAGCCTTATATTGAACAAGACAAAGCGGGTGGCCAAGCGCAAGGTAAAATCTTGTTAGCCACGGTAAAAGGCGATGTGCACGACATTGGCAAAAACATTGTGGGCGTGGTGCTGCAATGTAATAACTTTGAAGTGATTGATTTAGGCGTGATGGTCTCGTGCGCAGAGATTTTACGGGTTGCCAAAGAACGTAATGTCGATGTGATTGGTTTGTCGGGCCTGATCACCCCCTCGCTTGATGAAATGGTGTATGTGGCTAAAGAAATGACGCGCTTAGGTTTTACTATTCCGTTATTAATTGGTGGCGCTACTACCTCTAAAGCGCATACCGCAGTGAAGATTGCACCACATTACCAGCATGGCGTGGTGTATGTACCGAATGCTTCTCGTAGCGTATCGGTGGTGCAATCGTTAATCAGTGCAGACGCCAAACCGCCTTATTTAGCGCGTGTAACCGAAGAATATCGTATCGCGGTGGAGCAACATCTGCGTAGTCGCCCAGGCGAGAAAATGCTCAGTTTAAGCGCGGCACGCGAGAATAAGTTTAAACTTGATTTAGCCAAGGTGGCGCCAGCACCGGTGCAGCCGGGCGTGCATTATTGGCAAGATGTCGATTTACAACAATTACGCGACTATATTGATTGGACACCGTTTTTTCTTACGTGGCAATTATCGGGCAAGTTTCCGGCAATTTTAAATCACCCCGAAGTGGGCTTAGAAGCACGAAAAGTGTATCAAGACGCCAATGCCTTGATGGATCAGATGATCCAGCAAAAACGCATTGCTGGCAAAGCCGCCTTTGGTTTTTTTCCGGCTAATAGTGACGGTGACGACATTATTATTTATACCGACGACAGTCGGCAAACTGAGCGCTGCCGTTTACACGGTTTGCGACAGCAATTAGCCCTGCGTAATAATGCGCCAAACTGCTGTTTAAGTGACTTTATTGCCCCCGTCGGCTCTGGTATTGCCGATTATGTTGGCGCTTTTGCGGTTACCTCAGGTTTTGGTGCAGATGAGTTTGCTGCTGAATTTGTCAAAGTGCATGACGATTATAACAGCATCATGGCCAAAGCCTTGGCCGATCGACTGGCAGAAGCCTTAGCCGAGTTTTTACATATGCAGGTACGCCGCCAGTATTGGGGCTATGCCGCCGATGAAACTTTGGATAATGAACAGTTAATTCGTGAATTATACCAAGGGATCCGACCCGCACCAGGTTATCCGGCCTGCCCAGAGCACACCGAAAAAGGCACGCTGTTTCAGTTGCTGGATGTGGAAGCGCAAATTGGCATGAAATTAACGGAAAGCTATGCCATGTGGCCGGGTGCCGCAGTCAGTGGTTGGTACTTTGCGCATCCGGATAGTAAATATTTTGCGGTGAGTAAAATTGATGCCGAACAGGTAGCGGATTATGCGCAGCGCAAAGACTGGGACCTTGCAACGGCAGAAATGTGGTTAGGCCCGAATATCCGTTAAACTTTAAGTTAATCTGGCAAGTTAAGCTGAAGTTTTTCCGGTATTCAGTCTCTTAATTAATCGGCTTTTGCAGTATCATACTTCCGCTACACCAGTGTTGGTGTAGCGGTGTTGTTTTGGAGAGCCTGTGGAAAAGCCGTTTCAAATAAAGTTAATTATCCGCAGAGTCAGCGCAGCTGCCTCGATAGCGTGGTTAAAAAACGCCTGGGGCATTTTTAAGCAATATCCCATCGTTTTTGTGCAGATGATTTTACTGACCCTCGCGTTAAGCGTATTGGCAAGTTTGCACGAGATCACCCTGATTATTGCGGTGTTAGCAAGCCCCTTTATTACGGCCGGTTTTTACCGTGCGGTATTAGGTGTGCAGCAACAACAAAAAATCAGTATCGACTGGTTATTCCAACCGTTTAAAGAACCCGCCACTCGGCGCATTTTATTAGTGATTGCCGCGCTTAACTTTTTAATTTCTATTCCGTTAGCGCAATTTCGCGTTGATGTATTTGCCACCATGCAATTAGCACAAGAATCCCCTGATGTGGCTGCAGGCTATAGCTGGTCTTTACTCTTGTTATTAATTGCCACCCTGATCACCGCTATGCTGTTTGCTTATGCCGTGGCGATTGCTTATTTTTTAAAAGAACAGCGCATTTTTACCATATTGCAAGCCAGTTTTATCGCTTGCTGGCGTAACATTCCGGCCCTAGTAAGTTTTGGTTTATTAAGTTTGCTACTGATTATCTTAACAGTTCCGACCTTTTTCCTGGGCTTAATCGTGGTAATGCCGGTGTTACATATTGCGTTTTTCTTGTCATTTAATGAGCTGTTTGCGCTGCAAGTTAAATCACAACAAGATGGCGTATTAGAAGTGTGACGGCAGATAGACAGCGGGAATTACGCCAAGCCGCACTGAATTATTTAAGTCGGCGAGATTACAGTCGGGCTGCGCTTTCTGTTAAATTACAGCAAAAGGGCGCCACAGCCGAAGAATTAGCGGTAGTGCTCGAGTGGTGCAGTAGTGAAAACTACCTGAATGAAGATCGTTTTTTATTAATGATATTGCGTAACCGCTGCCGCCAAGGCTATGGTTACCGCTATATTTTGCAAGAGTGTCGTCAACACAAATTGACCGAGCAGCAACTCGCTACGGCGATTGCCGCAGAAGAAATAGACTGGTGGGATCTCGCCCGCCAAGCCTATCAAAAGAAATTTGGTGAAAAAGCCATTGTTGATTACAAAGACAAAGCAAAACGTATGGCTTTTTTGCAGCGTCGCGGCTTTAGTAGCGAGCAAATCCGGGCGGTCTTTGACCAGAATGATTAACCGAACAACTGAACAGGATTTTTCATGAGTATGACATCTGCCGCAGTACGGCAAGCCTTTTTAGATTTCTTCGCCAGCAAAGGCCACAGCATTGTGTCGAGTAGTTCCTTGATCCCAGGTAACGATGCCACCTTGTTATTTACCAATGCGGGTATGGTTCAGTTTAAAGATGTATTCTTAGGCCAAGACCAACGTAACTACACGCGCGCAGTTTCGTCTCAGCGCTGTGTCAGGGCGGGGGGTAAGCACAACGATTTAGAAAACGTCGGTTATACCGCACGTCATCATACCTTTTTTGAAATGCTCGGTAATTTCAGTTTTGGTGATTACTTTAAGCAAGACGCCATTCGTTATGCTTGGGAGTTTTTAACCGAAGTGGTGCAACTGCCGAAGAGCAAATTATTAGTCACCATTTATGCTACCGATGATGAAGCCTATGATCTGTGGCTTAACGATATTGGTGTGCCAGCTGAACGGATTATCCGCATTGGTGATAACAAAGGCGCGCCATACGCTTCAGATAACTTCTGGGCAATGGGTGATACTGGCCCATGCGGTCCTTGTACTGAAATTTTCTACGATCACGGCGAAGATATTTGGGGTGGCCCACCAGGCTCACCAGAAGAAGATGGCGATCGTTTTATTGAAATTTGGAATATCGTTTTTATGCAGTTTAACCGCTTAGCCAGCGGTGAAATGCAGCCACTGCCAAAACCCAGTGTGGACACCGGTATGGGCTTAGAACGTATCTCCGCTATTTTGCAACACGTTCACAGCAACTATGAAACGGATACCTTTGTCTCGTTAATTAACGCGGCTGCAGCGGTTACTGGCGCGAGCGATTTATCGGATAAGTCGTTGCGGGTGATTGCCGACCACATTCGTAGTTGTGCTTTCTTAATTATTGATGGCGTGATGCCATCGAACGAAGGCCGCGGTTATGTGCTACGCCGGATTATTCGTCGTGCGGTGCGCCATGGTAATAAATTAGGTGCGAAAGGCGCGTTTTTCTACAAATTAGTGGCCGCATTAGCGGCGCAGATGGGTGAAGCCTACCCCGAGTTGCTAACAAAACAAGCCATCATCGAAAAAGCGTTACGCTTGGAAGAAGAGCAGTTTGGTAAAACCCTAGAGCGTGGTTTACAGATCCTAGACGACGAATTGGCGGCGTTATCTAGCAGCGAAATTCCCGGTTCGCTGGTGTTTAAGTTATATGATACCTATGGTTTCCCTGTCGATTTAACCAACGATGTAGCACGTGAGCGTAACTTAACGATTGACCAAGCGGGCTTTGATAGCGCGATGGCCGAGCAACGTAAACGTGCACAGCAAGCCAGCAACTTCGGTGTGGATTACAATCAACAAGTGAGCTCCAACCAACAGACTGAATTTACCGGTTATACCGCAGAAGCGGGCAATGCACTTGTCGTTGAAATACTAAAAGATGGCCAAAGCGTATCGCAATTAGACGCGGGTGATAGCGGTTTAGTGATTTTAGATAGCAGCCCTTTCTATGCGGAGTCGGGCGGCCAAGTGGGTGATACCGGTACGTTAAATAACAGTACAGGTGTACTTTTTTCGGTACAAGATACCGTTAAAATCGGTAAAGCCTTTGCCCACCAAGGTAAAGCCGAGCAGGCGCTGCAAGTGGGTATGCGTTTAGATACCAACATTGATGCCGCGCGGCGTGATGCGATCCGCAAAAATCACTCAGCAACGCACTTATTACATGCCGCGTTACGTCAAGTGCTCGGTGAGCATGTCACGCAAAAAGGCTCTTTAGTGGGGCCAGAGCGCTTACGCTTTGACTTCTCACACTTTGAAGGGGTGAAAGCCGCCGAGTTGCAGCAGATTGAACAGCTGGTCAATCAGCAGATCCAATTAAACTTAGCCTTACAAACGCGCATTATGTCGATTGATGATGCGAAAACCGCGGGCGCTATGGCGTTATTCGGTGAAAAGTATGATGAAGAAGTCCGTGTGTTAAGCATGGGTGATTTTTCTATCGAACTTTGTGGTGGTACCCATGTCAACAGAACGGGGGATATTGGTGTTTTCAAAATTGTCAGTGAAGGCGGTATTGCTTCGGGAGTTCGACGTATTGAAGCGGTTTGCGCCGCAGCGGCCATTAGCTACATTCAGCAATTAGAAGCGCAAGCACAGCAAGCGGCGGCTTTATTAAAAGGTGATACTTTTAGTTTAACCGAGCGCGTGCAGCAAAGCTTAGACCGCGCTAAGTCGCTTGAGAAAGAAATTGAGCAGTTAAAGGGTAAACTGGCCAGTTATGCTGGCGCATCGTTAACCGATAACGTGCAGCAATTAAACGGTGTACAAGTACTTATTCAACAATTACCTGATACAGATGGCAAAGCGTTGCGTACTTTGTTAGACGAATTGAAAAATAAACTCGGCTCGACTGTGATTTTATTAGCAAGTTCGCAAGAGGGTAAAGTGAGTTTAATTGCTGGAGTCAGTGCGGATTTAACCGGCAAAGTGCATGCTGGGCAGTTAGTCGCATGGGCTGCTAACCAATTAGGTGGCAAAGGGGGTGGCCGGCCAGATATGGCACAAGCGGGCGCAACTGACGTTGAAAACTTACCAAAAGTTTTAGAATTAGCTTTTTCGTATATAAAAGAGCGGCTTTAATGCCGCTTAGCGATAATGAAGCTGATTGAAGCGTTTTAAAAGGAACAATGCTGGGTTATCATACCGGCAAATTAAGCAGTAATAACAAATACTGCCATAGACAGGCAAAGGAGCAAAAGAATGCTAATACTGACACGTCGTGTAGGTGAGACCCTAATGATCGGTGATGAAGTTACTGTAACTGTATTAGGCGTTAAAGGTAATCAAGTACGAATTGGTGTTAATGCACCAAAAGACATTTCTGTACACCGTGAAGAAATTTATATGCGTATTCAAGCTGAAAAAGACACCAACGGTGGCAATTTTAGCGAGACTGAGTAATTGTTCAAAACACCCTAAACGAGAGCCGGTTATTTACTCTATCTTGTAAGATGACTTAAATAACCAGCAAATTGTTTAAAAGGTCGGCAAACACACTGATCTGCTCTAAAAATTGTTTGACATATTTTCCTGAGACATTAATATACACGCCGCAACACAGAGTGGAGAAATGGCCGAGTGGCTGAAGGCGCACCCCTGCTAAGGGTGTATAGGGGAAACTCTATCGAGGGTTCGAATCCCTCTTTCTCCGCCATTTTTAAGATGGACGCATAGCTCAGCTGGATAGAGTACTCGGCTACGAACCGAGCGGTCGGAGGTTCGAATCCTCCTGCGTCCACCATCTTAAATTGGGCAGTACCTTACACAGTACTTTAATCATTGTGTAGACAACTTGCTTGACCCTGGACGCATAGCTCAGCTGGATAGAGTACTCGGCTACGAACCGAGCGGTCGGAGGTTCGAATCCTCCTGCGTCCACCATATACGAAGAACCCGCTACGGCTAACGCCATAGCGGGTTTTTTCATTCTGACGTGATGCAAACTGACGCAGGCGGGTGAGAAGCTCCGTTAGGTTCGACCAACTTATCGGGAATAAGTTGGCGCGCACTTTAGTGCGACCCGTAGGGCAGGCGGCAGGATAGCCGCCTGCAATCCTCCTGCGTCCACCCTATACAAAGCAACCCGCTTAAGTTAACGCTTGAGCGGGTTTTTCATTTGAGGCCTATATTGTTATTTAGTTAAACGTTTTCGCCGTTGGCGAGATACTTTCTTTTGCGTCGCCAAAAGAAAGTATCCAAAGAAAATGCGACCCCACTTCCGCTCGAAAGCCCAACTGCTCATGCGCTGTCCAAGGCGAAAACGTAACTCGCGCGGCGCTAGCGTCGCCGCACTCAAACACCCGTTTTCTTAAAACCTTGGCCAACGATGCTCAGTCGGCTCGCTCTAAGGGGGATAAGATCTAGAGTGGTGTTTGCTTACTGAAAAGCAGTTTGTGTCAAAGCGGTCTTTTTAAAGGCATATTACTAAATATTATTTACTGAAATTACAGAAAGGCAATATTGAGAGAGCATCGTGCTCGATAGGCGGATTTTTCAGCATCTATCACTAATAATATAACTTCTGTACCCATAACTCGTTGTGAACAGGTCAAAACCGATGTAATGTTATCAACATGAAATTTACAAAGGCTGAAAAGTCCGTTTTTAAATATGGAATTTTTCGTCGAATAAGCTGTTAAATTCAAAGTGGTCTTGAGAAAGATTTTAATGTTCAAATTAATTAAAGGATTAAATTTATGATGGGTGGGATAAGTATTTGGCATTTGCTACTCATAATGGTTTTGCCATTGATTCATGTAATTCTCTCAAGCCGTTCACACGGTGGTGCAAAGTTTGGTTGGTCTTTAGCAGTCGTATTTTTTCCGATACTTGGGTATATCATTTACTTGATAGTTACTCAGCCTGCAAAGAAAGTGCTGTAGAGCTAATTGAATTTAACAAGGCCAGTCAGCAACGCTTCCTTTGGTCGCTGGACCTCAAACCCGCTGTGCGGTTTTTCGGCCGCTGCTGGCTGCGTTATGTACCTTAGCTAGTTTGGAGTCGTATATTGAAGCGTGTGATTAAAATTTTACTTGTGATATTACTATGCTTTACATCTATTTTTGCTGTTTCATTTTATGTCCAGCAATCTAATAGGGATTGTTTAAATATCCCTGAGTCTGAAGCCGTTGATATGATCAGCAGAGTTTTCATCGCGAAACAACACCAAGCTTCAAGCGATGGTTTTATGTTTGAACATAAATTGGTAAACCTACGATATTCCCATGAATTATCTCGTGAAATAGATAGTGACAGTAGTTTGGGTTTCATTGAGTTGCAATACAATAATGAAGCTAACAAAAAAGCTCTAGTTGCAGTTATTTATAGCAACTGTGAATTACAGTGGATTAATGGCACATAACAAGTGCCTCAATTCGCTCACAAGCTCGGACAATTAATAATGGGCTATTGTCGCTGCGCTCAATATTTTAGCCGATTAGTAATTGCCGCTTAGGCAGGTGTTAAAAGCCAATAGGGGTAAGATGAAACTTTTCGATTTTCTGGCTCTGATGAGTGAAGAGAAATATCCAATTCGCATAGAATATCGCGAACATATGGGATGCATTGATGTTGAGGTGGACGCTTTTTCAGAGCGTTGGGTTGTGTCTTTTGACGAAGGTGGGTTCGTAGACTTTTTGGTCTACAGAGATATTGACGCACCAGACAATGAGAATGTGAAGTTGTTGAGTTCGCTTATTAATCGTCCACAACAATCTTGGTTGGATGCAGCTGAAGACCTTGAGATACTGTTTATATCACCATACATATTTATCGGCTCTGATGGTCAAGAATATCAAATTACGGGCTTATTGCCTCAGTTTGGTGGACCTAACGGTACCCTCATTACATCTCGCAAGGACTCTGAAGAAGCTTGTTTTGAAGCCTCTAAGCTTAAAGGTTTTCAAGGAACGGGGCTCAATCCAAGTTACTATGATAAATATGACCGTGAGCACGTCATTGAAACATTACAAGATTGGGGGTGGAATTCAAAAGAGCCAAAACCCACATGGTACAGTGTCTAAGTTTATAAAAAATTGCTTAATTTTTGTTCCAGCAACAAAAAGCGTGGCCTGGTCCTCAAACGCTGCGCGGGTTTCGGCTTGTGCTACGTGCGTTAAAACTTTAAATGGTTAAGTTTATGCACCCACACCAATCAGAAAAGCTAAAGGCTTTGGTTAAAAAAGGTAAATGGTTTTACGTTTTAAAACACGGTGTGCTTGGCTGGGGAGTGCCAACAGCCATTCTCTGGTCAGCGATCATGCATTTTATAGACAGCATACCTTTTAACGAAAGTATATTTCTCGCTCTTGTGTTGTTTCCAATTGGTGGGTTATTTTGGGGATTGTTCATGTGGTTTTTTATAAAGCGTGAATTCAGTAAGTTGCAACAAGATTAGTTATAACAAGCAAGCTTTATGGCTAGCTGCGACGTTAAACTGCGTCTAAGTTTTCTGCGCTGAGTTTGACGCTAAGGGAGTACAGAGTGGAATCGATAACACACCCAACCGCTATAGCATTAATTTACTTTCTAGGAATGCTGGTTATCGGTAGTGCTATACAGTGGACGTTTTTAATCAAGTTGAAAAAGCACCATCCTGAACAATGGCAGCATGCTGGTACCCCGACCATTATAAGCAACGGTGATCTTGTAAAAGCTTGGCCAACCACTAAGTATTTAAAACAGAAACTATATAAAGAATCCAATTCAAGCTCCGGTATTAAATTTTGTGACCTTTATCGCTCACCGATGATATATGGATACTTTTTAACGGCTATTTCAGTCCCTTTGTTTTTTGCAAGTATATTGCTATTTGGCTGGCCTCCGGCTTGGTCGTAGGGTGTTTCTAACTCGCGGTCTAAAGTGCGCAAATTTACGTTGGCTTGGTTTCGCGCCGCTGCAATTTAGCCAACATGTTTTTGCTAATTAAGGCGTTAGGCTCACTTGGATGCATAGTGAATATTAAATTTTTTATTTTTTTGTTACCTTTCGTAATTTTTAGTCCTGACGTTTTCACTCAGGAGAAAATTTCTGAAAAGCCTGAATGCCAAGCATTCTTCGATAAGCATCAATCAACCGGTACTATTCTTATCGTTGACGGTCGTGGTTCAACCGAAAAAGTCAGTGTTTATGATAGCGCACGAGCGAATCAGCGCTACTCACCCGCATCCACCAACAAAATCCCTCATACCCTTTTTGCGTTAGATGCCGGAATAGTTAAGGACGCATTTCAGGTGTTTCCGTGGGATGGCGTTAAAAGAGAGTAGGAACCTCATAATCAGGATCAGAATTTGCGTTATGCTATGCGGTATTGTGCACTTTGGGCGTATGAGCGTTTTGCGAAGGCGCTAGGTGAGAAAAATGCAAAGCGCTATTTACCGCCTAATCAGTGAATGCAGCCACCCAAAACGGCGGCTGATTTAAGCGTTATAATGTATTGCATCATTTGCGTAATAAGGAATAGAAATGATCGGACCGGCAAAAAATGGCGCTTTAATATATTCTAATAATATTCATTCGCTTGCTAAATTTTATACTGAGTTGTTTTCGATGAACGTGACGCGGGAAACGTCAGAGCTCGTTAGTCTGGTTAAAGATGGCTTTAATATCGTTATCCATGTTCCATTAACCACAATGCCTACACCAGAATTCAATTCAATTAAGCTGTTTATGGCAGTCGATGATCTTAATGCCGCTAAATTGAAAGCCGAGCAGCTGGGCGGTCAGTCATTTGCAGGTGTATGGTCTAATCCAATATTTAAAGTATGTAACATAGCAGACTCAGATGGTAATCATATTCAAATACGTGAGTTCAGCTGATAACAATACGTCTATGGACTCCCCCTCTATTGCAAGCACAAAGTGATCAAATTTGGCGGTGAATGACTGCATACGTCTATTCGGCTCGTGAGTTTCATGGTGTTAGCCATGCTCCAGCCCTGATAACTTTCGCGCACAGGTGCCTCATCGCATCAACGGTAATAACTACCAGCATTGTTACCAGGCTCTTCCTGTGCACGGTCGTTGCCGCTTTGTTTTATCCACTTTGTAGTGCAATTCTTTGGTTGAGAGTTGTCGTTAACTTACTGTTTTTACTACTATGTTTCTGCTACATCATATTGCTAAACCTAAAGCATCTTGCCGTTGCTGCTTTGCCATGATTGCCCAGAGCATTCTGGCTTGTTTTGCGGCGATAGCGACCGCGACAACATTGTTTGGCCGCCGCTCTTGTAGCTTATAAATCCACTCGAACATGGGTGTTGTTTGCGTGGACTTTTGGGCTCTGCTGGCTGCTAACATTACCGTTCTGGCACCTTGAACCAGTAATGTTCGCAAATAGCGGTCACCGCGTTTAGTAATGGCACCGAGTTGCGTTTTACCACCGGATGAATTCTGTTTAGGCACTAAACCGAGCCAAGCGGCGAATTGCCTGCCGTTTTTAAATACGGAGACATCACCGGCTGTTGCTACTGCCGCACTGGCGGTAACGCTACCGACACCACAGAGCTCAAGTAAAGCTTTTGCGGTGGTATCTTGCTTGCTCCAGGCTTCAATCCGTTTGTTTAACGAATTAATGCGCGTTTCTAAATCAGCTAACTTGTCCGCTAAATCAGCCATACTCTGGCGAAACAGCAGCGGTAAGGTTTCTGATTCAGCCACCAAGGGTAATGTCTTGGCCAGTGCTGCGCGGCCCTGATTAATCACAATGCCAAACTCGTGCAGATAGCTGCGGATTTGGTTCATCAGTGAGGTGCGTTCACGTACCCATTGGTCACGCATGCGGTGCATGACTAATACCGCTTGTTGTGATTCGGATTTAACCGCAACAAAGCGCATATTCGGTCTGGCTAAGGCTTCACAAATGGCTTCGGCATCATTGGCATCGTTTTTACCGCCGCGCCGGTAAGGTGCCACATACTGCGGCGTCATCAGCTTTACGGTATGGCCGAGTTTTGTCAGTTCACGCGCCCAATAATGCGCACCACCGCAGGCTTCAATGCCGATAAGCATCGGTGGTTTATTGGCAAAATAGCGCAGCATTTCGCCTCTGGCTAACTTTTTAACCACGATGGTTTCACCTGATTTAGCATTAACGCCATGAATTTGAAACACGAGCTTTGCAATATCGACCCCACAACGTATAGACTGTTCCATGCGACTTCCCCTCACTTGTGACTGTTTGTTTTGACACTCTCAGTGTGGCACATCGATGCCGGATAGTGAGGGGGAGTCCATGTTATTGCATCACTTGCTGCCACTGGCTGTCGAACACCAACCCGCAGCGCGTTAATTTTGGGCGTAAGGCGCTACAAAAAATTCTCTGAGGAACGATAAAAATGGCTGAACTTAAGACAAAGGCAACTCACGCCAGTGTTGCAGACTACATATCCACACGTGCTAACGACAGTCAAAAGACAGATTGTGAAACCCTAATGGCGATGTTTAAGAAAATTACAGGGCAGCCACCGAAGATGTGGGGCCCGAGCATCGTTGGCTATGGCTCATACAAGTACAAATACGAGAGTGGCAGAACGGGAGAAATGTGTTTAACCGGCTTCGCTATCAGAGGACGAGAACTTGTTGTCTATTTAAGCTGCGAAGATACAACCCATGCCTCGCTGCTCTGTAAGCTTGGCCAGCACCGTATGACCAAATCCTGTTTATACTTCAAGCGCCTTTCCGATCTAGATACAACTGTGCTGGAGCAGCTAGTTATTAACTCCATCGAGAAAATAAATGCTCGGTATAACGAAAATAACGACACTTAACCCATTACTCAAGCTAAACGGCAACGGCGAAAACGAAGGATTTTGGTATCTAACCTGAAGTTTGAAGCTTGCAAGACGTTAAACGCTGTGTAAAGCTTCGGCTGGAGCACGCGGTAAATACCTCCCTGTACGCTCCTCTTTTTCATCCCTGAAAAAGACGTCTCCAGCCAAAGTTGACTTCGCTGTCAACTTGTTCAACCTGATTTGCCACTACAGCAAAAATGATGCTGATAATCTCACTGTTGCAATTGGTACCAACTGCTCAACTAAGGGAATACGGCTTAGAATATGAGCTCCCCTTAGAGCGAGCCGACTGATCATCGTTGGCCAAGGTTTTAAGAAAACGGGTGTTTGAGTGCGGCGACGGTAGCGCCGCGCGAGTTACGTTTTCGCCTTGGACAGCGCATGAGCAGTCGGGCTTTCGAGCGGAAGTGGGGTCGCATTTTCTTTGGATACTTTCTTTTGGCGACGCAAAAGAAAGTATCTCGCCAACGGCGAAAAAGTTAACTACTATCATCTTATTACAGGTTTCTCCTGCAAAATAATGTACATATGGCCATGAAACTACTCTTTCGTTCTTTAGCTCTGCTGATCTTACTGATCAGTTTTTACCAGCTATATGCAGTAACAGAGCGTGTAACCAGTGCACTTTGGAGCCTTTATAAGTTTTATGGAAGCAATGGGGAAGGGATTTCAATTGGCAGCTCAATGGCGCTGATTACTTATGTGGTATCAATTTGTTTATTAGTTGCTTTAGCGGCTATTTACAAAAAATCAGATGACAGGATCGCGTTGTTATTATCAAAGGTTTCAGCTTTCACATTATTGTTTGGCCTTGTACTGTTAACCGTTTTACTGGTAAGCCCATTAGCTCACTTTTACCCAAGATAGCGGCACTTAACAAGATGCTTGTCTCTGACCCAGAAGCTTGTTGTTGTCTCTGACCCCGTAGCTTGCTGTAACTCCCCCTTTGGAGCGAGCCGACTGATCATCGTTGGCCAAGGTTTTAAGAAAACGGGTGTTTGAGTGCGGCGACGGTAGCGCCGCGCGAGTTACGTTTTCGCCTTGGACAGCGCATGAGCAGTTGGGCTTTCGAGCAGAAGTGGGGGCGCATTTTCTTTGGATACTTTCTTTTGGCGACGCAAAAGAAAGTATCTCGCCAACGGCGAAAAAGTTAACTACTATCATCTTATTACAGGTTTCTCCTGCAAAATAATGTACATATGGCCATGAAACTACTCTTTCGTTCTTTAGCTCTGCTGATCTTACTGATCAGTTTTTACCAGCTATATGCAGTAACAGAGCGTGTAACCAGTGCACTTTGGAGCCTTTATAAGTTTTATGGAAGCAATGGGGAAGGGATTTCAATTGGAAGCTCAATGGCGCTGATTACTTATGTGGTATCAATTTGTTTATTAGTTGCTTTAGCGGCTATTTACAAAAAATCAGATGACAGGATCGCGTTGTTATTATCAAAGGTTTCAGCTTTCACATTATTGTTTGGCCTTGTACTGTTAACCGTTTTACTGGTAAGCCCATTAGCTCACTTTTACCCAAGATAGCGGCACTTAACAAGATGCTTGTCTCTGACCCAGAAGCTTGCTGCAACTCCCCCTTAGAGCGAGCCGACTGATCATTGTTGGCCAAGGTTTTAAGAAAACGGGTGTTTGAGTGCGGCGACGGTAGTGCCGTGCGAGTTACGTTCTCGCCTTGGACAGCGCATGAGCAGTTGGGCTTTCGAGCGGAAGTGGGGGCGCATTTTCTTTGGATGCTTTCTTTTAGCGACGCAAAAGAAAGTATCTCGCCAACGGCGAAAATGTTAATAATTACAGGCTGATGCAAATGAAATTTGCGGTTACTTTGAGTCATTTATATTAAGAGATAAAGGTGTCAAGCGAAACGCCATAGTTTTGCAATAATGCCGCTACCCGTGACCATGATATTTAGTCGTTTGATTTTCGAAAATATGCTATAACAGCAACATAGTTCCTCGAGGGCAAATTCATTCGTGTCCATCGCTAACGGTCAAACGCTTCCACCATCTCTTTCTGCTGCTTCAGCGCCAAACGACGAATTGGTGCTCTGCCGGCATTGTGATTTATTACAACAATTACCCAGTTTGCAAGCCGGACAAGAAGCGCATTGTCGCCGATGTCATTCTCAGCTGGATGCACGACAGCCACAGCCCATCTTACGTCCAGTCTCTTATGCGGCTTCAGCGCTGTTTATGTTGTTAATGGCGAATTTATTTCCTTTCGTCAGTATGGGCTTAGCCGGTAACCATAGCGAAATGCATTTTTTTGATGCGTCTTCGGTATTGTTTAATGAATACCACCAAAGCTTAGCAATCTTAGTTTGGTTATTTATTCAAGCGGTTCCAGCATTTTGTATGGTGGCAGTGATTTATTTAAAGTTGGGTATGGTTTACCGTTTGCCAGCGCGTATTTGGATGGCCCGCGTGCTGTTTATGTTGAAGCCGTGGAGTATGGTGGACATCTTTTTGATGGGGTTGTTAATCAGCTTTGTTAAGTTGGTTGCCGATGCCGATATTTCTCTGGGTCCAAGCTTTTGGGCTTTTTGTTTATTTTGTTTATTTCATTTACGTACTTTTCAGGTGATCGACCGCCATCAACTCTGGTCGAAGATTGCGCCGAGCCCGCAACCGGCAGTAGCGGCGAAAGTCGGGCAAAGTGGTTTAAGCCAACAGCTAAAATTATGCCAGTGTTGCACCGCGATTATGCGTGAGCAGCATACGCATTGTCCGCGCTGCCATAATAGGGTGCATGCCCGCAATCCTGCGAGCTTGCAGCGTACACTCGCACTTTTGCTGGCGGCTTGTATTTTGTATATACCGGCAAATTTGTTACCTATAATGCGTACGGTCTCTTTTGGCAGTGTTACCGATTCAACCATCATTAGTGGTTTATTGTTAATGTGGCAAGACGGCGAATATCCGGTGGCGATTGTGATATTGTTAGCCAGTGTGGTGGTGCCCATAGTGAAAATCATTGTGATGTTCTGGTTATGCTATTTGACAAAGTACCCCACAGCCAGACAAGGTAAGATGAGCACGCAAATTTACTTATTGGTGGATTGGGTAGGTCGCTGGTCTATGGTCGATGTGTTAGTGGTGGCCATTTTGGCAGCTTTGGTACGGTTCGGTTTGCTGATGAGCGTCTATCCCGGAGTGGGGGCGTTAGTATTTGCTGCAGTGGTGGTGATTACCATGTTGGCGGCAATAAGTTTTGATCCGCGTTTGCTGTGGGATCAGCAAGCTGATACAAGGAGAGATGTGTGACAGAGGCAGAGTTAGTGCAGGCCGAGGTAAGTCCGATCAAGCAGTGGTCACCGATTTGGGTAGTGCCTATCGTCGCTATCCTCATTGGTTTGTGGATGTTATATAACCATTTTCAGCAACAAGGCGCGATGTTGTTGCTCGTGGCAGAAAACGCGGAAGGTATTGTTGCCGGTAAAACCCAAATTAAGAATCGTAATGTCGATGTTGGTCAGGTGGTCTCGGTTGAATTGAGTGAAGATCTTAGTCAAGTGATGATCAAAGCGCGTATGAAACCGAATGTGACGCCATTGTTAAACGAAGCGTCACAGTTTTGGGTGGTGAAACCCCAAATTGGTCGAGGTGGTGTAACCGGCTTAAATACCCTGATGTCGGGTTCTTATATTGAGTTACAACCCGGTGATGCGACTCGGGTGGTGCTCACCCATCCGTTATTAAATACCCCACCCGTTGCTTCAGCTGATGCACCTGGCGTGCGTGTAAAATTACAAACCTCTGATGCGGGCGGCTTAACCATTGGTGATCCGGTGTTATACCGAGGCTATGAAGTGGGCACCGTGGAAAGCAGCGAATTTGAACTAAGCACGCGCAGCACGCATTATCAGTTATATATCAAACAACCTTTTGACGTGTTGGTTACTGAAAATGTGCGGTTTTGGCTGAGTAGTGGCTTGTCTATCGACTTATCGGCAGAAGGTTTGTCAGTGGATGTGGGCTCTGCCGCTACCTTACTGAGCGGTGGTGTCAGTTTTGATGTGCTAGATGGTTGGCCTGTTGGTGCCGCGGCCGAAAATGGTACCGAGTTTCAGTTGTTTCCGGATAAACAAAGCATCCAAGATGGTATGTATTATCAGTTTGTAGAGTATATGGTCTTTTTTGATGAATCGGTACGCGGCTTAAAGGCCGGTGCGCCGGTTGAGTTTAGAGGGGTGCGAGTGGGTACCGTTACCAGTGTACCGTTCTTTTTCGCGATGAAAAAACCGTTTGAAGTTTCGTTGAATCAAGGGGTGCCTGTTCTGTTAAGAATTGAAGCCGGCCGGCTTTATGAAAACCTCACCTTAGCGCAATTGGGTAATGAACTTAGCCAGGCGGTAAGTCGTGGCCTGCATGCCGTATTAAAAACCGGTAATTTATTAACGGGAGCACTCTATGTCGATTTGGATATCAACAGCGAGCTATTAGCCGACAGTCGGCAGCAAGCGTTATATAACGAGCAGTTGTTGTTAAGTCGCCAAGCGGGCTATCCCAGCTTACCTTCAGCGCGCAGCGGTTTTAGTAACATTGAGCAAAAAGTGCTGATGGCATTGGATAAAGTCAATAATCTGCAATTAGAAGAATTCTTAACGCAGGGCCAACAAACCTTGGCAGCAACAGAGCAAATGCTAGCCAGCAGTGAGCAATTATTAGCGACCTTACAACAGTTTGTTAGCCAACCTGAGTTACAGCAGTTACCGAGTGAATTGCAGCAAAGCTTAAATGACTTACGCCAAGCGTTAGCTGGGGTAAGCCCAGGGTCAACCGCTTATGAACGAGCGGGAATGAATTTGCAAATGATGGATCAGGTACTAAGAGAGTTACAACCGGTGTTGAAAATGTTGAATCAGCAAAGTAATGCCTTACTGATCAATGCCAGTGATAATGCCGATCCGCAGCCAAGGAAAGCTCAACAATGAAACTACATTTACTTGTCATACTGGTCTTGCTGATCACCTTAAGTGCATGCAGCAACACTGTTAATGGTACACGTTATTATCAGGTTGCAGCACCAAGTGCCAAGCCAGTCGAGCCAGCAGCGATAGCCGCATTAGCCATTGCGCCAGTGAGAGTGGCGAGTTATTTAAATGGCAGTGGTTTAGTGGTGCAACAATCAACGGTCGAGTTTAGTATCGCGCGACAGCATCTGTGGACAGACTCCTTAGAGCAACAGTTGCAACGTCAGCTTGCCGAGTATTTATTGACCAGTGTGCCAAAGCTGGCGTTATTGCCACAGCCGACCGCACAAGTTGCGCTATTACGCTTAGATATAGACCGTTTTTATGCCGATGCAGATGGTCAGGCTGTGGTCAGTGGCCGTTACAGTATTAGCGACGAGAAACGAGTGCAAACACAAGCCTTTTTGTACCAGGTACCGCTGGCCGATGCCGGTTATCCAGCCATGGTAAACGCCTTGAGTCAAGGTTGGCAGCAGTTATTACAGGACATCACCTTAGCTGTGCAGCAGCATTAACGTGTGTGTGGGGGGGCATATTTAGGTTTTTGGATGTCTAGAAATTTAAATGGCTTAACTCTTGACGCTAAGCTGGCAATCGGCTACAAGACCTATAGTAAGTATCACGCTAATTTATTTTATTATCACAACAGTTTAGACCATACTTTGTTAACTATTGTCTAACGCTTGCTAAGGTTTTTAAGCAAGCGCCACTGTGTAAACACGTTGAGGAATTTAACGATGGTTGCTGATTTACTATTTGAAGCAGCGGGATTGATGCTGATAGGCATGGTCTCGGTGTTTACTTTTCTATTTTTGCTAGTGGTGTTACTGCAACTCATGAGCAAAACGATCCAGCGTTATTTCCCTGTTAAACAAACCGAAAAATCATCTCACGTCAGCACAACGGCTGCCGGCGGTGTTTCCCCTACTATCATTGCTGCTATCAGTGCTGCAGTGCATCAGTACCGTCAAAAACAATAAACAGACCAAGAGGATACTGGCATGACGAAGCCTTTGTTATTAACCGAGCTGGTGTTGCGCGATGCACACCAATCGTTGTTGGCTACCCGCTTACGTTTAGAAGATATGCTGCCAATCGCCAGCAAGTTAGATAAAGTCGGTTACTGGTCAATGGAGTCTTGGGGTGGGGCCACCTTCGATTCTTGTATACGTTATTTAGGTGAAGATCCTTGGCATCGCATTCGCGAATTAAAAAAAGCTATGCCAAACACCAAGCAGCAAATGTTGTTACGCGGTCAAAATTTACTGGGCTATCGCCATTATGCCGATGATGTTGTCACGCGCTTTGTTGAACGCGCCCACGACAACGGTGTAGATGTATTCCGCATCTTTGATGCCATGAACGATATTCGTAATTTGCAAACCGCAGTACAAGCGGCCATCAAGGTGGGCGCGCATGCTCAAGGCACCATTTCTTATACCGTCAGCCCAGTGCATACCATTGATATGTGGTTGAATATGGCGCGGCAGTTAGAAGATATGGGTTGTGACTCCATTTGTATTAAAGACATGGCCGGTTTACTTAAACCTTATACTTGTGAAGAGTTAATTACCCGTTTAAAAGAAGAAGTAAAAATACCCATTGCTATGCAATGTCATGCCACCACCGGTTTAAGCACCGCTACGTATCAGAAAGCCATTGATGCGGGTATTGATATGCTTGATACCGCCATTTCTTCTATGAGTATGACCTATGGTCACACTGCAACGGAAACAATGGTTGCAATCACTGAAGGCACAGAACGTGATACCGGGCTGAATATGGAGCTGATGGCAGAAATCGCAGCTTATTTCCGTGATGTGCGGGCGAAATATGCCCAGTTTGAAGGCTCATTAAAAGGCGTTGACGCCCGAATTTTGTTAGCGCAAGTGCCAGGTGGCATGCTAACCAATATGGAAAGTCAGTTAAAAGAACAAGGCGCCATCGAGAAACTGGATGACGTACTAAAAGAAATCCCTCGCGTGCGCGAAGATCTGGGTTTCTTACCGTTAGTCACACCGACATCGCAAATTGTGGGTACTCAGGCGGTATTAAACGTCTTAACGGGCGAGCGCTACAAAACCATCACCAAAGAAACAGCGGGTGTGTTAAAAGGCGAATACGGTGCCACACCGGCGCCGGTTAATGCGGAATTACAGGAAAAGGTTTTGGCCGGTGGCAAAGCCATTACTTGCCGCCCAGCGGATGTATTAACGCCAGAGTTAGAGAAGCTTACCGCAGAACTCACCGAACTCGCGAAAACCGAAAACATCGATTTAGCCACTGATACTATTGATGACGTATTAACTTATGCTTTATTCCCACAAGTGGGCTTGAAGTTCCTGAAAAATCGTAACAATCCGGCGGCGTTTGAGCCTGCACCGGTTATGCCTTCTTCTTCTGCAAAACCAGCCGTGGCAGAGCGTCAACCACTGACTAACAATGGCCCAGCGAGCTATAGCGTGCGGGTAGACGGGAAAGTGTATGAGGTTGATGTTGCGCCAACAGGTGAATTAAGCAGCGTTAAACCGGTGGTATCTGAAAATATTCCTGGTAGCGCCTCGGTTACCGGTAGTGCAACGTTAAATGCCCCCTTAGCCGGTAATATCTGGAAAATCGTGACCAAGCCGGGTGCCAGCGTGCAACGGGGTGATGTGGTGATCATTATGGAAGCGATGAAGATGGAAACTGAAGTGCGGGCGGTGGCCAATGGTACTGTCTCGAAAATTCATGTTGCGGCCGGTGACTCTGTCACGACCGGTGATGTGCTAATCAGTTTCGATTAATGCAGTGTTGAGATAACAAGGATTTCTGATGGAAGCTATTCAAACACTGATTGATTCAACGGGGTTAGTGCACTTTAGCCTTGGCCAAATAATTATGATGTTGGTTGGGGTACTGCTACTGTTTTTGGCTATCGCCAAAGGTTTTGAACCCCTGTTGTTAGTACCGATTGGCTTTGGCGCAATCTTAACTAACGTACCCTTAGCCGGTATGGGTGAGCCTGGCGGGGTACTCTATCTGTTTTATGATATGGGTATTACCTCGGGTTTATTCCCGTTGCTCATTTTCCTTGGGGTGGGTGCCTTAACCGACTTTAGCGCTTTAATTGCTAATCCGCGGATGTTGTTTTTAGGGGCCGCCGCACAGTTTGGTATTTTTGCTACGCTACTTGGTGCTATCGCACTGAACTGGGTACCCGGTTTAAGTTTTACCATGAAAGAGGCTTCAGCGATTGCCATTATTGGCGGCGCTGATGGTCCAACGGCGATCTTTTTAGCATCGCGCTTAGCGCCTGATTTGCTTGGCGCTATTGCGGTAGCCGCATACTCATATATGGCGCTGGTGCCGCTGATCCAGCCTCCTATTATGCGAGCATTAACTACACCAGCAGAGCGGAAGATCCAAATGACACAACTGCGTGTGGTGTCTAAGCGCGAGAAGATCGTCTTTCCTTTACTGTTGTTAGTGCTCACTATTTTGTTATTACCTACCGCCACGCCGTTAATTGGTATGTTCTGTTTAGGTAACCTAATGAAAGAGTGTGGTGTAGTTGATCGTTTAAGCAAAACCGCACAAAACGAGTTAATTAACATCGTTACCATTTTTTTAGGCCTCGCGGTCGGTTCACGCTTAAGTGCCGATAAATTCTTAACGACCCAAACCTTGGGCATCCTGATGCTGGGTATGGTGGCGTTTGCTATCGGTACCGCTGCCGGTGTGTTGATGGCGAAGTTCATGAATAAGGTATCAAAGCAAAGCATCAACCCGTTGATTGGCTCTGCTGGGGTATCCGCGGTACCGATGGCCGCACGGGTATCGAACAAATTGGGTTTAGAAGCTGATCCGCATAACTTCTTGTTAATGCATGCGATGGGGCCGAACGTAGCAGGTGTTATCGGCTCTGCTGTGGCTGCCGGTATTCTGTTGGCTTTAGTGGGTTAAACTAACAATACTATGAAATAAAGCGCTATTAGAATGTCGTTATTTAATTCTACTAGTCTTAGTAAACCACTTCTTATGGAAGTGGTTTTTTTATAGAAAGTTATCTATTTTCTTGCTAAAACATTTTGCATGCAGATAGTTAGTTATTTCAATGAAATAAGGTTGGCTGCTCGTCGGCCTTTGTTATTCGAAAGTCCTTACTTTGTTGCTGAAAGACAAAAAAGCCGCTTGCTCTGGAGTTGCAATTTGCGCGGCGGCTTAGGCATATTCAGCTAGTCTGGCAAAGGGCGCAAGCCATAGTGAATTGGCGATGATGTTACCGCTGCGCTCAGTGCATGATGCCATCGACGCGTCCCATGAATTTCTGTTTGCAGGTGGTTGTGCTGTTTACACAACGTAAGCACAAAGAGTTCACTGATTAGCGTGAAATTACAATACGGCAAGCGGCGTTACGCTATAACATTAAAACCTACGCAACGCATCGATAGGGCGAGCTTAAGTGGAACAGCTGACTGAATACGAAACAGGACAAATATCATGATTCAAACACTTCCTTTAGAACTTCACCCAGACCGATTATTTCCAGCCGATCCGGTGGTTCGTGCTATCGCGCAGCGACTGTACGCGCAAATTAAAGACTTACCCATTATTAGCCCGCATGGTCACACTGATCCACGTTGGTTTGCCGATGATGCCAATTTTGAAAATGCCACTGCCTTACTGTTGTTACCCGATCATTATGTTTTTCGCATGCTCTACAGCCAGGGCATTAAACTGGAATCGCTGGGGATTCGCCGTAAAGATGGGGCAGTGGTAGAAAGTGATTATCGCAAAATTTTTCATATTTTTGCTAAGTACTATTATTTGTTCCGCGGCACTCCTTCGCGTATTTGGTTAGACACCGTATTCCATGATGTCTTTGGTTTAACCGTAACGCTGACCGAAGACACCGCTGATCTGTATTACGACACCATCAACGAGCAGTTGGCTAAGCCTGAGTTTAAACCTCGCGCTTTATTAGGGCGCTTTAACATCGAGTTAATTGCTACTACTGAAGGGGCGTTAAACGATTTACGGTACCATGCTAAATTAAAAGGGACGGGCTTTGAACAAAACGTTATTACGACCTTTCGGCCTGATGACGTTGTAGATGCGGACCGCGCAGATTTTGCGGTTAATGTGGCGAAATTGGGCGAACTTACTGGCGAAGATACCAGTCATTGGCAGGGTTACCTGCAAGCTTTACGTATTCGCCGGGCTTTTTTCCGTGAACATGGTGCAACAGCGACCGATCATGGTCACCCGTCTGCCATTACTGCCGATTTACCAGAAGCGGAAGCTGCCGCGCTTTTTCAACGTTGTTTAGCAGGCACTGCCAGCATGGCAGAAACCGAATTATTTAGAGGCCAAATGCTGACCGAAATGGCGGGTATGAGTCTGCAAGATGGCATGACTATGCAAATTCACCCCGGTGCGCACCGTAACCATAACCAGATGATTTTTGAGCGCTTTGGCCCGGATAAAGGTGCAGACATTCCAAGCCCAACCGAGTTTGTTAGCAACTTAAAGCCACTATTACAAAAATACGGTAACGAAGCCGGTTTAAACATTATTTTGTTTACGCTGGATGAAACCACCTATGCCCGTGAACTGGCGCCATTAGCAGGTCATTATCCGGCTTTAAAACTCGGCCCGGCTTGGTGGTTCCACGATAGCCCTGAAGGTATGCTGCGCTTCCGGCATCAAGTCACCGAAACCGCGGGTTTTTATAATACCGTTGGCTTTAACGACGATACCCGCGCTTTTTTATCTATTCCAGCAAGACATGATGTGGCTCGTCGTATTGACTGCCGCTTTTTGGCCGGTTTAGTCGCAGAGCACCGGCTAACCGAAGCCGAAGCAGGCGAGTTAGCTTATGAGCTGACTTACGGTTTGGTGAAAAAAGCGTATCAGTTGAAATAGTAAAAAAATTGACAGGGTATACCACGATACTCGGCAGCGAAGCTCAGTAAGGGCTAAACAAAGCGTGTCCAGCATGGATGCTGGACAGGAGCCCCCAGGGAAAGGGGGCATTGTGTGCCTTTACTGAGTGAAGCCACATAGCTAAACGTGAACAGCAGGCAAATTATGGAACATTTAAGCAATCGTACACTCGCCAGCCTCGACGGCAAATTACCACTTCCGGCTTATCGCCTGGCTGAGGTTAAACCACAAATTGGCATTGTACATTTAGGCCCTGGTGCTTTTTTTCGTGGCCATCAGGCCTTTTATACCGAACAAGCCCTGCAACATGGCGGCGATTGGGCTATCAGTGCCGTATCGATGCGCTCAGCCGATGTCAGTCAGGCGCTAATGCCGCAAGATGGTTTATATACACTTGCCGTGCTCGATAGCAAAACCAGTTATCAAATTATTGGTAGCGTGCAGGAAGTATTAATTGCCAGCGAGCAACATGCTGCGGTGTTTGCCCGTTTAACCGCCCCCAGCACTCGATATGTCACCATGACCATTACCGAAAAAGGCTATTGCTTGAATGCCGCTGGAGAGCTGGACTTACAACACCCGCAAATTCAGCAGGATTTAAACGGTAATAGCCAGGCTGTTACTGCCATCGGCTTATTAGCCAGTGCTTTAGCTGCTCGCTATCAGGCCAATGTGGCACCCTTTTGTGTGATTAGCTGCGACAACCTGACCGACAACGGCCGTAAACTACGTCGGGCATTAATTAGCTATACTTCACAAAAAAATCCGGCGCTGGCGAACTGGCTAGAGCAACAGTTGATTAGTCCCTGCACTATGGTCGATAGCATTACCCCGGCGACCGACGAAACACTGCGCACCAATGTTACCAAAGAGATAGGCTTACAAGATAACTGGCCTATTAAGCGTGAAGCTTTTGTACAATGGGTGATTGAAGATATTCTACCCAGTGAGAGGCCAGCCTGGCAGCAAGCCGGTGTTATTTATGCCGCCGATGTTAGCGCCTTTGAAAAAGCCAAGTTGCGATTATTAAATGCGCCGCATTCCACTTTGGCTTACACCGGCTATTTGCTTGGATATGAGACAGTTTACGATGCGATGCAGGATCAGCAACTGGTGGCGCAACTTAAGCAGATGGTCACCGCAGAAATTATCCCATCGTTTATTGCACCCAGCGAGCTGGATGTTAACCAATACAGTACCGATATTTTTGCCCGTTTTTGTAACCCAGCCATTCGGCATTTATTGGCCCAAATTGCCTGGGATGGTTCGCAAAAAATACCGATGCGTATTTTACCTGTTATCAAAGACAACCTTGCGGCAGGGCGTGATATTCAACTGCTGAGTAGCTGTTTGGCTGCTTGGTTCTTGTTTATCCGTCATCGCGTTAGCGAGGGCGAAAAGCTGATTGATCCCTTAGTCGATAATCTGCTCGAGGTCGTTTCGCAGTGCACAGGCATAGCCAACCATGATGTACCACTATTTTTAGCACTAGATAGGGTATTCCCGACAGAGCTTAGCCTGAACGAAGCATTTTCAGCGGCAGTGAAAGCAGCTTATCAAGACTTAACTATATATGTTGCACGGCGAGTATCAGGCTAAAACTGAAACGAGAACATTCGAGCACATTAATATAAACATAGCCTAAAATGCTGCAACGTTTTGCTCTACTTCCTATTATTTTGGCAAAATACCAAATGAAGCAGTCGCTATCGTCAAAGCTAAGTATCAAAGCGATATTTACTCTGCAGAGGTGGTGTACTGTATAGTAACTGCTTTAACAACTGAGTATTTAATCTGACTTTAAGGTAAGTTAAGTGATTGATTAATAAAGCACTATAATCTTTTCAATCTTTTATTGGATTGTATAGGCTTAAGAAGCCGATATTTTATGTAATCATAAATGCTTTAGCATTACTAATAGAGCAAGGTTCAATTACTGGTATTAGTTAGCTACCAGAGGAGCAGCAGGTTGCTCTTGGCTCGCTAGGTATTGCTGATGTTGTTGTTGCAGCTCGGCCAATACGGTACTAGCGGTTAGCATAAACTGTTGCTTGTCTTTACCCTGTAGTGGCAGTGCTTCGGGTAATTTCACGGTACGTGGATTGCGATGCACACCATCGAGCATAAATTCATAATGTAAATGCGCGCCCGTTACACGGCCGGTAGAGCCTAATTTACCAATGCTTTGACCTTGGCGCACACGTTCACCGGTTTTCACTAAGCGTTTCGATAAATGCAGATATTTGGTAACAATATTATTGGCGTGTTGAATAAACACATAGTGACCATTTAAGCTATTGTAGGCTGATTTTGTGACCTTGCCATCCCCTGCCGCCATAATGGGAGTGCCGACTGGCGCTACATAATCAGTACCATTATGTGCCCGTACAGTGCCTAACACCGGATGTAAGCGGCGTGGATTAAAGTTAGAGCTAACGTATTGAAAACTAACCGGCGCGCGCAAAAAAGCCTGGCGCATGCTTTTACCATCAGGTTTGTAGTAGTTACCATCGCTATGGCGAATAGCTTGATACACCTGGCCCTGATTGCTGAATTGCGCCGCTAAAATGGTGCCATTACCCAAGAATTCACCTTCAACGTAGTCGGCATTATAGAGCACAGAGAAATAATCGCCCGCGCGAATGTCCAAAGCAAAATCGATGTCCCAACCAAAAATCCCAGCCAGTTGCATAATCTGCGCATCGGTTAAGCCTGCGGCTAAACCGGCACTCCAAAAATTACTGCGAATTTCGGCACTGGTGAATTGTTGGCGTTGTTCTACGGGCTTGCGTAATTCTTCTACCGTGAAGTTGCCCTCAAGGTTGCGGTTGATTTGTAAGGTAGTCAGGCGATCAATGGCATAACGCAGTTGTTGTAATTCGCCTTGCTCATCCAAACCAAATTCTAATTTTTCACCAGGATAAAGCCGAGTTAACGTGCGTGTTGTTTTGCCTAAATCTAAAATGCTCAGCATGGTTTGCTGGCTAACATTGGCTTTGCGAAACAGGCTAGATAAGATATCGCCACTTTGCACTTCGAGCGTGGTCCACTGTAACCCCCGTTGTTCGATAACCACATCGGGTAATTCCGGCACTTCATCGCTTACTTCAGGTAAAGCCGCTAAGGGGGTTTCAGCGGGAAGGTTCAGTTCAACACTGTAGGTGTTGCTGATGGCTAAGCTGCTGTGTTCGGAACCGCGAGAGGCAGAGGCTTGCTCGGACGGTAAAAGTAGCAAAATAGCAATAAAAACAGAAACCAGCAGAATTAGCAGGCGATGGCGAGAAGGAATTTGAGCGACTAATTGCTGCATAATAACCACAATATCTGAGAATGCACAAAAAGCGAGCATATCTGTTTTTTTTCGAAGATACCAGACTTTTGTGCGTTTCACCTCGGCGGCACATGCGATAGAATGGCCGTTATCTGAGCAAAAATATTTATTCTTAGGAGTTAAAAATGGCCGATTGGGCACAGGCATTAGCAGAGCTAAAACGCGGTTGCGAGGAAATTCTGCTTGAAGAAGAGCTAATTGCCAAATTAAAGGAAGGCAAACCTCTTAAGATCAAGGCGGGCTTCGATCCGACGGCGCCTGATTTACATTTAGGCCACACGGTGCTGATTAATAAATTGCGTACTTTTCAGCAGTTAGGCCATGAAGTCATATTCTTAATTGGTGACTTTACCGGCATGATTGGCGATCCGAGTGGTAAAAACGTTACGCGAAAGCCTTTAAGCCGCGAAGAGGTGTTGGCTAACGCTGAAACCTATAAAGAACAAGTATTTAAAATTCTAGATCCGGCCAAAACGCGGGTCGCCTTTAATTCTGAGTGGATGGAGAAATTAGGCGCTGCCGGCATGATCAAACTGGGATCACGCCAAACCGTCGCGCGTATGCTAGAGCGTGATGATTTTAAAAAGCGTTTTGCTAACAATCAATCCATCGCTATTCACGAATTTCTGTATCCGTTAGTACAGGGTTGGGATTCTGTTGCCTTAGAAGCCGATGTTGAGATGGGGGGCACTGATCAACGCTTTAACTTGTTGATGGGGCGTGAGCTGCAAAAAGATGAAGGCATGCGGCCACAAACGGTCATGATGGTGCCCTTACTGGAAGGTTTAGACGGTGTGCAGAAAATGTCTAAATCTTTAGGTAATTACATTGGTATTACCGATGCACCGAACGAAATGTTTGGTAAAGTCATGTCTATCTCTGACGAGTTAATGTGGCGTTATTACGACTTATTGAGTTTCCGCCCGCTGACTGAGATTGCACACTTGAAACACGATGTGGCAGCAGGGCTGAATCCGCGCGATGTGAAAATTGCTTTAGCGAAAGAATTAATCAGTCGTTTTCACGACGATGCGGCGGCTGAATCGGCCCATCAAGACTTTATTCAGCGTTTTAGTAAAAATGCCTTGCCAGATGACATTGCCGAAATCACCTTAAGCTGTGATGAGCCCAGCATGCCCATTGCTAACCTGTTAAAAGCGGCTGGCTTGGTGGAGAGTACCTCTGAAGCACTGCGCATGATCAAACAAGGCGCGGTGAAGTTAGACGGTGAAACCAAGGTTACTGATGCTAAGTTAGATATTGCCAAAGGCACTTGTCAAATTTATCAGGTAGGTAAACGTAAATTTGCTAAGGTCACCTTAGCGTAAGTAAAACGAAAAGGGCTGAACCGATGCTGTCACTGCGCACCTTGCTGTTAAGTTTAAGTTTGTGCCTGCTGGCAGGATGCAGTCTGTTTGGTTGGTCACGTTTTGCCGCACCTTTGCCGTTAACCCCGGCGGAGCAACTGGCCTTAGCCGAAGGGCATGGCCAGTTACAACTTACCTGGCCAGAGCAGCGCAGTGAGCGCAGTAAGCTTAATAACACCCGCAGTTTTTTAGCTTATGCTGGGCAGGGCGAAATACTGATTGATTTGCAGCAAGCCACTGAGTTGTTGTTGCAAGTTAATCAACAACTGATTCGGGTGCAACGCCCGGCTAATGGTCGACCGGTAAAGATTGATGTATCACGTTATACCCGCAATGGTGAAAACCGTCTGCGTTATCTCAGCAGCGTTCCTGCTTCAGCTGAAGTCAAACTGAGCTTGCCATTTCCTACGTTACGCACCGATTTACAGCAATATGCCTTGGCGTTTCAGCCGATAGATCAGTTAATCGAGACGGAGGTTGCCGAGGGGTTTCCGGGAGCCGTCTTGTTGGTGGTTAAAGATGGTGTGGTGATTAAACACAGTGCCTATGGTTATAGCCAGCGTTATGCCGATGATGGCCGTAGTGTCTCAAAGCCCGAGCCCATGCAGCGCTACACGCTGTTTGATATCGCCTCGAATACTAAAATGTATGCCACTAACTATGCCTTGATGCAGCTGGTTAGCCAAGGCAAGTTAGATGTGACAAAACCCATTCAGCATTATTTACCAAATTATCAGGGCAGTGGCCGTGAGCAGCGTCTGGTCAGCGATTTGCTGTATCATATTGCCGGTTATCCGCCTGAGGTGCATTTTTTTCGCCCTGACAACCGACACGGCCCTGCGTTTTATTCGCTAAACAAAGCGCATACCGAGCACTTAATTTTAACGCAAGTTCCCTTTGCGACTGAGCGTGGCGTGCAGTCGGTGTACAGCGATGTCGATTATATGTTGCTTGGTATGCTGATTGAGAAAATAAGCGCACAGCCTTTAGATGTGTTTGTAAGGCAGCAATTTTATCAGCCGTTAGGTTTGGCTGATACGTTGTTTAATCCGTTGCAGCACGGTGTGGCAGTAACACAGATTGCCGCAACCGAGTTACAAGGCAATAGCCGCGGTGGTCGTGTCAGTTTTCCTGCCAATCGCCAAGGGGTGCTGCGGGGCGAAGTGCATGACGAAAAAGCTTTTTATTCTTTTCAAGGTGTCGCTGGGCATGCCGGTTTGTTTAGCACCGCGGCCGATTTATCGGTGTTGATGTCTGTGGCATTACAAGGTGGTGGTTATGGTTGGCAACGCTTCTTTGATCAAGCGACGATACAGCAGTTTGTGGCAGCCTCTCCTTATGATCATCAATATGCGCTGGGTTGGCGTACCGCAGTACAAGGTGATTTAGCATGGCACTTCGGTGCTTATGCCAGTCAATATGCTTACGGCCATACCGGCTGGACCGGAACCGCAACGGTGATCGATCCAGCGCATAATCTCATGGTGGTGCTACTGACCAATAAAAAACACAGCCCGATAGTGGCCGACGGTGAGGGTTATTACTTTAGTGGCGACCGGTTTGAAACCGGCCGCTACGGCAGTATTATGACGATGATTTATCAAGCCTTGCAGTTATAGCTCATCGCTAATATCACTGGGCAGATGGTCTGAGCGCGGTTTACTCGGCCAGCTTTTAATGTGTAAATCACGCTGTGGATACGGAATAGTAATATTATTGGCTTTAAAGATGCGCCAAATGGCCACGTTAATATCCGATTTCACCGCAGCCGTGCCATTTTCCATATCAGCAATCCACACGCGTAATTGCAGTTCAATGCCGCTATCGGCAAACTCCATTAAACGGACAGTTGGGGCGGGTTCCGTTAATACCCGAGCGGAGGCTTGGGCGCATTCGAGCATAAGGGCCATGGCTTGCTCTGGATCGTCGTCGTAACTAATTTGCACTTTAATGACTACGCGCACGAATGGATCAGCATAGCTCCAGTTAATCACCTCGTTGGTGATCATGTTTTCGTTCGGGATTAAGGTATCGACACCTTCACGGTTACGCACTACCAAATAGCGAGCATTAAGTTGTTCTACCCAACCAAATTTGTCGCCTACCGAGATAATATCGCCGGGTTTAATCGAGCGATCGAGTACCAAAATAAAGCCGCTGATAAAGTTAGAGGCAATCCGCTGTAAACCAAAACCTAAACCAACACCCAGAGCACCACCAAATACTGCCAGTGAGCTAAGGTTAATGCCTACGGCATTTAACGCGACTAAAAACGCCACTGTAATTAAGAAAAACTTGGTGAACTTAGCAAATCCAACCCGCATACTCGGGCTAATAGAATGTGTACGTTCCAATTTATTGGTAATTAGTGTGGAGAGCCAAAGCGCTAAGGTAAAGGCTAAGGCAATCATAAACAGCAGTTTCATTACCGATAGCACAGAGATACGGCTTTCACCGACAGTGATTGCAAAACTATCCAGCATCGCAATGACGGCAGGTAACCAGCCGACTAAATGTAATACAACGGCTAACCAGATCAGCACCGATAACACGTTTTCGGATGACTTAAGTAAAGGGCTTACCGAGAACGCTTTACGTAGCAGATAAATACAAAAGCGGATCATGGCCAATGCCAGTAGGATAGGCGTAGCGAACCCTAACAATGTCATCGGCAGTTCTTGTTGTACAAAGGCGGCTTTAATGGGAATTAACACCAGTAAGGCGATTAACGGCCACAGTAAACGCTGTAAACTGCGAATGGCCAGATGCCGCAACTTAGCACCTTGTAATTGATGTTTTTCTAGCGCCCGTTGTAGGCGTTGATTACTGAAAGAGGCAATAAGTAACGCTAGGCTAAGTGCAACGAGTTGATACCAATTTTCTTTTTGCTGAATGATGGTCAGCACCTCTGTGTATAACGTTTCCCAGTCCATGTCTTCCTCGAATTATTGTAATAGCCAAAAGACTATAGGTAAGCTTACCAGACCAGAGAGAATACCAAAACCGATAACGCCACTTACTAACCTAGGTGCTAAACCGGCCATAATGGCAATAGCACCGGCCGAGATCATCGGCGGCATTGCCGCTTGAAAAATACTGATGGTCACCGCCAACCCCTCTTGCCCCAGCGCCCGCCAAATTAACCATGCGCTCAGTGGCATCACCGCTAACTTTATCACTAAGGCACTGAGTAACGGCACGATCTCATCTTTGTTAAAACGAAAGCTTAGCTGAAAACCTACCGCTATCATCACTACCGGCACCAGCGTCGCGGCCAAATTATCGACTAAAGTAATAGCCAGTGGTGGCAGCGTTATATCACGAATCAGTAACCCTACCATCAGAGCTATAAACGAGGGAAAACTGATGATTTTCCAGATAATGGCTTTCGCGCTAGGCTTGTTCATTGTTGGGCTGTAGATCGCCGCAACGATGGTGACATAGGTTGCTAGCGCAATAAAAGAGCCAATTTGATCATAGACCACCGCATAGGGCATGGCGACGTTGCCGAATAAGGCTTCGGTCATCGGAAAGCCTAAGAACGAAGTATTACCCAGCGGAAGAATGATTAACAATGCGCCTGTCACTTCACGCGACCAGTTAAAGAATTTACTGAGCAGTAAAACCAATGCCACCACAACAAGCAAAAGCAACCAGGGCGTGATGGCTGGGATGAGCAGTGAAAACGAGAATTCTAATAACTTAATATTTTTCAGGATCAACGCAGGCAACGCCACGTAAAGCACGTAAATATTCAGAACGATGCCGCTATTTTGCGGCATGGCGGGCTGGCGCCGTAATAAAAAGCCGATGACTAGATAGGCTAAAACTAAATAAAAATTATCCATTATTGCTCGCTAATTAACTGCTCTTTTTCAGCTTTGCTCAGTTGTTTTAACTGGTATTCTGCCTGACTGGCACTGGCGCGATCCGAATAGCGACGTTGATAAACCAGTGTTAGGGGGCCTTTACCGCGCAGCGCTTTGGCGCCCCCTTTAATTTCACCAGCGTGTTGGCGCATGCGTCGCTGCGGATCAACGGTGATACCCGTATACAGCTGTCCAGCCGCAGTGCGTACCATATACAGCACCCAAGCAGGGCTAGGTGTGGCAATATCTTGTAAAGCGCTCATCTGCTATACTCACACATCATTTAGATGTTAGCTGTTTTGATTTCTGGAATTACACATGGTGTTTCAATCTCTGGCTCTGGCTGAGCCTATTTTACGCGCTTTAGCTGAACAGGGCTATGCTAGCCCAACACCGGTACAGCAAGAAAGTATTCCACCGATTTTACAAGGTAAAGATGTGCTCGCGGGCGCCCAAACCGGCACCGGGAAAACAGCGGCATTTACCTTACCACTGCTGCAACAGCTTCTCAATGCACCTAAGGTCTTACGCCCCGCGCAAGTGCGCGTGTTGGTATTAACCCCCACCCGTGAATTGGCGCAGCAAGTGTTCGAAAGTGTGCAAACCTACAGTCGGTATTTAAGCTGTCGCAGTGCCGTGTTCTATGGCGGGGTGTCGATTCGGCCGCAATATGATGAAGCTGAACTTGGCCTGGATATTCTGGTCGCAACGCCGGGGCGTTTGATTGATCATTTACATCAAGAAACAGTTGATCTGAGCGAGCTAGAAGTGCTGGTATTAGACGAAGCTGATCGCATGTTGGATATGGGCTTTGTAGTCGACATCAAACGCATTATGGCCAAGCTACCGGCTAAACGACAAACCCTGCTATTTTCGGCAACCTATTCTAAAGACATTAAACAGCTGGCAGATGAGCTGTTAAACAATCCCATCCAAATTGAAGTAGCTACGGCCAATGCCACCGCTGATCGGGTGGCGCAACAAGTGTATTTAGTTGATCGGCATCGCAAGCGCGAAATGATTTCACACCTGATTGGTGCGCGTAATTGGCAGCAAGTTTTGATTTTTGTGCGCACGAAACATGGTGCAGACCGACTGGCAAAGCAGTTACAAAAAGACGGTTTAAACACTGCGGCTATCCACGGTGATAAAGCGCAAGGAGCCAGACAGCGAGCCTTAGATGATTTTAAGCAAGGTAAGGTGCGTGTTTTGGTGGCGACCGATATTGCTGCGCGCGGTTTAGATATTAACGAGCTACCTTATGTGGTGAATTATGATTTACCACAAATTGCGGAAGATTATGTGCATCGCATTGGTCGTACTGGCCGAGCCGGTTTAAGTGGCGAAGCCATTACTTTGATTGGCCCAGAAGAGCGTGGGGCTTTGCAAGAAATTGAAAAACTGACACAACAAGTACTGCCAGCGAAAGTGTTGCCAGGCTATGAACATGACCCCAGTTTTGTGCCGCCGGCTGATCATTTACCGGGTAAGCCTGGTCAGCGCCAAGGGCGTCAAGATGGCGCAAAACGGCCATCGGCAGGTAAGGTTAAAGCGAAATTAAGAGCCAAAGCGTTGGGTAAAGCTTAAACTGAGCCACAAAACTGGGTTTAAGACGCTACGGCGTTAGCAGGGCGAACCATATAGCTCCAAAGCTGATGTAACTCGCCTTGCGGATGTAACTGCTCTACAAAACCGGCCTGTTGATAAGCTCGGATCGCAGCAGCGTTGCTGCGAAATACAAACAGCGACGCGCTCGCTGTGCTGAGTGTTAAGCTTGCTTGCCGTTGTAATTTCCCAAGTAAAATCTGAATAAAACCATAGCCACGAAACCGTGGATGAATCACCAACCGACTCAGATGCGCATGACCGTGTTGCAAGGAATATTGGCCAAACCCCAATATTTGGCCATCGTCAGCTTGTAACAGGCAAGACGACAGGCTTTCTAACTTAAGATCTTGCGCAAAGCTCTCAGCATTAAAAGGAAAACGAAAACCCGGGCCCGCCCAGCTGATTAATTCGGCTTCGCTATTAAACCAGCTCATTAACTCTGGCAGATGTGTGCTAGTGGCCGGTATTAATTGCATGGGTACTCCTTGGCAAAGCCTGAGCCTTTGAGTTTAATCGCGATACAGGGTTTTAATTAAATGAAAACCAAATTGGGTTTTTACCGGCCCTAACACGGCGAGTACCGGCCCTTTAAATACCGCATCGTCAAAGGGTTTGACCATTTGCCCTTTACGAAACTCACCCAAGTCGCCGCCTTTTTTACCAGATGGGCATAACGAATGTTGCTTGGCCAGTTTGCTAAAGTCAGCACCTTTATCCAGCTGTCTTTTTAACTTCTCTGCTTGTTCGCGGGTTTTCACTAAAATATGTAAGGCACAGGCTTTGGCCATGGCAGAGGTTCCTTGCAAAATAAGCTAAAGCGTTTAGGGCTTGTTGACGTTTGCTGTAAAAACTAAGGGGTGATGATTACCACCCCTTTGCTTGGCTCAACGACAACACCTTTTCGCCAACGCGGTCATTAACCGGCTGGTTGCTGCTGAGTAATGCAGTGGATATTGCCGCCACCGAGCAGAATTTCTCTGCCGGGTACCGTCACCACTTTGTGCAGAGGGAAAAGTGTCTGCAATATTTCTGCGGCAACCTGATCATTGGGATCATCAAAGGTTGGCAGGATCAAACCGCCATTACATAAATAGAAATTGATGTAAGAGCCGGCTAAACGGGCGTTGGCTTCACGTGGAATGGCGGCCATCGACTGATCGACTGACGCATATTCCTCGGCTTTGGCCATGATAGGCGCTGGCACGGGCAGTTTATGCACCTTGATTTTGCGGCCTTTGGCATCGGTACTGGCTTCTAGATAGTCTAGTGCGGCTTTGCTACGAGCATACTGTGGATCAGACTGATCATCTGTCCAAGCTAACAGCACTTCACCCGGCTTAACAAAACAGGCCATATTATCAACATGGCCATCGGTTTCATCATTAAAGATGCCGTCTTCAAGCCATAACACCTTACTAATATTCAGATGTTCTGCTAATTGCTGTTCAATCTGCTCACGGCTTAAATGTGCGTTACGGTTAGCATTCAGTAAGCACTCTGCGGTAGTCAGCAGCGTGCCTTCACCATCAACATGGATCGCACCGCCTTCTAACACAAAGCCTTCGGTGCGATAGCGGGGCAGTTGCTCGATACCTAAGATCTTACTGGCGACTTGATCATCGCGATCCCAAGGGAAGTACAAACCGCCATTTAAGCCACCCCAGGCGTTGAAGGTCCAATCGACGCCACGAACTTCACCTTTGCCATTGGTGACAAAGGTGGGGCCGGTATCACGACACCAAGCGTCATTATTAGAAATTTCCAACACACGGATCGGGTATTTAGTTTCTGCTTGGCTTAATTGCGCATAGGCATTGGCATACTGGGCAGCAGACACGCCAACGCTGACCGGTTCAAACCCGGCAATGGCTTTGATTACAGTAACAAAAGCAGCCTGCGCCGGTTTAGCGCCTAAACGCCAGCTGTCGGTACGCTCTGGCCAAACCATCCAGGTTTGTTTATGCGGTGCCCATTCAGGCGGCATACTAAAGCCATCTTGCTGTGGTGTGCTGGTTAAGGTCCGGCTCACTTGCTGTTCTCCGGATTGATTTTGCCATCTTTGGTCAGTAACGCATCGTAGATATCAATGCGGCGATCACGGAATACACCCCAAGCGCGACGCGTTGCCGCCACTTCGTCTAAATCAAAGGTATGTACTAGTACCGTTTCTTCGGTTTCATTAGCCTCTTTCACCTTGGCACCGGTATGGTCAGCAATAAAGGAGCTGCCATAGAACGTAATAGAAAAATCGCCTTCGGTTTCAGTACCGATACGGTTAGATACGATAACCGGTGTTAAGTTAGCAGCGGCATGGCCTTGTTGCGTACGCTGCCAGTGATCACGTGAGCTGATAGTGGCATCATGCGGTTCGCTACCGATAGCGGTGGGGTAGAAAATCAGTTCTGCGCCCATTAATGCCATGCTACGCGCGCATTCTGGGAACCATTGATCCCAACAAATACCCACGCCGACTTTAGCATATTGAGTATCCCACACTTTAAAACCGGTATCGCCTGGCGTGAAATAGTACTTTTCGCTGTAGCCTGGACCATCGGGAATATGACTTTTACGATAAATGCCCATATTGCTGCCATCCGCGTCTAACATCACCACGGTGTTGTATAAGCAGTTACCGGCACGTTCATAAATGCTGATCGGTAACACGACCGCCAGCTCTTTAGCCACCTTGGCAAAGTGTTTTACCGCGGCATTTTCAGCGACGGGGACTGCAAATGCTAAGTAGTCAGGCTTTTGCTTCTGGCAAAAATAGTTACGTTCAAACAGCTCTTGGATCAGAATTATTTGCGCGCCTTGGGCTGCCGCTTCACGCACCAGCTTATCTGCTCGAGCAATATTTTCTTCCACATTCCAGCCACCCTGCATTTGGGTTGCAGCAACAGTTACATTTCGCATGGGCCATCTCCAATTCAATCGTTACCAAACTAAGCCAACAAGTTCGAGCCACCGTACAAAGGGGCGCGCAAAATGCCGCATTTTTCGGCACTCGTCAATGTTTTTTCCGGTTATTTTCTAAGCGCAGGTTACCTACCGGAAATTTGTTGTTAACCTTAGCAAAATTCGCACTAAATTACCTGTCGTTTTTAGGCAGCGGTACAAGGCAACACAGATGCAGAATACAGATATCATTATTAGTGGTGGTGGCATGGTCGGTGCCGCGCTGGCGTTGGCTTTAAGTCAGGCCGGGCTGACGGTCAGTTTAATTGAAAAGCATGCCCCAGCGCCATTCGCCGCACAAAGCGAGATCGATTTGCGCGTGTCGTCATTAAATTTACGCTCAGAGCGTTGGTTGCAGCAATTAGGGGCTTGGCAAGCGTTAGGCGCTATGCGGCTGTGTCCTTATCAGTATTTACAAGCAGGCGAAGCGAAAGCCTCGGTGCGTTTTGCTGCTGCAGACATTGCCGAGGACCATTTAGGGCATATTGTTGAGAATAACTTGGTTCAGCTGGCGTTATGGCAACAATTTAACCGCCACGTGACGGTGATCACCGATACGCAAATCAGCGCGGTACAAGAAAACGATACAGCGGTGCAGGTCACATTGGCAGATGGGCAGCAGCTATCGGGCGCATTACTCATTGGTGCCGACGGCGCAAATTCTGTGGTGCGGCAATATGCCGGCATTGGTACTCAGGGTTGGCAATATCAACAAGCGTGTTTAGTGGCCTATGTTGATACGCCTTATCCGCAACAGGATATAACGTGGCAGCAGTTTTACCCCAGTGGCCCACGGGCATTTTTACCTTTACCCGGTGCACGCGCGTCTTTGGTTTGGTATGACGAAGCGGCCAAGGTAAAACAGCTAGCACAGCTTGCGCCAGCGGCGCTAGAGCACGCGTTTATAACCGCCTTTCCGGCAGAGTTGGGCGCGGTAAAGCTGAAAGCTTCCGCGTGGTTTCCGTTGGCACGAATGCATGCGCAGCATTACGTTAAAGGGCGCTGCGTGTTAGCCGGTGATGCGGCCCATACTATTAATCCGTTGGCGGGGCAGGGGGTAAACCTCGGTTTTGCCGATGCGATGTTATTGGCTGATACGTTAATTGAGAATCAACAAGCTGGTCGCGATCTGGCCGATAATGCCAGTTTAAAGCAGTATCAGCGGCAGCGTAAGCTGCAAAATACTTTGATGATGAGTGCGATGGATGCGATTTATCAAACTTTTAGCCGTGATTCGGATTCGCTGAGCTTTATTCGCCAGCAGGGGCTTAGGCTGGCCGCTAACGCGGGGCTCGCTAAACGCCTACTAACAAAGTACGCTGTGGGTAATGGGGTGTTTTGAGTAATCCTTAAGTCTTATCTGCTTCTGCTATGACTATTTTCTGTAGGTTTTAGATTGGTACATTATGCGGCTTAATATGCCGACCAATTTACGGCATGTTGCTTATTTTTAAACTGTTTTTAGAATTGAGTGTGAGCAGGTTCGATATTAATGCATCCAGTGGCTAAACGCGTCGTACAACTTTAACGAGGGACGCCGTAAACCCATCCATGGGGGCTCCTGTTTTTCATCCATGAAAAACACGCCCTCTTTCAAAGTGTACTATGCGTTTACCACCTCGTCCTGTTTCTGCTGCTTACAGGCGATCATTTTACTAAATCTATGTAGCCAGGTTGCAAGCAGCATTCGTGCTGCTGTTTCGAAAATGCTACCGCAACTCAGGGTTTTAGTCGTATCGCTTGGCGATCAAGTTTGCTGAAGATCAAAGGAAGTAAGACGCAGCGTAGGCCGCTGGATGAGACGTGCTGTAGCTAAAGCGTTGTATTTGATTAATGATTAGAAAAGCGAAAACCCGACACGAGGTCGGGTTTTCTGAATGATGGCAGGGGCGGCTGGATTCGAACCAACGCATGGCGGGATCAAAACCCGCTGCCTTACCGCTTGGCTACGCCCCTACTGGGATGGTAAAGAGTTAATGGCAGGGGCGGCTGGATTCGAACCAACGCATGGCGGGATCAAAACCCACTGCCTTACCGCTTGGCTACGCCCCTACAACAACTTTTTACTTACTTGCACCCTATTATGGTGCGGAAAGAGAGACTCGAACTCTCACGCCTCGCGGCGCTGGAACCTAAATCCAGTGCGTCTACCAATTCCGCCATTCCCGCATACAACAGTAGAGTAGGAAGTGGTGGCTACAGCGGGAATCGAACCTGCGACCCCAGCATTATGAGTGCTGTGCTCTAACCAGCTGAGCTATGTAGCCACTATAACTTGTCCTAAGCAAGTGGCGCGTATTATGCTGATCTCACTTATGAGCGTCAACCGTTTTTTTTCGATATTATACCAGTTGCAGTGTATTTGCCGAATTTATGTTCAGAGCGAGTAAAAACTAAACAGTAAATTTAAGTATGAGATAGTTCTCGAGAATGATCAACAGCAAAAAGCCGGACACGTGGTCCGGCTTGGTATCGAGCGTTTAACCGCGAGGCTTAAACGTTAAAACGGAAATGCATAACATCGCCATCTTTTACAATGTAATCTTTACCTTCAAGACGCCATTTACCGGCTTCTTTCGCGCCCGCTTCACCGTTGTATTGTACGAAGTCGTCATAAGCGACCACTTCAGCGCGGATAAAGCCTTTTTCAAAGTCAGTGTGGATCACGCCAGCAGCTTGTGGCGCAGTGGCACCAATTGCGACAGTCCAAGCACGTACTTCTTTAACACCGGCAGTAAAATAAGTATGTAAGCTTAGCAAAGAGTAACCACCACGGATCACCCGGTTTAAGCCAGGCTCTTCTAAACCCATGTCGGCCATAAACTCATTGCGCTCTTCTTCGTCTAACTCCGCAATTTCCGATTCGATAGCGGCGCATACCGGTACCACGATGGCACCTTCTTTCTCAGCGATCGCAGTAACGATATCTAAGTAAGGGTTATTCTCGAAACCATCTTCCATCACGTTAGCAATATACATGGTGGGCTTGATCGTTAAAAAGTTCATGTAGGCAATCAGCGCCTTTTCTTCTTTTTCTAACTCAAGCTGGCGCAGGGTATGACCCTGTTCTAAATGCGCCTTCACTTTTTCTAAAACCTGGATTTCTGCTTTAGCGTCTTTATCGCCGCCTTTTGCTTTCTTTTGAACACGAAAAATGGCGCGATCAGCGCTGTCCATATCAGATAGCACTAATTCCATGTTAATGGTTTCAATGTCATCGGCCGGATCAATTTTACCAGCAACGTGAATAATGTTTTCATCGTCGAAACACCGCACAACATGACCAATAGCGTCAGTTTCGCGAATGTTTGCTAAAAATTTATTACCTAAACCTTCACCACGGGAAGCGCCCTTGACTAAACCTGCGATATCCACAAACTCCATGGTCGTGGGTAATACGCGTTGCGGTTTAACGATTTCAGCCAGTTTATCTAAGCGTAAATCGGGTACTGGCACCACGCCGGTATTCGGTTCGATAGTACAGAACGGAAAGTTGGCGGCTTCGATGCCTGCTTTGGTTAAAGCATTAAATAAGGTGGATTTACCAACATTAGGTAAACCGACGATGCCACATTTGAAACCCATGAGTGTATCCTTTAATGTGCTATTAGCGACGGGAGTGTTCCGAAATTTTAGCTAGCCTGAAAGCTGTGTAAACGGTGCTGAGCTTTTACCAAGCCATCGCGAGCTAACAGGTCGAAACAGGCAACCGATTCATCGATGCAGCTATTAATCAGTGATTGTTCACTGCTTGGCGCTTTACCCAGAACAAAACCAGTTACCTGATCTTTGTGCCCCGGATGGCCGATGCCAAGCCGCAAGCGATAAAAATTGGGGTTATTACCCAACTTACTTGTGATATCGCGCAGACCATTGTGGCCCGCATGTCCACCGGCAAACTTAAATTTGGCTGTGCCGGGCGGTAACGCCAGCTCATCATGTACTACCAGAATGTGCTCTGGTGACAGTTTATAAAACTGTGCCATGGCCAAAACAGCTTTGCCGCTTAAGTTCATATAGGTCGATGGAATAAGTAATTTGAATTCTTGGCCGGCAAGCATGAATTTGCCAGTGTGCCCGAAAAATTTAGCTTCGGGTTTTAAGGTCGCATGATAGGTCCGAGCCAGTTGCTCAACAAACCACACGCCCGCATTATGACGGGTATATTGATATTCGGGGCCTGGATTACCCAGGCCCACGATTAGCTGAAGCTTTGGCTGAACAGCGTCAGACATTACTCAGCAGGTGTTTCTTCTTCAGCTTTACCAGCTGGTTTGTTTACAGATACTACAGGCAGGTCATGACCTTCGCCTTTAGTTAACTGAACAAAAGTAACACCTTTAGGTGCTTTGATATCAGTTAAGTGTAAGGTTACGCCAACTGCAACATCGCTTAAATCTACTTCGATGAACTCTGGCAGATCCTGTGGTAAACAGGCAATTTCAACTTCGTTCATACCATGAACAACTACACCACCTTTCTTCGCACCGGCTTCTTCATTGATGAAGTGGATAGGAACAATAGTGTGTAACTCGTGGCCAGCTTCTACGCGTTGGAAGTCAACGTGTAAGATTTTTGGCTTGAACGGGTGACGTTGCATGGCTTTAACGATGGCTTTTACTTCTTCACCCGCGACGTTGATAGTCAGGATGTGAGAGTAGAAGGCTTCAACGCTTTGCGCTTTCAACAGTTTAGAGTGCTCTAAAGTGATTGATTGAGCGGCTACGCTGCCACCGTAAATGATAGCTGGAACTTTGTCTTCGTGACGTAGGCGGCGGCTCGCACCTTTCCCCAGGTCAGAACGGACTTCTGCGGTTAATGTAAAAATTGCATCAGACATGATGTACTCCAATAATTAGTATTTGTCCCGGCTTGCGACCAGCCGAAACCTGTTGCCTTTTGTAGCATGACAAAAGGCGCGACATATTACCACCAGCCCCCGTTAGCTGCAAATGCAAATTGGCAGCATTGTGGCTGTGTCGCTATCTGATATGCTGTTTATCATTTTTCAGCGTCTAAGGATAAAACGCTCAATGGCTTTTTAGCATGGCGTATTAGGCTTAAAAAAACCAAAAGGCGCCCTAAAGCGCCTTTATGATCGAAATCGTCTGCTTAATCGAACATCGATGAAATCGACTCTTCGTTGCTAATACGACGAATACATTCGGCTAATAAATCACTTAAGGTTAGCTGACGTACTTTGGGAATGGCTTTCATCGCAGCCGATAACGGCACGGTATCGGTAATAATGAGTTCATCAATAACCGAGTTGGTAATGATCTCAGGCGCATTACCTGAAAATACCGCATGCGTCGCGTAAGCAAAGACACGTTTAGCACCTTGCTCTTTTAAGGCTTCGGCTGCTTTACACAGTGTACCGCCCGTATCAATCATATCGTCAACGATAATACAGTCACGATCTCGTACATCACCAATAATATGCATCACTTGCGACACGTTCGCGCGCGGACGGCGCTTGTCGATAATCGCTAAATCAGTGTCATTTAACAGTTTAGCCACGGCACGCGCTCTGACTACACCACCGATATCAGGTGATACCACGATCGGTGATTGCAGATTTTTCTTGCGCATGTCATCCAGTAAAACCGGACTGGCAAAAACGTTATCCACCGGCACATCAAAGAAACCTTGAATTTGTTCAGCGTGTAAGTCAACCGTCAGCACACGGTCAACACCGACGCTAGACAGAAAATCGGCAACCACTTTCGCGGTGATAGGAACCCGAGCTGAACGTACACGGCGATCTTGACGCGCATAACCGAAGTAAGGCATCACGGCGGTGATCCGTCCGGCAGAGGCACGACGTAATGCATCAACCATCACGATCAGTTCCATCAAGTTATCGTTGGTGGGTGCACAAGTAGATTGGATAATAAAGACGTCTGAACCGCGTACATTTTCGTTGATTTGCACACTGACTTCGCCATCACTGAAGCGACCAACAGAGGCGTCTCCCAGTTTGATGTAAAGACGGCTGGCGATTTTGTTGGCAAGATCTGGTATGGCGTTACCAGCGAAAACCTTCATGTCGGGCACGGTAGGATCCTCAGGGCAGTGGTGAGTCCGGTTTAATCATTATAACGTCATAAAAGTTAAGTATACCCAGATTATTGTCAAACCGACCTATTATTACGTTGGCGTGTAACGTCCATGCACACTGTCATCAGGCTGCGTTGCCTGCAACGTATAACGTAATGATCGTGTTAGCAACTTATTCAGTAATACACTAACGTTTAGTGACATCAGCTGTTAGAGTCGGTATCTGTCAGCGCAGCCCATAATGGCGACTGGTTGACCCCTCTTGCGATAAAGCCATTGCATGATGCAGGCAAACTCGCTAGGGCATGTTGAGCACTGGCCGCGTCCGGGAATTCGGCGAACACACTTGCACCAGTACCCGTCATTCGACACGGGGCGTATTCTAACAACCACTGTAAGGTCATTGCAACAATCGGATACAGCTGTTCGACCAAAGGCTGGCAATCATTTTGCCAATTGCGTTGCATTAAATCAGCCAAAACCATGGTAGGCGTATCACGTTTTAATTGCGGGTGGCTGAAAATAGCCGCCGTACTAATATGACAATGAGGTGTCACCACGAGATAAATTTTTTCGGGTAATTCGACAGCTTGTAAGCGCTCGCCAACCCCCTCAGCAAAGGCAGTTGTGCCATGCACAAAAACAGGGACATCTGCGCCTAAGCGTAAACCCAGTTCGGCAAGTTGCTGGGTAGACAGGCCTAATTGCCATAACTTATTTAAACCATGCAGGGTCGTTGCTGCATCAGATGAGCCGCCGCCTAAGCCGCCACCCATGGGTAAGTTTTTTTCTAAATAAAGCTGACAGCCCGCTGCAGCGGGCGCAAAAGGTTTCAGCAGTTGAGCCGCACGATAAATTAAGTTATCGCTACCGTTAAGTGAAGGATCGCTACAACTTAGCGTTATTTCACCGCTGTTGTCTGCTTTGAAATGTAAGCGGTCACCAAAATCAAGCATCTGAAACAGCGTTTGCAGATTATGGTAACCGTCAGCGCGACGGCCTGTGATATGCAAAAATAAATTCAGTTTGGCCACTGCCGGTAACGAAAAACTCATGGTTGCCAGCTCCGGATCACTAAGCGAATGTGTGTATCGTCGCTGCTTAATTCTAGTTGCTTGGGTAACGAGAGCGCATCGGCAAAAAAGCTGCGATATGTTAATTGCCAGCGAATACCGGTGCTATCTTGTAACGTAAAGCGGGTTAAGCGTCCAGCAGCGTCATATTGCAACTCGGTGGCACTGGCGCCAGGTAAGCCGCGCAGCCATAACGGCATATCATGCAGCGGAATTGACCAACCGGCTAATTGCCACAACAAACTGCTGGCATCTGCCGCCTGATAACGTTCGCCTTTAACCAGTAGTTCTGAAAAGTTTGTTTGCTGGGTCAGTTCAAATAAACTGATACCGAGCATATTGGCCAGCCGAGCTTGAAAATCGTTGGCATTCATTTGCTGCCATCGCAAATTACCACTGATCGATTCATTCGGCGCTTTAATGCCCATCGATGCTTGTACGGTAAAACTTTGCATGGCGTTTAATTGTTGTTGTCGTGCCGCGGCGTTCATCACTGGCTCGGCGGGTGGAGCCTTGGGTTTTAGGCCACAAGCGCTTAATAAAGCCACAAAAACTAACATACTCCATCGGCTATTCGGTAATGACACACTAAAGTCCTTTGCTTTTGCTTTTATTAACCTGGGCTTTTTCGTACAATTCGCCCCCTACAGAAACCATGATACAGGTGATGGCTATTTTTGCACTAGGCATAAATCACAAAACGGCTCCAGTTGCGCTGCGCGAAAAGCTGGCTTTTGCACCCGAACAGGTGCCTGAGGCCTTGCAACAATTGGCAGCGAAACTGCAGTTGGTCGATGCAGTGATTTTGTCTACCTGTAATCGTACCGAGCTGTATTTTAGCGGTGGTGCTGAACAAGCCGAGCAAGTGGTGCAGTGGTTAGCACAGTTTCATCAATTGTCGTTACCGGATTTACAACAACATCTCTACTTATTTCAAGATCAGCAAGCGGTGCAGCATTTAATGCGCGTGGCGGCAGGGTTAGATTCTTTGGTGTTGGGTGAGCCGCAAATTTTTGGGCAGGTGAAGCAGTCTTATAATCAATCGCGCCAAGCGGGTACGATCCAGCCCTTATTCGAGCGGCTATTTCAAAAGACTTTTGCTGTTGCTAAAGACGTACGCACCGAAACAGAGATTGGCGCAAATGCGGTATCGGTTGCTTTTGCTGCCGTTACGCTGGCCAAACAGATTTTTGGCAAGTTAGATAATGTGCGGGTACTTTTGATTGGCGCAGGTGAAACCATTGAACTGGTTGCGCGGCATTTGTCTGAGCAGGGCGCAACTAAATTAAGCGTGGCGAATCGCACCTATGAGCGAGCCGAAAACTTGGCTAAGCAGTTTAATGCCCAAGTGTTAACCTTAGCGCAGGTGCCATCTCGTTTAGCTGAAGCGGATATTGTGATTTCCTCAACGGCCAGTACCTTACCTATTGTGGGCAAGGGTATGGTTGAGCAGGCGTTACGGCAGCGTAAGCACAAACCGATGTTCTTGGTTGATTTAGCTGTACCGCGAGATATTGAGCAGCAGGTGTCTGAGTTAGAAGATGCTTACCTTTACACCGTAGATGATTTACAAAGCATTGTGGCGCAAAATTTAAACCATCGACAACATGCCGCTGCACAAGCGGAGGTGATGATCGAATCGGGCGCCAACGAGTTTCAGCAATGGTTACTTTTACAGGATAAAGCCGATTGGCTGCGTGATTATCGGCAGCGTTGTGAACACGTGAAACAAGAATTGCTTGTCCGAGCGCAAAACCAGTTGGCCGCAGGGCAAGATCCCGAAAAAAGTGCTGCAAGAAATGGCCAATAAACTGAGTAATCGTTTAATGCACAGCCCAACGCAAGCCATTCGTCATTTATTACAATCCGAGCAACCGGACGCGTCCGAGTTGGTTAAGGTCTTAGTCGATTTATAATCAGGTTAACAGGTTAAAATGAAAGAGTCGGTATATCGTAAGCTCGAAGCCTTAGTAGAACGCTACGAAGAAGTGCAAGCGTTGCTAAGTGACGCAGGCGTTATTAGCGATCAAAAACGTTTTCGTGAATTATCAAAAGAATTTAGTCAGTTAGAAGATCTTAATAAAGCGTTTCGTAGCTATTGTCAGGCGCAAGACGATTTGCAAATGGCTGAAGAAATGCAAAAAGATCCCGATCCTGAGATGCGGGAAATGGCGCAAGAAGAGTATAAATCTGCTCGTGCCAGCATTGAAGCGCTTGATACTGAACTGCAAATTTTGTTACTACCTAAAGATCCGAACGACAGCAATAGCTGCTTTTTAGAAATTCGCGCCGGTGCCGGTGGCGATGAAGCCGCCATTTTTGCCGGTGATGTGTTTCGAATGTACAGCCGTTTTGCTGAAAAACAACGCTGGCGCTTAGAAGTGGTCAGTGCCAGTGATGGTGAGCACGGTGGTTTTAAAGAAGTTATCGCCCATATTCAAGGTGAGGGTGCCTTTGGTACCTTGAAATTTGAATCGGGTGGCCATCGTGTGCAGCGCGTACCCGCAACCGAATCGCAAGGTCGGGTGCATACTTCCGCTTGTACTGTAGCCATTATGCCGGAGATCCCAGAAAGTGAAGCCATTGAAATCAATCCGGCTGATTTAAAGGTGGATACCTACCGCGCTTCTGGTGCCGGTGGACAGCACGTTAACCGAACTGACTCCGCTATTCGGATCACTCACTTACCAACGGGTATCGTGGTGGAGTGTCAGGATGAGCGTTCGCAGCATAAAAACCGTGCCCGAGCAATGAGCGTGTTGCAATCTCGTATTCAAGCGGCCGAAGATGAAAAGCGCCGTTTAGCAGAGCAAGACACTCGCCGTTCATTAGTGGGCAGTGGCGATCGTTCAGAGCGCATTCGCACTTACAACTTTCCACAAGGCCGCTTAACCGACCACCGAATTAACTTAACCATTTATCGTTTAAACGAAGTGATGGAAGGTGAATTAGGCTTGGTGATTGAGCCATTGAAGCAAGAGCACCAAGCTGACTTATTAGCAGCGTTAGCGGATGAAAACCGTTAATGCAGCTGCAGCCTTGGTTGCAGCATAGCGCCGCGTTGCTGCAAAGCTGTTCTGAGAACCCGCTACACGAAGCTCGGCTGTTGCTCTGTCGGGTATTAAACTGCAGCAGCAGTTTTTTATATACCTATCCAGAGCGTCTGTTAAGTGCCACTGAACTGCAAGAGCTCGAGCGTATGTTAAAGCGGCGTTTAGCGGGTGAGCCCTTAGCCTATATTTTTGGTTACTGGCATTTTTTTGGTTTAGAGTTGGCCGTAGCGCCTAGTACGCTGATCCCTCGACCTGATACCGAAGTGTTGGTAGAGCATGTTTTAACATTACCCTTAACTGCTAATGCACGGGTGCTCGATTTAGGCACCGGCACGGGCGCTATTGCCTTAGCGTTAGCAAGCGAGCGCCCGACTTGGCAGATCACGGCGGTTGACCTACAGCCAGAGGCTGTCGCCTTAGCACAGCGTAATGCGGCTGCTTTAACGTTACCTCACGTGCAAGTGCAACAAAGCCGTTGGTTTAGCCAGCTTGCTGCAGAGCAATATCAATTAATTGTGAGTAACCCCCCTTATATTGAAGCTGAGGACCCGCATCTTTGTGCCTTACGTTATGAACCTTTGAGCGCTTTGGTGGCCGCCGATCAGGGCTATGCCGATTTGCAACATATCATCACTAATGCTCCCCAGCATCTGACCCCGGGCGGTTGGTTGTGGCTTGAGCATGGCTTTGAACAAGCGCCGCTGGTAAGACAGATGTTAGTTGCTGCGGGTTTTGAGGAAGTGAGTTCGGTGAAAGACTACGGTGGTCATTGGCGCATTAGTGGCGGTCAACTTAATTAGCTACCGGTAAGCAGAGCATTCTCCCTACTCCTTTCAAAAGAAACTTAATGCTCACTATCCGCTTTCTTCACGATTTGGTGGTTTAGCTTTTTTGTATGCGCGCGCTCCCATCATCATGCCCAACACTCAAGCCGATCGGATACAATTATTTTGACCTGCAACGAAAAGCAGCCTATAACCATGGTAAGTTTTTTTGGGAGGGAGCCTCAGTGATGTCTGAGCAATTTCTGTTTGCAGATGAACCAGAGTTAGAAACCACAGTATCCAATGGTACTTGGAAGGTATTGATCGTGGATGATGAGTCTGAAGTGCATGTAGTAACGCGTCTTGCACTGAGTGACTTCAGTTTTCAACAAAAAAAATTATTGTTTATCAGTGCCTACTCTGGCGCAGAAGCACAACAAATCATGTCTGAACAACAGGATATTGCCATCGTATTGCTTGATGTTGTAATGGAAACCGATGATGCCGGCTTACAAGTCGCGCGCTATATTCGGGAGCAGTTAAATAATCAATTTGTAAGAATTATTTTACGTACCGGTCAGCCAGGACAAGCCCCTGAGCGGCAGGTAATAGTGGATTATGATATCAACGATTACAAATCAAAAACTGAGTTGACGGCACAAAAGTTATTTACCGTTATGATGTCAAGCTTACGCTCTTACCGCGATATTATTTCCATCGAACAGAGTCGACAAGGCTTAGAAAAAATCATGGATGCCTCCGTCGATTTGTTTTCTGCACACTCGATGGAACAATTTATTGATGGTGTGTTGCAACAACTGACCTCAGTGCTCGGCTGTGATCAAGACGCTTTATTGGTCAGTTCTTCTTTAGTTGCAGGTAATGTACAAGCGAGCGACCCACATGAGCTGGTGGTGTTTGCTGGGCAAGGCGAATTTGAGCAAAAAGAAGGGCAACCTATTCAAGAGGTACTAGATAAACCCCTACTTGATGCCTTCGAGCAAGCGTTAAATTCTAAAGCTATTGTTTACCGAGATAATTATCTGGTTGCGTATTGCAGCAGTAAATTTACCCACGGGTCTTTATTATATGTATCTGGTTTACCCGGCCCGATGAGCGAAAGCCAACAAAAGCTGGTGCAGTTGTTCGCTCAAAATGTACAAATTGCTTATGAAAACGTGCAATTACAGCACGAAGTTGAAGATACACAGCGTGAAATTGTTTATCGGTTAAGTGAGGCTGTTGAGCAGCGCTCGGTGGAAACCGGCAATCACGTGCGGCGTATTGCCTTTATTTGTTATGAATTAGCCATTGCCTATGGTTTAGCCAAAGAGGATGCTGAATTACTGATGTATGCTGCGCCGTTGCATGATGTCGGTAAAGCGGGGATCCCTGATGAAATTTTAAATAAACCGGACAAACTCACCCCTGAGCAATGGTCCGTTATGAAGCAACACACCAACATCGGTTTTAACATACTCAAAGATTCGAAGCGCTCTATTATTCAGGCGGGCGCAATCATCGCACGTGAACATCATGAGCGTTGGGATGGTTCGGGCTACCCGGATGGTAAAAAGGCAGAAGAGATCCATGTGTTTGCGCGTATCGCGGCATTGGCCGATGTTTATGATGCGTTAAGGCATCGTCGCTGTTACAAAGACGCTTGGAATTTGCAGCAAGTCATCGCAGAGATTAATGCGCAAGCTAATCGGCAGTTTGAACCTAAAATGGTGGCGGCCTTTAACCAGATTGTAACGAAGCTTGAAGCTGTACTGCAAAAATATCCAGATAGTGGTAACGTAGCGCCACTTTAATTGATTGATATTCACAAGAGGTTGTTTTTTATGTATATGGCGTTTAAGCATATTCATTTGTTAATGGTGGCGTTAAGTGTATCACTGCTATTTATTCGCTTTGCTTTGCGTTTAAAAGACTCGCCGCTGTTGCAGCGTAAATTCTTTAAAATAGCGCCCCATGTGGTTGATACCTTTTTATTGTTATCGGCGGCGGCGTTAATGATCACCATTGCCCAGTATCCCTTTGTTAATCCGTGGTTGACCGAAAAAGTTATCGCGCTGTTTGCTTACATCGCTTTAGGTTTTTCTGCTTTAAAAGGCCGCACTGTCGCCATTCGTTGGTTATCGTTTTTAGGTGCATTGGGCTGGCTTGGTTTAATGATCCGGGTTGCCCTGAGCAAGCAGCCGATATTTCTTCCATTTTAATAAGCTAACCTGACGGATCTGTTATGCAAAACCACCTGATTAATGTTGCCGGTATTGATGTCGCCAACGATAAACCTTTTGTGCTGTTTGGTGGCATGAATGTATTAGAGTCTCGCGATCTCGCCATGCGTATTGCCGAGCACTACGTGCAAGTGTGTGCAAAATTGGGCATTCCTTATGTGTTTAAAGCGTCGTTTGATAAAGCGAACCGTTCTTCTGTGCACTCTTACCGTGGTCCAGGGTTAGAAGAAGGGTTACGTATTTTCGAAGAGATTAAACGTACGTTTAATGTGCCGCTGATTACTGATGTGCATGAGCCGCATCAAGCAGCGCCGGTTGCAGAAGTTGTCGACGTGATCCAATTGCCTGCTTTTTTAGCCCGCCAAACCGATTTAGTGGTGGCGATGGCGAAAACGGGCGCGGTCATTAATGTGAAAAAACCGCAGTTTTTAGCGCCGCATGAAATGCGCCATATTCTGAAGAAGTTTGCCGAAGCTGGAAATGAGCAAGTGATCCTCTGCGAGCGTGGCTCAAGCTTCGGTTACAATAACCTGGTTGTCGACATGCTGGGCATGGATGAAATGAAACAGTATGCGCCTGTCATTTTTGATGCAACCCATGCCTTACAAAAACCGGGTGGCCGTGAAGACTCTGCGGATGGCCGTCGTGCCCAAGCGGCACAACTGGCTCGCTCGGGTATGGCTTTAGGCTTAGCAGGGTTGTTTATTGAAGCACACCCTGAGCCTAATTTGGCTAAATGCGATGGCCCTTGTGCTTTGCCATTGGCTAAGCTCGAGCCTTATCTGGCGCAAATGCAGGCGTTAGATCAGTTGGTTAAAAGCTTTCCTGTGCTGGATACTTCAGCCAATTAAGTGTTGTTAGCAAAGCGCTATTGATGCTGACGCCTGTCAGCATCAATAGCGCTGTTTCACATAATGGATCACGTTATGAAACTGATCGGTTAATTGTTCAATCGTTTCCGCTACCGTACTTAAATCTGCTGTTTCCGCAATCTTCTCTAAACTCAACGCTTTGTTGGCCACTTGTAAAGCCCCGACACTCTTTGCCATGGCTTTTAATTGATGAGCTTCACTTCGAATGCCCTGACGCTGCTGACTCGTGTTTAATTGCGATAATTTCCTAATGACGGGGGTCGCTTCGCTAATAAAATAATTTAAATATTCTTCGTGCTTTACTGGGTCATTACCCAGGCAATTGGCTAAAGTGGTAAAACAAATCGGTGAGAGATTATTTTGCTCAACAGTATCTTGTGCTGATTCTTTAGCACTCTGTTTTAGCGGTAACCATTTTTGCATGACATTTTTTAGCGTGACCAGTTCAATCGGTTTGGTGATATAAGCGTCCATACCCACGCTTAGACATTTTTGCTCTTCGCCTTTCATCGCATTTGCGGTAATGGCGATAATACGAGTAAATTGGCTATCCTCTTGTCGATGTAAATCTTCTAAGCGAATAGCTTTGGTTAAATCATAACCACTGAGATTAGGCATATGCAAATCGGTTAATACCAGTGGGTAATGATACTCACGCCATTTTTCAAGAGCGATAGCGCCATCATCGGCTACTTCGACGGCATAGCCTAAAGCACTTAACTGTTCTACGATGACGCGCTGGTTCATTTGATTATCTTCAGCTAACAAAACCAGTTCACGATTTTTTCGTGCGGTTTCAATACTGGGAGCTTGCAATGAAGCTTGGTTAGTGGGTTGGATAATTTGTTTTGGACGCGCTTTTAGGCCGCAGATAATTTGTACGGCATCGAGGATTTGTGTGCGGCAAATCGGGCAACCATGCACATAAATAACATTATCAAATAGCAAGTCGGCTAATTCAGTTTGGTTAGTGATAATCACAAACTTTACACTTGATAATTTGGGGTGAGTGACCAAATGTGTTATTTCGCTTGCCGATATTTGTTCATAGGTCGCATCCAGCAACCAAATCGTCTGGGTTTTCGCATCTTCTCGTTGATTTTCGGCACGAAGATGCAGAGCCTCTAAACTCAGCACGATATCTAAGTTGGCTCCGCAAAATAGCAGGTAGTCTGATAAGTGATGTTGATTATCGCTATCTTGGCTAAACAGGCAAATAGATAAGTCTTTGAGTAAGCTTTGTGACAGATAACGAGCGTTTTCAATGCGGTGCATCGGCAGCCGTACTCGAAATTCAGAGCCTTTGCCCGGTTCACTCTTCGCATCTATCTCGCCATACATTAAAGAGGTGAGGTATTGGCAAATAGATAAACCTAAACCTGTACCGCCAAAACGCCGGGTGATGGAACCTTCTGCTTGGTTAAAGGGCTGAAAAACATAACTAATTTGCCGCTGGGTCATGCCGCGGCCGTTATCGGACACTGTCAATTGGATTTGGCTAAAATCCATGTTCTCTTCTAATAACCGAGCGCTGACCAATACCACACCGGTTTTCTCTGTTGTGGTTTCTGTAAATTTAATGGCGTTACCCGCCAAGTTATACAGAATTTGCCGTAAGCGTACAGGATCGCCCATTAAGCCATCGGGAATGCGCGGATCGATATAAATTTTTAAATCAATTTGTCGCTGATAGGCCACTGAGACTAAGATGCGGCCCACTGCTTCAATGATATCGACCAGCGACACGGGGATATTTTCAAGCTCAAGCTTGCCGGCTTCGATTTTAGAGAAATCCAAAATATCATCGAGGATCCGTAATAACGAAAACGATGATTCTCGGATCGTATCAGTCATGCGATATTGCGGATTACTTAATTCCGTTTTACGTAACAAGTCGATCGTGCCGATAATACCGTTCATAGGGGTACGAATTTCGTGGCTCATGGTGGCTAAAAAAGTCGACTTGGCTTCATTGGCTTTTTCAGCCGTTAATTTTGCAGTTTCTAAGGCATCGGTACGTTCTTTAATGCGATGCTCAACCTCTTGCTTTAATTGGCTGATGTTATCTTCTGAGGCTTTCAAGGCTTGTGTGCTTTGTTGTAGCCGATAAAACACGGTATTGATTTGCTCAGCTAACAGCCCAAAGACATCTTTTTCATGGCTGTCAAAACCGGGTACAAACTGTTCTTTCTCTAAGGCGTTGCGTGTGCCTAAGACCAAAGGCAGTAACCGCTCCCTAAAATATTGCGATAAGTGATAACTGATGCCTGCGAGTAACAATAACCCCGTGACTAGCCCGATAAATAACGCAAATAGAGCGGGTTGATAATTGGGCGGGGGCAGTAATTGTAATGACACTAAAACTTTATTTGTTTGTCCTGGTAAAATGCGGTGCACAATTAGTAAATCGTCTTGGCGAATGGCCATATTTGAGAGGGTCGGTGAGGGCACCACATTTGGTAAATTTTCCGTATTGAATTCAAGCTCTATACCTTTGGCCGTCACGCTGTAAAGATAGAACGCTCGGCTGGGATCATTATTGCGCGCTTGTAAAAATAACTGCTGTTGTAAGACTTTATCATCAGTGGGCACCAGACTAAGGCTTTGTGCCAATACCATACTTTCTGCAGTGAGTCGTTGCAGTTGTTCAGAACTGCGCTGCGCAGAAGCGGTAAACCAGCCAAATAACCATGTTTGAATGGCAAGACAAATAAGTAAAATTATCGCCAACCGAAAAAATATTGGTTTAGTAAAATGGGTGTTTTCCATTGACCTTCCATAGCGTTAAATGAAACAAAATTAACCGAAACTGCAATTTTCTAGCTTAACAAGTTTCTGCCAGCAAAAGCAGTAATTTTAGCAGTTTGTTTTTAGCTTCTCGCAGTATATTTAGTACTCGAAAACGGTCTTTTTGTTCAAGTTATAAGCTGTCAGTATGCTTTTCAAAAATATTTATTGACTTAACTCGGCAAAATCCGTTTAATACGCCGCATTGCCCAGATAGCTCAGTCGGTAGAGCAGCGGATTGAAAATCCGCGTGTCGGTGGTTCGATTCCGCCTCTGGGCACCATAAATTTTGGTGCCATTGTTTAACATTTTACAGTGTCGCTGCCGCTTTAGCTCAGTTGGTAGAGCAACTGACTTGTAATCAGTAGGTCATCCGTTCGACTCGGATAAGCGGCACCATCCTTTTGCCCAGATAGCTCAGTCGGTAGAGCAGCGGATTGAAAATCCGCGTGTCGGTGGTTCGATTCCGCCTCTGGGCACCACTATAGTTAAAACGCCAGCCTTGTGCTGGCGTTTTGCTTTTTATCGCCCTCGGCGTCATCTTCGATTACTCGGCGCATCCTGCGCCTCGCCCTGCGGGCCAGCAAAGCTGTTCCACATCGTTCCCGACGATGTGGTCCGCCTCTGGGCACCACTATAGTTAAAACGCCAGCCTCGAGCTGGCGTTTTGCTTTTTATCGCCCACGGCGTCATCTTCGATTACTCGGCGCATCCTGCGCCTCGCCCTGCGGGCCAGCAAAGCTGTTCCACATCGTTCCCGACGATGTGGTCCGCCTCTGGGCACCATTATAGTTAAAACGCCAGCCTCGAGCTGGCGTTTTGCTTTTAAAAATCGAATTGAGCCTCCTATCAATCCACAGAAAATTCCGTTCAGTGAAATAGGCAAACAGCATTGTCTTTGTTAAGCTCTCAGGTGTTAATTCCTATAATCACAATAAAACTGGAGTCCACCTGTATGAAGTTTGCCTTAACCTTATTGGCTGCCGCGGTCTTAACCGCTTGCGGCGGTGCTAAGCAAGATGTCGTCCCGGAGCAAAATGTGACTGTCACTCAGCAACAAAGCACAATTAACTACCCCCAGAGCCGCCAAGGTGATGTGGTTGATAACTATTTTGGTACGCAAGTCGCCGATCCTTATCGTTGGTTAGAAGACGATCGTAGCAGTGAGACTGAAAGCTGGGTAAAAGCGCAAAACGAGAGTACTTTCGCATATTTAAAACAGATCCCATTTCGGGATCAGATCCGCGATAAATTACAGCAATCGTGGAACTATGAGCGGATTAGCGCACCGTTTAAAGAAGGTGATTACACCTATTTTTACAAGAATGACGGTTTACAAAATCAGTTTGTGTTGTATCGCCAAAAAGGCGATGGCGCTGCCGAAGTGTTTTTAGATCCCAATACTTTTAGCGCTGACGGCACAACGTCCATGGCCGATATTCAATTCTCTGCAGACGGTAAACTGGCCGCTTATGCCATTTCAGAAGGCGGCAGCGATTGGCGTAAAGTGATCGTCATCGACACTGAGACCAAGCAACAAATTGGCGATACGCTGATTGATATTAAGTTTAGCGGTATTGCTTGGCAGGGGAACGAAGGTTTCTATTACTCTAGTTATGACAAACCCGATGGCAGTGAACTCTCTGCCATGACTGATCAGCACAAGTTGTACTACCACAAGCTTGGCACGCCTCAATCAGCGGATCCGGTCGTATTCGGTGCCCTAGATGGCCAGAAACATCGTTATGTAGGCGCTGAAGTGACAGAAGATAATCGTTATTTGTTAGTGTCCGCTGCGGTGTCGACGTCGGGTAATAAGCTTTTCGTGAAAGATCTCACCCAACCCAATAGTGAGTTTGTTGCGATTGTTACCGATACCGATTCAGATGTGGATCTCGTGGACAGTGACGGTGATATGCTCATCTTAGCAACTAACCGTGATGCGCCTAATCGTAAAGTGGTGAAAGTGTCGGCAAAAGCACCGCAGCCAGAAAATTGGCAAGTGCTGATCCCGGAAACTGAACATGTGCTGCGTATTAGTAGCGGAGCAGGCTTTTTATTCGCTAATTACATAGTCGATGCGATTGCCAAGGTAAAACAATATGATATGAACGGTCAGTTGGTTCGCGATATCGAATTACCTGGTTTAGGCAGCGTGGGCGGCTTTGGTGGCAAAAAAGAGGCGGATACGCTGTATTTTAGCTTTGCTAACTACATTACACCGGGTTCTATTTATGCGTTTGAGCCAAAAGCGGGTGAAACTTCGCTGTATAACCAGCCGAAAGTGAATTTTGATCCAAGCAACTACGTGTCTGAGCAGGTCTTTTACACCTCTAAAGACGGTACTAAGGTGCCGATGATCATCAGCTATCGTAAAGATTTAAAACGCGATGGCAGCAACCCCACCATCTTGTACGGTTATGGCGGTTTTAATATCAGCCTAACCCCATCTTTTAGCGTAGCGAATGCGGTATGGATGGAAATGGGCGGTATTTATGCGGTGGCCAATATTCGTGGTGGGGGTGAGTACGGTAAAGCCTGGCATAACGCCGGTACACAATTACAAAAGCAAAATGTGTTTGATGACTTTATTGCTGCGGCTGAATATCTGCAAACAGAAAAATACACTTCCAAAGAAAAAACCGCTGTTCGCGGTGGTTCAAATGGCGGTTTATTGGTGGGTGCAGTCATGACACAACGGCCAGAGCTGTTCAAAGTGGCGATCCCGCAAGTGGGTGTACTTGATATGTTACGTTATCATACCTTTACCGCCGGTGCGGGATGGGCCTATGATTACGGTACGTCAGAGCAATCAGCCGACATGTTTAACTATCTGCAAGGTTACTCGCCAGTACACAACGTGAAAGCAGGTATCACTTATCCTGCTACCATGATTACGACAGCCGATCACGATGATCGCGTGGTGCCTGCGCATTCGTTTAAGTTTGCTGCAGAGCTACAGGCCAAAGCCAGCAAAGCAACGCCTCAGCTTATTCGCATTGACGTTAATGCAGGGCATGGTGCGGGTATGCCGGTGGCGATGGTGATTGATCAAGCCGCAGATATTTACAGCTTTACGCTGTTTAATATGGGCTATAGTCAGTTACCGAAATAAGCGCTTCATGGCGAAGGGTTATGGCGTCTTCGGACGCCATTTTCGTTTTCAGTAGCGATAAGTTGCCAAGGTGTTGCTAAAACGGCCGTGGCGTATTAAGCTGCGTGCCCTTTTTATTTTGTTAGCTTAGCGCTATCTGGCAAAATAACATCGCCAACAATGGCTGTTCTGCACAGGAGTATGTGATGGCAAAAGCAGTAATTTTAGTCCTCGATAGTTTTGGGATCGGCAGTGCGCCGGATGCCGCAAAGTTTGGTGACGAAGGCGCTAATACCTTTGCCAGCATTGCCCGAACCTTTACCGAACAGAAACAACGAGCCTTGCAATTACCTCACCTTGCGCGTTTAGGCTTGGTAAAAGCCTGTACCGCCGCCAGTCAGGGCCAAGCACCGACAGTCGCAGATGCCAGTTCGCTGCATGGTGCTTATGGCTATGCCCGTGAGCTGAGTAGTGGTAAAGATACACCCAGTGGTCATTGGGAAATGGCCGGTGTTCCGGTGTTATTTGATTGGGGCTATTTTAGCGCTAAAACAGACAGCTTCCCGCCAGAATTAATTACCGAGTTATGCCAACGCACCGGTGTGAGCGGGATCTTGGGTAATTGTCACGCCTCAGGTACCGATATTTTGGTGAAATTGGGCGATGAGCATATTAAAACAGGCCAGCCGATTTGTTACACCTCAGCTGATAGCGTGTTTCAAGTGGCTGCGCATGAAGAGCATTTTGGTTTAGCGCGTTTACTGCGCTTTTGTGAAGTAGCCCGCGAACTGCTCGACAAATATAATATTGGCCGCGTCATTGCTCGGCCTTTTACGGGTACTGCGCCAGAGAACTATGCCAGAACGGGTAATCGTCGTGATTATTCAGTATTACCACCTGCGCCGACTGTACTCGATAAATTGGTGCAGCAAGGTGGTCAGGTGATCAGTATTGGTAAAATTGCCGATATTTTCGCGCATCAGGGTATTTCGCAATCGTTAAAAGCCAATGGTTTAGCGCATTTGGTCGATACCACTTTAGCGCAAATGGCCAAACAGCCGGATAACAGTTTAATTTTTACCAACTTGGTCGATTTTGACCAAAACTTTGGCCATCGCCGCGATCCTATTGGTTATGGCGAGGCATTAGAGTATTTCGATAGCCGCTTGCCAGAGCTGATTAATGCCTGTGATGAAGATACCTTGTTATTACTTACCGCTGACCATGGTTGCGATCCCACTTGGCCGGGTACTGAGCACACACGCGAATATGTGCCAGTGCTGGTTTACAAACAAGGGTTAAACGGTGTTGATCTTGGCGAACGCATGAGTTTTGCTGATATGGGCCAAACCTTGGCCGACTATTTCGCGCTGGATGCCATGGCATACGGTGCATCTTTCTTAGCTGATTTGAATTAATTAAAGAGAAATTATGGCAACTCCACATATTAATGCCCCTGCGGGCGCTTTTGCTGAAACCGTGTTAATGCCTGGCGATCCACTGCGGGCAAAACATATTGCTGAAACGTTTTTAGAGGATGCCGTTTGCGTTAACACGGTACGCAATATGTTTGGCTATACCGGTACTTATAAAGGTAAAAAAGTCAGTGTATTAGGTTCAGGTATGGGCGTGCCGTCTATGTCTATTTATGCCACTGAATTAGTCAAATTTTACGATGTAAAAAACATCATCCGTATCGGTTCATGTGGTGCTTTACCGTTATCGGTTAAAGTGCGGGATGTGGTAATTGGTATGGGCGCGAGCACCGATTCTATGGTTAACCGTAATCGTGTTGGCGGTTTAGATTTTGCCGCAATGGCCAGTTTTGGTTTGTTAGAAAAAGCCGTTGCCGCAGCCCGTGCTAAGTCAATTGATGTCAAAGTGGGTAACGTGTTCACTTCAGATTTATTCTATAACCCCAGTGAAACGTTATTCGATACCCTCGAAAAATACGGTGTGTTGGCCGTGGAAATGGAAGCCGCCGGTTTGTACGGTGTGGCAGCAGAGTATGGCATTAATGCATTAGCCATTTTTACCGTGAGTGATCATATCCGAACCGGTGAAGCCTTAAGTGCCGAGTTACGTCAAACCAGTTTTAATGAAATGGTTGAAGTCGCCTTAGGCTGTCTGTAAACAACGAGGGATTGCTGATTATGTCATTAACCACCAATAAAATGTTTTATGTGTCTTGGGAAGCGTTTCATCGCGCCACGAAAGAGCTGGCACGTCAGTTGTTAGCCGAAGACTTTGATGCCATCGTCGCGGTAAGCCGGGGCGGTTTAGTACCAGCAGCCATCTTGGCGCGTGAGCTGAATATTCGTACCGTCGATAGTATCTGTGTGGCCAGTTACGATCATGATAAGCAAGGTAGTTTAACGATCTTAAAAGACGCGCAGTTAGCCGATTCGGCCAAACTGTTAGTGGTCGACGATTTGGTCGATACCGGTGAAACGGCAAAGGCACTGCGCGAGCGTTTTCCGCTGGCGCGTTTTGTTACGGTATATGCCAAACCACAGGGTAAGCCGTTAGTGGATAACTACGTCACGGATATCGAGCAAGATACTTGGATCCAGTTACCTTGGGATATGGAGTTAGCCTACAGTAAACCACTGGCCGAGGAAGTATGAGCCTTACTCAACTGACTTTAACGCTGCCTGACTGGATCAACGAGGTAGTTGATTGGCAGCAGACGTATCAAAACGATCAGCAAAAAATGGCGCTAGCCATAGAGTTATCTCGGCAAAACGTATTGCGTGGCACGGGTGGCCCTTTTGGTAGTGCGATTTTTGATATCGAAAGCGGAAAGTTACTCAGTGTAGGGGTTAACCGGGTCATGCCGTTAAGTAACTCCACTGCCCATGGCGAGATGATGGCGATTATGCTGGCTGAGCAATCACTGCAAAGCTTTAGCTTGTCTGCAGATGGTGTTAAGCGCGAGTTGTTTACCTCCTGTGAGCCTTGCGCTATGTGCTTAGGCGGCACCTTGTGGAGTGGGGTGAAGCGTTTGGTCTGTGCGGCAACCGCCGATGATGCGCGAGCGATTGGCTTTGATGAAGGCCCTGTATATGAGCAAAGCTATCAATATCTAACCGATGTGGGTATTGAAGTGGTGCGGTTAGTTGAGCGTGATGCCGCAGCTGCAGTGCTAAAGCATTATTTGCAAGAGGGTGGCACCATTTATAATGGTTAAGCTATCACAATAGCATTAATAAAAAAGCCAGCGTTAGCATAATACCGATCATTTAGTGTTTAGCATGACGAGGTTTGCTCACATCAACACGCCATGAATCATCCCTGAGGCTCGATTCCGGCCATCCATGGCCTTCAACGGTTGATTTAGAGCAAACAGGTCATGCTTAACTGACTTTAATTAAGCGTTAGCTGGCTTTTTCCATTCAATTAACCTTGCTATACAGTTTATTGCTGATAAAAAGCGCTTCGACTTTTTCGCGAGCCCATGGGGTACGCCGTAAAAACTTTAGGCTACTTTTTACCGACGGATCTTTTTTAAAGCAGTTAATGTCAATCTGCTCTGCCAGCTTGGGCCAACCATAATGCACCACTAACGCAGTAACAATTTGTTCTAGCGTAACGCCATGCAAGGGGTTATTTGTTTGTGTCATGTGGTTTCCCATTACGCCAGCGGCAATCGCTGCTGGCGCTGGCTATCAGATGTTATAAACGTTCGATCAGGGCTGCAGTGAAGTCGGTTGTGCCGAAGCTACCCCCTAAATCACGCGTGGTGCGATCACCGCTGGCGATCACGTCAGTTAATGCCGCTAAAATCTTATCGGCTTTATCTTTCATACCTAAGTATTCTAGCATCTGAATGGACGCTAAGATCACTGAACTTGGGTTTGCTAGGTTTTTACCCGCAATATCTGGCGCGCTACCGTGCACCGCTTCAAAGATGGCACAATCTTTACCGATATTCGCACCTGGCGCCATGCCTAAACCACCCACAAGGCCTGCACAGAGATCCGATAAAATATCACCAAATAAGTTAGTGGTCACAATTACGTCAAACTGCTGTGGGTTCATGACCAGTTGCATACAAGTGTTATCAACGATCATTTCTTGAACTTCGATATCCGGATACGACTGAGCAACCTCGCGCGCCGTTTTCAGGAATAAACCTGAAGTCGATTTTAAGATATTGGCTTTGTGCACGATGGTGACTTTTTTGCGGCTTTCGCGGCGTGCGGTTTCAAAAGCAAACTCGGCAATACGGCGCGCGCCTTCTTTAGTGACAATGCTTGACGCTTGCGCAGTTTGACCATCTTCTGACACGGTTTGGCCATGGCCTGAATACATACCTTCGGTATTTTCACGAATGGTAATAATATCGATATTTTCGTAACGGGCTTTGGTGCCTTTAAATGAGATCACCGGGCGAACGTTAGCGTACAGGTTAAACTTTTTACGTAAGGTTACGTTAATTGAAGTAAAGCCTTCACCTACTGGCGTGGTTAAAGGGCCTTTGAGTGTGATCTTGTTTTTAAGAATAGCGTCTAAGGTGGCTTGTGGTAGCAATTCACCGGTTTTTTCCAGCGCGGTCAAACCGGCATCCACGTATTCGTAGTCAAAATCACAACCGGCTTTTTCCAGTACTTGAATCGCGGCTTCAACAATACTTGGGCCAATGCCATCGCCTTTAATCACGGTAATCGTTTGCTTGCTCATGGAAATCCTTAGCTGTATATTTTTGATATTTATAGTCAGGCCTCGGCCTGAAAGCGTTCTCATTATAGCGCTGCAGCGGGTTTTAAGCCAGTTTACCGCGCAGGATAGCTAGTCACGACTTTGATAGGTGCTATAAGTTTGGTGAATGTAACTTGTGTTAGGCAAATTCACTATTTAGCGGATAAAACAGCCCGTCGTACTGCAGCAGCAGTTGCTGCCATTCTTTTAATGATTTAAGCGGTAATGATAGCGTAGTTGTGGCTTGTTGAAGCAGATGTTGGGTGCTCTGCTGCGCCATCGGATAACAAAATACGCTAAATGTCAGCTGCCAGGCCAACCGTAACAGCAAGCCTTGTTGCTCGGCCAAGGTCCAAGGCATCCCTTCGATATGTTGTGTATATTGACACATGGCGCCTTCAGCCCAACTTTCTAACTGATAATGATGCAATAGTGCTGCCGTCAAACGCTGACTTTTAACCGGTTCCAGCAGGTATTTTTGTACGAGTTGGCTCAGTAAATGTTGATGTTGGACGAGACGACTGGCCGGTACGGCTTGCAGGCTAGGGTGATGCCACAGTGGCGTACTGGCACAACAGGCGATTAAGCCAGCTTGTTGCTGTGATAAGGGTTGTGCTAAGTGTTGGCCTAATAGGAATAAGCTATGATACAGCGCCTGTTGTAATTGCCATAACCAAGCATGCTGATTACTGCGCTGGCATTGCAGGTAAAACTGCAGTTCGGCGCGTGCTACCGCAAGCGGCAACTGTGCTTGACCGAAACTGGCAAGCGCATGACGTAAATTGTTCACTGCTACTTTCTGCCGATTACTGGCAGTGGCATTCTCGAGTAACAATTGAGCAATAGCCGGATGCTTTTCCAGTAAGCTAACCTGAGCATTTAAATCGCTGTGACTTAAACTGCCTAAAATAGACTGCTGCATTAGGTCATTTGGGTTGAGTATGGGCACTTCGGGTCGCTTTGGCATACTGACTTTAGCTAACCAGTGTTGCTGGATCAGCTTAGCCGGTGGCAAAATATTCAATTCATCCAAATTACGTTTAGTCGGATGCTCGGCTAAACGTTGGTGTTCTGGCCAGTATTGCAACGCCTGATAGCCTTCGCTGTGATTATCCGCATGGCAAAGTAGCCAAAAGTTGTCTTGCTCATCGCTGGCAACTCGACCACACAAGTACAATGCAGGTGCATAGTGTATTAACTGGCTGATTTCGGTTAACACTAACTCATCATTAGAACCGATAATCCAGCGCGCTAACAGTACTTCTAAAGCCGGTGCGCTGCCCTTTTCCGGTTGTAATTGATAACCCAGCTCAATGGCTAAGGTTAATAGTGGGCTGTCGTGATGCCCCTGCCAAGGTAGGCGTTTTTGTAAGCGATGAAAAGTGCCAGCGAGTACCGTGGTAATAATGCCGCCGCTTTTATGTTCTTTCAGTTTTTTGGCTAATTGTAATGCCGCTGGTATCTTATTGTGTGCTGTTGTACAACCGGCCAATAACACGGCTACCCCTAATAGATCGCGTCGTGCTTTTGGCCAATGTTTCAGGCGAGTCCATAGCATCAACAGCACCCAACTTTTGATGGTGCGATTTACCGTAGCCGGTTCTTCCGAGGGAATATAGGATAATTGCGCCATTGCTGCGGCTAAATTAATTTCACTACTTTGTTGCAGTTGGATATGCAGTTCTCGCGCTTGTTGAATAACCCTTTGCAAGGTTTCAGGTGTATCGGCTTGCGCTAGCGCTTGGCTTAACAAGGGCAGTTGTTGGTAACTACGTAGCCAATTAATCGATTGATCCGGCATGCGGTTGCTGCTCCAGATAGTGTTTCGTGGCGTCGTCACCTATGGCGGTCAGTTGGCGATTAATAAATAATAAGGCGGTACATTCGTCTGCAGTGGTAATACCGTCTGCAGCTTTACGATGAGTACGATAGTACAATAGTTGATAAACTTGATTATTAAGCACAAAGGCTTCGGTAATATCGGGGCTGCCTAAACGATTGATCAGCGCATCCTGCGCGAGGGGTTGCTTCAGATCAAGGCGTTGTATCACTTTAGCATTAAAAGATTCGCGGTCTTGCCAATTCATTTGAGTCGGGTCATCGGGATAAAAACGCAAAATAGCGAAAGTACTCAGAAAATAGAGTACAACACCAGCAGCAAACCATAGCAGGGTTTTAAATTTCATAAGCGACTACGATGACTCCGTTAAGCGTATATCTTGTAAGTTTAAACCCAGCTCTAATTGAGTTTGCAATGTCAAAATTTGAGTATAAAGAATAATATCTTGTTTTTGCTCAGTGATTTTTAGTTTCAATTTTTTCGGGCAATCAGGGTGTTGCAAGGCATCATTTAAGCTGCGGCCTAGTGCCATAAATTCTTCAGCACCTTTGGGGCCCACACCGTTTACTCCCGGGATATTATTGGTACTATCACCCACTAAGCTCCACCAACTGACGAGTTGCTCTGGCTGCACACCAAACTTTTCTTTTACCTGTTCGCGGCTGACATAGTGTCGGGCGAAAGGATCATAAATCTCAACACCTTGGCCTAGTAGCGGTAAATAGCCTTTATCGGTTGACACAATAACCACGTCTTGTTGGTGCTGGCGTATCTTGGTGGCAATAGTGGCAATCACATCGTCTGCTTCATATTCAGCCTGATGAAAGCATTTCACGCCGCTTAGCTCGGTAGCGGTTAATAAGTCGGGCAGGGCAGCGGCTAAAATACTGGGCATGGGCTTACGATTGGCTTTGTACAGGGCGCATAATTTTTGTCGCCACTGGCTGCTATTGTCACCGTCAAATACCATTAACGCATGAGTGGCCTGCAGCTCTTGGCGCAGGCGGCTTAACGTTTGCAGTAGCATTTGTTGAGTATTACTAATGATTTGCTGACGCGTACCCTCTGCGACTTCTTCCGCTAAAGGCAGGTAGGGGCGCTCTTGTACCGCATACAAGCGACGGACCAGGTTAAGCGCATCTAATAGTATTACTCTAGCCATAATTATTGAGAGATCCGATAACAGGGTTCGTATTTGCTGCCAGGCAATTTCATGCGACCTTGCTCAACAAAAGCCGCCAATAATTTATCCATCAAACGCATTAAAACTGGCTCGCCACTGAGAATAAAGGGGCCATGCTGACGAATGGCTTTTATGCCCTCGTCTTTAACATTACCGGCCACGATACCCGAGAATGCGCGGCGTAAATTAGCCGCTAGTTTCGCTTTGTCCTGATCGAGGTGCAAGTCGAGTGCGGCCATATTCTGATGATTTGGGATAAAAGGTTGTTGAAAATCAGGCGCGATATCCAAGGTCCAATTAAAGTGGTAAGCGTCACCTACGGATTTACGATAGGCTCGCACATCCTGACAACCTTGTTTTAAGCGTTTTGCCACAGCCGCCGGATCATCAATAATGATTTCCAGCAAGGCTAATGCCTCAGCGCCAAGTGTTTGCTGGATAAAATCGGCAATTTCATTAAAGTAAGCTGCACTACTGGCAGGGCCGGTTAAAACGATTGGAAGTCGTTGCTCAGCGTTACGTTTATCTAGCATGATGCCGACCAAATACAGTAACTCTTCCGCTGTACCAGCGCCCCCTGGGAAAATAATAATACCGTGTGCCACGCGCACAAAAGCTTCTAAGCGTTTTTCGATATCTGGCAAGATCACTAATTCATTTACAATCGGATTGGGTGGCTCGGCAGCAATAATACTGGGCTCGGTTAAACCTAAATAGCGACCAGTGCGAATACGTTGTTTACTATGGCCAATGGTTGCCCCTTTCATGGGACCTTTCATCGCGCCCGGGCCACAGCCAGTACAAATGTTTAAACCGCGTAAACCGAGTTGATAACCCACCTCTTTCGTGTAGTGATATTCTGTTTCGCGGATAGAGTGGCCTCCCCAGCAAACAATCATATCCGGTTCACTGGTGGCATCGATGACACGAGCATTCCGCAAAATATCAAACACACTGTGCGTCAGATGCACGCCATTATTAAAATCTAAAGGGTGAGTTTCGCCGCTATGACGGGTGTGATAAAACAAAATATCGCGTAACACCGCAAACAAGTGTTCATGGATCCCTTTGATAATTTTGCCATCGACAAAGGCGCTTTGCGGAGGATTGTTTAATTCAATTTTGATGCCGCGCTCGCGGCTGAGTAACTTAATCGAAAAATCTTGATATTGTTCGTAGATTTCCGCTGAACTGTCGGTATGGCTGCCGACATTCAGCACCGCAAGGGCGCAATTGCGAAACAGTTGATAAGTGTCGTTTTCGGTATTTTGTTGTAAACGTTCAACTTCTAATTGGGATAATAAATCCATAGCACCCAATGGGTTAAGGTGTACTTGCATCGGCAATCTCCTGATTGCGGGCAACAGCGTTGTTACTTTAATGCTATTTGGTCCCGTCCGCCCTTTTTGGCGAGGTATAAGGCTTCATCGGCGCGGTCGAATGCTTGGCGCGGTTGTTCACCGGCTAAAAACTCTGTGGCTCCGAAAGAAATGGTAATACGCACATGTTCATTTTTAAATTTAAACGGAATTTTTTTGATTTTTTCTCTTATTAAATTAAGCGGCTCACTGGTTTGACTCAGTTTAGTATCGGGCATGATGATCACAAATTCTTCGCCACCGTAACGGGCTAAAAAATCTGTTTGCCGTATCGATTGTTGTAGTATTTTGGCAATAACCCGAAGGGTTTTATCACCGGCACTGTGGCCGTAACTGTCATTAATTTTCTTGAAAAAGTCTACATCACCTAAAATAATACATAGCGGCGTGCCTTGGCGTAGCCAGCGTTTAAATTCTAGATCTAGGCGAGCTTCGTATGCAGCACGATTTGGGATCCCCGTTAAAGTATCACGAGCACTGCGAATACTTTGCTCGGCGAGACGTTCTTTAAAACTTTTAGCATCGCGCTCTAATTCTTTGACGCGGCTCTCCATCACAACCAAGCTGCCCAGCAGCTTCTTTCTCTCTTGTTGTTCTAGCCGTTCTTTTTCATTTAATGACTCGGTTAAATCATTCATTCGCACGATAACCAAGCTTTTAAGTTGTTCTAAAGACTGTGCTTTTTTAGTTTGTTTGCCTAGGTCATCGATTTGATTTTCAATTTTTTGATTTAGCGTGGCGAGTTTTTGTTGAAAATGCCCTGAATCTAGTAAGGTTGCTTCAACAGCTTGTTGCACACTGGCAAGGGCTGCATTCAACTTTAATAAAAAGTTTTCAGAGGATTGCCGCTCTTCTTGCAAGCCATTGGCGATAATGTTGATGGTGGTTAAACAGGCATTAAAGAGGTCTTCAATAGTCAATGAACCGAGTAAACTGGCCTTGATTTGTTCGGCAGCAGGAGCGTGTTTTTCGGTAAAGGTGAGCTCGCTCAGTAAATTACTCAGTTCTAAAGTCAATTGCCGACAAACATGTGCATAGCGCTCATGCTCATCATGACCATCACTTAAAACGTTGCTGTTTTTGGCATCCTGATGCGCACTTAATGCGGTTTGGTAAAGTTGCGCAAGGTGCGTTAGTTGCGGCAAAAAAGCTTGTAAGGTTGCGGTGGGCTGCTCAACTTTACTTAACAGTTGGCGTAAATCGCGGCGTAATTGATCAGGTAAACCCCGCTGTTGTTGCAGCATTTTGCCTGCTTGGGTCAGTTCTTGTTGGATCTTAACAATTTCAAGCTCTTGTTGCTTTTCAAGCGCTTGCAAGCTGCTGCTTATATCATTAATTAAAGGTAAGACATTTTCCAGATCTGCACTTTTACTTAGCGCACTGCGTAACTTTGCTAGTCGATTATCCAGTTCTAAATCAATGCCTTTTGTTAGTAAGGATAAGCGTAATACAAGCTGCGAAAGCAGTGAAAACTGCTTTTGGTAAGTTTGCTCTAAGGTTTTTCGAGCAGAAACGGCTTGGCTAAGTTGTTGCTTCAGGTCTTGTTGCAATGCTGCCACCTTACTAAGGGTTCCAAGAGTCTTGATGAATCAAGTATATCCCCAGACTGGGCTAAGAAGGTAGCGTAATGCTAAAAAACTTAAAGTAAAAAGCGAGCTTAAGCTCGCTTTTCGATATTTCTTATTATTTTAGCTTGGCTTACTTTGTTAGGTAGTAAGGCAGCCAGCTAGTTTCTTCTGTAGGGGTAAGATGTAACATTATCAGGTTCCATTTTGCTATTGCCTGTTGTCAGCATCAACAGGTGTGACTATTAAAGCAGAATCACCTCTGAAATGAAAGTGCATGTGTAATATTTCTTATTGGCTTTCATGTTTTAGCATCATTTTACTGAATTAAAGCCAAAAAAAGCTAAAAGACAGCGATATGCTGTCTTTTTTTGTGTTGGGGTACGTGATGGGTTACATTATTGGCGGCTTAAACGAATATTGGGTGCCTGATAAGGCTCACTGCTGCGTAATGGATTAATATCTAAGCCACCACGGCGTGTATAGCGCGCATATACTGCTAAAAATTCGGGCTTGGCAAAGCGCCATAAATCCGTGTAAATGCGTTCTACACATTGTTCATGAAATTCGTTATGGCTGCGGAAGCTGATTAAATATTTTAATAAGGCTTCATGCGACAGTGCTGGGCCGCGATAATGAATATAAATACTGGCCCAATCGGGTTGCGAGGTAATTAAGCAATTTGATTTTAACAAATGCGAATGCAGCTTTTCATCAACGCGATCTCGGTTCGGCTCTAATGCCAGTAGGCTGGCATCGTACTGATACTGGTCAACGCTAATATCTAATTCATCTAAACAGATACCTGGGATCCAGGTTGCTTGAAACGCCATAATTTCACTTACATTATGCAGGCTAACTTGCACTGGCTTACCAGCACACGCCGATAAGTCTTGTTGTAATGCTTGATAAACCTGACCTAAATCAGCAAAGCGGCTTTGATTAAAGCTGTTTAAATACAATTTAAAGGATTTAGATTCAATTAAGTTGGCCGAGTCTACCGGGACCACAAAAGTCGCCAGCGCCACCATGGGTTTGCCTTTGGCGTTTAACCAAGATAGTTCGTAACCGTGCCAGATATCTTGACCAACAAAGGGCAGGTCAGCATCGCTTATGCCAAGTGTTTGGCGGCCTAAGCTACGAGGAACCGCTTGTAACAGCGTAGGAGTGTAGTGATCAACATAATCGGTAATCTTGCCTAGACTTAAGTCGGCCAGAATGTCGGTATGGCTTTTTGTCATTTCTCTGTCTTTTTAGCTACAATACCGCGCATATTATCATAACTGTCCCGAGGAGTAGAGGTGTCTACTGAACAAGCGTTGGCAAAATTTATCGAACACAGTGTCACTTGGCATCAGGCCACGGCGCAGCCATTAACGGCATGGGCCGATCCAGCTAGCCCTTCTCCTTGCCAACAGCAATGGTTAGCCGAGGATCAGGTCAGTTGGCTACCTGTTGCCCAGCAACCCGCCGCGGATTTTAGCAATATTGAGCAAGCATTAGAGTTAATGCTGCATCCCTCCATTAAAGCTTTTTACAGCTGTTTTTATGCAGCGAATATGGCCGCAGGGCATCCACGTGGCAAGTTAGCTTTACTATTGCCTTGGAATCAAGATGATATTAGCCGTTTGCAAGAAAACATTATTGGTCACATTTTAATGAAGCAACGCTTAAAACAGCGAGCCACGGTATTTTTTGCCGTAACTGATGACGCCAACATTATGTTGTCGGTGTTAAATAGTACCGGAGAGGTATTCTTAGAGCATGTTGGGAAAGAAGTTTCGGAAAAAATTGCCGATGATCTGCCGTCGTTTCTAGCCAGTTTAACTCCTCAAGTTTACGACGCTTGTTTTGACTGACACTCCCATGCGATATTACTGAGTAATTGGCAGTTATCGCATTGAAAATCAAACATCTCGAGTCGTGGCGTCGCCAGACGCCAATCAGCACCACAGCCGGGACAACATTTATTAGCGTCTTGCTGACAATCCGAACTGCTGCCACTGTAAAGGGCATACCAGATCGGCAGCTGATTAAGTCGACTGATCTGCTGTGCCAATTGGCGGCCGCGTCGATTTAATTTGCTATGTAATTGCTGCAGACTGTTTTCGGCGATCTTCGGTAGTACCCGATCTTCTTGTAACTGTATTTCATCTAAGGCCTGATATTGGATCTGCCAGCGGATCAATGCTTCAAAATCGTCTTCTGCTGCGGTTAACCAAAAGAGTGGCACGGGTCGCAAGGTTTCAGCACAACGTAAAGGTGAGCAGGTATCGGCGAAGCTAGTAAATAATATCAGGCTCTTGGGAAGGGTTTCACAGGTTTGCTGTGACATCAAATCAGCGCCAAGTAAGGTGTGTTGGGCATAGCCGAGGCCCGCCTCGGTTAATTGTTGCTCAGCATATCGTACTCTATTACTGTGCCATTTGCTGGCAAGCGCATCTTGGCTGGCCAGTACAACCCGGCTGCTAAACGTATCTTGTTGCCATGCGGTAGGAAACTCTCTGCCTAATACTTGGCCATTAAAGATTAAGGCTTCAATATAAGCACGGATAGCTTGTTCTGCCTGCGTTAAATCGGTATCAGCGATGACCCGAAACCGTAACTCAGCGAGATACATTATTGTTTTCTAACAAGCTGATTAATAAATCGAGTTTCTGTTCAATGCGGTTAAGCTGGCTGCTCATATCTTGCTCGGCATTGATGGGCCGACTAAATGCCAGATCGGCGACCAATGCAGGATCTTCTTCGGCGATCGGCTGCTGGCGCCATTGCTGGTATGCTGTAAACAGTTCTGGTGCATTAAGTTGCCCAGTTAGTTTCGCTTTAAACAGCGCTAAGCTGGGCTTTTTGCCTTCTTGACGCAATTGGGCTGCAGCGTGTTGTAATAAACGGATGGCTGTGGTCATAGCGGATCGTCTGGTTCACCAAAAAGTAGTTTAATTTACCACTCCCTTGGCCTTAGCAAAAGCCCTATGTTTTTAAGTTGCTGAAATTAATAATATTTTAAAATTGGTGTCAATTTTGCTTGGTTTGGCGTGTTAAGTATCATACTTTATTGATTACTGGCATTACTTAAAAGGAGAAGACTTATGTCGGGTATGGGCACTAAAATGATTAAAGCCGGTGTAGTGGCGTTTCTGGTGTTGGGGTTAAGTGGTTGTGTCGTGGCTATTGGCAATACGGATGAGCCAAAAAATCAATTGGCTTCAGATAAAGCACAACATGAAAATTTGAAAAAAATTAACCAGTTACAGTTAGGCTTTTCCGTAGCAGAAGTAAAAACTTTACTCGGTGCACCTGATTTCACCGAGGCCTTTCAGAAAAACGGCGAGCAAGTTCAAGTGCTGTTTTATCGCACACAACTTAATCGCCGAGATAATAAAACCACAAAAGATGAATGTACGCCTATTGTATTTCATGGCGATCAACTCAGTGGTTGGGGTGAGAAAGCCTACAATTATTTATAAGTAGCGGTTATTGCGCAGCAACTTGATGTAGTTGCGCATTTAATTGATCAATCACTTCGCACCATTCTGCATCATTTCGTAGTGCCTCATTAATAAAGCTCGCCTGCGCTTCATTCCAGTAGGGTGCTTTGGCAATGTTGGTGTCTTCGGTTAATTGGTGCGTTTGAATAAAGTCTTCAATCGCTTTAGTACTATTGGCTAAACCGAGTTGCGCGAATAAATTTTCTAACGTGGTTGCTGTGGTATCCATTTTTTACTCCTGTTTGACGTTAAGAATAGTATTTATTACCTTTTTTGCACGGTGATTTAGCGTGATTAACGATACATCGTCTGTAAAAATCATACTTGGCAACCTAGCATGACACTGCTATTGTGAATAAAAAAACAACAACAATAGCAGGTGCCGCATGTTAGCTCAGGTAACTAATTTTGAACCCTCTCAATTAACGGCCAGTTTGCTGGGAGGCGAAGATTTAAAACTGGCTGCTTCAGTGTTATTTCAGTCTTATCATGATGACCCACTTTTTATGGAAATTTTTCGTGCTGCTGACACGGATTATGAAGCGCGTTTGCGCTCCGCTATTCGCGAAGAGCTGAATACTTTTTGGCAAGCCGGGCAGCCAATCATCGGCTTGTTTAATCAAGAGCAGTTACTGGGTGTAGCCTGTGTAGTCGGGCCAGATTCAGGCATTGGCAGCAGTCGTTTGTGGCATTGGCGTTTAAAAATGCTGTTAACTGCCGGCTTTGTTTCTACCAAACAGCTGTTAAATAAAGAAGAAAAAATTCATGCGGCCATGCCGGCAAAACGCTATCACATGCTGGCTTTTATTGCCGTGGCGCCGAAATATCAGCATGCGGGGTTGGGCCACTATTTAATTGCGGCCGTGGATGGCTTAGTTGATGAAGATCCATCGTCTGCAGGGATTGGTGTTTTTGTCACATTAGCAAAGTACCACGCTTTTTTTGCAGATGAGCAATATCAAAAAGTCAGTGAGCTTGCTTTTGGCTCAGTCAGTGGCACTTTAATGTTTCGCGCCCGTCAGTCGGTTCAAGGTTAAACGGTATGGCACGTTTTACCTGTTTTGCCGATTTTTATCCCTATTATTTAAGCGAGCATGCCAATCCGCTATGTCGGGCTTTACATTATATGGGTAGCAGTTTAGTGCTCGTCGTGCTGTTTTGGGCAGTGTTAACACAACAATGGCTATGGCTGTTCAGTTTACCTGTCATTGGTTATGGCTTTGCTTGGTTGGGCCATTTATTGTTTGAGCATAATAAACCGGCCACGTTTAACTATCCTTTCTATAGTTTGGCAGCCGATTGGGTGATGTATAAAGACTTTTTAACTGGCCAGTTAAGCGGCAAATTACAACACCTGGCCCGGACATCGCCCCCGTCTTAAATACGATGCGCGGGTAAAGTAAAATTTGCCACACGCATGCCGCTTAATAGCAATTCTGCTTGATAGCGGCTCTCACCATCACTGCTAAAGTCAACCTGATAGCTGGTGAGTAAGCGCCAACCTTGCTGCAATTTGCGAAAATGATGGCGATTGCGGCCACACTCTAAAAATTGTAATTGATGCTGTTGACATAATTGGCGTGCTAACACAAAAGCTCGCTCATCTTGTTTACGTTGCATCCAAAACCCATAAATTACGCTGACTAACAGCAGTAGTAACCAAATTGATGTCATTGCTTCTCCTTGTTAGCCACATAATGGCGTTTGCTTCGCGGTTTTACAAGATGCTGCGTTGCAGCAACAATGTGCTAGAATTGCCGCCTTGTAGCAGAGAGGAACCGTATGAGTCAGCACCTGAGCCTATTGCTAGCCGATATTATGCAAGCGCTAAAACAAGCCGGTCTGTATAGTCAGCAGCCACCTTCGCCGCAGGCGATGGCCAGTTCGATGCCTTTTTGTTGTGATAGCATGCCGCTGGAGCAGTGGTTGCAATTTGTTTTAATTCCTCGTCTGCAGACGATGCTTGCTGCCGGTCAACCGCTACCGAATAAAGTCGCTATTTTACCGATGGCAGAGCAGGTGTATGCCGGGCGAGACGAGAAGATTCAACCGCTGTTAGCGGCGATTACAAGGTTAGATCTGTGTCTGAACAAACCCTAGCGTATGACCTCACCGAAGCTTCCACTTTTGCTGAACCTTTAACGATTTTATACCAAGATGAGTATCTGGTTGCGGTCGATAAACCCAGTGGCATGTTGGTGCATCGTTCTTTTTTAGACAAAGAAATCAGCCGTTATGCACTGCAGGCCGTACGCGATCAAATTGGTCAACATGTCTATCCGGTGCATCGGCTTGACCGACCTACGTCAGGGGTACTGTTGTTTGCTTTGTCATCTGAGGTGGCACGGTTATTATCAGAGCAAAATCAGCAAGGGCTGTGGCAAAAAGGTTACTTAGCGGTGGTTCGAGGCTATGTGACTGCCGCAGGTGAGTTAGATTATGCTTTAACCGAGCAACTCGATAAGATTGCCGACAAGTTTGCCGCTGCGAATAAAGCCGCACAAGCTGCGTTTAGTCGCTATTCACCATTACAACGCGTGGAGTTGCCGATCCCTGTTAGTCGTTATGCGACCTCGCGTTATACCTTGCTGGCGCTGCAGCCCATCACTGGCCGAAAACATCAATTACGCCGGCATATGGCCCATTTACGCCACCCGATTGTCGGTGATACTAGCCATGGTGATGGTAAACATAATGCGATGTTTCGTGAACAGTTTGCTTGCAATCGTTTATTATTGTGCGCATTCACGTTACGCTTACCCCATCCGATTACCGGACAGCCGTTGTTGCTCGAAGCAGGGCTAAACGAATTAACAACACTTTTTACTCACTTTAATTGGCCGGTAGACTCCGCTTACTATCGCCAGCAGTTTAATTTTTTTCTGGAGACACAAGCATGCAAAAAATCGCCATAATGGTCGGTAGTGTATACGGTGGTGCAGAGTATGTTGCAGAGCAAGCGCTACCGTTATTAACCAACAAGGGTTATCAGGTGCAATGGTTTCAACCAGCAGAATTAAATGAGGTGTTAGCCTTTGCTGCGGATTGTTGGTTAGTGATCACTTCAACGACTGGTCAGGGTGATATTCCCGATTCGTTGTTTCCTTTTTATATGGCTTGCAAAGATCAGTTTCCGCTATTAACCGGTAAAAAATATGCTGTTATTGCTTTAGGTGATAGCAGTTATGATACTTTTTGTGCGGCTGGCCAGCAGGTTAATGAGCTACTTGTTGAGTTACAAGCCAGTGCGGTGGCGCCGATGTTAGAGATCGATGCCGGTGAAACCTTGCAAGCTGAAGATGTTGCATTGCCTTGGTTAGCTGAGCACTTCTAACAATACTTGTTTAACTTCTGGTAACTACGGGCCCCAGGTGCCTGTAATGCCGGATCATAGTGTTCGGCAAAACGCTCACACCACAGAACTGTCGCGCCGCATACCGCGGCCGGCATTACTAATAAGTTCAGCAACGGCACCATGCTAAAGAGTGCCACGGCACTGCCAAAAGATAAGCTGAGGGCAGGCGCTTGTCTTAGTTGACGTCTTAGCTCGGTAAAACTCACCTTGTTGTTATCAAACGGGTAATCGAGATATTGCAGGCTAAAGAACCAGGCGCTGATAAAAAACCACAGAAAGGGGCCCGCCACCGGGATCAATAAACACAGAATAAACAGGATGGTAGCCCGAGGTAATAGATAACACAGTTTTTGCCATTCTCGCGCCAGTAAACGCGGCGCGTCATGCAGAAATTGTCGCAAACTCACTTCGGGGATCGCTTTGCCACTGAGTAGCGAGGCGGTTTTTTCACTGAGTAAGCCATTAAAGGGCGCGGCAATAAAATTAGCGACCATCGTAAAGCTATAGGCAAAACTGAGCAGTAATGACATCACCCCCAGCGGGATCAATAAATACTCTAACCAATGCAGCCATTGCGGAAGCCATTGCTGAATATGCACAATAAACGACTGTAGCAGTTGCCACATCCAATAAAACGCCATAAAGAACAGCACTAAATTAATCAGTAAGGGTATTAACACAAAACGTTTTAAGCCTTTTTGCCCCAGCAAGCGCAGCCCTTTAAAAAAGTAAAACATTATGTCCTCCGAATACTGGCTGTTTAAACTAGTATACCGACTTCGTACCAGAAAACCCTGCATAGACTGTGACAAAACGTAACAAAATCTCGCCATTTGCTGTTGAGGTTTTTAACCGTCTTTTGCTGGCGTCACTGCAGCCATAGCGCGCATTGTGTTAAGATGTGACCGATTTCAATAAGCTAATAAGCAGAGGTATGAAATGTCCGTGTGGTTAGTAGAGCTAGGTTCAGCAGTGGAGTTTGCAGTAACATTGTTATTACTGATAACCGCGCTAGTATGTCTGGTATCGGCTATCGTTGTGCCAGCCAATAAAGATGCAGAGTTACGCTTTGAGAAACGTTTAGAATATACGGTATTTGCCATTGGCGCTGCGGTGTTGTGGGCATTATTTATGTTTGCACCACGCTAATGCATAGCAACACACCTTGCTATTTTAGCAGCAAGGTGTGAACTTATCAGTATTCAGGTTTATTCTTCAATACTACGTAATAGCGCGTTAATACCAACCTTAGCACGAGTTTGCGCATCAACCTTTTTCACGATGATCGCAGCGTATAAGCTGTGGCTGCCATCTTTAGAAGGAATGGTACCTGGCACGACAACTGCGCCGGCAGGTACGCGACCATAGCTAATTTGCCCCGTTTCACGATCATAAATACGGGTGCTTTGGCTAATATAGACGCCCATTGAGAGTACTGCGCCTTCTTCAATAATAACGCCTTCAACCACTTCAGAACGTGCGCCGATAAAGCAATTATCTTCGATAATCGTTGGGTTTGCTTGCAGTGGCTCTAACACACCACCAATGCCAACGCCGCCTGATAAATGCACGTTTTTACCAATTTGCGCACAGCTACCGACGGTGGCCCATGTGTCAACCATTGAACCTTCGCCCACATAAGCACCAATATTAACGTAAGACGGCATCACCACCACGTTTTTACCAATGTAGCTACCGCGACGCACGGCAGCAGGCGGTACAATTCGCACGCCATCGGCACGGAATTGTGCATCAGTGTAGTTAGCATATTTCATTGGTACCTTGTCAAAAAAGCGGTTTTCGGCGCCATCCATCACTTCGTTATCGTTGATCCGAAACGATAACAGTACCGCTTTTTTCAGCCATTGATGTACTACCCATTCACCGGCAATTTTTTCTGCGACACGGGCGCTACCGTTATCCAGCATGCTTAACACTTGCTCGACAGCCTGTTTTAATTCGGCGGTCACGGTTTTTGGGGTAATGTCAGCACGTTGTTCAAACGCCGTTTCGATAAGGTTTTTTAAGTCAGACATTCGTCATTTAGCCTTCTGTTTGCTGCGAGAGTTGCGAGATTAACACCCGTCTTAACTGGCTTTGTTGCTCAGTTGTCAGCGCGTCATCCTCTGCGTTAGAAATTAAGAAAAAGTCTTCGGCGCGCTCGCCGATGGTGGTGATTTTTGCCGCGTGAATATTCACACCGCACTGTTGAAACACTTGGCCTAGATCAGACAATAAACCCGGCGTATCCAATGCAGCAATTTCTAGCATGGTACGATAGCGGGTATTGCCTGGTAAAAATACCACTTTCGGTGGCACGGTAAATTGGCGCATTTGCCGAGAGAGTTTTGGTTTTTGTCGCGATAAATCAGGCTTGCCAAGAATATATTGCTCTAGCGCTTTCTTGATACTTTGCTGGCGCGAGGGGGAGTTCACGGTTTCACCGTTTTGCTCTAAAATCACAAAAGTATCCATCGCATAACCGTCTTTGTTGGTCATGATTTGCGCGTCGAAAATGTTCACCTTTTTACTGTCTAGCGCGGCGACCATTTTCGCAAATAAACCGGGTTGATCTTTTGTGTAAACAAACACTTGGGTGCCGCCTTTGATTGGTGCTTTACTCACCAGTACTAAAGGTTCATTCGGTGTTTTATGCTTTAAAATGTGTTCGGTATGCCAGACAATTTGTTTTGGGCTGTAGCGCGCAAAATAATCTGCTTTGATGCGACTCCATAACTGCAACACTTCACTTTCAATAAAGGTTTGCCGTAATAGCATGGGCAGGGCTTCGCTTTGGTTTTCCCGGATCAGATCGCGTAAATCCATCGGTTTTTCTAAACCACGACGAAACGCTTTTTGTGTGGCTAAAAACAATTCACGCAGCAGTGAGCCTTTCCAATCATTCCACAAGGTATCATTGGTGGCGCGAATATCGGCCAGCGTTAAACAATACAAATAGTTTAAACGCGTTTCATCACGCACCTTGGCGGCAAATTCGGCCACAACTTCAGGGTCGTGAATATCGCGGCGTTGTGCGGTTACCGACATGAGTAAGTGGTTTTCCACTAACCAAGCAATTAGCTTACTGTCGAATTCACTCAGTTTGTGCAACTTGGCAAATTCCCGTGCATCCATACCGCCTAATTCAGAATGATCACCGCCACGGCCTTTGGCAATATCATGGAAAATGCCGGCGAGGTATAACAGCTCTGGCTTTTCCATTTTTTTGACAATAGCCGTGCACAGTGGAAACTCACTTTCATGCTCAGCAAGGCTGTATTTGTACAAATTTTTTAATAAGCGGTGGGTATGCTCGTCTACGGTATAGGCGTGAAACAAATCAAATTGCATTTGGCCTTCGATATTGCGCCACTGAGGTAAATAGGCCGCTAAAATGCCATAACGGTGCATCAAGGTCACCGCTAAATCCATACCGCGCGGGTGGCGCAGTAGGGTTAGAAACAGTTGGCGACAGGCTTCATAATCTTGTAAGTCACCCATTAAGCGCCGTCGGACTTGGCGAATTAAGCGAATAGTGGTCGAGTGCACGCCAGTAATATTGGAGTTATTGGCGATATGCCAGAACAGCCGCAACAAATTATCGCGTCGGGCAAACACCGCGCTGTCGCGCGCTTTAATTAAATGGCCTTGCAACTCAAAATAATCATCTAACTGACTGACTTTGAGTTTTTGTTGCGAATTAAGAATACTGCCTTCAAAGTGTTGCAACAACATTTCGTTTAGTTCACTGACGCGTTGAACTGTCCGAAAAAACCGCTTCATCATTCGTTCTACTGAGGCTTTACCATCCGAGCCAAAACCTAAGCGTTCAGCCGCGGCGGGTTGATAGTCAAACAAAATACGGTTTTCGTTACGGCCCGCTTCTAAATGCAAAGAGAAGCGCATCTGCCATAAATAGGCTTCACATTCGATCAGCTCTTGGTATTCATCTTCAGTAAGATATTGATAAGCCACTAACTCGCGCATCGTGCGGGTATTAAAATGGCGTTTGGCTACCCAACCGATGGTTTGAATATCACGCAAACCACCCGGGTTGGCTTTTAAATTCGGTTCAAGGTTGTATGCCGTGCCGTGATACTGGGCATGGCGCTGTTGTTGTTCATGGCGTTTAGCCTGAAAAAACGCTTGGCTGGTCCAAAAACTATCGGCATTGACCGCGGTTTGTAATTCTTGAAACAGGGTTTTATTGCCGGTGAGTAAGCGCATCTCCAAAAGATTGGTGGCGATGGTAATATCGTCTTTGCCTAGGCTTAAGGTTTCTTTGTAGGTGCGGACACTGTGGCCGACTTCTAAGCGTAAATCCCACAGCATGGTAATAAAACGGGCGATAGCCTCTTGTTGATTGCTATCGGGGCGTTTATCAACCAGTAATAATAAGTCAACATCAGAGTAGGGGTGTAACTCACCGCGACCATACCCCCCCACGGCGATTAAACTGATGGCTTTATCTTTAGCCAGAGCGCAATGTTGCCAGAGCTCAAGTAGTACTTCATCAATAAAACTCGCACGGCTTTTTACCAGGATATTAATGGGCTGACTATGAAAAGCCCGTGCCTGAAACTCTTGAAATTCTGCAAAGTGCTTTTTGTAAGCGTCTAGTGAATAGTGCTCGGGCAGCGCGCGGTTAAAACTAAGAGCCTGGGTCACATTAATCTCCTGTAAGGCAGTTATTCCGCGGTGACGATCCGTTCAAAGGTTTCATCTTTACGCAGGGTCAGGATTTCACAGCCGGTGTCGGTCACTAAAATTGTGTGTTCAAACTGTGCCGATAAACTGCGATCTTTGGTCACTACCGTCCAGCCATCGGCTAGCAACTTACTGTGGCGGCCACCGGCGTTGATCATGGGTTCAATGGTCAAGCACATGCCACTTTTCAACACTTCACCTGTGCCTGGGCGACCGTAATGCAAGACTTGCGGATCTTCATGGAACACGGCGCCAATGCCATGGCCACAGTATTCTCTGACAATGCTGTAACTGAATTTTTCGGCATGTTGTTGAATAGCATGGCCAATATCACCCAAGCGCACGCCATCTTTCACTTTTTTAATACCTAAGTACATGGCCTCTTGTGTCACTTTAATCAGGCGATCAGCCATGATGCTTGGCTTGCCGATAACGAACATTTTAGAGGTGTCACCGTGATAGCCATCTTTAATCACGGTAATATCGATATTAATGATATCGCCTTCTTTTAACGCTTTATCGTTTGGAATGCCGTGACAAATCACCTGATTGACCGAGGTGCAAATTGACTTAGGAAAACCGTGATAATTCAGTGGGGCAGGAATGGCCTGTTGTTCATTCACAATATAATTATGACAAATCGTGTTCAGTTCATCAGTAGTAATACCCGCGACAACATGCGGCTCAATCATCTCCAGCACTTCGGCAGCAAGTCGGCCTGCAATGCGCATTTTTTCGATTTCTGCTGGGGTTTTAATAGGTGCTGTCATGCCTGCTCTCTCTGATACATCTGTTGAAAGGATAATGCTGTTAATTTACACATTTCATTGTGTTTGCAAGCTGCCTATGGTATAAAGCGCGCCGCAATTTAGCAAATTGCATTGTACCCTAACTTAAGGCTCGTGTGCTGTAGCTTTACAGAATTTCTGGCAATAAGTTAGACAGTTCAGTGCTTAAGCAGATTGCACTAACCTTAATTAAATAACACACATGCATCGACACATATTCCGGGGTGCTTAGCGAAAGCTGAGTCGGCATATGGGATGCATGGAGGCCTAACCCCTTAACAGGAATTAATATCATGGCAAAAGTTTCTATGCGCGACATGCTCCAGGCGGGCGTTCACTTCGGTCACCAAACTCGTTACTGGAACCCAAAAATGAAGCCATTCATTTTCGGTGCTCGTAACCGTGTTCATATCATCAACTTAGAACAAACTGTTCCGATGATGAATGACGCTTTGGCGTTCATCCAGCAAGTTTCTGCGAAAAAAGGCAAAATCTTATTCGTAGGTACTAAGCGCGCAGCCTCAGAAGCAATCAAAGAATCTGCAGCAAATGTTGACCAGTTCTACGTAAATCACCGTTGGTTAGGTGGTATGTTAACAAACTGGAAAACAGTGCGTCAGTCTATCAAGCGTCTGAAAGATCTTGAATCGCAAAGCCAAGACGGTACTTTCGACAAGCTGACTAAAAAAGAAGCTTTAGACCGTACTCGTGAAATGGACAAGCTGGAAAAGAGCTTAGGCGGTATTAAAGATATGGGCGGCTTGCCAGACGTGCTGTTCGTTATCGACGCTGACCACGAACATATCGCGATCAAAGAAGCCAATAACCTAGGTATCCCGGTAGTAGCTATTGTAGATACTAACTCAGATCCTAAAGGTGTTGATTACGTAATCCCTGGTAACGACGATGCTATCCGCGCAATCCAGTTATATCTGGGCGCTGTTAGCCAGGCGATTCAGGAAGGTCGTGACAAAAACATCGAAGTGCAAGCTGAAGCTGAAGCCTTCGTTGAAGCAGAATAATTTTTCTGATTTGGGCTGGCTGTAATACCGCGAGCCCTTTGACAGAATCACTTTGCAACAGGGGCATTTTGCCCCTGTTTGTCTGAACTAAATTACGAGGATGCTTTTATGGCTGTAACTGCCGCTTTAGTAAAAGAACTGCGCGAGCGCACTGGCGCTGGCATGATGGATTGTAAAAAAGCTTTAGAAGAAACCGGTGGTGACATCGAAGCCGCGATCGACGCGATGCGTAAAAGTGGTTTAGCGAAAGCTGCGAAAAAAGCCGGCCGTATTGCTGCTGAAGGTGTGATCATCACGCGCGTAGCTAACGGTGTAGGTATTGCTATCGAGTTTAACTGTGAAACTGATTTCGTGGCACGTGATGCCAGTTTCTTAGCGTTCGCAAACAGCGTTGCTGATTTAGCGCAAGCACAAAAACTTTACACAGTTGAAGCATTATTAGCGGCTGACTTAAACGGTGCTTCTGTTGATGATACGCGTGCTACACTGGTTGCTAAAATCGGTGAAAACATGAACGTACGTCGCGTAGCCGTAGTTGAAGGTGCGGTAATCGGTCAATACATCCACTCTGGTCGTATTGGTGTATTAGCCGTGTTAGAAGGCGGTAACGAAGATATCGCTAAAGACGTGGCTATGCATGTTGCTGCCAACAACCCAGGTTATGTTAACCCGGAAGACGTTTCAGCTGAAGAAGTTGAGCGTGAGCGTCAAATTCAAATCGAAATCGCGGTTAACTCTGGTAAGCCACAAGAAATCGCTGAGAAGATGGTTGCCGGCCGTATGGCTAAATTCACTGGCGAAGTGAGTTTAACAGGTCAGCCGTTCGTTAAAGATCCGTCAATCTCTACTGGCGAATTCTTAAAGCAAAACGGTGCTAAGGCCATCTCTTTCATTCGCTTAGAAGTAGGCGAAGGTATTGAGAAGAAAGAAGAAGACTTCGCAGCTGAAGTTGCAGCACAGATTGCTGCTGCTAAAAAGTAATTTACGCTTTAGCAATTTGCTGAAAACAGCTAAAATAACCGCGACCTGAGTCGCGGTTTTTTTTTGCCTGACTAATTCTAATAGCATAATGGGGAAATTATGAGCATTAATCCGAAACCAACCTACCGTCGCATCCTTTTAAAACTGAGCGGTGAAGCCTTAATGGGAGACGAAGGCTTTGGTATTGATCCCAAAGTGCTAGATCGCATGGCGCAAGAAATTAAAGAACTCGTTGAACTCGGTGTACAAGTCGGTATTGTGATTGGTGGCGGAAATATCTTCCGTGGTGAGGGCTTGGCTAAAGCAGGGATGAACCGGGTGGTCGGCGATCACATGGGGATGTTAGCCACGGTAATGAATGGCTTAGCTATGCGTGATGCTTTACACCGTGCTTATGTTAATGCTCGGATGATGAGTGCAATTCCGTTAAACGGGGTGTGTGATAACTACAGCTGGGCAGAAGCCATTAGCTTACTAAAATCAGGCCGTGTGGTGATTTTCTCGGCCGGTACGGGTAATCCATTTTTTACCACTGATTCTGCGGCCTGTTTACGCGGTATTGAAATTGAAGCCGACGCCGTATTAAAAGCCACGAAGGTCGACGGGGTGTATTCAGCTGACCCAGTAAAAGATCCGGCTGCTACCTTGTATAGCAAATTAACCTATAATGAAATTCTCGACAAAGAATTAAAAGTCATGGATTTAGCCGCTTTTACCCTAGCGCGCGATCACAATTTACAAATTCGTGTGTTCAATATGAACAAGCCCGGCGCACTTAAACGCGTGATTATGGGTGACGATGAAGGCACAATCATCGACCACGCGGAAAATTTACAGTAAACTAAACGACTGCGTTACTGCTGCATAAATAAAAAAGGATAACGATCGTGATTAACGACATTATTGCTGACGCTCAAGTCCGGATGGATAAAAGCGTTGATGCTCTTAAAACTCAATTAAGTAAAGTGCGTACAGGCCGTGCGCATCCAGGTCTGCTAGACGGCATTCAGGTTTCTTATTACGGTGCAGATACGCCGTTACGTCAACTGGCAAACGTGTCTATTGAAGACTCGCGTACCTTAGCCATTACCGTGTTCGACAAAAGCCTGACACCGGCGGTAGAAAAAGCCATCATGGCCTCTAACCTGGGTTTAAACCCAATGTCTACAGGTACTGTGATCCGTGTGCCGTTACCTGCATTAACGGAAGAGCGCCGTCGCGACTTAGTTAAACTGGTACGCGGTGAAGCTGAAGCCGGTCGAGTGGCCATTCGTAATATTCGTCGTGATGCGAATTCTGATTTTAAATCGCTATTAAAAGATAAAGAAATCAGTGAAGATGATGAGCGTAGAGCGGCAGATGAGATCCAAAAAGTCACTGATCTGTTCGTGAAAAAAGTGGACGAAGTGTTAGCAGAAAAAGAAAAGGAACTGATGGAAGTCTGATTTCAGACCTTTCATTTGTTGCTGTTTTTAGTATGAAATAGTATGAAGAAAGCGCCGTGTCAGTCTAACTTCGCGGCGCTTTTTTGTTTAACCCAATAAAATGTGGCGTGCAACGGCAGCGTTGGCACATAAGAACAACAATAACAGGTTAACTGATGACTGCAGTTTCACAGCTTAAACAACAAGCGTTGCCGCAGCATGTGGCAATTATCATGGATGGTAACGGACGCTGGGCAGAGCGTCAGAGCAAGCCCCGCGTTTGGGGGCATAAAAAAGGCGTTGAAGCGGTTCGCCGTAGTGTCAGTTTTTGTCGTGAATTAGGCATTCCTTCTTTAACGCTGTTCGCTTTTAGTAGTGAAAACTGGCGGCGACCTGAAGAAGAAGTCAGTACGCTGATGCAACTTTTTATGCTGGTGTTACAAAAAGAAGTAAAATCTCTGCATAAAAATAATATTCGCCTGAAAATTATTGGCGATTTATCTGCATTTAGCGATAAGCTGGTACAAAATATAAAAAAAGCAGAAGCTCTTACCGCCGCTAATACTGCGATGACGCTGAATATCGCAGCAAATTACGGTGGTCGTTGGGATATCGTTGCTGCAAGCCGGCAACTGGCTGAACAGGTACAGCAGGGAAAATTAACCCCCGCTGAGATTACCGAACAGTTAATGGCTCGCGAAATACAAATGGCCGATCAGCCAGAGTTGGATTTATTAATTAGAACCGGTGGCGATTTACGCATCAGCAACTTTTTATTATGGCAAGCTGCCTATGCTGAGTTATGGTTTACTGAAACCCTCTGGCCTGATTTTGACCAACAAGTATTTTCTGAAGCGATAGCTACCTTTATTAACAGAGAGCGACGTTTTGGTTGTACGGGTGCCCAGATCCGAGAGCTTGCTGCTGAAAATAAAGGATAATCATATTGTTTAAGCAACGCGTGATCACCGCATTAATCCTTGCGCCTTTGGCGCTGGTCGCGGTTTTTTATTTACCTTTGGTCGGCTTTGCCGCGGTGTTATCTGCGGCGTTTTTACTGGGCGCATGGGAATGGAGCGGCTTTTGTGGTTTAGCCGCTCGGCGTATTAGAGCCAGTTATGTCATCTTAACTGCGCTTATTATGTTGTGCTGGTATAGCCTAGTGTCATTTAGCGAGCCATTGAGTAGTAATCTACTGTTATTCAGTTTGTTATTGCTCGGCGCAGCCTGGTGGACGCTGGCTATCGTCTTAGTGTTAACCTTCCCAAACAGTCAAACCTTGTGGGCCACCAGTGGCGTTAGACGCGCACTGATGGGCTGGTTCACACTGTTACCCGCTTGGGCGGCTTTAATTTTCATTCGCGGCATGCATTATGATGAAACACCCTTTTATGGTGCTTGGCTAATTTGTTGTTTACTTGGCTTAGTGTGGGCCGCGGATATTGGTGGCTATTTGGTCGGAAAGCCATTGGGTCGCACCAAATTACTGCCCAAAGTGAGCCCAGGGAAAACGTTGGAAGGCATGCTCGGTGGTTTAGTTTTTGTCTTATTGATGGTCACTGCGCTGTTAGCGTGGCTGGAGAAAACCGATCACAGCCTGTACTGGTATGTGGCTGCCGTGTTACTTACCGTGTTATCGGTGTTCGGTGATTTAAGCGAGAGTATGTTTAAACGTGTAGCGGGCAAAAAAGACAGCGGGGCTTTCTTACCCGGGCACGGTGGTATCTTAGATCGTATTGATAGCTTAACGGCGACCGCACCGGTGTTTGCACTGATGTTGGCCTTTTTAGGTAAACAGTTTTTATGAAGCAAGTGGTTATTCTGGGGGCAACAGGGTCGATTGGTTGCAGTACCTTATCGGTATTAGCTGAGCATCCCGAGCAATTCCAGGTATTAGCATTAACGGCTGCCACCGGTGTCGACAAATTATTGCAACAATGTTTGGCGGTGAGACCGCGTTTTGCTGCGATGCAAGACAGCGTTGCGGCTGCAGAGCTGGCTACAAAGTTAAAAGTAGCGGGCTTAACGACTGAGGTCTTAAGCGGCGAAGCTGGCTTAGTGGCGTTAGCCGGGCATCCAGACGCTGATATCGTCATGGCAGCGATAGTCGGTGCTGCGGGCTTACTACCAACCTTGGCTGCAGTCGAGCAAGGTAAAACGGTACTTTTAGCCAACAAAGAAGCCCTAGTGATGACCGGTGAGTTGTTTATGCAAAAGGTGGCTGCCCATGGTGCCACTTTATTGCCGATAGACAGCGAACATAATGCGATTTTTCAATGTCTGCCGTTAGCTTTCCAGCAAAATACCCAGCAAGCCACCTTGCAGCAGTTTGGTATTTCTCGCTTATTACTGACGGGCAGTGGTGGGCCTTTTCTTAATCGCCCGTTGGACACTTTTGAGCAAATTACCGTTGCCGAGGCGGTAGCCCATCCTAATTGGAGTATGGGACAAAAAATCTCAGTCGACAGTGCAACCATGATGAATAAAGGCTTAGAGTTTATCGAGGCGCGCTGGCTGTTCAATTGTCAGGCCGCAGATATTCAAGTGGTGATTCATCCGCAAAGTATCATTCATTCGATGGTGCAATATACCGACGGTTCCGTGCTGGCACAGCTGGGTCAACCCGACATGCGCACGCCGATTGCACATGCTTTGGCATTTCCATCGCGGATCAGTAGTCCAGTTCCACCCTTAGATTTCTTTAGCTTACAGTCATTTACCTTTGAGCAAGCCGATGCTGCACGCTATCCAAACCTGTATTTAGCGATGGACGCTTGCGCCGCAGGTCAGGGGGCAACCACAGCACTGAATGCGGCTAATGAGGTGGCTGTGGCGGCTTTTCTTGCCGGAAAATTAAGCTTTAACGGTATCCATAAGATTAATGCTTCATGCCTCAATCGCTTCCTAACCTATCAAGCGCACGCGCTGGATGATATATTGTCGCTCGATACCGAAACACGAGCCTATGCTCGGCAGTTGTTGGAGAGGGGTTAATGTCGGCTTTTTTGTTGAATGCGCTGAGTTTTGTGGTCGCGCTAGGTATTTTAGTCACCGTTCACGAATTTGGTCATTTTTGGCTGGCACGTAAAAATGGCGTGCTGGTAAAGCGTTTTTCTATTGGCTTTGGCAAAAGCTTAGTGCGTTGGCGTGATCGTCAAGGTACTGAATTTGTTATCGCTGCAATTCCGCTTGGCGGCTATGTGCAAATGCTCGATGAGCGAGTCGATCCTGTTTTGCCACAATTTAAAGATCTCGCCTTTAATCATAAAACGGTTTGGCAGCGCATCTCTATTGTGGTCGCAGGCCCAGCAGCCAACTTTATCTTTGCCATTTTCTTGCTGTGGGTGATGTATCTTATTGGTGTGCCGGAAGTCAAACCGGTGATAGCGCAAGCCCAACCGCAATCTATCGCGGCACTGGCCGGGGTGCAGCAAAATGAACAATTACTGGCCGTTAATGGTCGACCCTCACGCGATGTACGCACAGCAAACTTACTGTTAGTCGAACAATTGGGTCGTTCTGAAATTCGTTTAACCTTAGAACATACAGAAACGGCTCGACAGCGTGAAGTTGTGCTCGACACACGCGATTGGCAATTTGACCCTGAGCGTGATTCTGTTTTCCAAAGTTTAGGTTTGTCGTTATTGCTGCCTCAGGCCACTACTACCCTGGCGATGATCTCCCCAGGCTCTGCTGCCGACGCTGCGGGTTTGCAAGCGGGCGATATCATTTTGGCAATTGATGGCCAGCCCATTAGTGCCTGGAGCGAAGTGGAGCAGGCGATAAAAAATCAACCTGAGCAAACTTTGCGTTTTATGCTGCTGCGAGATAATCAGCAACTGACACTCGACGCAACGCCAGCATTAACGCAAGACAGCGCTAGTTTTAGTTTAGGGGTGTTGGGCGTGGTACCTACCGTGTCACCTTGGCCTGAGGGCCTGCGTTATACCCAACGCTATGGGGTGTTTGCTGCGATGGCTGAAGGGTTAAATCAAACCTGGCAGCTAACGCGGCTCAGTTTTGCCATGGTTGGCAAATTATTAACCGGCGATGTGTCGGTAAAACATTTGAGTGGTCCCATTTCGATTGCACAAGGTGCAGGAAGCTCCGCCAGTATTGGCCTGATCGCGTTTTTGTCTTTTATGGCATTGATCAGTGTTAATCTGGGCGTAATCAATTTATTGCCCTTACCTATTTTGGATGGAGGCCATTTAATGTATCTTGTGGTGGAACTAATACGCGGTAAACCTGTCTCTCAGAGAGCGCAGGATATAGGTTTTCGCTTCGGTGCTTTAGTCCTGCTAATGTTAATGGGAATTGCGCTGCTCAACGATATTTCTCGTTTGTAATAAACTAATCATAAGTAGTTCAAATAATGACAATTAAACGATTAGTAGCTGCGATCTTGCTTGCTACAGGCAGCAACTCGGTGCTTGCTGAAGAATCTTTTACCGTACAGGATATCCAGGTCGAAGGCCTGCAACGTGTTGCACTGGGTGCGGCACTTAATAACCTGCCTTTCAACATTGGTGATACCGTGACAGACTTTGCTTTGTCGCGCAGTATTCGCACGCTATATAGCGCCGGTCACTTCGATGATATTCGGGTATACCGTGATGGTAACACCGTTATTTATCGGCTGCGCGAGCGTCCAACCATCAATAATATCGAGTTCAAAGGCAACAAAGATATTAAAGAAGAGCAGCTTAACGAAAGTCTTGCTGGCAATCGGATCCAAGTGGGAGAGCCGCTTGATAAAACGATCCTCAAAAATATTGAAAACGGTTTAACTGAGTTTTACCACGGTGTGGGTAAATATCAGGCTAAGGTTGAAGTCAAAGTCACCTACCTGCCGCGTAACCGCGTCAATCTTGAGTTTGCCTTTGAAGAGGGCGATGCCGCTTCTGTGCGTCAAATCAACATCGTCGGTAACCAAATCTTCCCAAATGAAGAATTGCTTAGCGTTGTTGAATCAAAACAAGATATGCCTTGGTGGCGTTTTTGGACTTCGGACCGCTATCAAAAGCAAACGCTGCAAGGTGACTTTGAAAAGATCAACAGTTACTACCTTGACCGCGGCTACCTGCGCTTTAATATCGACTCTTCACAGGTGGCAGTTAGCCCAGATAAAACTGCTGTTTATGTGACCATGAACGTGACAGAAGGCGAGCAATATAACATTAGCGAAATTAATTTCGTGGGTGATTTGATTGGGCAAGACGAGGTCATTAACGCTATTTTACCTTTGCAAAAAGGCCAGCTGTATAACGGCGCTTTAGTCACCTTCACCGAAGAAAGCATTGCTCGCTTCTTAGCGCGCTTTGGTTATGCTAACTCGAAAGTTCGCACGATTCCGACCATTGATGATGACAAAAAAGAAGTGGCGTTAACCATCAGTGTCGATCCAGGTAAACGCGTTTACGTGCGTCGTATTGATATTAAAGGCAATGCCAGCACCAAAGACGAAGTTATTCGTCGCGAATTACGGCAGATGGAAGGCGCTTGGTTATCTAACGACTCGTTAGAGTTGTCAAAAGAGCGTTTACAACGTCTGATGTACATTGAAAAAGTCGACTTTGCTACCTCACCGGTGCCAGGTGTTGATGATTTAGTGGATATTGGTTTTACTATCAAAGAGCAACCATCAGGCAGTTTTAATGCGGGTGTGTCTTATGGTAGCTTCCAAGGTCTGTCGTTCCAGATTGGTGTGGAACAAAACAACTTTTTAGGCTCGGGTAACTCAGCCGGTATTAATCTTAATACCAACAAATACCAAAAGAGCGTGACGCTTAGCTATACCGATCCTTACTATACCTTGGATGGCATCAGCTTAGGTGGTCAGGTATTTTATTCAGATCTCGATTACAGCGGCACCTCATCTAACCTTGAAGCCTACAACCGCAGAAGTTATGGCGTCGGCGCTAACGTCGGTTATCCGATTAACGAGCGTAACCGCTTAAACTTCGGTGCCAATGTTTCAGTTAACAAGATCAACCAAATTAACGAATATGACCAGTTACGTCATTTTCGCGCGGTATTGTTAGATGCGTCTAATCCAGACGGTGGTTATGATTTCACTAACTTTGAATTAAGTACGTCGTGGATGCACAGTACGTTAAACCGGGGTTTGTTCCCTACCGCAGGTCGCATGATGAACTTATCCTTGCGCGTCACTACGCCTAATTCTGATTTGCAGTACTTTAAAACTAACTTTGAAGCGCAGCAGTATGTGCCATTGAGTAATGATCATCAGTGGTCATTCCGTGCCAAGTTCGAATTAGGTTATGGTAATGGTTACGGTGATAAAGATGGTTACGATTACACCTTACCCTTTACCGAAAACTTTTACGGTGGTGGTACTAACCTGCGGGGTTTTGAAAACCGTATTATCGGTCCTCATGCTATCTTCCGTTCAACCAGTTCAGTACCGGGCGTACCTGATCCAATAGGCGGTAGTATTGCCTTCCCTGGTGATATCAGTAATGACTCTTATCAGGTGTCGCAGCGCTCGATTGGTGGTAATGCGATGGCGATGTTGACGCTGGAATTAATTACCCCCACACCATTTTTAAAAGAAGAAAATCGTAATTCAGTGCGCACCAGTATATTTGTTGATGCAGGTAACGTCTGGGACACAGAATTTGATATTAATCGTTATGCCAATTTGGTACAGTTGATCGCGAGTGATCGTGATCCTGCACTCATCGATTATTCTGATCCTAGCTTGATAAGAGCAACAGCAGGTATATCGGTACAATGGATTTCACCTATGGGGCCTTTGACCTTTAGTTTGGCGAAAATCATTAAGAAATACGACGGTGATTTACAAGAAAACTTTAGTTTCAATATTGGTACAACTTTCTAGAACATGATAGGAAATAAGATGTTTAATTCAAATCTTTTTAAATCTGCAGTATTTGTTGTAGTGGCGATGCTTTATACCGGTAATGCACAAGCTAAAGAAGTAAAAATTGGTTTTGTTGATGTAGCCGCTGTTGCAGCGAGTATCCCGCAAGCCGCACAAGTGCAAGAGACGATCAAAAACGAGTTCGCCGCGAAAATAGCTGAAGTGAACAAGTTAGAAACCGATATCAATTTCAATATTGAGAAATTGCGTCGTGATGGTCCTACCATGAGCGAAAAACAACAAAAAGATTTAACAGAGACAGTTAACAATCAGCGCCAACAGTATGAAACACTAGCACGCCCTCTGGATGAGCAAATTCGTCAGCGTCAAACAGAAGAGCGTAACCGTATTCTTGGTCTGATTAAAGCCGCTATTGATGTGGTTGCGGCTCGTGAAAATTTTGATGTAGTGTTAAATGCAACTTCAGCAGTTTATGCTAAACCAGAATTTGATATCTCTGAAAAAGTGATTCAACAGGTCGGCAAGGCGAAATAATACTGTGATGCTACTCTCTGTTTTAGCTGAAAAGCTTAATGCAGAACTTAACGGAGACGCCGCTTGCGGCGTTTCTGCTGTTGCCTCTTTAGAAAAAGCTGGCCCAGGCCAATTGAGCTTTTTATCTAACAGCAAGTTCCGTTCATATTTAGCCGATACTCAGGCCAGTGCGGTGCTGATTAAAGCTACAGATTTACCTTTCGTTGCCCCCGGAGTTAACAGCTTAGTGGTGGCCGATCCTTATGTTGCTTTTGCCAAAGCCGCACAATTATTTGACACCACACCTGACACAGCTAAACAGGGTATTGCGCCAAGTGCTGTAATTGATGCCAGTGCCAATATTGCCGCTGATGCCCATATCGGTGCCAATGCGGTTATTTCGGCTAACGCAAAAATTGCGGCAGGGGTGCAAATTGGTGCCGGCTGCTTTATCGGCGAAGGCGCTGAAATTGCCGAAAATACCCGCCTGTGGGCTAATGTTACCGTTTATCATGGCGTAAAAATTGGTGCGCGTTGCGTTATCCAAAGTGGCGCGGTTATTGGTGCGGATGGCTTTGGCTTTGCCAATGAACGTGGCCGTTGGCTGAAGATCCCACAAACGGGTAGTGTGCGTATCGGTGATGATTGCGAGATCGGTGCGAATATCTGTATTGATCGTGGTGCTATCGACGATACGGTGATTGGTAATAACGTTATTCTTGATAACCTTTCTCAAATTGCCCATAACGTCGTAATTGGTGATCATACTGCGATTGCCGGTGCAACGACAATTGCCGGCAGCACGACCATTGGTCGTTATTGTATTATCGGTGGCGCAGCTGCCATTAACGGTCATATTTCTATCTGTGATGGTGTACATATTTCAGGAATGGCCATGGTCATGAAATCCATTTCTGAAAAAGGCGTCTATACTTCAGGTTTGCCTGCAACAACAAATGCCGAGTGGCGAAAAACGACGGCGAAATTACGGCAAATTGATCAACTGTATCAGCGCGTAAAATTATTGGAAAAACAATTGGCCGCAGCAGACGGTTCTGCTGATAGCGCCTCAGAGGATTAATTTTGGCTAACTCACTTAATAGCCTGGATGTTCAGGAAATCATGGCCTTGTTGCCACATCGCTATCCGTTTTTATTAATTGATAAGGTGTTGGATTACACACCAGGCGTGTCATTGACCGCACTAAAAAATGTTACCATCAATGAGCCTATTTTTACTGGTCATTTCCCCGGCATGCCAATCTTCCCTGGTGTACTGATTTTAGAAGCCATGGCACAAGCTACCGGGATTTTAGGTTTTAAAACGGCAACAGAACGTTCAGAAAATGAATTGTATTTGTTTGCCGCCATTGATGAAGCCCGTTTTAAAAAACCGGTAGTGCCCGGTGATACCTTAATTTTAGAAGTGAAATTTTTAAAGGAACGTCGCAACATTTGGAAGTTTTATGGCGAAGCAAAAGTCGACGGTCAAGTCGTATGCAGCGCTGAACTTATGTGTGCCAGAAGAGAGATGTAACGTGATTCATCCTACCGCAGTAATTGAAGCCAGCGCTAAGTTGGGACAAAATGTAAAAATAGGGGCCTTTTGCTACGTCGGTCACGATGTGGTGTTAGGCGACGACTGTGTGTTAGAAACGCACGTTGCCATCAAAGGCCCTGCTAACATCGGTAAAGGTAACCATTTTTTCCAATTCGCCAGTATTGGTGAAGCTTGTCAGGATAAAAAGTACAAAGGTGAACCGACAGAGCTGATTATTGGTGATTACAATGTGTTCCGTGAAGGCTGCTCAGTGCACCGTGGTACGGTGCAAGATCAAGGTAAAACCATAATCGGCGACCATAATTTATTTATGAACACCACGCATATCGCGCATGACTGCGTTATTGGTAACAATATCATCTTCGCCAGTGGTGCTCAGGCAGCGGGGCATGTGCATGTTGGTGATTGGGCCATTTTAGGCGGCATGACAGGCGTACATCAATTTGTCAAAATTGGTGCACATAGTTTTTGCGGTGGTGGCTCTATTGTATTAAAAGATGTCCCTCCTTATTTAATGGTGCATGGTGCCCCTTGTGTGCCTGCCGGTATCAATACCGAAGGCTTAAAACGTCGTGGCTTTAGCAGCGAAGCGTTGTTAGAAATTCGCCGCGCTTATAAAGAAGTGTACCGCAAAGGCCTAACCGTGCCACAAGCCTTAGAAGCCTTAGCTGAAAAATCAGCTAGCATGCCTGAAGTGAAATTATTTACGGATTTCATTGCAGACGCCAGCCGTGGTATTGCTCGCTAGCCTGAGCATTTAACCGTGCTGTGCTGCGAATAAAACGCTCTGCCTGCTTGTAAGGGGCAGAGCGTTTTTGTTATTACTGCGTTTTACTGAAGCGGATTAGCGGTTAAGATAGCCGTTATAGCGCATCGCATGACAGATAGACACTTACAGGAAGCATTTGCCCGGATATGGCTGAACACGACTTACCCGTTACCCCCGTTATTAAATTTGCCTTCATTGCTGGCGAGCACTCTGGCGATATCCTTGGCGCGGATCTCATTGTTGCTTTAAAACAGCGTTATCCCCACGCCGAGTTTTTCGGAATAGGCGGTCCACGAATGCAAGCTGAGGGCTTTCAAGCTTTATTTGATATGGAAGAGTTAGCGGTAATGGGCTTGGTCGAAGTGTTAGGCCGTTTACCGCGTTTATTACAAGTAAAGCGGCAAATTGTCAGCGCCATTTTACAAGATAAGCCGGCGGTGTTTATTGGTATTGATGCGCCTGATTTTAATTTGCCAGTAGAATTGGCATTAAAACAACAGGGCGTAAAAACCGTGCATTATGTTAGCCCGTCAGTTTGGGCCTGGCGGCATAAACGTATTTTTAAAATTGCCAGAGCAACCGACATGGTGCTGGCATTACTGCCGTTTGAAAAAGCGTTTTATGATAAGTATCAAGTACCCTGTACTTTTGTCGGGCATACCTTAGCCGACTCGATGCCGTTGCAAGTGGACAAAGCGGCGGCTAAGCAGGCATTAGGTTTAGATCCATCGCGCCCAGTACTGGCGATTATGCCGGGCAGTCGCTCCAACGAAATTAACTTATTAACTGCTGATTTTCTCAAAGCGGCGGCTGAGCTACAGCAGCAACGCCCAGAAATACAATTAATTACTAATATGGTGACTACCGCCAAAGCCACTTTATGGCGACAATTAAAAGCGGAGCACGCTGCCGATTTAGTGGTAACTGAATATATCGGCCAAGCACGCCAAGTCTTACTCGCTGCTGATGCCACCTTTATTGCATCGGGTACCGCCACCTTAGAAGCCTTATTAGCCAAATGTGCCATGGTGGTGGGGTATCGGACTAATTGGCTCACCTTTCAAATCGCCAAGCGTTTGGTTAAGTTGCAATATGTTAGCTTACCTAATTTATTAGCGGGTAAAGGCTTAGTCACCGAGTTACTGCAAGATGATCTTAACGTAACGGCCCTGGTGAGTGCTATGCAGCCGTTGCTTGCCGAGCCGTCTATTGAACTACAACAAGCGTATTTAGCGATCCATCAACAATTAAAGCAGCGGGCGAGTCAGGTGGCGGCAGCCGCAATCAGTGAGGTAATGGCAGATGTTTGAGTATTCTCGGCCAGAGGTAGAATGGATTGCCGGCGTAGATGAAGTGGGCCGTGGCCCTTTGATTGGTGCGGTTGTGACCGCTGCGGTGATTTTAGATCCCACTAAACCGATTAAGGGGTTAAACGATTCCAAAAAACTATCAGAGAAAAAACGCCTGCTATTAGCCGAAGAAATTAAAGAAAAGGCTCTGTGTTGGGCGTTAGGCCGAGCCGAGCCTGCAGAAATTGATCAGCTTAATATTTTGCATGCCACCCTGTTAGCTATGCAGCGCGCAGTGGCCGGTTTAGCGATTACACCACAGTGGGCCTTAATTGATGGTAATCGTTGCCCTGCGTTAGCCATGCCCGCGACAGCAGTAGTGAAAGGCGATAGTTTGGTGCCTGAGATCAGCGCTGCCTCCATTTTAGCCAAAGTGGCACGCGACGCTGAAATGCAGCTGCTGCATCAGGCTCATCCGCAATTTGGCTTTGCGGATCACAAAGGTTACCCCACCGCTGCGCATTTAGCCGCAATTCAACGATATGGCATTTTACCTGAGCATCGGCGCAGCTTTAAACCTGTGCGGTTAATCGTGGAGCAACACGCTCAGCAGACAGGCCAGTGCGAGGTTACAGCGCGATGAGCGATCCGGCCTTTATCCATTTACGGGTGCATAGCGACTTTTCGATGATCGATGGCGTCGCGAAGATCAAACCTATTGTTAAAATGGCGGCAGGTTTGCAGATGCCAGCCTTAGCCTTAACCGATCAAATGAATATGTGTGGTTTGGTCCGTTTTTACAGTACGGCGCACGATGCAGGTATTAAACCGATCATTGGTGTGGATTGCTGGGTACAACATCCGATCTTTCCTGGTGAGTTAAACCGGCTGTTACTGTTATGCGCTGATAACGTGGGTTATCAAAATCTGACAACCCTGATCTCAAAAGCCTATTTACGCGGCCACATCGATGGCAAACCGCAGTTAGATCATGATTGGTTAATTGAACATGCCGCGGGCCTGATCGTGTTATCCGGTGCCAAAGATGGCTTACTCGGCAAAGCCTTGCTAAAAGAGAATCCGGGCAGTGTGCAACAGCTGGTCAGTTTTTATCAGCAGTATTTCCCTGAGCGGTTCTATATTGAATTATGTCGCACTGGCCGAGCAGAGGAAGAGCGATATATTCAAAAGGCCATTGCCTTAGCCGAAGCAGAAGATTTACCCGTGGTCGCCACTAATGAAGTGGTATTTTTAAAAGCCAGCGATTTCCCTGCACACGAAATTCGGGTGGCGATCCATGATGGTTTCACCTTAGATGATAAGCGTCGTCCGAAAAACTACTCAGAGCAGCAATACTTACGCACCGCAGCTGAGATGCAGCAGCTGTTTGCTGATATACCTGAAGCCTTGGAAAACAGCGTAGAAATTGCTAAACGCTGTAATGTGACGATTCGTTTAGGCGAATATTTCTTACCGGCGTTTCCCACCGGAGGCATGTCAGACGCCGATTTCTTAGTGATGAAATCGCGCGAAGGTTTAGAGCACCGTTTATTGCAACTGTTTCCAGATGAACAAGTCAGAGCCGCGCAGCGTGTCGGCTATGATGAACGGTTGCAAATTGAACTAGACGTGATTAACCAAATGGGTTTCCCCGGTTACTTTTTGGTGGTCATGGAGTTTATTCAATGGAGCAAGGATAACGATATTCCGGTGGGCCCTGGCCGTGGCTCGGGGGCGGGTTCGTTAGTTGCATATGCATTAAAAATTACCGATCTTGATCCTCTGGAATTTGACCTGCTATTTGAGCGTTTCTTAAATCCCGAGCGGGTATCGATGCCTGACTTTGACGTCGACTTCTGTATGGATCGCCGAGATGAGGTGATTGAACACGTTGCCGATATGTACGGCCGTGAAGCGGTGTCACAAATTATAACTTTCGGCACCATGGCGGCGAAAGCGGTGATCCGCGATGTCGGTCGGGTCTTAGGCCATCCTTATGGGTTTGTTGACCGCATCTCGAAACTGATCCCGCCCACGCCCGGCATGACCTTGGAGCAAGCGTTTAAAGAAGAACCGCGCTTACCTGAATTATATGACTCAGATGAAGAAGTTCGCGATCTGATTGACATGGCAAGGCAGTTAGAAGGGGTAACTCGTAACGCCGGAAAGCACGCGGGCGGTGTGGTTATCGCCCCAACAAAAATTACTGATTTTTCACCGCTTTACTGTGATGAGCACGGTCAAAACCCTGTCACACAGTTTGATAAAAACGATGTGGAATATGCTGGTTTAGTGAAGTTCGACTTTTTAGGTTTGCGTACCCTGACTATTTTGCAATGGGCGGTCAATATGGCCAACGCCCGTTTGCAAAAAGAAGGACGTGCGCTGGTCGATATTAATAGTATTCCACTGGATGACCGCTACAGCTTTCAACTGCTGATGCGAGCTGATACCACGGCAGTATTCCAGCTGGAATCGCGTGGGATGAAAGATCTGATCCGACGCCTGCAACCTGACTGTTTCGAAGATATGATTGCCTTAGTGGCATTATTCCGCCCGGGTCCATTGCAATCGGGGATGGTTGATAACTTTATTGATCGTAAACGTGGTCGTGAAGAAATTTCATACCCCGATGCCACTTGGCAGCATGATTCGTTAAAAGTTATTTTGGAACCGACTTACGGCATCATTCTTTACCAAGAGCAGGTCATGCAGATCGCTCAGGTGCTGTCGGGTTACTCATTGGGCGGTGCCGACTTACTTCGCCGCGCCATGGGTAAGAAAAAACCGGAAGAAATGGCGAAACAGCGCGATACCTTCCAAGAAGGTGCCGCAAAAAATGGCATCGATCCAGAATTAGCGATAAAAATCTTCGATTTAGTTGAGAAGTTCGCCGGCTACGGTTTTAACAAGTCGCACTCTGCCGCTTATGCTTTAGTCTCTTATCAAACGTTATGGATGAAGGCGCATTATCCCGCCGAATTTATGGCGGCGGTGATGTCAGCCGATATGGATAACACCGATAAAATTGTGACCTTGGTTGATGAATGTGAGCGAATGAAGCTGACCTTGATCCCACCTGATGTCAATGCGGGCCAACATAAGTTTACCGTGAACGAACAAGGGCACATTGTTTACGGTATTGGCGCCATCAAAGGTGTCGGAGCCGCCCCTATTGAAGCCATTATCGAGGCCCGGCGTGAACACGGTGAATTTAGTGATTTGTTTGACTTCTGTGCTAAGGTTGATCTGAAGCGTTTAAATCGACGCGTGATGGAAAAATTAATTTTAGCCGGTGCTATGGATCAATTAGGGCCGACGCGAGCTAAACAACATCCTGGGCCGCAACGCGCTATTTTAATGGCTAATTTGGAAGAAGCCATGAAAGCTGCCGAGCAACATGCCAAAGCGCAAGCGGTTGGACAGGATGATTTATTTGGTTTACTCGGTGGTGCCGAAGATGAACCCGGTACACAAAGCTTAAGAATGGTGCCGCTGTGGTCTGATGAAGTTTGGTTAGAAGGCGAGCGGGAAACGCTGGGGTTATATTTAACCGGTCATCCTATAAATCGCTACCTTGATGAAATTAAGCATTACACCAGTTGCCGCTTAGTCGATTTACAACCAACGAAAAAAGATCAAAGCGTGCAAGTCGCAGGTTTAGTTGTTTCTGTGCGAGTTATGATTAACAAAAAAGGTCGGCGCTGGGCTATTGTGACCTTAGATGATAAATCTGCTCGTTTAGATGTACGATTTTTCCCAGAACAGCTGGAAACTTTCGAGCAATTGCTACAAAAAGACCGAATATTACTGGTTAATGGACAGGTCAGCTTTGATGATTTTAACGGTGGCCTTACAATGTCCGGCCGCGATGTCAGCGAAATTACCGCGATGCGAGAAAAATCGCTGAAATCTCTGAATATCACTGTACAATCGATGCAGATTGATCAGAATTATCTGGAAAAGTTAAAACGGGCGTTAGCCGAGTATCAAGCTGGCACCGTGCCAGTACATCTTTGGTATCAACGCGAGGAAGGGCAGGTTAGACTGCAGTTAGGGACAGCATGGTGGGTTACGCCCACAGACGCTTTGTTGCATCAGTTACGACAAATGGCAACAATAGAATTGGAATTTAATTAATTAGGTAGTGATAGTCGATGATGCTGAATTATTTAGAGTTTGAGCAACCTATTGCTGAACTGGAAGCAAAAATAGACGAATTACGCAATGTCAGTCGCAATGGCGATTATGATCTTGGGTTAGAAGAAGAAATTAACAAATTAAAAGAAAAAAGCCTGACGCTGACCAAAAAGATTTTTGCGGAATTAGGTGCATGGCAAGTTGCACAATTAGCGCGCCATCCTCGTCGGCCATATACCTTTGATTATCTTCGGCATATGTTTACCGATTTTGATGAACTGTGTGGCGATCGGGCTTTTGCTAATGACAATGCGATTGTCGGCGGAACGGCCCGTCTTGGTGAGCAAGCGGTGATGGTCATCGGCCATCAAAAAGGTCGCGATACTAAAGAAAAAATCCGTCGTAACTTTGGCATGCCAAGACCAGAGGGTTATCGTAAAGCCTTACGCTTAATGGAAATGGCCGAACGCTTTAAATTACCGATCATTACGTTTATTGATACGCCAGGTGCTTACCCAGGTATCGGCGCTGAAGAGCGCGGCCAATCTGAAGCCATTGCCCGTAATTTAAAAGTGATGGCCGGTTTGAAAGTGCCGGTGATCTGTACGGTAGTGGGTGAAGGTGGTTCTGGTGGTGCTTTAGCTATTGGCGTGGGCGACAAAGTGAATATGTTGCAATACAGCACGTATTCGGTTATCTCGCCAGAAGGCTGTGCTTCTATTTTATGGAAAAGCGCTGAAAAAGCGCCATTAGCGGCTGATGCTATGGGTATTACTGCCGGTCGGTTAAAAGAGCTAAAATTAATTGACGAAGTGATTACTGAGCCACTAGGTGGCGCCCATCGCTCGCCAGAGCAAATGGCCAGCACCTTAAAGCAGGCTTTACTGCGTGACTTAGAGAAGTTACAAAAACTCAGTACCGCAGAATTACTAGAAAAACGCTACAAGCGTTTAATGTCTTACGGTTATTGTTAAGCATAGCTAGCTGAGGATAGGTCAGCTTTGCACCGAACAGACTTAAGCCAGTATTTGCTCAAGCAACTGCATCAACACCAGCCCTCGCGGCTGGTGTTGGCTTATAGCGGTGGCTTAGACTCACAAGTTTTATTGCATTTACTTTGGCCTTTATGCCAACAACACGCCATTCCCTTGCAAGTGGTGCATGTACATCACGGGCTAAGCCCGCAAGCCGATGCCTGGGCCCGTTTCTGCCAGCAACAGTGTCGACAGCTTAACCTGCCTTTTGAGCTTTGCCATGTACACCTGCCGTCTAATACCAATATTGAGCAACAAGCACGCCGCGCAAGGTATCAGGTACTAGCGGATTATATTACTGAGCCTCAAACGAGCTTAGTGTGCGCACATCATGCAGATGATCAATTCGAGACCCTACTGCTAGCATTAAAACGCGGTACCGGCTTAAACGGTTTAGCCGCCATGCCAAGCTGTCGACATTTTGCCAAAGGCCAGTTGTGGCGGCCGTTACTGGCCATCAGTCGCCAACAGTTAATGGATTATGCCACTAGCCATGCGCTGTCTTGGGTAGAAGATGAAAGTAATCAGAACACCGAGTTTGAGCGCAATTTTGTGCGACATGCGGTGAGCCCGGTATTAAAACAGCGCTGGCCGCAGTGGCTCAGTACGGTAGGGCGCAGTGTGCAACATCTGCAAGATGCCGCCAGTTTAGCGGAATATTATACCGAACAAGCGTTAGCGCGGTGTGCTACGCCAGATAAGCTCGATCTTATTGCACTGAGTCAGCAGCATCCCTTACAGCAAGACTTGGTGTTACGCCGTTGGTTATATGCTGCCGGTTTTAATCCAGATACACAGTGGCTTTTAACGTTAAAACAGCAAGTTATCGCGGCGCAAGCCGATGCTCAGCCGCAATTAGTGGCCGGGCGCTTGTTGGTTCGCCGTTATCAACAGCATCTTTATTTACTGAATAACGATTCTCAACGGCAAGCCTTACCCAGTTGCGTATTAACTTGGCAACAAGCCTGTCAGTTACCCGAAGATCGGGGGCTGTTACTCTGGCATAAAACCAAGGTAGCGGGAGCATTAGCATTAGCTGAAGTGTCACAACAGTATCAAGTGGTATTTGGTATGTTAAATTTGCCGTTTAAACCGGCAGGAAAGCAGACTAAGCCGTTAAAGCAGTGGTTTAAGCAATGGCAATCGCCCCCTTGGCAGAGAGGGCAAATACCGTTGCTGCTGCATGAGGGCCAATTGGTGTTAGTCGCTGGTTATGCCAGTAGCTACAGCGATGAACAAGCTAAAGCGTGGCTTAGCTGGCAGCCAGCAAAGAATGAGCTGCCTTTTCTAACAACTTAACACGGCCGCCATTATATTGACTGACCCGACCTTTGCCTGATAATTTAGCCTGGTATAAGGCTTCATCGGCGGCATGAAATAAATCGCGCGGTTGATGTTCAGCCGATAACCGCGCCATACCAATACTGCAACCGACGTTATGGCTCGCTAAAAAAGCATTAGTATAAATGCTTTGCAGTAAACGATCAGCCACCACATCCGCATGCTCTGCATCACTATCAGAGAGCAATACCGCAAATTCGTCCCCACCAAAGCGGAACAAGCTGTCAGTGGCTCTTAGCGATTCCCGCATACAATCTGCTACCGCGATCAACACCTCATCACCCACATAGTGGCCAGAGTTATCATTAACTTGTTTAAAGTTATCTAAATCTAATAACAATAACGTCAAAGGTAGTTGATGGCGCTTAGCCAGTTGCACGGATTTGACAAAACTATCGTCAAAAAAGCGACGGTTGCCTAACGTGGTTAATGGATCTTTCAAAGCCATTTGCTGCAAGCGACTGACCAATAGTGCATTGCGCAATGCAAACAGCCACTCTGATTCTAATAACAGCAGTTGCCGTTGCACTAAAGGCGTAAACGCATGCGCCGAATCATAACTAATCTCAGCTAATACTTGGTTTTCTAGCACCAATTTTGATTGGTGATGATAAGCCCCTTTTTTTGAACCACGGGCTTGCAAGTTGCTGGAGTGGGTATTTAACGTCATTCCGCAAAGAGGCAAAACACGACCTGCGCTCATGGAAAAAATATCCAATTGCTGCTGCAAGTCTAAGGTGGTTTGTAATTGACTGACTAAACTGCTTTCACTGCAGTCTGGAGTTTCTTGCCAAATACTGCCGATGGATAAGTCACCAAACGCGTTAGTTAAGTTGCTTGATTCTTGCCACATATGCTCACCTTACCAGAATTTATTGTTGCACTGACAAGGATTAAGCAAATGTTAGGCCAGTTTTTTAAGTTGTTGTTTTTATTTGATTAAGTTTAGTTGTGTTTAAGATTGGCGGTTTTTTGACGGCATTAATTTTATGGTGCGGCAAGAAATTGCATGATGCTATCCATCTGCTGCATACCATCTTCAAAGCCTAATTCAATTAAACGGCGCGTGTATTTTTGTTCGAATAATAGATAACTGACTAAGCTTGAATCAGAGTGTTGCCGAATACCCGTAACGCGCAATAGGGAGCGAATGGCGATCGGTAAACACAAAAAGTATTCACTGGCTAATTGATTAAAATTTTGGCTTGGATTAATCATGTAGCTTTGCACGGGCTTGAGTTCCGTTTCAATATTGTGCTGCTTTAACAGCTCAACGGTTTTATTGATGCGCTGCATTCGCTCTAAATCGGAGTTCAGCGTGTCGGTAAATACCGTATCAAGTAAATGGCCTGCCACCGTGGCTAAATCTGGGTGGTGTAAGCTGCGCTCTCGAAAAGCACCACGGCGTGGATCGTCGACACCAATAATCAAAATTTTGTCAGCACCCAAATGGATCGGCGAGCTGAGGGGCGCCAATTGATTAACTGAGCCATCACCAAAGTAGCGTTGATGGATACGTACCGAGGGAAACAGCAGCGGTATCGCCGCAGAAGCCATTAAATGATGTACATCTAACAGGGTGCGTTGGCCACAACGTTTGGCTCGGCGCCATTCTTCTGCCGTATCAGATTGAAAAAAGCTAATCGAATCGCCAGTATTATAACAAGAGGTGGTAACCGAGAAGCTAGACAGATAACCGCGCATAATATTTAGGTCAATGCGCTGCAAGTCGAGAATTTTGTTTAATAACTGTTTAAGCGGTTTGTTATCCAGTAAGCTGACCGGTTTTTTATTGGCATAGTCTGCTTGAAAGGCACTGTAAACATTACGAATTTGATGGCGAATTAGCCGAGGATAATCAGAGTAATAAACCTGCGCGGTATGAAAGTTTCGCCAAACCGATTCAATTTTTTTCACCCCTAAATGAAAACAAGAGGCATAGCAGGCAAGGCCTGCACCATTGATGGCGCCAGCAGAAGTGCCACTGATAATCTTAAATGGTAGTGGGCTACTGCGTGGATATTGACTGGCAATCGCTTTAAGCACGCCAACTTGATAGGCCGCTCGTGCGCCACCACCGGTTAACATTAATGCGGTCTTGCTAGATGTTACTGTGGGGTCTGTTTGCATAATAAGGTGTTAAACATCCTGTACTGAACTTTTTCTACAACCTGTACTCTTCAATTAGTATATTGCTGATAATTGAGATTAATGCAATGCTAGACACCCTTAAGGGTTATTTATTTCAAAAGCACAGGTAAATCACTATGTCACAACAAGCTTCAGGTGGTGGACAGTCCGTATATTATGCCGGTTTAGCCGGCGTAGTTTTAATCATTATCGCTGCATTATGGTTTTTATTCAAAGGCCCGGCCGAACCGACCGAAACCGTCATGCTGCCACCGGTATTATTACCGCAACCCGAACAAGTGGTCGCAGTAGAGCAAGCTGAGCAAATGCAACCTGAACCTGTTAACGAACCTGCCGTTATGCCAGAGCCGATAGCAACCATTGAAACACCCATTGCCGAAGTGAAACCCGAGCTACCGCCGTTACCACCTTTGAATACCTCTGATAAAGTGATAAGCGAAGATTTGTTAGCGCTGAACTGGAAAGCGGGTATGGCATCGCTATTTAATCGTGAAGATATGGTGCGGCATTTTGTGGTCACGGTTGATAATTTAGCGCAAGGCCGATTAGTCGCAGGCCATGCCGTGTTATCTGCACCGGCTGACGCTTTTTTAGTTGAGCAAGTGGCGCCGGATCGTTTTCGGATGGCTGCAGCGAATGCCGCCCGCTATGAGCCTTATATTCAGCTGTTAGAAAGCGTACCAGCAAGACAGTTATTGGCTTTGAAAGCGCGCTATCAACCCTTGCTTGACGAGGCTTTCGCCGAACTCGGCTATCCTGACATGAGTTTTGAACAGCGTTTACGTCAAACGATTAATCTATTGCTGGCTACGCCAGAGTTGTCGAGTCAGCCCGAATTAATCCGCCCTTCGGTCATGTATATTTACGCTGATCCGCAGTTAGAGGCGTTACCTGAAGCGCAGAAGCAATTATTACGCTTATCACTGGCGCAACAACGTCGTTTAAAAGCGGTGCTGCAAACCTATCAGCAAGCTTTAGGTAATTAAACTGTTGTTTTTATCAGCGTTAGGGTTGCAGGTTGCTGCTTAGCACTTGCAACCCCGAACGGTTTTGCGGATAATGCGCGCTGCCATCAAGGCAATACCATGGTAACTCCATTGGTCCTCTCGCAATACTAGTAGGCGAACCTGGTCAGGTCCGGAAGGAAGCAGCCACAGTTTATGATGTATGTGCCGGGATGTGGCTGGTGGAGTTGCCACCCAAACCCCTCGCTGTTGACGCTATTTCATTCAAAATTTTCACCTACGCTGTTGCTTCGTCGTTATCTTGTTAAGACGAACAGGTTAAACGCTGCGTAAAGCGTCGGCTGGAGCACGCGGTAAATACCTCCCTGTACGCTCCTCTTTTTCATCCCTGAAAAAGACGTCTCCAGCCAAAGTTTACTTCGCTATTAACTCATCCAGCTTTAATCCGATCCCTCAGGGGCAGAGACTAGAGATTAAAAATGTAATCTGCAGCATACGGTTATGATCTAGGTATCTGACTGCGAAGCTAAATCCACGTGAATGCAAAAAGTCATAACCGTTTTTGCTGTTAATCCCATTACGTTGCAAGCCGGGCAAGCTAGCGCGGCCAAGGTTTTAAGACGAGGGGTGTTTGAGCGAGGCACGGTAGTGCCGAACGAGTTACCTCGTCGCCTTGGCTGTGTTAGGTTGAGCCGGTGTTTCGCAGCAACGTAGGGTCGCATTTTCTTTGGATACTTTCTTTTGGCGACGCAAAAGAAAGTATCTCGCCAACGGCGAAAACGTTAAACGCTGCGTAATAGAACCTTGGTACCGGCCCTTGGTTAGCTCGCGATCCCGAAAAAGAACCTATATCGCCCAAGGGCGAAAAGTTTAACTCATCGCCTTTGAGCGGTTCGCTACTCCGCGCTTATTCTAAGGCCGCGGCCAGTTTGTTTTCAGTATCTTTGACGACTAATTTTAAGGCGGCGAGCAGGGTATCTGCCGGTAATTGCTGTTGTTCTAATAACACAATTAAATCGACGGCCAGTTTGACATGGTCGGGTGCCTGCTCAAGAGATGACATTACTGGTTATCCAAAAAGTTGCGGGCGCGGCTAATAGCTTCTTTTACTTTCATTTGCATTTCAAAGCGTTCACTTTGTGGCATGTAAAATGACATATCCACTTCATAGCGAATGTATCGTGGCGGTAATAAATTTAAAGAGATACAGCATAAATCAGCTAAATACTCGCTGTCTTTTTCTTGGTCTAATCCCAGCTCAACAATATGATCTAACAATAGTTTTTCATAAAAATTATGAATATCGTTATCCAATGTCATGGCGTTTCTCCTCGTTAATGTACTTTAAGCATAATCAGCTTTGATCGAAAAGACTACTGAAAGATTGAGTTAGTCGCGCGCCTTGTTACAATGCGCTGAACAGCGATAAGTGGTTATTAAGCGTATGCAAAAAAATACAACAGCATGTTACTACGGCGATTACTTGCAACTCGACAAGCTTTTAACCGCCCAAGCCCCGGAAAGTAAGCGCTATGGCGCTGAAGCCCATGATGAAACCTTATTCATTATAGTACATCAGGTATATGAACTGTGGTTTAAACAAATTTTGCATGAGCTAGGTGCTGTTATGGCGGTGTTCGCTGCAGCTGAAGTCAAAGATGAACAATTGACCGGTATGGTGCATAAATTAAAGCGTATTATCAGTATTCAGCAACTGCTTAATCAGCAAATTGCAGTCATCGAAACGATGACACCGCAAGACTTTATGGCGTTTCGCGATTACTTAGTGCCGGCCTCCGGTTTTCAGAGCATTCAATTTAAAATGCTCGAAATTGGTTTGGGTTTAAAAAGCGAATTTCGCATCGATTTTGATAAAAACTCATTTTATAGCCGGTTAAATGCCGCCGATCGTGAGTTTTTACAAAACTTAGAGCAGGCGCCAAGTTTGTTTGAACGCATTGAAAAGTGGTTAGAGCGCATGCCGTTCTTACAATTTGAAGACTTTAGTTTTTGGCAAATGTACCAACAAGCAACCGAGCAGATGTTGCAAAATGATCAGAGTATCGTTTCGCAAATTGAGCAGATATCGGATACCGAGCGTGATCTTCAGTTGCAAGAAATCGCCCGTACGCGTGAAAAATTTTCGGCCTTACTCGATCCGGAGAAATATCAGCAATTACAACAGCAAGGTAGTTTTCGGTTAAGTCAAAAAGCCATGCTATCGGCCTTGTTTATCAACTTGTATCAAGAAGAACCGCTGTTCAATTTACCGTTTCAGTTATTAACTTGTTTAACAGAGATTGATGAGCAACTGACGATCTGGCGTTACAAGCATGCCATGATGGTACAACGGATGTTGGGCAGTAAAATTGGCACCGGTGGATCGTCAGGGCATGATTATTTAAAGCGCACTACTGAGAAGAATCGTATCTTCACCGATTTATTCACTATGGCAACTTTTTTACTGCCAAAGTCAGCTTTACCGGCCTTACCCACGCCGATCAAACGGCAGTTAGGTTTTTATTTCGCGCCCCAAGCTTGAGCCAAATACGTTGAACGCCGCTTTAAATAACTGCAGATGCACCGCAGTGAGTGCGGCGAGATCGCGTTGATAGCCTCCGCCAATGACTGCCGCGACTGGGATATGTTTGGCGCGGCAGCTTTCGAGAACTAACTGATCGCGCTGGGCGATAGTGGCCGTGCTGATCGATAATAAACCTAAATCATCATTTTTATGCACATCCACGCCTGCGTCGTACAAAACCAGTTCAGGGCGATACCACGTTAATAAACTGTCTAAGCTTTGCTGCACGGTTTCTAAATACTCGTGTTCGCTACAGTTCGTTGCTACGCCAATATCCCAATCAGAGTGCTGTTTGCGTGCCGGAAAGTTTTTCTCACAATGAATGGAAGCAGTGATAATCTCTGGCTCATTGGCTAACAGCAGCGCGGTACCATCGCCTTGATGCACATCCAGATCAAAAATTAAGACCGGGCCCACACCCCGTTGTTTCAATGTTTTCGCGGTGAAAGCCAAATCATTAAACAAGCAAAAGCCACTGCCAAAATCATGAAAAGCGTGATGATAACCACCGCTTAGATGCACGGCTAAGCCTTGCGCTAACGCTAATTCTGCGGTGTGTAAAGTGCCACCTATCGATTGCAATGAGCGTGAAATTAGTTGTTCAGACCACGGAAAACCAATACGGCGCATGGCTTTGGCATCCAGCGTGCCGCTGCATAAGGCTTCAACATAGTGACTTGCATGGATACAACTGAGATCGGCCGGTAGGACAGCTGGCGCTTCGGTAAAATGTGCAGCAGGTACACCGATAGCGAGCAGTGCTTGTTGCAAAGCGCGATACTTACCAATTGGGTAACGATGGCGTTCGGGTAAAGCTAATTCGCTGTAACAAGGATGATAAATTAGCGGCGGTAGCGCTTGGCTCATCGGTTTTTTCCTGACTCCAGTTTTTGAATGGCTAACTCAACCTCATAAATCGCTTTTCGACAGCGACCCAAGCGACCATGTAGGGTCAAAGTGCGGTTGGTTGCTTCTGCATCACTTTCCCGCTCGGATTGTCGCACCATGTCTAATAAGCGGCTTTCATATTGTTGGTATTCACTTAGCTGCTGATATAACTGCTGACCTGTGACCGCAAGCTGTTGCACCGCCGCTTTACTACGAGAAGCCGCGACATGCTGATGTTGTTGGCGCACTTGATTGAGCCGGAATGCCTGGGTTAACGCCGAGATTTGTTCATTTAAACGTTCAGTAATCCGTTGTTTTGCCGTGGCAGATAAGTTATCAGCTTGTTGTTGCAGTCGGTTAAGATTACGCACGCTATCCTGCACATAATCTGCCAGATCCGGTGAATGACAACTAAACAAGGCAGAATCGAACCAGTGCACCGGCTTACCGGGTTTTCTTTGCCGATCAAGTTGTTGCGCCCAGCTTAATAATTGCTGCAATTGAGCTTGTAAATGACGCAGTTGCTCCGAGGTTAAGCTGTTCATCTTAAGCACTCCAAGCCTGCCACGCTAAACGTGCCGCAATGGCAATGACCACACTGATAAATACGGGCCGGATAAATTTACTACCGAAACGAATGGCAGAGTGCGCACCTAACCATGCGCCGCACATCAAGCAAAAACCCATGGCTAAACCGAGGGTAAAATGTACATGGCCCAGCACAATAAAAGCGGCCAATGAAAACCCATTACTGACAAAATTCATGGTTCTGGCGACACCACTGGTGAGTAGTAAGTTAATTTTATACATTGCCATGGTCGATACCATCCAGAAAGCGCCAGTACCCGGGCCGGCTACGCCATCATAAAAGCCCAAAGTGAGCCCTTGCAGACGTTGTTGCCAAAACAATTTTTTACTCTGTGTCGGTAATGTCATCCGATCATCGGGCTGCATGCGATTAAATAGGGTATAGATCGCAGCAAAAAGAATGAGGATGGGTAACAGTTTTTCTAGCAATACGGTACTTAATTGATCGACGACCAAGGTGCCGATTAATGCGCCCAGGGCGGTAAAAATCAGGCTGGTGCGCCAATAACGCGGGTTAAATAGACGCTTTCGATAATAAGTTAGCGAAGCGGTAAAAGAACCAAAGGTCGCGGCCAGTTTATTGGTACCTAACACCACATGCGGTGGCAAGCCCGCGGTAAGCAAAGCCGGTACTGTTAATAAACCACCACCGCCGGCGATAGCATCAATATAACCGGCAATAAAGGCCACACTGCAGAGTAATAGCAGCAGTTCTGTCGTAAGAACCAGCTCGGGCATAACGGTTGAGATCCTGTCAGTATTCTATATTTCGTCGAAATGGCGGCAGTGCATCAAGCATGGCTTTACCATAAGTTTTACTTACCAGTCGGCGATCTAAAATAACGATACGCCCTTCATCTTGCTCTTGGCGCAGCAGTCTACCACAAGACTGCACCAGTTTTTTCGCCGCAGCCGGAATACTTAATTGTAAAAAAGCATTACCGCCTCGGGCGGTGATGGCTTCACTCAAGGCCTCTTCCAGCGGTGAAGTGGGCACGGCAAAGGGAAGTTTAGTGATCACTAAATTGGTAAGCAGTTTACCAGGTAAATCTAACCCTTCCGAAAAGCTTTGTGTTCCAAATAATATGCTGGCGTTATCGCCATTAACCCGATCAGCATGTAATTGCAGCAAAGCTTGTCGCGAAGCCTCGCCTTGTACAAGTAGCATAAAGCCTTGTTTGCGAAGCTCCGTGGCCACTTCTTGCATTTGCCAATAAGACGCAAATAACACCAACGATCCGGCAGGGGTATTGAGATAATGCGGTAATAGGCGCACCAATTCAGCGGTAAAAGCGCTGTCAGTAGGTTCACAGCGTGTTTTGGGTAGCAGTATTTCAGCTTGTTGTTGATAAGCAAAAGGTGAATCGACTTGTAAACATTGCAAGCCAGTATGGGCATTTAACCCTAATTCCTTTTTGGCATAATCGAACGAGTTTAAGGCGGTCAGTGTGGCAGAGCAAAGGATCACTGCAAAGGCTTGGCTAAATAATAGCTGTTCTAATTGTAAGCCGGCAGCCAAGGGGCTGGCGTGCATAAATAAAAGATCGGTATCAGCACGCCGCTGTAACCAACGCGCTTGCCAAGCGGGTTCTTCTTGCGCTTGTTGTAATAATTGCCACAGGGCTTGCTGTTGTTCAAAGCGTTGGCGCGCATAAGCCAGCTCTTGTAATAACGTGTACCACAGCTTAGGGATTTTAATGTTTTCCGAAAGCTTTTGCTGTAGCTCGGTTAACAACTTATCGCACAGGTTAGTGGCTTTTTGCCCCGCTTGTGCCAAAACCTCAGCTTGTTGCTGCCACAATTTGGGTAAAGCCGCGTGTTTAAAACGATATTCGGTTTGCTGTTTACTGCTAAACCAACTGGGTAGAAATTCTTGCACACTGCGCTGAATCGGTTTAAGCGCGACGTTAAAATCACTCACCGCATCGTCTAAGCGCATGCAATCGCGCAATGCGGTATCGGGTAAAACGGCTTGAAGTTGCGTAAGCGTCTTCCGAAATTTCTCTAACCAAGGGCCATTTTCCGTTAATTGTGCGCTGGCGCTCAGTAGCTCTCTGCCACAGCTTGCGAGATGATGTGCTTCATCAATCACATAAAGGGTTTCTGCCGGTTCGGGCAATACCGCGCCACCGTTTAATAAATCTGATAACAGTAAACTGTGATTGACCACTAGCACTTGTGCATTGCTGATTTCAGCACGGGCTAAGTGAAAAGGGCAGTGTAAATGTCGACGCTGTGTTTTACTGCAGTAGTGCGCATCGGCTTGTAAGCTATACCAGAGCTCGTCAGTTACAGGCTCGGGTAACGTATCGCGGTCGCCCAGCCACTTACGTTGTTGCCAAGCGTCTAATAAACGCTGTAATAACGCTTGTTGATGGGCATCAGGTGCATCCTGACTAAACAGCGTGGGTTGTTGTATTTGTTGTTGTAAACGTTCAATACAGGCATACCGCTGGCGCCCTTTCACCAAGCTGTAATCAAACTCTAAGCCGCTGTGTTGCCGAAAAAAAGGTAGGTCTTTATTAATAAGCTGCTCTTGCAGTGCCACTGTTGCCGTCGCAATCACCACTATTTTCTTTTGACTTAAGGCATAAGGTAGGGTGCCAAGCAAATAGGCTAAAGATTTGCCGGTACCGGTACCCGCCTCAATTAAACCGATGCGATCGTGTCTATCGTACTTGCCTGCAACGATATTCGCTATTTCCGCGATCAATTTATTCTGCGTGGGCCGAGGCTGGTAGTTAGGCAATTGTTGTTTTAATTGTTGATGTATTTGCCTAATCTGTTGTTTTGTACCGTTATTTAGCATCTTAAAATCTTCTTAGTTTTTACATTTGCTCGTCAAAAGTTACTTTTGCATCAGTATGTATCTGATTTGTATAGTAAAGGTATTTAATGCTTTTCGCGGTTAAAAAATACAAATGTTGAACAACTTTGTTTGGTTGACATGATTGACCAGCCCGATTGTTATGTTTATTATCAAGACGTGGAATAATAATTCCAACGATTTCTTGAACTTTTTCAAAAGTCAGGATAAAGCTTATACACAGAATCACACCCAATGTGATCCAGGGAGAACACCATGTTTACCACTAATAAAATTTCGGGCTCAGTGCGTCTTGCTTTGTTCTTGAGTGCGTCATCAGTTGCTATGTATTCTGGTGCTGCATTCGCTCAACAAGAAACACCAGCAGCAGAAGAAAAAGTTGAACGTATTTCTGTAACGGGTAGCCGTATCAGAAGTGCAAACGCAATGTCTACCAGCCCAATCAACACTATTGATGCTGTAGAAATTGAAAAACAACAACAACCTGAAATTGAACGCGTACTACGTGTATTACCTGGCGCAGTCCCAGGTGACAACAGTAACGTGAACAACGGTACAGGCGGCGCAGCCACTATCAGTTTACGTGGCTTAGGTTCAAACCGTAACCTTATTTTGGTTGATGGCAAGCGCGTTGTGCCATTCAACACTGCAGGTAGCGTAGATACCTCTACTATCCCTACTGCACTAATCGACCGTGTAGAAGTGGTTACTGGTGGTGCTTCAGCCGTTTACGGTTCTGATGCAATCTCTGATGCAATCTCTGGTGCAATCAACTTCATCATGAAAAAGAATTTTGAAGGTGTGCAGTTAGATGCAGGCCATTCAAGAACGGCTGAAGCCGATGCCTTTACAGATAACATTGCTTTAACCATCGGTGGCAACTTTGACGATGATAAAGGTAACGCCGTTGTTTCTTTCAGTTACTATGACCGTGACCCATTATTATTAGGTCAACGTACTTTAGGTAATTATGGTATTTCTACTGCGTCTGGCGGTAACTTATCTAACTTCCAACAAGGTGTTGCACCTATTCCACCAACACAGCCATTATGTGGCCAAAACGCGCCAAACGTAGTAGCACCAGGTGGTGGTAGCGGTACAACAATCCCAACACGCGTAGGTATTGTTGGCGCCACAGGCACCAGCGGTCAATTCCGTGATGACGGTTCTCTAGTGATTGGCCCAACATGTTCGGCCTTTAACTTCAACCCGTATAACTATTATCAAACACCTTCTAAGCGTTTTAGCGGTACTGCTATTGCGCATTGGGACATCAATGATGATACAACTGTATACGGCTCATTCAACTTTACAAATACTAACGTATTACAACAAGTTGCTCCATCAGGTATTTTCGGTAATACCTTTATGGTACCAGTTGCTAACCCATTTTTCTCTGATCAAGCTCGTAGCGCTTTAGTAACTGCAGCGAATAACAGCATCAGCCAGTTAAACGGTCCTGGTTTAACGACATGGATTGATGGCAACAATAACGGTGTAGTTGATACCCCTGACTCATTGTTACTTTCTATCTTCCGTCGTACAGTGGAGCTTGGCCCCCGTTCAACTGAGTTCAATACTGATCAGTTCCAGTTAATCGGTGGTGTAAAAGGCTTTATCAATGACTCATGGGCATACGATGTGTCTTTACAACACGGTGAAACGAACCGTGTAAATACCAACGCCGGTTATACTAACGTTGCCAACATTGCTAACGCATTAAACGCTTCAAGCACCACTACCTGTAACACCGGCGGCGCTGGTTGTGTGCCAATTAACCTGTTTGGTGGTTTTGGTACTATTACGCCAGAAATGGCAGCTTATGCTTCAGCAACGGCTTTCTCTACAACGGCTTATCAACAACGTGTTGTTTCTGCAGTAATCGATGGTCCAATTGATGCTGTGGTTTCTCCATTTGCTGATACACCTTTAGCCATGAGCTTTGGTTATGAGTATCGTGAAGAATCGGCATTCTTCAACCCAGATGAGTGTTTGAAACTTGCACCAACTAGCTGTTTAGGTGGCGCAGGCGGTAACTCATTACCTGTTGGTGGTTCGTTCAAAGTGAATGAATTATACGGCGAAGGTAAATTAGCACTAGTTGAAGGCAAAGAACTGGTTGACCTGCTTGAGTTAGAGTTCGGTTACCGTCACTCTCACTTCGACACTGTTGGCGCAACAGGCAGCTGGAAACTAGGTTTAGCTTACCGTCCAACTGACGAGTTGTTAGTTCGTGTTATGAAGCAAAAAGCAACGCGTGCACCTAACGTAGGTGAGTTGTATGCGCCATTAACCACTAACTTAGATAACGCTGATTTAGACCCATGTTCAGTATCTAACCCGAATATCAGTGCGACGTTACGTGCTCTGTGTATTTCAACAGGCCAAACTGCAGCACAAGTTGGTCAGGTTAATGATATCGTATCTGGTCAGATCAACATTCTGTCAGGTTCTAACCCTGATAGTTTACCAAACGAAGAAACCGCCAATACTACAACAGTAGGTTTTGTTTGGAGCCCAGAGTTTGACTCTATTAAACGTGCAATGTTCTCTGTTGATTACTATGACATCAACATTGATGGTTACATCGGTGAAAACACTGCTCAAGAAATCTTAGATGGCTGTTATGAGCTTGGTAATGCCGCACAGTGTGCGCAAATCACGCGTATCGGTGGTTCATTAAACATCCCTGGTGCAGGTGTTGAAGCCTATACCACCAACCTGTCTTATATCAAAACTCGCGGTGTTGAAGCGGCTTTCAACTTCGGTTTTGATTTAGGTGATATGGGTATGTTGGATTTTGCGGGTAACATCAACAAGTATCTAGAAGTGAAGAGCTTAAGCTCACCAGTATCGTCAGTGATTGATTGTAATGGTTTCTACGGTACTAACTGTAACCCACAGCACGAAATTAAAGCGACACAACGTACTACTTGGAACATGAATGACCTGTCAGTATCACTGTTATGGCGTTACTTAGGTTCAATCGAGCGTGAAACTGCGCAACAAGCTGCTACTTTTGAAGCCTTCCGTCAAATTGGTTCATTCAGCTACTTCGACTTAGCCACAAGCTATGTTGCTTCTGAAAACCTGACTATCCGTTTCGGTGTAGATAACTTATTCGACCGTGACGCGCCAGTCGTTGGTGGTGAAGCAGGTAGTACTTCAGTGAACAACGGTAACACTTTCCCAGGTTACTATGACATGTTAGGCCGTACTTACCGTTTTGGTATTTCTCTGAAATATTAATATTGCGTAAGTTATTCGGTTAATAAAAACCTCTGACAATTGTCAGAGGTTTTTTTTTGCATCAATGAAAAAAGTATCATGTTTATTGAGCAAGTAACGGCAGTGGGTACTTGTAAAGCTATCTGCAAGGTTGACTATGAGTTAACTGAAGAATGATTTTTATTTATTTCATAAACTTTCGCTAAATCTTTCTAATTAATTTAGAAGCCAAAAATGCTGTTAAGAGTGCTGGATGTAAATTTAATGATGCTGAAATGTTTGTTTTTATTTGTTTTTTGTGGGCTGTATTGTTTTGTTAACACATAAAAAGAAATAGTGTCAAAAAGTTCAATTTTTGCGACTAATAACATGCTTTTAATCTTGACCTGAATTTTTTTGCTGCATATTATCGGGCAGTGTTGTACCGAGATTGTATTCGGGCGATTCTCAGCAGACACACATAAAGATGTGACTGACTACAAAAAACAACGAGATACTCTGAAGAGTCATCCAGGGAGTTAAATATGTTCACCAATAACAAGCTAAGCAAAGCAGTTCGGCTAGCAATGGTTTTCGGTGCTGCAACAACATTGGCATTTGCCGGTTCTGTTTCAGCGCAAGAAACTGAAGAAGACGAAACAGCAAAAAAAGATGAAAAAACTGAACGCATTCAGGTTGTCGGCTCGCGCATCCGCACTGATGGTTTAGATAGCGCTTCTCCTATTACTATTATCAGCACTGAATTAGCAAAAGACCAAGGTTTAAGTACTTTAGGTGAATTACTGCGTACTTCTACTGTTGCTGCTGGCTCAAGCCAATTAATCTCAGCATTATCTGTTGGTTTCGTCACTGCCGGTGGTGCGGGTAACGAATCAATCTCTATGCGTGGTTTAGGTGCTAACCGCACATTAGTATTATTAAACGGCCGTCGTGCTGGCCCTGCGGGTACTCGCGGTCAAGTTGCTGCTTTCGATTTAAACTCAATTCCTTTATCTGCGGTAGAGCGTATTGAAGTATTAAAAGACGGTGCGTCTTCTTTATACGGTTCTGACGCAGTAGCCGGTGTTATCAACATCATCACCAAAAAAGGCGATGGTTCTAACGTTACTGTTAACCTTGACCAGCCATTTGAATCTGGCGGTGAAAATTATCGTTTAAATGCAACTTACGGCAAAACCTTTGACCGTGGTTCATTCCGCGTGGTAGCTGACTATAACTTGCAAACTGAGTTAGCGCGTGGCGATCGTGATTTCTTCGATTGTAACCAGCGTTTATTCTACAGCCAAGCTAACCCTGGTGAGCGTACTGATCCTATTGATCCACGTACCGGTGATTACCACTGTAGTGCTTCGCAATACGGTGTGTGGATTTATAACTATACGCCAGGTGTTTCTAACCCAGGCGGTGCTTCAAACTTCAGAGGCGGTGTTAAAGCTCAGTATGACTATGATGGTTTTTTCGCTGCCAATAACCGCCCAACGTTTAACAGTTTAATTACCATACCGGGTTCTGATAATATTTCTGTACCAAACGGTTGGTACCCTGTTTCTTACGATAAAGAAACAGACGGTTGGGCAGATGCTGATCACCCATTCCAAAACTTACAAACGATGATCCCAGAAAGCGAAGTCGCTTCTGTGTTTATGATGGGTGATTATGATTTAACTGATAATATTTCAGCTTATTCTGAGTTTATTTTCAGCCAACGTAAGACTGTAATTAATAGCTTCCGTCAATTCTGGACTGCGCAATTATCTGGCCGTCGTTTCATTAGGGGTGGCACAGTCGATGGTTGGGGTGGTGATGCTGTAGGTTATATGCCTGTTGCCATGACTGACCATTCAGGCGGCGAAACTACGATTGACTATAACCGTTATGTATTAGGTCTTGAAGGTTCCTTAGGTGACTGGAGCTGGGATGTGTCATTCCAAAACAGTTACAACAAGGGTTCTTACGATACTAAAGTTATTTTATTCGATGCAATGAACATGGCACAAAATGCTGTATACGGTGGTCCATGTGTCGGTGAAGTATCGCCAGTTTCTGGTAAAGCTTGTACTCTGGTAGATTGGTTAAGCCCAGATCACATCAATGGTAATCAGTCACAAGCCGTTAAAGACTTCTTATTTGATATTGACTATGGTGTAACGACTTATCGTCAATCAACCATCGACGGTTATATCACTGGTGACTTGTTTGAATTGCCTGCCGGTATGATCAGTACTGCGGTCGGTGCTTCATTCCAGCAAGATGCGATTAATGACGTGCCAGGCGAAGCCACTTTAGCAGGCAACTTGTGGGGTTCTACTGGTGCGGGTATTACCGCAGGTTCAGCGAATACTCGTGCAGTGTACAGTGAAGTGTTTGTGCCAGTTTTACGTGATATGTTCTTAGCCGAAAGCTTAGATATCACCGCTTCTGGCCGCTGGACTGATGTTTCTACTTACGGTTCTGATTCAACGTTTAAAGTATCTACAAACTGGGTTATTGGTAACGGTTTCCAAGTTCGTGCTTCTCGTGGTTCTTCATTCCGTGCTCCAGCACTATTTGAGCTTTATTTAGAGGGACAAACCGGTTTCTTAAATCAAAATGGTAATGATCCATGTCTAAACTGGTCACAACGTTTTGCTGAAGGTAATTTAGACCCTCGCATAGCAGCAAATTGTGAAGCAGATGGCGTACCTGCAACTTATGTTAATCCAGGTAGCTCTATGACTTCTATCACCGGTGGTGGCGCAGGTATATTAGAAGCAGAAACTTCCATCTCTCAAGGTATCGGTATTGTTTGGAAGAGCCCGGAAGATAAATTTGGTTTTTCAGCAGATTATTACGATGTTGTCATTAGTAAGCAAGTGTCTAACTTAGGTGGCGGTGCTGTATTAAACTTATGTTATACCTCTGATAGTTTCCCAACTGATCCGTTCTGTGGTCAATTTACTCGTCGTGATGGTACCTCAGGTGATTATGGTATTGATACTGTATATGGTGGTTATGTTAACGTAGCACAACAAAAAGTCCGTGGTACTGACTTCTTGTTAACTTACCAAGATGATTTTGATTTTGGTTCGTTACGTATTCGCTTAGATCACACGGTTCAGTTTGAGCGTTCATTCAAGCAGTTTGCTGATAGCGATCCACAACAATATGTTGGTGACGTAGGTGATCCGAAGCACGTAGGAACGTTAAGCACCACGTTAAATCGTGACGGCTGGCGTTACACTTGGAACATGCGTTATGTTTCAGGCACAGACGATTACAAATACTTCGCGAATGGTAACCAGACGACTTACCGTGGTCAGGCTTCAACGTTCATCGCTGAAACACCCACTTACATCCTACACTCTGCTTCAGTACAAAGAGATATCTATGGTGTAGATGTGACCTTCGGTATTGCTAACTTGTTCGACAAAGAGCCACCACAAGGTTCTCCAGCAGGTGTGCGTACTGCGGGTAACTCTATACTTTACTCTCAGTATGAGTTCATTGGCCGTCGTGCATTCTTGAACATGTCTTACGATTTCTAATTTGCGCTAGCGAATTAGTAATAGTTTGAATAAAGCCCCGTTTTGCGGGGCTTTTCTTTTGTGATTATTCAAGCCTAATGCTTTTCAAATAGGCATAAATTCATTACCATAAGCGCCAGTTTTGATTTGAATCAACTTTTGCGCGGTAGAAATAAATGGCTGACGAAAACTTTAAAGACTCTTTGAATGCAAAACAGATACTGATATTTGTAATTGTTTTTGTAAGTTTGCTGTGTTTAGTGCCAATTTTACGCTGGGTACAGTTATTGGGTTAATGCAGTTTTGCATTTTCCAGATAGCCGCCACTCGGGCGGCTTTTTTATCGGTTTAATACAAGGGTAAAGCAATGGATTATCAAGCATTAGCAGCAGAATTGAAGCGCGTGATCAAAACGGTAGAAAACTACCCGAAACCTGGCATTACTTTTCGGGATGTTACCAGCTTAATGCAAGATGGCCCCAGTTTTAAAAAAGTGATTGATGCTTTTGCGGCGCATTATCAGCAGCAAGGTATTACTAAGATTATTGGTACGGAATCTCGCGGTTTTATTTTTGGGGCGCCTTTGGCTTATGCGTTGGGTATTTCGTTCGTGCCTGTGCGTAAACCAGGCAAATTACCTCGCGAACGCATCTCGCAGGCATACACCTTAGAATACGGCCAAGATGCACTGGAATTACATGCTGACGCCATCGCTGCAGGTGATAAAGTGTTATTGGTTGATGATTTGCTAGCCACTGGCGGTACTATCGATGCTACCGTGCAATTAGTGCGTCGTTTAGGCGGTCAAGTTGAAGATGCGGCCTTTGTTATCGCTTTACCTGAATTAGGGGGCGTGGCAAGACTTGAAGCCTTAGGCTTGAAACTTTGCAGTTTGGTTGAGTATCAAGGCGAATAAGTTTAGGCTAGGCACTGTGATGTTAGGTGCAGGAAAGCGGGCATGAGTTATCAGGTTTTAGCAAGAAAATGGCGGCCACGTCATTTTAGTGAGTTGGTAGGGCAACAGCATGTAAAAACCGCGTTGGCGAATGCCCTAACCAGCAGTCGCTTACATCATGCTTATTTATTTACCGGCACCCGTGGTGTCGGTAAAACGACCATCGCCCGTATTTTTGCCAAAAGTTTAAATTGTGAAACGGGCATTACCGCAACGCCTTGTGGCCAGTGTAGTGCTTGCCAAGAAATTGATGCCGGCAATTTTGTTGATTTGCTCGAAATTGATGCGGCTTCTCGAACTAAGGTTGAAGACACCCGCGATCTACTGGATAACGTGCAATATGCACCCAGTCGTGGTCGTTTTAAAGTGTACCTGATTGATGAAGTGCATATGCTGTCGCGGCATAGTTTTAATGCTTTATTGAAAACCCTGGAAGAGCCTCCGCCGCACGTCAAGTTTTTGCTCGCAACGACTGATCCGCAAAAGTTACCCATCACGGTCCTCTCGCGTTGTTTACAATTTAGTTTAAAAGCCCTGACGCCGGTGCAAATTGAGCAGCATTTAGCAGAAGTGCTTGCTGCCGAGCAGATCCCGTTTGAAGCGGCTGCGCTCACCGCCTTAGCCAAGGCGGCCAAAGGCAGTTTACGCGATTCGTTAAGTTTAACCGACCAAGCTATTGCGCTAAGTAATAGCAATCTTACCGTCGAAACCGTACGTCAGATGTTGGGCTTATTAGATACCCGTTTTGCTGTAAGTTTACTGAGTGCGCTGTTAGCCGCCGATATGGCGCAGCTGCAGCAGGCGTTACAAGAACTGTTAAGTCAACAGTCTGATTATCAGCAGGTGTTAGATGATATGTTGTCGCTGTTGCATCTGACCGCGCTAACACAACTGCAGCCTGCTGCGGCAGACTTATCTGAACAAGCCGAAATGATCCGTTACTGGGCTGCGCATTTAGCGCCTGAGGCGGTGCAGTTGTATTATCAATTGTTAATTAGTGGCAAAAAGGAGCTCCCTTTTGCACCAGAGCCGGTGGTCGGGCTAGAAATGGCGTTATTACGGGCCATGGCCTTTGTACCCGCTAGCCGCACAGAGCCGCAAAGTTCGGCGCCAACGCAAGCGCTATCAACACCAGCCGCCTCGACACCTCAGGCACGCCCAGCCGTAATGGCTGCGCCAATTTCTCCACACGCTATGGCGCCCGTTACTGCGCCAAGTCAGGTAACCTCTGCGGCAGCTGAACCACACCAACCCACTGAGGCGGCGGCAATAGCCTCGGCGCCAACAGAAACGTTAATCGCCAGTGCTACAATGCCTAACACGGCCTTAGGCAATAACCCGATTACCACGCCTGATAAGCATAGCGCTACTCCAGTAGCATCGGCGATAGATGAGGGAACCGCGCGTATTATGGCTCGGCGTGGGGTGCAAGTGACGGCAGCACCGCCAGCGGTGGAGACAGTCGCAGGAAAAAAGCCTGAGCGCCCGATGGCGCTGCCTCAGTCTGAATTACCTCGACGTTTAAATACGCCGCCATCCGCCATTGCTGTTACAACAAAACCGCAACAAGCCACTGCGGTAGTATCCGAGCCTGCTGCAAAGTTAGATCCCCGTTCACACCAGCATGACGATGAAGATAGTGCCACTGCAGATGACACCGTTAGTTTTGCTGAGCAACAAGCGTTAACGGAAGCATGGTGGCAGCAACAGCAATTTGATGTTTTACCCAGTAATGATACCGATGAGCTTGACGAGCAACGTTTTTCTATTCGTTTTGCCGCTCAGGTCGATGCCTGGTCGCGCTTAATCGAACAGCTATCGATTGGGGGGTTATTACGTTTATATTTATTACATAGTGCTATGCAGCAAAATGGCCTACAAGTGCAATTGCAGGTAGCCCAATCGCAGCAACATTTGGACAAGGGCGATTTTCGTGAAAAGCTGTATGCGGCAATTAGCCCGGTATTTCCTGCCAATTTTCAGTTAGAGATTCAATACTTAGCAGAGATTAATGCCAGTCCGTTAGCGATCCAGCAGCGAATAGAACATGAACGCAAAGACTATGTCAGCCGGTTGTTGCAACAAGATCCCAAGCTGCAAGCCATTCAACAGATATTTAGTGCAGAGCTGCAACTTGACACCTTGCAGGTGAATTAACCTTGTAATTTGTTGAGCGAGTATTTATCTTGTCGCCAACAATTTCCACATCCACAAAATAGAGAGATAGAGTATGTTTAAAGGTGGCATGGGCAATATCATGAAGCAGGCGCAAGCCATGCAAGAAAAAATGGCGAAAGTACAAGCTGAAATCGCCACAATGGAAGTCACGGGTGAATCAGGCGCGGGTTTGGTTAAAGTGACCATGACCGGCAATCACAATGTGCGTCGAGTGACTATCGATGACAGCCTGATGAGTGATGATAAAGAAATGCTAGAAGATTTGGTGGCTGCAGCATTAAATGATGCCGTGCGCCGGGTCGAAGAAAACAATAAAGAGCAGATGGCGAAAGTAACTGGTGGCATGCAATTACCGCCAGGTATGAAGATGCCGTTCTAATTATGGCGAAGTTAACGCCCCTGTTACAGCAACTGATTGAAGCCTTGCGCGTTTTACCTGGTGTTGGGCCAAAATCGGCCCAGCGCATGGCTTTTCAGTTACTCGAGCGTAATCGTAGCGGTGGCGCTCGGCTGGGCACGGCTTTAGTGGCCGCGATGGAAGGGATAGGGCAATGCCAGCAATGCCGTACCTTTTCTGAGCATAGCCTGTGCGCCATCTGCAGTGATGTGAAGCGACAACAAGCCGATGTGCTGTGTGTGGTAGGGTCTGCTGCGGATCAACTTGCAATAGAGCATACTGGGCAGTTTCAAGGGCGTTATTTTGTATTAATGGGCTACCTGTCTCCCTTAGATGGCGTTGGCCCAGCAGAGTTAGGCCTCGATGCATTAGCGGCACAATTAGCTCAAGGTAAACTCGCTGAGTTAATCTTGGCAACCAATCCCACGGTTGAAGGTGAGGCGACAGCTTTTTATATTGCTGAGCTTTGTCAGAAATACGGTTGTAAGGTCACGCGTTTAGCACAAGGACTGCCTTTTGGCGGTGAGTTAGAATATATCGACGGCACCACTTTGGCGCACGCCTTTAGTGGCCGTAAAAGCTTTTAATCCAGCGTAAAGAGTCTACTTAACCGTTAGCGTGGCTAAGTAGACTAAAAATCGACGCTTGAATTCCTACTGTTAACCCCCATATCCTTTGATGAAAAGGCAGGTACTTCGTACTTGTTGTCGCACTTATATTATTTTTGTTGAGGACTCACCAAATGACTGATACCACTGCCACCCAGTCTGGCCAGAAACAAACCCATGGCTTTCAGGCGGAAGTTAAGCAACTGCTGCAACTGATGATCCACTCGCTGTATTCAAACAAAGAAATCTTCTTACGCGAATTGGTGTCAAATGCCTCGGATGCGGCAGATAAACTGCGGTTTTTAGCCCTTTCAGACAGCAGCCTGTATGAAAATGACGGCGAGCTGCGTGTACAAATCAGTTTTGACGAGAAAGCACGTACCCTAACCATTAGCGATAACGGCATTGGTATGGATGAAGCTGAAGTGATTTCGCACCTGGGTACTATTGCGAAATCAGGTACTAAAGAGTTTTTCTCTAAACTGTCCGGTGATCAAAGCAAAGACTCGAAGTTAATTGGTCAATTTGGTGTAGGTTTCTATTCTGCTTTTATCGTTGCGGACAAAGTCACCGTGCGTACCCGTAAGGCCGGCTTGGCTGCAGACAGTGCCGTAGAGTGGGAATCATCAGGCGAAGGTGATTACAGCTTAGCGCCCATTGTTAAAAATGAACGTGGTACTGAAATTACCTTACACTTACGCGAAGGTGAAGACGAATTTTTAAGCCGTTGGAAAATTGAAAGTACGGTAACTAAGTACTCCGATCATATTTCTATTCCGGTAGAAATGTGGGAAGAAGGTACTGAGGCGCGTGAAGAAGACGGTGAAACTATCGCGGCAACGCCAGGCCACTGGAAAGCGGTTAACAAAGCCACTGCGTTATGGACACGAGATAAATCTGATATTTCAGATGAAGAGTATCAAGAGTTCTACAAGCATATTTCACACGATTGGAGTGAGCCATTAAGCTGGAGCCATAATAAAGTTGAAGGTAACTCGAATTACACCAGCTTGTTATATGTGCCGAAAAAAGCGCCGTTTGATATGTGGAACCGTGAAGCTAAGCATGGTTTAAAACTCTATGTGCAGCGCGTGTTTATTATGGACGATGCTGAACAATTTATGCCGAGCTACCTGCGCTTTATTAAAGGTGTGTTAGATTCGAGCGATCTGCCGTTAAACGTGTCTCGTGAAATTCTGCAAGATAATAAAGTCAGCCAAAGCCTGCGCAAAGGCTGCAGCAGCCGTGCTTTGAAGATGTTAGAAAAGCTGGCTAAAGATCCCGAGCAATATCAAAGTTTTTGGAATGAGTTCGGCCAAGTGCTAAAAGAAGGTCCGGCTGAAGATCATAACAACAAAGAGCAAATCGCTGCCCTGTTACGTTTTGCCTCCACTCAAAATGAGGGCAGTGAGCAAAACGTGGCATTAGCCGATTATGTGGCTCGAATGAAAGAAGGCCAAGATGATATTTATTTCTTGGTTGCCGATAGTTTTGAGGCTGCGAAACACAGCCCACACCTGGAAGTGTTCCGCAAAAAGGGCATCGAGGTTTTATTACTCTCTGATCGAATTGACGAGTGGTTGGTGCAACACTTACCTGAATTTGATGGTAAGAAGCTGCGTTCAGTCGCTAAAGGCGGTTTAGATTTATCTAAGTTAGATGATGAGGAAACCAAGCAGGCACAACAAAAAACTGAAGAAGCCTTCGCCACGGTAGCGGAGCGTTTTAAAGCAGCTTTAGGCGATCAAGTTAAAGACGTGAAAGTCAGTCATCGTTTAACTGATAGCCCAGCCTGTGTGGTAACGGATGAGTATGACATGAGCACGCAGATGATTAAATTGATGGAATCTGCTGGCCAAAAAGTACCTGAAGTTAAGCCCATTTTCGAGTTGAACCCAGAACATCAACTGGTGAAGCATATTGCGGAAGAGCAAGATGAACAGCAGTTTAAGCAATGGGCCGAGGTGTTGTTAGATCAAGCTTTACTGGCCGAACGGGGGAGTTTGAAAAACCCAGCGGGCTTCGTAACCCGTTTAAACGGGTTACTGTTAGCGTTGGCAAAGTAACCACTGTTAAATGCTCGTTTAAAATGACCGCTTAGGCGGTCATTTTTTTAGCTTATTGTTATTGAGAAAGTTTCGGTTTTTACAGCTATACTTACAGCCATAAAAAAAGAAAGCTTATAGGTGTAGTATGACAACTTTTTGGCGTAGTTTCGGCTTAGGTGTACGTTTAACGGTTATTATTGTTAGTGTATTTTTGATTGGGATTGTCTCGTTAAGCAGTTTGGTCTTCGTTAAATATAAATCCTCACAAACCGCAGATGAAATAACAACATTAAGAAGTGCCGCTAGTTCGAACGCTGACGTTTTTACCGATTGGTTATTAGTGCGCCAAGATGAGATGCGCTTGTTGGCTACGTTGCCGAGTATCCAACAATTAGATTTAGCATTAGCCACGCAATTGATGCAACAACTGGCACAAAACTCAGGTGTATATGACACCATCTTTGTGGTTGGGTTAGACGGAATTGGTCAGGCGGGGGTCAGTTTTAGTAATGGCCAAGCCAAGGTGTTATCGTCTGCTGAAAATGCCGCGTTTAACGTAGCTGATCGCGCTTGGTTTAAACAGGCGGTTAGCGGTCAGGATGTATTCTCACAGCCTGTGGTATCCCGTGCAACCGGTCAAACCGTCAGTACGGTTGCTATTCCTATCCGGCTAAATAATCAAATTGTGGCGGTTATGCGCGGTGCCGTTAAGCTAGAAGCCATTTTTAGTAAGGTCAATGAGCTCAAGCTTAACGAGCATACCGAAATATATTTGCTTGATACGGCCGGTATTGCTTTATCGCCGGCGGCATCAATTAACAATAAAGATCCACTACAAACGCAGGCCGCAGCGGCAGCTCGACAACAGCAAAGTGGCACCGGATTATATCAAAATGCGGCGGGAACGGCCGTGATTGGTAGCTATCAATACATTCCTATGCTTGGCTGGAGCCTTGTGGTAGAAAGCCGGCAACAAGAAGCCTTAGCCGAAGTGAACAATATGTTTTACACCTTGCTAATGGCTGCACTATTCATCATGGTCATCGCGACCTATATTTGTATTTTTATTGTAAAAGGCGTAACTCGTATTTTAGGCGGCGAACCTGAGTATGCCGCAGCAATGGTACATCAGGTATCACAGTTCGATCTTACTGCGTCAATTCAACTAAGCCAAGGTGATAACAGCAGTTTATTAGCGTCTATCGCCACGATGCAGCAACGCTTGCGGCAAATGCTCGGTGAAGTAGGACATTATTCTGATCAGGTAGCGGCAGCAGCTACAGAGTTAGCGCAAATTAATCAGCACACCACCGACGGAATGCAGCGACAAAGCACTGAAATTAGCAGTGCTGCGGTTGCCATGAATGAAATGACCAGTACTTTGCAAGACGTGTCACGGAATACCCAGCAAGCAGCCGAGGCGGCCACACAGGCTGAGCAGCAAAGTAAGCAGGGTCGAGTAGTCGTCAGTAACACCGTACTTGATTTATCCAACCTATCTAAAGAAGTCAGTTCGGCAGCGGCTATTATTCGTTTATTAAAACAGGATAGCGATCAGATAGGCAGTATTTTACAAGTTATCGAAAGTATCGCTGAGCAAACTAATTTGCTGGCGCTCAATGCGGCTATAGAAGCCGCCAGAGCCGGCGAAAGTGGTCGAGGTTTTGCGGTTGTGGCGGATGAAGTTCGAACACTGGCTAGCCGTACTAAAGACTCTACAACTGAAATCAAGCAGATGATTGAAAAACTGCAACGCGGCACAGAAAAAGCCGTTAACGCGACGGTAAACAGTGAAAACAATGCACAAAAAACAGCTGAAAACGCGACTCGCGCCGAACAGGCTTTAATATCAATTAATGAGGCTATTGAGCTGATCAGCGCCACTACGCATCAAATAGCGACCGCAACGGAACAACAAACCGTGGTATCGCATGATATTAATCAAAACTTTCATTCGATTAGTGATGTGGCAGAGCAAACTAACCTGAACGTACAGCAATCTTCGCAGGCCAGTGATGCTTTATCCACGCTAGCCGAGCAGCTACAAGAATTAGTAAAGCGTTTCAGACTTTAGTCTGATAATGGCCAGAAAGCCGCTGAAAATCTTGTCACTTAATCTGCTTACTCAGTGATAACACCTTGTAACGGCGGCTTTGGCTAGACTATCGACTAAAGGCTAGGTATACCGCTGTTTCAGGTAGCACCAGTTGACAAATTTCTTGTTTCAAAGAGCGCATTATGCAAAGATCAAGCCTGACAAAAACTACAAATTGATCCCAAAAGACGAGGATGATCGTTATGCGCATAATTTTGTTAGGGGCCCCTGGCGCCGGAAAAGGAACTCAGGCACAGTTTTTAATGAGCAAATATGGTATTCCACAGATCTCAACTGGGGATATGTTACGTGCGGCGATTAAAGAGGGCTCAGAACTCGGCGTGGCTGCAAAGAAGATTATGGATGCTGGACAGCTGGTATCGGATGAATTAATTATCGGTTTAGTAAAAGAGCGTGTAGCAAAAGCAGACTGTGCCAATGGCTTCTTATTAGATGGCTTTCCACGTACTATTCCACAAGCTGATGCCATGAAAGATGCCGGTATTAGTGTGGATCACGTTATTGAATTTGATGTGCCAGATGATGTTATCGTCGAGCGCATGAGCGGTCGCCGTGTGCATCCCGCTTCAGGTCGTGTTTATCATTTAGTCTATAATCCACCGAAAGTGACCGGTAAAGATGATGAAACGGGTGAAGAGTTAGTGACACGGGTGGATGATTTAGAAGAAACCGTGCGTAAACGCTTAGCGATTTACCATGAGCAAACGGAATTATTAGTGGGTTATTATCGTGAAACTGCGGCCCGCGGTGAAACGCAATATCACCATATTGACGGTACTCAGGCAGTCGATGCGGTGAGTCAGCAACTGGTAACATTGCTAGATTAATCGCCTATCTTGCCCAGTGACGCATAAAAAAACCGGCTACGCCGGTTTTTTTATTTTTAATCCCTTGGTTAGCGCAACATTAAGACGCCGTAAGCTGCTGCAACGCCGCCAGTGCCGCTGCATAATCGGGCTCTTGGGCCAGTTCTGGCACTAATTGTTGATAAGCCACTTTGCCTTTATTGTCGATTAAAATAATAGCGCGTGTTAACAAGCCCATATCTTTAATCAGTAAACCATAGTTACTGCCAAAATCACGCCACACCGCATCGGAAAGCACCGCCATCGCTTCTACTTGTTCTTGTTGGCAAAAACGTTTTTGGGCAAAAGGCAGATCAGCACTGATGGTTAGTAGCACGACGTTTTCCGGTAATTTAGCTACTTCTTCATTAAAACGTTTGGTTTGTAATGAGCAAACACCGGTATCAATACTGGGTACTACACTGATCATCAGTGTTTTACCTTTGAAATCTTCTAGGCTGACTTTTTTAAAGTTGTTATCGACTACTCTAAAATCAGGCGCTTTTTTACCCGTAATTAACGGCTTACCTAATAATATAACTTGCTGATCACCGGCTTTTACGGCGCTCACCCGCGCTGGGAGCTTTTCGGTGATGTCGATGGCTTGAATTGAAAAGCTGCCAAAAGTAAGGCAAAGTGCTATAAGTAGATTATTTCTATTCGCGGTTTTTAAAAACATTTTGCTGCTCCAATGGTTAATCAGCGTTATGATAAGACTAACTGCTGCAATGCGAGAAAGTTATGACGCCTGCAATTTTGATTTGTGATGATTCTAATCTGGCTAGAAAGCAACTGGCTAGAATCTTACCACAGGATTGGCAACCCAACATTTATTTTGCCGGACACGGCGCTGATGCGCTTAGCACCTTAAAGAAACAGTCGATTGATTGGTTGTTGCTTGATTTAAATATGCCGGTAATGGATGGCTATCAGGTGCTAGCTGAGCTAAATCAATTGCAATTACCAGTGCAGGTTATTGTGATCTCTGGTGATGTGCAGCCTGAGGCGCACGAACGGGTAATGGCCTTAGGTGCGAAGGCATTCTTAAAAAAACCCTTAAGTGCAGTTGAATTATCAGCTTTTTTGCCCATAAACGACGCGGCGTTATCGCTCACGCCAAAGCTGCGCGACGCCCCAAAAGTGGTCGATACTTTACAACTCAATGATGAATTGCGTGATGTGATGAAAGAGGTTGCCAATGTCGCCATGGGCCAAGCGGGGGATTTACTGGCACGTTTGCTGAATGTGTTTGTTAATTTACCAATCCCAAATGTTAATGTGATTGAAGTCAGTGAGTTGACGATGGCATTGGCGTCGATTGATCCGAACAGTGAAAATTCGGCTATTTGCCAAGGGTTTATCGGGAGTGGTGTGGCTGGTGAGGCGTTGTTAATTCTGACTGACTCGAGTTTTGCTGATATTGCCCGTTTGCTGAATTATCATGGCGAAATGAATAGCACTGTCGAATTAGAGCTATTGATGGATATTGCGAATATCTTAATTGGTGCTGTTCTTAAAGGCATCGCAGAGCAAATTGATATCACTTTTAGCCAAGGGCACCCGGTGGTGCTGGGCCAACACGCCGCGATTAATGAGTTAATTAAAGCGAATTCAAAGCGTTGGAAAACCACCTTAACAATAGAATTAAGTTACGGCATTGAAAATTTTAATATTAATTGTGATTTATTACTGCTGTTTACTGAGGATAGTTTGAAAACCTTGAATTATAAACTCGCTTTTTTAATGGATGATGCGTTATGACAGAGCAAAGTGCTGGCATAGCAGATATTCATTGGCTGATGGACATGTTACAAACTGTGGATGTTGGGTTGGTGATTGTTAATGAAGATTATCGGATCCAACTGTGGAACGGTTTTATGGAAAACCATAGCGGCCTAACGCCACGTCAAGTGCGTGAACATTATTTGTTTGATTTGTTTCCGGAAATTGATGAAGACTGGCTAAGACGTAAGTGCGATCCGGTGTTTCTGTTAAAAAATCGCGCCTTTACCATTTGGGAACAACGTCCATATATTTTTCGTTTTAATAATTATCGTCCCATTACTGGCAACGCTGATTATATGTATCAAAACAGCACGATATTTCCAATCACCGATAGTCGCGGCGAGGTTAGCCATCTGTGTTTTATGATTTACGATGTGACCGATGCCGCAATTAACAAATTAGCGTTACAGCAAACTAATCAGCAACTTCGTGAGTTATCCAGTACCGATTACCTAACGCAAATACGTAATCGCGGTAATTGGGAAGAGCACTTAAAACTGGAGTTTGATCGTTTGCAGCGTTATCCGCAACATCACAGCAGTTTAATTATGTGTGATATCGATCATTTTAAAAAAGTGAATGATACCTTCGGGCATGCCGCTGGTGACTTGGTTATCCAAAAGGTGTCCGATGTGATTCGTAAAAGTTTGCGGACAACCGATATTGCCGGGCGTTACGGCGGTGAAGAATTTGCAATTTTACTGCTCGATACCACCGCCGATCAGGCGCAATATTTAGCCGAACGAGTGCGTCGAAAGATTGAACAACTCGACATTATGTATAATCAGCAGCTGATTAAAGTGACGATGAGTTTCGGTTTGGTGGAACGAGATGTAAACATCCAAAATTGTCTACAGTGGATTGAAACCGCAGACAAAGCCTTATATCAATCCAAACAAAATGGACGTAACCAAGTGACACTTTTTAAAGCCTGAGTGTTGAGCAACCCTATTCTAATAACGCGACCGGCTTGATGCGTGTAAATCTAGCTTTTGTGGGCTACACGACGGCAGTTTGATGAAATCAAAATACAAACCAAAAAAATACCCAGCCGAAGCTGGGTATTGAGCGAAAAAATGCTTAAAAATTATTTAGCGAAGTTTTCTGCAGCGAAGTTCCAGTTAGCTAGGGCCCAGAAGGCGTCTAAGTAAGTTGGGCGTGCATTGCGGTAATCGATATAGTAAGCGTGTTCCCACAGATCGACAGTGATGATCGGCGTGACTGCTGCATCTTGGATTGGCGTGCCAGCATTGCTGGTGTTGACGATATCTAAACTACCATCAGCCTTTTTCACTAACCAAGTCCAGCTTGAACCGAAGTTGTTCACGGCTTTGTCGTTGAATGCCGCTTTAAAAGCATCAAATGAACCCCATTTTGCATTGATGGCATCAGCTAACGCGCCGCTTGGTTGGCCGCCTGCATTTGGTGCTAAGCAATGCCAATAGAAAGTGTGGTTCCAAACTTGGGCTGCGTTGTTAAATACGCCGCCTTCACTTGAACGAATGATTTCTTCTAGCGATTGAGTGGCATATGGTGTGCCTTCAACTAAACCATTTAATTTTACGACGTAAGTATTGTGATGCTTGCCGTAGTGATATTCCAAAGTTTCCGCAGAAATATGTGGGGCTAACGCATCTTTCGCATAAGGTAATGCTGGTAATTCAAAGGCCATTGTTGCTCTCCGTTCACGTTGTTAAATGTGTCTGCATCGCTTAGACTACAAAACCTGACTAAAATACTCAAGTTTATTCGTTGAGCGATTGGGCTTTGCCACTCGGCTGCTGCCGGGACATTTTTATCTGTTTAGCAGATATTGGGTTCTTTCTGAAAAACTCAAGTGCTTGGCGGCCTAATACAGGGTAAAATATTGACACAGTCATGTTAAACCGTGAGGACACTATGGAAACGCTAGATAAAATCAAACAGCAAATCGCTGAAAACCCGATCCTGTTATTTATGAAAGGATCACCAAAATTCCCAAGCTGTGGTTTTTCTGCCCAGGCGTCACAAGCGCTGATAGCTTGCGGTGAGCAATTTGCTTTTGTGGACATTCTGCAGCACCCTGACATTCGGGCGGAATTACCAAAATACGCCAATTGGCCAACTTTCCCACAGTTATGGGTAGAAGGTGAATTAGTGGGTGGTTGCGATATCATATTAGAAATGTTTCAACGTGCTGAATTACAGCCGTTGATTAAAGACGCGGCAGCGCGCCAAAAAGAAACCAGCGCTGAATAATTGCCCGCATGCGAAGCGGCCTCGTTGGCCGCTTCAATGTTATTCGCGATTTAGCTAATAACCTGTTTTTGTTACATCCTTCTGCATTTTTACTCTTTAATCCTAGGCTTCGTCTGTTGGCGCAGTTAAGGCATCACTCTCAGCATCGGTTGATTCTTCAGCTAAGGCGTCAGCCAGTGGCCAGCCCCCGAGTTGTTGCCAGCGATTGACGATATAGCAAAATAATTCTGCGGTGCGTTCGGTGTCATACAATGCGCTATGAGCCTCTTTCGCATCAAAGGCTATGCCAGCTTGAGCACAGGCTTTGGCTAATACGGTTTGGCCTAATGCCAGCGCGGCTAAACTGGTGGTATCAAAAGAGACAAAAGCATGAAACGGCGAGCGTTTATAATTTAGCCGGTTTATCGCGGCATTAAAAAAGCCTTGGTCAAAGGCTGAGTTGTGCGCCACGATAACTGAGCGCTGGCAGCCCGCGGCTTTCTGGGCTTTGCGTACCGCTTTACAGATCTCACCAATGGCTTCGCGTTCATGAACCGCGCCTCGAAGCGGATTAAAAGGGTCAATACCATTAAAGGCTAACGAGCTGGCATCAAGGTTTGCGCCTTCAAACGGCTCAACATGAAAATGCAGCGTTTCGCCCGGGAGCAGTTGGCCTGTTTCATCCATTGTCAGTAAATTTACGGCGATTTCTAGCATGGCATCGGTTTGAGCATTAAAGCCAGCCGTTTCGATGTCGATAACTACAGGGTAGTAACCGCGAAAACGGCGAGCCAATAAGGAAGAGGTTTGAGCGGGCATCGTTGCGTTCACAGATAGGTCAATTACCAAAGATGGCGCTATTATGCCAAAAAATACGGCTTAGGTCTTGTGTTAGGCACAATGCTTGCTTAGTTTTTCAAAGGGCGCGGTTTGACGTTATGCTGCAGATGCGTCTTTTGCTGTGATTAAACGATAAATTAAAGGGATTAACCTAAGCCTATGCGTGCTTTAGCCTATGTTTTTTGTACTAGCTTGAGTTTGACTGCACTCACCTGTGTGGCGGCGTCAACACAATGGCGTCAATATTCTGCCAGCATTGAGCAATCTAGTTGGTTATTAAGTAAAAATACGCCATTGCAGTGTCAGCTAGAGCATGAGATCCCCAATTTTGGTAAAGCGATTTTTCGTAGCCAAGCCGGTAAAGCGTTGAATATGGATTTTGAACTGAGCATGTTGCGCCTGCCAGATAATTACGATCTCGCCGAAGTGATGTCGGTACCACCGCAATGGCGTGCGGGTGAAAAAACCAAAGCGGTGGCCAGTATGAAGCTGTTAAAGCAATTTAACGGTGATCTGCCTAAAAAAGTGGCTTGGACCTTACTCACTGAGTTAGAGCAGGGGTTTAGCCCAACGTTTTACTACGCCGATTGGTACAGCCCTTACGATAAAGTGGTGGCCGCGTTAAACCCCGTGCAGTTTCCTGCACAATACCAAGCCTTTAGTCATTGTATCGCAGCATTATTACCTTACAGCTTTGATGATATTGCCTTTACGGTACTAAGTTATGAGAGTGGCGGCGATCAACTCAGCCGAGAATCTCGTCGACGTTTAACCCAGATAGCGGAATATCTTAAGTACGATAGTGAAATCGAATCGATAGAGTTACAAGGCTATACCGACAGCTATGGCGGACGTTGGATGAACGAACAATTGTCGGTGCAGCGAGCTGAAAAGATTAAAGCATTCTTTATTGCTGCTGGGGTTACTGAAGATAAAGTACAAATCGAAGGTTTCGGTGAGCGTCGGCATGTGGCCGCGAATGAAACCTCATTAGGCCGAGCGGTTAACCGTCGTGTCGTGTTACAAATGGCAAAACCTTAAGCAGGGCCTAGCGGCCCTGAACCATCACAGACACTTCACGCCAGCCATTACGCTCGGCAATTACCACGCGGATCTGCTGCTGTTCGCGAAAGAAATACAATTGCTTTTGCGTTGCTAAGGTTTTTTGCTGATTAGGCTCGCCTAAAGCAGTGATATAAAACAGTAACAAGTCTTGCTGAGTTTGTTGGCTAAAATAATGCAATACCGCCGGCATCTTTGTTTCTAGACGGGCCATTTCTTGCGCATCATCTGGCAGCGGTATCTGCTGAAAAGCCGGTGCAGCGGCTAATTGCCCTGCGCTGACGCTGAGCAGCAAACCTAGGGTGACAATCCAACTTCGCATAAGGCTTCCTTGTTTAATCAGTAATAGCTTGATTAACCTTAGCAAAGTTTCCGCTGCTTTGACTACTACTGGCGACGAAGTATTTCCAGAGGTACCTGCTGCGCGGCTGGGTTTCACTAGCGCGATCGGGCTATTGCGAGTATTTTTTATGATAATGCACAGACGCCTTGGCCAAGCTGAACTTAAGCGTCTTTACTTGCTTTATCTTGCAACACTAGCCTTTGTTAAAGCGATTAGCAGCCAGCTGTGCTATCGCATGGCTGCCCTGCGGTAGCGGTTCTGCCGCCAATTGACAGGCGAGTAATTCCGCCAATAGCGGTGCGTATAATAAGCCTCGAGCCCCTAAACCTGTCATCACCCATAGGTTTTTCAGCGCCGCCATCTGACCGACTATAGGTAAACGATCAGGTACGGTAGCGCGAAAGGCTGCCTTTGCTGAAATGGCCGTTATGGCCGAACTCCAAGCGGGTTGCCCCAGTTGCTGTTGTAACTCGGCAATGTTTTGCTGATCATCTTCTGTGGTTGTTTGAGCGAACTGACCATCACGGTCAAAGGTTGCGCCGACACTGTGCTCGCCTTGCCAAGCCGGCGTGAGATAGCCTTTATGACAGATCACAGTGCGTAACTGACTGATCTCTGGTGCCTGAACATGACTCACTTGCCCCCGGACACGATTAACAGGTAATGCGGCCAGTGGTGCGAGCTGACCAATATCGGCACCGGTTGCTACCAGTAAATGCTGGGCGTTAAAAGTATGCTCTGCCGTTTCGATTTGCCAGCCTGTTGCCAAGGGGTGTAAGGCGGTGACATCGCAATTAAATCGCACTTCAAACCCCTGTTGTTGCTGCAAATGAGCTAGCATTGCTTGGCAAAATGCTTGAGGGCCCAGCCAGCCAGCTGTTGGCAAGAATATGCCGCTGTGCTGCAAGGCAATGCCGGCTAAGGTGGATGCCTTTGCGGCATCGACAAAATTGACCAGGTCATTTGGCCAGCTCGCCTTCGCGGCCATCTTTTGCTGGCGCGTCGCTAAATGCGTTGTGGTAGCGAGATGTAGCATGCCGCAAAACTGCAACGGAAAGTCTAATCCCAGTTCATGATAATGCTGATAAAACTGTTTGGCATAATGAAAGGCGTGGCAGTGCAGCAACGAGGCGACCGTCGGTTGTACTGTTAAGTTGGGATAAAGCGCGCCTTGACGATTGTGCGAGGCACGCTGCGCCACATCCGCATCCGCACAAAGTAATTGCACCTTGATACCGCGCTTTAGTAAAGCGGCTGCGCTGCAAAGTGCTGCCAAACCGCCACCAATAATGGTGATATGACTAATGGCAGCCGCTCGCTGGCTTATGCTGTGGGCTTTTTCTAGCTGGTGTTCTGTCCGTACAGTAGCGGTGAGCATTTCGCGTTTACGGCCATAGCCTTTAACTTTTTTAATCTGAAAGCCCGCTTGTTGCAGGCCGCGTTTTACAATCCCCGCACAGGTAAAGGTGGCCAGTGTGCATTCAGGAGCGGCTAACCGAAAGAGTTGCTCAAATAAGCTGACTTGCCACATTTCAGGGTTTTTTGAGGGCGCAAAACCATCTAAGAAAATGGCATCAACCTGGTGGTCTGTCGGGAATTGGGGTAATAAATCATTAGCGTCACCTAGCCATAAATCCAAAATAACCTGGCCCTCAGCAAACACTAAGCGATGACATCCTGCTACCGCAGGCGGATAAGCTTTTAATAATGCTTGGCTAAATTCGGCTAACTCGTGATGACAAGCCAGTGCCTTTTGCAGATCGGTGGCACTGATCGGAAATTTCTCCACGCTACTAAAATATAAACGCTGACAGGGTGCACTTGGATTTTGGGCTCGAAATTGCTGAAAACGTTGCCAACAAACTAAAAAATTGGCACCCGTACCAAAACCTGTTTCCAGCACATGAAAATACTTTTTACTCTGATGTAACCAGCGTTCGGGTAGGCCATTTTGCTGTAAAAACACGTAATCTGTTTCGCCAAGGCCGCCTTCATCAGAAAAATAGATATCTTCGAAGTCGCTGGCAACGGGGGCGCCTTGCTGATTAAAATGAATGCGAGCGTTGGATAAAGGTTGCATGCTGGAGCCTGTGCAGAAAATTCAACTTGTAGTTTACCTCAGGCTCAAGCAAAATTGAAAACAGAGTACAACTGTTCGCTGAAAGCAGACCAGTTTTTTGCGGAAAAGCCGTAGAATAAGACGCAAATTTTTAATGAGCCTAAATAAATAGGTCTAGGAGACAGAATGAAAAGAGCCGTAATCACCGGTTTAGGTATTGTATCCAGTATTGGTAACAATAAAGCAGAAGTATTAGCCGCGTTAAAAGCGGGCAAGTCTGGCATTAGCCGGGCGGAAGAGTTTGCTACACTGGGATTACGCTCACAAGTGTGGGGCGACATTAAATTGGATCCTGCCACCCTGATTGACCGCAAAGCGATGCGTTTTATGGGCGATGCTGCAGCATATTCTTACATTGCCATGCAAGAAGCGATGGAAGATGCCGGTTTAAGTTTAGAGCAAATCTCAGATCCACGCGTCGGCTTAGTCGTCGGCTCTGGCGGTGCTTCTTCTAAAACACAGGTTGAAGCGGCGGATATATTACGTGAAAAAGGCGTTAAGCGTGTTGGCCCTTATGCTGTCCCTAAAACCATGTCGAGTACCTGTTCAGCCTGTTTAGCTACGCCATTTAAAATTAAAGGCGTTAACTATTCCATCAGTTCAGCTTGTGCTACCAGCGCGCACTGTATTGGCCATGCCATGGAGCTGATCCAACTGGGTAAACAAGATATCGTGTTTGCCGGTGGTGGTGAAGAAGTGCATTGGACACTGGCGATGGAATTCGATGCCATGGGCGCCTTATCCTCTCGTTACAATGATACGCCAGAACTTGCGTCGCGCACTTACGATGCTAACCGTGATGGTTTTGTGATCAGCGGCGGCGGCGGTATTGTGGTGGTTGAAGAATTAGAACATGCGCTAGCGCGTGGCGCGACCATATATGCTGAAATCGTCGGCTATGGTGCCACTTCAGATGGCTATGACATGGTTGCCCCCAGTGGTGAAGGCGCCATTCGTTGTATGCAGATGGCGATGCAAGATGTTAGCGCACCCATTGATTATGTGAATACTCACGGCACCAGTACTCCAGTCGGAGATGTCAAAGAGTTAGGGGCGATCCAAGAAGTCTTTGCCGGTAAAACGCCTGCTATTAGTGCAACTAAAGCCATGACAGGCCATGCTTTAGGCGCTGCCGGTGTGCACGAAGCCATTTATTCTATGCTGATGCTACAGCATAACTTTATTGCCCCATCGATCAACATTGGTGAATTAGATGATGCGGCCAAAGGTTTAGATATCGTGACTGAAACACGAGATGCAGTATTAAATACGGTGATGTCGAACAGTTTTGGTTTCGGTGGCACGAATGCAACCTTAGTGTTACAGCGTTATAACGACGCAAAATAAGCTAATAGTTTGATTTAAAAGGCGCCTTGATGGCGCCTTTTGCTTTGTTAGCCGTGTAATTTTGTTACACTTAACGTCAAAACCAGTGGAGTGCTGATGAATGCAGATTTATGCTGATGAAAATATGCCGTTAGTGCATGAGTTTTTTTCGCAGTTAGGCGAGGTTACAACCTTTGATGGGCGCAAGGTAACAGCTGCACAACTGAGTCAGGCAGATATATTGTTAGTGCGTTCAGTCACGCCAATAGGGCCTGCGTTACTCGCCGACAATCAGCAGTTGCGTTTTGTGGGGACCGCGACGATTGGCACAGATCATATTGATCAGGCTTACTTACAGCGTCAAAATATTACGTTTAGTGCTGCGCCGGGTTGTAATGCACAGTCGGTAGTGGAATATGTGCTCAGCAGTATGTGGTGTTTAGCCGAGCGTTATCAATGGCAGTTAACCGACAAAACGGTCGGTATTGTTGGCGTAGGCAATATCGGTGGGCGCTTAGCGCGGGCGTTAAATGCTTTAGGGATCCCAGTTTTACTTTGTGACCCAATACGTGCAGCGCAAGAGCCGGATTTTCCACACACCGACTTTACAACACTCTGTCAGCAAGCCGACATTGTTAGCCTGCATACCCCCATGCAAAAACAAGGGCCCAATGCTACGTGGCACCTGTTTAATGATGCCACGCTAGCCAGTTTAAAACCGCAGTGTGCCTTGATTAACGCCTCTCGCGGCGGGGTTATTGATAACCAAGCGTTATTAGCGGCGCAGCAACAGCATCGTCGCCCTTTAGTCCTCGATGTATGGGAGCAAGAACCTGATATCCTACAAGCGTTATTGCCTTACTGTGATATCGCAACCGCGCATATTGCTGGCCACAGTGTTGAAGGTAAAGCGCGCGGCACTGAAATGCTGTATCAACGCTGTTGTGAGTTACTGGGAGTCACGCCAGAAATCGCATTAGCGGCCTTGTTACCTCGGCCTGCTGTAGAAAAATTACAAATTTCTGCTAATTTTGGGCTTCCGGATGTCCAAAGTGTCGCAAGAATGTTATATGATGTGCGGCGTGATGACGCTTTATTGCGGCAACACCTGCAACAACATGGGTTTGACTGGCTAAGAAAGTCATATCCCGCACGGCGCGAATACAGCGCGCTGCAGCTTGTCGGTCAGGCCTTACCGGCCTGGCTTGGCCAATTGGGCTTTAATAGTCAGATTTAAGAGGATGCATCAGATGGCGTCACAATATAATGTCGCAGTCTTAGGCGCGACGGGCTTGGTAGGCCAACATTTAATTGAAATATTAGAGCAGCGCGATTTCCCTGTTGCCCAGCTATTTCCCTTGGCTAGCAGCCGCTCTGCCGGTGGCACTGTTACCTTTAAAGGCAAAAAAATTACCGTGTTAGATGCGGATACTTTTGACTGGAGTCAAGCTCAAATTGGTTTGTTTTCAGCCGGTGGTAGCGTGTCAGCTATTTATGCTCCAAAAGCCGCAGATGCAGGCTGTGTGGTGATTGATAACACCTCACACTATCGATACGAAGCGGATATTCCGTTAGTAGTGCCCGAAGTTAACCCAGAAGCCATTGCAGATTATCGTAATCGTAATATTATTGCTAACCCAAACTGCTCTACGATCCAAATGTTGGTCGCTTTAAAGCCCATTCATGATGCCGTGGGGATCAGCCGTATTAATGTGGCGACTTATCAATCGGTAAGCGGTGCTGGCCAAGCGGCAGTTGAAGCCTTAGCCCAAGAAACAGCGCAGTTATTAAATGGTCGGCCTTTAGAAGAAGGGGGCCATTTCGCTCGGCAGATCGCTTTTAACGTGATCCCGCAAATTGATGTGTTCATGGATAACGGTTACACCAAAGAAGAAATGAAAATGCATTGGGAAACGCAAAAAATTCTGGGTGATAACAGCATTGGTGTTAATGCAACAGCGGTACGTGTGCCGGTGTTTTTTGGTCACGCTGAGGCGGTCCACATAGAAACGCGGATGCCGATTACCGTTGAGCAAGTTAAAGTGCTCTTAGCGAATGCCCCAGGCGTGGTGTTATTTGAAAATAACGCTGATTTTCCAACGCAGGTGAGTAACGCAACAGGCAAAGATGAGGTGTTTGTTGGGCGTATACGGCAAGATATTACCCATGAAAATGGCATAAACTTGTGGGTTGTGGCAGATAATATTCGCAAAGGTGCTGCCACCAATAGTATTCAAATTGCTGAGCACTTAATTCGTGATTATTTGTAATACCGTTTTGGCGGGTTAATTGAGTCACAAATCGCAGAGCGCCTTAGGGCGCTCTGCGTTATTTATAGCGGTAAACAACAGAGCTTGTTGCTATTTACTGGTAAGCCGAGGCTAACTGCATTATATTTGTTGAGTCAGCAGCAGTAATAATGGAACACTGCTTGCATAACACTATCATATGATTTTGCTTTAACGTGAGTCTAGGTGCTCGGCTAAGGAATCCTGATGCCTGTTCGTATAATTTTACTTTTGCTGTTAGTCAATTTTTCGTCGATGGTGCTGGCTCAGTCTGCGCCGACGCAGATCCGTGGCCCGAAAAACGCGGATAGTGTGCTATTGCAAAAGCAATTTGGCCCTTTAACACCCAGCGACACTTTGTGGCGTATCGCCGAGCAAGTCAAACCTAGCGACAGTGTGACGACATTCCAAGTGATGTACGCACTTTTCATGAAAAACCCTGGTGCGTTTAATGACGCCAACTTCAATCATTTACGGCCTGGTGCCATTTTAATTGTCCCTGAGTTGCGTGAGATTCGTTTGGTTGATCCCGAAGTCGCTCGACGTAAAGCCGATAGCGATGATGCTGAGTGGGCGAAAAAAGTCGCGCGTGATGCTGCTGCCCGCGCCAAAGCACGCGAAGAAGCTAATAAACCTAATGTCGTGCAGCAACAAACCGCTGCAGAGCTGAACGCTCTAAAAGATCAATATCAAGACTCCATTCAATTAATTGAAGGTATAGCACTGGAAAACCAGCAATTACGTGGTTCGTTAGGGCGAGTGGAACAAGAGCTTGAAGGCTTAAAAGCGCAATTAGCGGAAGACAGCTTGTTACAACAGCAGCTTAACCAACTACTACAACAACAGCAGCAAATTTTGGCCGAGCAACAAGCCCGACGCGAAGCGGAGGAAGCCGCGCAACTTGCAGCCGCCGCAGCTGCAGAAGCAGAAGCCTCCAATTGGCTCAACAATCCGATTACGTGGGCGCTTGCTGCGTCGTTACCCGCTATTTTGTTATTGATGGGCTTTATTGCTTGGGTTAAACGGCGTGGGCGGCAAACCGAAGAAGCGGTAGCGAATGCGATCAAAGAGCCACAGACCTCGGCAGGCTATAAATCACCGGTGCCACCTATCGACAATAGTCAGGATTTTGACGAAAGCCTGCTCGATATGGATGACGATCTGTTTAAAAACGATTTTGATGAAGTCAGCCCAAGTGCAGTCAGTGCCCTAGATGATAGCCTTGAAGATGATACATTACCGGATTTCAGTGACGATATTTTAATTAACGAGTTAGTTGAGCCGGATCCACTGCGCACGGACATGTTAGATGGCATGGATGATGATCGTTTAGATGTTGATGACGACGCCTTAGATCCGGTAACGCCGGTTCGGGAAGAGCACGATATTCAATTAGAAGGCGTGGAAGAATTAGATTTCGACCCGGATAATATTTTGTCGGATACGGATTTATCGGCCTTATTAATGGCTGATGACGATGATGATGTTATTGAGTTAGCGGATCCGAGTGAGGCAGAAACAGCCAAGCTAGCAGCAGAACCTATTGCGCCAGAGCGCGAGACTGCAGATGATGTTAACGATCATATTGAAGAAATTGAAGTTGAGCTGCCGGATGATGAGCCCTACGCTACGCCCGTGCCGACAAATAATGATGAGCTTGAAGAAGCCGCAGAGCTTAACGACGATGTGCTGGATAGGTCTGCTGACGAGGCAGTCGATGCCGCAACAGACGAACTCGATGCTGATGATATTGACGAGTTACTGTTAGATAATGAGCGCGAACGTTTATTAGCCACAGAAGCCCGTTTTGATAATTCTGATTTAGATGACTTTGCCGAGCAATTGGCTGCAGAATCGATTGAAGCGGAAGATGCAGACAACTTATCTGCAGATGAAGAGCAATTGAATGCCGAGCTTGACGATATCTTAGAGCAAGCGGCAGCGGAGCAATCGCAAGCGACAGCCCCTGAGGTTCGTGAGGCGGATGTCGATGAACTCACCCTTGAAGCGCTTGATGACATGGATTTAATCGACACCACTGCACAAGGCGGTGTTGATGACATTATTACTGACCAAGCGGCGGCTGATGATGATTTAGTGACTGAGTTTGAGCTGCCGGAAGAAACCGAACTGGCAGCAGGTGAAGCGTTAATTGATGATGAGCCCGAGCTTGCCGCTGCTAAGCGGTTGAGTGACGAACTAAGCCTAGCTGAAGACATCGCGTTACCTGCTATCGACGAGCAGCTGAATGAGCAGACCGCTTCTGATAGCAGCGAAAGCAGCGCTGCTCGAAAAGCCTCAGAGCACGCAACATCCGTGCAACAGATTGCCGATTTGCTGAACGAAGACGCTGAGTCTGATATTGCCCAGACGTTAACGGCAGAAGACGAGTTTAGCCATGATCTTACGAACTTATTAACTGAACCTGATGACGCGACTGCCGATGAGTTGGCAGAACACTCTGAAGCTGCAGCGCTTAATGATGCTGTCACAACGGACACTGATGATGCTGCGGCAGAGCTAACCCGACCAGATACATCGGCTGACGAAGAGGCGGTTGAGAATGCTCTAACAGCGGAATCGTCAGAGCATTTCCCTGATGTCGCTTTAGACAGTGATGCCGAGCCAGAAGGCGATGCAGAATTATTACTGGACTTAGCTTCAGATGAGGATAATTCAGTCACGCGCCCTTCAGAAGCGGCACTGTCTGTAGAAAACCCCAGTAAAGTACTGGACAGCTATCCTGAATTAGCCATGTCAGACGATACTGCGGATGACGATGAGTTTAGCCAGCTTGCCGAGCAAATTGAGCAATTAACCAATGAGTCTGCTGCAGAATTTAGCGATCAAGAATTAGCTGCTGCCTTAGCTGAGCAGAGTGAAAACGAAGACGAAGATGCTATCCCAGAACTGAGCCCAGAGGAATTTAACCTAACCGAGCTGGAAGACAGTCAGTTCGATTCGTTATTAAATGAGTTAGCGGTAGATGAAAACGTTACCCAGGCAGACAACGATGTTGAGCAGGCCAACGATGCTTTCGCTATTTCTAATGCCGAATCTACAGCCGCGGAGATCAGCGATGAGCCGGCCATTTCAGATGATGACTTTGTTGAAATTGATAATTTGTTATCTGCCATGGAGCATGCTGATGAAGATGAGCAGCGTTTCAATCAATTAAATGTGGATGTCGGCTTAGAGGATTATGCCGGTATTATTGGCGAACATACTAAGATGGACGTTGATAAAGAAGATGAAGGTTTTGCCGGCAAACTGGATTTGATTCGCGCTTACTTAGAAATGGATGAAGCCGAAAGTGCAGAACTGCTGATTGGAGAAATTCTCACTTCCAACGCGCCTGAACACATAAAAGCAGAAGTGAAAGCGCTCAGAGCAGAGTAGGTATAATCGGTTAGCTGCGCTATAATCCGCGCAGTTAACAGAGGGCCAGTGATGCGAATTGCGTTAGGTATTGAGTATGATGGTGCCAGCTTTTATGGCTGGCAGCGTCAGCGCGAAGTCAACAGCGTGCAACAAGAAGTGGAACAGGCATTAGCCAAGGTGGCTAATCAGCCGATTGAATTATTTTGTGCCGGTCGCACCGATGCCGGTGTGCATGCAACCGGTCAAGTCGTGCATTTTGATTGCAGTGCTGATCGCGATATGAAAGCTTGGGTGATGGGTACAAATGCTCAGCTGCCTGATCAAATTGCTGTGCGCTGGGCCAAAGAGGTTCCTGATGATTTTCATGCCCGTTTTAGCGCAACGGCGCGTCGTTATCGTTATGTCATCTATAATCATAAATATCGACCGGCCATTTTACGGGCGGGTTTGAGTCATTACCATCAAGATCTTGATATAGCCTTAATGCAGCAAGCGGCACCTGCCTTGCTGGGCGAACAAGATTTTAGCGCTTTTCGCGCTATGCAGTGCCAATCAAATACGCCGTTTCGAAATGTGCATCATCTGCGAATCGCACGAATAGGCGATTTCATTGTCATAGACATTAAAGCCAATGCCTTTTTACATCATATGGTGCGTAATATTACCGGCAGTTTACTGGAAATTGGTATGGGCCGCCGCCCTGTAAGCTGGTTAGCTGAATTGTTAGCCAGTAAAGATCGTAATCTTGCTGCTGCAACGGCGAAGCCGGGTGGTTTGTATTTAGTCGAAGTCGATTACCCTGAGCAGTTTGCGATCCCGAAAGTGGCACTAGGGCCGCTGTTTTTACCGGCTACCTAGGCAGATAGCACTGACTACTAAGACCAGTTTTCTGTATTCGACAGTACTCAATATGTGTTTTAATAGCGGCATTTACGCTATATCAGTGTTTTTTACGTATTTTTCCGTCGTTAGCCCTGTGTTATCGACTATGACAGATTAGGAAACCTCTATGAGTTGGTTAGAAAAGATTCTACCTAGGACATCGTCTTCTGGTCGCCGCAATATTCCAGAAGGTGTCTGGACTAAATGTACTTCTTGCGATGCGGTGCTGTATAAAGCGGATCTAGACCGCAATCTAGGTGTCTGTCCTAAATGCGATCACCATATGCGTGTATCGGCTCGTGCGCGTTTACAAAGCTTTTTTGATGCGAGCAGCACTCATGAGTTAGCCGCTGAGCTTGAACCACAAGATCTGCTAAAATTTAAAGACAGCAAGCGATACAAAGATCGTATTGTTGCTGCCCAAAAAGCCACTAATGAAAAAGATGCGATGGTGGTGATGCACGGTACTTTGCATGGTAATACAATTGTTGCCGCAGCCTTCGAGTTCGAGTTTATGGGCGGTTCGATGGCTTCCGTGGTGGGGGCTAAGTTTGTTGCCGGTGTCGAATATGCTTTAAAGCATAAAGTCCCTTTTGTTTGTTTCTCTGCCAGTGGCGGCGCTCGTATGCAAGAAGCCTTATTTTCTTTAATGCAAATGGCGAAAACCAGTGCGGCATTAGCGAAAATGAGCGAGCAAGGCTTGCCTTATATCTCGGTATTAACTGATCCAACTATGGGTGGTGTTTCTGCGAGTTTAGCGATGCTGGGCGATATCAACATCGGTGAACCTAAAGCGTTAATCGGTTTTGCCGGTCCTCGGGTTATTGAGCAAACCGTACGTGAAAAGCTGCCAGAAGGCTTTCAACGTAGTGAATTCTTATTAGAACACGGTGCAATTGATATGATTGTTGACCGCCGTGAAATGCGCGATACAATTGCCCGACTTATGGCTAAGTTTATGCGACTACCTGCGCCAGTGGCGGAGCGTGATGCATCCTAGGGATTTATGTCGGTCCAACAATTAAATAGCCAATCGTGCCAAACTCTGGCCGATTGGCTTTGTTATATAGAGCAAAGTCATCCGATTGATAAAATTGAGCTTGGCTTAGATCGTGTGCGGCAAGTGGCTGCTCGCGGTGATTTGGCACAACTGCCTGGAACGGTTGTGTTGATAGCCGGTACCAATGGTAAAGGCACCACCGCTCGTACGTTAGAGCATTTGCTGCTGGCCCAAGGTTTTACGGTCGGTGTTTATAGTTCACCGCATTTACTGCAGTTTAATGAACGCTTACGCCTCAATGGTACTGATGTGGTTGATGCCGATTGGCTGGCCGCTTTTCAATTAGTTGAGCAATTACGGCTTGATGTGCCATTAAGTTACTTTGAGTTTACGACCTTGGTGGCTTTTGCCATTTTACGTGATCAGCAACCCGATTACTGTTTAATTGAGGTTGGGCTGGGCGGGCGTTTAGATGCAACAAATATTGTCGATCCGACCATCAGCGTCATCACCACAATTGATTTAGACCATCAAGATTGGCTTGGCCCAGATCGTGAAAGTATTGGTCGAGAGAAAGCCGGCGTGTTTCGTTCTGCTAAGGTGGCGATATCTGGCGAATTAACGCCACCAGCCAGCTTGAGTCAGGTGGCCACGACGCTAGGTGCTGTGTTAAAGCAAGTGGGAACCGACTTTCACTATCACGTTAGTGCAGAGCAATGGCATTGGCAAGGGCAGCAACAACAGTTTGCGGACTTACCCATACCACAAGTGCCAGTACAAAACGTTGCCACCAGTTTAGCGGTGTTAGAACAATTAGGGCAGCTGCCAAGCGAACCCGTGTTAAAGCACTGCTTAAGCACGTTAACCTTGCCCGGGCGTATGCAACAGTTGCAACAAAACCCAACTATTTTGTTAGATGTAGCGCATAATCCGCAATCGGCGGCTTATTTAGCGATGCAGTTACAATTATTGCAGCCGCGCTATCGGCAAATTATTGCCTTAGTTGGCATGTTAAAAGACAAAGACGTGCGCCAAGCATTACAGCCCTTGACGTCTTGTGTGACGCAATGGCATCTTGTCAGCTTACCGGGTAACCGCGGCGCCAGCAGTACGCAATTACAGCAGGCATTGGCCAGTGTCGATCAGGCCAGTGCATCTAACGCTACTGAGCATGACTCTGTTGCTCAGGCTTATCAGACTATCGTCAGTGCCTTGCAGCCTACGGATCTCTTGGTCATTTTCGGCTCTTTTGTTACCGTTTCTGCGGTATTGGCGCTTCAGTAGGAGGGGCAATGATAGCAAAATTTAAACATCGGTTATTGGGTACCAGTATTTTGGTTTTGGCCGGCATTATCTTTTTGCCAGACTTACTCGATGGTGAAAAACAAGTTGTTAAAGATGATTTTAAAGTTATTCCCGATCGCCCAGAATTCGTTGGTGTACAACAGGTTCAGCCGTTTCCTGATGATGAGTTTGCGGCCAAACAACAAGCCGTTAACAGCCAGCTGATAGATGATGTCGATGTCTTGGATGACGCTGATAATAGCAGTGATAGTGCTAACTTACCCTCGCAACAATATGCCCAAGTTACCGCCGGCACAACCGAAGCTGAAAAAGTTGCTACGCCTACTAAAGTTGTTGAAGCAACCCCAAGCACAACGCCAACGAAAACGGCCGTAGCGCTTAATCAAGCTGCATGGGTGGTTCGAGTAGGTAGTTTTAGTAATCCGCAAAACGCCAGTGCGTTAGAGGCAAAATTAAGACAAGCCGGTTTTGCCACCTTTACCCGCAGCATTACTAACAGCAATGGCCAGCCGTTAACCAGTGTTTTTGTTGGTCCTGAAGTACGGCGCGAGCGTCTTGAGCAAGGTCTGGGTAAGCTGCAACAATTAACCGGTATTGCAAAGCTGACGATCAGTAATTATCAACCTACAGAAATCAACTGAGTTTGATAGACACGAGTCTTTTCCGTTTCTAGTAAACAAACGGATCACTTGTTTATGAACATTCCCTAGCTATTTGGGTCGGCAATTTGTTAGAATGCGCCCCGTTGTTAGGCAACCTTTGGTAGCAAATGAGTTGGGTTGATTTTGTCATCTTGGCGGTCATAGCTCTCTCCGCTGTGATCAGTCTGGTCCGAGGCTTTGTAAAAGAAGCTATTTCTTTGACCGTATGGATCGCGGCTTTCTTTATTGCCAGCTCGTATTACCCCCATCTAGCCAGTTTTTTCACAAATATTTCTGAACCCACGCTGCGTAATGCTTCCGCTATTGCCATTTTATTTATTTGCGCGCTTATTGTGGGCGCGCTGATCAACTATGTCGTTGGCAAACTCGTCCAGTCTACCGGCTTATCTGGCACAGACAGGTTGCTTGGGCTGGTATTTGGAGCGTTGCGCGGTGTGTTAGTGGTCAGTGCCGTATTATTTTTTATTGACGCCTTTACTCCTGCGGCGGCGGCTGATTGGTGGAGCCAATCTAGCTTGATCCCTGAGTTTGGTTTTATTATTGAATGGTTTTTCGAATATCTGCAAAGCCGTTCTAGTTTTATGCAAAAGCCATAGCCGGCGAGGAAAAATCAATGTGTGGTATTGTTGGAATCGTAGGTAAGTATCCCGTTAATCAGGCGCTGTATGATGGTCTGACAGTCTTGCAACACCGTGGTCAGGATGCTGCGGGTATCGTTACGGTCGATAATAATACCTTGCGCTTGCGCAAGGCCAATGGTCTGGTCAAAGACGTATTTGAGATACGTCATATGCAGCGTCTGGCCGGTAATATCGGAATTGGGCATGTGCGTTACCCTACCGCTGGTTCGTCAAGCACCGCAGAAGCGCAACCATTTTACGTTAACAGCCCCTTTGGTATCGCTTTAGCGCACAATGGCAATCTGACTAATGCGCATGAGCTAAAAGACGAAATCTTTCGTTTAGCGCGTCGTCATGTGAACACGACCTCTGACTCAGAAGTGTTGTTAAATGTGTTGGCGCACGAATTAGCCATTCAACCGAATATGAAGCTAGAGCCTGAGCAAATCTTCAAAGCGCTGGCCAATGTGCATCGCAAAGTGCGAGGCGGTTATGCAGCGGTGGCGCTGATTATTGGCCATGGTTTGCTCGCCTTCCGTGACCCGAACGGGATCCGCCCCTTAGTGATGGGCAAACGTGAAACTGCGGCGGGTACTGAGTATATGGTCGCTTCAGAAAGCGTAGCCCTTGATGCGGATGGCTTTACCGTATTACGGGATATTTCACCAGGTGAAGCTGTGTACATCACCGAGGAAGGTGAATTACACAGCATGCAGTGCGCCGAGAACCCAAGTTATACCCCTTGTATTTTTGAGTATGTCTATTTTGCGCGTCCTGATTCAACCATCGACAATATTTCGGTTTATGCTTCTCGTGTCGCGATGGGAACTTACCTCGGTAAAAAATTAAAACGGGAATGGTCGCATCTGGATATTGATGTGGTTATTCCAATCCCAGAAACCAGTAATGATGCGGCTTTAGAAATTGCCAATGTATTAAATTTACCTTACCGCCAAGGTTTTGTGAAAAACCGTTATATTGGCCGTACCTTTATTATGCCTGGCCAAACAGAGCGTAAAAAATCGGTTAAGCGTAAATTGAATGCGATTTGGCAAGAGTTTAAAGGAAAGAACGTGTTGTTGGTGGATGATTCAATCGTCCGTGGCACCACTTCGGGTCAAATCATCGAAATGGCGCGCGAAGCGGGTGCGAAGAAAGTGTATTTTGCTTCGGCAGCACCAGAAATACGTTTCCCGAATGTGTATGGTATTGATATGCCGTCAGCCAATGAGCTCATTGCTCATGGTCATGATGTGGACAGTATTTGTCAGATCATCGGCGCGGATGCCCTGATTTTCCAATCATTGCCAGATTTGATTGCCGCAGTGAGAACAGAAAACCCGGACATTACCCATTTTGAAACGTCGGTGTTTGATGGTCATTATGTTACCAACGATATTGATCAAGATTATTTAAATCGTCTTGATCAATTACGTAGTGACGATGTGAAAGCGGCGTCTAGCATGAACATGGCAACCAATTTAGAAACTTACAACGAAGGTTAAACCAAGTCGTTGTTGCAAGTATAAAAAACGGCTGCAATTGCAGCCGTTTTACTGTCTACCTTGTCTTATTATTATGCGTTTGGTTTTACCATCAGTGGGTAAAAGCAGGGCCAAAGCCCGAGCTCCATAAAATAGCAGTGGCGGCAAGTAAAGTCACTAACAAAATTAAACCTGACGTAACCACCGAGCTGGCATAAATAAAACCGCGCTCTTCAGGAATGTGCATTAAGATAGGCACCCCAACGTACAGTAAATATACTGAATACGTTAAGCCCGCTAAACCCATAACCATCACAAACCATAGTTCGGGGTATAAGGCGGCTAAACCCACCATAAACAATGGTGTTGATGTATATGACGACAACTCTAAGGTTTGAGTGTAAGTCGGCTCAGCACCAAAAGTATGGGCCATCCAATGTGCTAAAAGTGCTAGCGCTAGCACGCCAATAATTAAGGCAAAATACATCGCAACAGACAGCATTAAAGCGCTATTTGCGGTTAAAAAGATTTTTTCGCCAACGCCAATGCTCCAGCCTAAATGCACTGCCGAGTAGTACGCGCAAATGGAAGGGATCAAAGCAACCAGTAAAATGTGAATTAAGCTATAGCGTAAACTTTCATGTCTGGCATCAATGGTATGCCATTCTTCTTTTGGATGGGCGTAGATGCCCCACAAATGGTTTAGAATCATCGTTATTATCCTTATTATTGAAGCGCCTTGTGCGGGAACTTAAAAAATTTACCCGTATTAAAGTTATGGTTGAATAATTCAGATTCGTCAAGGACAATGTTGAAAAATTCAACATTTCATGTCGATGCTGGAGCACATTGCTACCTTCGGGTATACTGCGCGGCGTGTTCAATCAGTAGACCGCCTTATGTTAAGCCACGAATATCAGACCTTATTAGCACCCATTCAGCAGTTTTTGCACTGCAGTACGCCTCAAGCTTGGTTAAATGAAGCAATGCAACCGGCTCGTTTACCGATGCTGTTAACTGATCATCTGATTTGTGAGTTAAAAGCGGCGCAATCCGCGATGTATCTGATCCGGCGTTATGCGGTAGATGAGCAAAGTGCCGATGCCTTACTACAATGGCTGAAACCTTATGAAGACTTTACTTATCGCCAGCAGGGCACATGGCAAGCCTTAGCGGATATAAAACTGAAAAAGTCGATGTTACCGAAATCGAATTCAGCTTATGGCCAAGAACTTATCGATAAGATGGTGTTGTTAATTAAAGAAGAGTTACATCATTTTTATCAAGTGCTTGAAATGATGCAGCAACATGATGTGCCTTATGAAAAAATCACATCAAGTCGCTATGCCCGTGGTTTGTTGCGTCATGTTAGCACTTATGAACCAGCGGCTTTGATTGATAAGCTTATTTGTGGAGCCTACATCGAAGCACGCTCTTGTGAGCGTTTTGCTACTTTAGCGCCGTATTTGCCTGCGGATATTGGTCAGTTTTATTTGTCTTTATTGCGCTCAGAAGCGCGGCATTATCAAGATTATCTGCAACTTGCAGAGCAAATTGCTGGGCAGGATATCAGTGCGCGCGTAGCCTTTTTTGGTGAGAAGGAAGCCGAGTTAATTTTATCCGCGGATAACGACTTTAAATTTCATAGTGGTAGCCCAGTGCCTGAGCTTATGGCGCAAGCGGGTTAAAGACCAGTTGCCAGTGATCGGCGGTTACCTTGAGATAACTGCTTTGACTATACCAATCTCCCAGCACATAGCGCAAAGCGGGTTGGTTGTTGACGGTTAATTGATGTACCGCAGGGCGGTGTGTGTGGCCATGGATCAGATGTTGTACGGTATACTCGGCCATTATTTTAGGCACTTCCGTTGGCGTAACATCCATAATGTTGGCGCTACCCATTGTTTGATAACGTGCTTTGGCTATAGCGCTTTTGGCGCGCGCTTTGCGGGCTAAAGCTTGCCGAATAAAAAGGGGTAATGAGAGCATCAATCGTTGCCACCAAGCTTGATCCCACCAACGTCGAAACTTTTGATAAGCCACATCCATCGTGCATAAGCTATCGCCATGCATGATGAGGGTGGGGGTGCCGTAAAGATCAATTACCTGCTGTTGCGGTAATAAAATTAACCCCGCACGTTTGGCATAATGTTGTTTTAATAAAAAATCACGATTGCCATGGATAAAGTAAATCGGCGTGTGCTGACTGAGCGGTTTTAACACCTTGGCAACGGTGTCGAGTAACGGTTCGGGATTATCGTCACCAATCCAGACTTCAAACAGATCGCCTAAAATATACAGTGCATCGGCCGCTGGCGCTTGCTGTGCAATAAACTGTATAAAGGCCTGAGTAATATCAGGCCTTTCTGCTGATAAATGCAAATCTGCAATAAACAGCGTGTGTGACATGGTTTAGTCGTTCAGCTCAGCACGTTCAATCACTACGGGCTCAACCGGTACATCACTGTGACCAGCGTTACGCCCCGTGCGTACCGCTTTGATTTTTTCAACCACGTCCATACCTTCAACCACTTCACCAAATACACAGTAACCCCAGCCTTGAGCGTTTTCAGCACTGAAGTTTAAGAAGCTATTATCAGCAACGTTGATAAAAAACTGTGAGGTGGCAGAATGCGGATCGCTGGTGCGCGCCATAGCGATGGTGCCTTTGCTGTTCGCGACGCGGTTGTTAGCCTCGTTTTTAATGGTTTCTTTTGTCTCTTTTTGCTGCATATCTGCAGTGAAACCACCGCCTTGGATCATAAAGCCGTCAATCACCCGGTGAAAAATAGTGTTGTCAAAAAAGCCATCTTTCACGTAGCTAATAAAGTTAGCCACGGTCACCGGTGCCTTGTCAGCAAAAAGATTTAATTTAATCACGCCAAAATTAGTATGTAAGCTAACCATCATTTTTTCCTTATCATTACAGATGCGTCATTCTAACGCACTGCCGTCAAATCATAAAGCAAGGATAGCGGCTAGCATCTGCCAATGCTAAACTAATCGGCGCATTTTGCTGTTAATGATTCATATTTTCTGTCAGAGGACATAATGTTACAGATATACAATACCTTAAGCCGCCAAAAAGAAGTCTTCAAACCTATCATTCCGGGGAAAGTGGCCTTGTATGTTTGTGGCATTACCATTTACGACCACTGCCATGTAGGGCATGCCCGCACTTACGTTGCTTTTGATGTCATTAATCGCTACTTACGTTTTAGCGGTTATGACGTGACCTATGTGCGAAATATCACTGATGTTGACGACAAAATTATTAAGCGCGCGGCAGAAAACAACGAAAGTTGCGATGCTTTAACCGCACGCTTCACCGCGGCAATGCATGCCGACTTTGCAGCTTTAGGGCTATTACCCGCCGATATTGAGCCAAAAGTGACCACTCACATGGCCGAGATTATTAGCCTGATCGAAACCTTAGTTGCCAAAGGTTATGCCTATGTTGCAGCGGATGGCGATGTACTGTTTGATGTCAGTAAATATGCCGAATATGGTGCGTTAAGCCAACAAAACCTGGATATGTTACAAGCCGGTTCTCGGGTAGAAGTGGCGCAAAATAAAGATGATCCATTAGACTTTGTGTTATGGAAAGGCACCAAGCCGGGTGAGCCATTCTGGGCTTCACCTTGGGGCAATGGTCGGCCCGGTTGGCATATTGAATGTTCTGCCATGAGCGCTAAGCATTTGGGCGAACATTTCGATATTCATGGTGGCGGTTCAGACTTACAGTTTCCTCACCATGAAAATGAGATCGCACAATCTACCTGTGCCCATGGCCAAAAGTACGTCAATACCTGGATCCATACTGGTATGGTGCAAGTTGATAAAGAAAAAATGTCGAAATCACTTGGCAATTTTTTCACGGTAAAAGACGTATTAGCTGAATATAATGCAGAAGCGGTACGTTATTTCCTGCTGTCTAGCCATTACCGTAGCCAATTAAATTACTCTAAAGAAAACTTAGAGCAAGCACATGCCGCGCTAGGACGACTTTACACTGCGCTGCGAACGGTAACGCCAAGCCATAGCATTGATTTGGCCAGCCCGTATATTGTGCGTTTTAAAGCCGCGATGGATGATGACTTCAATACGCCTGAAGCTTTGCCGGTATTGTTTGAATTAGCGCGTGAGGTGAATCGCTTTAAAGAGGCTGAGCCAGCAAAAGCCGCAGAGCTAGCGGGTTTGCTGACACTTTTAGCGGGCGTACTGGGCTTGCTGCAGGGCGATGCCGAAACCTTTTTACAAAGTGGCGCTTCAGATAGCGATGTGGCAGAAATTGAAGCGTTAATTGCCAAGCGCAATGCGGCTCGTGCAGCTAAAGATTGGGCCGCGGCTGACGCGGCTCGCGCTGAATTAACCGCGAAAGGCATTATTGTTGAAGATAAAAATGGCGTGACCAGTTGGCGTAAGGCTTAAAACGGTCATTGCATAATAAAAAAACCGCCGATGGCGGTTTTTTTATGGCAACTGTAGCGGTTATTTACTGTCGTGGTATAGCTCACACGCTTCTAGCGTGTTTTCAATTAAACTGGCCACAGTCATTGGGCCAACACCACCAGGGACAGGAGTAATATAGCGAGCCAATTTAACCGCTTTAGCATATTCGACATCACCGACCAGTTTGCCACTGTCTAAGCGATTGATCCCGACATCAACGACCAGAGCACCGGGCTTGATCCAATCACCAGGAATAAACTCTGGCCGACCTACGGCGACAACCAATAAATCCGCACGACGCACTTGCTCTTCTAAATTACGGGTAAATTTATGGCAGACTGTTGTTGTACAACCGGCGAGGAGTAATTCCAGAGCCATAGGGCGACCGACTATATTAGATGCACCCACGACCACCGCATCCATACCTTTAACGTTTACGCCGGTACTTTGCAGTAACGTCATAATACCCTTAGGGGTGCAAGGGCGTAAGGCTGGCATACGCTGCGCTAAGCGGCCGATATTATAGGGATGAAAACCATCGACATCTTTGTGCGGGTGAATATGTTCTAAAATAGCCGAAGCGTCTAACCCTGCCGGCAAGGGTAGTTGTACTAAAATACCATCGATGCTGTTGTCATTATTTAACGTATCGATAAGCTCCAACAATTGTTGTTGCTTGGTTTCAGCCGGAAGATCGTAAGATACTGAATGAAAACCGACTTCTTCGCAGGCTTTACGTTTGCTGCCAACATACACTTGTGAGGCTGCATCAAGCCCAACTAATACAACGGCAAGTCCGGGAGCTCGTTTTCCGGCTGCTACGCGAGCGCGCACCTGAGCGGCGACTTTGTCTTTTGTTGCGTTAGCAACGGCTTTGCCATCTATTATTTGTGCTGTCATGCCTGCTGATTTCCTAGGAACTAAAAAGAACAATATTTTCGCACAGCTGCCAAAAGAACGCTATCATCGTCCGTTGTAAACATGAATAACCGCCAGTGCGGGTCAATTAGGTTCAAATAATAGCCAATCAGCGTAAATACCTAAAAAAAGGTTTGACGGTGTGCATGGCGGGCGTTAATATTCCGCCCCGTTGCAGCGATGTAACGTTGTCGGTGATTGGCGCAGTTTGGTAGCGCACTTGGTTTGGGTCCAAGGGGTCGCAGGTTCAAATCCTGCATCACCGACCAATCTTAATTCAAAAAATTAAGAGAGTCCCAGATAGGCGTTTGACATGTGCGCCCGTAGCTCAGCTGGATAGAGCAACGGCCTTCTAAGCCGTGGGTCATAGGTTCGAGTCCTATCGGGCGCGCCATTTGGTGCAAAGTTTCAAATTGTGGTGGTTGTAGCTCAGTTGGTAGAGCCCCGGATTGTGATTCCGGTTGTCGTGGGTTCGAACCCCATCATCCACCCCATCCCCTTTGTCGGTGATTGGCGCAGTTTGGTAGCGCACTTGGTTTGGGTCCAAGGGGTCGCAGGTTCAAATCCTGCATCACCGACCATACTCCCTAAGACTTAAATTTCCTATATAAAAATCTCATATCATCATAATTTCTGATGCACAGTTTTGAGTTCATTCATGCAGTCGCTAGTTAAAATCCTGCATCACCGACCATTCTCCCTAAGTCTTAAATTTCCTATATAAAAATCTCATATCATCACAATTTCTGATGCACAGTCTTGAGTTCATTCATGCAGTCGCAAGTTAAAATCTTGCATCACCGACCATTCTCCCTAAGTCTTAAATTTCCTATATAAAAATCTCATATCATCATAATTTCTGATGCACAGTTTTGAGTTCATTCATGCAGTCGCAAGTTAAAATCTTGCATCACCGACCATTCTCCCTAAGTCTTAAAATTCCCGTATCATAATCTCTTAATTACAATATTCTTTGATGCACAGTTTTGTGTTTATTCATGCAGTTGCAGGTTCAGCTCCGATTCCATCGACCATTTTTATTTGTTACGCAACTTCCTTAAAAAAATTCTCTCTTTATGTCTCCAACCGGTCAGATTTTGACCATGCAAATGCGAGTTAAACACACGTCGTATCCGCAAAACTTCTTTATATAAAACAAATGCTTTAATTAATATGCCAACACCTCGCGCATCTCATTTAACGAGGGTTGTGTTCATGCTTGCAATGGTAATTGACATTTGCTGGACAGTTTTACTGCTCTCACTGAGCCCTAGTGAACAGGTGGCCATTTGGATTAGTGACAGGGCGTTATAACCACTATTCATCAGAATAATAGTAGTTTTTTATTTTTGTGATAATGGGGGGCGTTTTTGCAGAAAAAGTGAGCCGCGTGGATCTGTAATTTTGTTACAGTTATCAGGGGCTTCCTTTACATATTCTAGGTTTGAAAATACCGATATTTTTTTCTAAATTAATGATAATTATCACTTATTTTTACTCCGTTAACTGTGGTTTTAAGTGTTGTTCGCGTGGTGTTGGGTGGTAGGGCTAGGCTGTTTTTGTTAGACTATGCACCGATTTACATAACGGAGGAATTATGCTGAACCCATCCTGGCGTAGGGTTGTACTGAAAGTCGGCAGTGCCCTAATCGCGCCGGACAATGAAGGATGCAGCGAAAAGTATTTGCGTCCTATTGCCGAATTTATCCGCGAATGTCGCGCACTCGGTCGTGAAGTGATTTTAGTCTCTTCAGGCAGTGTAGCGGCTGGTCGACACCATTTTAATTTCCAGCATCATCGTGTACCCATGGCTTTAAAACGCGCCATGGCTGCAGTAGGTCAAAATGAGATGATGAATTTCTGGAGCCGTTGTTTCGATTTTCCTTGTGCTCAGGTATTACTGACGCACGGTGATTTAAGCGATCGGGTACGCCACGTTAACGTGCAAAATACTATGCGCCGACTGCTCGATCATGGTGTATTGCCTATCGTTAACGAAAACGACACTATTGCCACCGAAGAATTAAAAGTAGGCGATAATGATAATTTAGCGGCAATGGTTGCAACGGTAACGCAGGCTGATGCCTTGATTATCTGTTCAGATGTCGATGGTTTGTATACTGCCGATCCAAACAAAGATCCGAAAGCGACCTTAATCCCTACTGTCAAAAAAATTGATCAACGCATTTATGACTTAGCCGGTGGTGCCACTTCATCAGTGGGTACGGGAGGGATGCGTACTAAAATTGAAGCAGCAGAAAAAGCCACCACACAGGGTGTTGATACCGTGATTTTAGACGGGCATCAGGCTGACAGTTTTCAGTGTCTTTTAGCGGGCAAGAATCCGGGCACCATATTTTATGCTCAAAAAAATCCGTTACCGGCTAAAAAACATTGGGTTAGACATACCTTACGTGCCAAAGGCGAAATTTGGGTTGATAGCGGTTGTATCGATGCGCTACGTGATAACGGTGCTTCTTTACTCAGCAGTGGTATTGTTGAAGTAAAAGGCGAGTTTGAATCAGGTGATGCGGTGATCGTTCGTTGTTCTAACGGCAAGCGCTCTATTGCTAAAGGCGTAACACGCTTTAGTGCGAGTGAACTGTTTTCGATTAAAGGACAAAAAACCCAGCATATTGCCGATTATTTAGGTTATTGTCCCAACGGTAGTAACGCCGTGATCCATCGCAGTGAAATGATGTTACTGGAGAAAATATGAGTAATGATGTTGCAGCTAAGCTTGCTGCAGAAGCCGCAGTGGCGGCAAAAGCGGTAGCGGTATTAAGCACCGAGCAAAAAAATATCGTATTGCAGTCGTTTGCCGATAAGATTCGTCAAGCCACGCCAACTATTTTAGCCGAAAACCGTGCCGAAGTAGCAGAGGCGACGGCCAATGGCACGGCCGCGGCCATGGTTGATCGTTTAACGTTAACGGCTGAACGCATTGAAGCGATGGCCAGTGCCATTGAGCAAATTATCCAGCTGCCCGATCCGGTGGGGTTAACCCGCCAAATTGAGCAACGGCCTAACGGCATCAATATTGCCAAGCGTCGCATTCCGCTTGGCGTAATTTGCATGATTTATGAAGCGCGCCCAAATGTCACAGCTGATGCCGGTGCTTTGTGTTTCAAGTCGGGTAATGCCGTGATTTTACGTTGTGGTCGGGAAGCGATTAAAACGAGCTTAGCGATTGCCGCTGCTATGCGTCAGGCATTAGCTGAGCATAATCTGCCTGATGCGGTGATTAGTATTGTGCCCGATCCTGATCGTAATTTATTACTAGCACTGTTAAAGCAGGATGATTACATCGATTTAGTGATTCCACGGGGTGGCGAAGGCTTAATTCGTTTTGTAACTGAGCATAGCCGTATTCCGGTGATCCAGCACTTTAAAGGTGTTTGCCATTTATTTGTGGATGCCAGCGCAAAACCCGAGATGGCCCTTAACTTATTAATTAACGGTAAAGTGCAACGTCCTGGTGTGTGTAACGCCTTAGAAGGCCTACTCGTACATCAATCGATTGCTGATAGTTTTTTACCTAAAGTTGCCGCGGCCTTAGCCGAAAATCACGTTAAGGTGCATGCTTGTGCACAAAGCTTACCGTATTTTAGTGGTGCCTCAGTTATTGCGGAAGATGAATTTGGCCAAGAATACCTTGCGCCGGAAATTGCCGTGCGGGTGGTTGCAGATTTTGACGGTGCCATTGCCCATATTGATCGTTTTGGCAGCCAACATACCGAAGTGATTTGTACAGAAGATCAAGCTAATGCTGACCGTTTTATTGCTACCATCGATACTGCGGTGGTCATGCATAACGCCTCCTCACGTTTTTCAGATGGTGGCGAGTTAGGTTTAGGTGCGGAAATCGGTATTTCTACCAGTAAGTTACATGCTTATGGGCCAATGGGGCTTGAAGCATTAACCACCGAAAAGTATGTGGTTACCGGCGTTGGGCAAACCCGAGTTTAAAAGAACACGACGAAGTTATTACAGGCTTTTATCGTTGATAAAAGCCTGTTTTTTTGTCTTGAAAAAGCATCGTATCTAAAGGCTCGACTAGCGGGTTATAGCTCGCTATAATGCCGCGTTAATTTTTATAACAGGTCAGGTTCATCTTGAGTTTGTCGACACCCGGCCATCACAGTAAGGCGTATCAGAGCCGCCTGACATTGAATTTGAGGTAAAGAGATGCAAGTTTCTGTTGAAACCACCCAAGGTTTAGAGCGCCGTTTAAATATCGTCGTGCCAGCTGCCAGTATTGATTCAGAAGTGAAGAGCCGTTTACGCGAATTAGCTAAACGTCAGCGTATCGATGGTTTCCGTCCGGGCAAAGCCCCCGTTTCTATTATTCAGAAACGTTTCGGTTCTGCTGTGCTGCAAGAAGTCGCTTCTGAGCAAATGCAACGTTCATTCTACGAAGCTATTGTTGAAAACAAATTAACGCCAGCCGGTGCGCCTCAGTTTGCACCTGGCGCGTTAGAAAGCGGTAAAGATTTAGCATTTACGGCTATTTTTGAAGTGTATCCAGAAATCACGGTAGCGGCTTTAGATAAAGTAGAAGTCACTAAGCCTACTGTTGAAATCACCGAGGCGGATTTGTCTAACATGTTAGACACTTTACGCAAGCAACACGCGAAATGGGAAGACAAAGCAGATGCGGCGGCTACTGGCGATCGCGTCACCATGGATTTCGTGGGTTCAATTGACGGCGAAGAATTCGAAGGCGGTAAAGCGACTGATTTCGTTTTAGAATTAGGCCAAGGCCGCATGATCCCAGGCTTTGAAGAAGGCGTTATTGGTAAAGCCGCTGGTGAAGAAACCACGTTAGAAGTGACTTTCCCAGCAGATTACCATGCTGAAAACCTGAAAGGTAAAGCCGCAAGCTTTGCTGTTACCGTGAAGAAAGTTGAAGGTCAGGTGTTACCTGAGCTGAATGATGAATTCGCCACTTTATTCGGTTTAGCCGATGCGTCTGTTGATGCATTAAAAGCTGAAGTAAAGAAAAACATGGAACGCGAACTGAAGCAATCCATCAAAGGCAAAGTAAAAGAGCAAGTGATCAAAGGCCTGCTAGCAAACAACGAAGTTGAAGTGCCTAAGTCTCTGATCGCCAGCGAAGTTGATGTATTGCGTCAACAAGCATTACAGCGTTTTGGTCAAAACATGGATCCAAAACAGTTGCCAGAATTACCGGCGTCATTGTTTGAAGAACAAGCAAAAGACCGCGTAAAAGTAGGCCTGTTATTAGGTGAAATTATCAAGACTAATCAACTGAAAGTGGATGAAGCTAAAGTTCAAGAGCTGATCGACAACGTGGCCTCGGCCTATGAAGATCCAGCAGAAGTGGTTCAGTACTACACCACTAACAAAGAGCTGATGCAAAGCATGCGTAATGTTGCGTTAGAAGAGCAAGCAATCGAAGTTGTCTTAGCTGCGGCTAAGGTGACTGAGCAAGCTGCCGCTTTTGACGAGATTATGAACCCAAAGTCCGCTAACTAAGATTGACTTCTTAGCGTGTGGCGGTTTTAATGGCTCGAACACGTGTTCGGGCCATTTTATTTTTAGGCACCGTCTTTTCGCCAGTATTACCCAGCTACAGCAGAGGGATCCCAGATTATGCCAATGTCTCGTGACATGAATGACATCGTAAATGCCTTAGTACCTATCGTTATCGAGCAAACGGCTAAAGGCGAACGTTCTTTTGATATTTATTCCCGCTTGCTGAAAGAACGGGTTATATTCTTAACTGGTCAAGTTGAAGACCATATGGCTAACCTGATTGTGGCACAGCTATTGTTTCTCGAATCAGAAAACCCAGAAAAAGACATTTATATTTATATTAATTCACCTGGTGGTTCAGTCACAGCCGGTTTATCGATTTACGATACCATGCGTTATATTAAACCCGATATCGCAACCGTTTGTGTTGGCCAAGCCGCCAGTATGGGCGCGTTCTTGTTATCCGGTGGTACCAAGGGCAAACGTTATTGCTTACCTAATGCCCGCGTGATGATTCACCAACCATTAGGGGGCTTCCAAGGCCAAGCGACAGATTTTGAGATCCATGCCAAGGAAATCCTGTATATTAAAGAGAAACTCAATCGCTTGATGGCTGAGCACAGTGGTAAGAGTTATGAGCAAGTATGTAAGGATACTGAACGCGATAACTTCTTAAGTGCGCAGCAAGCCTTGGAATATGGCTTAGTCGACTCCATATTGACCAATAGAGAAGCTAAATAATTGGATTATGCGGGCAGTATGTGCCCGCTGATTGGAAAAAGAGGTAGTTACATGTCTGATCACCGCACTGACGGCGACAAGAGCGGCAAATTACTGTATTGCTCTTTTTGTGGCAAATCACAGCATGAAGTGCGTAAGTTGATCGCAGGGCCACAAGTCTATATTTGTGATGAATGCGTTGACCTATGCAACGATATCATTCGCGAAGAAATCAAAGATATTTCACCTAAACGCGACGGTGAAAAATTACCGACGCCTCGTGAAATTCGGCAACACTTAGACGATTACGTTATCGGTCAAGAACATGCGAAAAAAGTGTTAGCGGTAGCGGTATACAACCATTACAAACGCTTACGTAGCTCGCAGCATAAACAAGACGTTGAATTGGGTAAAAGCAATATCTTGTTAATCGGTCCAACCGGTTGTGGTAAAACATTACTGGCTGAAACGTTAGCGCGTTTACTCGATGTACCGTTTACTATGGCTGATGCCACCACCTTAACCGAAGCCGGTTATGTCGGTGAAGATGTCGAAAATATCATTCAAAAACTACTGCAAAAATGTGATTACGACGTTGAGAAAGCCCAGCGCGGTATCGTGTATATTGATGAGATTGACAAAATATCGCGTAAGTCTGATAACCCATCCATCACCCGTGACGTTTCAGGTGAAGGGGTGCAGCAAGCCTTACTGAAACTGATTGAAGGTACTGTTGCTTCTGTGCCGCCACAAGGCGGGCGTAAACATCCACAACAAGAATTCTTACAGGTAGATACCTCTAAGATCTTATTTATCTGTGGTGGTGCTTTTGCCGGTTTAGATAAAGTGATTGAACAGCGTAGCGCCAAAGGTGCGGGTATTGGTTTCGGTGCTGAAGTAAAAAGCAAAGAAAGCAGTCGTAGCTTGAGCGAATCCTTCCGTGATGTTGAACCTGAAGATTTGGTGAAATATGGCCTGATCCCAGAGTTTATCGGGCGTTTACCCGTTGTTGCAACATTAACGGAATTGGATCTTGACGCTTTAGTGCAAATTTTAAGTCAACCGAAAAATGCACTAAGCAAGCAATTTGCGGCATTATTCGAAATGGAAAACGTTGAATTAGAGTTCCGTGACGATGCCTTAAAAGCTATTGCTCAAAAAGCGATGGAACGCAAAACCGGTGCGCGTGGTTTACGTTCTATAGTGGAAGGTGTTCTGCTTGATACCATGTATGAGTTGCCCTCTATGCAAGATGTGGCAAAAGTGGTCATTGATGAAACAGTGATCCGAGGCGAGAGTCAGCCCATACTAATCTATGAGAACAACGAACCGGCGGTTGCTGAATCACACTAAATAAAAAAGGAGCTGCAAAGCTCCTTTTTTATCAGATGAATTGAAGTTTGTAGATCCGTCCCCATATACTATTTATTGTCGCCTGCAGTAATTTAATTCGAGAGTAAATCAATGACCACAGAACATTCAGAACGTTTGCACATGCCGGTACTGGCGTTGCGGGACGTTGTTGTTTATCCGCACATGGTAATCCCACTTTTTGTCGGCCGGGCGAAATCCATCAAATGTTTAGATGCTGCTATGGAAAACGATAAGCAGATTTTCTTGGTGGCACAAAAAGACGCCGCTTTGGACGATCCAGCTGAAAGTGATTTGTATCGCATCGGTACCATTGCCACTATTTTACAATTGCTAAAATTGCCTGATGGCACTGTAAAGGTGTTAGTTGAAGGCGGCAAACGTGCGCAATTAGCTGAATTTACTGAAACAACAGAAAGCTTCGCCGCTTTTATTGATCCTGTAGTAACACAAGACATCGATAGCCGCGAGCAAGAAGTGTTTTTACGCTCGGCCATTAATCAGTTTGAAGGTTATATCAAACTGAATAAAAAGATCCCGCCAGAAGTGCTGACGGCCTTAAGCGGTATTGATGATGCGGCCCGTTTGGCTGACACCATGGCGGCGCATATGCCACTAAAAGTGGATGATAAGCAAAAAGTTTTAGAGCTGACCAATGTTACAGAGCGCATCGAGTATTTGATGGCGATGATGGAAAGTGAAATCGACATTTTGCAAGTTGAACGGCGTATTCGTAGCCGGGTAAAAAAGCAAATGGAGAAAAGCCAGCGCGAGTATTACCTGAACGAGCAAATGAAAGCGATCCAACGCGAATTGGGTGAGCTAGAAGATGCGCCGGATGAATTTGAAGCGTTAGCGAAAAAAATTACTGAAGCGAAAATGCCCGCTGAAGCCGAAACCAAAGCCAAAGCCGAACTGCAAAAGCTGAAGATGATGTCACCGATGTCAGCCGAAGCGACGGTGGTGCGCAGCTATATTGAATGGTTAACGCAGGTGCCGTGGCAAGCGCGGTCGAAAGTGAAGAAAAACTTAGCGATTGCTGAGCAAATTCTCAATGCTGACCATTATGGTTTAGATAAGGTTAAAGAGCGCATCATTGAGTATTTGGCGGTGCAACAGCGCGTGAATAAACTCAAAGGCCCGATCTTATGTCTGGTTGGCCCGCCGGGTGTGGGTAAAACCTCGTTGGGGCAATCCGTGGCAAAAGCTACTGGTCGTAAGTACGTTCGTATGGCACTTGGCGGCGTGCGTGATGAAGCCGAGATCCGGGGACACCGAAGAACCTATATCGGCTCAATGCCAGGCAAAATCATTCAGAAAATGGCAAAAGTGGGTGTCCGTAACCCATTATTCCTATTGGATGAAATTGACAAGATGGCTTCGGATTTCCGGGGCGATCCCGCTGCGGCGTTACTAGAGGTATTAGATCCTGAACAAAATGCTGCTTTTAGTGATCACTACCTAGAAGTGGATTATGACTTGTCAGATGTCATGTTCTTCGCCACCTCGAATAGCTTAAACATTCCAGCCGCGTTATTAGATCGGATGGAAGTGATTCGCTTATCGGGTTATACCGAAGACGAAAAACTAAACATTGCTCGTCAGCATTTAATCACTAAACAAATTAGCCGCAATGGTTTAAAACCCACTGAAGTGGTGATTGAGGATAGTGCAGTCATTGGCATAATTCGTTATTACACCCGTGAGGCGGGCGTGCGTAGTTTAGAGCGCGAATTATCAAAGTTATGTCGCAAAGCGGTAAAACAAATTCTTTTAAACAAAGATTTGAAAACCGTGGTGATTAACGATGCTAATTTGGAAGAGTTTCTTGGTGTGCATCGCTTTGATTACGGTAAAGCAGAAGACAGCAACCGTATTGGTCAAGTTACTGGTTTAGCTTGGACTGAAGTCGGTGGCGATTTATTAACGATTGAAGCGGCAGCTGTGGTCGGTAAAGGTAAATTAACCTACACCGGTTCACTTGGTGACGTGATGAAAGAATCTATCCAAGCGGCGATGACGGTGGTACGTAGCCGTGCAGAAGCGCTGCGGATAAATGAAGACTTTTATGAGAAACGGGACATTCACGTTCACGTACCCGAAGGTGCGACGCCTAAAGATGGCCCTAGCGCTGGTATTGCCATGGTCACGGCGTTAGTCTCGGGTTTAACCGGTAACCCGGTGCGGGCAGATGTCGCGATGACGGGCGAGATCACCTTGCGCGGTGAAGTATTACCCATCGGTGGCTTGAAAGAGAAACTGTTGGCGGCGCATCGTGGTGGTATTAAACGGGTATTAATTCCGCATGATAACATTCGTGATCTAAAAGAAATCCCAGAAAATGTTAAAGGTGCCTTAGAAATTAAGCCGGTGAAATGGATTGAAGAAGTGCTAGAACTGGCCTTACAAGAGCCAATTGCTCGTGTTACGCCGGTTAATTCACCAAAAACAGCTGCAAAAAGCAAAAAAACCGAAAAAAATCCGGTTTAGGGGCTTTTTATTATCGTAGGCTGTGCTAAGTTATGGTCAGTTTCGGCCAAGCCCTTGTGTAGCAAGGGCTGCGGTCAAAGCCAAAATTATTAGTTTTCTCGTTTCTGCTGCTTGCAAGCAAAGTCGTTGCTTGTTATAACAAGCGGGCAACTTTTAAAAACTAATAGCTTGACGTTGTAGAAAATAATAACAATTGAAGGGGATGATATTGTGAACAAGTCTCAACTTATCGACAAAATTGCTGCGAATGCAGACATTTCTAAGGCCGCAGCAGGTCGTGCTTTAGACGCGTTCATCGACGCGGTTACCGAAGCTCTTAAGGAAGGTGATTCTGTAGCTTTAGTTGGTTTTGGCACTTACACTGTACGCGAGCGTGCTGCCCGTACTGGCCGTAACCCACAAACTGGTGCTACTATTCAAATCGCTTCTGCGAAGATTCCTTCATTTAAGCCAGGTAAAGCGTTAAAAGACGCAGTAAACTAACAGTATTCTGCCCGGCGCGCCGGGGAGGGTCCTTAAGCCCGCAGACAATGCCAAGGCTTCTATAAAAAAGGCGCATCTGTTAAGATGCGCTTTTTTTTTAGCACAAACTTTTGTGTCACCGATAACAGAGAAAGAGCAAAGATGTTAGAACGAATCAGAGAAGGCTCGCAAGGATTGACCGCCAAAATCATTTTGGGCTTGGTTATCCTGACATTCGCCCTTGCCGGCGTTGGTAATTACCTAAGTACGCCAAGTGATGCAGTTGTTGCCGTGGTTAATGGTGATGACATTAGTCAGGTGCAGTATGAGCAAGCATTACAAAATGAACGTGCTCGTATGCAACAGCAGTTTGGTGAAATGTACGATATGTTAGCTGCCGATCCAGCGTATATGGCTAACTTTCGTAATGAAGTGTTAGAACGTCTAATTGATGAAACGTTACAAAAGCAATTTGCTCGTAAGTTGGGTTTACGGGTAGGTGATGAACAAGTACGTGAAACCGTTACTGGCCTACCGGAATTCCAAGTTGATGGCGTGTTTAATCAAGACCGTTTTATTGCGTTATTACGCCAAGCCGGTTATCAACCTGCTGACTTCCGCGAAATGGTTCGGGAAGGTTTAGCCACGACCCAACTAATGCAAGGTTTAGTGGGCAGTGAGTTTGGTTTACCTGCCGAAATTAATTTATTGCTGTCGTTACAACAGCAAACACGTGACATTCGATATTTCACGGTGACTGCTGAACGTTTTGCAGAGCAAGTTAGTATCAGTGACGATATGCTGCAAGAGTACTATCAGCAAAATATCAGCCGTTTTATGACACCTGAGCAAATCTCTGCTGAGTATGTAGAATTGTCAGCGGCCAAGTTAGCGGAAGACATCGAAGTGACTGAACAGCAAGTGGCTGATTACTATCAAGCTAACGCTGCACGCTATGGCACCGAAGAAAAGCGTGAATTTGCCCACATTATGCTGGAAAGCGAAAGTGAAGATGCTGCTATTGCTGCGCAAGCTGCTGCCTTATTAGCGGAATTACAACAAGGTGCAGATTTTGCTGAGTTAGCAAAAGCCCGCTCTGCCGATACCTTTTCTGCCGAAAATGGCGGTAATTTAGGTGAGTTGGTGGCCGGTCAAATGGACCCTGTGTTCGAAGAAGCCGCTTTTGCGCTAACAGAACTAGGCCAATTATCTGGCGTAGTGAAAAGTGAATATGGTTATCATATTATCAAGTTAGCCACGCTTGAGCCGGCAGTGACTAAACCTTTAGCTGAGGTTGCTGCAGAAATTGCGACAACGTTAAAAGCGGAGCAAGCCACGGCCTTATTTTATGATCTGCAACAGCGTTTAGCACAAGTCTCGTTTGAACAGCCCGACAACTTAGAAGAAGCCGCTGATGTGGTTGGTTTACAAGTTAAAAGTACCGGCTTATTTGAACGCGCTAATGCGGCAGAGCCATTATCACAACCGGCTATTTTGAATCGGTTATTTGATTTGAACTTCATTGCCGAAGGCTTAAACAGCGATGTGATAGAAATTGCTCGCGAGCATGTTGTGGTGATGCGTGTTAAGGAGCATGTACCGGCACGTACATTAGGTTTAAATGAAGTGCGCGCTGAAGTACAAAACGCAGTACAACTAGCCGAAATGGCCAAACAAGCTGCTGCCTATGCTGCAGAGCTCGTCGCCGCAGGTGGCGATTTAGCCGCGATGGCCAGTAAAGCAGAAGCGAGCATCGTTGCTAGTGCTGCCACGCCGCGTTTTGGTGGTAGTTTAGAAACAGAGGTACGCAGTAAAGCGTTTGCGATGCCAAGACCTACTAACGATCAAGCCAGTATTGACTCGGTACAGTTAAGTAACGGTGATGTGGTATTAGTGGCTGTCGATGCGGTTACCCCTGCCAATATTAGCAGTGTGCCAGATACCAGCCAGTTAGAAGCGATTGCTCGTCAGCAAGCAGAGCTGCATTATCAAGCGCTGATTGCCACTTTAAAAGCTGACGCTAAGATCACGCGTCAATTGCGCTCGGCTGATTTGAGTGAGCAGCTGTAAGCGCACAGAAACGGCGTTAACGCCAAAACACTGAAAAGGGAGCCAATGGCTCCCTTTTTTATTCATTTGAGCACAGGCTGTGCTGGCGGCGTTTTTCTTGGGTGTTAACCGCTACTTTTAATTAAACGCTTGGTATAGTCATGTACGGGGTTATTGAACACCGCGCTAGTATTACCTACATCGACCATTTGTCCTTCATGTAACACTAACATCTCATCACTAATATGGCGTACCAAACGTAAGTTATTGGTAATTAATAAATACGCCAAGCCATTTTTTTGCTGTAGCTCTAGCAGTAGGTTAACAATTTGGGCGCGTAAAGAAGGATCCAGTGCGGTTAAGGCTTCATCTAAGATCAGCAACTTGGGATCGAGAATTAAGGCTCGTGCCAGCGCGACCCGTTGTAATTGCCCCCCGGAGAACATGTGCGGGTAGTACTCTGCATGTTCATCCAATAAACCCAAGGTGCGAAGGGTGCTACGGATTTTTACACGACGTTGCTCAGTATCTAAAATCGTACTAAGGCGCAGCACGTCTTCTAACATTTGCCCAACTTTTTGTAGCGGATTAAGTGAGTGGCCAGCATCTTGAAAGATAAACCGGATAACGTGGTTATACTTTTTATAGTTAGTAATATCTACTTGCTGTCCTGACAGGCGAATAATGCCGCTATCGGGTTTTTCGATGCCCACTAACAACTTAGCCAAGGTGCTTTTACCTGAACCGGTTTCCCCGATAATGGCCAAGGTTTTTCCGGTATCTAAGCTAAAGCTGACATCCTGTAAGGCAATAATTTTTTTACGGTTTAGCCCACGCTGTTTAAAGTAGCATTTGCTAAGCTGTTCCACCTCGAGTAAGGCACTCATGATTCATCTCGCTTTTTCAGAGGGAAGTGGCAACTGTAATAATGATTTTGTAGCCGTTCTAGCACCGGTGTTTTCACACACTCTTTGCGAGCATTTGGGCAACGAGGCCCTAAGCGACAACCAATCGGCACATGTTGTAAGGTTGGAATACTGCCCGGTAATGCATACAGAGGTGTTTTATGGGCTAGGTTACTCTGAAACTCAGGTACGCTTTTAATCAGGGCATTAGTGTAGGGATGAAACGGGTGCTTGAGAATTTGGCTGGTTTCGCCGCTTTCTACTAATTGTCCACAATACAGCACACTAATATGTTGTGTGTAACGTGCGACACTCTCCAGTTCGTGGCTGATTAACAATACCGCCATGCCTTTTAATTGGTTAAAACTGGCTAGTAAACGAAACAGCTGGGCTTGGGTCGTACTTTCTAAAGCGGTGGTAGGCTCATCGGCAATAAGCAGTTTGGGGTTTTTCGCGATGGCCATGGCAATCATTACTTTTTGACAAATCCCCTCTGATAACTGATAGGGATAGCTTTGCATAATGCTTTTATGATCGCGGATCCCCACTTTGTGCAGCAAGGCGATGGCTCTTTTGCGCCGCAAAAAAGGTTTTTGCCACCAACTACCGGTCAGCAGGTGGCTGGGGATGGCTTCTTCAAGTTGCTCACCAATTTCGGCGGTAGGATCCAAACTGCGGCTGGGCTCTTGATAAATCATGGCGATATCTCTACCGATAATTTGCCGCCGTTGTTCAGCCGTTACCCGCAGCATATCTTGGCCCATCCAGTTAAAGCGATCGGCGGTAACTTGCCAGCGACGATTAAGTACACCAACAATTGCTTTGGCTATCAGGCTTTTGCCTGAGCCAGATTCACCCACTAAGCCTCGTGTTTCGCCTTCGCGTAAACTGAGGCTCACCCGATCGACGGCGCGGATCAGCCCTTCAGGAGTTTCTAGTTCGATAGTCAGGTTTTTAATATCCAGCAGCAACATTAGCTTTCCCGCCGTTTTTGAATAGCCACTTTTAAACCATCACCTAATAAATTAACGGATAATACTGCCGCGAAAATGAGTAAGCCCGGCACTGCCACGCTGGCTGGCGCTACGTAGATCAGATCCACAGAATCACTGATCATCGCCCCCCATTCCGCGGTAGGGGCTTGTGCACCCAAGCCTAAAAAGCCCAGCGCCGCGATATCTAAGATCGCCGTGGATAAGGCCATGCTGCTCATGACCGTAATTTTTTCCCAGATATTTGGGATCACCACACGGGTTAACACCTGCCAGTTATTCGCACCATCTAAGCGGTAGGCGGTAACATAATCACGCTTTAACTGATCGGCAATGGCATTACGAATGCCATGAACAAATTGTGGTAAGAGCGCCAAAATAATGGCCCAAGCGGTGTTAGCTAAACCAGGGCCTAAAATCGCCACGATGATAATCGCCAGCAATAATGAGGGAATCGTCAAAATCAAATCGAGTAAGTGATTAAAGACGCTGGATTTAACACCACGGCTCATGCCGGCTAATGCGCCCAATGCCAAACCGGCCATTAAGCTGGCTAATACTGTTACTAAAGCTAAACCAAAGGTGTAGGTGGTGCCTTTGAGCATTCTCGAAAGCAGATCGCGTCCCAAGTCGTCGGTACCAAACGGGTATTGCACTAAGCCTTCTGGTGCCCAAGACGGCGGCAGTAGCAATAAATTATCGGCTTGAAAATACGGATCATGCGGGGTGATAAAGGGCGCAATAACACTGAAAAGTAAAAAACTGGCAAAGAGAGTTAACCCCACCAAAGCGCTGTGTTGCCGAGAGAACTCACGCCACAACTGTGCCAGTGGTGAGCGATTGTTTTCTTCTATGTAGAGACGAAATTTAGCCATGTTAAGACTTCCTGGCCAGTGGGTTAAACAGCGTATGCAGAATTTCAGTCAGCATATTAACAGTAATTACCAACGTGGAAATAATCATTAAACCCGATTGGATCGCGGGAAAGTTGCGCTGATAAATACTGTCTATTAACCAACGGCCGATCCCTGGCCACGAGAATATGACTTCAGTTAACATCGCTAGCGTGATGAGCGCGCTAAACTGCAAACCTATTTGCCGGATCACTGGTAACAACGCATTACGCAAGCCATGTCGATATAATACTTGTAGCCGGTTTAAGCCTTTGGCTTTGGCCGTTTTTATATAGTTTTGATCCCACACTTCAAGCATCGCATCGCGTACAAAGCGGATCATCACGGTAGTGGGGTAGGTAGCGAGGACGAAGGTGGGTAAGATTAAGTGTGTTAGCGCATCGTTGAAGGCTGCTTGTCGATAACTAACATCAGCATACATAATATCGAGCATAATAAAGCCGGTAACGTTTGGGATTTCATATAACACACCGATACGACCGCCGGAGGGAAACCAGCCGAGCCCAATACAAAAAAACATAATGAGTAACAAAGCCCACCAGAAAATCGGCAAGGAATAACCAATCAATGCCAGCCCAGAGATGGTCTTGCCAAATACCCCTTGCGGTTTAATGGCGGCTAAAATACCAAAGGGCACACCCAGCACAAAGGAAAGCAGTAGGGCGTAGGCCGTTAATTCTAAGGTGGCGGGCAGTACTTGCCATATTTCTTGTAACAGCGGTTGCTGACTGGCAAAGGATAAGCCCCAATTACCCGCGATAATGCGTTCAAGAAAAGCCAAATACTGTGCCAAGTATGATTGGTCAAGTCGATACTCACTGATCAGTAAATCGCGCTGTGTACTGTCGATATAACGCAGACCACTGAAGTTTTGTAACGGATCTCCAGGAAATAAATAACCGAGCGCAAAAGCAAAGATACTTAGACCTAACAAGACGGTGCCAAGCAAAAACAAGCGACGTAATAAAAAAACAATCATGGTAGCACCCGCTTAGCGGCAAACAGCGCGATGCCACCGTAAGGGTTAATGATAACGCCTTCAACATTAGCATTAATGGCCTGAAAACGCTGCGAGTGCGCAATCGCCACTAAGGGCATTTCTGCATGTAAATGGCGTTGTGCTGCAAGATAATAAGCGCGGCGCGCTTCTTGGTTGTCAGTACTGAGCGCTTGACTCAGCAATAAATCAAAGGTCGGATCACACCACAATGCGCGATTACTTCCGCTATCGGCTGCGGCACAGCTTAGTAGCGGGCTAAAGAAATTATCAGGATCTGGGTTATCAGCGGCCCAGCCAATTAACACCGAATCATGCTCACCTTCGGATAATTTACGCCGAAAGGTGTTCCACTCATAACTCACTATATTGGCGGTTACGCCAATATTAGCCAGATCGGCTTGGATCAGTTCCGCCATTTTTAACGCATTGGGATTATACAAACGCTGCACCGGCATCGCCCAGATATCCATGCTAAAGCCTGCAGCTAAACCGCTTTCTGCCAACAACTCGCGTGCGCGTTGTGGATTGTATTCTGCGTCGGGGAGCTTTTGCTCAAAGGCCCACGAGGTTGGCGGTAAGATCCCCTTGGCCGCAGTGGCTTGATTAAAATATACCGCCTGTAAAATCGCGCTTTGATTAATCGCTATTGCCAACGCTTGGCGCACTTTAACTTGGTCAAATGGCGCTTTGGTGGTGTTAAAAGCCCAAAAACCCACGTTCATGCTGGTGCTTTCTTGCACTTTAACATCGGGACGTTCGCTAATCAGCGTAAGCTCCGCCAGACGCGGAAAGGCCACGATATCACATTCATGCGTCAGCAATTTTGCCATGCGTTTGGCATTATTTGGTACGATATCAAATACCAACTGTTCCATCGCCGATTGGCCACGCCAATAGTCAGTATTGCGATATAAACGTACTAGCACATCTTTTTGATATTCACGAAAGCGAAATGGTCCCGTACCAATCGGTCGACTATCTAACAAAGCCTGCTGCCCATGGGTTAAAAGGTTTGCGGCATACTCGGCAGATAAAATAGCAGCAAAGTCGGTTGCTAGGTTAGATAAAAACGAGCTGTCAGGACGAGTCAGCTCAAAGCGCACCTGATTAGGAGCTATAGCGCTAACCTGCTGTACTAAATCGGCCCAGTTAACGCTTTGAAAGTACGGATAGTTGCCGCCACCTAAAAAGTGATAAGGGTGGCTGGGCTCCATTATTCGCTCAAAAGTAAAGACAACGTCATCCGCGTTGAAGGGCCTACTTGGGTTAAAAAAACGGGTTTGATGAAATTTAACATCTTGGCGTAATGTGAAATCATAGATCAGGCCATCGGCCGAGCGTTGCCATGACACCGCTAAGCCAGGCAGCAAGTTACCGTTCTCAGGATCGATATCCAGTAAACGATCATAAAGTTGCTGGCTGATGATATCGATAGTCGTGCCTGAGGTCACCCGCTGAGGATTAAAGTGTTCAGGGGGGCCTTCTGCACAATAAACTAAGCCCGAGCGCACTGTTTCGGGTACTTCTTGCTGGCACCCGACGAGCCAAACAACACTGACCAGTACCACGATTAATCGATTTTTCATGCTTGTTGGCTATCCAGCAGCTGATATTTTTTCATATAACCTCTTAACTGATGATAAGTCAGTCCTAGCATCTCTGCTGTTTTTTTCTGATTATACTGGCTTGCCGCTAGCGCTTGCTTGATTAAATTGATTTCAAAATCTTGCGACAGGATTTTAAAATCTAAAGGTTGGCTGAAGTCATGTTCGGTGGCAGAAGGCGGCGCAAGCGAAAAAGGCGAGGGGTTAGCAAGCTCAGTTGTTTTATCAACAACGGCTGGCGCTTTCGCGACATGGCTGGTCTTGGTCCGTTTTTGTGGGCGAAACGCCGATTCAAAAGGATCAAGTTGGATCTCATGTACCGGCACATAAGCATTATTATTGCGATATACCGCGCGCTCAACCACGTTTTTTAATTCGCGGACATTACCCGGCCAGTCATAATCGAGCAGGGTGCGTTTTGCCCGCTCAGTAAAACCACTAAATAGCTCTAGGCCTAACTCGCGTACCATATTCATAGCAAAATGCTCGGCCAGTTGCATAATATCTTCACGGCGTTCACGCATCGGTGGCAAAGTGATCACATCAAAAGCGAGGCGGTCAAGTAAGTCGGCACGAAACTCGCCTAGCTCCGCCATTGACGGTAAATCTTCGTTGGTTGCGCAAATCAGGCGCACATCGACTCGGATCGGTCTACTGCCGCCAACACGTTCAAACTCACCGTATTCAATGACCCGCAGCAGTTTTTCTTGCACCATCGCGGGGGTATTCGCCAGTTCATCTAGAAATAAGGTACCACCACTGGCCCGTTCAAAGCGGCCTTCATGGCGTTTACTGGCACCGGTAAAAGCGCCGGCTTCATGGCCAAATAGCTCACTTTCAAGCAGGTTTTCGTTCAGCGCGGCGCAGTTAAGCGTTTGATATTGTTGATCCCAACGTTTAGATAGAAAATGTAGGCGAGCGGCAATCAGTTCTTTACCTGTACCGCGTTCACCAATGATTAAAACCGGTTTATCCAGCGGAGCCAATTGCGATACCTGGTCAAGCACGTTTAAAAAGCTGTTGGCTTGGCCGATGAGATTATCTTGCCGAAACTTTTGATTCATGGTGAGCTATTAGTTGGTTAAATTAACTAATTTATAGTGTATTTCATAACCGGTGGTAGGAACAGTTTTATTTTTATTTTAAATAAACTTGTTTATATTCATTAATTTAAAATTTATTTCCAAGTTGGCAAGGAATCTGAATAAGGTTAAGGGGTAAACACTATTTACTTAACGCAGAGGATTACATTATGGGCATTTTTTTTTTCCCGCTTTTCCGATATCGTCAACTCGAATATCAACGCACTACTGGATAAAGCAGAAGATCCAGAAAAAATGGTGCGGTTAATCATCCAAGAAATGGAAGACACCTTAGTTGAAGTGCGTTCTTCATCGGCTAAAACGATCGCTGAGAAAAAAGAATTACAGCGTGTGGTTAATCGCTTGCATGAAGAAGTGAACGATTGGCAAGCTAAAGCCGAATTAGCTTTATCAAAAGATCGCGATGATTTAGCGCGCGCCGCTTTGATTGAACGGCAAAAAGCCCAAACGCAAGCGGATGCGGTAAGCCGTGATATCGCTAATCTGGATGAACATATCAGTAAGTTGCAGGACGAAGTCTCGCAGCTGCAAGAAAAACTGGCAGATGCCAAAGCACGTCAAAAAAGTATGCTGATGCGCCAGCAAACGGTGGCGAATCGTTTAGAAGTGAAGAAAACCCTAGATAGCACTAAGCTGAATGATGCGATGTATCGCTTTGAACGCTATGAGCAAAAAATTGATAACTTAGAAGCGCAGGTTGAAGCCTACGACTTAGGCAAAAAGACCTTAAAAGACGAGTTCGCTGAACTGGCGGCGCAAGATAAGATTGATCACGAATTGGCTGCTTTAAAAGCCAAGATACAGCAAGGTTCTAAAGACGCCTGATGACAGGCGTCGTTTTCGTAAGGGTTAAACCATGGATTTACATGAATTAATTTTTGTGCCACTGATACTGTTTATGCTTTTTGTGGCACCGCTGTGGGTAATTATGCATTATCGCAGTAAAAATAAAATTAAGCAGGGGCTCTCGGCCAGTGAGTTAGAGCAATTAAATGAACTGGCGCACCGCGCTGAAAAAATGTCGGAGCGTATTAAAACACTAGAAGCGATTTTAGATGCAGAAAGTCCACGTTGGAGGACGCAACATGATTAAGAAAAGAGCTGAATTACTGCGCGATGATGAAAATGGCAAGATCGCGGGTGTGTGTGCCGGTATCGCTGATTACTTCGGCTGGGAAATTTGGCTGGTGCGCATTATTACCATTTCTGCCGCTTTTCTTGGCGCAGGTGGTTTAGTATTTGTACTCTATATTGCAGCTTGGGTGGTGCTTGAAAAAAAGTCACTGGCTCAACCGCCAACAGCCGGGGCAGGCAGTTCCATTTATAATGGGAAATCGGTTGAGCTTAAAACTCGAGTTTGGCAACGTGGTGAGTCGCCAAAACAGGCGTTACTGCATTTAAACCACCAGTTTAATAGCATGGAGTTGACGTTGCGTGATATGGAGCGGCATGTGACCTCAAGCCACTTTCAGTTAAATCGAGAGTTTAATAACCTCTGATGTCTTTACAGACTAAGCGAGTATTATGAGTTGGTTAGAAAGCATTCAGTATCAAAGTCAACAATGGGGCCAACGCGCACTGGATCGGCATTTGCGCCTTGGTGTGACGGGGCTCAGTGGTGCTGGAAAAACCGCATTTATTACTTCCTTAGTACATCAATTGACGCTGGGTGATCAGCCAGAACATTTGCCGTTTTTTGCTGTGGTTCAACAAGGGCGCTATTTGGGGGGGCGGCTAGCCAACAACCAACCGTTGGCTTTTCCGCGGTTTCCTTATGAACAAAACGTGCAGTATTTACAGCAACAGCCAGCAACATGGCCACCGTCTACGGCTGGTTGGAGCCAATTAAACCTCACCTTACGTTACAAATCAGCCGCGGGCTGGCGCTCGAAGATCCAACAGCGCAGTGAGTTACAACTGGAGCTTGTCGATTACCCTGGTGAATGGTTACTTGACCTTCCAATGTTGCAGCAAGATTATCAGCAGTGGTCAACGTTTTGTTGGACGCTGTTTCAGCAACCACATCGTCAAGCTGAAGCACAAGTTTTTGCGGACTTGCTAGCCAATACCGATTTAAACGATGTCAGCGCATTGCAACTGCAACGTTTAACCGATGCTTATTTAAATTTATTACACACTTTTCGCGAGAATGCGGCGACGTTTTTGCATCAACCCGGTCGTTTATTAGTGCCTGGCGAATTAGCCGGTGCGCCAATGTTAAAACTCTTTCCGCTGTTACCGGCGCAATTAAAGCAGGATAGCCCGTTGTTGCAACAACTAAGCGAGCATTATCACAGCTATTGTGATTACGTGATTAAACCCTTTTATCGACAGCATTTTTCCCGTTTAGATCGTCAAGTCGTGTTAGTGGATTGCTTATCCGCACTGAATGCTGGCTTTGCCGCTATGCAAGAATTACAGCAGGCCTTAGGTTTAATTATGCAAAGCTTTCGCTATGGCCCCGCCAGTATTTTGGGCCGCTTATTTAAACCCCAGATTAATAAAGTGCTGTTTGCCGCGAGTAAGGCCGATCATGTCACACCCGAGCAACATAAAGCCCTGACGTTATTATTGCAGCAGCTTTTACAACAGCCGATTAAACATAGCCATTATGCGTCAGCAAAAAGTGAGGCCATGGCCTTAGCGGCGATCCGTGCCAGTAGCGCCGGATTTGTGCAACACGCTGGGCAAAAAAGCCCTTGTATCAGTGGTGTTGAGTTAGATAGCGGAAATAAGGTCACACTGTTTCCAGGTGAGGTACCCGCTAAACTGCCGGATGCGGCCTTATTTAACCGGCATCCTTTTCAATTTCCGGCGCTCGCGCCGTTGCAACACAGCGGACAACAACCAATGCCACATGTGCGGATGGATCACGCCTTGGAGTTTCTACTAGGAGACAAATTACAATGACGGATTTAAAGCCTGCGCAACGCTTTAGCGATGTGGCCGATGTGAATAGTCCTTTGTTACAAGCGCGTGCACAGTTTAGCGAACACGCAATACAGCCAGAGCTACCAGAGCCCAGCGAGCTTGCCAGCGAGCCCGGCTCACGCCTCGTTAGCAAGTTAATGTATGTGGGTGTCGTGTTGGTGCTAGTGTTGGCGATAGGGCAATGGTTAGCGTGGTGGCAACAAAGTTGGCAAGCCAGTATACCGATGGCAATACTCAGTAGCTTACTCAGTGTAGTGCTTGGTAGTGTCGTGTTTATCGTGGGGTTTAGAGAGTGGCAGTTATGGCGGCGCTTAAAGCAAAATCAGCGTTGGCAGCAACAAGCCGCACGGATCAATGACAGCGTGCAGTTTGGAGAAGCCCCCGCTTTATGCCAAGACATGTTAGCGGTCTTACCACCGAGTAGCTCGTTAACCGCAGCAACTGCGCGTTGGCAGCAAGCGCTGACGCCCGAGCACAGTGATCAAGAGCAGCTTAATTTATTTAATCAGTTGGTGCTAAGCGATGCCGATACCAAAGCGCGGCAGGTCATTTGGCGCGCCAGTACCGATAGCAGTTTGGCGGTGGCGATCAGTCCTTTTGCCTTGGCCGATATGTTATTGGTGTTATGGCGCAGCAGTCGTATGTTACGCGAATTAGCGCAGGTATATGGTGCGCCTATTGGTCAATTACGCAGTATGGCGATGTTAAAACGAACCTTTACCGCCTTATTGTGGGCGGGCGGCTCTGAGGTGGTGCTGGATATGGCGTCGGATGTGCTCAGTAGTGAGTTGACGGCGAAAATTTCAGCCCGCGCTGGACAAGGCGTGATTGCCGGTTTGTTGGTAGCCCGCATTGGCAGTTTAGCGCAGCAGCAATTACGCCCTTTACCCCTGCAAGTGAACCAAAAGGTCAGTGTTAGCGAATTAGCCAAAGTCTTAGTAGGGCGCTTTAAAGGCCAGACTGCAACTGACAATAAAAGCTGACAATCTTAACTGGTAAGATATGTTGTTGCTTCAGACAGCAAGCCGTCTGGCTTGCTTCCCTTTCTGCTGGCGCGAGTTAATGTTATTCACAAGTTAAGCCATCAGCAGACATCATTATGCATCAACCTAAAAATAAGCATTTAGAAACACTTTGTATTCACGCTGGCAAAGCTGTTGATCAGCATGGCGCGCTAAGTACGCCTTTGTATCAAACTTCAACTTTTGTATTTGATAATGCCGAGCAAGGTGCTGCGCGATTTGCAGGTGAGCAACCAGGTTATATTTACACCCGCTTAGGTAATCCCACCACCCGTGAATTAGAGTTAAAAGTGGCGGCCTTAGAAGGTATGGCTGATGCCGCGGCAACGGCAACGGGAATGGGCGCGGTGGCCGCTGCGACCATGGCATTTTTACAACAAGGTGATCACCTGATTGCTAGCCAAGCCATTTATGGTTGTAGCTTTGCACTGTTTAATCATCAATTTCGTCGCTATGGTATCGAGGTCAGTTTTGTTGATATGACCGATCATGCAGCAGTGCGAGCGGCGATCCAACCCAATACCAAGATGATGTTTTTAGAAACGCCGATTAACCCCAATTTAGTGGTGTTAGATCTGGCTTTTTTATGCGGGTTGTGTTGCGAGCACAATATGATGTCGGTCGTCGACAATACCTTTTTAACGCCGTTATTACAGCAACCTGCTCAATATGGCGCTGATATAGTCATTCACAGTGCGACCAAGTATCTCAATGGTCATGGTGATGTGGTAGCGGGGATTATTGTCTCGGATCAAGATAACATTCAACAAATCAAAATGACCACGTTAAAAGACATGGGGGCGACGATGAGCCCACATGATGCTTGGTTAATTATTCGTGGCTTAAAAACGTTATCGGTACGTATGCAGCGTCATTGTGAAAATGCTCAGCAAGTGGCTGAGTTCTTACAAGCGCATCCGGCGATCGCCGCTGTGTATTATCCGGGTCTGCCAGGACATCCAGGTTATCGCTTTATTGGTAATCAGATGAAAGCGGCCGGTGGTGTTATTGCTTTTGAATTAAAGGCCAGCTTGGAACAGAGCCGCCAAGTCATCAATCGATGTGAGCTGTTTAACATTGCGGTGAGTTTAGGTGATGCCGAATCATTAATTCAACATCCTGCGTCAATGACACACAGCCCATATACGGCAGAAGAGCGGGCCAAAGCAGGTATTAGTGATGGCCTGATCCGCGTTTCAATTGGCTTAGAGCATATCGATGATATTTTGGCCGACTTGCAACGTGCCCTGAGTATTATCACTGTCGCGGTGCCACAACGGCAGAGCCACTCTCTGCCCGCTTGACGCTCACTGTAATGCCAGCTTTACGCTTGTGCATAACATTAATCGGGCGCACAGGATTAACTCCTGTCGCCCAATCATCTAGTATCTGCAGCTATTACGCTTGGCGCACCGCCCAACAATAATAATGCCGCCAAGCGATTCGGTTTAATACCGACCTTCATTAAGACAACAGGTAGTGTATGACTAAGACAAGTAAATACCAGTCACGGCAGTCGGATGAGCAAGGCATTATCCACTGGAGTGCGGAAGAAAATCAGATTTGGCATGAATTAATCACTCGGCAACTCAGTGTGATCGAAGGTAAAGCTTGCGCTGAGTATATGGCTGGGTTGGAGAAATTACAGTTACCACAAGATCGCATTCCACAATTAGAGGAAGTTAGCCAAGTACTGCGCGAGTGTACCGGTTGGGAATGTGCCGAAGTACCGGCCCTGATCAGTTTTGATAAATTCTTCGAGTTGTTAGCGAACAAACGTTTTCCTGTGGCAACCTTTATTCGGAGCCGCGAGGAGTTTGATTATCTACAAGAGCCGGATATTTTTCATGAAATCTTCGGCCACTGTGCCATGCTTACCAATCCAGCCTTTGCTGAATTTACCCATACTTACGGCAAACTGGGTTTAGCGGCCAGTAAGCAAGACCGCGTTTACTTAGCTCGTCTTTATTGGTTTACCATCGAATTTGGTTTACTTAATACCGCCGATGGCCTACGTATTTATGGCGGTGGTATTTTATCTTCACCGGGTGAAACGCAGTATGCACTGGGCTCAGATATTCCCGAACGTAAAGTGTTTGATGCGGTGGATGTGCTAAGAACTCCTTATCGTATTGATATTATGCAACCCATCTACTTTATGATTAACAGCATTGATGATCTGTTCGACATCTCGCAGTTAGATATGATGCAGTTGGTTAACCAAGCTCGGGCACTCGGTTTACATGCCCCGAAATTTCCGCCAAAAGAAAAACAAGCCAGTTAGGAAGAGTTCATGACACAATTAACCACAATGAAATGTGAAGCTTGCCGCGCAGATGCCCCTAAAGTATCAGATGCGGAATTACCTGAATTAATGCGACAGTTGCCCGATTGGACGCCGATAGTGCGTGATGGCATCTTACAATTAGAGCGCGAATACAAGTTTAAAAACTTTAAGCAAGCTTGGGCCTTTCATAATAAAGTGGCTGAATTAGCTGAAGCCGAAGGTCATCATCCGGCGTTATTACTTGAATGGGGCAAATTAACGGTGACCTGGTGGTCGCACTCGATTAAAGGCCTGCATAAAAACGATTTTATTTGCGCTGCGAAAACCGACGCACTGCTGTCATGATGGCAGCTTGACGAAAAAACTGGCGCCGAGGGCGCCAGTTTTATTTTGTGCAGAATTCTTTACGAAAATAACTGGTCTGTCAGCCATTCTATACCGTATTATGCATCATCTATTAAGCCAGAGGTGTAATAAGGCTATGCGTTTAGAAATTCTTTGTCAAAATCGGCTTGGGCTGGCGCAGGATGTGCTGAATATTCTGGTCAGTTACCAGCTTGATCTGCGCGGTATAGAGGTTGATCCTTCGTTAAACAAAATTTATGTATCTTTCCCTACTGTCGACTTTCAGCAGTTCCAAGAGTTAATGGCAAAAATGCGCCGCATTAATGGCGTAGAAGACGTGAAAACGACGGCGTTTTTACCCTCTGAGCGTGAGCATAACGAATTAATGACATTATTGCGTACTTTACCCGATGGTTTAATTGCCATTGATGCTAAAGCCAATGTAACGGTAATTAATGATGCGGCATTAGAAGCGCTGTCGGTTGCCCGCGAAGAGATTGCCGATCAATCGTTGCAAGGCATGGTCAAAGGTTTCAATTTTTTGCGCTGGTTAGAAGGTGATGACGTTTTGGCGCAAACCCGTCGTTTTGAAATTCATGGCAAACGCTTTATCGCCGACATTCTACCGGTACACGTGCCAGACGAAACGGGTAAAGATATCTTAGCGGGCGCGGTGATAAACCTGAAGTCTGAAAGCCGCTTAGGTCAGCATATGATTGCCTTTAAAAAAGGCGATCAAGAAAGCTTTAATAGCATTCAGGCAACCAGTAATGCCATGCGCAAAGTGGTGCGTGAAGCACGACGGATGTCGCAACTTGATGCCCCTATCCTGATTATGGGTGAAACCGGCACCGGAAAAGAGTTACTGGCTCGCGCTTGTCATGCCGCGGGCGGTCGTCACGGTAAACCGTTTTTAACCGTACCTTGCGCCTCAATGCCTGATAACGTCGCGGAGTCTGAATTATTTGGTTATGGTCCCAATGCTTTTGCCGGGTCGGCTGAAGGCAAAAAAGGCATTTTTGAACAAGCTAACGGTGGCACCGTTTTTCTTGATGAAGTTGGCGAGATGTCTCATCAGCTACAAACGAAATTATTGCGCTTTTTACAAGATGGTAGCTTTCGTCGAGTGGGTGAGGAAAAAGAAGTTAAAGTGGATGTTAGAGTGTTGTGCACCACGCAAAAAGATTTGCCAGCGATGGTGCAAGAATCGAAGTTTCGCGAAGATTTGTTTTATCGGTTAAATGTATTGACGCTCAACCTACCGCCATTGCGGGAACGTCGTCAAGATGTGGTGCCGTTAGCGGAGTTTTTTATTGCGCGTTACGCTGCACGTTTAGGACGCAAAGCGCCGAAGTTAAGTGAAAGCTGTGGTCAATTTTTGCAGCAATATCCTTGGCCAGGCAATGTTCGACAATTAGAAAATGCCTTATATCGTGCGGTTACCTTGTTAGATGGAAGCGAGTTAGATAAGCATCACTTACAGTTACCAAGCTATACCAATGACTTTGGTTACTTAGAGCAAGACTTTGATGGCACCTTAGATGAAGCCGTAAAACGCTTTGAAGCAAATCTTCTGCGCAAATTGTTTCCGGCCTATCCTAGCTCACGGCAACTGGCAAAAAAACTGGGGTTAAGCCATACTGCGGTGGCAAATAAATTACGTGATTATGGTATTAATCGTAAGAGTGTAAAAATATAAAGACGATTTTGTATTTTTTATTGTACATCGTTAAGGCCGTCAGCCAGTGCTGACGGCCTTTCTGTTTGAATAAGCAGAAAAACAGTGGTTTTGTATGTTTAACTGTACATTCTAGTCTCAGTGTCGTCTAAAGCTCTTCCTGAGCTTGCCCCTTTCTTTTTTCTGACGCTCGCGCATGATGTCGGCAAAGATAAGGTAATAGGAGTTGTACAATGACTGATCATATTAATCCGCTAGGCACAGATGGTTTTGAATTCGTAGAATATACCGCTGCCGATGCTAACGGCATTCAAAAGTTAAAAGAGCTGTTTTTCGGTCTAGGTTTTACCGAAGTCGCAAAACACCGTTCAAAACAAGCTTGGCTGTATAAGCAAGGCGATATTAACTTTATCATCAATGCCGAGCCCAATTCGCAGGCTGAAGCCTTTGCACGCCAGCATGGTCCATCCGTGTGCGCCATGGCGTTTCGCGTAAAAGATGCCGCAACTGCTTTGCAACATGCTTTAGCGAATGGTGCAAAAGAATATAAAAACCAAATTGGCCCGATGGAGCTTAATATTCCTGCCGTTTACGGTATTGGGAGCAGCTTGCTGTATTTTGTTGATCGCTATGGCGCGAGCTCAGTATATGACATCGATTTTAAATACTATGACAACTGGCAAGTTGAGATGGTCAAGCATGGTGTGGGTTTAGAAATTCTTGATCACCTCACACACAATGTTATGCGTGGCAATATGAATTTGTGGGCCGGTTTCTATGAAAATATCGGTAACTTCCGTGAGATCCGTTATTTCGACATTGAAGGTAAACTGACGGGGCTGGTCTCCAAAGCGATGACGGCACCTTGTGGCAAAATTCGTATTCCAATCAATGAATCGTCAGATGACAAATCACAAATTGAAGAATTTATCCGTGAATACAAAGGCGAGGGTATTCAGCATATCGCGCTAACCACGGAAGATATCTATCAAACAGTTCGCACTTTACGTGAGCGCGGTATGGAATTTATGCCGACACCTGAAACCTATTACAACAAGGTAAATGAACGAGTCGAAGGCCATACTGAAGATCTCGATCAACTGCGCGATTTGCGTATTCTGATCGACGGCGCGCCGATGAAAGATGGCATCTTGCTGCAAATCTTCACTAAGACCGTGATCGGGCCAGTGTTCTTTGAAATCATTCAACGTAAAGGTAATGAAGGTTTTGGTGAAGGTAACTTCAAGGCTTTATTTGAATCGATTGAAGAAGATCAGATCCAGCGCGGAGTGTTAAATAATGCGTAAATGGGCAGCCTTTCCATTAAAAGAAGGTGATATATCTCGTCAAGCGCATGCCGATTTTCCAGAGCAGGCCATTTATGAGCGTGAAGCGGGGCGCAGCGGCTTTTTTGGTCCCGCAACTCACTTCCATCATCGGCACGCACCCACGGGCTGGAGCGACTGGCAAGGCCCTTTACGGCCACGTTTATTTGACTTTAATGCGGTGAATAATAACAACACCGCTTCACCTTGGTTAGTACCGACCTTGTTACATAACGCCCATTGTAAATTTCGCACCTGGCGTTTAACTGACAAGATGTCGCGACTTGCTCGAAATGCCGATGGCGATGAGTTGTTGTTTATTCATGAGGGCAGTGCTGAACTGTATTGCGATTATGGCCATTTAACATTGCGTGATGGTGATTACGTGGTGATCCCTCGTTCGACCATGTGGCGTTTAGAGCCGTCTGAGCCCATGCTCATTGTGTTAATTGAAGCAACTAACGACAGCTATCAATTGCCAGAAAAAGGCTTAGTGGGTAATCATGCGATTTTTGATCCTGCGATGCTCGATACGCCAAAAATTGATGAGGCGTTTAAAGCCCAATACAGTGAGCAGCAATGGCAGGTGGAAGTGAAACGACACAATGAAGTGTCGGTCATTACCTATCCTTATAATCCGTTGGATGCTATTGGTTGGCATGGTGATTTAGCCGTGATGCGCATTAACTGGCGTGATATTCGGCCTTTAATGAGCCATCGTTATCACTTGCCACCGTCGGCACACACGACTTTTGTCGCACAACGATTTGTGGTGTGTACCTTTGTGCCTCGGCCTATTGAAAGCGATCCTGGCGCTTTAAAAGTGCCGTTTTATCATAATAACGATGATTATGATGAAGTGCTGTTTTATCATGCGGGTGATTTCTTTAGTCGCGATAATATTGAAAAAGGTATGGTCACTTTCCATCCGGCCGGTTTTACTCATGGTCCTCATCCTAAGGCGTTTCAAGCAGGGCAAGAGTATCGGAAAAAGTTCACTGATGAAGTGGCGGTGATGCTCGATACGCGAGACGCGTTGATTGCCGGCGATGCGGCGGTGGCTACCGAAAACCCTGACTATGTTAACAGCTGGAAAGTTAAGCCTTAATTGCCTGCATAAGGATAAAAAATGAAGTTAGCAAGTTTAAAAAACCAAACACGTGATGGCCAGCTTGTCGTGGTCAGCCGTGATTTACAGCATTGTGTTGCTATTCCACAGATCGCACACACGATGCAGCAGTTATTAGATAATTGGCAACAACTAGCCAATAAAGCCGAGCAAGTTTATCAAGCGCTGAATCAAGGTAGCGTAAGTGATGCTAAGCCGTTTGAGCAGGCAGCGTGTGAATCACCGTTACCGCGCGCCTATCAATGGGCTGATGGTAGTGCTTATGTCAATCATGTTGAACTCGTGCGCAAAGCACGTAATGCTGAAATGCCAGCGAGTTTTTGGACCGATCCGTTAATGTATCAAGGTGGTTCAGATGATTTTATCGGCCCACGTGATCCTATCGTTGCGATCACCCCTGAACATGGCATCGATTTTGAAGGTGAAATCGCCGTGATTACCGACGATGTGCCGATGGGAATAAGTGCAGACGCTGCCTTAGACAAAGTGCGTTTACTGATGTTGGTGAATGATGTGTCGTTGCGTGGCTTGATACCGAATGAATTAGGCAAAGGTTTTGGCTTCTTTCAATCGAAACCCGCTTCAAGTTTTAGCCCTGTTGCCGTTACGCCTGATGAACTAGGACAGCATTGGCAAGCCGGTCGGTTGCATTTGCCCTTGTTATCCACCTATAACGGCGAGGCTTTCGGTAAACCGAATGCCGGTATCGACATGACCTTTAATTTTGGTCAATTAATTGCGCATGCGGCAGCAACACGCAACCTGGGTGCAGGTGCTATCATTGGTTCAGGTACAGTGTCTAATAAACAAGGTACTGACTATGGTACCGCCATTGCTGAAGGTGGCGTGGGCTATAGTTGTATTGCAGAAATCCGCATGATTGAGACCATTCGGGATGGTAAACCGACGACACGTTTTATGCAGTTTGGCGATACCATCCGTTTAGAAATGCTGGATCCACAAGGTCAAAGCATCTTTGGCGCTATTGATCAGCAAGTAACAGCTTCTCACTAAGCTGTTGTTGTTTGCAGGCGGGTGCGCCGCACCCGCCTATTGCTGAGGGGACAACTTAGATGAAACTATACAGTTATTGGCGTTCATCCGCGGCTTACCGTGTACGCATTGCGCTCAATCTTAAGCAGCTCAGTTTTGAGACGATTCCCGTTCACTTATTAAAAGAGGGCGGGCAGCAGCATCAACCGCCCTATCAGCGATTAAATCCAGCCGAGTTAATTCCTGTTTTTATTGATGAGCAGGCAACACTGCATCAATCGTTAGCCATTATTGAATATTTAGAAGAGTGTTATCCGCAACATGCATTATTGCCTGACAATCCGGTTGCGCGAGCGCAAGTTCGCGGCCTAGCGCTGGATATTGCTTGTGAGATGCACCCGCTGAATAATCTTCGTGTATTGCAGTACCTAACGGGTCCGCTGGCGCTATCTGAAGCGCAAAAGTTAGAATGGTTGCATCACTGGTTGCATGTTGGCTTTAAAGCCTTTGAGCAACGCTTATCATCCTGTGCTGGCGATTATTGCTATGGCGACAGTGTAAGTTTGGCAGATGTGTGTTTAGTGCCGCAAGTGTACAACGCTCTGCGCTTTAAACTCGATATGATGCATTATCCGCAGATCAATCGTATTTATCATCATTGTCAGCAATTGGCGGCATTTGCTCTTGCTGCGCCAGAACATCAAAGTGATGCGCAACTGTAAATAACCTTACCTTCTCGATAGTGTTTGCTGTAAAGCGATTGCTGCAACGTTATCTTTACCGTATTGTGGTATTAACTGATGCAATGCTTCGCAAGTAAGGATTTTTCGAGGTTAGGTAATTCAGAATGAGCAACGATGATATGTTCCAGTGGTGGCGACAAGCGCCGTTTGGGTGTGCTTTATATCAAGAAACCGCGACGCATCCTGAGCAATGGGTATTTGTTGATGCGAATGCAATATTCAAGGTGGTTACGGGATTAACGGCCGAGCGTTTAGCGGGTAGTCAGCCAGAGGAGTTTAACCGGCATGCGGTGTACTTCTCAGAAAGCACCGCCTTATGTTACCAAGTAGATAGTTATGCCCCTGCCGCAGGTTTTTTTTTGGTGATCCTGCAGCAAATTCCCAACTTACATTTTGCCAGCCCGCCAACGGCCAGCCAGCGCAATCCTGTGGCTTTAGTCAGTTTACTGTTAGAGCTAGGCCAGCATTTTAGTACGGTCGAACCGGCTGCATTACCTGCATTCATCCAGCAAGCTTTAGCTAAATTAGGGCAAACCGTGGCGGCAGATCGCGTTTATATTTTTAATTATGATTTTAACAACAATACCTGTTCAAACACTTTTGAGTGGTGCGCTGAGGGTGTTATGCCGGAGATCAACAGTTTACAAGGCGTGCCTTTAGCGGTTATCCCGCAATGGCTGCATGCACATCAAACAGGGCAGGAGATGCACATCCCTGATGTACCGTCGCTGCCAAAGGGGGATGCGTTAAAACAAATATTACAACCGCAAGGGATCAAAAGTCTTCTCACCATACCCTTGTTGGCGGGTATGGAACTGTTAGGTTTTGTTGGTTTTGATTCGGTGAAACAGTATCGCTATTACACTGAGCAAGAACGCTTAGTCTTAGGTGTTTTTGCCAGAATGCTGGTCAATGTGGAAGTGTCGGCAAGGAATCGGGCATTAAAGTGATGAAGTTACGCTTTCCAAAACGTTGGTTAAATCGCACGTTCTGTTATGTGGGGATTTTTGGTTTAGTCTTTCAAGGCACCGCAGCTATCCATGCTTGGTGGAATCAGATCCCCATAGACTATTTCTGGCCATTATTACTGGCACCAGTGCTCTGTTTAGCATCAGGTTTAATGCCCTTATTACAACTTCAAAAAGAGCCTTAACGTTTCGGTTTAAACATTCCTCGCACATTTAACTCACTAATACCGTTGTCAGTTAAACTGAAATTAATTTGGGCTGGACCTTTACTAAAATAATAGAACTCATCATTGATTTGCAGAACAAAACGGCCTCGCGCAGAACGGGCATTATCATCCTTATTCAGCTTAATAAGATATTGGCCAAGTTGCAATGTAAAGCCATGCAAAGGCTGGTTGCTCAAGTCGGTAGCCCAGACATCAGTATCATCTTGTAAAATTAAAGCCATCGAATAAGACTGCGGCGGCATCGCAAAACGGGTTTGCTGTTGGCCAACCGTAAACTGATAGGCACCGGCTTCACGTTTCAATTGCAGGGTAAAAATCTGCTGACGTTGTTCGCCACTGGCCGTTTGCAATTGCAATTGGCCATGGTATGCAAAGTCAGCATAACTGAAATGGCTGCAACACAGTAACCAGGCTAATACTACATATTTCATCTGATACCTCGGTAAAAATCAGACATCTGTTGCATCGACTAATAGCGTTAATTGTTGTCCAGGCTGAAGATAGCGTTCAGTATTAATATTATTCCATTTTACGATATCTGCGACTGTAATGCTGAAACGCTGGGCAATTTTAACTAAAGAGTCGCCAGGTCTCACCCGATAATTTAGGGTACGGGTTTGCTGAGTAGCCGTTTGTAAAGGACTGTTGCTCCAAAGCTGGATGCGCTGCCCCTCGTTTAAGACACTGTTAACGCTTAGTTTATTCCAGTTACGAAGCTGCGCTACCGTCACATCATATTTACGGCTAAGATCCCATAAAGTATCACCGCGCTGAATAATATGCTCGGTCATTTCACCGTTGTTGGTATGGGTATTATCGCTAGCAGCAATGCTTTGCTCTGAAGTGCTATAGTTGGTGCTGTTGGGGATCAGTAATTCTTGACCAATTCGAATGGTATTGCCGGACAATTTATTTAAGCGCACTAACACGTCAACCGAGGTTTGATAACGACGCGCAATCACGCCTAAATTATCACCACTTTTCACACGATAAGGTTTAAACTGCATTAATTGCGTTACCGGGGTATTGGCTAACGCTTGGTTAAATACCTCGGCTTGCTCAATCGGTAATACCAGTTGATGGGGACCATCTGGTGCGGTCGCCCATTGGCTAAAGCCAGGGTTTAACGCCTGCAAATCTGCAACGCTCATGTTGGCTAAGTCTGCCGCAATGGCTAAATCAACTTGGCTACCTACATCAACCACGGTAATTTTTGGCTCATTAGCAATAAACTTCCAGACAATTTGGAATTCTTCAGGGCGTTGTAAAATATCAACCAGAGCTAATAATCTTGGAATGTAAATGGTGGTCTCTGCCGGTAAATCGAGCGACCAAAAATCAGTGGGTAAGCGGCGTTTTTGATTCGCTTTAATCGCGCGCATAATCCGACCTTCGCCAGCATTGTATGCGGCAATCGCGTTTAACCAATCATGTTCTAAGGTATCGTACAGATATTGCAAATAGTCTAAAGCGGCTTGGGTGGATTGCACTACATCACGACGACCGTCGTACCAGGTGTTTTGTGCTAAGCCAAAACGTTTGCCGGTGACGGGCATAAATTGCCACATGCCAACGGCATTCGCCGGAGAGGTAGCCAGGGGATCAAAGGCGCTTTCAACAATGGGCAGTAACGCCAATTCTAACGGCATTTGGCGCTTTTCTAGCTCTTGCACAATGTAGTACAAAAAAGGCTGGGCTCGACCCGCCACCTTATCTAAATAGGCTTGATTATCAGTATAAAAATTACGTTGTTCGACGATAGCGCGGGTTTGCGGCACCTTAAAACTTAATTGCGCTTGGATACGCAACCAAAGATCTTCCAACTCGCTGGCATCAAGCAGTTGTTGTTCACTGAGGCCTGAAGCCCATAACCTCGCGGCAATTTTCTCAGCCGAAGCGGTATTCTTGTGAAAATCTACAGCTTTAGTTTTTGCTGGTTGTGGCTGTGGTACCTGAGCTGTCGTTTCAGCATCAGACCCTGTCGTGCTGACACAGCCAGATAACAGTGCCAGTAAAACTACGGCAGAGATTCTTACAGACATAACGGAGATCCAGTTTTAAAAAAAATAAATATTACCTGTCTGACAGCTCAATGCAAGTCAGGATTTAAATTGATCTTTGGCTGCTCTTAAGTAAGTAAACAGCTCAAGAGCCGAACTTTGTTTAAATTTGTGTTGTAACGCTTTGTTTTCACAGCGTAAAAAAGGATTGATCTTTTTCTCTAATGCTAAATTAGAAGGCAAAGTTTCCTGATTATTTTGTCGCTTTAACTGACTTTGCTGCTGATAATCTAGTAAATCAAGGTTATCGGGCTCAACCTCACGGGCAAAACGCAAATTTCCCAAGGTGTACTCATGTGTGCAATACACTTTAGTGGTACTGGGCAAGCTAGCGAGTCGTTGCAAAGATTGCAGCATCTGCGCGGGTGTCCCTTCAAATAAGCGGCCACAACCGCCGCTAAATAAGGTATCACCGCAAAACAAAACGTCCGCTGAATAATAGGCTACGTGCCCAGCCGTATGGCCCGGCACTTGTAGAGTCTGACAGTGCCAATTAAGTTCCGGAAAATGAATGATGCTATTATCGGCAACGGTTTCGGTTAATAATCGAATTTTATGTTGTTCTGCCTCAGGGCCGATGATCCGAACCTCAGGCCACTGCTGTTTTAATTGCGCCAGGCCTCCGGTATGATCAGCATGATGATGAGTAATTAAGATCCCAAGCAATTGTTTGCCGGTTTGCTGAAGGTACTGATTGACCACCGTGGCATCACCCGGGTCAACCAGCAAACAATAAGGTTGGTTCGGGCGTGACATAACCCAGATATAATTATCCTGAAAGGCATGAATAGGGCTAATATCCAGCATTGGGAACTCCTTTGTATTTAATCAGGGCAGAACATTAACATGAAACCGGCACTTCGTGACAATCATCCTGCAGTCCCTTCCGGCTGGCACTGTTTTCGGCAAGGCCATGCCTTAGCCAGTGCGCTGGAGCAGGAATTAGAGCCGTGGTTGCAAAAAATCTTCGGTTATTACTTATTGAAGATTGGTGATTTAAGTAGCCAATTAAGTTTACCCAGTGCCCGCTTACGCCAACAATTAACGCTAGGCTCTGCCGAAGGGCAAGCAGAACTGCCCTCCGGCGCAAAAATGATTGCTGAGCCCGACGCGCTGCCAATAGCGGCAGCGAGCGTTGATGCGGTGCTATTAAGTCATTGTTTAGAATTTCAATCCGATCCGCATCACGTGATCCGCGAAGCGCACCGGGTGTTAATTGGCGATGGTTATTTATTGCTTAGCGGCTTTAATCCACATAGTGTGCTTGGGTTAACCCGCTTTGCGCCTTGGCTAAAAAATGAATTTCCGTGGCAAGGTCATTTTTTTAGTGCGGCGAGGATTAAAGATTGGTTGCACTTAATTGGTTTTGAAGTGGTCGGTGAGCAGCGGTTTTTTTGCAGTTCAATGTTAAGTCTAGATTATAAAGCTGGGCGTTGGCAACGTTTCAGTGAACGTCATTTACGCTATTTTGCGTCGAGTTATTTGTTGGTGGCGCGAAAAAGAGAATTACCCTTAACGCCGATCCGGCCAAAATGGCAGGTACAAACTGGCTTTTCTACCGCACAGGGCATCAGTGCGAGGCATGGCGCCCAGCGCAAATCAATAAAATAAAGCTAAAAAAGCCCAACAGATCCGCCAAGGCAGTTGGGCATCGTTGTTGCGTTAACGCTTTAATCGTGCAACTGTTCAATACGATAGCCGCGATCGGCCAGTAATTTTAATAGGCCATCTTCACCGACCATATGCAGTGCTCCCACTAATACCATCGTATCCTTACCTTCCAGTTGTGTTAGCGTATCCAGCCAAGCATAGTTGCGTTTTGCCAAGGTGATTTGATAGATCTCAGGGTTTTTTTTCATGTCATCAATGTATAGATCAGCCAATTGCTCAGCATGACCACTGCGCCAAGCGGCCTTCATTTGTGCCAACATGCTTTCGATTTTTTCTAAATCTTGTAAGGTTGAACTGATCACTTTGTTGGCGTCAATTTCATTTAATGCTGTCAGCACCGCCAGATGTTCATCGACCGTTTCTAACCCACTTATGCGCTTTTGCTGTTGCAAGCCTAATTGCAAATAGTGCATATCTACGCCGGTAGAAGCGGCACCAAGGCGTTGCAGTTCTTGTACTGAAATCATCATTGCGGCAAAAGCCGGTTTAAATTGTTCTATGGCAGTGAGTGGCCATTGCCGCTCTTTCGCCATGGCTTGCAGCTGCTGATACACTTTATTGGATAGCACATCTTTTAAGTTCTGCCCCGGCCGATAAGTGTTTTGAGACATCATCTTATTCATCCCTGCTGGGCTGGTAAGTTGTTGCATGTCGGTTTCAAAAATCAAATGCTGGCTGGCATTAAAGGCGGTATCAAAAGCGTTAGGGAGAGGGAAGTCGTTTTCACTGAGTAGATGCACTGTGCCAACTAAGTAAAACTGGGTTTGATCTTTACTCACTTGCCAAACAGAAGCGGCAAAGACCGCTTGGCTGACACCGAAAAACAGCAATAATCCAATACAAAGTAGTTGCCGCATAGCAAGCTCCTTCATTTAATATTAATATTAAGAGAAGAAGCCCGCCTTGTATTGTTACCACATCAAATCATCAGGAATTTGGTAAGCGGCATACGGATCTTCTTCATCGGCCTGTTCGACAGGGCGATCCTGTTGCACGATAACGCTTTCTGGTTGGCGCTGTGCAATTTTAGCAGCAATCGCTGCGGGCACTAACACATAGTTTTCACCCTGCTTAACGATCGCAAGTAAACCACGAGTTAATTCATTATGCAACTTGTTATTAACGTATAGCCGCTTAACTACTTTGCCGTCGGTAAAGTTAAAGGCCACTTCACCACTGGGCTTAATAGTATTGCTCGTTATTAATTGTGAAACTTGCGCCGCAATGGCTTTTTTCTGCAACAACTGTTCTTTTTGGCGGTTTAATTCTTGATCGCGTGCCACCTGCTCTTGGCGGCGTTGCTCGGCCAGTAAGGTGGCCTCGGCAACCACTTTTTGGTTTTTACCTGATTGCACACGTTGCTGATGTTGTTGCTTTTTTGCCGCTTTTAGTTTTTTCGGATCGGCTAAACCGGCTTTAAGCAGTTGCTCTTTAAAGGCATTACTCATGAGGTTACTCTTAACGAATTATGGGAATATTGCTTATACTAGCTCGACACAGGGCACTAACTCAAATCTGTCAGTTGAGGTATCATAGGTGCCTATCGTAAAGAGAGGTATATTTTGGTTTTTCAGGACTTAGGGCTGGACCCGCGATTATTGCGCTCGGTACAACATTTAGGCTTTGCCACGCCTACAGAAATTCAGCAAGAAGCTATCCCTGCAGTATTGGTGGGCCGTGATCTGATGGTCTCGTCAAAAACCGGTTCGGGTAAGACCCTGGCTTATTTGTTACCGATGATGCAGCGGCTGTTGAAAAGCCGCCCTTTGTCTAAGCAAGATGCCCGTGCGTTAATTTTGGCACCCACCCGCGAATTGGCAAAACAAGTGTATGCACAATTACGCTTGTTTGTGTCAAATACGCCTGTTACCGCAGCATTAATTGTGGGCGGCGAGAATTTTAATGATCAAGAGAAGCTATTAAAACGCCAGCCGACCGTCATAGTGGCGACGCCTGGGCGTTTTTTAGATCATCTAGAGCACAAGTCAGTGTTTCTGCAAGGCTTAGAAATGCTGATCTTAGATGAAGCAGATCGCATGTTAGACTTGGGCTTTATGCCGCAATTAAATGCCATTAACAAAGCCGCCGAGCATCGATTACGTCAAACCTTATTGTTTTCAGCAACCTTAGATCACACTGAAGTTGATGAGCTAACGGTTGCCTTATTAAAAAACCCGTTTCGGGTTGCCTTAGGCAGTGGGCATGAGCAGCACAGTGATATTCAGCAGCAATTTATGTTTGCCGATAACCTCACGCACAAAGAAGCCTTATTAGCACATGTGCTCAAACACGAGCCGGTGAAACAGCTCATTATCTTTACCGCCACTCGTGACGATGCCGAGCGCCTAGCGACCGTGTGTGTTGATAACGGTTTTAGCGCCATGGGCTTAAGTGCTCGGTTAAACCAAGGCCAACGTAATGCGGTGATGCAGCAATTCGCAGCCGGTAAATATCAAGTGTTAGTGACCACTGACTTAGCCTCGCGTGGCCTAGATTTACTGCAAGTGACTCATGTTATCAATTTTGACTTGCCAAAACACCCCGAAGAATATGTGCATCGGATCGGTCGGACGGGTCGTGCCGGTGCGAAGGGGCAGGCTATTTCCTTAGTCGGACCAAAAGATTGGGCATCACTGCAAAAAATTGAAGGTTTTTTACGCCGGCCTGCAGAATTTAGCGAGGTGGAAGGTTTAGTGGCGCGCTTCAAAGGCCCAACCGAGCCAGTAGAAAAAGCCGGTAAAGCGGCGGCGAAGTCAGCTAAAAGCACCACGAAAGCTAAACACTCGGGCAAGCCCAGCGCGAAAACGGTGAAAAAAGCCCCGGCGAAGGTGTTCTTCCAAGGTGGCGATGACGGCTCCGCGCCGGTGCGACGTAAAAAAACACCACAAGATTGATGGTTTTTTCCACATTACTGCTACACTGAGTAAGTAAGGCTTAGCAGTCCTTGCCGGAACGGCCCAACAGAAAACTATTTTCTGTTCGTCTCGGTATTTATATTGACCACTTAATCAGCATCCCTGATAATGCGGTCGAAGTAAGTATCAGCTCGATGACGTGGCCGGTATTATTTAAGTCGCCGGAATTTCGGCAAAATTTGTTAAAGTAAGAGAGTGTTATGTCACAGTTAATTTCTGGTACAGTTAAGTGGTTCAATGAAGATAAAGGTTTTGGTTTTATCGAGCGTGAAGGCGGTAAAGATGTGTTTGTTCACTTCCGCGCTATCAACGGTACAGGCCGTAAAACGTTAGTTGAAGGCCAACAAGTGACCTTTATCGTTACTGAAGGCCAAAAAGGCCCACAAGCTGAAAACGTAACTGTTATCGGTTAATTAGTAAAGATTTTAAAGAGCCGGCCTTAGCGCCGGCTTTTTTATTGCCGAATACCTTGCCTGAGTGACGCCTCTAAAAAGTGGTGCCTTCTAACGGTAGGGCTAATTGTTCATGACAAGCCGATTTAAAGCCCAGTTGTATGCCAATTAAGCGCACGCAGTGCTCTTGCCTGCGTTGCCAAGCCTGCGCTAATAGTTGTGCCAATAAGCGCGGATCTAAACGATGATATTGGGTTTCTACTGTGGTTTGCCGAAAATCACTGAATTTTAATTTCACGCCAATTTTTTGTAGTAATGCCGCTTTACCGCTTTGCGCTAAACGCTGCTCTAAGGTGGGTAATAACTGTAGCATTTCTTGTTCGGCTTGCTCTAAGTTCGCAATGTCGTTCGGCAATGTCTGTTCTACACCGATCGATTTACGTTCACGATCTTGCCGGACCGGGCGTTCATCAATACCTTGGCTGCGTTTAATTAACGTAGCGGCGAAGCTGCCAAAATGCCGAGATAACAAGGCAAGTCGCTCTGTACTGATCTCTTCACCTGGCTGACAAATATCACGGCAAAAATGAAATCCGAGTTTCGCAAGTTTCTCTGCGGTTTTTACCCCAACGCCGGGGATTTTGCGCAGGGCGAGTTGCAGAACAAAATCGTTGATAGCCTCAGGCGGGATCACAAATAAACCATCGGGTTTTTGTTCATCACTGGCGATTTTGGCGAGAAATTTATTGGGCGCTACCCCAGCAGAAACGGTTAAACCGGTTTCTGCTAACACTGTGCGGCGAATATCCGCAGCAATCAGCGTGGCGCTGGCTTTAAATTGCTTACAATCGGTGACATCTAAATAGGCTTCATCTAAAGATAGTGGTTCGACGTGCTCGGTATAACGGCGAAATATGCTTTGGATCTGTTGGCTAACGGCTTTGTATTTATCCATGCTACCGCGCATTAAGGTTAGATGCGGGCAACGCTTTAAGGCTTCATGTGTCGGCATGGCGGAGCGCACACCAAAAGCCCGAGCCGGATAATTGCAGGTGGCAATCACGCCGCGTTCAGATCGACTACCGCCAATAGCTAACGGAATATGCCGCAGGGCAGGGTTGTCGCGCATTTCAACCGCGGCAAAGAAGCAATCCATGTCTAAATGGATAATTTTTCGATGCGACATAATCCTGCTGCAAATAGCGCTGTATGAATAACCAGTAATTTACGCCCCTTGTAACACGTTGTAAAGCAAGTGGCAGTATTTCTGCACAGCCAGTAAGATTTTTTTAGACTCCATCTCATTTAGCTGTCTGGATGTCTGTTTTTTCAGTGCAAGAATTAAAAAATAAGAGTAGAATAACCAACAATTTTTAGACTGTTGTCAATCGATCAGCGTGGTAGCCGCGCGCAGGAGAAAGCATGTTAAAGCGTGAAATGAATATTGCAGATTTCGATCCGGAATTATGGCAATCCATGGTACAAGAAACTGAACGTCAAGAAGCCCATATCGAGCTTATCGCTTCAGAAAACTATGCCAGCCCTCGGGTATTGCAGGCGCAAGGTTCACAGTTAACGAATAAATATGCCGAAGGTTATCCGCATAAGCGTTACTACGGTGGTTGTGAATATGTTGATTTAGCCGAAGATTTAGCCATTGCTCGTGCTAAAGAATTGTTTGGTGCTGACTACGCTAACGTACAGCCACACTCTGGCTCACAAGCTAACTCAGCGGTATTTTTAGCGTTATTAAACGCTGGCGATACCATTTTAGGTATGAGCTTAGCGCATGGCGGTCACTTAACGCACGGTGCGAGTGTCAGCTCATCCGGTAAACTTTATCATGCTGTGCAATATGGCCTGCATCCCGAAACCGGCGTAATTGATTATGATCAAGCCGAAGCCTTAGCGCTAGAACACAAACCTAAGCTGATTATTGCTGGTTTCTCTGCTTATTCTGGTATTGTTGATTGGCAGCGTTTCCGTGATATCGCGGATAAAGTCGGTGCATACTTACTGGTTGATATGGCGCACGTAGCCGGTTTAGTGGCGGCGGGTTTATATCCAAACCCCGTACCTATTGCTGATGTCGTGACGACGACAACACACAAAACCTTAGCCGGTCCACGTGGTGGTTTAATTTTGGCGCGTAAAAACGAAGCCATTGAGAAAAAGTTAAACTCAGCGGTGTTCCCAGGCGGCCAAGGTGGCCCTTTAATGCACGTTATTGCGGCAAAAGCAGTAGCCTTTAAAGAAGCCTTACAGCCTGAATTTAAAGTGTATCAACAACAAGTGTTACTAAATGCCAAAGCCATGTGTGCTGAGATGATCTCTCGCGGTTATAAAGTGGTATCAGGCGGTACGGAAAACCACTTGTTCTTGATGGACCTCATCGACAAAGATATTACCGGTAAAGAAGCGGATGCGTGGTTAGGTTTAGCGCACATTACCGTTAATAAAAACTCAGTGCCTAACGACCCACGTTCACCTTTTGTGACCAGTGGCTTACGAATTGGTACTCCGGCTATTACCCGTCGTGGCTTTAAAGAAGCTGAAGCACGTTTAGTCGCCACACTGATTTGTGAAGTGTTAGACAGCCGTGGTGATGAAGCGGTTATTGCATCCGTCAGAGCCCGTGTTTCTGAGGTATGTAGCCGTTTCCCAGTTTATGCGTAAACTAAAATAACATGTTATGATGGCCGCAAATGCGGCCATTATTTTATCCGGCCATCTCAAAAAGTCCCGATAGGGTGATATAGAGAGCTCAGCATGTTTTGTCCCTTTTGTAACGCGGATGACACCAAAGTCATTGATTCTCGTTTAGTCGCCGACGGTCATCAAGTGCGTCGGCGTCGTGAATGTCTAGCTTGTCATGAACGTTTTACGACCTTTGAAGCTGCCGAACTGGTAATGCCGCGCATTATTAAGCGTGATGGTTCGCGTGAGCCTTTTAACGAAGATAAATTGCGCAATGGCTTATTGCGTTCGTTAGAAAAACGCCCTGTATCTACCGAAGAAATCGAACAGCTGATCCATAAAATTAAATCGCAATTACGTGCAACGGGCGAACGTGAAGTCGGTAGTCATTTGCTGGGTAATTTAATTATGGATGAGTTAGTTAAAGTCGATAAAGTGGCCTATGTGCGCTTTGCTTCTGTGTATCGCTCATTCAAAGATATTCGTGAGTTTGGCGAGGAAATTGCCCGCTTGGGAGAGAAGTAACGGTGTCCTTTTCAGAAGCCGATCATCAGTATATGACGCTGGCGTTAAGCTTAGCTGCGGCTGGGCGTTTCACCACCGATCCCAATCCAAATGTGGGTGCGGTGTTGGTGAAAAAAGCTCAGGTTATAGGGCAAGGCTATCATCGACAAGCGGGGCAGGGCCATGCCGAAGTGTATGCTTTACAACAAGCCGGCTCTGCAGCAGCAGGTGCGACTTGTTATGTCACGTTAGAGCCTTGTGCGCATTATGGACGCACCCCGCCTTGCGCCGAAGCGTTAGTGAAAGCTGGGGTCAGCCGGGTGGTGATTGCCATGTTAGATCCGAATCCACTGGTGGCAGGCAAAGGCGTCGCTATCCTCGAAAGCGCAGGGATCAGCGTGCAGCATGGTTTGCTTACGAACGCCGCCCGGGCGCTTAATCCGGGTTTTCTCAGTCGGATGGAACGTCAACGACCTTATGTCTGGCTCAAAATGGCCGCCAGTTTAGATGGTCGCACCGCGCTAGCTAATGGCGTAAGTCAGTGGTTAACCGGGGATGTTGCCCGTGATGATGTGCAGCAGTTTCGAGCGCAGAGCAGCGCGATTCTTTCTACTGCTAGCACCGTTTTAGCCGACAATGCCCGTTTAACGGTGCGACAAACCGCGAGCAATACCATTACTACTTTAGCCGATGGCGGCTTACGCCAGCCACTGCGCGTGATCTTGGATCGGCAACAGCGCTTAACCGGTACTGAAGCCTTATTTAGTCAAGGTGGTGCGGTGTTACTTTGCTATGACGCAGCACAAGCCGCAAAACAACTTAGCGCCAGTGCGGTTGCCGTAACGCAATGGCCTGCTGCATTGTTGCCATCAGGCCAATTCGATTTATCGGCTTTGCTTAAAGCGTTACATCAGCAGCAGATCAACAGTGTTTGGACGGAAGCCGGCAGTACGCTAGCCGGGGCCTTATTGCAGCAAGGTTTAGTCGATGAATTGATCTTGTATCAAGCGCCACTCCTATTGGGTGACTGCGCTCAACCCTTAGCGAAATTGGGCGATTTCCAACAATTAACCGAAGTACCGCATTTAACGCTGCTGGATGTACACCAACTCGGCAACGATATTCGAATTCGGGCGAAGCCCACTACAGCAACTGTTGCCAACCCAACAAAAGAGAGCTGATATGTTTACCGGTATTATTGCTGCCACAGGTCACATTAGCCGCTTAACCGTAAAAGGCGGCGATTTAGAAGTGCAGATCCATAGTGAGCAGTTAGATTTTAGCGATGTGCAGTTAGGGGACAGTATTGCCAGCAATGGGGTCTGTCTTACCGTTTCCCAATTGCTAGCTCAAGGTTTTGTCGCTGATGTATCCGCTGAAACACTCGCCTTAACCCGCTTTAGTCAGTATCAGGTGGGACAAAGAGTGAATTTAGAAAAAGCCTTATTAGCCACCGGTCGATTAGGTGGTCATCTGGTCAGTGGTCACGTTGATGGCGTAACCGAGCTGCTGCGTATTGAAAAAACCGCGCGCGCCTGGCAACTGTGGTTTGCTATGCCTGCGGCGTTAGTCCCTTATTTAGCGCATAAAGGTTCGGTAACCATTGATGGCGTTAGTCTAACCGTAAATGAATTAAGTGCCACAGCCTTTCGTTTAACGATAGTGCCGCATACGGCTGCGCAAACGACATTGCTGCAGTTGCAAAAAGGCAGCTTGGTCCATATAGAGGTGGATCTGATCGCGCGTTATTTAGAACGCTTACTCCATACTAAAACACCTGCCCCTACAACAGGTGTTGATCTGGCGTTGTTAGCGCAACGCGGGTTTTTATAAAGAAGGTTAGCTATGCAACTGAATACACCTGCAGAAATTATTGAAGATATCCGCCAAGGTAAAATGGTTATTTTGATGGATGATGAAGATCGCGAGAATGAAGGCGATTTGGTGATGGCCGCCGAGTATGTCACGCCTGCTGCCATCAATTTTATGGCAAAGTTTGGTCGTGGCTTAATTTGTTTAACCTTATCGAAAAAACGCTGCCAGCAACTCAACTTACCCTTAATGGTCGATGCCAATAAATCACCGTTTGCTACCAACTTCACGGTATCCATTGAAGCTGCAGAAGGCGTGACCACCGGTATTTCAGCGGCCGATCGCGCTAAAACAGTGAAAGCGGCTGTGGCGCGTGATGCTCGCCCAACAGATATTATTCAGCCAGGGCATATCTTTCCTTTAATGGCGCAAGATGGCGGTGTATTAGTTCGTGCCGGCCATACTGAAGCCGGTTGTGATTTAGCGCGGTTAGCCGGGCTGGAACCTGCAGCTGTGATTGTCGAAATCCTTAATGATGATGGCACTATGGCGCGCCGTCCTGATCTCGAAGTGTTTGCGAAAGAGCATGATATTAAAATCGGCACCATCGCTGATTTAATTGAATACCGTAACCTCAATGAAACCACCATTGAAAAAGTGGCGACTTGTCAGTTGCCAACCGAGATGGGCGACTTTGAATTAGTGACCTTTAAAGACACTATTGATAATCAGTTGCACTTTGCTTTAGTTAAAGGCGAGATTGTCGCTGATGAGCCAACCTTAGTGCGGGTGCATTTACATAACACCTTTAACGACTTATTGCTGACCACACGCGGTACCAATCGCAGTTTTCCTTTGCATACCGCCATGCAGCGCATTGCTGATGAAGGTGGCGTCTTGGTGTTGTTAGGTAAGCACGAAAGTACCTCAGAGCTAGTGCAGATGGTGCAACATTTTGAAGCAGAAGATAAAGGTGAGAAACCGCCAGTGGCACCTTGGAAAGGCACCTCACGAAATGTGGGGGTGGGTTCACAAATTTTAGCCAGTTTAGGCGTGAAGAAAATGCGCTTATTAAGCAAGCCGATTAAGTACCATGCGTTATCCGGCTTTGGTCTGGATGTAGTGGATTACGTTTCTGAATAAGGCTATGCCCGAGTGTCATAAATTATGCTATTATGCACGGCTAAATTTTGACGGCAGTTAAATAGTAAGGACAGGTCATGCAGGTAATTGAAGCAGGCTATGCAGCGAATGGTAAGAAAATTGCGATAGTAGTCGCACGCTTTAACGGTTTTATTGTTGAGAGTTTACTCAGTGGCGCCATCGACACTTTACGACGCGTGGGTAATATCGCTGAACAAGACATCACTGTTGTACGTATTCCTGGCGCTTTTGAGTTGCCATTAGCGGTACAACGTGTTGCTGCAACCAAGAAATATGATGCGATTGTGGCAATTGGTGCGGTGATCCGTGGTGGCACACCACACTTTGAGTATGTCTCTGGCGAGTGTGTCAAAGGTATTGCCCAAGTGGGTATGCAGTATGACCTGCCGGTGGCTTTTGGCGTTCTAACCGTAGACAGTATTGAGCAGGCGATTGAGCGTGCGGGTACTAAAGCCGGTAACAAGGGCGGCGAAGCAGCCATGTCGGCACTCGAAATGATCAATGTGCTTGCACAGCTGTAACAGGAAGCACAGATGAAACCTAACGTCCGTCGTCAATCTCGCTCACTCGCTGTACAAGGCATTTACAGCTGGCAAGTTAGCCACAACCCGATAGCTGATATTGAGCAGCAATTGTTATTGGAAAATAATGTTAAACATATTGATGTTGCGTATTTCCAAGACATTTTACGCGGTGTGGTATTACACCATTCCAAATTAGACGAAGCGATTAAGCCGTATCTCGAGCGCCCGTTCGAAGATATCGACTTGGTCGAAAAAGCGGTATTACGTGTTTCAGCCTATGAACTGAAGTATCGTTTAGATGTACCCTATAAAGTGATCATCAATGAAGCTATTGAATTAGCCAAAGCCTTTGCGGCTGATGATAGTCATAAGTTTGTGAACAGTATCCTGGACAAAGCGGTCAAGGTATTGCGTCCAAATTAATGGAGAAGCCGACGTCAGTCGGCTTTTTATACGCTATGGGTGAATTTGATTTAATCGCGCGATATTTCTCGAATATCGGTGTGAAGCGCACTGATGTCAGTATTGGTGTCGGTGACGATGGTGCGGTGTTACAGGTGCGTGATGGTTACGACATCGTTGTTACAACAGATACCATGGTTGCGGGGACTCACTTTTTTCCTGATGTTGATCCGCGTGCACTTGGCCATAAATTAGTGGCTGTCAATGTGAGCGATTTGGCCGCGATGGGAGCAGAGCCAACATGGTTATCGTTGGCGATGACGTTACCCTCGGCAGATGAAAGCTGGTTAGCGCAATTTGCTGCCGGTTTACATGAAACCGCTGAATACTATAATTGCCAATTGATTGGTGGTGATACGACACGTGGCCCGCTCAGTTTCAGCATGATGGCCAAAGGCCAAGTACCGCGTGGAAAAGCCATTACTCGCTCGGGTGCTAAGGTGGGTGATTATATATATGTTACCGGCACACTGGGTGACGCCGCCCTGGGCTTAAAGCTGGTGCAAGGGCAGTGCGAAATTAGTAAAAAGCATCAAGGGCATTTATTACAACGTTTTCATTATCCGTCGCCACGGGTTGCTTTAGGTCAGGCGCTGCGTAATACCGCCAGTAGCGCGATGGATATCTCTGATGGCTTGGCGGGTGATTTACCACATATCCTCCGTCGCTCGGCAGTAGGGGCTTATATTGATATTCAACGTTTGCCTATGTCGCAAGCGTTAAAAGACAGCTGTACAGCGGAAGACGCGATGCAACTGGCGTTATCGGGTGGTGAGGATTACGAGTTACTCTTTACCGTGCCAGAGAATCGTCGAGGCTCACTTGATGTGTTACTGTCGCCTTATGGCGTGCCAATCACCTGTATTGGCAGGATCACAGGGGCGGTGGGTAAACTGGAATTAAAAAGCGGTGAACAGCCTTATGCTTACCAACATCATGGGTTTCAACATTTTCTATGACAACAGCAAATAGCAAAGCCAAATTTCAGCTGGGTAAATGGCAACATTTTTTAGCATTAGGCTTTGGCAGCGGTCTAGCCCCAAAAGCACCGGGTACCTTCGGTACTTTGGCGGCATTGCCGTTGGTTTGGTTACTAAGTTTGGCCGGACAAGCTTGGCTATTGCTGTTTATCCTATTCGGTAGTTTGCTGGGTATTTATGTGTGTGGCAAAGCCGCTGCCGATGTAGGGGAACATGACCACGGCGCCATAGTTTGGGATGAAATTATCGGTTTTGCCTTGACCATGCTCTTGGTGCCCATCAGCTGGCAAAGCTTGTTACTGGGCTTTATTTTGTTTCGGTTGTTCGATATTTTAAAACCTTGGCCCATCAGCTGGTTTGATCGCAGGGTACACGGTGGTTTCGGTATTATGCTGGATGATTTACTGGCCGCGTTACCTGCTTTAGCCATCTTGCATCTATTGGTTTACCTGTCATGGTTAAACTAAGGGCTGTGACCACACCATAATCACAATGACCAAGGAGGGCTGCATGTCTCGTTTTCTGTTCATCATCTTTGTTTTGATGTGTCAGAGCGCTTTGGCGGCCCCACCTTCCGTGTATGACTATGATCTGAAGCACTGGACCAGTGCCGAAGGCTTATCAAGCAATTCTGTTCGAGCGATCACGCAAGATAAACTTGGCTATATCTGGCTAGGTACTCTGTATGGTTTAAACCGCTTTGATGGCCAACATTTTGAAGTATTTAGTAATGAAACCCATCCGAAGTTAGCCAGTAATGCGATTACGCATTTACTGACCGACAGTGAGGGTAAAATATGGATCGGTACCAAATCGGGTTTGTCGGTGTTGGATCCTGCCACCCTAGAATTACAACGCTTACCGATTTACAGTGAAGTGACTTCGTTGCTTGAAGTAACACCAGGTGAAATTTGGGTCGCCGCCGATCAATTATTTAGTGTGCAGCAAAATAAGGTACGCCGCGTCGAGCAAGTTAAAGCAGTGGTCAGCCAATTAGCCCAAACCAATGAGCAAATCTGGGTGATGGCCAGCGATTATTTGCATCAGCGCGCGGCCGACGGCAGCTGGCAACAATTCGCCTTGCCGCTTGTATTAGCACAAAACCCCGTGTACGACTTAGCATGGACCGATAACGGTTTACATATCGCCAGTGAAAACGGTTTATTTCGGTTACAAAGCGACGGTGAAATTACCGCGCAGTCACTACCTGACGACACCATGGCACCGGTATACCGCTTGTTACAAGATAATACTGGCGCGCAATGGCTTTCTTCTTATCGTAAACTATTTTTTCAATCTCCCGGACAAGCTTGGCAAACGGTTACGGTTGCCGAACTTGGCAGTTCACCTTGGTTTAGCCAGGTATTTCAAGATAAAGAGCATAATATTTGGCTAACCAGTTTTAGCGATGGCATTTTTATGGTCAATCGCAGTCAAATTCGTCGATTAGTTCCGGGAAGCGATCCTATTATTCGCAGTGTCTCACTGACACCTCAAGGTAAGCTGTTATTAGCCAGTCAAAGCGAAGTGGGCTACTTAGACATGGCTGAACGTTTTCAGCCCTTGATCTCTGCCGAACAATTGCAAGGGCAAACGGTACATGATCTCCATTGGCCTGGCCCTGAGCAGCTATGGCTGGGGCTGGAGCGCGGTTTATACCAATATGATGTAAGAACGGCCCAGCTCAGCGTGTTATTTCCCCAGTTACAAGGCCAAGCCGTTAGGGTGGTAAAACCGGCGGAGCAGGGCGGCATTTGGATCGGTAGTCTTAATGGTTTATATCATGCACAAGATAATGTTTTAACCTTACTTCCCTTTAACGCCGAATTAGAATCTAAACAGATCACCACTTTAAGTCAGCATAAAGGCCAAGTATTGTTTGGAACCAGTCGTGGTTTGTACCGTTGGCAAAATGCACAATTAACTCGTTTAGGCATCGGCAGTGCCCTTTATAACGCTTATATTTTAGCGACATTAGTGTTACCCGATGGCACTGTGCTGGTGAGTACTTTAGATGATGGTGTGTATATTCAAAGGCCCAATAACGCGTGGTTACATTTGCACAGTGGTAATGGCTTATTACATGGCCCTGCCTTAAGTTTTTATTTTCACCAGCAGTCGGGTTGGCTCTGGTTGAGTACGCATAAAGGGATCTTTCGTTTACGCGTCGACAGTTTGCCTCAAGCCGCCAATGAAGGGTTTCGTTTAGAAGAAGTGCTATCGCCCTACGATAGGCAGATGGGCTCGTTAACCAGCCGTTGTTGTAACGGTGCAGGCCAGTCTAAAGTAGCGTTCTGGCAGCAACAGCTATGGTATCCAACATTACGCGGTTTGGTTGCGGTACCTGAAGAATTGGATAGTACTACCCCCAAGACATTAAGACCCATTTTGAAGAAAATCAGTGCTCAGCAGAGTTATCCGCTGTCGGGTCAACAACTGCGGCAAGTTTTGGAACGGCAAGAACGCAATCTGACTATCAGTTATTCAGCGCTTGAATATACTCGGCCTGATAGTGTGATTTTTCGTTATCAGTTAATGGGCTTTGATCAGCAGTGGCAAGAAGTGGTCGATCGGCGCGAAGCAGTCTATACCAACCTGCCACCTGGCAACTTTACCTTTAAATTACAGGTAAGGTATAACTATCAACATTGGCTGGATGCCCAAGAAACGCAAATTCAATTGGTGATCCCACGCCGCTTTGATGAAACCTTGGTGTATCGCTTGCTGTGGCTCTGTTTGTTATTGTGTTTGTTTTATGGCTTATTTTGGCTTTATCGGCAAAATAACTTACATAAACAGGAGCAATTAACCAGTTTGGTGCGACAACGAACCCAAGAATTAGAAAACACCAATCAAAAGCTGAATGAATTGAACGAGCAACTCAGTCAATTAACGCATCGTGACACTACCACCGGCTTACGTAATAAACGCTTTATGTTTGAGCAGCTGCCTAAAGATATCGAGCACTTTCAGCGCAATCGTCAAGCGTTAACCGAGCAGGGTAAAACCATTGCTTTGTTGCTGCTTGAACCTGATCATTATCAGCAAATTCTTTTAAAGTATGGCGTTAGCACTGCGGATAGTTTGTTACAACAATTAAGCTCGTTATTAAGTCGAGAAACACGCGGCTCAGATTATGTGGTACGTTTTGTCGATGCACGTTTTGTTGTGGTGTTTCGTGATATCGCGCAAGAGTTGGTGGCATCATATAGTTGCCGGTTGCTAGAACAGATTGCGGCCAGTCATTTTACTTTGCCCGATGGTGAAGTGGTTAATCTAACCGCGTCTGGCGGTTATGCACTGTATCCATTACCTTTACTCGGTGGCCAGTTGTTGAATTGGGAAAGCTCAATGCAATTAGCCGAGCAGGCATTACTGCAGTTAAAAGCTCAAGGTTTAAGCGCGGTGGTGGGCAGTTTGGCTTTTGCCAGTCAATTGGATGCGTTTGAATTTGAAGAGAGTGTTGATTTACCGTTGCAGATTCATCGCTTGTTAGCTGAAGGGTTGATTTGGTTAGAGCAGCATCGGCTTTAGCAAGGCTTTTGCAAAGACGACACCCACGTTTTGGGTGTCGTTTGTCTAGCGCTGACTACTCTTGTTTTAATAAACGCTGCGCTTGTGCCAAAATACCGGCACTGTCTAAGCCTAACTCTTGATAAATCTCTTGTTGCGTACCGTGTTTAATAAACTCATCTGGTAAGCCCAAGTTGAGGATCTGGCCTTGATAATGTAGCTGCACCAAGTACTCATTTACCGCAGATCCAGCACCGCCCATAATGGCGTTATCTTCAACAGTCATCACGTAGCTGTGATCCACAGCTAATTGCTGTAACAGTGCAGTATCTAATGGCTTAACAAAGCGCATATCAACTAAGGTGGCGCCAAGCGCTGTGGCCGCTTGCTCACAGGCGCCAAGCAGTGGACCAAAGGCCAAGATAGCCAATTTTTTACCGCGCTGTACCACTTTTGCTTTACCCAGTGGTAATAACTCCATCGTTGTTGCGGCCGCTTGATTGTTACCGCTACCTCGTGGATAGCGAACGGCGGCCACCCCGTTATGTTGATAGCCGGTATAAAGCATTTGCCGGCATTCATTTTCATTGGATGGCACCATAATGGTGATATTGGGAATGCAGCGTAAAAAGCTGATATCAAAAGCACCTTGGTGAGTTGGGCCGTCAGCTCCTACAATGCCCGCGCGGTCAATGGCGAACAACACATCTAATTGTTGCAGCGCCACATCGTGGATCAGTTGATCGTAACCGCGTTGTAAAAAGCTCGAGTAAATAGCCACTACTGGTTTTAAGCCCTCAATAGCCATGCCTGCGGCCAGCGTCACTGCGTGTTGCTCGGCGATGGCGACATCAAAATAGCGCTTAGGAAAGCGTTTTGAAAACGCCACTAAGTCAGAACCTTCTCGCATGGCAGGGGTTATACCTTGGAGCCGCTCATCTTGCTCTGCCATATCGCAGATCCACTGGCCAAATATATTGGAAAAGGTTGGAGCACTGGCTTTTTTAGCCGGTTGCGTTTTAGCAGCAGGATCAAATTTTGCGACTGCATGATAACCAATCGGATCAGCTTCGGCAGGGGCATAGCCCTTACCTTTTTTCGTGACGATATGCAGTAGCTGAGGGCCTTTAAGCTGGCGCATATTGCGAATGGTATCGACCAAGCCCAATACATCATGACCATCAATTGGGCCGATATAATTAAAGCCAAGCTCTTCAAAGAAGGTACCGGGTGTTACCATGCCTTTAAAGTGTTCTTCAGCGCGGCTGGCTAACTGATGTAATGGTGGCATGTTGCTGAGAATTTTTTTGCCGCCTTCTCGCAAGCTAGTATAAAAACTGCCCGATAAAATGCGGGCAAAGTATTGGTTTAACGCGCCAACGTTCTCTGAAATAGACATTTCATTGTCATTTAAGATCACTAGCATGTCCGGTTTAATTTCACCTGCGTGATTTAAGGCTTCAAATGCCATACCTGCTGTAATGGCGCCATCGCCGATAACCGCAACAACTTTACGTTGATTCTTAGCTTGTTGTGCTGCCACTGCCATGCCTAAGGCTGCGCTGATGGAAGTACTGGAGTGGCCTACCGATAACACGTCATAGACACTTTCTTCCCGATACGGAAAAGGATGCAGGCCTTCTTTTTGGCGGATGGTATGCATTTGATGACGACGACCCGTGAGGATCTTGTGTGGGTATGCCTGATGACCTACATCCCAGATCACCCGATCAAAAGGCGTGTTGTAAACATAGTGCAGGGCAACAGTCAGTTCGACGGCACCTAAACCTGAGGCAAAATGACCACTACTTTGGCTAACGGTTTTTAATAAAAACTGCCGCAGTTCATGGCTCAGTTGGGGTAAGGTTTCCTGAGGTAATTGCCGAAGTTCATCGGGCAAATTAGCCTTAGTTAACAGTGGATATTCCGTCATATCAATTTGCATAACAAATGCCTATGTTAAAACTTTCTGGCAATAATATAGTGGGCAAAGCGTGCAAGCTCAGCCGTATCGTAGGGTAGCCGTTCGAGGGCGGCAAGGGCTTCTTGATAAAGTTGTGCCGCTTTATCTTTGGCGCCCGCCAGCCCCAATAAGGCCGGATACGTAGCTTTGTTGGCTTTAAGATCAGAACCCTGTGTTTTTCCTAAAGTGGCCGTGTCGCTTTCAATGTCCAGAATATCGTCCTGCACTTGAAAGGCCAAACCTAGCGCACTAGCAAACTTTAACAAATCCAGCAGGATTTGTTCATCTTCTACCGGGCTGGCGTAATAGGCTAGTTTAACTGTGCTTTCAATTAATGCACCCGTTTTTAAACGATGCATTAACTCTAATTTCTCTAAGGTGATTTTTTGATTGGTTTGTGCCAAGTCTATCGCTTGGCCGGCACACATGCCGGTGGCGCCTGCTGCTTGTGCTAGCGTTTTCACCATTAACACCTGCCGACGTGGGCAAACCTGTTGGTAATCATGACTGCTCAATAGCTCAAAAGCAAAAGCTTGCAGTGCATCTCCGGCTAAAATCGCCGTGGCTTCACTATAAGCTTTATGGCAAGTGGGTTTGCCGCGGCGTAAATCGTCATTATCCATGGCCGGCAAGTCGTCATGAATTAATGAATAACTGTGGATCGCTTCAATTGCCACTGCTGGGGCATCGAGATCAGACAGTTTAGCACCTAACATTTGACCTAGGCTGTATACCAGAAAAGGTCGAACCCGTTTGCCACCCAGCAACAAACTGTAAGCCATGGCATCATGCAACAAGAAGTTCGTCGGAACTGTTGTAGCAAGCGCCTGTTGCAGTTGTTGTTCCACCCGCTGCTGAAATAGCGATAGACTGGTTGGGGCCAAGGTTAGTCTCCTGTTTGCGGCTCAAACGGCTGCAAAGGTTCAGGTTGTTGTTGTAACAAAATCTGGACTTTTTGTTCCGCCGCGTGCAGTTGCTGCTGACTGTGTTTGACCAAACTGATCCCACGCTCAAATTGACCTAAGGCTTGCTCTAAAGACAGCTCACCCTGTTCCAACTGTTGGACGATGTGTTCGAGTTCTTGGATGGATTGTTCAAACTGACCTGGGTCTGCAGATTTTTTACTCATATTATTCCCCAAAAAAACTGTGCGCAACCTTATCGTAGCAGGCTATTATGGTCAATGAAATTGCGTATAGTAACGACTAAATTGGTATTCTTTGCTGATTTATTGCTTAATGATTCAGAGTTAAGGTCGATAACTAGTTTGCAGCTGATATAAAATAACTAAAATTAAGATTCAAAAGCCAGCCCCGGCACTGTTTTGGAAGGAGTAGGATGTGGATTTAGCGACCCTAATCGGATTGATTGGCGCAATTGGCTTTATTGTAATGGCGATGTTTATCAGTAGTAGCGGTGACGTCGGCATGTTTGGTGATTTGGTCTCGGTGCTTATTGTATTTGGTGGCTCGGTATTTGTTGTACTAGCTAAATTTACCTTGGCTCAATTTTTAGGTGCAGGTAAAGCGGCTGCCAAAGCCTTTATGTTTAAAATTGAATCACCAGAAGAATTAATTGAAAAGGCCGTGCAATTAGGTGGTGCCGCACGTCAAGGTGGTTTTTTAGCCCTAGAAGAGGCTGAAATTCCCAATAGCTTTATGCAAAAAGGCATTAATATGTTGGTGGATGGCCATGACGCTGATGTCGTGCGAGCAACCATGCAGAAGGATATTTCGTTAACCGAAAAGCGCCATGAAACAGCTATTGCTATTTTTCGTAGTTTGGGTGACGTAGCACCGGCTATGGGAATGATCGGTACCTTGATTGGTTTGGTGGCGATGTTATCTAACATGGATGATCCTAAAGCCATCGGCCCGGCGATGGCGGTGGCATTGTTAACAACGTTGTATGGTGCCTTTGTTGCCAACGTTATGGCCATTCCGTTGGCCGACAAATTAGCGATCCGCAACCAGCAAGAAAAACTAAACAATATGTTGATCTTAGATGCGGTATTAGGCATTCAAGATGGGCAGAATCCAAAGGTTATTGAAGGGATTTTACGTAACTATTTAGCGCAAAATAAACGCGAAGTAGCAGGAGAGGCGGCATGAGTGACGAAGAAGAATGCAAATGCCCACCGCCTGGGTTACCCGCTTACATGGGAACCTTTGCTGATTTAATGGCGCTTTTGATGTGCTTCTTCGTGTTGTTATTAGCATTTTCTGAAATGGACGTGTTGAAGTTTAAACAAATTGCCGGCTCTATGAAGTTTGCTTTTGGTGTGCAAAATAAAATTGAAGTGGATGATATCCCCAAGGGAACCAGTGTTATTGCCATGGAGTTTCGCCCTGGGCGGCCTGATCCCACGCCAATTGAAACGATCCAGCAGCAAACCATGGAAATGACCCAGCAAGTCATTGAATTTCAAGCGGGTGAAGAAGACTCTGCCGGCGGGCGCCAAGACCAACGCGATGATCAAACCGGTGGGCAATCGGCATTAAATGCTGAGGAGCAAGAAGCTGCCGAGGCTACAGCCGCCGCTGCCGCAGAAGCCGCTCAAGAGCAAGTTAATGAAACGGTGAAGAAGTTAGCTGAAGAGCTGGAGCAACAAATCGTTGACGGCGCAGTCGAGTTAGAATCATTGGGGCAGCAAATCATTATTCGTATCCGCGAAAATGGCTCTTTCCCATCGGGCTCTTCTTTTTTACAGCCGCGTTTTATCCCGATAGTGCGGCAAATTGGGGTGATGCTCAATGATATTCCCGGTGAAATTACCGTCAGTGGGCATACTGATGATTTTCAGGTGGGTGATGAGTTACATGCCAACAATTGGGATTTATCGGCTAAGCGAGCCGTTTCTGTGGCCACCGCTTTAATTGCTGCGCCGGGCTTTGATCGAAACCGCATTGTCGTGGTAGGGCATGCTGATACTCGCCCCTTGATGCCAAATAATAGTGAGCTAAATCGTCGGCGTAACCGGCGTGTCGAAATCTCGATCATGCAGGGCAAGCCTAAGGTGTCTGAACCAATCAGTTTTGAACCGGCAACGAATCCTTGAGTCAGCAAACGCCTAATCGCTTGATTAGGCGTTTTTGTTACGCTTAGTTATAATGCGCAACATTGTTAGCTAAATGCGCCCATCATGCTCGAATTTATTATTAAGTTGCATCCTGAAATCGCCATCAAAAGTAAGTCGGTGCGCAAGCGTCAAACGTTGCTGGTGGAGCAGAATCTCAGAACTTTACTAAAACATCTGCCGCATAAAGTGAAAGTCACCGGTTATTTTGATCATCTAACGGTCACTAGCCAATACGAGACAACCGCTTGGCGCCAAGAATTAATTACACGTTTAAAATGTATCCCCGGTATTGTTACCTTTGCTCAGATGCAAACGCGCCAGTTCACTGATTTAGCCGATCTTTTTCAGCAAGTTGCGGCGGTTTATCAGTCTCAAATTATGAATAAAAGCTTTTGTGTCAGGGTGAGACGCCAAGGTGAACATGCATTTAGTTCACTCGACGCCGAGCGTTATATTGGTGGCGGCTTAAACCAATTAGTCAGTAGCGCGCGAGTGCAATTAAAGCAGCCTGACTTAGAGATTAAACTAGAGATTAAACAGCAGCAATTTTTACTGGTCACCGAAAGCTTCACAGGCATGGGCGGCTTACCGATCCCATCGCAATCGGATGCCTTGTCGTTGATCTCAGGCGGTTTTGATTCGGCTGTTGCCAGTTATCTAATGATCCGCAAGGGTTTACGTACCCATTATCTGTTCTTTAATTTAGGCGGTGCAGCGCATGAGAACGGTGTGCGCGAAATCGCCTTTTATCTATGGAAAACCTATGCAGCCTCGCATCGGGTGAAGTTTGTCAGTGTCGACTTTGCCCCCGTTGTGGCAGATATTTTGGAGCATGTGCCCACGGGTTTAATGGGTGTCGTTTTAAAACGCCTGATGATGCAGGTGGCCAGCGCTATGGCTGAAAAGCTTGGGATCTCGGCGGTGGTTACCGGTGAAAGTATTGGCCAGGTCGCGAGTCAAACGCTGGCTAACTTAGCCGTGATCGATCAAGCGAGCCCCAGCTTAGTTTTGCGGCCGCTTATTTATCATGACAAACAAGATATTGTGGATTTAGCACGACAAATTGGTGTGGCCGAGTTGGCGGGAAGTATGCCGGAATATTGTGGCGTGATTTCACAAAATCCGACAGTGAATGCCATCCTCAGCGAAGTCATCACAGCCGAAGCACTGCTCGATCCGCGCAGGATAAATCAAGCTATTGAGCAAGCTAAAATCCTCGATATTCGGACCGTTGAATATCAAGCAGAACAACAAGCGGGTGTTATCGCTACCGAAGCGATATTACCGGCTAACGCGATCGTGTTAGATATTCGCAGTCAAGACGAAGTCGACGCGCGGCCACTGCAATTACAGCAGCATCAGGTACTGACCATTCCGTTTTACCGTTTAGCCACGGCGTTTGCACAGTTAGATCAGCAACAGCAATATTATTGTTACTGTGAACGTGGCGTGATGAGTCGTTTGCAGGTTTTATTGCTGCAAGAGATGGGATTTAACAATGTTGCAGTGTATCGGCCTTAAGTAACTTGCAGCGCTTGCCATAGCGCTTGATTGGCCGGAACCGCTAGCTGATGTTTTGCCGCCGTGGCGACAATAAAGCCGGTGATCACGCTAAGCTCGGTGGGGCGGCCATGGTAATGATCTTGCTGCATTGATGAATAGTTATTGGCCGTCGCGGTGATCACTTGTTGCACTTGGGCAAGGGTTGCCGCAAACGGCAAATCAACTTGTTCAAGCGAGGCCAGCTGACAGACTTCGCTGACAATTTGCTGCAATTGAGGTTGATGCTCTGCCGCCGCTAAAGCACCATTTTTACAATTTAAAACTGCGGTGAGCGGGTTAATAGCCGCATTAATCGCCAGCTTTTGCCATAAAGCCGCTATGATATTCTCGGTGACGGTTAACGGGCCCAAGGCCTGATGTAAAGCCGTGAAAACGGCTTTGCATTGTGCGCTCGCGGCTTCATTCAGTGGGCTTAGCATACTTTTACCTTGGCCGGTATGGCGGATCTGCTCCGCTTGTCGTAAGGCTCCATGGCTAGTCGTTAAAAACCAGATCCCTTGTTTAGCTCGTGCAAATTGCCGTAATGCTGCAAGGTCTGGCATACCATTATGGGAAACGACAATTTGGGCGTTGTCAGTGAGATGCGGTTGTAGTTGGGCTAAGGCTTCGGTAACGGCATAGGCTTTTACCGGTAAAAACAAGGCATGGATGGGGGAGACTGCCGCTTGAAAATGGCATTGTTGCTCGGTGTCATCTAGCGCCAAAAAGCGCACGCTCAATGATTTAGGTTGACGCAACCACAAACGTACTGGCGTATCAGCCTGTTGCCAACGACAGGCAGCAAGCAGGCCAATAGCGCCTTGGCCAACGACGGTCCAGTTTAACGCTTGCTGCGTGGTCGCCATAAATGCCACAGTTTACGCACAACAAAAAAGGTTAAAACCCCAGCCATATCAGCTACCCAATCCCAAAAATCGCCCGTGCGTCGCGTATAGTTTTCTTGTATCACTTCAATTAAGGCGCCATAGATTGCCATTAAAAGTAGGATCTTCCAAAACACTGCCCGAAAGCCTTTCCAAATTAAGCCACTGAGTACAAAGAAAATACCAAAATGGGCCACTTTATCGAGATTTTCAATTTTAAAAAAAGACAATTCGCCAGCAAGCTTGTGGCCGTTAATCTCGGCCATAAAGCCAAAAGTGGCTAACAGCAAACATAATAAAAACAAAAAGCGATAAAACGATTGTGGCACGTTCTCACCTCCGATAAATGGGGCTCGGATTGTAGCAGTTTTCTGGTTATAATCACCAGCATAGACCGAGATAGGAGAGCAAGATGCCCGCTTTTGATATAGTTTCTGAAGTCGACCAGCAAGAAGTACTAAATGCGGTCGATAATGCTAACCGTGAATTACAAACGCGTTTTGATTTTCGCGGCGTAAATGCTGAATTTACCCTCAAAGATAAACAAATTAACATGGTGGCTGAGGCAGAGTTTCAGTTACAGCAAATGCTCGAAATCTTTTTTGCCAAAGCGGTGAAACGCAATCTAGATGTGCGCTCTTTTAAAGAAGGCGATGTAGTGCACTCGGGTAAAACTTACTGTTTAGCCTTATCGCTGCGCCAAGGTATCGAAACGGATATGGCGAAAAAGTTGGTTAAATTAATTAAAGACAATAAGTTAAAAGTGCAAGCCGCTATTCAAGGCGATCAAGTGCGCGTTACTGGTAAAAAGCGCGATGATTTACAAGAAGCGATTGCGGCGGTGCGTGCAGCTGAATTAGAGCAAGCTTTTCAATTTACCAACTTTCGCGATTGATTTGCAGTTAAGACTTCTAGAAGTCTATTGACTTGGCGCTGATTCAGCGTAAACTTGCGGCGGCTCTTGATAGAGCCGCCGCTTTTTTAGGTGCTTGGTCGCGGCTTTTTAATGTCATCGACCAAGTTAAACGGGAATCTGGTGTAAAACCAGAGCTGCCCCCGCAACGGTAAGCAACTTAAAGTATTTCATCCGCCACTGTCGCAAGATGGGAAGGCGAAATACTCGCGTCAGCAGGTTGTTAGCCTGGAGACCGGCCTAAAAGTCCTTCAAACCAAAGAAATGTGCGGTGGGCACATTGCTGGAGTATCTATGTTTAAACCTTCTTGGGCGCTGCTGTTGTCAGCCGTGCCTACTGCTGTATCCGCGACTGACGCGGTCGAACATATCAGTGTTTACGCTAATCGCACCCCTGTAGCCACTTCCGAAGTGTTAGCCAGTGTTTCTGTGCTAGATCGTGCAGATATTGAGGCTCGTCAAGCCAGTGATTTACCTGCTTTATTAGCGCAATTACCCGGTATTACTATTTCTCGTGACGGTGGCCGTGGCCAAAATAGCGGTTTGTATTTGCGTGGCGGGAATAATGGCCATACGCTCGTATTGATTGACGGCGTGCGCAGTGGCTCTGCCACCTTGGGTTATAAAACCTTATCGATGTTGCCCTTAGCGTTAATTGAACGAATAGAAGTGATCCGTGGCCCTCGAGCGGCATGGTATGGTGCTGACGCCTTAGCTGGGGTAATTGCTATTACCACTCGTCAAGCCAGTGGCGTGGAATTAACTGCGGATGTTGGCAGTTATGGGCAGGCTGGTGCTGGTATTAATGCGAGTCAACATCATGGCGATCTGACTCTGAGTGCTAGTGCAGGGTATAGCCGGGCCGATGGTTTTAATGTGCGTACCGATTTAGATAACGATCGAGATGGTTACCAACAACGTTTTGCTAAACTGGTGGCAGCTTATCAAACCCGATTGGGTCTTTGGCGTGGTCAGGTAGATGTTAATTCCGGTTTTTATCAGTTTGATACGGCCTGGGGCAGTGAAGATCAAGCTGAAACGTTAAACCGCAGTTATTTGTTGGGCTGGGAACATCAGCAAGGATCATGGCAACATCAAGCACAATTCAGTCGAACGCTGGATGATGACACGACTTATGGGCCTGTTTCGCAAAGCCCATATGTGACTGAACGCGATGAATTTAACTATCAAGCAGCCACTGCATTGACAGATAGCCTATCGGGTTTAGCGGGCGTGAACTGGTATCAAGAGAGCGTAGCGCGCTCAGGCGTAGCCTATGTTAAAGATAATCGAATTAATCGTGCCGCCTTTGCTGGATTACAATATGCTGCATCAGCGCTGCGCTTAGACGGTGCGGTACGCCGCGATCTGACCGAGCAATACGGTGGTAACACGACGTGGCAGTTAGCCGCTGGGTACGATATGACGGATGCTTTGCAGCTTAGAGTCAGTCGGGGTTCGGCTTTTAAAGCACCAACTTTTAACGACTTATACTATCCCGGCAGTGCTAACCCTGATTTACAGCCAGAAAGTAGCATTTCTGATGAAATTGCGCTGAGTTATCAGTTAGCGGCCGCCACGTTGCAGTTAGCTTGGTTTAAGCAAGATGTTGACAATCTTATCCAGTTTGATTTTGCGACCTACACACCACAAAACATTGAACGTGCCAAAATTTCTGGCGTGGAACTCAGTGTTGATCTGCGTTGGGATTCTTTAGAGCAAACAATCAGTTATAGCTGGTTGGACACTGAAAACACCTTGACTGGGCAACGGTTAGCCCGCCGACCTGAGCACAATGTGAATTGGCGCTTGACGCAACAATGGCAGCAGTTATCGGGATTTGTGACGGCGGATTACCAAAGCGATACCTATCAAGGTGAGTATGCCAGCAGAGCATATCTAGGTGGCTTTACTGTGTTTGGCGTGGGCGGTAGCTTTGCATTATCCCCAGCTTTATCGTTAAGTGCTAAGGTGGATAACCTGTTTGATAAACATTATCAAACCAGTTCGGGTTATGAAACTGCCGGCGTAAACTTTGGTTTAAGCCTGCAATATAAATTGCCTTAAACGCCTAGTGATTAAACGCTAAAGAAAAAAACCAGCGCTGCATTTGCTACCTAGGTTGTAATCACTAGGCTGCAGTCAGCGCTGGATTTATTTTAATAGGTGCTGAAATTGGCTGCGAAATTTCGACATTTTCGGTGAAATGACCCAATGACAGTAGCCTTGCTGTGGGTTTTGCAAATAATAACCTTGATGATAACTTTCTGCTGGATAAAACACACTGGCCGGGCTGATTTCAGTCACAATGGGTTGTTCAAATAGCTGTTGTTGTTCAAGCTCGCTTATTATCGCCGCGGCTTCGGCTGCTTGCTCCGCGTTATGGCTAAAAATAACGCTGCGGTACTGAGTGCCGACATCATTGCCTTGGCGGTTAAGTTGGGTAGGGTTATGTAAACTAAAAAACAGTTGGCATAGCTGTTTAAAACTGATCTGGCTATCGTCATAACTCACTTGTACCACTTCCGCGTGGCCGGTTTCACCGGTGCAGATGCTTTGATAATCAGGATTGAGAGTATGACCTCCCATGTAACCACTAATGGCCGCGTGTACACCGGAGACTTCATTTAACGCTGCTTCTAAACACCAAAAGCAGCCTGCGCCGAACGTGGCAATCTGTGTACTCATCTCTTCTCCTTGCATCAACGGCTGATCGTGACTGTCGACTCATACGTAATGTAAAGCTTAATAGATTATAACACGCCGGAGTAATAATGACGTTGGCAGTAATTGGTGCCGGAATGGCCGGGTTAAGTTGTGCCTTTGCGCTGCAACAAGCGGGACAACAGGTTGCGATATTCGATAAAGCGCGCGGCGCCGGTGGCCGCATGAGCAGTAAGCGCAGTGCCGAAGGCTATTTAGATCTCGGCGCCCAATATTTTACGGCGCGGCAACCCTTATTTCAGCAGCAAGTTGCACAGTGGTTAAAGCAAGGTGTGGTCAATCGTTGGTTAGCACCCATGTATCAATATCGTGCTGGGCAATTAGCAGCTTCCCCCGATGCTGAGCAACGCTTCATTGGTACGCCGGCGATGCACAGCCCACTGCGCGCGATGGCCGACACCCTAGAATGCCACTTTAACTGCCGTGTCAGCACCATAACACATACGGCAGAGGGCTGGTTTATTCAAAACGAGCACGCGGAGCAGTTTGGGCCCTTTGCTCAGGTAATACTGGCGATCCCGCCGGCACAAGCTGCCACATTATTACCTCCGCCATTAACGGTGACGTTACCCACCCATTTATTACAACCTTGCTGGGCCGTGAGTTTACAACTAAGTAAGGCTACGCAACATGCCGCCGGTGGTATTTTTGTTAAGGAGCAGGCATTGGGTGTCAGTTGGATCAGTCGGCAAAACAGTAAGCCCGGGCGCTCTGTGGCTGAAAATTGGCTGGTGCATTTTACGCCTGAGTTTAGCCAACAGCATTTAGAGCAAGATGCTGTTTTTTGGCAGCAACAAGCTCAGCATGCCTTATGCGAAATTTTAGGCTTGGCTAATGACAGTATTTCAGTCAATAGTGCGTTATGTCATCGGTGGCTGTATGCCCAGCAACAGCAGATGCCAGATAGTAATTTCCAAGATGCAATAGCGCCGGGTTTATGGTTAGCGGGCGATTGGACACGTGGTGGTCGGGTTGAAAATGCCTGGCTAAGTGGTTATGAATTAGCTCAGAGGATCCAGCATGGTTGAACATTGGCTCATTATTGGTGCAAGCGGCGGTATTGGCCGTGCCTTTGTTGACCAGTTACTGGTACAAGGCAAGCAAGTGTCGGCAATCAGCCGACAACCGCTAACTGAAAAAGTAGCAAATCTGGCGTGGTATACACTGCCGCAGGCCGATGCGCCTGAGACGGCATCGGTATTGACGACTATCTTTAGTCAACCGGTTACGGCTATCATGTTATGTCAAGGTTGGTTGCACGGCGATAGTATGCAGCCAGAGAAAACCATCCGGCAACTGAGCGCTCTAGCGATGCAGCAAAGTTTTCAGGTTAATATTATGAGTCCGGCACTGTATTTACAGGCTTTGTTTCCTTTTATCCAAAAACTGCCGAATATCAAGTTAGCCGTGCTCAGTGCCAAAGTGGGCAGTATTACGGATAATCAGTTAGGGGGCTGGTACAGCTATCGGATGAGCAAGGCGGCGCTGAATATGTTGGTGAAAACAACCAGTATTGAATTGGCGCGTTATAACAAAACGGCCAGTTTAGTGAGTTTACATCCCGGCACCACGGATACGGCGCTATCTGCGCCATTTCAGCGAAATTTACCTGAAGGGCAGTTACAAAGCGCGCATGCCACCGCGGAGCGTTTATTGCCGGTTATCGCGGGCTTAAACCCAGAGCAATCAGGCCAATTACTCAATTGGGATGGGCAAGCGCTACCTTATTAGAGCTTAGGTTTTTTATGTGCCATGTCGCTGGTCTGCACTATGACAGTCTTTAGCTGAACTTATCATCATTTCAAGCATGAGGATCCCTATGCTTTTTTTCAGCAAGCATCAAGCCTTAACACTGGGCAGTTGCCTTGGACTCTTACTCTTAACGCTAACGGCCTGTTCACAAAAACAGCCGATCAACAATGTGGCTTGGCAGCAACAGTTGAGTTTACCCTCAGTACAACAAGCACTGAGTGTTGCTGAAAATTTGTCGCGTGATGTTGAACAAATCAGCTTTGAATGGCTGGACCCGGCTCGTGATCGCAGTGTGCCGGCATTATTGTTTAAACCTACAGCAGCACAACAAGCAAAAGCCTTAATCGTTTTCTCACATGGTTTGGGCGGCTCCAAAGAGCGTTATGCTTATCTGGGGCAATATTGGGCAAGCCAAGGTTTTGCGAGTTTGCATTTACAGCATGTTGGCAGCGACCGCAAAGTGTGGCGAGGTAGCCGTTTATTATTACCCTTTCGATTAATGGATGCGGCCGATGATACGGAAGCACTGGCTCGGGTAGAGGATGTGAAATTCGCTTTAGATCACATTTTAGCCTCAGAGTATGCCGGGCAGTTTGATCCGCAGCATATTGTGATGGCTGGACATTCTTATGGTGCTAACACCGCTATGCTATTAAGTGGAGCACAGGTGAAGCAAAATGGCCGTTTGGTCAGCCTAAAGGATGAACGGATCACGGCGGCCATTTTGATTTCAGCCCCGCCTTTTTACAATAACCAGCCGCTGTCTCAGGTACTATCTGATGTTAGGATCCCAACGCTGCACATCACCACTACCGAAGATGAAATTACTGTGCCGGGTTTTTACTCTGCACCACAAGATCGGCTTGAGCTGTATTACGCTATTGGCAGTCAATACAAAGTATTGGCGGTGTTCAGTGCCGGCAGTCATAATATTTTTACCAATTGGCGTCGTAGTGGTGACTCTGTGCCTCAGCAGCATGTGATTAAAGCGGCTACACAAGCGCTATCAAGCGCGTTTATCGCGCAAATTACTAGCGGCGATGATCGTGAATTACGGCAATGGGCGCAGCAGCATCAACCCGTGTTAGCAAACTTTATACGTTCGGATAGGGTTGCGCTACGCTAAGGCGTTGCTAGCGAAGGCCGCGTGGTATTACGCGGCTTAATGATATCTCAATGCAATTATCCCTTCATGTTTCAGCTCTTTCTATCGCACAACGGACACAGGAATAACCGGCTGACAATACTGTTTTAACCCTGGTGTTTAATGCATGGCGCGACTAAGTTAACGGATGAACGCGACATGTTAAGTAAGCCATTCAGCCAATAAAAACGGGAGCCTTAAGCTCCCGTTTGTGATCAATCAGCTGCAGTTAGGCCTTATTTTGGCACTACCTCGTCAGCGGCATGCTCATCAGGTGCAGCTAATTCGAGTTCTTCTAGCTTACGACTAATCGAGCGTGGTGAACCTGTATTGCGTGCAATAGCAATATAGACCACCGGTACCACATAGATGGTTAACAAGGTTGCTAAGGCAACGCCGGCTAATATCACCATACCGATAACCATGCGGCTTTCAGAGCCAGGGCCGGTTGCCAATACCAGCGGTAAGCTACTCATTACCGTAGTAAAGGCAGTCATCACGATTGGGCGCAAACGTTGCGCTGCGGCACGTTTTACCGAATCTTCAAATGCTACTCCGGCATCGCGTAGTTGGTTAGCAAATTCCACAATCAAAATACCGTTCTTCGCCACTAAACCGATCAGCATCACTAAACCAATTTGGCTATAGATGTTCAGCGTCATGCCTGCAAAGTAAAGGCCTGACAAGGCTCCGACTAAGCCAAGAGGCACGGTAACCATGATCACCAGAGGGTGTATAAAGCTTTCAAATTGTGCGGCTAATACCAAATAAGTGATAACCAGTGCTAGCACGAAAACCAGCGCCGTAGAGCGGCCACTTTCTTGAAAGAGTAACGACTCGCCTTTATAGTCAACGCCCACAGTGTCATTGATATCCGTTTTGACGATATTTTGCAGATACTCCAGTGCTTCGCCCAAGCTATAACCATCCGCCATACTACCGGTGATGGTAATCGACCGCATCCGGTTGTAACGGTTTAGGCTGGAAGCTGTGGCTTCTTCACGCAGCGTCACTAAGTTATCTAAAGGAATTAACTCGTTGCTACGATCCGAGCGAATATAAACGTTACTGATTTTAGTTGGCGCGCGGAAGTCATCATCTAAACCTTCGATAATCACATCGTATTCACGACCACGGTCTAAGAAGGTGGTGACGCGGCGGCCACCGAGCATCGCTTCCAGTGAGCGGCCAATGGCACCTACCGACACGCCTAAATCACCGGCGCGATCGATGTCGATATCAACTAAGATCTGCGGTACGGTTTCTTTATAATCGTGATCCAGCATGAGTAAGTTCGGGTTTTCAGCGGCTTTAGCCAGAATAATGTCACGCCATTGCGCTAGCTCTTCATAGGTATTGCCTTGAATAACGAACTGTATTGGACGATTACCGCCGCCACCGCCGCCTAAGCCACTACGCATAAACGTAAAAGCTCGCACGTCAGGCAGTTCGTTTACTTTGCTGCCTATTTCCGTTAGTAAATCTTGTGTCTTGCGTTTGCCGTTATACCAGTTTTCAGTACCAACAATGGCGATACCACCGCTGTTACCCCAACCAGGGACGCGCAATAGCATCCGAGTCAGCTGCCCATCCTCATAGTAAGGCGTTAAAATATCTTCAATTAAGCGCATATTGCGGCTGTTGCTTTGATAACTTGCCCCTTCGGCGGGGCTCATCATCACGAAGAAAGTTCCGCGATCTTCTTGCGGCGCGAGCTCGCTTGGCAGCATTCTGACTAATTGCACACTGGCGACAAAACATAACGTGACCACCACCAAAACCGGCCAACGCTTGGTGCACACTACGGCAAGTTGACGTTGGTAGGCGCTTTCTAGCTTGGCAAATGCCTTGTGTAACCAAGTGCCAAATCTACTTTCACGTTTGCGATGCGACAATATTTTGCTGCAAAGCATCGGTGATAAGGTGAGTGCGACCACACTGGAAAAGGCCACTGCCGCGGCCACCGCCAACGCAAACTCGGTAAAGAGTTTACCTAGCTCACCTTGCATAAAGACAAGTGGTACAAACACCGAGATCAATACTAGCGTGGTTGCCACCACAGCAAAGCCAACTTCGCGCGCACCTCGATAGGCTGCCAGTAACGGCGCTTCACCTTGCTCAATCCGCCGATAAATATTTTCTAAAACGACTATAGAGTCATCAACGACTAAGCCAATAGACAGCACCATGGCTAGCAAGGTCAGCAAGTTAATTGAAAAATCTAATGCATAGAGCACGGTAACCGCCGAGACTAGGGCAACCGGGACGGTAATCGCTGGGATAAAGGTGGCACGGATATTACCCAAGAACAGGAATATCACTAAAATAACCATGCCCATGGCGATACCTAAGGTGTTGTACACCTCTTTAATAGACTCCGAAATAAACACCGAAGAATCATAGCCTGGCTCAATGGTCATGCCTGCCGGGAGATTGACTTTAATCTTTTCCATTTCCGCGCGGGCATTGCGAACCACTTCCAGGGTATTAGCTTTAGATTGTTTAATAATGCCGATACCGAGAATGTTTTTACCGTCGCTGCGAAATTCACCTTCTTCATCTTCAGCGGCCAAGCTAACATCGGCAATTTCTGATAAACGCACTAAGTAATTATTGGCACCGCGTTTGACTACTAAGCGTTCAAAATCTTGTTGCGAGCGGAAAGAGCGTACCACGCGCACAGTAAAATCACGGTCAAAAGATTTGATATTACCGGCGGGTAATTCGACGTTTTCAGCACGTAAAATAGATTCAACATCTTGCACTGTGACACCACGCGCCGCCATTGCATCGCGGTCTAACCAGATACGCATGGCGTAATCGCGTGAGCCACCGAATTGCAAACGGGCCACGCCATCTACCACTGAAAAACGCTCAGCAATATAACGGTTAGCATAATCAGTTAATTCCAGCGTGGTCATGTTTTCGCTGTTTAAGACAAACCAGGCAATGGTATCTTCGTCTGAGTTTGCTTTGAATACTTCTGGTGGATCAGCTTGATCTGGAAGGTTGTTCAGTGCCCGAGACACGCGCTCACGCACATCATTAGCGGCGGCATCAATATCACGTTCAACGTTAAATTCAATGGTGATACTTGAGCGGCCATTGCGGCTACTGGAGTTTATATTTTTGATGCCCTCAACACCGCTGATGCGATCTTCAAGCAACTGCGTGATCTTACTTTCAACAATTTCAGCAGAAGCACCCGGGTAATTGGTATTGATGCTGACTACCGGTGAGTCGATATCAGGGTATTCGCGCAGCGGCAGCATGCTGAAGCAAACGATACCGAAAATCACTAACAAGATGTTAATAACGGTGGCAAAAACCGGTCGCTTAACGGAGGTATCTGATAACCACATCCTTAACCTCCAACTTTATTGATGGTAATGCCGTTGCGAACCTTTTGTACGCCTTCAACAATCACTTCATCGCCTTCTCGTAACCCAGACAAGATCTCTACCCAACCTGGAATGCGCTGGCCAATTTCGATTTCTTTTTGCATCACTTTGTTATCCGCATCGACCACATAGACATATTGCCGGTTTTGCTGCGGTACTAAGGCTTTTTCAGAAATACGCAGTACTTCACGGTTTTCAAGTTGCAAACGTACAGACAATAACATCCCTGGGCGCAGTTTTAAGCTTGCGTTGTCAATTTCACCATGCACGGTGACCGAGCGCGTGACCGGATCTAAACGCGTATCAATGGCCGAGACTTTGCCGCTGAAGGTTTCGTCCTGATAAGCTACGTTAGTCACAGTTAAGGGCATACCTAAGGCCACTTCTGAAAGAAAGCGTTCTGCCACACTAAATTGCACGCGTAGCGTTTGCATATCATCAAGGCTAGTAATCACAGTGCCAGCATTGATGTAAGCCCCTTGGCTAACTTGGCGTAAACCTAAAAAACCGCTGAAAGGCGCACGGATGGTCATATCGTTCAGCTGCTTGCTGGCGATGTCCAGTTGCGCTTGCGTGCTGTTTACGCGGCTTTGTTGTTCATCCAGCATCGATTGGGCGGTGGCTTGGGTTTTAGCTAAGTTCTTCAAACGATCCAACTGCCGAGATTGTTCTACTAACACGGCTTTTAACTCCGCCACACGGGCTTTTTGCTGAATGTCACTGAGTTTGGCAATGATTTCGCCTTTATTAACTTTTTTGCCTTCACTGACGTTGAGTTCTATTAAGAATTCGCTACTTGGCGCAATGAGTTGAATGGAGTTGTTGGCAATACCGGTGCCTATGGCGCCGACTTCGCGACTCATTTCATGTCTTTCAACCTGGGCCGTTTTAACCGAAACCGCGCCGCTAGGTCCACGTCCGCTGTCTTGAACTTGTCCGGATTGCCAGAACAAAAAGCCAACAAAACACAGTAATGCTAACAAAATGAACCATATTAATCGTGAATGTAATTGCGCCAAGGGAACTCCGGAACGTTAAGAAAAATCATCTTGGCTATTGTATGGAATTATCGACCGGTCAGATTCCCTATTATCGCAATCTGACTACACTTGGTCGTATCAGAACGATGTTTCGGAAAATCTCAACCGTTATTGTGGCTGAAATATAGTTTTAGCTGGCTTAAACCAAACAAACACTGGCAGACTATAAAGCAAAGAATACGGGAAAGGGGAGAGCATAATGAGCAAATTATCGCTTGCTGGTTCAGCCAGTAGTGGCGGGGCCAAACTGTTGCTGCTAAGTATTGGCACATTGTTTGTGCTTTTTATCTATACCTTATTATTGGCGGAACAATTTAATTGGTTGCTAGCGGTGGCGTATATAGCCAGTTTTATGGGGATTTTTATTGCTTGGGCAAAATTAGCCGAGCCCAAATACAGTATCGATTGTGATGAACTGGGCGTGCATTATCATCATCGTGCCGGCAGCTGGCTGTTGCCATGGCAAGCCTTTAGTTACAGTGCTGTGCCAAGTATTGGCGGCGAAGATTTGGCATTTATTGGTTTTAAAGTAACAGATTACGATGCGGTGTTAGCAAAACTGCCGTTACGTTTAGCCGTGAAAATTATGACTGAGCAACGGCCTATTTTTTTAGAAGCCATCAAGCAAAGTTGTAGTATTGGCCAGTGCGCGACTGAGTTACTGCGTGAGAAAGATCATTTTACTACTAGCAAGCAGCATTATGATGGTGTTAAAGCGATTTTTGCCCAACGCATGCAGCGTATTACGGCGGCTTGTGGCTTTGAATTGTTAGTGCCTGTTAACGCAGAACCTGCTACTGTGCGTAAATGGTGTCAGGATATTAATCGGCTACGACTGCAACAACTGCATCCTGATGATAACTAGACACTTGTGCCGTGGTGTATAATAATACACCCATTTAAAGTTAGCTGGCAGGGTTAAAATGAGCAGTTATGACAAAGCATTTTTGGTGAGTGGCCGTAACACCATTATTCATAAAAACAAGAAGTTGGATTTGATTATCATCAATGATGATAACAACCCAACGCTGATCGTCACTCGTCATGGCGTTAAGGTGTTTGAAGATGAAGTGCCAGACAGTCGATTAGAAGCTAAAGAGCAGTACATGGAGCTGGTGGATGTTTCCAGTGTTGATGTATTTGGTGAAACAAAAACATTGTTGTTTATTCAAGCGTTAAATAACAAAGAATATAAAGTTGATTACACCAAAAAAGACACCGATATGTTTATTCGTTTACACCAGGATAATTATATCTAAAGCGCTCCATTACACCCTGAAACCCTGCTTTATATAGGGTTAATGTTATTGTTAGATCGTGTCATGGTTCCTTTTGCTTTACCTTTAACCTGAGATAACGGGTTACTTATGCAATTTACTGAGCACAAACTTAAAATAATAATAAAAGTGCCGGTGTCTGCTACTGCTATCAGTGCTGAACTGATCCGCAAAGCATTAATAGACGCAGGTTATGGCCGTTGTTTTGTGCTGCAAGCACAAATCGACGCCTTGCTAGCCGAATACGCTCCCTTGTGTAAACAAGTAGAAAAACAGACTTTGCTTGAAAATAGTGAAGAGCTGGTTTATCCAGTTGCTGAAAAACGCCCAGCAACAGTGACCTTTCAATTATCTGAAGACAAAATGTTAGCTATAGCGACCGTTACTGCGGCTTATGGCGGCGCACCATTGGCTGCCAATGCATTGGTAAAAGCGGCGCAAGAGGCTGGTATTGTCTTTGGCTTTCAAAAAGAACAGATTATACAATTAATCCAAACCAGCAGTCAGGCTGAGCCTGGTGTTCAGCTACAGGCAGAAATTGCTACCGGCAGACTGGCTAAGAATGGTTTGAATTCCCGTTTTGACCCATTAATTCCTGACATGGTGGTAAGACGTAAGCGACCACAGGTCGATTCAATTCATAAAGTGGACTTGCGTGATTTTGGTAGTGTCCCTTCTGTTGTTGCCGGCGATCCTTTGATGCGCCGCTTACCCCCCACGCTAGGTGAGGCGGGCTATACGGTGACCGGCGAAAAAATGCCGGCTGAACCTGGTAAGGTTATCGAGTGGCAATTTGGCAGTGGCGTAGCGCTAAGTAGCAATGACCCCAACCTATTGCTGGCAAAACAAGATGGCTTACCTCGCTCAATTGAACATGGTGCGACCGTAGATGACGTTTTTAATACTTCACAAGTCGATTTAGGATCGGGTCATATCATTTTTAAAGGATCAGTGGTGATCACCGGTAACGTTTCTGCTGGAATGAAAGTGCTGGCAGGTGGCAATGTTTATATCAAAGGTGTTGTTGAAGGAGAATTGATCGAAGCCGGTGGTGATGTGGTGATTGATGGTTCTATTATTGGTCATCAAATCAGCGAAGGCGATCAGCATTTTACAACGGTTGTTAAAGCTAAGGGCGATATTCATTGCGCGTTAGCACAGTACTCTGAATTAAATTGTCAGGGGTCACTCTTCGCCAGTAAATACTTAATGCACTGCAAGGTCGAAGCTAAAACAGTATTGGCAGGTAGTGAGGATAAAATTAACGGCAAAATTGTCGGGGGGCATTATCTGCTGGCAAATGGTCTTAGCTGCGGTCAGCTCGGCTCGCCGTCGAATAGTCCGGTGATGATCCAATTGAACCGTTTAATTACGCCTTTATTGGAACAACAACGTTTACTTCGAGAGCAGTTAGTGTTGAGTCGACATGAGCTTGAAGAGTGCAAAGCACAAATTGAGCAACTGCGTAAAGCGTCCGCCGGTAAAGGTGATCCGCAATTACAAATGTTTGAATTGGATTTTCAGCAACAACGAGAGTTGGTTAAAGCCTTGATCACTGAAGTAAAAGCTCTTGAAGAGCAGCGCCAAAACATTTTGCAAACATTAGAAATTAAGGTTACGCAGCAGTTATTTTCTGCCGTTGAAGTGCAGTTTGGACCACAGAGTGTGCGTACCCGACGTGAGCATAGCCCTTCTCGAATTAAGATCAGTGAGGGGCGTCCGCTGATTGAACCTTTGTAACATAGCCGCAATGCGACCAGCTGGAGCTACTTTGCGTTATTAGGTCGTGTAAATTGTCTGTTTTTTTTCTATGCTATACCTCAATTCAATAACTGAGCTTTTGCGGTGCCTTTACTTCTCGTTTTGCTGTTATTATTTTGTTTTCCGGCTGCAGCCAATTGTAATATGGCATTTCGTTATGGCGTATTAATCTCGCCTGAGCATATTCGAATGATGCAAAACAATCGTACGCATGTGCAAATCAATCATGATCAGCAATTGTTTGTGCGCGGTGAGTTGCAAACACTCAGTGAAGAAGAACAGCGCTTACTGCAGCAATATGCCGAAGGTTTACGTAAGTTCGTGCCTGAGATTGTCAGCTTAGCCGTCGATGGTGTTGAAGTGGGGTTATCCAGTATCGAAGCCATGTTAGCTGGCGTGGGTAGTCAATCTCAGCAAGACGAGTGGCGCGCGCTGATCCGTGAAACTACCTTTCAATTTTTATCGCGTTTTGTGCGCAGTGGCGACCACTTTTATCTGGCGCCGCAAAGCTTGAACGAGTTAGACAACTTTCTTAATCGTGAACTCAAACCGCAGTTAACCAGCTTAGCGCGGCGCACTGTCGGTGCTGTGTGGGGCGCATTGCGCGATGCGTTACGTCAATCAGATAACAACTTTGAGCGGGCCGAAACTCAAGATTGGCAGTCTGTGAATCAATTGATGGAAAAGATCACCTTGGGTATGGACGAAAAAATGGTCGAGCTTGAAGCGAAATCAGCCCTGTTTTGCCAACGCATGCGCGAGCTGGACCATATTGAATCAAAACTGCAAAAGCGTATTGCCAGCCTAGCGCAGTTTGATGTGGTGGTTGAAAAGCCCGAATAGCCGTGTGTGCTTTAGACGGACTATTTACCTCTGGCGCTGTCATGGCGCTTATACCACGCCATACTCATCTTGCAGCGATACCGGCATCGAGTTATCGACTTCATCACTGATTGCATCCAGCGTCTTTTCCGCTTCTTCCAATGAGCTGACTTCGGCAATATGAAACAATGCCTCACCTTCATTGACTAGCGGTAAGTTATTGCGGCCAATCACCACTCCCGCTAAGGTGGCATGAATAGCCACTTCAAAATCAGAGTAGGGTGAGTAAATATGAGCCAGTAAATCACCTTGCTGTACCGTTTGTCCTAGGCTGACATAGTAGCGGGCGATACCATCGTGCTCAGCTCTCACCCAGCTACTTTTTTTAGTAAACAGTGAGTCTGTTTTTTTGCCGCGTTTTAAGCGACTCAGCATACCAAGATCTTGCATCACGTTAACAATGCCACGCACGCCGATTTTAATCGATTGCTCGTCGAAGCGCAGTGCTTCACCCGCTTCATATAACAAAATGGGAATGCCCATATTATTGGCCGTGCCGCGCATGGTGCCATCACGTGTAGCGGCTTTGACGATAATCGGTGCGTTAAAGCTCTCTGCCATGCGCAGCGCCATTTTATCTTTGGCGCTGGCGCGAACTTGTGGCAGGTTTGCCCGATGGATGGCCCCCGTGTGCAAATCGATGGCATGGCTGCACTTTGACAGCACTTGATTGGTAAATTGGAATGCCATGCGACTACCCAGCGAGCCTTTTTCACTGCCGGGGAAACTGCGATTAAGATCGCGCCGATCGGGCAGGTAACGTGATTGCTGCACAAAGCCATAGGTGTTGACGATTGGCACGACGATTAAGGTGCCTTTGAGTCGACTTAACCTTGGCAGTTTAAGCAAACGTCGACAGATCTCGACCCCGTTTATTTCATCACCATGCAGGGCCGCCGTGATTAACAACACTGGCCCATCTTGGCGGCCATGCACCACATGCGCGCCGATATTCAGTTCTGTGTGGGTATAAAGCTTACCAAAAGGAATATCCACTACCGCGCGTTCACCTGCAGCGATATAGGTATTAGCCAGCATAAAAGGGGGACGAGTTGTACTCATTAGCCGGTGCCTTTGGTTTTTAATGGTTTTTTGCTTTGATGGCTTGCAACCTTTTTCTCTAGATAGCGAATGATCATGCCGGCCACATCTTTTTCGGTGGTGGTTTCGATGCCTTCTAACCCCGGTGAGCTATTGACTTCCATGACCACCGGACCATGATTAGAGCGCAGTAAATCAACACCCGCTACATCTAAACCCATGGTTTGCGATGCCGCTAAGGCGGTTTTACGCTCTTCTGGCGTAAGGGTGATCTTCGTGGCACTGCCGCCACGATGTAAGTTTGAACGAAACTCGCCGGCTTTAGCTTGGCGTTTCATCGAGGCCACGATTTTATCGCCCACCACGAAACAGCGTATATCGGCACCGTTCGCTTCGCGAATGTATTCTTGTACCAGGATATGCGCATTTAAGCCCATAAAGGCATCAATCACGCTTTCTGCCGCGGTGCGGGTTTCGGCTAACACCACGCCAATACCTTGGGTCCCCTCTAACAGTTTAATGACCAGCGGCGCTCCGCCGACCATGTCAATTAAATCGGGAATATCACCGGGCTTATCCGCAAAGCCCGTGATCGGTAAACCAATACCTTGGCGTGCTAATAATTGTAGTGAGCGTAATTTATCGCGTGCGCGACCAATGGCGACTGATTCATTTAGCGAGTACACGCCCATCATCTCAAATTGGCGCAGTACTGCGGTGCCATAAAAGGTAATTGAAGCACCAATGCGTGGGATAACCGCGTCAAAGCGCTCGAGCACATCACCTTTGTAGTGAATCGAGGAATTACTGCGGTTAATGTTCATATAACACATTAACGGGTCGAGCACTCTGACCTCATGGCCAGCGTGAGTAGCGGCTTCTACCAATCGTTTGGTGGAATACAGCTCAGCGTTACGCGACAAAATCGCTATTTTCATAAAGGCTCCTGCCTGCTCGCCAGGTTGGCGCAGACACTAAACACCAGGGGACTGACAATCGATCGATTGTCAGGAATTCGGCAGGCTATTATGCCAGTAAAAATAGCGAACCCAGCCCTAGGAATGCAAAAAAACCGACGACATCGGTCACGGTGGTCAAAATAACTGAACCCGATAAGGCCGGATCAATTTCCAGTTTATCTAACCAGCGAGGAATAAAGACACCGCAGATAGCCGCAATAATAATATTAATAATAATCGCCACACCAATGATGCCGCCAATCAGCCAGCTACCAAACCAAAAGAAGGTGATCACCGCGATGACGATTGACCAAAGCAAGCCATTTAATGCGGCAACGCCAATCTCTTTGCGCAACAGCGCAACATAGGTTTGTTCAGTAATTTGTTCGAGCGCCAAGCCGCGGATCATCAGCGTAAGCGTTTGACTGCCCGCAATGCCGCCCATACTGGCGACAATAGGCATCAGCACGGCTAGGGCGACCACTTCTTGTAATGTCGCCTCAAATAAACCGATAGTCCAAGCAGCTAAAAATGCGGTAAGTAAATTAATGCCGAGCCACACAGCGCGGCGTTTGGCACTAATGAAGACCGGTGCGAATAAATCTTCTTCTTCATCTAAACCGGCGGTGTGCATGAATTGGCTTTCTAAGCTGCGCCTCACATTTTCTAATGCTTCACCAATAGATAAGCGGCCCAATAATTTACCCTCGGCAGAGACGACCGCTAGGGCGGTATATCCAGAGCGAGAGACCATATCTGAGCCTTGGTCTAAATCTAACTGACCATCAACGACCGGGGCTTCATTATCAATAAAGCTTTCAATCGGCAAATGGCTACCGCGACCCAGCAAGCGACTGGCGGAGACTTGTCCGGCATAGCGGCCGGTGCGGTCAATCACAAATAAGGTTTCTTGGTATTCAGCGTCTTCAGGCAGACTTTGAAACAGCCGAATGGCATCACGCACACGCGCATTTTTATTTAAGATGAGTAAGTCATGATCGGCATAACGACCACACTGATCTTCATCATAGGTTAAAGCGATCTCAAGCCAACGGCGTTGACTGGCGTCCAGGCGTGAGCAGGCGTAATCGTAAAGGCGAGGGGGCAATTCTTCCAATAACTCAAGTAAATCATCAACTTCCATTTCCTCAACGAGGGTACGCAGTTGTTGATCATCGAGTTGTTTGAAAATGTTCTCTCGCGCATCGACCCGCATATGGGTTAAGGCACTAACTTGATCTTCTGCCGCTAAGCCGAGCCAACAGTTTAACCGCTGCTCTAGCGGCATAGACTCTAACGCTAACGCCAGCTCAGACGGTTCTAATTCAGTTAGCCGAGTCAGCAGCTGATTTAATTCGTCTTCATCGAAACTGTCACGGACAATTTCTTCAATATCAAGATGTTGGCTCTCTACCATACAGACTCCTTGTTACCACCAATTCTTGAACTTAAACCAGATTAGACTACCCAGCCCGACAAAAAACATCACGATTAAAGCAATAAAATAACCGTTTTTGTACATTAATTCTGGCATATTAGCAAAATTCATCCCATAAATGCCGGCAATAAAGGTTAAGGGAATAAAAATCGTGCTGACCATGGTTAATACTTTCATGCGTTCGTTAATTTGATGTGACGTTGTCGACATATAGCCATGCACTAAGTCGCTAAGCTGATCATAATACATGTCGGTCATGGAGTGCAGTCGTTCAAATTTTTCATAAAAGTCACGCACATCGGTGCTAAGAAACATTTTACTCATTGGATGCAGCTCTTCGTAACTGGCTTCGGCAAAAATATCTTTTTGGTAAGCCAAGTTGCGACTGACTTTGCGTAATACCGATCGGTAGCGCATCATGGTGGACATCAGTTCATCGTCACCTTTTTGCAGCATAACATCTTCGAGTTCACTTAATTCGTCCTCAAAAATCAGCAGCTTACCTAAGTAGCTCGCCGATATAGCAAGGATAACTTGCTTAACCCAATCGCTGACGGTGGCATTTTTTTTCTCCGCTAATTGCGGTTGTAATTGGCTGGTGAGTAAGGGATCGTGACACTGAATTTTACTGATCAGAATATCGCGAGAAAATAACACATTAACCTGTGCGCTTTCGGTCAGCTCGCTAAAGTCGGGATCGGCATAACCCCTTAAAATCAGTAAAGAAAAGTCGTCTTGGGCTTCAAACTTAGGCGGGTGACGCTGACGTGTAAAATCTTCTAACATGGTCGGCGCAATCGCCAATTTCTGCATGACATGCAGCTCTTCTTCACTACTCGCCTCAGATAAATCGATCCAGATCGGGCTGGTAAATTGAAAGCCATCAGATAAGGCTTTTAACTTTCGTTGTTGCCAAGTAGTCGATTCGTGATCAAAAAAACATAATGTAATCATGCAGGACCTTATTGGTTTTTGTTTTTAATTCTGCCCAACACATCAAGGCGTGTTGGGCAGTGGGGTCCAGAGAGTTGGCCTTAGCTGGCGTTTTGCGTGGTGCGCTCGCGGATATAGTCGTTGACTAATTGCTCAAGCACATCCAACGGCACGGCACCATTGGCAAGAACCACTTGATGGAACTCACGAATATCAAACTGCTCGCCCAATTGCTCTTTCGCGTGCTGGCGTAATTCTAACAGTTTCATCATACCGACTTTATAAGCGGTGGCTTGACCTGGCATCACAATATAACGCTCGATAGCTTTTATCGCATCGTTTTCAGGGTTCGGTGTGTTATCCATCAAATACTGGATGGCTTGTTCACGTGTCCAGCCTTTAGCATGAATACCGGTATCAACCACTAACCGCGCTGCGCGCCATAACTCCATCGCTAAGCGGCCAAAATCTGAATAGGGATCTTGATAGAGCCCAATTTCTTTTGGCACCAGTTCAGAGTATAGACCCCAACCTTCAATATAGGCAGTGAAGCCACCAAAACGGCGAAACTTAGGAATACCTTCTAGCTCTTGCGCTATCGCTAATTGCATATGGTGCCCCGGAATGCCCTCGTGATAGGCCAGCGCTTCCATCTGATAAATGGGCATACTGCTCATTTGATATAAGTTGGCGTAATAGATACCTGGGCGCGAGCCGTCCATTGATGGCCGCTGATAAAAAGCTTTACCGGCACTGGCTTCGCGAAACGGCTCAACCACTTTGACAATCATCGGTGCCTTAGGCTGCACGATAAACAGCTCATCCAGCCGGGTGCGCATATTATCGATAAGTGCAGTAGCTTCGGCTAAATAAGCGGCTTTACCCTCTGCGGTTTCAGGGTAATAGAATTGCGGCGCTTCGCGCATAAACACAAAAAACTCGGCTAAGTTACCCGCAAAGCCGACTTGCTGCATGATGGCCTGCATTTCTTTATGAATGCGAGCGACATCATCTACGCCTAATTGATGGATGGTAGCGGCATCCATATCCGTGGTGGTCATACGGTTTAAACGATTTTGATAAAACGCCGCGCCTTTCTCAAAACGCCAAACCCCATCATCGGTACCGGCTAATTTTTCTAGCTCGCCAAGATAACTGATTAACTGCTGATAAGCTGGGCCAACGCTGGTTAAAAGCGCGACCTTCGCTTCATCTAACAGCAGTTTTTGTTCTGCAGCTGGCAAATTTAACGCGGTGACCTTGTTGGTAAAGTCGCTTAGAAGGGTGCTATCTCCTTCCTCAGTAAAAGGGGCGCCCTGTAACAAGTTTTCGCTAGCGCTTTTTACGTGCGGAAAAACAAACTTTGGCACAATAATGCCAAGATCAGCGCGCTGTTTTAATTGTTCTTTTAACTGCTCGAATAATTTGGGCACGGCATTTAACCGAGCGATATAGGCTTTTGCATCACTGATATCACTGATTTTATGCTGATTAATCAACAGCGAGGGCACTTGTGAGTGCACGCCATACATCTGATTAACGGGGTAGCTGTATAAACGCCACTCTGCATCGGTCAGCATATCTTGTAATTGCTGCTGCATTAACTGATAACTCAGGCGGGTTTGTGCATCTAAATCAGCAGGGTCGATGGTGGCTAACAATAAAAGGTGTTCACGCGTTTGCGCTAATTCTGCGGCGAAGGCACTGTCGCTCAGATCTTGCCACTTGTCATAATCATCTTTGATGCCCAAGCTGGTTTGTAAAATGGGGCTACGCTGCACACGTTCATTAAAAATGCGTTCAAAGAGTTGATTGGCGCGCTCATTCACATCTACTTGCTGCTGTTGCGAAGCGGGCTCGCTGACATTCGTTTCCGCGGGTTTTGGGCCGCAACCGCTAACTAAGGCGGCAGATAACAGCAGTGGCAATAAAGCTAGAGTATATTTAGGTTTTTTCTGCATTGTACTTCCTTTATCTTGTCGCATCTAAATAAATAGGGTCAGTAAATCGTTTAGGTAACGTGCCCCTAAAGGCGTGATTTGCCAATGCCCCGGTATTTCGCGCAGCAAACCTTTGTTAATGGCGGTGGTGATTGGCTGCGTGATATAGCTTAAGGGTAAGCCAGTATAGGCCGTAAAGTCGGCCATCGGACAAGGCTCAAGCAAGCGGAAGCGATTCATAAAAAATTCGAAGGGGCGATCCTCCGGCTCCACTTGCTGGCGCTCATCCAGATAGCTACGGCTTAAATCCATATAGCCTTTTGGATGTTTTACTTTAACCGTGCGCAAAATACTGTTGCGGCTGGGTAAGGTAATCTTGCCATGTGCACCACAACCAATACCAAGATAATCGCCATAGCGCCAGTAATTCAAGTTATGTTGACACTGATGACCTGTTTTACTGTAGGCCGAGGTTTCATATTGCTGATAACCCGCCGCGCTTAATAAAGCCAGACCCTGTTGCTGAATATCCCAAAGAATATCGTCATCAGGTAAGGTCGGGGGTTTTGAAGCAAAAGCGGTATTCGGTTCAATGGTCAGCTGATACCAAGATAAATGCGGTGGTTGTAATGCAATGGCTTGGGCTAAATCATCTAACGCAGCAGCGACGGTTTGCCCCGGCAGACCATGCATTAAATCAAGGTTATAACTTTTTAGCGGTAAGGTTGCGGCTAGCTTAGCCGCGCGACACGCTTCGTCGGCGTTATGAATACGCCCCAGCGCGCTTAATTGTGCCGCTTGAAACGTTTGTACACCAATCGAGAAGCGCGTAACACCCGCTGCGACATAACCGGCGAAACGTTCCGCTTCAAAAGTCCCAGGATTAGCTTCCATCGTCACTTCAAGTTCGGGTTGCGCGGGCATACGGCTTAATACACCGTCGAGGATCTGCTTGATGCCGTCAGCACTAAACACGCTTGGTGTGCCACCACCAATAAAAATACTGTGCAAAGGCCGTTGCCGTACTAGGTGTAGATCTTCATCTAAGTCATTGAGTAAATGTGCGATATATTCTTGCTCAGGAATGCCTTGTTTCACAGCATGCGAATTAAAGTCGCAGTAGGGACATTTTTGAATACACCAAGGAATATGGATATACAGTGCTAAAGGCGGTAATTGCAAACTCAAGTTGCCGCCTTATTACTTTGCGCTAATGACATTAACTTTACCAATTGCTGCAAGGCCTGTGCTCGATGGCTCTGTTGCTTTTTTTGGTAAGGGCTCAGCTCTGCTGCAGTTTTATTTAAGTCGGCCAGATAAAAAATGGGATCATAACCAAAGCCACCTTCACCGCGAGCAACTAAGGCAATTTCACCTTGCCACTGACCATGACAGACAAGTGGCGTTGGATCGGCTGCATGGCTTAAATACACCAACACACAATGAAAGGTTGCTTGACGATGCGCTGGCGGGACATCAGTTAAAGCGCTGAGCAATTTCTCACAGTTTTGCTGATCGCTCGCTCCCTGACCGGCATAACGTGCCGAGTATATACCGGGTGCGCCGGCTAAGGCTGCAACAGCTAAGCCGGAGTCATCGGCGATGGCCGGGAGACTGGTAATGGCGGCAGCATGCCGCGCTTTTAAAATAGCATTTTCAATAAAGGTTAAGCCGGTTTCCTCGGCATCGGTTACGCCTAAACTGCTTTGTGTAACCACCTCTAACGAGAAGGGCGCTAACATGGCGGCTAATTCTGCTACCTTGCCTTTATTACTGGTCGCTAATACGACTTTATTCATGTCACAACCTTATTCTGTGTAGAGTTTTTGCTCAAAGTTCAGCTGTTGCCTTTTGTTGCCCTGGCGAATATCGAGGCTAAAACGAAATTGTTCTTCATTACGAAATGGCATCACGGCGATGTAATAAATGGCTGCGCCATCTTTAATTTCGCGAAAGGTTAAATTACGTTGTTGCCCCAATAAATTACGCGCAATACCACTGATAATCACTTCCTGTGCTTGTTGGCTGGCCGTGTCTAACACCGAGATATTAATAATGGCATTGTTTTTGTTGCGGCTTAAATTGGCTGCTCTCGCCACTTCTGGCGTTAAAAACGTTGAGTTAAACGCAATATAATGAATATCCCAGTCGCCTAACTGTTTCTTTTGTTCAGCGTGAACTGACGAGACAAACAGCAGGCTGCTGAGCATAACGAGGTAAAGTAACCATTGAGGTGCACGTTGTTGCATCTTGATAACTCCGCTTTAAGTTTAAAGGTGTGCCGCCCTATTTAGGCGGCACGGGAAAAGCACGGCGCTAGCGGTTATTTATAAGCCGCGAAACCAGCCAGCGAACAATAATTCAATAAATTTCAGGGCGATTAAGGCAACCAGCACCGATAAATCTAAGCCACCCATTGGCGGTAAGATTCGACGGATGGGGGAGAGCATTGGCTCGGTTAATTGCTGAAACACTTGTTCCATCGGGTTACGGCCTTGGCTGACCCAGCTCATAATGGCGCGGATCAATAAGATCCAGAAAATTAAGCTGAGGATCTCTTTCATTAATAGCAAGCCGCCTAAAATAAAGCTTGGGCCAATTTGTAACGACACAGAAAACAATAACTGCAACACAATAAACTTGGTTGTTGCGAGTAAATAAGCGATTAATAAGGTGGCCGTGTCAAGTTTACCGATACTGGGGATAACCCGGCGCAAAGGTAGTACAACGGGGTTGGTGGCTTTTACCACAAACTGGCTAAACGGATTATAAAAATCGGCTCTTACCAGTTGTAACCAAAAGCGAATTAACATCAGCATAATGGCGAGTGTAAAAGCGGTATGCACTAAAAACTGTATTGCTTCCATTTGAGCTTCTCCGCTAACTTAAATACTTTTGGCCATGGCTTCGGCCCGATCTATAGCTGCTTGCATGGCTTTTGCCACCATCTCTTCTAAACCGTCATTTGCAAAGCTGCAAACGGCTTCATGCGTAGTACCGCCTTTCGACGTTACTTGGGCACGCAATTGTGCAAAACTTAAATCACTTTGTAGCGCCATTGTTGCGGCTCCCAAGGCGGTTTGTGCCACCATGGCTTTTGCTTGTTCTGCACTAAACCCCAGTTCTTCGGCTTTTTGTTGCATCGATTGCATAAAGTAAAAAAAGTAAGCCGGTGAACTGCCGGTTACGGCAATAATATGATTAATTTCGTGTTCTTCATTTAACCATACTGTCATGCCGGTGCCTTGAAACATATGATCAACAAAGGCTTTTTCATAGTTTGAACAACGGCTTGGGAACAAGCCAGTAACACCGAGTGCAACTAACGATGGCGTATTAGGCATAGCGCGAACTAACTTAATGTTGCCTAACCAATTTTCATAATGTGCTACTGGTAAACCGGCGGCCAGCGTTACGAACATTTTGTCCTGGCACTGCGGAGCTTGCTCAAGCAGTGCGCTGCAAACGTCTTGCATCATTTGCGGTTTTACCGCCAGCACGATAACGTCTGCCCAGTCGGCCGCGGCCGCATTATCTAAGGTGGTGGCAATACCGTAATCTTTTGCCAGCTCGGTTAATTTTGGTTGGCTTCGATTAGCCGCCATAATATTCTCTGCTGGATAGCCAGCTTTAACCATGGCAGCGATAACACAGCGCGCCATATTGCCAGCGCCTATAAACGCCACCCGATTGTCATTCATGTTTTTCATAATTCCTTGCGCCAAAAATTGCGGTGCCTAATCTTATCATAGTTGCACCGTATGGTAGAGCCAGTGGCCAGTCATTCGACATACCCATGGATAATTCAGTCGCCGCCGGATAATGTGCTTGTAGCTGCATGGATAACGCCTGCATCGCCGCAAAGTCGGCTGTTACCTTGTGCTCATCGCCAGGTGCTGGAATAGCCATTAAACCTCGTAAAGTGATGCGAGGTAATGCATTAACACTAGCCGCCAGTGCCAGCATCTCTGTGGCCGCAATACCGGATTTACTGGCTTCATCGCTGATATTAATCTGCAATAACACCTGTAAGTCGGCGGCATCAGCAGGTCGTTGTTCGCTAAGGCGCTGCGCAATTTTTAAGCGATCGATGCTATGCACCCAGCTGGCGTACTGCGCAATAATCCGCGTTTTATTAGACTGAATGGGGCCGATGAAATGCCATTGCAAGTCTGTTAAATGTGCTAGTGCATCAGCCTTGGTGGCCAGTTCTTGTGGGTAATTCTCTCCAAACAGACGTTGACCTGCCTCGTAGGCGGCCAGTATGGCTGTATCGGGTTGCGTTTTACTCACGGCGATTAATTGCACAGGCTGACGCGATTCTGGTAATTGTTCACAATTTTTCGCTAGCTTCTGATAGGCGAGGGCAAGTTGTTCTGCTATGTTATTCATCATAAATAAGTAAATTGGAGTTTCCTAAACGTGGATATTACCGAATTATTAGCTTTTAGTGTTGAACATAAAGCATCAGACTTACACCTTTCTGCAGGTGTACCGCCGTTAATCCGTGTCGATGGCGATGTACGCAAACTGAATATTCCGCCGTTAACGCACAAAGAAGTGCATGCGTTAGTGTATGAGATTATGACCGATAAGCAACGTAAGGAATACGAAGAGCGGTTGGAATCGGATTTTTCGTTCGACGTGCCTAACCTTGCTCGCTTTCGGGTTAACGCCTTTGTACAAAACCGCGGTGCGGCTGCGGTATTTCGAACCATCCCCAGTGACGTATTAACGTTAGATGATCTCGGCGCACCGGATATCTTTAAATCGATATCAGAAAACCCCCGTGGTTTGGTGCTAGTGACGGGGCCCACAGGTTCGGGGAAAAGTACCACCTTGGCGGCGATGATCGATTACATCAACACCACGCGCTTTGATCACATCTTAACCATTGAAGATCCCATTGAATTTGTGCACACCAATAAATTTAGTTTGATCAACCAACGTGAAGTGCATCGTGATACGCACAGTTTTAGCAATGCGTTACGCTCTGCCTTGCGTGAAGATCCGGATGTAATTCTGGTGGGTGAATTACGTGACTTAGAAACTATTCGTTTAGCCATGACCGCCGCTGAAACCGGTCACTTGGTGTTTGGTACCTTGCACACCACCTCCGCGCCGAAAACCATTGACCGGATCATCGACGTGTTCCCAGGCGAAGAGAAAGCCATGATGCGCTCAATGTTATCGGAATCTTTGCGAGCAGTTATTTCACAAACTTTATTGAAGAAAGTCGGTGGTGGTCGTATTGCTGCGCACGAAATTATGGTTGGTTTACCGGCTATCCGTAATTTGATCCGCGAAGATAAAATTGCTCAAATGTATTCCGTCATTCAAACGGGAGCGGCACATGGCATGCAAACCATGGATCAATGTCTGATTAACTTGGTAAACCGTGGTTTAGTGTCGCAAAAAGATGCGGCAGCTAAAGCGCAAGATAAAAATACCTTTAGCAGAATGTAATCGGGGTTTATATGCAGCTGGTTGATTATCAGAAAAAAATGGTTGAGTTAAAAGCCTCGGATTTATTTATCACCGCAGGTATGCCGGTGGCGGCAAAAATTAACGGCGAATTACAGCCGATTGATGATCAACGCTTATCAGAAGTCGATTCGTTAAATTTAGTATTGTCGTCGATGAGTGAGAAACAGCAGCACGAGTTCAATACCACCAAAGAATGTAACTTTGCGATTGCCAATGATGCGGGGCGTTTCCGTGTTTCCGCCTTTTGGCAACGTGACAAAGCCGGTATGGTGATGCGGCGCATCGTGACCACCATTCCGAATGTTGACGATCTGGGTTTACCACCGATTTTAAAAGAAATCATCATGTCCAAACGCGGCTTAGTGCTGTTTGTGGGTGGAACGGGTACTGGTAAGTCAACGTCTTTGGCGGCATTAATTGGTTACCGAAACAAAAACTCGAAAGGGCATATTCTGACTATTGAAGATCCCATCGAGTTTGTGCACGAGCATGGCCGCAGTATGATTACCCAGCGTGAAGTCGGCTTGGATACTGAAACTTTTGACTCAGCACTAAAAAGCTCATTACGCCAAGCTCCTGATGTGATTTTGATTGGTGAAATTCGCTCACAAGACACCATGGAGTTTGCACTGTCTTTCGCCGAAACCGGGCACTTATGTATCGCCACCTTGCACGCGAACAATGCCAACCAAGCGATTGACCGCATCATGCATCTCGTACCAAAAGAGATGCACAGTAAGTTGCTATTTGACTTATCACTGAATTTACGCGGTATTGTGGCGCAGCAATTAATTCCTACCTCCGACGGTAAGGGGCGTGTTGCCGCCATCGAAGTGTTACTCAATTCTCCGTTTATTGCCGATTTAATCAGTAAAGGGCAAATTGCCGAGATTAAAACGGTGATGGCGAAGTCACGCGAGTTAGGCATGCAAACCTTTGACCAAGCGCTGTATGATCTGTACAAGGCCGACGTGATCAGCTATACCGATGCGATACATCATGCCGATTCTCCGAATGACTTACGTTTAATGATTAAACTGCGTAATAATGAAGTTAAAGGTTCGGGTTTCTTATCCGGAGTCACCCTAGACGGCATGGATAAAGAATAGGCGCCAACAAATTATGGGTTTAAGTTCGATCATGACTCCTCGCAGTAAGCTGGTAACCACTCAAGGTGATGCCAGTTTATCTTCGTTGCGTAACGTTTTTAAACAGTCGCATTTTCAGCATGTGCCGGTTGTCGATAGCAGCGATAAAGTGGTAGGTATTGTCTCAGTAAAAGATTATTTTAAAGAGGTCAGCCCGCTTATCGACTCGGCTAGCGAAACAACGCTAGGCTTGTTTATGCGCACGCGAAAGGTGCATCAAGTGATGGTCTCGCCGGTGATTACTGTGCCCTTGGATACCAGTATTCGAGTTATCGCGGCTATGTTAATCGAGCATAATATCAGTTGTATTTTAGTGACCGACAATCAACAGCACCTGCTAGGCTTGTTATCATGGAAGGATATAATGAAAGCCGCTTTGTTAGCCAAACCTAAAAGTTAAGCGTCTTTGGTCAATTATGACTTAATGTTGTCCACCAAATTTAATTTGCGGCATAACGGCGGCGTAAAATCTGCACCCGCTCAATGTAAGCCTGAGTTTCTGCAAAAGGTGGAATGCCATTATAGCGTTTTACGTTGCCTGGCCCTGCGTTATAAGCCGCTAACGCTAAGGTAAGATCGCCCTGATAGTCTTTTAACAACTGCCCTAAATATTGACTGCCAGCGCGAATGTTTTGTTCGGGCTCATAGCCATTTAAGACCTGAAATTGCTGCATTGTGGCGGGCATCAGTTGCATGAGTCCCATTGCTCCTTTTGCGGAAATAGCGTTGGGATTAAATGCCGACTCGGCGTGGATCACCGCCCGGATAAGAGCCGTTTCTAGTTGATGCTCAGCTGCCGCCTGATGAATTAACCGTGCAAAACGTTGTTTAAATAACGGTGTTTTTTGCCAGTCTATGCTGGAGTTAGGGGCACAAGCAAAGCAATCAAAGCGCAATAATTCAAAAGCTTGGCCAACAGGGCGTTGATCAGAAAATCGTGCGCTGCCATCGGGCAGCACGGTTTTATAAACTAATACCTTGGGCGTATTAGCGCTGCTGGCAGTCGGTTGCGGTAAAGGCGCACTGTTAGGCGTTAGTTTAATCGTGGTTTTCGGCTCGGTGATGCGGTCTGTCGCCGCGAGCAGGGCGCTAAAGATTAAACAAATACTACTTACGCTTAGTGTGGCCCATCGCACGCTTTGCATTACCGGAGATCCTTGCTGTCAGGTTTGGCGTTTAACGCGGTGGGCTAACCATTTTAATACTACCGCGACCATTAAAATGATAACGGGAACGCTAATGCTTTGCCAGAGCGCTATCGGTAATTCTGGTAGCCAATAGCTTAATGATCGCAATAACTTATCAGCTAATTGCACTGCATAATAGCTAATCGCCACTAATGACAAGCCTTCGACCATTTGCTGCAATTTTAATTGCAGTTTTGCTTTTTGTTCCATCGAAAGCAGCAATTGCTGATTTTGCTGAGCTAATTTTAAACTCATCCGGGTGCGTAGTAGCTCAATTGAACGGCCTAACCGGTTTGACAGGCTATTTTGCCGCAGTTGCACCGATGCGCTGGTTCGATAAGCCGGGGTTAAACGGCGTTCGGTAAAATCCTGTAGCGATAGCTTATCGTCAATACTAGTTTCGTCTAAGGCTTTTAGTCGATCCAAGGTTAATTGATAATAAGCGGCGGTGGCTTCTAATCGAGAACTGTTTTCGGCAATTAAGCGCTCTGTTCCTGCCGCAAGCTGACTGATCTGATCCAGTAACTGTTCATCATTATCGCGTTCTAGTTCAATACGTTGAGTCAGCGAAGCTAAATTTTGCTCTAAGCTATTGAGTTGCTGCAAACTTTGTCGAGAGACCGGCCAACCGAGTAGCGATAATTTTCGATAATTTCCTAAATCAAATAATTGCTGCACTAAACGGCCTAATGCCGCAGCAGAGAGCCCTTGATCCAGCAGCAGCATGCGACCGGCACCTTCAGCATGTTTTTGAAAATCTGTCCATATTTTGGCTTTGCCTGCAGCTAATAAGCTGTTTATACAATTCTCTGCATTAAACAAGCGCGCCACTTGTTGTGCCGCTAAGGGTTGTTTAGCATCAATGATCGTTAGTTGTACAATCCGAAAAATTTGCCCTGGGATGTGATCAAACCAATCACGTGAGGGCAAAAAATCTAATGGATCATCAAACCATGGCTTTTCGGCGTCAGCACGAATAAATGTATAACTGGAAAACTCACCATGTCGTTCCCAGCGCAGCCATTGGCCATACAGTGATAAGGTAAGATCCTGTGCCGCCTCGGTTAATTGGCTGCCTTGCTGTGCAGCCAATTGCTGCATACATTGAAACTCTAAGGCGCGTGACGCGGGGGCTAAGGTCAGCATAAAATGACACAGTCTACAGGGGGCCGTTAACGGCGGAAATGTGCGCTGTTGTAATTCTTTATCCAATAAATCGCGAAGAGGATGGCTGCGACGGGATAGATTTTCCATAATTCACCTCATGATTGCAGGCCTAGGTCGTTCACTCAGGCGGAAGGTCTAAACACGATTATTGCAGGTTGTATGCCAGTGTGAAGCGTAACAATTTGCGAGTGTAAGATGCTGAAATGAATAAAGTTTGAAAATTACATCAGGCTCAGGCCGCTAAAACTGCTAAAATTTGTGCTTGAAATGAAAGCAGTTGCCTAGTTTCAGTGCAAATAATGTATAAAACAGGCCATCAGGGCGATTGGCTTCGCATACCACAACTATTCCATTGCGCATTCGGAGAATAATGTGCCGTTAAACAAAACTTTTTTCTTAGCGATTGCCAGTGTGGTGATGGCGATGTTGACGATCCAATCCGGTGCGTCATTAGCCAAGCAATTATTTCCTCTAATTGGCCCAACAGGTACGACCGGTCTGCGTATCGGTTTTTCTGCTTTAATGTTGTGGTTAGTGTTTCGACCTTGGCGACATTTACCCGTCGGTCGCAATTGGCGAGCCGTTTTTATCTATGGCGTCTGTTTAGGAGGCATGAATTTATTATTCTATTTAGCCATAGCGCGCATTCCATTGGGTATAGGTGTGGCGTTAGAATTCACCGGCCCACTGGCGGTGGCGTTATTCTCTTCAAGAAAACGCAGTGATCTATTGTGGGTTGCACTAACCATCGCGGGGATAGTATTGCTGTTACCCGATATGCGCTCGGTTGATGCTTTAGATCCGGTCGGTGTTGCGCTGGCGCTGGGGGCGGGAGCTTGTTGGGCGGGTTATATCTTATTTGGGCAACGTGCTGGCAGCTTAGCCTCAGGGGGTGTCACGGTTGCCTTGGGGATGGCTGTAGCCGCGAGCTTTCTGTTGCCGCTGGGCCTCTTTTCTGCTGGGCAGAGTTTACTCAGTTGGCAGGTGATCCCATTAGCGATTGGCGTGGCAGCGTTATCCAGTGCCATACCTTATAGTTTAGAAATGGTGGCATTAAAAAAACTACCCGCGCAAACCTTTAGTGTTTTGATGAGCTTAGAGCCGGCTATTGCGGCTTTAGCAGGTTTCTTGTTTTTAGCCGAGTTACTCAGCTTAACGCAATGGCTCGCCATTTTATTAGTGATCAGTGCTTCGTTAGGTAGCACCTTAAGCAGTAAATCTGCTACTGCGAGCTAAGTTGGGTTTTTAAACCCTTAAAATCATAAAAAGTTGATCTGTACCGAAGCAGTAACGGCTTTTATTCGTTATAACTAAAGGGTTGGGCAAGCACAGTGCATCCTGTTGCGCTATGCTACTGCGAATAAGGAGTAACGATGAGTATGCAAACTGTCACTGATTTAATGACCCCAGATCCGCTATCACTGCAACGCAGCGCCACCTTGAAAGACGCGCATGAGTTGATGAGGATAAAGAATATCCGGCATATTCCGGTGATTGATAACGAGGGCTTCTTAATTGGCATGTTAACGCAAAAAGTGTTGATTGGTGCTGTGATTAATCTTTTGGCGAAATACGGTGCGGCGACGCTAGATCATAAAGAACAACAGTTAGGTGTAGCGACATTAATGTTAACCGATTTTGCCACAGTCACACCCGATCAAAGCTTAACTGATGTGGCAGAATTTTTTGTCAGTAATCGGCATGGTTGTTTGCCAGTGGTCTCTGGCGACAATAAACTACTTGGTATTTTAACGTCATCTGATTTTGTTAAATTAGCAGTGCAGTTGTTGGCGGAAAAAGCATAAAGTGCAAGATGAAAACCCCCAAGCCAGTGTCAACCGACTTGGGGGAGTGGTTTAGTTTACACCTAGTTCTTTTAACAGGTTATCGGCTTTATCGACAACTTGCATCTGCCATAACATAAAGCGTAAATCGACTTGGATTGAGCGCGTGTTCGCTAGGTTAAAATCCCAATCAGAGATAATAGAATCTAGCGTACCATCGAAGGCTAACCCCACAAACTCACCTTTACCATTTAACACGGCCGAGCCTGAGTTACCGCCAGTAATATCCAAGGTGGCAAGGTAGTTCACCGGAACTGAATTCATGCTATCAACTGCGTAAGGGCCATAATTTTTGGCTTTAATGGCATCAAGTTGATTTTGTGGTGCATTAAATTCACCTTCGCCGGTCGCTTTTTGAGTAATACCGCGCAGGGTGGTGAATGCGGTCCAAGCGTTACCATCTTCATTACCGTGAGCCCGACCGGTAACATTACCGTAAGTGACACGCAGTGTGCTGTTGGCATCAGGGTATACGGCTTTACCTTGTGATTGCATAAAGGCAATTTTCGCGCGCATGTAACTGGCATAAGCTTGTTGGATCTTGCCACCTAGCTCTTCTTGCTCCGCTTCTTTTGAACGATCCGTTTTGTACAGTGCCACTGCGGCTTTAACAAAAGGATCGTTGCTATTAGCAAATTGTGCGGGTGTGCTTTCGAGCAGGGCCGCGCGCTGTGCTGCATCCGTTAATACAGTAGCGGCATACCAGCTATCAATCAGTGCCACTAAAGCGGCTTGATCCATATTATCTTTGATGCCCATCGCTTTGTCGAAGTCGGCATTGCGTTGTTTTTTCGGTAAAGCAACATACTTAGTTAAGCTTTGCAGATCTAACGCTTTTTCTACACGCACATCAAAAGAGCGATCCATACCGGCGATAAAGGCTTTAAAGCGCGGTAAATCACGTGCCTGGAAACCTGCTTTTCGCTCTGCATCGGGCTTAGTGCTCTCTTGCGCCAAGCGGTACAAACTGCGGGCTGTGCCAAGTAAGCGAGGGCTCGCATTATTCAGTAAATAATTATCGCGGCCTTGTTGCTGCTGCTCTTTTAACAGTTTTTCGATATTAGCCAGATCTTTGGCATAGGCTTTTTTGTTGGCGTTATTGCTGTTAACCCAAGCGGTCAATGCTTGATGTTCAGCTTGTTTACGCGCTAGAAAATCGCTTTGTGCATAGCTATCGAGCATGCCTTGGCGATTTTTCATGTAGTTATTTAAACCTGCCACTCGGCTGGCATATTTTAATGCTGCATCACGGTCATCGGCCGTTTCGCGGCCAATAATGTCCAGTGTTTCAGCAAACTGGCTAACGGTGTTCGGATAGCTCCACTCAAAGGTGTCCGCCACTTCAGACGGTAAGCGATGGCGGTTAGTGCGCCCCGGATAGCCTAATGCCATCACAAAATCACCTTCTTTTAAGCCTTCTTTCGCTAATTTCAAGTGAAAATCTGGGGTGTAAGGCACGTTGTCCGCATGGAAATCGGCTGATTTCCCTTCAGGGCTAACATAAGCTCGCAGAAAACCGTAATCACCGGTATGGCGTGGCCACATCCAATTATCGGTGTCGCCACCAAATTTACCGACACCTTCGGCAGGGGCGTGCACTAAACGCACATCTTTAATTTCTAATTGCTTAATTAAATAATATTCTAAGCTGCCGTAATAAGCCGCTACAGAACAGCGATGCCCCGCATCCTGCTCACATTCCGCAACGATGGCTTTTTGATTGGCTTCAATCGCGTCTACACGCTTTTTACCAGATAATTTGGCGGTACGGGCATCAATCACTTTGTTAGTGACGTTATCAACCGCCTTAGTGACATAGATACGGCTACCCGGTGCGGCCGGCACTTCTTCGGCTAAAGTTTTGGCTAAAAAACCATTTCTGAGTAAGTCATTCTCTGCAGTAGAGTTGTGCGCGATGCTGTTGTAAACACAGTGATGGTTAGTGGCTACTAATCCCTGTGGTGAAACAAAAGACGCTGAACAGCCACCTAAACTGACGATGGCGCCCATTGGGAATTCGGTTAATTTCGTCAAGTTAGCTGGATCTAATTCTAGGCCAGCTGCTTTTAATTCAGTGGCAATATTGGGCAGCTGTTGCGGCATCCACATGCCTTCATCTGCCATAGCGAAACCGCTGGCCAGTGCCAGTACAAGTAATGACTTTTTCATAAAATCTCTTAGTCTTATTGAATTAATGAGGATAACGAGGTTACAACGTTATAGTCGGTGCATGGCTCAGTCTTGTCAAGCCGTAGACATACACCGTTACACTTTTGTTAAGTAAGTAGGCATTAACGAGATTCAAACCAGCAAATGGCTTTAGCCTGCTGTTTAGCTTGGTACATCGCCATGTCTGCTTGTCGCAATACGTCTGAACTGTTGTGAAGTGCCCCATGAAATAAGTTAGCGCCAATACTACCCGTGCAGCTATGCTTTACGGCAAGCGTTTCGGTAAATACATGAGGCTCTGCTAAAGCCGCACTGATTTTTTCGGCCAGTTGTTGTGCCAGCGTTTTTGCTTTATCGGCATCACAGTCTAAATCGCACAACACGATGACAAACTCATCACCCCCTAAGCGAGCAACCGTATCGACTTCTCGTACTTGATTTGTTAGCCGATTCGCTACTTCAATCAGTAGTAAGTCGCCCACTTTATGGCCAAAGCGATCGTTCACTGGCTTGAAATGATTCAAATCGATAAATAATAAAGCGCCAAAGCTGTTGCTGCGCTTGCTTTGTTTAAAAGCCAGTTGTAGGCGATCATCCAATAAGCGGCGATTGGCTAAACCGGTGAGATGATCATAAAACGCCATTTTATGAATATGTTCAGCTGAGAGCGAGCGGGAAATGGCAAGCTCAGCTAAGTTACTGAAAATAGACATCTTGCTGCTAAACTCAGCCGAGGGTAAGCCGGGTTCTTTTTGATAAAAGCCAAATGCACCTAACACTTTACCTTGGGCATTTTTTATCGGAATTGACCAACAGGCTCTTAAGTCGTTCAATAACACCAATTCGCGATAGGCTTGCCAATGAGGATGTTGTAATAAATCCTCAGCCATAACAGCTTGGCCACTGTAAGCCGCACTGCCGCAAGATCCGACATCAGGGCCCGGTGTTAATCCATCAATAGCATCATTAAACGTTTGAGGTAACGAAGGGGCGGCGGCCACGCGTAAACAATACTGCGCGTCATCGAGTAACAGTATCGAGCATAATATTTCAGGATATTGGGCTTCAATTTGTCGAACAAGTTGTATTAAAACATCAGACAATACCGAACCATGACTGATCATACTAAGGATCTGGTTTTGCATTTCTAATTCGTGCGTTCGATTTTTTACTTGTTGCTCGACAATTTGCAGCATGCGGTCTGCTTTATAATTGCTATGGCTCAGCTCTGCGACTTGTTCTGCCAGAAAAGCGATCAGTTTCATCATCGCTTCAATTTTTGATTCTGGGATAATAGGGACTTCGGCAATCGCTTTTAAATAGCTATCTTCATCAAAATTATGTGCTTTTGCTTGCTGTTTAAAAAAGTTTAAATCCGGTTTTTTTATAAAGAATTGACCAATATAAAGATTAGCTACGTGCTTATTGTTTATTTTTACTGGCGCTGCACAGTCAATTAAGCCATTTAAACACGCATAAGTGGCATAATTTTGCTGTTTTATGGCTTCGTTAGCGAGAGTTGTATCAGAGTTAATGCAATTTTTAAGGCTAGCCGGGTGCTGACGATGAAACTGCATACAAACGCGTTGCCAGTTAGATGAAGAGACGACTTTACCTTGTAAATCAATCAGCGCGATTGACACGCCTAAGGCTTTTTGAAAGTTCTCAAAAATGCTATTTAGCAGGTTGAGGTCTAAGGTTTTTAGAACAGACTGTTGCGCATCCGGTGCTTGATTACTGGCTGAAAACTGCCACGACGCCAGCACAGGGTTTAGATTTTGGACATCAAATTTGATGTCTGCTTTAAATTTGCCCATGCCAATTAATCCATTATTTGTCAGGCGTTAACTCAAGTTGTGATTTAGCGTTGTTGCAGCAAGCGCTAAATCACCCCAACGTCCAGCTACCCATGGTCTTTAAGCCAAAACGTCACTGTTAAGAATAGCATATATTTTGCACGAACGTTGTCATGAGAAAGGCTGAATCGCGCAGTATAAAACGTTTTCAGCCCAGTAAAATCGCTAGCGTATTGTTATTTATGACGATCTTGTAGCACTTTAATGACATCATTAAGTGCTAATTTTTGACTGCGCAGCAAAACAAGTAGGTGGAAGATTAAATCTGCTGCTTCGTTTGCCAGCTCTTCTTTATCACCTGCCATGGCCGCAAGGGCTGACTCTACACCTTCTTCCCCCACTTTTTGCGCAATGCGTTTTACGCCACGGGCAAATAAACTGGCGGTATAGCTGCTTTTCGGATCGGCACCTTCGCGGCTGGCAATCACTTGCTCTAAGTCATACAAAAAGCTCAGTTGTGGGCTGTTGGCGTTATTATCATGCCAGCAGGTTTCGGTGCCTTCGTGGCAAGTAGGGCCTGCCGGCAGCGCCATAATTAGTAAGCTGTCGGCATCGCAGTCTTTGTCAATGCTGACCAGGCTTAGGGTGTTACCTGAGCTTTCACCTTTGGTCCACAACCGCTGTTTACTGCGACTGAAAAAGGTAACCGTGTTGCTTGCAAGGGTGTGAGACAGTGCTACTGGATTCATATACCCTTGCATCAGCACTTTACCCGAGATGGCATGCTGCACTATGGCGGGCAGTAACTGATTTTCAGGCCAGCTCAGTTGTTCAATCTGTTGTTGGTTCATCATGTAATTCTCACGTTCGAATGTGTATTTTGCCATGTAGCATTAGCGTTATTTCTAGTACGCTTCACATGGTCATTGTGCGCAAAACCGCTGTAAACACTTCCACGCTTCACACTGATACTGCACGCAAAGCCGCCGTGAATACTTCCCTGTAGGCTCCTCTTTGGCATCCATGCCAAAGACGCTTTGCTTAGCAGTATCAGTGTTTCGCTCCTCAGCTCAGAAAAAGCCCTGAGCTATGCAAGAGCGATACGTCTATTAGCGTTATCTCTAGTCCGTTTCATATGAATACAGCACGCAAAGACGCCGTAAATACTTTCCCGTAGTGTGGCAAACTTCAATCCAAAAGTTTGCCTTTTGGGCCAGCCTTGCTGTCCAAATGGGCGAATATCATGAATGATATTCACAATCTAGCCCCGAGAAAGCTTCACGGCGTGTCACAGCAAAAATGTACGTGGTGCTTGCGTGGGTTTTATGGCTTTCCTTTTAAGGCCGTATACTAATACCATCGGCCAGTAACTTCGCTTTTAGCTCGCTGATCTGAATAATACCCTTGTGGAAGACACTGGCCGCTAAGGCCCCATCCACATCGGCTTGTTGAAACACTTCGGTAAAATGCTGCATTGCACCGGCACCACCACTGGCGATCAACGGCACCTTGCACAGATCCCGAATGGTTTTCAGCTGCGCCAAATCGTAACCTTGCCGCACCCCATCCTGATTCATGCAGTTCAGCACAATCTCACCGGCACCCAAGCGCTGCACCTCAGTCACCCAGTCGCGAGTTAACCACTGTGTTTTTTGGGTGCGGCTCTCATCGCCGGTAAATTGATATACTTGATATTGGCCCGACGCCACATCAAAAAAGCTATCAATCCCAATGACCACACACTGCTGCCCATAGGTTTGGTTAAGCTCGGCAATTAACTGCGGGTTAGAAAGGGCTGGGCTGTTAATCGACACTTTATCGGCGCCCATCTCCAAAATTTTGCCGGCATCTGCCACCGACTTAATACCACCGGCCACACAAAAGGGAATATCTATTACCTCAGCAATGCGGCGCACCCAGCTCTTATCAACCACCCGGCCATCACTGGACGCCGTGATATCGTAAAATACCAATTCATCTGCGCCGGCTTCAGCATAGCGCTGGGCCAATGGCACTATATCACCAATAATTTCATGGTTACGAAACTGTACGCCCTTGACTACCTTGCCATCGCGCACATCCAAACAAGGAATTAAGCGTTTTGCCAGCATGCAATGGCCTCCTCAAGCGTAAATTTACCTTCTAACAGCGAGCGACCTAAGATCACCCCCGCAACACCCGAGCCGATTAACGCTTGGATATCGGCTAATGAACCGATGCCGCCAGACGCTTGCCAAGCCAGCGTTGGGTATTTACTGCTTAGCTCACGGTATAACGCCACATTAGCGCCAGTTAAGGTGCCATCTTTACTGATATCGGTACACAGTACATGCTTGGCACCGGCGGTAATATAACCGTCTAACACTTGCTCTAGTGTTACGCCAGACTCTTCAATCCAACCGTGGCTGGGTAAGGTTTTTTCGCCTTGGGCATTAATGGCCACATCTAAGGCTAACACAATGCGCTCACCGCCGTATTTGCGGATCCAGCCTTGAACCAACTCAGGCTCCCGAATTGCTAAGCTACCAATCACCACGCGGCTAGCACCGGCGGCGAGTAAATCCATCACATCTTGCTCGCTGCGCACACCACCACCGACTTGAATTTGCAATGGCGAGTCGGTCATTAGCTTGGTTAACAGGGCAATTTGCCGCTTGCTGGCATCTTTGGCACCCGAGAGGTCAACCACATGCAGTAGCGGGGAACCGGCTTTGGCATAGCTATCGCGAAGCGTAAAGGGGCTGAAAGTGTACTCGGTGGTTTTATCGTAAGCGCCTTGGTATAAACGCACGACAGTGCCGTCAATTAAATCTATCGCCGGAATAATCACAACTGCCACTCCAGAAAGTTTTGTAATAATCGCGCGCCCACTTTACCTGAGCGCTCAGGGTGAAATTGCGCACCGACCACATTATCTTTGCCAATAACCGCGGCAAAGTCAGAGCCATAGTGGCATTGTGCTAAGCTATATTCGCTCGGCACCACTGCAAAGCTGTGCACAAAATACAGATAATCTTGTTCAGTAAAGCCGGCCAAAATGGGGTGCTTACTGATCTTATGCAAGGTATTCCAGCCCATATGCGGTAAGCGTAAACCGGCAGCATTAAGCGGTGCCACTTCGCCTGGAATTAATCCTAAACAGGCTACATCACCTTCCATACTGTGGGCGGTGAGCATTTGCATGCCCAAACAAATACCCAGCATCGGCTGCGTTAGGCTTTGTAAGGTACCTATAAGCTCGCGCTCGGCTAAATTATGCATGGCCGCTTTCGCGGTACCAACGCCCGGTAAGATCACCCGCGAGGCATCACGGATCACCGCGGCATCACGGCTTATTACAGGCTCAACGCCTAAGCGTTTTACCGCAAAATACACTGAGCTGATGTTGGCACAGCCGGTATCAACAATCACCAAACTCATTACAACACTCCTTTTGAGCTTGGTAAGGCTTCACCCGATACGGTGATGGCTTGGCGTAGCGCCCGGCCAAAGGCTTTAAATAAGCCTTCTACTTTATGGTGCTTATTACCTTCGGTAATGCTCAAGTGCAAAGACATCAACATGGCATCGCTTATTGAGCGGAAAAAGTGTGGCACCATCTCCAGCGTTAAACCGCCCACCGCACCTTCGCCTAGCTCGCCGTTAAACACAAACAGCGGCCGACCCGATAAATCTAAAATGCACTCGGCGCGGCACTCGTCCATCGGCAGCACAAAACCAAAGCGGTTGATACCCCGCTTGTTACCCAGCGCTTGTTTTAAGGCTTGGCCTAAGGCGAGGGCGGTATCTTCGACACTGTGGTGATCGTCAATATGTAAATCGCCTTTCACCTCCACTTGCAATGAGAAGCCGCCGTGGGTAGCTATTTGCTCTAACATATGATCAAAAAAGCCAACGCCCGTGTTGAACAGGTTATTACCACTGCTATCTAAATCGACCGTCACTTTAATATCGGTTTCGCGGGTGGTACGCACCACGGTCGCGCTGCGGCCACGGCTTAATAAGCGTTTGGTGATTTCAGCCCAACCTAAGCTGTCGCGTTGATAGTGAAAAGATGGTAAGCCCATGTTTTCAGCCAGTTGCACGTCGGTTAGCCGATCGCCAATCACATAAGAATTGGTAAAATCGATTTTACCTTGTTGCAGGTAGTCTTTGACTAAACCCAATTTCGGTTTGCGGCAACTGCAGTTATCACGCTCAAAATGTGGGCAAATCAGCACATCATCAAACTGAATACCTTGCGAGGTTAACAATTGCATCATTTTGTCATGGGGCGCATCAAAGGTATCGCGCGGAAAGCTGTCGGTGCCTAAACCATCTTGATTGGTCACCATCACTAAGCGATAACCCGCCGCTTGCAGTTTTAATAGCGCCGGCACTAAGCCTGGCTCGTAGGCCAATTTTTCAAGGCTATCGAGCTGCTTGTCTATTGGCGGCTCTTCTACCATGGTGCCGTCACGATCGATAAATAAAATAGGTTGGCCACTCATGCGGTTTCTCTCTGATTAGGTTGGAAATAACGTTGCATTGCGCCGGCTAAGCGCTGCATTTCTGCAGGGCTGCCAATGGATACCCGTACTACCTGCGATAAACCCAGTTGGCTAGATTGGTTGCGGATCAAGATATCCTCTGCAATTAGCGCATTAACACAGGCTGCGGCATCGCTTACTTGCAACAGCACATAGTTAGCATTGCTTGGCCATACTTTATTAATGCCCGGTAAGCTTGCGGCAAGCGTGATAAAGTCATCACGTAAAGCGTTAATGGTGGCTACGCTCTGTTGCATTTGCGCGATACCAGCGGGCGATAGGGCTTGCGCAGCAATTTGTGCCACCGGCTCGGCAATCGGGTAGGGCGCAATCATTTTTTTCAGGGCGTAGATAATTTCAGGTGCAGCCAACGTAAAACCACAACGTAAACCCGCTAAACCAAAGGCTTTAGATAGCGTGCGCAAGATCACCAAGTGCGGATAACGGCTCAGTAGCGACACCACAGACGCCTCTGGTGCAAATTCAATGTAGGCTTCATCGACCACCACTAAGGCTTGATCTTTAAAGTGCTCTAACACGGCGATAATATCTTCGCGCGGAATGAGATCACCGGTTGGGTTATTGGGGCTACAAATAAACACAAGCTTTGGCGAGGTAGCGAAAATGCCGGGTAAATCTAAACGCTCATTATCTTTTAACAGTACTTTATTCACCGACGTTTGATTGCTCTCGGCGCTGATGGCATACATGCCATAGGTCGGTGGGCAAATTGTAATGCTATCTTGCTTTGGCTCGCAGAAGCTTCGGATCAGCAGCTCAATGCCTTCATCTGCGCCACGGCTTACCAATACTTGCTCGGCAGTTAATCCTGCATACGCAGCGTAACCATCAATTACCGCTTTTGGCTGACAAGACGGATAGCGATTAAAGATGCCATCTAACTGATAAGCGGGCGCTAGCGCGTTTTCATTGGCATTAAGCCACACCGCACCGCCACTCATCGAGCTGCGGGCAGAAGCATAAGGCACGATAGCTTTTACGGCATCACGGGCCAGCGGGTGTACCTTAGACATTTTCAGTCTCCTTTAATAAACTGGCCAAGCGTAACCGTACTGCATTGGCGTGCGCCTCTAAACTTTCGGCTTCAGCCAGGGTGACAATGGCGGGGCCAATATTGCGCATCCCGGTGGCAGATAATTGCTGCACGGTAAAGCGGCGGTAAAAATCGGTCATCGACAAGCTTGAGACGGTGCGGCTATAGCCATAAGTGGGTAATACATGGTTAGTGCCACTGGCGTAATCCCCAGCGGATTCGGGCGTCCAAGCGCCAACAAAAATACTGGCTGCGCTGGTAAAGCGCTCAGTGAGTAGCTCGGCTTGCTCTGTTTGCACAATTAAGTGCTCTGGCGCATAGGCATTGGTCACACTAATGGCGCTGTCTAAGTCGGCTGTTAAGATGGCTCGGCTGTGTGCTAGCGCTTGTGCGGCAATATCACGGCGCGGAAGGGCGGCTAATTGCACGCTGAGGGCTTGCTCTACGGCATCCAGCAAACTTGCGCTATCGCTAACTAAAATAACCTGTGAATCAGGGCCATGTTCAGCCTGCGAGAGTAAGTCTGCTGCGACAAACTCTGGGTTAGCCTGAGCATCGGCCAGCACGAGCACCTCAGACGGGCCGGCTGGCATATCAATCATCGCACCTTTTGCATCTTGGCTTACTTGCTGTTTCGCTTCAGTAACATAGCGATTGCCTGGTCCAAAAATTTTATCTACTTTGGCAATCGTCTCTGTACCGTAAGCCAGCGCCGCCACAGCTTGAGCCCCGCCAATGGTATAAATTTCGGTAATGCCACAAAGGTTAGCGGCATAAATAATCTCGGGTGCAATATCGGTCGCCAAGGGTTTACCCGGTGGCGTGACCAAGACTGCACGTGGGCAGCCGGCTAATTGCGCCGGAACACCCAGCATTAACACCGTAGAAGGTAACGGCGCACTACCGCCAGGAATATACAGGCCGACACTGCCAATCGGGCGACTTTTTAGCTGACACATTACGCCAATACTGGTTTCAACTTCGATATCCCGCGGTAATTGCGCCGCATGAAACTTGCGAATATTGTCATAGGCTAATTCAATCGCGGCTTTGCGCTCAGGTTGTAATTGGCTTAATAACTTCTGCTGCAAGCTGGCACTTAACGCTAACGGGTTTTCGGTAAGCTGATCAAATTGCTGACTAAAACGATGTAAGGCAGCATCACCTTCTGCTCGCACTGTGGCAATGATTTCGCGTACTTTGGGTGCAAGGCTGGCTGAATCAGGAAGGGCCGGTCTGGCCAAGGCCGCTTGTTGGCCAGCTTGATCAAGTTGACTCCAGTTAAAGCGTTGCATCGATTACTCCATCATCTTTTCAATAGGTAATACTAAGATTGAGCTGGCGCCCAACACTTTAAGTTGTTCCATGGTTTCCCAGAACAGCGTTTCGCTGCTGACCACATGCAGTGCCACCATATCGTTATTGCCGGCGAGTGGCAGTAAGGTTGGATTTTCTGCACCAGGTAATAACGCGATCACTTCATCTAACTTAGCGCGCGGGGCGTGCAGCATGATGTATTTGCTTTCGTTGGCTTGCATCACGCCTTGAATGCGTGGCATTAACTTAGCAATCAGTTTCTGGTGCTGAGCATCAGCTAAACCTTTGCGTTGGATCAGCACGGCTTTACTGCGGTAGATCACTTCGGCTTCTTTTAAACCATTAGCTTCTAAAGTCGCGCCGGTAGAAACGAGGTCACAAATCGCATCGGCTAAACCGGCCCGAGGTGCCACTTCAACTGAACCGGTTAACATCACTACGCGGGCATTCACGCCTTGCTGTTTTAAATAGCGCGTCAGTAAACGTGGGTAAGTAGTTGCAATGGTTTTGCCTTCAAGGCTGCTAACGCCTTGGTATTGCTCTTCTTGTGGTACGGCAATTGATAAGCGGCAACCGCCGAAATCTAAGCGGGCTAGCACTTCATAGTCCGCGCTTTCGTTGTCGATTTGCCGTTGCAGTGACACTTCTTCTAATACGTTTTCGCCGATAATGCCTAGATCACAGACGCCATCCATTACTAAGCCTGGGATGTCATCATCTCGCACCCGTAAAATATCAATCGGCATATTTTCAACGTGAGCAATTAAGCGTTGTTCACGTAGATTAATTTTTAAACCACAGCTGCTTAGCAGTGCTTGTGATTCAATCGACAGACGACCTGATTTTTGCATACCGATGCGAAGACGCTTACTTTCAATGGCTGGACTCATTGGTCACTCCGAAAATTAAAAACTGTAATTAAAAACAAAAAACCCCGTGGCTTAGGCCTGCGGGGTTGCGAGTAACAAGATGCACCGGAGGCCCAGACAACAGCCCTCCACCTAAGCGGTAAGGCTAGGTTATATGATGGTGATGCAATGTTACTGTTAAACTATTCATGCTGTAAATTTATCCAAAATGCTATGCTATACAAGTTACTGCAGCAGACTGTTTTTCGCAAGCGCTTTTTTTCAAGTAATCCAACGGGTAATTTAATGTAAAGTCATTAAAATCAATAGTATAAGCTGATGCTGCGTTTTTTTAAGCTAAACAGTTGCAGAGTCGTGTTTTTAAAAATTAAACCATTTGTTTAAATTGTGGTCAGGTTGTATAGGCATGCATTGCACTCATAGCATTAAAGTGATGCGATTTTCCGCCGATATAATAATATAGAACCCAAATAACATTTGAGATACGGACAGGAGGCAAAAATGGATGCTTTTATGCCATTTATACAACGTATTCCGGGAACGCCGATTGAGCCGGACCCGAAAACGGTGCTGCCTGTTTTTAAAGAGGCACGCCTTGAGCCCCTCAAGCGCGAAGAGCAAAAGTACCTTATTTTACGTCGTTTTGGTTATAAAACCGGCCTCGCTGATGATTATCCTGCCGCCCCTTACACCACTCCCGAAGAAGATCAGCATGTTGATAAAGACGGGCATTTAGATATTTTTGTCTGATTTTTTAGCTGAACAAGGCATAATAGCCAGCAATACATCTTATGCAGCGGTTACGTTAGCGTTTCAAAGCCTGCGTTTAAGCTAATCAAGCCTTTGTGGAGTGCCAGTGAGCTATTGCAATTTGCCCGTTTTCATCTGGATAACCTATGGCCGTTAAATCTGCCAAAGCCTTTGCTGAAAACGGTATACTCGCGCAGCATATTGCAGGCTTTAAACCTCGCGCCGCGCAACTGGAAATGGCAACCGCTGTTGAACAAACCATTCAAAAAGACGGTGCCTTGGTGGTAGAAGCCGGGACGGGTACCGGTAAAACCTATGCGTATTTAGTGCCTGCGTTACTGTCTGGTAAAAAAGTGGTGTTATCAACCGGAACGAAAAACCTGCAAGAGCAATTGTACTTTCGTGATCTGCCAACCGTACTTCAAGCGTTAGCGTTACCGGTTAAAACGGCTTTACTTAAAGGCCGCTCAAATTACCTGTGTTTGTTTCGTTTAGAGCAGCATTATCAGCATATTCCGGTAGCTGATCCGCAACTGATCGCCGATTTAAGCTTAATCAAAAAATGGTCTGCGGAGACGCACAGCGGTGACATCGGCGAATTAACCTATATTGCCGAAGACTCCAAAGCCTTACCCTATGTAACCAGTACTACCGATAACTGCTTGGGTAAAGACTGCCCCGTTTATGAAGAGTGCCACTTATTAAAAGCGCGCAAAGAGGCACAGGCCGCCGATTTAGTGGTAGTGAATCATCACTTATTTTTTGCTGACTTAGCCTTAAAAGATACTGGCTTTGGTGAGTTGTTGCCAGAAATGGAAGTGGTGATCTTTGATGAAGCGCATCAGATCCCTGATATCGCCAGTGAGTATTTTGGCGAACATTTCTCTAGCCGTATTTTACAAGATCTGTGTAAAGACATTGAGTTAGTCGGTAAGGCAGAGCTAAAAGATGTCATTCAGCTAAGCAAGGCTGCAGATAAAGTGGCCAGCCTGACTCGCGATTGGCGGCTGCAATTTGCCACAGATCCCGCGCGTGGCAATTGGCGGCAAGCTTATCAAAACCCGGCTATGCAAACGGCGATCACCCGCATAAACGATGCGCTAGATATGTTGTACCAGATTGTTAAAAGTAGCTTAGGCCGCAGCCAAACCTTGGATAATTGCTACGAGCGTTTAGCACAGCTTAAAAGCCAACTGCAAAAATTGCTGCAGGTTGAACAAACGGGGGTGAGTCTTTGGTTCGAAACCAGCAAATTGCATGTTGGTTTGCATTTAACGCCACTGAGTATTGCCGATAAATTTAACAAGCTAGTGTTTGCTGAGCAGCGCAGCTGGATTTTTACGTCAGCCACGCTATCGGTAGATGAAGGCTTTGCCCATTATCAACAACAAATGGGCTTGACGGGGGCAGATACCCTGTTACTCGAAAGCCCGTTTGATTATGCGCAACAAGCGCTGCTCTGTGTGCCGCGATTTATGCCAGAGCCGCACGAGCCTGCAATGATGCATGCTTTATTAACTATGGCAATTGAGCTAATTACCGCTAATAACGGGCGTTGTTTTTTCTTATTTACCAGCCATCGTATGTTACAGATGATGGCGAAAGCCTTACCTGAACAAATTCGCCAGCCGGTGCTTATTCAAGGCTCTACCGGTAAACGTTTATTGTTAGAACAATTTGTTAAATTAGAAAATGCGGTGCTGCTGGGTACCGGCAGTTTTTGGGAAGGCGTTGATGTACGTGGTGATACCTTAAGTTGTGTCATTATCGACAAGCTACCCTTTGCCTCGCCAGATGATCCGTTGTTACAAGCGAGGGTGGAAGATTGTGCGATGCGCGGTAAAGATCCTTTTGCTGAGGTACAATTACCGCAAGCGGTGATTACCTTAAAACAAGGGGTCGGCCGACTGATCCGTGATGTAACCGATCGCGGTGTGCTGGTGATTTGCGATAATCGGTTGGTGACTAAACCCTATGGGGCGACCTTTTTAAAAAGCTTGCCACCGATGCGGCGAACGCGTGATCTCGGCGCGGCCAGTCAGTTTTTAAAAGAGATGCAAGGTTTAAAAGAGCAGCAACAAGGAAACTCATGAATTTTTTAGCGTTAGATACTTCTACCGAAGCGTGTTCCGTCGCGTTAAGTCACAATGGCAAAATACTGACCCTAGACGAAGTATGCCCGCAACAACACAGCAAACGTATTCTACCTATGGTGCAGCAATTATTGGCTGAGGCCGGTGTTAACCTGAATCAGCTAAATGGTATCGTATTTGGTCGTGGCCCTGGGAGTTTTACTGGCGTAAGGATTGGCGTGTCGGTCGCACAAGGTTTAGCCTTTGGCGTCGATGTACCGGTATATGGCGTTTCGACTTTGGCGGCGATGGCACAAGCTGCTGCGCAGTTAAAAAATGCTCAACACGTTATTGCTGCAATTGATGCGCGGATGGCCGAGGTCTATTTGGCTGTCTATGCTCGTGATGAGCAGGGTTTGATGCAGGCGATTAGCGCTGAAGTGGCGGCAAAGCCTAGCGCCTTACCCGCAGCGATAACCGCTTTAAATTTTGACACTGAAGTAATGGCCGTCGGCACCGGCTGGCAAACCTATCAGAGCCAGCTGCAAGGCATACTTTCAGCCAGCGTGGCCAAAGATATTTTATATCCCTCAGCACAATACATGCTGCCTTTTGCTGCTCAGGCATGGCAACAGGGCCACTTTGTTGCAGCAGAGCAGGCCGAACCGGTTTATGTGCGAGACGAAGTCACTTGGCAAAAACTGCCCGGCCGTTAACCCCTAACCACACTCACATTACCAGAGACTGGTCAGACCGCACTCTGAGACAGGTTCGACCACACTCTGAGACTGGTCAGACCGTACTCCGGTACAGGTCTGACCATACTCAGAGACGTTAGCTTGAAGACGCTAGCTTGCAAATGCATATTAATATCACTGTTTGCAAAAGTTACTGGCTTGTTGGTTGATTACTTGTCTATAATTAGAGCACTGTCCAATAGCTAAGATCTTGCATGAGCATCAACGCCAGTAACAACATTAATCCTAGTAGCTTGCTAAATCCGGCAACGAATCGGCCACAGCCGAGTCGTACGGTGCAGCCAGAGCGGGAGAGTGTGGTTAAAGAAACGGCGGGTATTCGTTTTGAGCGTGATGCGGTGGAGCGATTAGATAGCGAGCGGGAAGCGCAAACTAACCGCCAATCTTTTCGCGATAACACGGAACAACGCAACGAACGCGCGGTTGCTGCCTATCAAAGTTTGCAAAACGAACAACGCCGCAGCGAAGTTCAAGCCATGCTAGGTGTTGATTTATACGCTTAATGGCTGTTAATTGTTTGCTTTAATTTTTTCGCTTCGCTTATCCCTTCTACTGCCACACTGAACTGTTCTAATTCCTTTACGTACAAGTTATATCTTTTTTGCTCGCTTAATATTTATTTGGCCTTGCTTACAGAAGCTAATGCGTGAGTGAGCTCAGCGACATAACAGGAGTGAATATGTCTGCAACAATTCTTATTACCGGCGCTAGCTCAGGTATCGGGCGCGAAACCGCAAGCTATTATGCACAGCAGGGCTGGACGGTTTACGCGGTGGCTCGCTCAGAAGATAAGTTAGCGGCACTGGCTGCTGAACATCCTGAAAAAATTATCCCTGTCAGCTTAGATTTAACAGATTATGCAGCAATGCAAGAATGGCAAGCCAGTTTACCGGCAGCACTTCATTTTGATGTGGTGCTGTTAAATGCCGGGAATTGCGAATATGTCGAGGCTAATGATCTCGATTTAGATGCGTTTGCACGAACTTTTGCCATTAATTTTCAGGCTGTTGTTAGCAGTACTAAGCTGTTATTACCACGCTTAAAAGCCGGCAATACTTTAGCGATTGTTAGTTCAATGGCACATTTTTTTCCTTTTACTCGTTCAGAAGCCTACGGTGCCAGTAAAGCTGCGGTCAGCTATTTTGTTGATAGTTTACGCGTCGATTTATCTCATAGCGGCATCCATATTTGTTTGATTGAACCCGGCTTTATTGATACGCCATTAACGCAAAAAAATGATTTTCAGATGCCTTTCTTAATGCCTGTGGCCGCCGCAGCTAAACGTATTTTTGATGGCATCGAAGCGGGAAATTTACGGCTGCGTTTTCCAAGACGCTTAGCCTATTTATTAAAAACGCTGAGTGTGTTGCCTTACGGTTTACGCTGTAAGTTGGCAGCCAAGATGAAGCAATCATGAGCAGCGTTAAGGTTAAATTAAATTGGCGAGTCTTAATTGGCTTTGAGTTAAGTTGGTTTTTACTGGTCTATTTTCAGCAATTGGCTTTTTGGCCGGTTTTAGCTTATTTGCTTTATGGTCTTTGGCAACTGCCGTCAATGAAGGCGCGTTATTTGGTATTGGCGGCTGCCATTTTAGGTATCAGTGTTGACTCGTTATTAGTCGCAACCGGGATCTTAAGCTTTGCGCAATTGGCTTGGTTACCGCTGTGGTTTATTTTGTTGTGGGCCATATTTGCGTTAGCACTGGTTGAAGTGATGAGTCGTTTCTTAACAAAACCTTGGCTGGGGTTTGCCTTGGGCGCGACCGGTGGGCCGCTGTCTTATATTGGCGGTGCGGCATTAAGTGACGGTGTCATGAGCTTCCCATCAGGCGTGACTTCTTACATCGTTTTATGTTTAGTCTGGGGCTTATTAGGTGTGATTTTCGGTAAGATCCCAAGCTTGTTAGAGACCAGCACAGCGTAAGAGTTGAACGGTTCCGCTCAGAAATAGTCTAAACATTATCGTCGGCGGCATCACAACGCTGCTTTTGGCAAGTTATTTGGAGGGGCTATGCTTAAGTTATTGGGTATTGTTTTAGCACTGGGTGTGTCATTCCCGTTGTTCGCGGTTCCGCAACTTGAGACCGTTGGCCAAGGAAGTTACCGTTATTTATTTTGGCAGTTATACGATGCACGTTTAGCGACCCGCGATGGCCGTTATGTCGATTACCAGCAAAGCTCGCCGTTATTGTTAGAGTTAACTTATAAACGCAAGATTAGCCGTGATCAGTTCATCGAGGCAACAGTTGATGAGTGGAAAAAGCTGAAACAAAGCACCCCTGAGCAACAAGCTGACTGGGCTGAACAATTAAAGACTTTGTGGCGTGATGTAAAAGAGGGTGATCGTTTAGCGGCAGTGCTGTTAGCGGATTCGAGTGTTGAGTTTTATTTTAATGGCTCTAAAACTGGGGTGGTTGCAGACAACACTTTTGGGCCCGCGTTTTTTAATATATGGCTACACAACGATACCAGCGCCCCAAAGTTACGCGAGCAATTAACCGGTCTAAGTAGTGAATAAACAACAAAGCACAAGTTAATACTAGATAGTTAAGTGTTGTCTCAGAATCACTTAACTATCCGGCAAAAATAAATACTAGGCGTTTTTAAGCCCGCAAAGGCTTAATGGCTACTGATATACTTGATTAATTGCTTAGCAATATCGGTATTGTCCATAAAGCCGTGGAAATCTTCACTGTTTTTACCATAAGCCATGACGGGGACATCCACCGCGGTATGGGCGCCTGTTGTCCAACCGGTGTAAGAATATTGAGCCACAAGTTTAACCGCCACTTCGCGTAAGGCTTTTTGCTCTTTGCCCCGAGCAGCTAACAATTGTTGCTGTTCTTCTTTGGTTAGTTGGATCTTGGTAAGAGCTAGCCAGCGTGCTAGCGCGGTGTTGTCATCTGGGGCAGCGTTAAGCTCATCTGCTATTTTACGCCCCGTAGCTGATACCCCTTTAATGACCTCTGGTAACCATAAATACTTGCCTGCCGCCCCTAAAGACATGCCACCGGTTTCGTGATCAGCAGTAATAATTAATAAGGTATCAGGATTGGCATCGACATAGGCTTTAGCAACCGCGATAGCGTTGGCAAAATCATCCATTTCAGCCATGGCACACGCGATGTCGTTATCGTGGCCACACCAGTCAATCTGACTGCCTTCTACCATCAACATAAAACCTTTTTCAGCAGGGCTCAACAATTGTAGAGCTTTGCTGGTCAGTGTCGCTAGTTGTCTCGGTTCAGTCGCATTAAGTGCAGCAGGTAACGCAACGTCAGCCATCAGTGCCAGTGCCGGTGCGCGAGTCAGCGAATCAAGTTGCTGCCAATTATCGATGTACTGATAACCTTCGTTTTTAAATTCATTAACCAGATGCCGATCTTCACGGATAAAAAACTGAGTGCCACCGCCTAAGATTACATCAGCGACCGGCTTGCCGCTGATCCGGTAGTCAAAGTACATATCTGCAATCTGATTGTAATTTTGCCGACTGATATTGTGGGCTAAAAAGGACGCGGGAGTGGCATGGTTAACCTGAGAACTTGCGACCATACCATTCGCTTTACCGTGATGTTTCGCCAGTTGCATCATAGTGCCAATCGGTATGTGTTGGCGATTGACTGATATAGCGCCGTTATAGCTTTTTACGCCAGTGGCCAGAGCTGTAGCACCTGCTGCAGAGTCAGTAACCAGGGTGTCGTCGTCAGGGTAGGTGCTAGCGGTACCCTTGAGTAAATCATCAAATATCGTGTTAGCGACAGGGTGTTCCCCCTCGTGTTGATAATAACGATAGGCCGTTAAGTAAGCAGGGCCCATACCATCACCTATCATGTAAATGATATTTTTTGGCGCTGCAGTTGCGGCGGTTGAGGCAAAAGCAATTATGGGTAGCAGTAATAATGCGCGCATCAGATACCTTGTGTATTTAAACAACAGAGAAGTATTTATAGTTTAACGGATGAATATGACAACACCAAGGCGCTTGCGGCAAACTGGCTAAAAAATGATGCCAGTATGCAGGGTGCTTTTGCTGGACTTTTGGTCAAATAGGGCGTTATCTTAAAGCGAATTGTTTGATCGCAGTTCCTTATCCAGAGTTCGCATCTTAATAATGTTATGAAGCAAGGTTTTACTATGAAAAAAATAACAACAAGCATAGTGTCTTTAGGTTTATTACTGGCGTTAATGCCTACGCCGAGCATTGCTAATAATGCCACCGAGTGGCAGCAGCGTTTGACCGAATTGTCTGAGAGTCGTTCGCGTGGAGAGGCTCACTTGCAGCGCAACCAATACCGCAATCCAGTTGAGACCTTAATGTTTTTTGGTATTGAGCCGCAAATGTCCGTTTTGGAAATTTGGCCAGTACGAGGCTGGTATACCGAAATTTTGGCGCCGTTTTTAAAAGATGAAGGGCAACTGACGATTGCGCATTTTCGTTTAGATGGTAGCAATAATGCGGGTGAAAAAAGTGTGTTCTGGTCTCGACTGACCAACCGATTAGAGCAGCGCATATTGCAGCAAGAGGCCACTTTTGGCCAAGTATCTCGCGTCGCGTTAGATCCCCCTAACTTTATTCCGCAACTAGCCGCTGACCAATTTGATATGGTATTGAGCTTTCGCAATGTACATATTTGGGATCAGGCAGGACATTTGCGAGCAACGTTAGAAAATATGTTTCGGGTACTCAAACCGGGCGGTATCTTAGGAATGGTTGAGCACCGTGCTGCTAAAGTGACCGAACTGACCAGTTATGCCGTAGAAGGTTATACCGATGAAGCCTATTTAATCGCTGTAGCTGAGGCGATTGGCTTTCATTTAATTGACCGTAGTGAAGTTAATGCCAATGCAAGAGACACCAAAGATTATGTGAAAGGGGTTTATACCTTGCCGCCAACGTTGGCATTAGGACAAGAAGATCGCGATTTTTACCAAAATATTGGTGAAAGTGATCGCATGACACTGAAATTTATTAAACCACAAGACGTCGACAGCTTAGATTGATTGTCTGCTTCAGACATTTATGGGATGATTAACCTAGAGTAAAAACTCAGTATTTAGATGACAACAGTAACTACTGTTCAACATCAACACAACTATAACGATAAATGGTTTTGTCAGAATATAGCATAGACGCCTGACAGCGACCAGATAGAAAAACTTCAAAAAAGGAGTAGACGGTGGATAGAGTCTGGTTAGAGAGTTATCCTGAAGGTGTGCCGGCAACAATTGATCCCGATCATTATTCGTCATTAAACGACATTTTTAGCCGTAGTATTGAAACTTACGCCGATAAAGACGCTTTTATCAATATGGGTAAGAGTCTTACTTATCGTGAGTTAGATCAGCAAAGCCAAGCCTTTGCCGCGTACTTGCAAAATACCTTGGGTTTGGTTAAAGGCGACGCTGTCGCGATTATGATGCCTAACCTTTTACAATACCCAGTGGCGTTAATGGGAACCTTGCGTGCCGGTTGTACCGTAGTCAACGTAAACCCCCTTTATACGCCTCGGGAATTACAACATCAGCTGTCAGACTCTAAAGCCAAAGCCATTGTTATCGTCGATAACTTTGCGCACACGCTGATGGCGGTAGAAAAACAATTACAAGTTGAACATGTCATCTTAACCAAGATGGGTGATATGTTAGGTAGTGTCAAAGGTTCGGTCGTTAACTTTGTTGTGAAACACGTGAAAAAGTTGGTGCCCGCCTATCAACTGCGTAAAGCCATTCCCTTTAAACAAGTGCTGAAAGAAGGTGCTAGGCTGCAATGGCAAAAACCGAACATCAGCGGTGAAGATATTGCCTTTTTGCAGTATACTGGCGGGACTACCGGCGTATCAAAAGGTGCCATGTTAACCCATCGAAATATGGTGGCAAATTTAGAGCAAGCCAGCGCCTTTTTAGATCACTTTTTAGTGGCAGGAAAAGAGTATGTTGTCACGGCGTTACCGCTTTACCACATCTTCGCGTTAACGGCGAATTTCTTTGTGTTCTTTAAGCTAGGTGGTACCAATTTACTGATCACCAATCCACGTGATATGCCCAACTTTGTTAAAGATCTCGCTAAATTTCCGTTTACCTCGATCACGGGCGTCAACACCTTGTTTAATGGTTTGTTAAATACGCAAGGTTTTGACAAACTGGATTTTAGTACGCTAAAACTCTCTCTGGGTGGCGGTATGGCGGTGCAACGGCCAGTCGCTGAACGTTGGAAAAAAGTCACCAAGAGTCGCTTATTGGAAGGTTACGGTTTAACGGAGTGCTGCCCACTGGTTACTTTAAGCCCGGTGAACTTAGAAGACTTTAACGGCAGCATTGGCTTACCGGCACCGTCTACAGACATCCGTTTAATTGATGATAACGGTAACGATGTTGCCCTAGGTGAGTCAGGTGAAATGTTAGTGCGTGGCCCACAAGTGATGCTGGGTTATTTAAACCGCCCAGAGGAAACCGCTAAAACCATCAAAGAGGAATGGCTTTACACTGGTGACATTGCCCGGATGGATGAGCAAGGTTTCTTTTATATTGTCGATCGTAAAAAAGACATGATTTTAGTGTCGGGCTTTAACGTCTTCCCTAATGAAATTGAAGAAGTTGTCGCCATGAACGATAAAGTACTTGAAGTGGCCGCAGTGGGTGTTCCAAACGACGTAGCGGGTGAAGTGGTTAAAGTGTTTATCGTGAAAAAAGATCCTTCTTTAACCGAGCAAGAAGTGATTGCGCACTGTAAGCAACATTTAACGGGCTACAAAGTGCCTAAACTGGTAGAATTCCGCAAGGAATTACCCAAAACGAATGTAGGCAAGATACTACGCCGCGAATTACGCGGTTAGTACTTAGAGCCGGCGATTGCCGGCTTTATTTTTTGAAGAGAGAACACCATGTCGTTGCTTAGTGATAATCAAAGTTTAGCCCGTTTTTGTTTGCAGGCAGCAGAGCAGCCTAGCTTAGCGGTTGATACTGAGTTTATCCGGCAAAGTACCCTGTCACCGAAGTTAGGGTTAATTCAATTATTTGATGGCCAGCATTTTGCGCTGGTAGATCCGCTGGCGATTGATGATTGGACGCCATTACAAACGTTGTTTGCAGCGCCGCATATTTGTAAAATTCTGCATTCTTGCACCGAAGATTTAGAAGCTTTTGCAACCATTAATATTACGCAGCTCACTCCCTTGTTTGACACGCAACTTGCAGCAGAAGTGATCGGTTGGGGTGGGAGTATTGGCTATGCTCGGTTGGTCGAGCAAATTACCGGCGCGGTGATCGATAAGAGTGAAGCGCGTACTGATTGGTTGGCAAGGCCATTAGCGCCCGCACAGTTAGCGTATGCTGCGAATGATGTAAAATATTTGCTCGATGTATATCAACGTTTGCTTAGTGAATTTAAAACCCCGCAGCAACTCGAGGTTTTATTCGCGGAAGGGCAACAATTACTGCAACGTCGCCAGCATCAATTGCCTGATCAATTTAAGTTTTTAGAGATTAAAAACAGTACCCAATTAAATAGTCGTGAATTAGCGGTATTACGTGACATCGTAAGTTGGCGTTTTCAGTATGCCAGTAGCAAAGATCTGGCATTGGGTTTAGTGGCTAAAGATGCTCAGTTGCTGGAATTAGCGAAACGCCGCCCGGCCACCCCAGAAAGTTTATTGAATATACCCGGCATGGCGACTCGTGATATGCGTCGACATGCCAAACTATTAGTGGAGTTAATTCAGCAGGCGAAAGCGTTAGCGCCAGAGCAGTGTCCACAACGTTTTTATCATCTTGACCGTTTTGCCGGAGAAAAGGTGGTGTTAGCTGAACTGGGGCAGGCGGTGAAAGAAGCCGCTGCCAGTAGTGGTTTGCCCGCCCCATTTTTGTCAACCCGTCGGCAATTGCATGAGTTTTTTAATTGGTGTTGGCGGGTGTCCGATGAGCAACGTTCACAATTACCGGTCCCTGAATATTTACGAGGCTGGCGTGCAGAGCTACTAAAACCGTTTTTACCCAAACCAGCACATATCGACTTTTAAATTAACTGAACAACAACGTTAGTTAACGTTAAATGGATTTATGTAAAAAATAGGTGTTTTCTTTCGATATTTGTCAACTTTTTCGATTGATCCCGTAATTTTGAGACAGCGTAAATTTTCCCGCTTATCAATTAAAAGGGTATTAATGATGAAGAAAATATTAACACTTTCCTTAGCTTCTGTGGCAATGCTTTCCTTAAGTGCTTGTAACAGCAGTAACGATGATGAAACCATCACACCACCAGGTCAGCCTGCAGCCGTTGCGGATGCCACCTTGAAGTTTGTACATGCCTCGTCAGATGCACCTGATGTCAATATTCGTTTTGGCGCGAACGCGGTATCGGGTTTGGCTTATGCTCAGAGTTCTGCAAATTTCAACGTGACTCCGGACACATACCAAGTTGCTGTTGATGCCATTTTACCAGGTAATAGCACCGCCACAGTGATTGGTCCATTGGGTGTGTCGTTAGCCGAAGCGACCAACTACACCGTTTTTGCTGTTGGCTCTGTTGCAAATGAAACCTTAGAACCGCTAGTTGTCACCTCTGACGTTGCACCACTGGCTGCGGGTAACATCCGTGTGCAAGTTGTACATGCGGCTTCAGCAGCACCCACTGTGGATGTGCATGTTACTGCGCCAACGGATGCCTTAACCGCACCCTTAGCAACTCTTGATTATAAAGACTTTACTGCGCCGGTAGATGTGCCAGCAGGTAACTATCGTGTCCGTATTACACTTCCAGGCCAATCTACCGTTGTATTTGACTCGGGTACTTTAGAGTTAGCCGCAGGCACGGATTTAGTGGTAGCGGCAATCAACAACCGTTTATCAGGTGCTTCACCTGTCTCATTGTTAGCGGTTGCTCCAGATGGTAGCTTCTTTGATGTGGCTGATGCCAATACCACTTCTTCAGTGCGCGTCGTACATAACGTCTCAGATGCACCTGCTGTTGATGTTATCGTTAATGACAGTATTGAACTGGTTTCGGCGTTATCTTTCCCTGACTTCACTGATTATGTGGGTGTTGCTCCAGATACCTACAATGTTAAAGTCGCTGCGGCTGCAGATAATAGCATAGTGGTCATTGATGCAGACCTGACCTTAGATGCAGGCGCGTTTTACAGTGTGTTAGCTGTGGGTTCTTTGCAAAATGATACCATTGAACCGTTAGTGTTAGCAGATATGCCACGTCGCGTTGCAACTGAGGCACAAGTGCGTATTGTGCATGGTTCTACTTTAGCCGGTCCTGTTGATATCTATGTTACTGCTACTAATGATATCAGCGCTGCTACCCCTGCGTTTGCAGCTGTGCCATTTAAAGCCGACACCGGTTATGTATCGCTAGCCGAAGGTACTTACTTTGTTACTGTAACACCCGCGGGTAGCAAAACGGCTGCTATCGGGCCATTATCGTTAGACTTAGAGGCTAACAAAATCTACACCGCGGTTGCTCGTGATGGTGTAGGTTTAACCGGTAACGTGGGTTTGATTTTATTAGACGATTTTAACTAAGTCGTTACTGAAATACTTTTTCCTGTATCTTGAGCGACTAGCCTTGGCTAGTCGCTTTTTTTGCCTGAGGCCTGCATTATTTAAGCTATTGTTTATATTGATGTAACGTCCTATATTTGACCGCTTTGTTTTTGCAGCAGCTAACAGGCCGGTGTGGCTTAGCACAGATAGAGGCAGACGCATCCTAGCGTTGTGCGTATAATCGGCCGCTAATTTACGGGGTGGTTATGTCGTTAACGCGTGAACAAAAACTCGGTGGTGTATTTGCTGCCAGTGCTTATACCTTATGGGGCATTGCCCCGTTATACTTCAAACAGATTGATTATATCCCGGCTGCGGAGATTTTAATTCACCGTATTGTTTGGTCATTTCTCTTATTAACTTTGGTGATTGTTGCACTGCGCCAAGTACACAGCACGTTTAGGGTGTTTCGTCAGCCGAAAATGTTGGCTAGCTTATTGCTGACTGCGGTATTGCTAGGTGGCAACTGGTGGTTGTTTATTTGGGCGGTGAATAATAAACACATGCTCGATGCCAGCTTAGGCTATTACATTAATCCGTTGCTGAATGTGCTACTAGGTATGATGTTTTTGGGCGAACGCTTGCGTAAATTACAGTGGCTGGCGGTATCGCTGGCAGCAGCAGGTGTGTTGTGGCAAATCATCAGTTTTGGTGCTTTGCCTTGGGTCGCTTTAACTTTGGCGTGTTCTTTTGCGATCTATGGTTTGTTGCGCAAAAAATTGGCGGTCGATGCCATTACCGGTTTGTTTTTTGAGTCTTTATTGTTAATGCCACTGGCGCTGTGGTATTGGAACTTCTTTGCAGAGAGTTCAGCCGTTAATTTGTTAGACAACACCTTGGCGTTAAACGCTTATCTTATGGCTGCGGCCTTTGTGACCACGATCCCTTTGCTGTGCTTTATTGCCGGTGCGCGTCGTTTACGCTTGTCGACAATGGGGTTCTTTCAATATATCGGTCCAACTTTTATGTTTATCTTTGGTGTTTGGCTTTATCAAGAGCCGTTTGCGGCCGAGCGCTTATTTACCTTTAGTTTTATTTGGGCGGGGCTAATTTGTTACAGCTATGATGCCTGGCGTAACTCGCGCCAATCGCGAAAAGCCAGCTAAAACAAGCAATAAAAAAGCCAGAGTATGGCTCTGGCTTAAGGTATCTTTCAGGCGGTTACAACCGCTAAACGGAGTTTAGTCTGCCAGTTTCATTTCTGTGCTGATCACGACACCATGCTCGTTGACACCAAAAGACATGCCAATTTTCATATCTGATTGCAGCATCGATTCAAGTTCGGCAGGCATAGGTTGTCCTGACATGGCAAACATTTCACCCAGAGCGGCAAAGAACTGTTGATAATCCATACCAAAAGCAATCATGCCGTTTTTCTTTAAGGCTTCTTTAGCGATCACCTGCGCTTGAGCGGTGGCTTTATCACCCACATACAACAAGAGGTGATTACCGCTTAGCTTTAGCCGCACATCTAAATTAAGCATGGCAACGGGTGGAAAAATATCCGCTACGGCAATGTCTTCGCCATCAGCTGGCAGCGTAATATTCGCCAAAGGCGGTAACATCGCTTTGGCATTTGCTAATAAGGTTTGTGGATTATCAGCCGACAAGGTCACTAAGGCATCAGCCGCTTTTGGCTGCCCTGTGTTCATGTCGATGCTAAAGCCATTAATGGTTACTGAAGCACCTTGCAAGCCATTGGCAGCCATGCCGGCCATGGCTAACATCATCATAGGGTTTTGCGCTTTCATCTGCTCTTGTAGCGCCACAAGTGGCTCACAGCTAAGCGTCAGATCTGTCATGCCAGCCCACATTTTACTAATAGCTGGGGTCAGTTGGCTGATCTCAGTTCCCATGGCTAGGTAGAACATGGACGGATGGATCCCACCCGCTAAACTCGACGGGATAAAGCCTTGCATACTCTGCATGCCTTCTAAAGCAATTTTGCTTTCTGTAGGCCAAAGCATCGTGCCGCTCATATGTAAACCGCTGTTATCTTGCTGGGCAATTTTGGCATCCATTACTAAACCTGGCCAAGTTTTCGCGAGCATGGCGGCATCAGTACGACAGGCATCGCTGTGCCACACTTCAAGCGCAGCAGGTAGGCCATCTGTAAACGTTAGCTGCAAATCTTTAGCTAATTGATTGCCATCAGTAGTGGTTAAAGCTAAAGCCAGCTGTTCGGTACTTAAAAAACCAATGCCATCTTGATGCAGCTGATATTTCTTGCTCATTTCGGTGAGCTTTTGGCTGTTACCTAAATTTTGTGCAGGCTTACTTTGCGCTAAACTTTGCGCGCGGTGCTCAGCCGATAATTGCGTGTTGTGTAAAACCACCGTACCCCAGCCACGATCAATACTGACCAACAGCTCTAAACCAGGCATAGCATCACCTAAGGGATAAGCCTGATAGCTATGCTCGCCTAACTGGCGTTGTTCAGAGACGACGCCGCTTTGGGTCGCTGCGCGCTCAAAGAAAGCTTGAAAGGCTAAAGCGTCAGACACTTCAAAACGCACCACCGGTGCCGCGCCAACTAAATAACTGAGCGAGCGTGTTTTGGCCATAATGCCTGTATTGGCAACAAAGGTTTCTGGTGATGTTAATACGGTCAGGTAGTCTTGAAATAAGGCTATGGCAAATTTCAATGCTGGCGAGCCATTCTCAGATAATGCGGCCATCGCTTGCTGCATTTCGTCAGAATTATATTGTGCCGGTGACATACCGAGACTTTTTAAATAGGACACGATATCCAGAGCAGTAAATTGGCCAGAAAACAGCGCGGTATCTGCAGGAACGTAGTCTAGCTCGGTAAACGAGCTTGGGCTGGTCGATGATTGATTGAGGGCGAAATAGCCAGCAACGCCTGCGGCAACGATAGCGGCGGCAATTAGGGTCTTGCGCATTGTCTGCTCCTTTGACATAGAGTTATGATGATAAGCGCTGCTTAGCGCTTATCATCGGGGAAAGTAACGTTTAGCTCGAGTACTGAAAGTTCATCACTGCGTTGTTCCAATGACACGGCAATTTGATCTGCAGGGATATCGACATATTTACGAATGACTTCTAATATATCGCGTTCCATTTGCGGCAAGTAATCTGGGCCAGAGCGTCTTTTGCGTTCATGAGCCACAATGATTTGCAGGCGCTCTTTGGCCGTGCTGGCGGTATTTTTTTTAGTTGAACGAAAATAATCCAGTAGCGACATTAGTTATCCTCCAAAAATCCTTTTGATAAAGCCCTTTTTCTCAACGGTCAGAAAACGGAATGGCCGTGTTTCGCCAAGCAGGCGTTGTACGGTATCTAAATAAGCCTGACCAGCATCACTGTCTTTATCTAAAATAACGGGTTGCCCTGAGTTAGAGGCATTAAGCACCGCTTGAGATTCAGGGATCACGCCTATCAGTTCGATGGCTAAAATTTCTTTAACATCTTCAACGCTCAGCATTTCGCCCTTTAACACGCGTTCAGGGTTGTAGCGGGTTAATAGCAGATGTTCTTTAATGCCTTCTTTACCATGCTCGGCGCGTTGTGATTTGCTGGAGAGCATACCGATAATGCGATCAGAATCGCGAACTGACGACACTTCAGGGTTGGTCACCACGACCGCTTCGTCGGCGAAATAAAGCGCCATCATTGCGCCTGATTCGATACCCGCTGGCGAGTCACAAATAATAAAATCAAAATCTTCAGATAATTCTTTCAGTACACGCTCAACACCATCACGGGTTAGGGCGTCTTTATCGCGTGTTTGTGATGCTGGTAAAATAAATAAATTTTCTACGCGTTTATCTTTAATCAGTGTTTGTTTTAAATTCGCTTCACCGTTGATAACGTTAACAAAATCATAAACAACCCGGCGTTCGCAGCCCATAATTAAATCGAGGTTACGCAAACCAATATCAAAATCAACAATGACGGTCTTTTTGCCAGCCAACGCTAAACCGGTACCAATCGCTGCGCTGGAGGTGGTTTTACCGACACCGCCTTTGCCCGATGTAACCACAATAATCTTTGCCATAGTGACGATCCTTACACTAATTCTGAAATGACTAAGCTCTCGTCCTGCCATTTAATGCAGGCCGGTTTGCCCCAAAATTCACCTTGCAGACTATCGCTAAGCCAGTAGTTTCCAGCTATCGACACTAATTCTGCCTGCATATTAAAACAATACACGCGTTTGCTATGATCACCATTAGCTCCCGCAATAGCTTTACCCCGAAGGGAGCCATAGATATGGATGTTGCCATCGGCAATCACTTCAGCGCCGGCGCCAACGGCACCTTTGATAATGAGATCTGCGCCTTTAGCATAAATTTGTTGGCCTGAACGAACGGTTTGTTCAACCACTTTGCTGTCCATGGTGCTCTGTGTTACTTGCGTTTGAACGGCTTTTTCAACGACGGCCGCAGCCGCTTTGACCGGCGCTTTACCGGCTTGTAGTACCGCTAAGCCTGCTTGTTGCGCTGCCGTTTTTTGCTCATTATTGGCACCGGTTACACCAACCAGTACTAAATTTAATTTGGTAAACACCTGTTTTAACGCAATAAAGTCAGGCTCATTCCGATTATCTTGTAGATTTAACACGATAGGTGCCTGATAAAAGAAGCCCGGTGCTTGGGCGAGTTTTTCAGCGAGAAGGGGCTCAAGAGTATGAATGCTTAGATCAGTACAATGTAACACGGACAAAGGGAACAAACTGCCCTTTAACTCTAAGGTGTGTTCAGACATAAAAATTCAGTGCTTTTGCTATTATTATTACTGCCATTGCAGCGTTATTATTTGCGTTACCGACAAGCGGCACCATTACGCAAGACCTGAGCTTCATGTTATAGTCTTGCTATCTGTTAGGCAAGTTAGTGAAGTAGTTTTATTCTATGTTATGCGCCATTTATCGTAGCCTGCGTAAAGAAGGCACTTATCTGTATATTGAAAAGCGTGATGACTTCGAAAAGGTCCCGGCTTTATTACTGCAAAGCTTCGGAAAGCCGCAACTGGTTACCTTGCTCAATTTAGCTAAACGGGAACATTTAGCCCAAGTTGAAATCGAAAAGGTGAAAGCCGCTTTAACCGAGCAAGGCTACTATTTACAATTACCGCCCCCACCAGAAAATTTGCTGGCAGCACACAAAGCGTCAAACGCGTCTTCGCTGCAAAAATAAAGGAGAGAAGTATGACAGGATTAACATGGCGTCGCCTGACTACCGCCGCGGGCTTGTGGCTTTGCAGTTCAGTAGCATTGGCGAATACTGAGGTGGCTGAATCTGCCGAAGTGGCTAAACCCGACTTTGCCAGCTACACCGCGGCCTTTAAAGCAGAAGCTGCAACTAAAGGTTATGATGCCGCTTTATTAGATGCCGTATTCTCCAGCCTGGAATTTCATGAGCGGGTGGTAAGCGCCGATCGCAGTCAACCTGAAGTGGTTGAAACGCTCAATACCTATTTACCGAAGCGGGTCAGTGAAATCCGCATTCGTATGGCGCGCGAGCGTTATCAACAATACTTACCGCAACTAGAACAAATAGGCCAACGCTATGGTGTACAGCCACGCTTTATTATCGCGCTTTGGGGGTTAGAAAGTAGCTTTGGCCGTTTTATGGGCACTTATTCCATTCCCTCGGCTTTAGCCACCCTTGCCTATGAAGGGCGACGCGAAACCTTTTTTCGCCAAGAGTTTTATAATGCGCTAGATATTCTGGCCGAAGGCCATATCACGCTTGAAAACATGAAAGGATCTTGGGCTGGCGCCATGGGGCAAAGCCAATTTATGCCAAGCTCTTTTATGGCTTATGCCCAAGATGGGGATGGGGATGGTAAAAAAGATATTTGGACGAACGAGCTGGATGTTTTCGCTTCTATCGCCAATTATTTAAAAAACCAGGGTTGGGATAACAACAAAACGTGGGGGCGTGAAGTGTTACTGCCAGCCGATTTTGATCCGAGCCATGCCATTCAACGCGGCAGCTTAGCCCGTGCCGAGTGGTTAAAACGTTGGGATGCCTCTGAGCGCAGTGTGATGCAATGGCACAAACTGGGTGTCACCCGTTTAAATGGTAGCGCTTTACCAAAAAGTGAGCAGCCGGCAGCATTAATTATGCCTGACGGTGAAAAAGGCCGTGCCTTTTTGGCATACAGTAATTACAAAAGCTTAATGCACTGGAATCGTTCTTATTATTTCGTAACCAGTGTTGGCTATTTGGCCGATCTGATTGTGGCAGAGCAGGGCTAAACATGTATCAACATCTTACAATGGCCAACGTCGATATCGCCTTACCTGTGGGTAAGGTGGTGTGTATTGGTCAAAATTATCAAGACCATATCGCCGAAATGCAAAGTACCACCGCTCCTGAAGCCTTGTTTTTTATTAAACCGGCTACGGCGCTGGTGCCATTAGCACCGCAATTTAGTATCCCGCAGCAGCAAGGCGAGGTGCATAACGAGCTGGAAATCGCGGTGTTGATTAAAAGCCGATTATGCAAAGCCGATTATGCCACAGTCAATGATGCGATCTGGGGTTACGGTTTGGCTTTAGATTTGACGCTGCGCCAAGTGCAGGCCAAGTTGAAGCAACAAGGTCGTCCTTGGGAGATCGCCAAAGGTTTTGATGGTGCTTGTCCGCTCAGTGGTTTTGTTCCAAAAAACCAAGTGCAGCATCCGCAACAATTAGATTTTAGTTTATCGGTAAACCAGCAGCTACGCCAACAAGGCAATAGCGCGAATATGATCCGTGGCATTAATCAATTAATCAGCGAAATGAGCCAGCATTTTACCTTGCTCCCCGGCGATGTTGTTCTAACAGGTACGCCTGCAGGAGTAGGGCCATTGCAAGAAGGTGATGTTTTAACGCTAGAGCTCGCTGATTTTTTCTCGATAACAACGCAGGTAACCGCATAGATGGCTTTAACAGAGAATTTTTGGCAGCACAAACCGCTGGCTGAGATGAATAATGAAGAATGGGAAGCCTTGTGTGATGGCTGTGCTAAATGTTGTTTGAATAAGTTTATCGATGATGACGAAAGCGAAGGTCCTACTGCAGTGTTGCATCAAGATGAGCAAGTGCATTTTAGTAATATTGCCTGTCGCTATTTAAACAGTCATAAATGTGAATGTACTGAATACACGCAACGCACCGTGCTGGTGCCTGACTGTATCAAACTCACCAAAGATAATTTAAAAGATATTTTCTTTATGCCGACCAGTTGTGCCTATCGTCGTTTACATGAAGGTAGAGGCTTACCGTCTTGGCATCCGCTACTTAACGGCGGTAAAAAAAGCTTAATGCATAAAAAACAAATGTCGGTACGCAACAAAACCATCTCCGAAGATCAGGTCGATATGGACAAGTTCGAAGATTATATTGTTAGCTGGCCATTGAATGACTTGGATTAAGCATGAGTGTAGAGCAATCCATTATTGCTGAAAGCGACTTGCTGCAGCAATTAAGCGGCTATTTAAATCCAACCGTCATCCAGCTAGGGTTATCGGTTTTGACTGTGCTGGCTTATATTGTGATCAGTCGCCGCCTCGTGCCCGTTATTTACGGCTTACTAAAAGGCCGGCGGATGCGTCCGGACATGAATAAACGGGCATTGGTGGTTTTTCATATCTTATTGTTGTTAGTGTTGTTGGTGATGCTTAGCATCGTTTGGGGCGTCGACATTCGTGGCTTATTGGTGTTGGCTTCATCGATCATTGCGGTAGCCGGTGTCGCCTTATTCGCTTCATGGTCATTAATCAGTAACGTAACGGCTTTCTTTATCTTACTGGGGCAAAAAGACTTTGCTGAAGGCAGTAAGGTGCGCATTATTGATGGTAATAATGCGTTAGAGGGCGATATTGCAGAAATTCATTTATTCAATACGGTGCTGAAAACCAACGATAATGAGCGTATTATCTATCCAAATAACCTGATCATCTCGCGACCGGTGGTCATTGTGAGTGTTGCACCGGCTAAAAAGCGGCGTACCGTGGATGTCATGGCAAAAGCCGAACGTTGGCGACAGAAAAACCTGCAAACGCGCCCAGTAAACCGAATTAGCAAGTGACAGTACTGTTGAATTTAGGTAGATTGAAAAAATCCAATGATTACAATAACGCAACGGCTGGATGCGCTTAAAACAGATTAAACTTGCCGGCTTTAAATCCTTTGTCGATCCGACCACTGTGCCGTTTCCTGAAGCGATGACAGCGGTGGTTGGGCCTAACGGCTGTGGCAAATCAAATGTTATTGATGCAGTACGCTGGGTGCTGGGCGAAAGCTCGGCCAAGAATCTGCGTGGCGATGCCATGACTGACGTTATTTTTAACGGTTCGGCCCAGCGTAAACCCGTTGCTCAAGCATCGGTAGAATTAGTCTTTGAAAACACACAAGGCCGCTTAGCCGGTCAAATGGCCGATCGCAGCGAAATTGCCATAAAGCGTTTGGTCACCCGCGATGCACAATCCAGCTACTTTTTAAACGGCAGTAAATGCCGTCGTCGTGATATTACCGATATCTTTTTAGGCACAGGGCTAGGCCCTCGTAGTTACGCCATTATTGAACAAGGTATGATCTCGCGATTGATCGAATCCAAGCCGCAAGAGTTACGGGTGTTTATTGAAGAAGCGGCGGGGATTTCAAAATACAAAGAGCGGCGGCGCGAAACGGAGAATCGGATCCGGCATACGCGCGACAATTTAGATCGTTTAGCCGATGTGCGTGATGAACTAGCCAAAAATATTGATAAGTTAAAACGCCAAGCCACTACCGCTGAGCGTTACAAAGAACTGAAAGCGCAAGAGCGCAAATTAAAAGCTGAGGTGACAACCATTAAATGGTTAGCATTTAATCAGCAATTAACCGGCCTTGAGCAACAACTGGCGGCAGAAGAAACCGAGCTGCTTAAGTTTGAAACCAGCCAGCAAGGCGATCAGCGCATCTTAGTGCAACTAAAAGAGCAGGCGGTAGAGGCACGCACTTCGCAAGAGCGCTGTCAGCAGCAATATTATCAGCTTGGTGCCAGTATTAGTAAGTTAGAGCAGCAAATTGTTAATCAGCAACAGCAACAGCAGTTTTTGCAAAGCCAACTCCAACAAAAACAAGACAGCTTGCAACAATTTAGCCAACATCAACAGGCTGATCAGCAGCTATTAGCCGATTACACGGCGCAACTGACGCAATTTGAGCCACAGATAGCGCTGTTAGAGGATCAGTTATCCGAAGTTGATGAGCAGTTATTGTTGGCTTCCCAAGCGTTACAGCTGCAACAACGACGCTTTGAACATTGGCAAGAGCAGCGTTTTAGTTTACGCCAGCAACAGCAGCAATTAACAATGCAATTACAGCATCTCGCCCAGCAGCAACAGCATGTTTCAGCACAATTGCAGCGGCAGCAAGCACAGCTCGAGGCTATTGACGAGCAAGTATTAAGCTTGGAGTTAGCCCAGTTAACCGAAAAAGAAACCTTAATGGCTGCTGCCGTTACTCAAAGCAGTGTGCAACTCGAAACGTTGCAAAATACCTTAGCTCTTGCAGCCGAACAACGTGAGCAAACACAGCAGCAGCTGCAGCAACTGCAAAATCAATGGCAGCTGGTGCATAATGAAGCTCAGCGACTCACGGCGATCCAGCAGTCTTTACCGAGCTCAGCACAGCATGTTTTACAACAGCTGGAAATAGTCGAGGGTTGGGCGCTCGCTGTAGCCTTTGCCTTAGGCGAGTTACAACATGCTCAAATTGGCTGTGCTGCTCAGAGTGAAGTGCAAACCTATTTAGACGCTGCAGCGCAAAGTGCAGTGCCCGGTACGTTAGCCGCCCAAGTGCTTAGCGGCCCTTATCCTGAAAGCTTTCAACATATTTTAGTTGCAGAGTCGTTGGCGCAGGCCAAAGTGATGCAAACCCAATTAGCTGCAGGGCAATCTGTGATTTGCCCGCAAGGGATCTGGCTGGGACAAAACTGGGGGCAATTACCCAGCGCCAATGCAGCCGACAGTGCTTTACTGCGCCAAGAGCGTTTACAACAATTAATAGCTGAACAGCAAAAATTAACTGCTGCACTATCCGTGGCTGAGGCAACGGCTCATGCCGTGAAACAGAGCTGGCAAGACACGCAAAGCCAATTCACAGCGATACAGCAGCAATTAGAGCAGCAAAAAACCGCTTGGCAGCAACAGCAAACCGCTGTGCAGTTAAAACAACAAGCTTTAGCACAGCGACAACAACAACGGCAGCAACTCGTTGAAACCATCGGCGCGCTTCAGGATGAGCTGGTGCTACTTGCAGCCAGCAGCGAGCCTTTGCGCGATCAACAAGAGGTGGTTGCTGAGCAATTAAGTGAGCAACAAGCTGAGCAAATAGAGTTTGAGCAGGCCGAGCAACAGGCTCGGCAGCAAGAAAGTCATTTACGTGGGCAAAGTGAGCGGTTACGCCAACAATTACTAGAACAACAAATGCAACAAACGCTTTGTCAGCGTCAGCAGCAAAGCCTAGCCCAGAACCTCAATCGTGCCCAAGAGCAACAGCAACAATTACAATCGCAAATTGATGAGTTAACCACACAACTGCAGCAACAAGCCGATCCAAGCGAACTGTTACAAGCACAGTTGCAGGAAAATTTAGGCTTGCATGTGGATGCTGAGCAGGCTTTGCAACAGGCGAATGAGCATTTATCGACGATTGAGCAACAAATTCGTGCCCTAGAGCAAGGTCAATCAGGTATAGTGCACTTAGTTGCGCAACAGCAAAAGAAACTGGAGTCGTTGCGCTTAGATGCTGAGGGTTACCGAGTTCGTGCTAACAATATGTTGGAACTCTTACGAGAGCAGCAGGTCATCTTAAAAAGTGTGTTAGCGGATTTACCGGCAAACGCGCAAGAGTCAGTATGGCAGCAGCAACTGGATAAAACCGTAGATGCGGTATCCCGACTTGGCGCAATTAATTTAGCCGCGATAGAGGAATATCAGCAACAAGCTGAGCGCAAGCAGTATTTAGATGAACAACATGCCGATTTAATTGCGGCACTCGATACGCTGGAAACAGCGATGCGAAAAATTGATCGGGAAACACGGCAACGCTTTAAAGAGACCTTTGAGCAGGTTAACCAAGGGTTGCAGCAATTATTTCCTAAAGTCTTTGGTGGCGGCAGCGCTTACTTAGATTTAACCGATGAAGACTTACTGGAAACCGGTGTGAGTATCATGGCGCGACCGCCGGGTAAAAAAAACAGTACAATTCATTTATTATCCGGTGGTGAAAAAGCGTTAACCGCTTTATCATTAGTATTTTCAATATTCAGGCTTAATCCTGCGCCATTTTGCATGCTGGATGAGGTTGATGCACCATTAGACGATGCCAATGTGGGTCGATTTTGTAATTTGGTGCGCGAGATGTCTGAAACGGTACAATTTATCTACATCAGCCACAATAAAATTGCGATGGAAATGGCCGCGCAATTAATGGGAGTGACTATGCAGGAACCCGGCGTCTCTCGAGTGGTGGCGGTTGATGTAGACGATGCTGTCAAGCTGGCAGTAGCCTAAGAACAGTGAAAGGTATAAGAAATGGCTAGCGACTTGCGTATGGTTTTAATTATTTTAGGTGCCTTAGTATTGGGCGGCTTATTTTTACATGGCTTATGGACGGTGCGTAAAAACAGCTCGAAAACGCAACACCGTTATCATCCAGAAGAAAATACCAAGGATGACACGGCTGAAGGTTTTGATGAATTAGGCGTTGGCCCTGTTCGGGTGGTTAAAGGGGCGGCAGCGGCTAAAAAGCCGGTAGAGTTAAAGCGTTTTAATACGCCTCGACCAGAGCTCAAGCCGCAGAGTCGGCCCATTGATGTGCAGCGCCCAGCAGAGCAAAACGATTTATTTAGTGAGCCAAAAGAGCCGAGTTTAAATTTTTCAGCCATAGAGCAAGTAGAGCCGAGCTTATCCGCTGTCGATGACTTTGATTACGAGAACGAGGTTGCGACAGACAGCGCTCACAGCAGTAGCAGTGCCAGCGAGTCTGAAGCGTCGTCATCAGAAGTGTTGATTTTGTACGTGCTGTTACCCGAAAATAAAGAGATCCAAGGCCAAGAATTGCTGTCAGCCTTAACGCCTTTAGGTTTTAAATACGGTGATATGGATATATTCCATCGTCATCAAGACAGTGCCGGTAATGGCGAAGTATTATTTAGTCTAGCTAATATGTTTAATCCTGGGACCTTTGCCTTGGATAAAATGGAACAACTGTCGACCCGTGGCCTAAGTTTATTTATGACCTTGCCAGGGCCAGGTGAGCCATTGCAAAACTTTAATTTAATGAATAACGCTGCGAAAAAATTAGCAGAAGAATTTGGTGGTCAGGTGTTAGATGGTCAACGTAGTGTATTAACAGTACAAACGGTACGACACTATGTTGAACGGATCCGTGAGTTCCAACGGCAGCGTTTGATCCATCGTTAAGTTAATATCTAATATCCTAACGGCAGGTAATTACCTGCCGTTTTTCGTCGAGAGTTAGGCCCGCTTATGAAACCAACAGCTGAACAGCAATGCGCTGCTATCCGCCAACAACTGGCAGACTATAATTATCAATATTATGTGCTGGATGCGCCGACTGTCCCTGATGCGGAATATGATCGTCTGTATCGTGAGCTGCAAAAGCTAGAGCAACAGTTCCCTGAATTCATTACCCAAGACTCACCGACACAGCGGGTGGGCGGTGCCCCCTTGGCGAAGTTTGCGCAGGTACAGCATCGCTTACCGATGTTGTCTTTAGACAATGCCTTTGCCGCAGAAGATCTGAGCGCCTTTAGCAAGCGCATGCGTGACAGGCTAGATCTCAGCGGTGAGTTTAGCTTTTGTTGTGAGCCAAAACTGGATGGTTTAGCGGTGAGTATTCGCTACGAAAACGGTCAGTTAGTTCAAGCAGCCACACGCGGAGATGGTTACACCGGCGAGGATATTACTAGCAATATCAGAACCATTAGAGCCATTCCATTACAGCTAAAAGGCGAGTCGATCCCAGCAGTGCTTGAAGTGCGGGGTGAGGTGTTTATGCCGCTTGCGGGGTTTGCCCGCTTAAATGAGCAGGCACGGCAACGCGGTGATAAGTTATTTGCCAATCCACGTAATGCCGCTGCAGGCAGCCTACGCCAGTTAGATCCGGCCATCACTGCCACTCGACCACTGATGTTTTACGCCTATGCCGTAGGCCAAGTTGAAGATCCGACTCAGCTGTTAGATAGTGCCTGTCACTATCAGCGTTTGCAGCAATTAAAACAGTGGGGCTTACCGGTCTGTCCGGAAATTCAGTTAGTGACGGGTGAGTCGGCGGTGCTGGATTATTATCAGCAGATCTTAACGCGACGTGCCGAGTTGGCTTATGAAATTGATGGCGTGGTGATTAAAGTCAGTAACTTAGCGCAGCAACAGGCTCTGGGTTTTGTTGCGCGAGCACCGCGCTGGGCCATTGCATTTAAATTTCCAGCCCAAGAAATGCTAACAACCTTACTTGATGTTGATTTTCAAGTTGGCCGCACTGGTGCCATTACGCCTGTTGCCAGACTTGAACCTGTGTCGGTGGGTGGTGTTACCGTCAGTAATGCGACCTTGCATAATCAGGATGAGATTAACCGTCTTGGTGTGCAAATCGGTGACAAAGTGATTATTCGCCGGGCGGGAGATGTGATCCCACAAATTGTGGGTGTGGTGTTAGAGCAGCGGCCTGAACATGCTGTGCCGGTGCAATTCCCTAGTCGTTGTCCAGTTTGTCAGGCACATATTGAACGCGTCAGTGGTGAAGCTGTGGCACGTTGTAGCGGCGGTTTAAGTTGTCAGGCACAGCTAAAAGAATCGTTAAAGCACTTTGTGTCGCGCAAAGCGCTGGATATTGACGGTCTTGGCGATAAGCTCGTGGAACAATTAGTCGATCATGCACTGGTGAAATCACCGGCCGATATTTTTGCCTTAGATATGCCGTCTTTGCTGGGGTTAGAGCGGATGGCCGAAAAGTCAGCATTAAAGCTGTTGCAGGCGATTAAGCAGGCTAAAACCACAACCCTAGCACGTTTTATTTATGCTTTAGGCATTCGTGAAGTCGGTGAGGCGACTGCGCTGAATTTAGCCACGCACTTTGCATCCTTAGATGCCTTAGCGCAAGCGAGCAACGAGCAATTATTGGCGGTCAGTGATGTTGGTTCAGTAGTGGCAGAGCATCTGGGGCATTTTTTTGCTGAGCCACATAATCAGGCCGTAGTCGCCGATTTGCTGGCCCAAGGTGTGCACTGGCCTGCCATGAGTAAAGTTGCAGCAACGGAGCAACCCTTAGCGGGCCAAACCGTGGTGCTGACTGGAACCTTACAAAGCATGGGCCGCGATGAAGCAAAAGCGTTATTGCAACGTTTAGGTGCCAAGGTCTCGGGCTCGGTTTCTGCCAAAACGCATGCGGTGGTTGCGGGAGACAATGCCGGCTCGAAATTGGTTAAAGCCAATGAGCTCAATGTGCCCGTGTGGGATGAAGCTGATATGCTGCAATTGTTTCAGCAACATGGGCTTGTCGATGCGTAATCTTTATTTGCAGTGTGGGCAGTAATAGCGATGTTGTGTTGGCGAGCATGCTGATGAAAGAGTGGCCATTATTAGATAAATACGGCTTAGTCCCTGTACCAATGCGTTTATATTGGTTACTGATTTTATTGCTGCGGCCCTATCTGAGTTGGGTCTTAGTCTTAACCTTACCACCGCAGCAAAAAGATATGCTTAAACTGTTTTATCCGCAGCAGCATGATTTTGTGATTGCCTGCTTGCTGGCTTTACCTGTGTTGCTGTTTGTCGCTGCGTTATCGCAGCGCAGTGATAAACGTAACGCGGCGTGGCGGCATGTCTGGCGTTATGGTTTACCCATTTTACTGCTTTGTTGCGGTGCTGATTTGGCCTATACGCTGTATGATCTGCCGGCTGATGCCATTTTAGATGCGCCATGGCGTTTGTTTACCGTTGTAGGGCTTGGACTAGGCTTTGGCTGGCTGTGTCGCTCGCGTACCTTACCAGAGGTGTTTCGGGAATGGCCGTTACCGGTAACTAAAGATTAGCGGCCGGTTTCAGTTTATGTTTAAGCTGATCATAGCGTTGTTGCTGTTCGGGTTTTAGCATCGCTTGCTCAATAATTCGCTGGCACTGACGTAATAACTTATTTTGTTCTTTAATTGGGCACAGCGGCCGCGGTGAAGTCAGGATGGTTTGCCACAAGTTTAACGCAATACCCGCATTTTTAGGCATCACCTGATGAGCTAATGAGAACGCGGCGAATGCTTGCTCCCAATGTCCACGTTGATATAACTGCACCGCACTGTTGTTGAGTTCGCGTGGGCCCAGTTGCATTTGTTTGCGTTCAGCTTTTTCTTGTTGCAGATAAGCATTTAACATCGGATCCGCTTGGTTTTTCAGACAATAATCACTTATCTGTTCAAATAAATGTTCGGCATTTTCAGTTAAGCCTACTTCATGCATCGCTTTGGCTTTATCGAGCGCATCTTCTAATGACTGAATGGGCGTATCGACTTTTAAACCCCGCAGTAAGGCTTTGGCCTTTTCTTTATTATCTTGTAAATAATGCAACCGCGCTTGAATGATATGTTGCTGCTCAGACAGTTCATGCTTATTAAACTGTTTTTGTAAACTGAGTAAGCTCTGGGTAGCTTGGCGATTTAAGCGCACGTTCTGTTCTTCATCTTCGCTGCTCAGCGCGAAATCAATGCTGGCTCTGGCCAAATTAAGATATAAGTCTGGCTGTTCGAAAATTGAAAACCGTGCAAATTTAACCATGTCTTTTGCCGCACGGTATTGCGATTCATAATCATGATTTAAACGCGACATATGGAATAGCTTTTGTTGGCGTAATAAATTGCGTGGTGCTAAATCGGTGGCATCAATCAGATGCTGTTGCGCTTCTTGATAACGTTTTTGTTTAAACTCTAATTCGGCAAGCAAATCTAAAGCAAATAAGCGGCTGTCTGAACGCATCAGCATCGCTTCTAACTCACTAAAAGCCTGCGACTCTTTATCCAATTTTAAATAGCAGCGCACCAAGCCCATGCGCGCCCAGTTAAAGGGTTGGATCGCAAGCATCGCTTGAAAGTACTGCTCAGCCTCTTTATAACGCGCCAAGTTTAATAAAATATCGCCCTTGAGCTTTAATAATAACGGAAACCACTTGCGCTGATTGGCATCAGAAAGTTGCTCATCAATAAAGCTTAAAGCGGCATCATGGTTTTGCGCATCTAATAATTGATAGAGTTGGCGAAGCTGTTCTTTACGTTTTAAGACCCGCTCGATACGCACCTGCAAGTCTTTAATGGCAAAAGGTTTTGCTAAAAACTCGTCGGGTTGCAGTTCAATAACACTGTGCACAAGGGTAGGATCGGTTTCAGCACTGATAAAAATGACACCGGTGGTGTATTTTTGTAAGCCATTAAACTTGAGTTCTTCGTAAAGCTGGTAACCGTCTTTGCCTTCACCTTGGTTGTAAGAGCAAATAATCAGATCGTAATGATTTTCTCGACACAGGGTAAGGGCAAGTTGCGGCCGATCGGCCACCGTTATATCTTGATAGCTCAACTTTTCTAACGCATAGCGTAAATAGCTCTGTGACAAGGCTTGTTCGTCAATAATCAGAATTCGTTCATCGCGTTCTAGCGAGCTATCCATCGTTGGCAATAATCCTAAAAGTTACTCAAGTACACTATAGCAACTTTTTTGCACAGAATAACTGCTTAGTCGCAATTATTCATCGCATATTTTGCTGATTTTAAGAGGTTTTTAGTTAAGCTGCCTTGCGCTTTCTCAAGCCTAGGCTTTGCCACATCGCGCTTGGCGCAAAGTGGCTAAAAACGTCTTTTACCGATTAAAGCCTAAGTTTATAAGATTAACATAAGTCCAGATGCGATCCCTGCTAGTATTAACTGCTGGTATTTCATCGACAGCTAAAACAATAATAGGATACACAGTATGAACATTTTAGTGATTTTGGTCAGTTTCGTTGCCTTTTTAATGGTAGTGTTGCCTGGCCTGTTGTACAAATATGGCCTTTTTGCACTGAGCACGGCTTTTGCTGGCCTGCGTTATGGCGTTTATGTGGGAGGTGCAGCCTTAGTACTGTTATTAGTGTACTTAGTGCTGAAACGTAAAAATAGTAATTGGGGTTTAGCCGCGGCCTCAGCTTTGTTGGCTATATTTGCGGTGGCAGTGCCCGTCAGTTTATTAAATAAAGCGCGTTCAGTACCGCCTATTCATGATATTTCGACCGACTTAGTCAATCCACCTGAGTTTATTGCCATTGCCCCGTTGCGGGCAGATGCCCCCAACCCGGTCGCGTATGCTGGCGAAGAAACGGCCGAGCAGCAACGTGTTGCCTATCCTGAGCTGGCGACCCAGCAATATTCCCAAAGCCTTGAGCAAGTGTTTGCTGCAGCCGAAGCTGCAGTGAAAAGCTACGGCATGGAAATCGTCAATGTTGACCGCGCAGCCGGTATTATCGAAGCGACACACACCACGGCATGGTTCGGCTTTAAAGATGATGTGATTATTCGCGTGGTGGATAACGGCGAGATGCGCTTATTGGATATTCGCAGTAAATCACGCGTCGGCAGAAGTGATGTCGGTAAAAATGCTGAACGTATTAACAGCTTGATTAGCAGTATCAATAGCGCCTTATAATCTTTAAAACGTAAGTGTAATAAGGCGAAAGGGGATGGCAGACATCCCCTTTATTATTTGTTTAATTTGCCTTGTTGCCTTTGCTTAAGCGCTTTACCGCCCGCGCAAAGCAGCGAAACAGCTCACGTTGTGCGGGCAGATAGGGTAAATACTCGGGATGCCATTGCACGCCCACCACAAATCGATGCTTATGCTCAATCGCTTGCACAAAACCATCGGCATCTCTGGCGGTAATAATCAGGTTATCGCCTAAACGTTTAACTGCTTGGTTATGCAGGCTATTGACACTAAAGCGGCTGGGCGAGACACAATGGCTCAGTTGGCTCTTCGGTGCCACCGTGACTTCTTTAACTGGTAATGCGGTATAGGCATTGGGGGTTTTCTGGCGATCAGGGCGGATATCGGCATGTAACGAGCCGTTCGCCACAATATTAAGCAGCTGTGCGCCGCGACAGATGCCAAGAATGGGCAGCCCCGAATCGAGATATTGTTCAAGTAGGGTCATTTCCAGTTTATCGCGAGCGGGGTCATAACGACTGGTTTCGCGTGCACCCTCACCATAATGCTCAGGATGAATATCATCGCCACCACTAATAACTAGCCCGCTGATCGGCTGGTTCAGCTCTGGCCCACCAGGGTAAAGATAAATACCGCGCAAGCCCACTAGCCATAGATTAAAGCGGATAGCCCACCAACCAATGGGTAAGCGTTGACGTGGACCAGTTACCGCGATGAGCGGTTTGGTTGCGTTTTTCATCATTGCGTTAGCCTAACGTTTGCAGTAATTCTGTACTGCGCGTTAGCCATTTTTTATCAAGATCGCGCGTCAAGCGTTGATAGTCGGCACGAAACTCATCGATAAATTGTGCCAGCCGTTTGGGCTGATCCGCCAGTTGTTCAACTTTAAGCCAGCGCTGCCAGGGTTTTGATAGATCCCAATTCGGGTTATCAATATCGCAGTTGGGTAAGCGGTAATGCAAGGTGGGCCGCGCCTTGATTAAAGCGCGCTCTGGATGCGTGTCTACCCATTTTTCATCGATGTGCGCAATTAATGGTAGTAAATCTAAACTGCGATTGCGGCTGGGGTTGTACGCCATATAGTCGCGAATAAAGTGTTCTAAATCAGGTTGATACTGTGGGTCTACCACCTTAAGGATATAGTCTTTATTAAAGTTATCGATATAGGGCGTAAGCTTGCGCACGAGGTCGATGTTTTCTTCAGCATAAATATAATCATACAAACACATATAGGCTTGCAGATACCTGACTAAGGTTGTCACCTGAAGATCCGGCAGATCGGGGTTTAAGTGTAAACCGAAGGCATAACGTGCGGCTTTGTGTGTGCCTACCGCGCCATTTTCGCGTAAACAATGAAAGAGGGCATGCAATTCAGCCAACTGACTGATGTTGATCGGTGGCGTGACCACTTCCCAAGGCACCAGTTGCTCGGCTGCCGATTTCAATAATTGTTCAGCCGCTTGATAAATAGCACTGCTTTGCTGCGCACTCTCTTCTGTAGCAACGATCTTTTGCAAGAGTTCAGCATCGAGTTCCAGCCGAAAATCGCCTACACGGCTGTCTTTAATCTGGTAGTTGAATATCGAGTGTTTAATTACCTTACCGCCGAAACTTGCGGTAATACAATCAACAATCGATTCGGGCTGGCAGCCAGCAAATTCTAATTCAACCCCGACTTGTCGTTCGACATTCTGATGATTTTGCTGCTGAGGTGGCAGCCAATGCGTGGTGTTATGCTCGCTCAAAATGGCTCCTTAATGTGTAAGTACAATATTCTTAAATCAATCACTTATAGTATCGCGAATGAAGGTCAGGTGCGAATTACCAACAAACATACTGATATTAAACAAATTTTAAATTACCAATTTAATATATAAAAAAATATCAAAATAGTTGCATCTAATTATTCAAGTGGGTCGTTACTGCAATTGAAGATGAGTATTTAGCAGCAAAGCCAATAGCTATGTCACTCATCAAACTCAGTTGATAAACTTAAGGACAACGTCATGACAACATCAAAATTAGTTCGGCCGACAGGGCCATTAGCTTTAAGCGCATTAGCTCTCGCCATGTTATTGGCTTTATCGGGTTGTAATGGTGATGATGGTGCTCCCGGTGAAATGGGCGCTACAGGGCAACCAGGCCAGCCTGGTCCCGTAGGAAACAATGGCCAGCCCGGTTTCGCCGCCGCTAATTTTCTTATCGCTAACAATGGCACGGATAACCGCAATACCGTGGATGTGGTTAACCAAAATGCCGCTATGCTGAAACGTTTAACCGGCTTAAATAATGAAGGAGTGGCGCTTGATCCGCTGGGCAATTTAGTGCAAGCCGGTGACAGCATGAACGGTAGTCTAAAAACCTTTTGTCAAATAGCTCAACGTGCTGATGGCGCTGCGTTTAACCTAAATAGTGATCGGGAAATTACCGGTGCAACAACCGGTTTAGTTAATCCTAAAGGAATTGCCTATTCTCAGATGCGTGGTTTAGTGTTTATTGCCGATCAAACTGCAATGCAAGTCACCGTATATGGTGGCGCCGCGGCAGGGGATGTCGCGCCGTTAGCTACCACCACCACCGATGCGATGCCGTGGGATCTGTTTTACGATGACAATAACGATAGGCTGTATGTGGCGCTAACAAATGGCGTACTGTCGGTTTACGATAATTATGTTGCAAGTAACTATGCCGCGATGCCAACACGCAATATTACCCCGGTTGATAGCAATGGGGCTAAACAATCGATTAATTTACATGGGATTGCCTACGATCGTTTATCTGACAAAATGGTTCTTTCGGATGTTGGCAGTGCTACCGATGCCACTGATGGTGCAATTTTTGTACTTAATAACATATCATTGGTCGATGGCAATGTTGTGCCTAGCCGAGTCATTAAAGGCCCCGCAACTAAACTGGGTAATCCGGTAGATATTATTTTATCGGGCAGCGAATTACGCATTGCCGAAAAAGCCAATGATGCCATTTTGGTGTATGCCAATATTTTTGCAGGTGCAAGCGGTGATATTGCGCCTGATTTAACAACCAGCGCCATTAAACCTGAAGCACTAGTTGAACTGACCGCTTCGCGCCAAGACGCAGATATCTCTGATATCAGCAGTGCTGCGGTGTTACTTGGTGTTGCGGTATCCAGTAATCCCGCGGCAACAGGCCCGACAACAGGGCAAATAAGCCGATTAAATGCGCCTTTAACTAGTAACTTAGGCCAATATAATGCGCTACAAAATATTGAAAGCGTTACCTTTGATTTGGCAGGTGACAGTTACACCACTTTTGATACGACGACTAGCGGTGGCATTGTGATTTCTAACCGTGTCGCGACTATGCGCCTAGGCGAGCAATATTCTGCGGCGCAAGATCGGATCATTACCGGAAGTAACACGGGCTTAATTTCACCCAAAGGCTTAGATGTTGATTCTGCCTCAGGTTTGATTTTTGTGGCTGAAAATAATGCGGCAACACCAGGCGTATTCATTTATTCAGCCTGTGCTAGCGGTAATGCCGCACCACTACTAACCTTAAACACCGCTCCGGCCCGACCGTGGGATGTCGATTATGATCCCACTACAGATCGTGCTTTTGTCGCATTAACCAATGGCAGTGTTGCGGTGTTTAATCAAGTTAGAGCGAAATGGCTAGCGGGTAGTAGTGTCATTAGCACTGCAGATCGTATGATCACCCCCGCGGTCTCCGGTGTTGCTGTAGCAGCGCCAACCAATTTACATGGTATTGATTATGATTTTGCCAGTGATGCGTTAATGGTCTCTGATGTGGGCAGTGCGGCCGATGCTACCGATGGTAAAATTTATATTCTAAATAATGCCAGCAGTGCTGATGGCTTAACCAACATAGCCGTTAATATCAGTGGCGCGAATACCTTGCTCGGTAATCCGGTCGATATTATGTATAGCGGTGCGCATTTGTATGTTGCCGAAAAGTCGAATAACCGCGTGTTACGATTTGATAATATCTTGAACAGTGCCGGTGGTAATATTGCTGCCAACGCCAGTTTTGCGGTAACGGCCCCCGAGTCGGTGGCGATTATTCCGGTGTATCTGACTAATCGGCAGTGATGCGCTAATCAGGATTTTGCGATAAGCGCTAAGGACTAAAACCGGTACGATTTGATGCCGGTTTTAGTCCATTACTTTGCGCTTAGCGTTTATCCTTGCCACTGAAACACTTCCTCCAAAGGCAATTTAAATTCAGCGGCGATCTTAAACGCGACTTCGAGAGAAGGGGAATATTTACCTGCTTCAATGGCGGCAATGGTTTGGCGAGTGACGCCAACCCGTTGTCCCAATTCTGCTTGCGTCATTTCACCATGCATGAAGCGTTGTAAGCGAATATTATTAGATAAGCTACCGTTCATGCCGCTTGCCTACGATAGCTTACCGCTACCATGCCATATTGCACCATTTCTGCTAACACAATCATAAAGAGTGCTGCGTTGACAATATCCCAACCGCTGTTAGAAAAGGGCATCACCACGCCGACTAAAATCATTCCGGTAATCAGCACATAATACGCTATGCTAACCGAGTACTGTTTAATGGCAGTATCACGCTCATCTGGCTGCAGCTTAGCTTCCGCTGGGTTAAAGAACCGTAATAAAAGATGGCCAATACCCAATAACGTCAGCTGAATAGCTACCGTAATGGCATAGCCGATTAACTGCCGAAGATCAGGCAACGGTTGTGCAGGAAAATAGCCCGTTGCGACTAAGCTAAAATAGGGGCCAAAGGTAATCAACATGGCGAAAAGCGACAACCAAGCCACTTTCTCGCGATACGGCATTGTTTCAAGCAATAGCATATGGCTCTCCTAGGGTAAGTCAGTTTTATGGTAGCTATATCCAGCTTAGTGTTTGCCTTAATTGCCATCATGTCAAACATTTTTAACATTGAGTTGTAAAAAAACGGCACGCTTTAATGACAATGCGTGCCGGCTGTAGTTTATCAATTCCTTTTTATGGGGTTAGCAAAACCTTTGGCTAGAAGAAACCTAACGGATCTTCACTGTAGCTGACCAATAAGTTTTTGGTTTGCTGATAATGATTCAGTGCCAGTTTGTGGGTTTCTCGGCCAATACCGGATTTCTTATAGCCACCAAAGGCCGCGTGCGCCGGATACATATGGTAGCAGTTCGTCCACACCCGACCGGCTTCAATTTTACGACCAAAGTGATAGGCGCGATTCATATTGCGCGTCCAAACCCCAGCGCCTAAGCCAAATTCTGAACTGTTAGCCAGCTGAAGGGCTTCGGCTTCATCTTTAAAGGTCGACATCGAAATCACTGGGCCAAAAATTTCTTCTTGGAATACCCGCATATCGTTAGTGCCTTTTAAGATGGTGGGCTGAATATAATAGCCGCCGTTTAAGTCGTCACTTAGCTGTTCAACCTGACCGCCGGTCAGTACCTGCGCGCCTTCTTGTTTGCCGATTTCAATATAACTTAAAATTTTATCAAACTGCGCTTGGGAGGCTTGAGCGCCGACCATGGTTTCGCTATCCAGTGGGTTGCCGCGTTTGATTTGTAATGTACGCTCTAAAATGCGCGCAATAAATTGCTCGTAAATGTCTTCCTGAATAAACAGCCTTGACGGGCAAGTACAGACTTCACCTTGGTTAAAGTAGGCCAACACCGCACCTTCAATCGCTTTGCTAAGAAATGAATCGTCTTTATCCATCACATCGTTAAAAAAGATATTTGGCGATTTACCGCCAAGCTCAACGGTAGACGGAATAATATTTTCTGCTGCACACTTTAAAATGTGCGAGCCAACAGGCGTAGAGCCGGTAAACGCAATTTTGGCAATACGGCTGCTGGTTGCGAGGGCTTCTCCGGCTTCTTTGCCAAAGCCATTGACCACATTCAGCACCCCGGCTGGCAGTAAGTCGCCGATTAATTCCATTAACACTAAAATAGAGGCGGGCGTTTGTTCGGCAGGTTTTAATACCACACAGTTACCGGCCGCTAGTGCTGGCCCAAGTTTCCATGCGGCCATTAAAATCGGGAAGTTCCACGGAATAATTTGGCCAACCACGCCCAGTGGTTCATGAAAATGGTAGGCAACAGTGGTTTCGTCAATCTCGCCAATACTGCCTTCTTGGGCGCGTATACATCCAGCAAAATAACGAAAGTGATCAATTGCCAGTGGTATATCGGCGGCCAGGGTTTCACGAATGGCTTTGCCGTTATCCCAAGATTCCGCGACGGCTAACATCTCTAGGTTTTGCTCCATACGATCAGCAATCTTCAGTAAAATGTTACTGCGTGCCGCTACAGAGGTACTGCCCCAAGCGGCTTTAGCGAGATGCGCTTTGTCTAGCGCTAATTCGATATCTTCTTTACTCGAACGTGGGATCTGGCAAAACACCTTGCCGTTTACCGGACTTTTGTTATCAAAATACTGGCCTTTAATGGGGGCGACCCATTCACCACCAATATAGTTACCATACTGCGCTTTAAAGTTAACTAAGGCACCCGCTGTACCTGGATTTGCATAAATCATAGTCTATCCTTTGTCTAAATAGTGATATTGAATTTAGTGGTAAATAACTAAATCTGGCGGGAAGTTATTGTTTTTTAGCCGCCATAAGTTCACATTAGCGGAGCGGTGTTCAACACGCTTGCTTGCTAGTCCAGATTTTTTGTCTATTTGTCCAAACAGAGGGAGACTATGACAACATCGGTACTCACCCAAAAACGCCAACGCATTAATGTGCTTGTTGAAAACAAAGTGAGCTTTGCCGGTGAGCATGCTGAACTCAGTATTTATGACACCTATCAAGATGCGCAGCAGGTGGCGCTACACTCTAGTGAGTTATTGTTTTGCGGTATGCTAACGGGCAAAAAAGTCATGCATGTCGCCGATTGCCAGTACCACAGCGCGTTCTTACCGCATCAATCTTTTGTGCTGGCGCCTGGGCAAAAGGTACTTATCGACTTTCCAGAGGCATCACTGCAACAACCCACCACCTGCCTTGCCATTGAAATCAGTACCGATAAAATCCGTAACGTGGCCGATGCGCTGAATTTCAAACAAGAAATTAGCCATAGCGATTTTTTTCATTATGTGCCGAAGCTGGTACACGGCCAGCATAATTCGCAAACGCAGCAGTTACTGGAAAAAATGATCACGCTGTTCAGTGAAAACGAGCAGCACCGTGACTATTTAATTGAATTGTCGTTAAACGAATTGATTACCCGTTTATTGCAGCAGCAAAGCCGCGAATTACTGTTGGCCAGTTGTAAGCAAAACAACCAAACAACACCGCTGGGTAATGTGCTGAACTATATTGAGCAACATCTGAGCGAAGATATTCAAATTGAAACGTTATGCAAAATTGCCTGCATGAGCCGCAGTAAATTTTATCAGCAGTTTAAATTAGCTTTTGGTGTAACCCCAGCGCAGTGGCAGCAGCAATTGCGCTTACAACAGGCTTATCGGTTACTGCAAACTGGCGAGCGGATAAGCCAAGTGTGTTATCAGTTAGGCTTTAATAACCCAAGCCACTTTAGCCGGGTGTTTAAACAAACCTTTGGTGCAGCGCCTATCCATATCGCTAAAGCCAATTAGCCGCCGCGTAAACGGCTAGCGATGCCGAAAACTGCACAACCACAGTGACGCTTTTTTGTTAAGCGTAGCTGTGGTTAATAAGATTATTTGGCTTGGTGTTATTGCGCGGCTTCTTCTTTTTTTACCATGGCAAGCAGCGAGTCTTTAAGCTGAACACGGCGCATTTTTTTCTGCTCTAAATTGTCATCCGTAGTAGGGATACCGGCAGATTCAAGACTAAATACTTCGTGATCTAAGTCGTTGTATTCATCAAATAACTTGGCAAAGTGCCGATCGTGCATCTTTAAATGGCGAATAGTATGGTGATGATCGGGAAACTCACTGAGAAAGCTATGTTTTTCAAGCGTCATATTATTTCCTTATGCGATTAATTATTGTCTTACACTGATAAGTATAGGCGTAAATTAAATAAGGTTTATTGATCTCGGTCACAGCGTTGTTTGAAACCACAGGGGCAGACTTTAAATGTTGATTTTAAAAAAACCGTTCAATAGTTAACCGCCGGGCTAATAGAACTTTGGATGCAGACGGTTCTGACAAGTATTGGATAACGCATTGAAAGCGGTTTTTTCGTTTGACTAATTGCTCAATGTTGGGCGCTCAACGGCTTAAACTGATGTGCTTTAGGCTTGTTGATTACGCGGGTGCTAGGTATAGTCTTTATAAACAATCGTTGGACACTCCCATGCAAATACACCGTTTTCTTTTATTAATCCCCTTATTGCTTTGCACTGAAAATGCCTTAGCTGCGCAGCTGGACAATTTTAAAACCGGCCCCGTGTTTAACGATTTCGGGCCGACAGCCCCCGTGCAACAAACTGAGCCGTTGCCCGCCAATACGGTATTTAAGCTGGCTTTCGACGTCGCTAAAGCGGCAGAACCAGGCAAGCTAAATCGGTCGATAGAAAGTGCGGCTCGATTTATCAATATGCATGTTGCAGCGGGTGTGCCTTTAGAAAATATTCAGCTGGCCGTGGTAGTGCATGGCAGTGCCTCTTTAGAGATGACGAACCCAAAATTTTATGCCGCCAATAAAGATGGACTAAAAAATAGCAGCGCCACTGCTATCGCACAACTACAGGAAAAGGGAGTCAAATTTTACCTTTGTGGACAAAGTGCTGCTGCTTATGGCATCAGTAATGCTGACTTGCTACCCGGTGTGAATATGGCGCTTTCTGCGATGACGGCTCACGTGCTATTGCAACAGCAAGGTTTTGCCATTAATCCATTCTAAAATTCTTGGTGTCAAAGCCCAACTGCGCCGAGGGTTACGGTATTTCTGCCAGCACGCTTGCTGCTGTAAAGCGCTTCATCTGCGGCTCTTAGCGCACTCACGTAGTCGTGTTGTGAGGTATCCACATGCACTAAACCAATACTGATGGTCAGTTCGACTTTGGCATCTGCCACAAATTGTAGTTGTTTTTCAACTTGTTCACAGAGTCGTTGGCTAATTTTGAGTGCGGTGGCCTCATCTAGATCGATAAGTAGTGCAGCATATTCTTCACCACCAATGCGGCCAATAATATCGTTACAACGTAATTGTTTTGATAACAACTGTGCCACGGCTTTTATAGCGCTATCGCCTACCGCATGGCCAAATTTATCGTTAATTTTTTTAAAGAAGTCGATATCGATCATCATCAATACTGCGGGCATCGGGCGTTGTTGTTGCCAATAGCGTTCAACTTGATTGAAAAAGTGCTCGCGATTAGCCAGTTTGGTCAAACCATCGCGCTGCGATTTTAATGTGAGTTTACGTTCTAGTTTCAAGAAGCATAACCAGGGTAGCAATAGGGCGGTAAAGGTGGTCAATAAAATATGACTTAGCAGAGTATAAACAGAGCTTTCGGGTAAGCCATTCATATCTAAAGATTGCCATTGCCAGAGGATCAACATTACTTGGGTAAACATGGTTAGCGCATGCAGCAGAAAAATACCTTGTAAGGTGCGGGTAAAGGTGGGTTCGGTGATCACCGATTTTTGGAGTAGCACAGCACACAAATAGAAGGTGATGCCAATAGCTAGCGCAACCAGCACACTCAAGATACCGGGATGGTGATAGACACTGAGCAATGCTATAACAATCAGTGCCAACAGCACAAAAGCGTGTTGGCGCCGCCGCCGCGTATAGCGAAAGCGTGAAAATTGAATCAGCCCCGCCAAAACCAATATTGGCGCTAATAACAACAAGCAATCAGCAACAAAGAAGGTGAAAAACGCGGCAATATCATAAGGGCGTAAGGCAACGAGCGTGCCACCCAGCACAAAACTGATGGATGAGAGTGACCAAAGTCGAAAGCAGCGATCTTTGGGTTTGCGCCGATAAAGTAAGTACAAATAAAAACCCACGATCAGGTTTATTACCAGAGCTAATATCACAACAGTGGGTAAATGCATGTATTCCTCAGGACAAGGCAAAGAAGTGACGAGTCCGCTTTAATAATCTCATTACAAGCATAACAAAATTAATGACAAACTTGCGCGTTATTGCAGTTAGTCAGGGTGGCATGCTCAAATTCTAAGGTGGTATGACCTATACGAAACTCACGGGCTAATAGTGCTTTTAAGGTGGTTTTTATTTTCTCCAGTTCTGCCACATCAATGTTTTCCACCACAACATGCGCTTCAAGCGCACTGTGCTGTTCATCGACTTGCCAGATATGCACATGGTGCACGTTTGTTACGCCATCTAACGCTTGCATGGCCGCAATAACCTGTGGGATGTTTATATGCTCAGGTGTGCCATCCATCAATAAATGGATAGCTTTAGGCAGCATGCTAAAGCCTTGCCATAGCACATAGCCAGCAATCAGCAGTGTCAACAAGGTATCCACCCAGTACCATTTATAAAGTAAAATTAAGGTGCCGGCGATAACCACTGCAACGGAGGCGAGAGCATCGGAGACATTATGCAAAAAGGCGGCTTTGATGTTCATGCTGTTTTTTGATTGCGCATAGGTCAGAAGCACGGTGACCACATCGACAAGCAACGCAAAACTGGCCACAATGACCACCAGCCAACCAGCGATCTCTTGTGGATCAGCTAAACGCCATAACGCTTCGTAAATAAGATATAAACCAATAATGATCAATGTGATGAGGTTAATTAGCGCTGCAATCACTTCGGCCCGTTTATAGCCAAAGGTTTTCAATTCATCGGCGGGTTTACGGCTTATCTTGCGGGCAAAAATGGCGATCCCCAGCGAAGCAGCATCGCTTAAATTATGCAGGGCATCGGCAATCAGCGATAAACTTCCCGAGATAACACCGCCAATAATTTGTGCTACGGTGAGTAAAACGTTGATGACCACGGCAACAAGTAGTTTGCCATCGCCAAGGTTTTCTGTGCCGTGGTGGTGTGAATGGGGCATGAGCGGTATCCTACGGCTGAGTAATTTTGATGAAATGAGGGCAAAATACTGCCACCATGATATGAATATCATCTATTTTTAAATATAGGAAGAACAAAGGTTTTTTTACCATGATTTATTATGAACATAAGGCAAGCACATGAACAGCGGGGAGGTATTGAGAGCAAGTTATGTTAAGTAACACTAGAGCGTTAATCTAGTAAGAGTCCTCAACATAGCGGCCTTGCTGTTTTAGTGCCTTAATATTCAATGCCAGTGGTAAAAATATCTTATCCAAAGTGGACTCAACATCAGTGGCCATTTGCCTCCCGCCACAAACTAGAATTTGGGCGTTAGCTGCCATCAGTTCTTGCAGCTGTTTGGTATCAAGTTGCAGTTCGTCTTGCACATAAGCCGGTTGCTGACTGCGTGAGAAGGCAAGATGTAATTGCGATAAGCGTTGGTCAGCAAGATAAGATTGCAATTCTTGTTGATATAAAAAGTCAGAATCCGCTCGACGTCCACCCCAATATAAAAACATTGGGCGGTGTGTTGTATTCGCTCGAATAAAGCCAATCAAAGGGCCAATACCGGTGCCGGCGCCAATCAAAATGATCGGTGTTTTACCCTTACAAGGTTTAAAGCGCGGATTTTTCTGAATGAATATATTTGCCACTCCACCCAGCTTTAATTGACACAAAAAGTTTGAGCAGAGGCCATTTTTATGACGTCTTACGCATATTTCCAATATGCCGTCTTGACTGCTCGAGGCCACTGAATAAAAGCGAGGTGTTTCGCTACCTGGAGCGATGATGCCCACTAAATCGCCTGCGGTAAAATGAGGTAGAGCTTTACCGGAATGCGTTGGCGTAAAACCTAAGATGCAAGTGGGTGCATTGACTGCTTCGCCATAACCGCTGCGTTCATACAATGTTAGCGGCATCGTTGCTGGGTGAATGGAAGTGTAATGCAGCGATAATGGTAATTGGATTGCCTGGCTCAAGGCAGCACCCCATTGTTCAAACGCTTGGCCTGATTGACGGTTGATATAATGCGTTGCCAATAGCTGTGGCCATTGTCGTAGTTGTAATGCAAGGCTGACTTGATCGGCAAAATGACAAAAACGCTCAAACTGCCGATCACCAAACCCCAGCACTGCCCAAGGTAGGTTAAATGTTAACGGCAGTTGTTCGAGTTTTTGTAAAAATTGCTGCGCGGAAGCCGGCGCATCACCATCACCATAAGTGGCAGTTAAAATCAACAAGCGACGCGCTTTGGTATAGTGAGGGGCCAGTTGATTCATTGGCGCAATATGCACCAAGCAGCCGTGGGTGGTTAAAGCCTGATGCAAGGCTTGAGCAAAGCCCCATGTACTTTGCATTTCAGAGCCAACCAATACAATGGTATCTGCAAGATGTGCGGCAGCGTTTCCCTTTAAACTTGGTGAGCTTCGACGACGTTGCCACCAAGTCATGGTGCCGGTGACGACTAATACTGGGACGGTTAAGGCGGCGATACCAAAGAGTAACCCAAGCCACCAATAGGCATCGCCAGTGTGTAACTCCATGATAAATGTTTGCAGCATGGCGCCATTTCCGTAATCGGTATAGGTCAGCCACTGTCCGCTAGCTTGATCAATATATCCTGATCCCTGATGAGTTCTTAGAGCGTAAACATCGAGAGGATCATTAGGAAATGGAAAAATCAGTTGGTGCAGATCGCGCAAATCGACTTGTTGTAGTGCCGAGAGGGTGTCGATGGGCGCAGGTGCTGAGCCTGCTAATGTGCTCGGAAACGTCGCTTCTTGTTCTGGTGCTTCGGTTAAAATGTCAAAACGTAAGGCCGAGAGCCAAACACCGGTAAATGCCGATAACAAGAGCCCAAGCACTGCAGCACGAGCTAGTTCAGCGTGCAGGCGAGGCCCTATGGCGTCGGTGGCGGCGCTTTTTATCGGCGTGAACATTTTTTTCCAGCCACCGAGTCGTGAAGTAAGCAAAAATACCCCACTAAAACAGAGGATCAGCATCGCTAGCGCGCTAACCCCCACAATCGCCCGACCACGAGAATCCCACAAAAAAGCGCGATGCAGTTCTTTAATCCAACTGAAAAAAGCGGACGGCTTATAATCGGCAATAAACTCACCAGTTAAGGGATCAATAAGCACCGCCCCCGGATTGCCATTATGAGTAAAATAGACCAACACAGCGCCTGAGGGAAGGCGTTCAATTTGTTCAGTGCCAGGATAATGCTGCACAGCAATTGCCGCTAGATCAGCCACGTTTACTGCCCCTCGAGCGGGAACGGTTGCTAAGCTTCGCTCCATGGCGGGTTGCACAGACAAAATGGCACCGCTGCTGGCTATAAGCAACAATAAAGTGCCAAATAAAAGGCCTAACAACGAGTGCAATCGACGTTTCATGTGAATAGCTTATTTATCGACAGCATCACAGAGAGTAGCTAAGTGTTTTTATGTAGCCACGCCCTTTAACCGGTACATTTGCCCCTTGGCGGGTCAATGCGACTTCAGCATCAATTCGATTATCTCGTTGATCTTCAACCGCGCTGTCGATGCGGATCAAATAACCGGCGTCGATCAGCGTATCATCGATATTGGTTTTGAAAGTGATACTGTCACCACTGCTAACACTGGCTCCAGTTAGACCATCATACTCCATCGCTTGCATACCACTGCCTTTGGCCCACTCACGCAAATGTTTGTAATATTTTTGTTTCTCGCCAGCAATCCACAATGTTTGGTTGAATTTGCCATTGGCATCAGTTAAATAGATAGCAAGATAAGCTCCATTACCTTGATAGTTGTTCAATGTTGCGTTAACAGTGACTTCTGCTGCCGCGGCAGGATTAACTGAACTTAATATCAGCAATAAACCTGTGGTTAGAATCATTTTAGGCATTTGGCGATCTCCGTTTTGATTGTTTTAGCGAAACAGGTTAGCGGTTGGGGGGGTATCTTGTGTGTGTTTGTCTTTTTTCCATTCTAGTTTCAGTAGACTGAGAGACGAGGGCGAAAAAGTGGCTTTCACTTTACGGCCTTGTTCATCCAAAGCGCGTACTTCATAACAACCATCATCAATTCGAATGCGCTGAACAACCCAGCCTTGCTCCTCTAAACGCTGCTTAAGCAATTGTCGTGGCTGCCAGTCTCTAACAGGATCTTGGCAATCGTCATTATCTGCGGCCACGGTGGTTACAAAAAAACTAAGACCCAAACTCAACAAGAGCATAAGGCTCTTTTTACTTAGAATGGCGCGAATAGCCTTCATCTGATTCTCCCTAGTCATCCAGTCTGCATTGGCACCACATCTTTATAGTAATAGGGCCAAGATAGGATACCTTGATACAAATCATACTTTATGAAGCTTAAGTACAAATGAAGGTAATGAGGTGAACACCATAGTGTTCAAAAAAGCTAACAATGAGTTTCCCTATAGGATAAACAGCATCGGAAATTGGCAAACGGGTTCGTATTAGGCTGAGAACGTTGCCATAACGATGATCAGTATGTTACGGCGTTCGAGTAAAAATATTTGTCCTGATCACTTTACTGGCGATAAAGAATAACCGCGAGCGTCGGCTAAAACAGAACCTGTTTTAGGAACCATCGGCTTTGAACTGAGGAATGCTAGCCAAAAGGTGCTCCTTTCTTAATGGTTTAGCGAAGAAAAAACCTTGGAATTGTTTACAACCCAGCTTTTTAAGCTCGGTTAATTGTTCTAAATTTTCTACCCCCTCTGTCACTACATTAAGCCCTAATCCCTGAGCTAACAATAATATAGTAGAAACAATCTTTCGGTCTGATGCACTGTTTGTAATTTCTTTTACAAAGGATCTGTCAATTTTTAGTTCACTAAGCGGCAGATTTTTAATATAGGCTAGCGAAGAGTAGCCTGTACCAAAATCATCCAAAGAAAAACTGATACCATAGCGTCGCAAATCCTGCATTTTCTGCACTATAATGGCTGGGTTTTCTAGCAATAATCTTTCGGTTAGCTCTAGGTGCAATCGTCGAGGTTCAATTTTGTGATTGAGCAAAGATTGAATAATATCCGGAACAAAGTTTGGGTGTGCAAATTGTTTAGGGCTAACATTAACGGATAAGCGGCAACTGGCAAACTCAGGTATAGTGCTGCTCCATGTTAAAAATTGACACGCTTGCTCCAGTAACCACTCTCCCATTTTGTAAATCGCGCCATTACGTTCTGCCAGAGCTATAAATATATCAGGGCGAACAAGTTGGTTTTGATACTGCCAACGCATTAACGCTTCAAAGCCAATTAACTGTCCATGTTCATCGACTTGAGCTTGATAAACTAGAAACAGTTGTTCTGTGAGTTGTGTAGACTTTAATCCTTGGTCTAAGACTGCGGAATGTCGTTGTTCTTGATCAATTTCATTAGAGTGAAATACGAGGCCGCCCCGCTGTAGTTGTTTCGCAAATTTAAGGGCATTCTCAGCATAGCCAATAGCATTTTGGCTGTTTTCGTTGGGTTGATTAAAGTTGTAAATACCACCACTAAAAGAACAACTTATTGGCCTGTTAATAATGGTCTCTACGGTAGAAAGTTGGCATAGTACCTCTGTTAACCATCGCTTAATTTCATGTTGAGGTAACTCTGATTGAAACAACACGCCGAATTCGTCTTGGCTAGAGCGAGCAATTAACCTGAAGTCTTTATATTTAGACAATTTCTCAGCTGTTTTTCGAAGAACTTCATCACCATATTCATAACCAAAAGCCTGATTAATTTTACTGAAATCATCAGCGTCGATCATCAGTAAGTAAAAGTTCTGCTTATTTAACACCAGACCATCGATGGTGTCATTTAACGCTAATACTAAGGCGTTTCTGTTGGGTAAGCCGGTCAGTAAATCTGTATTCTCTAGTAAGTGAATTTTTTCACGTTTGGAAATACTGTCCCTAAGGTCTCTAATCATTCCCAGATAAGCGGTGCCATCGTCCATTTCTAGCTGACATACTCTCAACTCTATGGGTATGAGTTCGTCGTTGATATTTTTGGCCTGCAGCACACGTGTATTACCTATCACGCGTTTAACAAGGTTACTTCGATAATCACGTAAATAATTATCATGATGCTCAGCGTGATAGTCGACCATGAGACATTTGATATTTTTGCCGAGTAAGTTTGCCTCCGTATAGCCAAACAACGTTAAAGCTGTTTGGTTGCAATAAGTAATTAAGCCATTTTTATCAATGCTGACAACGGCATCCATGATGTTATCGAGTATTGTTCGGTTTAAACTTTCTTTCGCGGAAAATACAGCCATTAATAATCCTAAGAATTTAAAACGACAACTTTTAATACCATTAATCTATAGCATAGCTTTGATTCTATAAACCGTACAGTAATTTATATAATGACCTATAATGGGTAACTCTATGATTGGTATTGAAAAAGAGCATAGTTGATACCACGATATTTTAGAGACATCAAAACTGAGGCAGTTGTAGTGAATTAGCTGAATTCAGTGCAGTTCTCAATTAGAACTAGAGATAGACGTTGAAGTATAGGAAAGTCTCAGTTAATTATGATTGTGTCGAAAAAAGAGTAATGAGTATGCGTAAAGAGGGGCGGTGCTCTCCCAGCTGAGCTAAAAGTCCATGGGATAAATAACATCGAATTGGTGGATTGTACTGGGTTCGAAGTAGTGGCAACCGTGTCTTGGCAAAGAGCGGGCGGTGCTCTCCAAGCTGAGCTAACAATCCATGGGATAAATAACATCGAATTGGTGGATTGTACTGGGTTCGAACGAGTGGCAACCGTGTCTTGGCAAAGAGCGGGCGGTGCTCTCCCAGCTGAGCTAACAATCCGTGGGATACGTAACATCGAATTGGTGGATTGTACTGGGTTCGAACGAGTGACAACCGTGTCTTGGCAAAGAGCGAGAGGTACTGTTACAGCTGAGCTGACAACAGACGAGATGGGTTTTAAAAAAGGATATTGGTGGATTGTACTGGGTTCGAAGTAGTGGCAACCGTGTCTTGTATAAGAGCGGGCGGTGCTCTTACCGCTGAGCTAGCAACAAATAAGATCGGTTTTAAAAAAGAAGTTGGTGGATTGTACTGGGTTCGAACCAGTGACCCCCGCCTTGTAAGGGCGGTGCTCTCCCAGCTGAGCTAACAATCCGTGGGATACGTAACATCGAATTGGTGGATTGTACTGGGTTCGAACCAGTGACCCCCGCCTTGTAAGGGCGGTGCTCTCCCAGCTGAGCTAACAATCCATGGGATAAATAACATCGAATTGGTGGATTGTACTGGGTTCGAACCAGTGACCCCCGCCTTGTAAGGGCGGTGCTCTCCCAGCTGAGCTAACAATCCATGGGATAAATAACATCGAATTGGTGGATTGTACTGGGTTCGAACCAGTGACCCCCGCCTTGTAAGGGCGGTGCTCTCCCAGCTGAGCTAACAATCCACGCTGTGATGGCGCTCATTATAGGCAGCAAGAAAAGAGTGTCAACTTTATTTTCTGAAAATGCTACCGCTTGCCGCAAAAGTGAACAGCATTTTGCCTATTGCCGAAAAAGTCTGCATGAACAACGACAGCTTTGATGCATCCTGCGGCTGGCATTGCTACAATAGCCAGCTTATAGCTTGTTCAGTCAGATATGGAAAAATTATGTCATTGGTGACTCGTTTTGCCCCAAGCCCAACCGGTTATTTACATGTTGGTGGTGCTCGTACTGCCTTATTTAGCTGGTTATACGCTAAAAAGCAGGGTGGTAAATTTATCCTGCGTATTGAAGATACCGATTTAGAGCGTTCAACGCAGGCCTCGGTTGATGCCATTTTAGAAGGCATGCAGTGGTTGGGGCTGGATCACGATGAGGGTCCTTATTATCAAACTAAACGGTTTGATTTGTATAAACAGGTGGTTGCGCAATTATTAGCTGAAGGCAAAGCCTATAAGTGTTTTTGTACTGTTGAAGAAGTAGATGCCATGCGTGAAGCGCAAATGGCCGCTGGGGAAAAACCCAAATACAACGGTATGTGGCGTGACAGAACCGATCATCCGAGCGACAAGCCTTATGTTATTCGTTTTAAAAACCCACTAGATGGCGTAGTGGTAATTGACGATATGATCAAAGGCCGTATTGAAATTGCTAATGCCGAGCTGGACGATTTGATTATCGCTCGTAGCGACGGTACCCCAACTTACAACCTTACCGTAGTGGTAGATGACTGGAAAATGGGGATTACTCATGTGATCCGTGGTGATGACCATGTTAACAATACGCCTCGGCAAATGAACATTTTAGCGGCATTAGGTGCAGAGATTCCAAAATACGCACACGTACCGATGATATTAGGCGATGACGGCAAGCGCTTATCTAAGCGCCACGGCGCTGTTGGCGTGATGCAGTATCGCGATAATGGTTTCTTACCGCAGGCGTTACTAAACTATTTAGTGCGTTTGGGCTGGTCTCATGGTGATCAAGAAATTTTTAGTATTGATGAATTAAAAGATCTCTTTGATTTGTCTGCCTGTAACCGCGCACCCTCTGCTTTTAATACAGACAAGCTGATTTGGCTTAACCAGCATTATATGAAAACGCTGCCGGCAGAGCAGGTGGCTGAGCACTTAGCTTGGCATCTAGCAGAGCAAAAGCTGAATACTGAAAACGGCCCGGCGCTTACTGACGTGATTAGCGTGCAAGCTGAACGGGTAAAAACGTTGAAAGAGTTGGTAGAAGTCAGCCGATATTTTTATGAAGACTTCAACGAGTTTGAAGAAAATGCAGCGAAAAAGCATTTACGTGTTGTTGCAGCGGAACCTTTAGCGTTAGTTCATGCCAAACTGGCTGAACTTAGCACATGGGATGCGGCCAATATCCACCAAACGATTAATGCAGCAGCAGAAGCATTGGGTTTAGGTATGGGTAAAGTCGGCATGCCATTGCGTGTGGCGGTTACCGGTGGCGGTAACTCACCTGCTTTGGATCAGACGTTGTATTTAGTCGGTAAAGAGCGTGCTTTAGCGCGGATCACACTGGCACTTGACTATATAAAGCAACGCGCTGAAAGTAACTAAGCGGTTAGCCAGAGCTAGCGTCTGAAGAGCCGGCGCTAGCATTACTCAGAAACCCCATAAAGAAATTACGCCTAACATGCCTGTTTTAATACTTTTGCTCGGATTATTGTCCTTTAGTGTACTCGCCAACGAAGAACCCGAGAACGATGCGGGAACGTTGCCTGAATTTATCGATTTGGGTATTTTGGGCACCATTACGGGTGATATCGAACTCGGCTTTTTGTTTATCAACGGGAATACCGAAGCACGAGGCTGGCGGCTGGTCACCGAGATGGTGCATGACACTGAGTATTTTCGGAATAAGTATCAGTTTCAGGGGCGGTTACAAAAAAATCAATTTACCAATACAGACACCGGTGATGTGACCAGCCAAACGACCATAAAGCGTTACGCGTTCACGGGGCAAAGCAATTATAAATTCCTAAGTGGTACACAGTCATTCTTTGGCCGTGCAGCCTACGCCTATGACATGCTCGGGGCTTTTAAACAGCAAGGGCAGTTGGTAACAGGTTATGCTAACCGTATTTATGAGCACCAAGCTAACTATTTAGACTTAGAAACCGGCCCGGGTTTTGCCTATCGCGAAGCGGCATCGGGTAACACTAGCCGTGGTTTAATTTGGTTTTTAGCGGCCAACTTCGATCAAGAATTGTATAAAGGCAGTCGCTTTCGGCAAACTTTTGAGGGAAACGTATCGCTGGACGGCAATAACTCGATATTTACCAGTCGCACGTCGTTAACATCGCAAATTAATGGTCGTTTAGGCATGCGTTTAAGTTTTAGTGTGAATTATAACTCTGAGCCTGAAGGCGATGCTGAAACGACAGATACAGAAACGTCCGCTTCACTGGTTTATGCTTTTTAAATGAGTCTTACAGCTAAGCTTTAAGCTATTGAACAAAACAAAAAAGGGATTTAGGGATAATATCGAGCAGTGTAATGTTTAATATGACGCAGTTTGCTCACATCAACACGCCAGGAATAATCTCTGAGGCTCGATGATGAACTTCATTCCTGAAGTTCACCCTTCCGGGCTAGCAAAGCTGTTCAAATTCGTTCCCAACGGTTTTGTCCGGCCATCCATGGCCTTCAACAGTTGATTTAGAGCAAACAGGTCATGCTCAACTGATGTGTATTAGACTCAAGGTCATTTTTTAAGCGCATTCACTAGTTGGTGTTCAATTAGTGCAGAATACGGGCTCTTAATGTACCTGGAATCGCTTTTAATTCATTTAACGCCTGTTCACTATCTTCAGAATCAATATCAATTACCACATAACCAATTTCTTGTACGGTCTGTAAGTACTGACCAGAGATATTGATATTATGCCTTGCAAAAGCTTCGTTGATCTTGGTCAGCATACCGGGTTGGTTTTTGTGGATATGCAACAAGCGTGAGCGGCCTTTGTGCTCGGGGAGTGATACTTCAGGGAAGTTAACAGCGGATAGTGTTGAACCATTGTCACTGTATTTCACCAGCTTACCCGCCACTTCAAAGCCAATGTTTTCTTGTGCTTCTTGGGTTGAACCACCGATGTGCGGAGTCAAAATTACATTATCAAATTGACGCAAGGGTGAAACAAACTCTTCGCTGTTGCCTTTGGGTTCGATAGGGAAGACGTCAATGGCAGCGCCGGCCAATCTTTGGCTTTCTAAGGCGGCGGTGAGTGCCGGAATATCGACTACCGTGCCGCGTGAAGCATTGATCAAGATCGCGCCTTGTTTCATTAGCGCCAGTTCTGTTTCACCAATCATGTTTTGAGTTTGTACGGTTTCAGGTACATGCAAACTGATCACATCTGAGGTTTTCAGTAAGGTTTCTAAATCAACTTGTGTGGAGTTACCTAACACTAACTTGCTTTCGATATCATAAAATTGCACGCGCATACCGATATTTTCAGCCATGATGCCTAACTGCGTACCGATATGGCCATAACCAATAATACCCAAGGTTTTACCGCGGGCTTCAAACGATTGGTCTGCCGTTTTTAACCACTCGCCACGATGCGCAGCGGCGTTACGTTGTGGAATACCACGTAACAGCATAATTAATTGGCCTAATACTAACTCGGCAACCGAACGTGTGTTGGAGAAAGGCGCATTAAACACCGGAATAGCGCGAGTTAACGCGGCATGCAGATCCACTTGGTTAGTACCAATACAAAAACAACCAATCGCCATCAGTTTATTGGCGGCATCTAATACCGGCTCGGTCAGCTGAGTGCGCGAGCGAATACCGATCACATGTGCATCTTTGATTCGCTCAATCAGCTCATCTTCTGGTAACGAAGTCTTCAGATAGTCGATATTGGTATAACCATTATCTTTAAAGGTTTGTACGGCACTGTGGTGCAAACCCTCGAGCAGCAGGATTTTAATCTTGTCTTTTGCTAGCGAAAATTTTTCCATGTCACGTCTCTTGTGCTTAATTAAATTAAAAAATGCTGCCTATGATTGTCGTCGTATTGCTGCAGCTTCGGTGCTGCATTTTATTATTTTAAGGTTTGGGTGCCGTTAGCTGTGCCAACCAGCACGATATCGGCATTACGCTGAGCAAAAATACCGTTGGTGACTACACCGACAATATTGTTTAGTTGTTGTTCCAGTTGCAGCGGATCGGTGATGGCTAAGCCGTGTACATCAATGATCTGATTACCGTTATCTGTAATTACGCCTTGGCGTAAAACCGGTTTGCCACCCAATTTGCTTAATTCGCGGCTAACATAGGCGCTAGCCATTGGGATCACTTCAACCGGCAACGGGAAACGGCCCATCACGTCTACTTGCTTGCTGCTATCAACAATACAAATAAAGGTATCGGCTACGGCGGCAACAATTTTTTCTCGAGTTAGTGCGGCACCGCCACCTTTAATCATATGGCGCTGCGGGTTAATTTCGTCAGCGCCATCGATATACACATTAAAGCTCGCCACGTCATTTAAGTCGAACACCGGAATACCCAGCGCGGTTAATCGTGCTGTGGATTGCTCCGAGCTAGACACAGCGCCAGTGATTTTATGCTTAATCTCGGCTAAGGCATCGATAAAATGATTCACGGTAGAGCCGGTACCGACACCGACAATCGAGTTCTCAGGGATAAAAGCCAGTGCTGAGCGGGCAGCATTTCGTTTCATTTCATCTTGAGTCATTGCTTATCTACTTTATACGTTTAGCCATACAGATGGATATTATATCGGCTGTGTTAAAAAAAGACAGTGTTGCTTTTGCTCTGTCTGCTCAGTCGGCGTTAAAACGCCAAAAATGTGAAGGTGTCGCGATAGCCGCCATGGGCTGATCCCAGGGCGCTATGGGTAATTCAGGCCATTGCTGGCAATTATGCGCTAAACCAATTAATTGTGGTGTGCGCGCTGGCGCAGCGAGATGATTTAACGGCGCAAGCGTACGATCGTAAAAACCACCGCCCATACCCAAGCGTTGGCCACGATCATCGAAAGCGACTAAGGGCGTAAAAATAACATCGAGCTCGGCCACCGGTTTAATGTGTTGGCAATGCCAAACGGGCTCGGCAATACCGAATTTGTTTGTTCGCATCGGCATTGAAGGCAAGTAATGCTGAAATAACAAATAGCCACTGACAAAAGGATGCAGTACCGGTAAATACAGCTGTTTATTGGCGTTAAGTAAGGTGTTGATTAATGGGCTGGTATTAATTTCGGCATCGTTGCTTAGGTATAAAGCAAAGTGTTGTTGGCGCATGATGTCAGGTTGGCTAAGGATTTGCTGGCAGAGCGCAAGGGCGGCGCTATGTTGGGTTGCGGCAGAAAGGGCTTGGCGACGCTGTCGCATTTCTGTACGCAATTGCTGACGACTTAACATGTCTTGCTGCAGCCTCGCAAAATCGGAATGGCAAAGACAAACCGCAGAGCCTAAGGCGGTTTGTAAGTGTTCTCCAAGTTGCCGTAACTTATTTAAGCCCTTGAACCCAAGGTTCAAGGCGGAAGGCCAATGGTCACCGTAGGCTTCCCAGTACAAGCCGGGCCTGCACAAAAGCAACGCAAAAGCATCCCTAGGTAAAACAATTATCGGCTCAGGGACGTCAACAAGCACACAAACAACCCAGAGAACGGCTTAAGTATAACATCCGTAACGGCGCTGTCTAAATTATTCGATAAATTGCCGGTTTGTTTGCTGGTTGTTTAGGCAGCTATACGCTGTAAGCCTTTGCAGTATTGGCCAAAACGAGTGGGGGTGTTAGCATAAGCGACTTTGATTTTTTTAGGCGAGGGGTGTTATGCCCGGTTCTTTGATTCACAGCTATGATCGTTGGAGTACGGCACTTGAGCAAGCCCATGTTATGGCATCGGCCGCCGAGCTGCATGGTTTAATGAGTGGTTTACTCAGCGGTGGCTTATCTGCGAAATCGGCTGACTTCATAGCCGTGTTATACGATTTTTTAAATGATGGTCAGGCTTTACCCGCAGCGCTAAAAGCCGACGTCCAGCAGTTAATTAGCAATACTGCCATCAGCTTACAAAGCGGTGAATACGATTTTGCACTATTGCTGCCCAACGAAGATGATGCCCTGGTTGAACGGTTAGAAGCCATGGTGGAATGGACACAAGCCTTTTTAGTTGGTTTTGCGGTGCAGCAAACGGATCTGTCTTTAGTGTCAGAAGATGTGCGCGAAGCGGTAGAACAATTGACCGAAGTGACCAAAGTGGATCTTACCACCAGCTCTGATAGCAGTGCTGAAGAAAACGAAGAAGCTTATTACATGGTACTCGAACATATTCGGTTAATGGTGTTCAGTTGCTTTAACGATGTCGGGCAAAAGTTTCAAGATAAAGGCCCCGTAAGTAAAACCCTGCATTAATCTGTTGATGGGCGTTTTAGGCTAAGCGAAAGGTGCGCTTAGGCCAAATACAGCTTGGCAGATGACCCAAACCGAGGCTTTATGTTACCCGAATATTTTCAGCAACGTCGTCAACAACTGCTTGCGCAACTACCCGAGCACAGTGTGGCGATTATCGCCGCGGCTTCAGAGCAAACGCGCAGTCGTGACACCGAGTATCCCTTTCGCCAGCATAGCGATTTTTGGTATTACACCGGCTTTAACGAGCCAGATGCCTTACTGATTTTAAGCAAAGCAACCGATGCTGACACCACCAGTTTACTGCTGTGCCGCGACAAAGATGCTTTCGCTGAAATGTGGCAAGGTCGACGCTTAGGCCCCGCAGCGGCGTTTAAAACACTGGGGCTTGAGGCCTGTAGTCAAACCGAGCAGCAAACACAGCTGACTCAGGCGTTAAATGGTAAAACGGCGGTATATCTTAATTTAGGTGAACACCCAGGCTTAGAGCAGCAAATTAGTCAGATCATGACGGTGTTGCGTCAGCGTGAAAAGCGTGGCGACATTGCCCCGACGGCATGGCACGATTTACGACCGCTCAGTAGTGAACAGCGCTTGGTTAAACAACCGGAAGAATTGCACATTATGCGGCAAGCGGCGCAGATCAGCAGTCAAGCGCATCAGCGTGCGATGCGTTCTTGTCAGGTCGGTGCCTGGGAATATCAGCTGGAAGCGGAGATTTTGCATGAATTTGCCCGTCAGGGCGCACGTTTTCCCGCGTACAACAGCATCGTTGGCAGTGGCGAAAATGGCTGTATTTTGCATTATGTTGAAAATGCCAGTCAGTTGGCGGATAACAACTTAGTTTTGATTGACGCCGGCTGTGAGTTGCAAGGTTATGCTGCCGACATTAGCCGTACCTTTCCGGTTAATGGGCGTTTTACACCTGAGCAAGCAGTCATTTATCAATTGGTGTTAGACGCACAGCTTGCGTGTATTGCTGCCGTGAAACCCGGTTGTACCTTTGCCGATTTAAACTCTTTAGCGGAACAAATCTTAACCACGGGCTTAGTTGCGCTGGGTATATTACAAGGTGAGTTGACTGAACTTATTCAGCAAAAAGCCTGTAAACAATACTTCATGCACGGTATTGGTCATTGGCTAGGTTTAGATGTGCATGACGTAGGGGCTTATAAAATCGCGGGGCAAGATCGACCCTTTGTCGCCGGTATGGTGTTAACCATCGAACCGGGTCTGTATTTTCCTGCCGGTTGTGCCGCCACTGCAAAATGGTGGGGGCTTGCGGTGCGAATTGAAGACAATATTTTGGTAACGGCTGATGGCTACGAGAACCTTACCGCCAGCTGTGTAAAAAGCATTACCGAGATAGAGCAGTTAATGAAGTGAAGCCTGTTTCATCTGATAAACCGGCTAATTTGCTAGGAAAAGTGCTTGCATGAAAACCATAGAGCCTTCAGCCGCGCCAGAGCAGGCATCCAGCCCGCAGGGCGCAGCAAACTTTGATTTGGTTATTGCCGGTGGCGGTATGGCAGGCTCTATGCTTGCGTTGAGCATTGCCCAGCGTTGCCCCGAACTGACTATCGCGATAGTCGAGCAGCAAGCGGCCAGAGCGCCGCAAGCCAGTTTTGACAGCCGCAGTATTGCTTTGGCTGCGGCCAGTGTCGAACAGCTTCAGCAATTAGGTATTTGGGCGGAATTAGCCCGCCACAGCTGCCCTATTTTACAGATCGCCGTATCCGATCGCGGCCATTTCGGTAAAACTTGGCTTTCAGCTGCAGAATATCGCTTACCGGCATTAGGCCAAGTTGTCGAAGTGGAACACCTAGGCGCGGTATTAACGGCGAAGTTGGCGCACTATCCGCAAATCACGCGTTATCAACCCAATCAAATTAGTCAACTGCAAAGCCGTCAAGCGCAGCAACAACTGACTTTACAAGATGGCTGCGCTATTGCTGCTCGTTTACTGGTCATTGCCGAAGGTGGCCAATCGGCTACTCGTCAACTTGCCGGTATTACCCAAAGTGAACAGCCTTATCAGCAAACCGCGATCATTTGTAATGTGGCTATTGCTCAGCGCCATCAGCACAAAGCTTATGAACGTTTTACCGAGCATGGACCTTTAGCTTTGCTGCCGTTAGTGGATAATCGCTATTCAGTCGTTTGGACCGTTAGCCCCGAGCAAGCCGAGCAGTTAATGGCTTTGTCTGAGCCTGATTTTTTGGCAAAATTACAACAAGCCTTTGGCTATCGTGCAGGGCAATTTACTGGCTGTGGTCAGCGAGCATGTTATCCCTTGGTGCTACGACAAAGCCCGCAAGTGGTCGGGCATCGGTTGGCGTTACTTGGTAATAGCTTACACAGCTTGCACCCGATTGCCGGACAGGGCTTTAACTTAGCCTTACGCGACATTGCCTCTTTAAGCGATCTGCTTGCCAGCGGCACTTTAGACGAAGTGGGCACTTACCCGCAGTTACGCCGTTATCAGCTGGCGCGACAAGCCGATATGGCGCAAGTGATCCAACTGACTGATGCGCTGGTGCGCAGCTTTTCGAATCGCTCTCGTTTAATTGCCTTGGCGCGCAATGTGGGGTTGTTAGCATTATTACTGAATGATCAGTTAAAACAGCCATTAGCACGGCAAACCATGGGCTATGGAACCTCTTATGCAAAATCTTGATATTACTATCGTCGGTGGCGGCAGTGCGGGGCTTACTTTGGCATTGTTATTGGCGCCCTTAGGTTTACAGATTGCGGTGGTAGAGCAAGGCGCTGCGCCGACATCGGCCGAGTTAACCTATCAGCGCGTCAGTGCGTTAAATCCGGCTTCGATGCGTTTACTCAGTCACTTAGGTGTGGCAGACCCTATTATGGCGCAAGCGGCGGCTTACTCCTCTATGGCAGTGTGGGAAGCGGATAGCTTTGGACGAATTGAATTTAGTGCAGAGCCACCGCAGTTACCGCAACTGGGTTGGATCTGCGATAACGAAGGGATCCGCCAGCAGTTATATCAGCAGCTACAAACACACAATAATGTGCAGTGTTTCTTTCAAGCAAAGATTAGCCAGTTGGCGCAAACCGAGCGCGAAGTATTAGTGCAGCTCGCCAGCGGTGACATTTTATTAAGTCAGTTACTGGTGGGCGCTGATGGGGGCAATTCTTTTGTACGGCAGCAGCAACAGCTACCGTTAACGCATTGGGATTATCAGCAGCAGGCGATTGTGGCGCGTATTCATTGCCAAGAACCGCATCAAGGCGTGGCGCGACAGGTATTTTTACCCACCGGGCCGCTAGCATTATTACCCTTACCCGATGCACAGCAATGCTCTATTGTTTGGAGTGCCGACACGGCACGGGCAGAGCAGTTACTGGCCTTAGACAATAATGCCTTTAATCAGGCATTATCGGCAGCGAGCCAAAGCGTCTTGGGCTGTTTAACCCTGACGAGCGAGCGGCATGCTTTTCCACTGACGATGCGTTATGCCAGTGAGTGGGTGCGAGGGCGGGTTGTGTTAGTGGCCGATGCTGCGCACAGTATTCACCCTTTGGCGGGCCAAGGTATGAATTTAGGTTTAATGGATGTGGCCGCGTTAGCGCAGATTATTGAAAAGCAACTGCAAAGCGGTAAAGCCTTGGCAGAACCCCGTGCATTACTGGCCTATCAGCGCTGGCGTAAAGCCGAAGCGCAAAGCATGATCGCCACGATGGAAGCCTTTAAACGGGGTTTTAGTAACAAGCAACCGGCACTGAAATTATTACGTGGTGTGGGCTTGTTACTGGCAGATAAACTGCCAGGTTTAAAACAAAAGCTGATGGCGGCTGCGCTGGGTAACAGTGGCGACTTACCCGACATTGCCAAGTATTAAACGGGGCTTTAGGCTGTTTGCCGTCAGGCGCAGCCCTTTGTTATCGCCAGCGCAAGGCTCAGCACCTTTCTCGCAACACTCTGCAACACAAATTCTTTAGACTAACCGGCTTATACGCGTTAGTCTTGAGAGGACATCAGCTCCTCAACAAGGATTTTAACCATGCGTAAGTCTTTAATTGCTTTAGGTTTAGCCGCTTTTCTGGCCGGTTGTGGCGAAGCACCAACCACACAAACGAGTCAAACTGTGGATACCGTTGCCGCACAACCACAAATTTCTGAAACAGCACGACTGAATCAGTGGTTTGAAACAAAGTACGAAGAACAGTTACAGCAAAGCCCATTACGTTTGACCATGTTGGGGCGCAAAGACTTATACAACCAAGTCGATGATGTCTCAATCGCAGCAGAAGAGGCGCAATTGGCTTGGTTAGCGGCTACAGTGGCAGAACTGACCAGCAGCTTTGATTACAGCCAACTTGATTTAGAAGCACAAACCTCTTACGACATCTGGGTTTATCAGTACGAACAAGCAAAAAACGGCGTGCAATTTCGCAAGAACACTTATGTATTCAACCAGATGCAAGGTATGCATGCGTTGTTACCACAAATGCTGATTAATTTTCACAAAGTGGATAACAAAGAAGATATGCAGGCCTATGTGTCGCGTATCGAAGGCATCAGCCGCGCGATTATGCAATTACTGGAGCGCACCAAGGCCAATGCAGCAGAGGGTTTTCGGGCGCCTCGTTTTGCCTATGAAGGGATCATTGAGCAAATCGATAATTTGATCACCGGTGCGCCATTGCTCGATGCGCCGCAAGATATCCCATTGTGGAGCGATGCAAAAGCGAAGATCGCCGCACTGACCAGCGCGGATAAACTCAGTGATAAAGAAGCCGAGCAACTGACCAATGATGCCAAAGTGGCGCTGCAGCAGCATTTTTTACCCGCTTATACCGCATTAAAACAATGGTTAGCAGAGGACGTGAGCAACACCGACGAGATTTCGACGGGTGTGGGCAAGCAAGAAAACGGTGTTGCTTATTACGATTACATGCTAAATGTTTCCACTACTACCTCGTTAACCGCTGAGCAAATTCATCAGATTGGCCTAGATGAAGTTGAACGCCTGACGAAAGAGATGATTGCCATTAAAGATCAGGTGGGGTTTGACGGTGATTTAGCGGCCTTTTTCAAATTTATTAAAGCAGACGATCAATTTTACTATCCCAATACCGATGAAGGGCGGGAAGGCTACCTTGCCGACTCACGGCAATATCTGGCTTTTATTGAAGAAAAATTACCTGAGTATTTTGGCATTTTACCCAAGGCAGGATTGATCGTGAAACGGGTAGAGGCATTTCGTGAGCAGCCAGGCGCAGCGCAGCATTATTTTCCTGGCACGCCTGATGGTGCCAGACCGGGCATTTACTACGCGCATTTATCTGATATGCGCGCCATGCCAAAAAACGAAATGGAAGCCATCGCTTATCATGAGGGTAGCCCTGGCCACCATATGCAAATCTCCATTGCACAAGAGCTTACCTCGGTACCGACTTTCCGCACCCAAACTGGTTTTACCGCTTATGTCGAAGGTTGGGCGCTGTATTCAGAATTGTTAGCGAAAGAAATGGGCGCTTATGAAAACCCTTATTCAGATTTTGGCCGTTTAATTACCGAGATATGGCGCGCAGTGCGTTTAGTGGTAGATACCGGTTTACATAGTAAAGGCTGGACTGAGCAGGAGGCTATTGAATACTTCTTAGCGAAAACCCCGATAGCTAACGAAGCGGTGCGATCAGAAGTTCGCCGTTATATTGTGTGGCCTGGGCAAGCGACCGCCTATAAAATTGGCATGATCAAAATACTGGAATTACGTAGCCACGCGCAGCAGCAACTGGGTGAGCGTTTCGATATTCGCGCTTTCCATGACACCGTGCTTGGTGGCGGTGCCTTGCCGCTAGCGGTGCTGGAAAAACGCGTCAACAATTGGATTGCTCAAGTCAAAGCGAGCTAAGCCAGTATTACCATACTGACCAGCTATCTCCTCAAAAAGGCTGTTTATCGCGTATAAACAGCCTTTTTTGATCATCACCGTTAAAAAGTGCGTATCGTCTGGGTTAACTTAATTATGCAAAGGACTTCACATGACACTTTTTCGGCTAATCATAGTCAGTTTGGCTATTGTCTTTTTTAGCCCGGCACAGGCACAGCAAGCTAGGGGAGGGCAGGCTGCACAAGTTATTGTTATGCCATTGAGTTTCGAGCAGCAAAGCAGCCGCATCGAAGCGGTGGGTACAGCCGAGGCCGTGCGCTCAGTGGTGATTTATCCTGCTGTTGCCGATAAAGTCACCGCAGTAAATTTTTTACCCGGACAGTTAGTTGAGCAGGGTGATGTGTTGCTGCAATTAGACGATCGCCGGCAACAAGTCGCCGTGGATCGTGCCACAATCCAATTAGCGGATGCAGAGCGCACCGTTAACCGTTTACAAGAAAGTCGCCAGCGAGGCGCTATCGCGCAAAGTGATTTAGATGACGCTATTACTAACCGCGACTTATTAAAAGTACAAATGGCCGAAGCCAAAACCAATCTTGAAGATCGAACGGTACGCGCACCCTTTAGCGGCGTAGTAGGGCTTACGGATGTCGAAGCGGGTGATCGCATCACCTTGCAAACTCCGATCACCACTTTGGATAATCGTGAACAATTACTGGTTAATTTTGTGGCGCCAGAAGCCGCCTTACCCATTTTATCGGCACAGGGTTCGGTGTCGTTACAGCCTTGGTTATCGCAAGGTGAAACGATAGCGGCGGTAATCAGCCAAGTGGATTCACGTATCGATACCGCCAATCGTAGCATTCGTGCCAGAGCCCTGCTTGATAACGCCCAAGACCAGTATCGGCCTGGTATGAGCTTTCGAGTGATTTTAGAGTTGAAGGGTGATAGCTTCGCCGTGGTGCCAGAAGCCGCGCTACTGTGGGGAGCAACCAGCGCTTATGTCTGGCTCATGCAAGATAACAAAGCGGTGCGGGTTGATGTACAAATTATACAGCGACTCAGCGGCCGTTTATTAGTCGCGGGCGCCTTAAACGCCGGTGATATGCTGATCGTTGAAGGCGTGCAGAGCTTACGCAATGGCCAGGCAGTAACCGCTGTTGCTACCGAGGGCAGTGTCTTATGAGCCAGCCGAATATCCAGAACGATTTACCGTCGTTATCGATCCGCCGTCCCGTGTTAATTGTGGTGTTAAATCTGCTGATTATCATCGCGGGTTTAGCGGCGTTGAATGCCATTGAAGTACGAGAATTACCCGATGTTGACAGACCAATAGTGTCCGTAACGGCCGCTTACCCAGGCGGTTCGCCAGAAACCGTGGATACCGAAGTCACCAGTAAGCTTGAAGGGGCAGTGGCACGGGTCAGTGGTGTTAAATCTATAAATGCCTCAAGCGAAGAGGGCAGTTCTCGTATTCGCGTTGAGTTTAGACCCGGTACTAATTTAGATGACGCCGCCAATGAAACGCGTGAAGCCGTCAGTCGGGTGCAGCGCGAATTACCGAATGGTGTGGAGCGTTTAGCCATTATCAAAGCGGATAATGATGCGGAGTCGGTGGTGAGTTTAGCCGTGTCGAGTAAAACCTTGGATCTGGAAAGCTTAACCGAACGCGTTGAAACGGATTTAGCACCGATGTTTTTAAGCATTCCGGGTGTGGCTGACGTACGCTTAAATGGCGACCGCGAACGCGTGCTGCGCGTTTTGCTCGATCCACTGCGTTTAACCAGTTTTAACTTATCGGTTACTGATGTGGCTGCAGCACTGCGCTTAGCGCCTTTTGATGTGCCTGCGGGCAGCATGAAATCCACCGATCAGCAGCTTATTGTGCGCGCAGATGCTACGTCGATTACTGCAGAGCAAATTGCCGATATTATTGTCAGTGGTAACACCCGAATTGGCGATGTGGCCACCGTGTATTTTGGCCCGGCAGATGCAGGCAGTTTAGTTCGGCTAGATGGTAAACCGGTGATTGGGTTAGGGGTGGTACGACAGGCTCGCTCCAATACCATTGAGATCTCAGACGAAGTGTTAGCCATGGTGAAGCAACTGGAAAACCGCTTCCCTGATTTAGAATTACAAGTGACCTCAGATGATGCCGAGTTTATCCGCAGCTCGGTGAAAGAAGTGTTGACCTCTTTGGTGCTGACCATCTTAATGGTTATTGCCACCTTGTGGCTGTTTATCGGCTCTGGCCGTGCCACCATCGTTCCGGCTTTGTCGATCCCTGTGTCGCTGATTGGTGCTTTAGCGGCCATTTGGTTAATGGGTTTTTCAATTAATATCTTAACCTTGCTTGCACTTGTTTTAGCCACGGGTTTGATTGTGGACGATGCCATCGTGGTAACCGAAAACATTCAGCGGCGTCGAGCTATGGGGTTGGGCGCGCGCGCTGCCGCCGTTATTGGCACGCGTGAAGTGTTCTTTGCTGTGGTGGCCACCACTGCTGTATTAGTGGCGGTGTTTGTGCCTATCGCTTTTTTACCTTCTACCGCTGGTCAGTTATTCCGCGAATTTGGTGGTGTTTTGGCTATCGCAGTGATTATTTCGTCTTTTGTGGCGTTATCACTGGTGCCCGCACTAACTGCGAGGTTGCCAATTAAATCAGGCGGTCAATCGCGTTTAGCGACGTTCGGTAACAAAATTTTGCAGGGTTATCAACGCACCTTACATTTTGCCTTAGATAAGGCATGGTGGGTATTTTTAGCCAGCGTGCTTGCTGCAACAGCCGCACTGACTGTGGTGAGTGTGCTGGATAACGAGCTGCTTCCCACAGAAGATCGCGGTAGCATCCGTGTTTTTGCCCGTGGCCCTGATGGTGTGGGCTTGAATTTTATGGATCGCCAAGCGGATAAAATGGAAGATATTTTGCTGCCTTATGTCAACGGTGGTGATATCGATTCTATTTATACGGTTGTCGGCCAGTGGGATCCTAACCTCACCTTCATTACGGTGCCATTAAAACACTGGGATGAGCGTAAGCGTTCACAACAAGAGATTATTAATGAGATCCGTGGGCCATTGGCTGCGATACCGGGTGCGCCAGCGCGGGCTTTTGGTTCAAACAGTTTGAATTTACGTGGCCAAGGCGGTGGTCTGGAATTGGCTTTAACTGGGCAAAGCTACAGTGAAATATTTGCTGCAGCCCAGGCTTTTGCTAATGTGATCCAGCAGCAAATCCCCGAACTGGGTATGCCACGTATTTCGTATCAACCGACCCAGCCCCAGCTTAGAGTAAATATTGACCGACGTCGGGCGCAAGAATTAGGTGTGCCGTTATCCGATATCGCTACCACCTTAAGAGTAGCGATTAATGGCGATGACTTAGCCGACTTAAATGTTGGCGATCAAGCTGTACCGATTATCTTGCAAGCGCAAACTTCGAAAATTAACGACCCTTCTGATCTGGCGAATTTATATGTGGGTTCTCGGGATGGTGGCTTAGTGCCGTTATCAAGCTTGGCTTCTATTTCTGAAGAGGGCGTTGCCGCTGAACTTGAACGCCAAGCGCAGCGTCGTGCGATTGAGCTTGATTTGGAGTTACCGCCAGAATTACCGCTGCAAGAAGCGGTAGCGCAGTTGCGTGAGCTGGCGGAGCAACATTTACCCGATAATATTGGCTTAATCTTTTTGGGTGAAGCACAAACGTTCGAGGAAACGGCCCGCGAAGTCACCATGACCTATGTGCTGGCTTTTGTCATCGTGTTGTTAGTATTAGCGGCGCAGTTTGAAAGCGTAAACAGTGCGGTGGTGGTGATGGCTACGGTGCCCTTTGGTATTGCTGCGGCGTTATTTGCGCTTTTTTTAACCGGCACCTCGATCAACATTTACTCGCAAATAGGCTTGGTGATGCTGATTGGCTTATTAGCGAAAAATGCCATTTTGTTGGTTGAGTTTGCTGATCAGTTGCGTGACCAAGGTCTTAATGTGCGCCAAGCGGTAGAGCGTGCGGCCAGTATTCGCTTACGCCCCATCACCATGACGCTGCTTTCTACTTTATTGGGTGCTTTACCCTTGATTTTATCTACCGGCGCGGGCGCTGAAGCGCGCAACGCCATTGGTTGGGTGGTCTTCGGTGGTTTAGGCATTGCGGTGTTATTCACGTTATACCTGACACCCGTGTTGTACCTAGCCTTAGCACGTTTTGCCAAACCAAGAGCCGATGAAAACAAGCGCTTGAAAACCGAGCTAGAGCATGCGGAGCAATTTGAGTAACGGATGGGCTTTTACCTGTGCAGCTAAACTGATAAAGCTGCACAGGTTTTGCTTTTTCGCTTGATTACGCTGATAAGGTTAGGTTTGAAAAGTTAAATGGTGTCAAAGCAAAAACTTATGGAACAAATGAGATATGAATTAGAAGTGCTGCATTGAGGCAAAATTTAAGGCCTGATGCTATGTCAGTCGGCTATAAAGCCTTGTTGTTATAACTGACTAATTAGCCTAAGCATTATTTTCATCCCCTTTTAATAACAGCTGCTACACTTAACATGTTTAAACTTCTTTGCTCTTGATGAATTGTCTTTTCCACACCTTAAATTTAACTATCGTATTATTTCAGTGCTTAGGATAATCATATGTTTAATTTAACAACCTCAGCTGCAGAACAAGCGTTAAAGCAAGCCATTATTGCAATTGTTACCATTGACGAGAAAAATAATATTACTTTTTATAATGCGGCTGCACAGAAGCTCTGGGGCTATGAACCAAACGAAGTGCTGGGCAAAAACATCAGAATATTAGTCCCGCATGAACATAAATCAAACCATGATTCTTACGTAAATCATCATCGCACCACAGACCAAAATAAAATTGTGGGTAGCTCGCGAGAAGTCGAGCTAGAAACAAAAGCCGGTAAGCGGATTTGGGTTCAGCTTTCTTTGTCACAAGTGATGGTCGGTGGTAAAAAACATTACACCGCTTTTGTCAGAGATGTCAGTGCCGAGCGTGAGGCTCGTCTCACGGTCGAGCAAATACTTGAACAAGCCTTAGACGCTGTTGTGTCAATTGATGAGAACAATAATATTACTTTTTATAATTCTGCTGCTGAAAAGTTGTGGGGATATCAACGTGCTGAAGTTCTTGGGCAAAACGTCAAAATGTTGGTGCCGCAAGCCATTCAATCTAGACATGATGATTTTGTAAACGCTAACCGAAAAACGGGTCAGGATAAAATTGTTGGCACGAGCCGAGAAGTAGAAATTTTTCGTAAAGATGGCAGCACTTTATGGGGAAGCCTATCCCTGTCGAGAGTTAAATTAGGCGGCCGCACCTTATACACGGCTTTTTTACGTGATGTAACCGAAGAAGTAGAAAAAAGAGAGATGCAGCGAATGTTGTCTCTGGTGGCAAATGAAACGGATAATGCGGTAATTATCAGTGATGCTGATGGCCTCATTGAATACGTTAACAATGGCTTTGTGCGATTGACTGGTTATACCTTAGCAGAAGTGAAAGGCAAAAAACCTGGAAAGGTTTTGCAAGGTAAAGAAACCAATCCAGAGACTATCAACACCATTAGAAAGCACTTGCGCGAACGCACGCCATTTTACGATGAAGTTTTGAATTATAGAAAAGATGGTAAGCCATACTGGACGTCATTATCGATTAACCCTGTAATCATCGATGGCGTGTTAGTGAATTTTATCGCCGTTCAGGCTGATATTACTAAAGTGAAACAAATGGCGTTAGATTTTACCAACAGACTTAATGCTATTGGTGAAGCGCTTTGCATTATGGAGATTACGCCACAAGGTGAATTGATTGAGGCAAATCATTTACTCACTGACACATTAAAAGGCCTAATGTCAGTGTCAGAATTTGCACCACATGTTTTTAAAGCGTTAAGCCAAGAAGAACAAGCCTCACTTGAAAAAGAAGGTTATGTTTCGAAACTATTTGAAGTAGGTCATGGTAGTAACTTTAAAGCATTTGATGCTCGGATGTGTGTATTACGCAGTTTTTCGGGTGAGATAGGGCGTTTGGTCTTTTTTGCTATAGATGTCAGTATCCGCAAAAGAGCTGTTAATGAAACACAAGTTTCTATGGAGAGCTTGGTTAAAACCAGTCAAACCATCAGTAATATTGTTGCTACTATCAATGGTATTTCTGAGCAAACCAATCTATTGGCTTTAAATGCAGCAATTGAAGCGGCTCGTGCTGGTGAGGTAGGGCGTGGTTTCGCCGTTGTTGCCGATGAAGTAAGAAACTTGGCGGGGAACTCAAAAGATTCATCTAATGAAATTAAGGTATTAGTTAAAGATACGGTTCAAAAAATTGAACATGTTGCAAAATTAATCAAGCAAATCGACAGTTAATACCCAACATCCAGCAATATCAGCGCTAATGCAGCTAAATGGCTTTGTAGCGGTAACAAGCTTATTCGGTGTATTTTTGTACTACCATTTTGCTCGAATCTCAGGCCAAACAGCATGCTTTTTATATCCCTGAAGCTCTCTTCTATCAGCATACGTTGGCGGTAAATTGATACGACTTGTTTGCTATGATGGCTGCTCTGCGGCAAGTTAGAAGCAAGTAGCCATGGCTCTGTGTTACCTCGGGCATGTGTTTGGGAGGTTTTTGGCCGCATCATACCGCCATCTGCATTACGCAAATGGTGACCTTTGCTTAACTGCCAGTAGCAAAACGCCAGTCTAGTGTGGGAAGTATAAAGGTTTGGTTGTGCCAAGCGCGCTCTGAAGTTGCTGCGTTCAAAACACGATTAACGCCTCTTTCTGATGCGATGAGCTATACTTTATTTTTTAACTCTCTGCCGAGATTTCATCATAGCTACGCTCTTGCTTTATCGCTCAAATGGCTGTTGGTCATTCTTTGTTTGATCCGATGCAGTAGGGGTTAGCGTTTTATAAATAGGCTTGAGCCGTCGCCTTGAAAAAACGGCATAGTTGTACAAGTTGAGTATGACGCATCTGTTAAGGAGCAGGTTCGCAGAGCGACCACGTTTCCTTATGTCAATAAACAACTTAGGAAACGTATTTTATGCTAAAGACCCTCAGTTTTTCGCTGTTAGCGCTATCGTCAGTTATGGCTTTTGCCGAGTCTTATCCCGATCGTACACTTGATGTTAATGCGCCACCCCTGTTATTGCAGTCAAACGGCTTTACTTATCCGGCGCAGACACATTTAGAATCGGAAGCTTTGGTTCATGATGTGGTGTTTTTCTACTCAAACGACATGCTGGATTACTTTCAGAATGATGTTGAGCAGCTGCTTGCTTATGTTGAAGGGGCCGTGAAGATTAATAATGACAGTTTTCGACGCCAAGATATTCCATTGCGCCGCAGAATTGCTGGGGTGGTGGCGCTACCCGCTGATTTAGTTTACGACGATAAAGCGGAGCGCGAAGAACGGCTTAATAATTTACGCAGTGTGTATTTCAACAGAACCTATGATTTTAGTTTTTACTACGATACCTCTTATGTCGTGGCACTTAACCGTTATTACCCGGATATTGTCGCCTCTATTGGTTTGGCTGAAGTAAGCGGTAAATATTCTTGGGTCTCTCCGGTTGGGCTCGGTTTAGCCGACCGTACTTTAGCGCACGAGCTAGGGCACAACGATGGTTTTATTCATGATACCGAAAGTTATAATAGTTACACCACGGCTGAGCGCACGCTTTTAGCTGCGCCATTCGCTCGTGGTAGCACCTGTGGTAACTTTGACAGTATTATGAAAAGTGCTAATGGTAATCGCAGCGAAGGGTTTTTTTCATCGCCTTTAGTAAGCAACAGCCAAGGCGTAGCTTGTGGGGTAAATGAAGAAGCGGATGCCGCACGAGCTTATAAAGAAGCCATTGTCAGTCTGATCCCTAATCGTCAGCGCCCCTTCACCAACAATAAACCTGCAAAAGCTGCCTCTGGCACTGTTGCTTTATCGTTGCCGAGTGCAGTGATCACTGAAGGGCAAACCTTAATCGTTGAAGTAAACTGGTCGGGTGCGGCATTAGGTGATGTTGTGCAGTTAATTACGCGCAAAGCGACTGCGGATCTCACCGATTTTCAGTCAACGCTTCAAAGTGTCTACTTTGATGGCAGCAACACCACAAGCCAAGTGAGCGTAGCAACCTTCCAAGATACGGTGTTTGAGCAAGATGAGGTGTTCGTTGTAGAGCTGATCCATCCTTATGGCGTCAGTATTGCCAGCAATGCCACATCGCAAACCGTGACGATCACCTCAGATGACATGGGTAATCCCGGTGTGATTAACTTTTCACAAAACACGTTGCAGTTATCTGAAGGTGAGAATGCCAATTTAACGCTTAATCGTACAAATGGTGCCGATGGTCAAATTAGCGTTACGGTGTTGGCTGAAGCTGGCAGTGCCACTGCTGACGATTTTACCCCAATAAACCGTGAAGTGGTGTTTGCCAATGGTGAGCTGAGTAAAACCATTAATGTTGCGGCCACAGCCGATTTGCTTGCCGAACCTGCTGAAACTTTTACCGTGCGCTTAACGGGCAACAGCCAAGTGATTGGCACCAATAATAGTGTCAGTGTCACTATTAACGCCTCTAGTGCTCCAGCATCGGGTGGCAACGCCGAAAGTAACAGCAGTTCAGGCGGCGGTAGCAGTAACCTGTCGGCACTTTGGTTGTTAGTGTTAGTGGCGCTGCGTCGGCGCTTTGCTAATACCCCTCACGGGGGAAGGGCTTAAAAATTGCATTGTGAAGCCACAACACGTTTTAAAACGGATATGCCGCTATGTTGGGAAATTAAAGGCGTTACGCCAAAGTTTAAGGGCGCTTTCAACGTTTGATAGGGAGCAGATGGCCAGTGAAGCCGTTTAAGTTAACTTCCAAAACTCGCTATTTTCTGCTCTGAGAAAAACTGAATTTTTTAAATGTGTTATGCAGTTTTGCTATCAAATTAAGCTCGCAAAGCTTTTATCGATAGCGCTTAAGCATAAAATTAATACGAGAGAATTAATGAAAGCACCTTACCTATTGAGAACACTACTTTTTGTTATTATTTTATTTAACGGGAATAGTGCCGCTGATGAGCTTTATCTAACAATCGAAGAGCGCGAACAGCAGGCTGTTTTAGTTGTGAGTGCTGAGGTTGTTAGTTTAGTACCGCTAAAGTTTTCAGAAGATTTGTACGAGCGAAAGGTCGCTATTCTTGCAATTCAAAATATCAGCAAAGGCAATTCGAACGCTGAATTTATATTAGTGTCAGTGGGTTATTATTGGCCTTATGGGATGTTGAATAGCCAAGATATTAACGTTGAGGTAGGTATGAAAGGTACTTGGTTTCTTACTAAAGAAATAGAAACGGGGCTATTTAAATTAAATAGCCCAAGTGATGTGGTGATTAACCCATTAAACTAGCTTGATTATTTTTCTTTCTTAATTGGAAAAACAGCATTAAGCAGGCAGATAAAAACAAGATTATTGCAGGGGGTTCTGATACCGCTGCTGATCTTTCACCTAAGTTATTGACTAAAATTCCCATATTGTCATAGCTAAAGGCTCTATCTTTTAACCTTTCGCTATTAGGCATATTAGAGGGGGCCGCTCCAGTTGCCATTAAGCCCCATGCTGATTCGCCAGGGTTAGGTTGCGCTAGCGTTGGATGAGCTAACCCTAAGCCATGCCCAATTTCATGTGATAAGGTTCCTGCAATCGCATTAACGGCTTCGTTAGTATCCCAAGAGAAACCTGCATTAATGGTAAGGGCAGAAAAAATGTTATTAGAAAAGATCGACCCAAAAATAGTGTTTGGCGCAATTGTTGAGCTAGAAACACAGGTATAACATGCTACGCCGAGCCCATTAAAAGGGCTTGAAGATAATCGTGATCCTACTTGAATTGTATAGTGGTTCGGATCGATAGCGGACACATCGTCAGTGACAGCTGCTTTTATAAAATCAATATTTAATTGTTTATCGTTGCTGATAAAGCCATAAAGACTACTATTGTAAAAATCATTTCGAACGGCTGTCATGATGGCATCCGTTAGTGAGTTAAAGGCGCTTGCTGCGAATCCTGCTTGAGTCACGTCAAATGCAGATGTAGTGTTTCCCCACATATCAGTCGAGGTAGAGGTAAAATCAACTTTTATTAGTAATGCGTTAGCCGAATAACTGGTTATCGCGAACAAAAAAAGGGCTAAAAAGCTTACCTTTTTTAACATAAATCCATCCCGCTGTTTAAATTGTTGTACTCAGAATTAAACTATAGCCTAAAACAGCTGTTCATTGACCTTTTTCTTTCATTAAGGGGGGGAAAATTAAAAGCATTAGGCCTTGTAAGATGCAGGGTAAAGCTTAATACGTTTCAAAACGAATATGCCGCAGTGTTGGGAAATTAAAAGCGTTATGCCAAAGTAAGCAGACTTAAGATTTGTTCAAATCACGTTTAGTGGTTATTATCAGATGTCTGGTTTTTGCAAAGGACTGATCTTATGCGTTATCTATGGTTAATTTTGCTCATTTTCTTTACTTTAACGGGCTGTCAAAGCGCCTATTATTCGGCGATGGAAAAGGTTGGCGTGCATAAGCGCGATATTTTAGTTGATCGGGTAGAAGAAGCGCAGCAATCGCAGCAAGAGGCGCAGCAACAGTTTAAGTCAGCGCTAGAACAGTTCAGCAGCTTAATAAAGTTCGATGGTGGCGACTTACAGCGTATGTATGAAGCGACCGACAGCGAGTTTCAGGCCTGTAGCAAAGCCGCTACAGAGGTAAGTGGCCGCATCGACAGTATAGAATCGGTAGCCGATGCCTTATTTGACGAGTGGCAAGATGAGCTGGAGCTTTATAGCAACGACAAATTGAAACGCGACAGTGCGAGTAAGCTGGCCGCCACTAAACGCCAATACACCAGTTTACTTAAAACCATGCGCCGCGCCGAAGACAGCATGCAGCCTGTGCTGGCGTCACTGCAAGATAACACCCTTTATTTAAAGCATAACCTAAACGCCAAAGCGATTGGGGCGTTAAAAGGTGAGTTTAATTCTATTCAAAAAGACATTAACAGACTGATTGCTGAGATGAATACTGCAATTAAACAAAGCGAACAGTTTGTGGCAGCGTTAAAACAATAAATTCAACAACAGTAAAAATCATTAGTCAGGAGTACGTTATGGCAGGTCAGGGCTCAGGTGGCAACGTTATCGCCGCCTTGTGTAATGTGTTTATCCCCGGGTTAGGGCAGCTGGTCCAAGGCCGTATTTTAGCGGCTATCGTGTTTTTTGTTATTTGTGCTGTGGGTTATGCCACCTTTTGGTTAGTGATCCCGGCTATTGTCGCTGCCATAGCGCACTTATGGTCGATAATTGATGCGGCTAAGTTTCGTCCCATGCTTTAAGCGTTTTTAGTCATTTTAACCAAGATTCATTTAAACACGCGGCCAATGATACTGCGTGTTATGGCTTAACTTATGACCTTTTGAATTTTGTTGTCATTAGCGCGCCAAACTGCATCCCGCCTGTAAGTTTTGCGTGATAACCTTATTACAACCACCCTTTATGTCGCGCAATGCGCGCTGCGTCAATACGGTTACTGGCGTTCAGTTTACTAATGGCTTCAGATAAGTAATTACGGGCAGTGCCTTCGGCGATATACAATGCTGCGGCAATCTCACTGGTGCTTAGCCCCTCAGTCGCTAAGCGCAAAGCTTGGCGCTCTTTTTCGCTCAACGGGTCTTGATCGCCTAACGAGTTTAACAACAATTCACTGTCTATGACCCGTTTGCCTGCCATCACTTGCGATATAGCGCTGACCAATTCTGCGACCGGCGCGTCTTTCAATAAAAAACCACCCACGCCTGCGTCAATAGCGCGCTTCACATAGCCAGCACGGCCAAAGGTAGTAATAATCACGACTTTGGTGGCTAATTTTTGTTGTTGAACATATTGCGCTAGTTCAATCCCAGTATGACCTGGCATTTCTATATCGCTTAACATCAAATCAAACCTTTGTTTTTTTAACAGTGCGAGCGCGGTATTGCCGTCAGCAGCTTCGGTTACCGAATAGTCAGCTTCCAGTTGCAGCAGGGTCGCCAATGCCGTGCGCACCATGGCCTGATCTTCAGCCAGTAAAATATTCATAGGTTGTTCTCCCTAAGCGGCAGCTCAATTAAAGCCGTTACGCCCTCGTGTTGTTGCAAACGTAAGCTGGCGCCCACTGCGGCTAAACGCTGTCGTAGCCCTTGTAAGCCATTGCCTTCCTTAAGATTGCTGGCTTTGCCATTGTCTGTCACTTCTACTTTAAGGCAATCAGATTGCTGGCTAAAGCTGATTTGACAGCGATCGGCTTTACTGTGGCGCATGACATTGGTGACTAGCTCAGTTAAGGCCAGTAGCATGGTGGTTTCATGTCGTTTATCCAGCACCGGGATCGTGCCAACCAGTTCGGCTTTACAGCCTGCATCGCGCAAGCGTGCCAATAATTTAGTGACTTCTGCGGCTAAGCCCTGATGCTTATACCCTGACACGCTTTGCCTAACCTGGCTTAAGGCATCGCGGGCGATCTGGCTTAACTCCATAAGATGTTGCTGCGCTTCAGCCGTTTTTTGATGCGATAGCAACTTTGCGGCTAAATCGGCTTTTAAAACAATACTGGATAAGGTGTGACCAAGAATGTCGTGTAAATCACGACCAATGCGTTCGCGCTCGACCATGGCAGCAAGTTGTTTAATTTCGTCTTCGCTTTTATGTTCGGCCAGGCGGTGCCGCAGTTTGGCTTGTTCGGCGCGGCCAAGTAGGCTTACCGCCAACACGATGGGCACACCCATAATCAAAAATAGCGGCCATGCAATGCCTAAGCTGATATCCAACACCACCAAAAGCGCTACCAACATACTCATTAGCAGCAAATAAGGTTTTAACGCGTAGGCATAACCAATAAAAAAGCCGGCATAAGCAAACATGGCAATTGAGCCTTCGTTAATAGGGGTAATCAGGCTCGCAATGAGTACTATACCGGTTATTGGCCAGTGTAATTGCTGCCGTTTGCAGCGATAGGCAGCAAAATAACAAGCTAAAAACAGCAGCAATGCCAGTGCCATACTAAGGTATTGCCAAAGTGCAAAGCGCACCGTGAAAAGCGGGATAATGTAAAACACCAGATTAATCAGGTAAATCCAACTAAGTTTACTCTCTAACTTTTCATCAAGTGCCATTGGCTTGTCCTCATTATTCTGATGGTTCAGTCTAATCAGGAAGCGGTAGGCAGCGCCAGTGACAAAGGTCATATTACGCGATGGCATTTGTCACCCATTATTGCTGACAAGCGTTACCTGTGCAGTTTGCTGCCATCTCCTACACTGCCTTCATCAACAACGCACACCTAAAAATTGATGAGGTACATACGATGAAACCATTAAACACCACGCTCTGTCATTGTGTTCTGGCTTTAGGTTTGGCAGGCAGTTTGCTCAGTTTGCCTATTCAAGCAAAGCAAGCCGTAACACCCAACACGCTGACTGCAAAAGCGCAGCAAGCTTGCGCTTGTTTTGAGGCAAAGGTGATTGGGCAGGGGCCAGCGATTATTTTAATTCCAGGGCTGGCGTCATCTGGCGAGGTTTGGCAAAGCACGGTGGAAGCACTGAAGGCCGATTATCAGTTGCATATTTTGACCTTAGCCGGCTTTGCAGGGGTAAAACCCATACCCACCCAGCATTGGGGTGATGGTTACCTTGCGCTGCAACAGCAAGCGTTATTACGTTACATCCGCGAACAGCAACTTCATAAACCTATCGTTATTGGGCATTCGCTAGGCGGTTATTTAGCGCTGGCATTAGCGGTAACTGCACAATCAGAAATTGGCGGCGTGGTCAATGTTGATGGCTTACCAGCTCTGGGCGCACTTTTTGCGAAGCAGATGAGCAGTGCAGCAACACGCGAAGACACCGTACCTATTAACGGTGGTTTTGACCCAATGGCAATGGCAAAAAGTATGGCTACAAGCCAGGATTGGCAGCAGCGTATTGTTAAAGACATGTTTCGTTCAGATGGGCAAACCTCTGGTCGGGTATTTGCCGAGCTCATGCAGGCCGATTTGCGGCCACAGCTAGTCAATATTAAGGTGCCCGTTCTGACTATCGGTGCACTGCAAAATGGGTCGCCCAATAGTACTGCCGAGCAAGTAAAAGCAAATTATCAAGCACAGTTAGCAAATGCACCGACACAATTTCACCGCTTTGCTTTTGCTAACGAGTCTAAGCATTTTGTCATGGCGGATGCGCCGGTGTGGCTTAACCAGCAAATTCAGCAATTTTTAGCGGCGCAGTAGGAGGTTATATGACGTTAGCTTCTCAACCCGTGTTACAGGTTAATCATCTTTATAAACGCTATGGACGAACCCATGCTTTGCAAGGGGTAAGTCTTGAGGTGGCAGCAGGGGAAGTATTAGCCATTTTAGGGCCAAATGGTGCGGGTAAAACCACCCTTATTGCTGCCATTTTAGGGTTACTTCGCACAGACAGTGGCAGTATTAGCTTATTTAGCGAGCTGCAACAATCCAATACCCGCGAGGCTGCGGTGAAGCAGCGGCTAGGTGTCATGATGCAAATTGGTTCGGCCAGCGCCAACTTAACGGTGGCCGAGCAATGTGATTTATTCAGCAGTTATTACACGAATAGTAAAACCGTGACGGAGTTGTTAGCTATCGCCGGCTTAACCGAACAAGCGGATCAGCGTTTTAGCCGTTTATCAGGTGGGCAAAAGCAACGCTTGCTGTTTGCGCTGGCGCTAGCGGGTAAACCCGATTTACTGTTTTTGGACGAGCCTACTTTAGGCATGGATGTAGAAGCCAGGCGTGCACTGTGGCAGCAAATTGCTTCATTAAAAGCGGCAGGCGTAGCCGTGGTTTTGACCACGCATTATTTAGAAGAAGCCGAGCACTTAGCTGATCGAATAGCCGTGTTGCAGTGCGGTAAGATCATTGGGCTCGGTAGTCCAGCACAACTTACCGCGCAAATCAGTGGCAAACAGATTTTTTGCACCAGCGCCTTAACTAAAGCGCAGCTGTTAGCTCTGCCAGGCGTACTGAAGCTGGAACAACAGCATGAACGTTTTTGTATTGTGAGCCAGGCGGTTGAACGTACTGTGCTGGCGCTGTTACAAGCTGATGCCAGTGTTGGTAATTTAGAAATAAAATCCGTGGCTTTAGAGCAAGCCTTTTTACAACTCACCCATACACAGGAGGCGCTATGAGCAGTTTAACTTTGTATTACAAAGAAGCCCGCTACGATTTATTGAGTATTGTGCGTACACCGGCTTTTGTGTTGCCGGCACTGGCTTTTCCATTGATGTTTTACTTGTTTTTTGGTGTGTTTTTTCGAAGTGGCGGCGGGGCGGATTACCTGCTAGTGACTTACAGCTGCTTCGGTATTATGGGCCCGGCCATGTTTAATTTTGCCGCCGGGATCGCCAGCGATCGCGCCCACGGCTGGCTAACGCTAAAGCAATTATCACCTATGCCGTTTAGTGCCTATTTGTTGGGTAAGCTAAGTACTAGTTTGGTATTTTCTGTGGTGATTTTAGCGTTGTTATTTAGCACAGGTGCTGGGCTTGGCGACGTGGTGTTAAGTTACGGGCAATGGCTGTTATTAGCGATAACGATATTAGTAGGCACGTTGCCTTTTGCCTTGCTGGGGCTATTATTAGGTTTAAGCCTGTCTGATAAGGCTGCACCGGGTGTGGTTAACCTTATTTATTTGCCCATGGCGTTTTTATCGGGGTTGTGGCTGCCGTTGTTTCTGTTTCCTGATTGGCTACAACAACTTGCTTGGTTATGGCCCAGTTTTCATTTGTCGCAGTTGGGTTTAAAAGTCATTGCGCAAGATCTAGGGTTTAGCTGGTTCAGTCATCTTGGTGCGTTATTGTTAATGTCAATACTGCTGGCTCTGGCTTGTGCAAGGCGTTTTAGGCAGATGTAATTTGGTATTGGTGTTATTTTAATTTCTTTTTACCTTAGCGTGAATTTCGCTAGAAGATCGACATTAAAAACGATTGCTAAATTAGCGTTCAGCAGTAAGCTTAATTTGAATTGAAAATTGTTTTAGCCAGGTTATCAACTTAGACAATAACGGTGAGTTTAACTTGTTTAAAAAAAGAAGGTAGTAAAGCCAATGCAGCAATCTATAACACGACTTACTTCACTGCTATTGCTGTTTACGCTCGCTGGTTGCAGTAATAAAGCGGTCTATCAGAATTTGCAGCTTAATAAAAAGCAGCAATGTCAGCAATTACCGGTCAGCCAATATGATGAGTGTATGCGGAGTATCCCTCTCACTTACGAAGAGTATGAGCGGGAACGACAGGAAGTGCTGAAAAAGAGTAAAAAGACCAAAGATGAGTAGTTAATCGCTGATCTTAACCCAGCAGTATCAAGCTGGGTTTATTGCACCTAGCCTACAGTGTCAGATACCGAGCACTCCCAAGTTCTCAGAGTTTAAAGTTTTTCGCCGTGGGCGAGATACTTTCTTTTGCGTCGCCAAATGAAAGTATCCAAAGAAAATGCGACCCCACTTCCGCTCGAAAGCCCGACTGCTCATGCGCTGTCCAAGGCGAAAACGTAACTCGCGCGGCGCTACCGTCGCCGCACTCAAACACCCGTTTTCTTAAAACCTTGGCCAACGATGTTCATTCGGCTCGCTCTAAGGGGAATAAAAGCCAGAACGGTAATCGTTTAGCGAGACCCTTCTGCCAGAATTGGCCCATCTCAAGTATCGTGAATTGTTGGTCAATCCATGTCGTGTTTTTTACAAGTAGGATAATGAAAGAGTGTTTTCCTAATAGGAAACCCATTATTTCTAAAGGGTAACCTCGTTATTTGTCAGAGGAGGTGGTTTAAGGCTGACAACAAAGAGCCAACTATTAAAGTGGGCTTTAACTTTTAAACGACTTATTTAACCCCATTAAACGACTTATTTCATGGGATTACTTGAACAGCGATTAAGCAGCGTTGTATAGCTACTATCTAAGAACACATTAAAATTTTTAGATGATTGATCAATTAACACTGCAACGAGCTTATTGTTGGTTAAATCAATCTGAGCAAATGCAATATAGTTTATTTAATCCCGCTACAAGCCGCTAGCTGCAACAGGCTCACGCATTTGGACGGCGGCTCAGTGAGCTTGGATCTCACAATAGCCTTAAATTTTGCCTTAGATTTTTTGGTAAGTGGGTTTGATTCATTACAAAAAGTAATCCAAATTGGGCTGTTTACCCAAGGGGCCTTGCGGTATAATCCAGCAGTATTTTTTAGTCCAAGCTGCAGGGTTGTTGCGTAACAGGCTGAAATTTAAGGCCTTTTGCTGCGATGGTTTTTCTGCTGCTGACCCTCACACTAAGTAGGAAAAAAATAATGGCTCAAAAAACCGTGTTACACGCCAGCCACCTCGCTGCCGGTGCCAAGATGGTCGATTTCTTTGGCTGGGATATGCCGATAAACTACGGCTCACAGATCGAAGAACACCACGCCGTGCGTCAAGACGCTGGCATGTTTGATGTGTCGCACATGACCATCGTTGACATAACCGGTGCCAACACGCGTCAATTCCTGCGTTATTTAGTCGCCAATGATGTCGCCAAATTAACCGTGCCAGGTAAAGCCTTATACACCGGTATGTTGAATGCAGACGGTGGTGTGATTGACGATTTAATCGTGTATTTCCTGCAAGAAGACTTCTTCCGTTTAGTGGTTAATTCGGCCACCCGCGAAAAAGATCTGGCGCACATCAATGCGCAAGCTAAAGCCTTCGACGTGATGGTTACAGAGCGTCCAGAATTCGCGATGATTGCCGTACAAGGCCCAAATGCTAAAGCTAAAGTCGCCACCTTATTAAATGAAAGCCAACTGGCTGCTGTTGCCGGCATGAAGCCCTTCTTTGGTGTGCAAGCAGGCGATTTATTTATTGCGACCACCGGTTACACTGGCGAAGACGGTTATGAAATTGCCCTGCCAAACGAGCAAGCCGCCGATCTATGGCAGCGTTTAGTGGATGCGGGTGTAAAACCCTGTGGTTTAGGTGCACGTGATACGTTACGTTTAGAAGCCGGCATGAACTTATATGGGCAAGACATGGATGAAAGCGTATCGCCATTAGCCGCTAACATGGGTTGGACTATCGCCTGGGAACCGGCTGAGCGTGACTTTATTGGTCGTGCAGCGCTTACGCAAGCTAAAGCGGCAGGTACTGAGAAGCTGGTGGGTTTAGTGATGGAACAAAAAGGCGTGTTACGCCATGGTCAGCGTGTAGTTACGCCAGCAGGCGAGGGCGTGATTACTTCAGGTACTTTTTCACCTACACTAGGTTTTAGTATTGCGATGGCGCGCGTACCGGCTGCGACTACCGATACGGCTGAAGTGGATATTCGTGGCAAAATGGTTGCGGTTAAAGTGATCAAGCCGGCCTTTGTCCGCGCAGGAAAAAAACTTGTTTAAGCCGCAAACTGCGCGCTAATTTACACCGAACTACAACATAAAACAGCTAAGGAAAATAACATGAGCAACATCCCTGCGAATTTAAAATATGCATCTAGTCACGAATGGCTGCGAGCAGACGGTGACGGTGTTTACACTGTAGGTATTACTGAGCATGCTCAAGATCTGTTAGGTGATATGGTGTTTGTTGAATTACCAGAAGTGGGTGACACCGTAGAACAAGGCGGAGATTGCGCTGTTGCTGAATCGGTTAAAGCCGCTTCTGACATCTACGCCCCTGTAGCCGGTGAAGTGATTGCGGTTAACGAAGCCTTAGCGGACTCACCAGAATTGGTAAACAGTAGCCCATACGCTGAGGGTTGGATGTTTAAAATTAAGATTGCTGACGAAGCCCAATTAGCCAGTTTGTTAGACGCTGCGGGTTACCAGAGCGCTATCGAAGAGTAATATCGGCTGTTTTAGCTGTTGGCCACCAAGCAATACAGTATCCATTTCATGATGATGCTGTATTGGTTGTTTAATTTTCCGCTTGCGGCTGTCCATTATTAATGACAGCGCTGGTAAAGAAAAACGGTTGATAGCGAAAACCGCAAAGTGTGCTGTGCTTATTTTGATTAATCTATTTGAGCTTACACTGCGTAAGCAACCTAGTTCGCACACTCGCATTTTTTATATCAGCTGGCGTAGCAGCTTATACCTTAACTGCTTCGCGCCCGCTGTGTTAACCGCTGCACCAATACCAGGAATTAAGCATGACCCATACCGCTGTTAAAACCCTGACGCAACTTGCCAAACACGATGAATTTATTCAGCGCCATATCGGCCCAGACAGTGCCGAAACGGCAGCCATGCTGCAAGAACTGGGCGTTGACAGCCTAGAGCAGTTAATTGCTGAAACCGTGCCAGAGAGCATCCGCTTACCTGAGCCGTTATCTATTGGTGACAGCCGCACTGAAGCTGATGCTTTAAGCTTTTTGAAAGCCGCTGCGTCTAAAAACAAAATGTATAAATCATACATTGGTATGGGTTATCACCCGACATTAACGCCAAACGTTATTCTGCGTAATGTGTTAGAGAACCCGGGTTGGTACACGGCTTATACACCTTACCAGCCTGAAATTGCTCAAGGGCGTTTAGAGTCTCTATTAAATTTCCAGCAGTTATCGTTAGATTTAACGGGTATGGAATTAGCCAGCGCTTCATTGTTAGATGAGGCCACTGCCGCAGCAGAAGCCATGGCGTTAGCCAAGCGTGTTGCTAAGAGCAAATCTAATACTTACTTTATTGCTGACGACGTACATCCACAAACTATCGACGTGGTAAAAACCCGCGCGGAAATGTTTGGTTTTGAAATTATCGTTGGTAACGCTAGCGAAGCGACAGAATTAGAGGTGTTTGGTGCTTTGCTACAGTACCCCAATACGCGCGGCGATATTCGTGATGACCGCGCTTTAATTGCTGCTATTCAGGCGAAAAAAGCGGTGGTTGCCGTTGCTACTGATCCTATGGCATTAATGCTGTTAAAAGCACCAGGTGAATTAGGTGCTGACGTGGTGCTAGGTTCTATGCAACGTTTTGGTGTGCCTATGTGCTACGGCGGCCCACACGCCGCTTTCTTTGCCACCCGCGATGCCTATAAACGCTCTATGCCAGGTCGCATTATCGGTGTATCAAAAGATCGCCGTGGCAATCAAGCACTGCGTATGGCCATGCAAACACGCGAGCAACATATTCGCCGCGAAAAAGCCAACTCAAACATCTGTACCGCCCAAGTATTACTGGCCAATATGGCGTCGTTCTATGCGGTATATCATGGTCCACAAGGTTTAAAAGACATAGCTGAGCGTATCCATCGCAGTGCCGATATCTTCGCTGCCGGTGTTAAAGCTAAGGGTGTTCAGTTAGTTAATAACCACTGGTTCGATACAGTAAGTTTTACCGTTGCGGATCGTGCTGCCGTTATCGCTCGTGCTTTAGCTGCGGGTGTAAACTTACGCACGGACATGGCCGATTGTTTAGCCGTGAGCTTTAACGAAGCCACCAAAGCCGCTGATATTGCTGAGCTATTTGATATTGTATTAGGCAACGGTCATGGTTTGGACGTACAAGCCTTAGATGCTGCTATTGTAGCTGAAGGCTCAACCTCTATCCCTGCCGATTTAGCACGTACCAGTGCGGTATTAACGCACCCGGTATTTAACCAGTATCACTCTGAAACAGAAATGCTGCGTTATATCAAAAAATTAGAAAACAAAGATTTAGCACTGAACCACTCAATGATCAGCCTAGGTTCTTGCACCATGAAGTTAAACGCAACTGCCGAAATGATCCCGATTACGTGGCCAGAATTTGCCTCTTTACACCCGTTTGTACCGCGCGATCAAGCTGATGGTTACTACGAGATGATTGGCGAGTTAGGCCGTTGGTTAGTCAACATCACCGGTTATGACGATATTTCTATGCAGCCTAACTCGGGTGCGCAAGGCGAATACGCCGGTATGGTCGCTATTCGTAAGTATCACGAAAGCCGTGGCGAAGGTCACCGTAATATCTGTTTAATCCCAGTATCGGCGCACGGTACTAACCCTGCGACAGCAGCCATGACCAGTTACGAAGTCGTACTGGTAGATTGTGATAAATCAGGCAACATCGATATGGCTGATTTAAAAGCGAAAGCGGCAGAAGTGGGCGATCGTTTAGCCGCCATCATGGTGACGTACCCGTCAACACACGGTGTATTTGAAGAAACCATCGCTGAGCTTTGTGACGTGGTCCACTCTTATGGTGGCCAAGTTTACATGGACGGTGCCAATATGAACGCGCAAGTCGGTTTAACCTCACCTGGCTTTATCGGTTCAGACGTATCGCATTTAAACCTGCACAAAACCTTCTGTATTCCACACGGTGGTGGCGGCCCGGGTATGGGACCTATCGGTGTGAAAAGCCATTTAGCACCTTTCTTACCGAATCACAGTATTGTAAAAATTGACAACACCGGCAGCAGCAATGGTGCGGTAGCGGCAGCACCTTTTGGTAGCGCGGGTATTCTGCCAATCAGCTGGATGTACATTGCCATGATGGGCAGTGAAGGTTTAAAACAAGCTACCGAGTACGCAATTTTAACCGCTAACTACGTCGCCAAGAAATTAAACCCACACTTCCCGGTGTTGTATGTAGGTACTAAAGGCCACGTGGCGCACGAATGTATTATCGACATTCGGCCACTAAAAGAAGCCAGCGGAATTACCGAAATGGACATCGCTAAACGCTTAATGGACTTCGGTTATCACTCTCCTACGATGAGCTTCCCAGTAGCGGGCACGCTGATGATTGAACCAACAGAATCAGAAAGCAAAGCCGAGCTAGATAAGTTTATTGAAGCGATGATCACCATCCGTGCGGAAATTGCCAAGGTTGAAGCAGGCGAATGGACTGTTGATAACAACCCATTAGCCTTCGCGCCACACAGTATGGAAGATATCTTCGACCCAGCTTGGGATCGCGCTTACGAGCGTCAATATGCCGCCTTCCCGGTGAAGTTTGTCGCAGAAAACAAATTCTGGCCAACGGTAACCCGTATTGATGACGTATACGGCGACCGTAACCTGATGTGTTCATGCCCAAGCCCGGAAGATTACAGATAATTTGTTGATAATTGATCCCATGAAATAAGTCGTTTAATGGGATTAAATAAGTCGTTTACCGGAAATAAGACGTTTAAAAGTTAAAGCCCACCTTATAGTGGGCTTTTTGTTGTCAGCCTTAAACCACAACAAATTCAGCAGTATGCGTTTTGCGGACTTTCTTTGTTGACATTATTCACCTCGTTAAGCGATTGTACTCGCTTAGTAAGGTGTCCAAAAGTGTTGGTACGGATCAGTGTACCTGCACCCACAACGGCAATACACGCTGTGTACTGTAATCACGGCCAGTAAATAACTGTTTGTCGAGGCTATCAAGCGGATAGTCGGCTGCCAGCGGCCAATTCAGGCCTAAATTGTTAAAGCGGATAACCAAATCACTGATGGTTGCTCGGCCAATATTTAGCGCCTGAGAGATTTGCCTGTCGCTTAGCCTGGCTTCAAATTTGAGGCGGAATATATCCAGATAAGTTTGCATATCTGTCCTTACCATTTTCTTTTTACGTGTCATGACTACTCCGGCAAACAGTTAAAAAACTGTTATGCCAAAGTCCGTAAAACGAAGGAAGAACAAACTGGCCGGTCGATACCGAAACAGGTGGCCGGATTAGGCCGAAATCAGTGGCCGGATGATACCGAAATGGGTGGCCGACTCATGCCGAAATCGCTGGCCGGATCATCCCGAAATACGCAAGAAATGATGTCTTATGTGAAATCCATAGAGATTGAACCTGAGGCTTATTTTAAGCTGTTGTTATATTTAGATTTATTTTTTAAATTCAAATAGTGTTAATTTTAAAATCCAGTTTAAAGTGAGCTTTTAGTAAAAAATCCAGCTTTAAGTGAGCTTATGATCAAGCTTATATGAGTACTTATTAATAAATTAGTCTAGACAAAATTTGGGCAAAAAAAAGCTGCTTTTCAGCAGCTTTATTTATTTTAATTAATTTCATTTCATGCGCAACGTTGGTTTGGGCTGTTCTCAAGATGTAAATTTTGTGATTGGAGCAAATTTATTTTTCTAACTTCTTCTTCGCAAAAACAAAAATCATCGAATAAATGTTCATCATGATCAGGTGCGAACAACGAAACATCTCCAGACAAAACATATTCAACTAACTTTTTAGTATTTAGTTTATGCTTTGCTAATGCTCTATCATTTCCCCAAGCGATATAACTTTTGTATTGAATTGCATCATTTTTTAATTCTAGTGGTTTAGCAATTTTCTTAATTATTTTGTAAAACAAGACTAAGTCATCAATACGGCAAGGCGAAACTTTTTTTGGAGAGTTTTTATGCATCCTTCCCGGTAGAATCGCTTGCTTAATGAGATCCTTAACGTGTTTTTCACTAAGATTAAGCACTGAACACACTTGTTCCCATAATAGCTCCAAGCACGCTTTGTCTTCGTCAACATTCAATCTTCTATGAGCTGTTAGTACCATATGAGTTGCTTCTTTTGGTGTTGTTGGTGCACTAATGAAATTCTCTGTTTTAGCTCCAACCTGATTAAACCACTTATCATTTACTGCTTCTACTTGTTCTAAAATGGCCAAATTTTCAGTCATAAACGTTTTTTTCTGCCAATGCTCTTTTCTTGCTTTTCTTAATTCGGTCAAAACCTCTTTTGAGTGAGCAAGTTGATAAGCAAACTCAATGTGCTGCTCTAAATTAAGCACATATTTTTTGATATCCCGCAGATTTTGAAATGAAGCATCAAAAGGGCGTAAACCAAATTTTAAATGTTGCTTAATAATCTGCATTAAATTTAGTTTACACTCGCCAGACGCCTCGCCGAGTGATTTTTGTGATGCTGGAAGAGGCGCATCTGCAAGTGGACGGAAATGACTCCATTTGAAATTGCAATTTGTACATCCGACAAATAATTTGCCGTCCCATACAAAACTTTTTTTGCAATTCAAACACCGATCCCACAATTTAGACTCATGTTTATAGCAATGCGTAAAGTAAAGAGACTGCCAATCGCGTTTTAAATATTGATCCTCAGCTAAGCAAAACGGACAGATCTGAGGGGTGTCCAAATGAACGTGCTCACTGGAAAAGTCATCAATGGTTTGCACTTCTTTTTCAAATGCAAAAAATGCGTCTAATTTATCCTGTTGGACATTTGACGACTCACTGATAATATTAAGAAACTTATAATATTCATCAGTACCCACAATAAAAATTCTCTTGGGTAGCTGAATAATCCTAAATATATATAAAAACCGCTTAAGTTCGGTAAACCCATTCCGGTTGGCTAATCTCAGGATGTAACCTTTAAACGATTCTCCTTCTTTAGGCATCGGATAAAAGAGTAAAGGATTTTTAGTTTTCTTCATTTTTGCCCTCAGCGTTTTTTACGTTCATTTTTAGATACTTATAAATCACCTTCATATCGACAGAAAAAGGATTAAAATCAATTTTCTCGTTAATAGAAATTGGATCTAGCATGCTATAAATTTGAGCTAGATTTGGTAAGTTAGCTTTGAAATTATCCTCGGTATGGATTTCAATATTGAGCTCTAAAAAGAAATCCCTTATCCCGCGTGGAATACCATCGGTAGCGACATATAGCCTCAATAACAAAGACTCATTAGAGAATGTGCAGCAACCATTTGAATCTGTTTGAATAAAATTAAAGCTTTTAAGAATATTTGCTTTTGAGCCAAATTGTTCAACAAGACTCTGAACTAATTCACAAAACAGGAATTTACTCATCTGGTCATCTTCGACGCTAAATTTAACGAATGCTGTTGTGTATCTGATCCGACTCGCAAGTTCTTTATAAATATCCTGTATCAGCAATGCCTTATCTGTACCTAATAACAATATAGGAATAAGCGTGTTATCCATTAGCCCTTTTAACCAAGCTAAAGCTGAGGATTTTGTTCCTTTTGACGTGCTTGGGAGGAAATCATGGATTTCGTCGACTATAATCAGTTGTACACACAAGTTTTTTAACGCATGGTATAGACGGTACTCTTTTTCAGTTAAGCTTCCGACGCTAGGATTAGGATCGCCTAGCTCCTCGAGTAAAATATTGACCATCTTTGGAATAGTAGATTGTTTTGGTGCTGTAACAATAATAACCGGCCTTTTTTTATGGTCATCAAGAACATCTTGAGTGATATTTTCGAAAGCCATGCCTTTCAGTTTTTTTGCAAAATGTGTTTTCCCTGTGCCCGGATCGCCATGTATCAACATACCAGCGGGTTTTATTTGATATGATTTCATCAAGCGCTTCACCAAATCATGCGCTTTTTTACATTGAGGATTCCAAAGCGTTAATTTGGAAATGTTCAATGCAATTTCATTTTCAAGAATTAAACGTGGTGTTTGACTTTCATGATTTGACAAAGATGTCTTCTTAAGACGTGTTAGTTCATAGTTGTGTAGTGTCATTTTGCTTACCTTAAATTTGCGGAGAAAATGAAGGGGTGAAACCGTTATTCGAGTCTTCCTCAGGAGCATTTGATGCTTCTGAGCTCTCTGGCGGAATAGTATTGATATTTGCATGCTTGCCGATACCAGCAATAAATGTGTTATCTAACTGCTCTTCAGTCATTTTTGTCATAATATCAGTAGCATCGGATTGATTTTTCGAATTTTTTACTCTATTGGTCTTAGTTTTCTTTTTGGTATGGCTGCAAGACATAGAAAAAGTGTTATTTTTATTTGTATTGCCGCCATGGCGTTTAGCTGCCTTAAAATCGACTAAGGCCACTTTTGTAGTTGCACCGTTTGTTATCGCAGGTACGCAAATGAAATGTTGATTAAACGGATCGATAATTGTAATTTCAGAGATATCAAAAGCGCTGTAAAGCACTTCAACTTTACAAGCGTCAGATTTATTTTTATTCTCACGTTTTAGCTTGTGCCCCAAATCTTGAGTTTCTTTATTGTTATAATCGACCTGAGGTATCCCCAGAAATTCTCTAGTTAAAATAAAATGTTAGGCGATTAGGGAACATTCATGGTGGTTCCCGATCTGATCATTCGCCAAAACTCACAAAACGCGGATGGTCACCATGAATGTAAAAACTATGCTCGCTGATTTCCTTGCATTTGTCACCCCCAAAACGATGCATAAAACCCGATTTTCGGTGTTATTAGATGCTGTAACAGCTTTGACCAAAGACGCGCGGTGCACCGTCACAGCGATTGGTCGCGCTATGCCAGGCACTTCTGACAAAGTCAGCATTAAGCGCGCGGATAGATTGCTCAGCAATGCCAATCTACAACGGGAACTGCCTCTGATCTATGCGGCAATGACTCATTTGATTGTCAGTAGCAAAACGCAGCCGCTCATTTTGATTGACTGGAGCAACGCTGATACCGCGAAGCGCCATTTTATTTTGCGAGCCAGCATCGCTGTTGATGGCAGAGCACTCACGCTATTACAAAAAGTGGCGGCGGCAGAAGATTACACTTGCCCACATTTGCACTGGGCGTTTTTAAAGCAACTCAAGGCCATGTTACCTAGCGACTGTAAGCCTGTTATCGTCACCGATGCTGGCTTTAAAGTGCCTTGGCTTAAGCAGGTGCGCAAATTAGGCTGGCATTATGTCGCCAGAGTCAGAGGTAATGTGAAGCTTAAACTGGCAGAGCAAACAGAGTTTATGACCGTAAATGCGCTTTATAAAAAAGCTCGCGCCACCCCTAAACACTTAGGCGCAATCGTGCTGACTCAGACGCAACATTATGAAACCCGCGCGATTCTAGTTGGTAAAGGCTATAAGCTATTGAAGCGAGACAAAAATAAGTCTTACAAAGAACCTTGGTTATTGGTGTCATCTTTGCCTGATTGCCATGGCTACGCAGATAAAATCGCCAAGTGCTACAGTAGCCGGATGCAAATTGAAGAAAGCTTCCGAGACCAGAAAAGCTCACGTTATGGCTTAGGAAGCGACCTGCACGGCACTAAAATCAAATCACGTTTGGGTATATTGCTGTTACTGGCGGCACTGGCAAATTGGTTCCACTACCTGATGGGTGCGGCGGGTGAAAAGGCTGGCTTACATTTGCGATATCAGGCTAATACGGTAAAAAATCGGCGAGTGCTGGCACTGAACTTCCTCGGGATACTGCTTTGTAAGGAACCGAAACTGCCTATTCGCAGACACGATTATCAGCAAGGGCTAAAGCAGATCTTGCACTGGGTTGCACAGTGGGACTGGGCGCTAATCAAATTGGCAAAGAGCTAATAGTATGTATCTAAATTTTGTGGGGATCCCTCAGTCACTAAACACCAATCCCAAATCAAAAATTAATTAGTCTCACATAGACTGGTCCAAACAAAATCATTCTGACAACCATATTCATAATCACTTGTCATCAGGCTGATACACCATTACGTCTTCTACCTTGCAGTCGAAATAACGGCAAAGCGCCTCTATCGCATTCGTGGTGGTTGAGTGTTGTATTGCCGGATTCTGCATTTTCGACAAAGACGTTCGGTTAACGCCAGTGTGACGCGCTACCTCACTAACACTAATCTTGCGATTTTCCCGCCGCTCTTTTTCTGTAATCAATTCTTTAATCCTAAAAAGGATCATAGGCTCCCCCAAAAAACACAAAGTGTTCTTTGAAAGAACACTAATAAGCTGCAATAATGTTCTCTCAAAGAACAGTTAACAGGTAATTAAGATGTCTAAAACACTTATCACCACTAAAGATTTGGCAATGAGAATACATTTCAGTGCCGGCTACATCAATAGAGTTCTTAAAGATGCTGTGTTCATCGAAGGCATACACTATATCAGACCTTTTGGTGGCAGGAAGATTTTCTACATTTGGGAAGCTGTTGAGCAGGAGCTTTACTCCCATACCGTTAGGCCGAGAAATCTCATCCCAATGGCGTCAGGGAGAGTATGTAGTGGCTAGTATCGCTGTACGTAGTAATAAACTGGTACTGGATTTTCGCTATAACGGTGTGCGCTGCCGCGAACAAACAGCACTGACTGACAGTAAAACTAACCGTGCGAAGCTTTTAAAACTCATCGATGATATTGAGGCAGCCATTCGTTTGGGTCGGTTTGTCTACGCCGATTTTTTCCCGGGCAGTCCAAGATCTAAGTATTTTGCAGAGCTTGATGCATCGGTAAAACAAAGCATTGCAGCGTTACCTCAATCAATCTCTCTTGTGCACGACTGCCCATTGTTTAGCGCATTTACAGCTGAGTGGTTAGATGAAAATGAGAGCATTTGGAAGGCAAGCCACTGTGCAAACGTTAACGCTATTTTTGAACACTGCTTACTACCCGCTTTCGGCTCGCAAAGGCTGGATGCAATAACTCGTGCTGACATTTTGAAGTTTCGATCGCGCTTAACCAAAACAGGTAACGGCAAAAAACGCATCTCAAATGACTGAATTAATCATATCATGGCGCAACTACGCAAACTCCTGGTAGAAGCATCAAAGCGCTACAACTTTAACAACCCCTTTGTTGATATCGAGCCATTAAAAATTGATAAACCGCTTATCAACCCTCTTACATTGCAAGAGGTTCGTATTTTTTTGGCCGGCGTACGCGCTGATTTCAGGCCATATTACACGGTTAGGTTTTTCTCCGGATTACGCACTGCAGAAGTCGATGGACTTAAATGGAAATTTGTCGACTTTGAGCGCCGCCAAATTGTGGTGCAGGAAACCCTCGTCAATAACCTTGAAGCAACACCGAAGAATAATTATTCCTACCGCCATGTGCATATGTCACAGCCGGTATTCGATGCACTGATGACACAAAAACGAACAACAGCTGACAAAGAATATGTGTTTTGTAATGCCGCGGGTAACCCGCTCGATCATCGAAACGTAACGAAAAGAATTTGGACGCCAACATTAAAATTATTGGGCTTGGCCCACCGTCGGGCTTATGAAACCCGTCACACAGCAGCAACACTATGGCTTGCTGCGGGTGAGAACCCGGAGTGGATTGCCAGACAACTTGGCCACAGCTCAACCAAAATGCTGTTTGAGCGTTACAGTCGATTTATACCAAACATCACCAGACAAGATGGTAGCGCTTTTGAAGCGTTGCTGGGGGCTTTTTGACCGATTCGCTAAGGATCCAAATCTGGCTATAAATATTACCAATTTATGGATTGAGCCATAGCGATCAATTTAATTTTTGTTCTGACCCTGAGGGATATTCAAGTAATGAAACTATCTTAATACTCTAATTTAACTGAGGTATCCCCAGAAATTCTGTAGTTAAAATAAAAAGTTAGGCGATTAGGGAACATTCATGGTGGTTCCCGATCTGATCATTCGCCAAAACTCACAAAACGCGGATGGTCACCATGAATGTAAAAACTATGCTCGCTGATTTCCTCACATTTGTCACCCCCAAAACGATGCATAAAACCCGATTTTCGGTGTTTTTAGATGCTGTAACAGCTTTGACCAAAGATGCGCGGTGCACCGTCACAGCGATTGGTCGCGCTATGCCAGGCACATCTGACAAAGTCAGCATTAAGCGCGCGGATAGATTGCTCAGCAATGCCAATTTACAACGGGAACTGCCTCTGATCTATGCGGCAATGACTCATTTGATTGTCAGTAGCAAAACGCAGCCGCTCATTTTGATTGACTGGAGCAACGCTGATACCGCGAAGCGCCATTTTATTTTGCGAGCCAGCATCGCTGTTGATGGCAGAGCACTCACGCTATTACAAAAAGTGGCGGCGGCAGAAGATTACACTTGCCCACATTTGCACTGGGCGTTTTTAAAGCAACTCAAGGCCATGTTACCTAGCGACTGTAAGCCTGTTATCGTCACCGATGCTGGCTTTAAAGTGCCTTGGCTTAAGCAGGTGCGCAAATTAGGCTGGCATTATGTCGCCAGAGTCAGAGGTAATGTGAAGCTTAAACTGGCAGAGCAAACAGAGTTTATGACCGTAAATGCGCTTTATAAAAAAGCTCGCGCCACCCCTAAACACTTAGGCGCAATCGTGCTGACTCAGACGCAACATTATGAAACCCGCGCGATTCTAGTTGGTAAAGGCTATAAGCTATTGAAGCGAGACAAAAATAAGTCTTACAAAGAACCTTGGTTATTGGTGTCATCTTTGCCTGAGTGCCATGGCTACGCAGATAAAATCGCCAAGTGCTACAGTAGCCGGATGCAAATTGAAGAAAGTTTCCGAGACCAGAAAAGCTCACGTTATGGCTTAGGAAGCGACCTGCACGGCACTAAAATCAAATCACGTTTGGGTATATTGCTGTTACTCGCGGCACTGGCAAATTGGTTCCACTACCTGATGGGTTCGGCGGGTGAAAAGGCTGGCTTACATTTGCGATATCAGGCTAATACGGTAAAAAATCGGCGAGTGCTTGCACTGAACTTCCTCGGGATACTGCTTTGTAAGGAACCTAAAATGCCTATATGCAGGCACAATTATCAGCAAGGACTTAAACAAATCTTGCTCTGGGTTGCACAGTGGGACTGGGCGGTAATCAAATTGGCAAAGAGCTAATAGTATGTATCTTAATTTTGTGGGGATCCCTCAGGAAAATACCTCACAAGGAATTAGTCGTTACTTTGATCAAATTGAGGGTCAAGTTGTTACCTTATCGTCTAATTTGATGCTTGTCGAAGCAATGCAGCAATTCACAGAGGCATCCAGTGAATATGTCGGCAGTTTATCTTCTGAGCAATTATTAGCTAAAAAAGCTGTTTTGCGTGATTTTTATAGCAATAAATTTGATAAACGTTTTAGGGATCTGAATGGTGGCAACAGTGCTAATGCGGCAAGTTTGCTTAACAAAGCATCTGATCTTACCGTTGCCTTACAATACGACTATATTGCTAATAATCCTTATCCTATGGGACAAAAAGAGGCTTTAAATGAAGGAAGTGAAAGCAACAGCAGTTATGTGTCTGTTCATGCCAAGTTTCATCCCATATTGCGTCAATACCTACAGGAATTTGAGTTTTACGATATTTTCTTGTTGAGCCACAGAGCGGTAATGTAGTTTATTCTGTATTTAAAGAAGTCGATTTTGCCACCTCTTTAAAGAATGGAGCCTTTGCAAATTCAGGCTTAGCCGAGGCATTTAATCAAGCAGTAAAAGCAACAGATCCTGATAAGGTTTTTTTAACCGATTTCAGACCCTACTTACCATCATTCAACGCCCAAGCATCATTTATTTCATCACCTATTTTTAAAGAAGGGAATTTGATCGGCGTACTGGTATTTCAAAGTAAGCGTCCGGCGATCACAGGTTAGCGCTCTGATTTAAGTGTCCACTTAACTTTAGTGGACACTTAGTGTCTTAAATCGCGTCACCTGACTGTTTGGATAGATCGATATTCCAAGGTAACAACTCATCGACACGGTTGATGGGGTGATTGCCGATACGTTTGAGTACCGCTGTGAGATAGTCATTTGGATTGATGCCATTGAGTTTAGCGGTGCCGAGTATTGAGTACAACACGGCAGCTCGCTCTCCTCCAGCAACTGAACCCGCAAACAGGTAATTTTTCCTACCCAAGGCAATCGGCCGCAATGAACGCTCTGCACTGTTGTTATCGATTTCAGCATAACCGTTATCCACATAGGCAACCAACGCCTCCCACTGTTTCAGAGCATAATGAATAGCCTTGGATAACGGCGAGCCTTTCGATAAGGTACGTAGGGTTGTTTGCAACCACGCATGGAAGCGCTCAAGGATTGGCTTGGCATGTGTGGCTCGGATGTGTTGTCGTTCATCCGGTGGTTTGCCGCGTACCTGCTTTTCAATCACATAGAGGGATTGGATAATGGCAATGGCTTCGTCGGCTAAAGGCGAAGGGCCGCTTTGAGTGATGTCATAGAACTTACGCCGCACGTGTGCCCAGCAACCATGTTGGGTGATTTGCCGTTGGTATAATTCGTTGTAACCGGCATAAGCATCGGCCTGCAGTGAGCCTTTGTAATCTTTTAAATGCGCCGCAGGATGAAGACTTCTTCGGTCTTCACTATATTGCAGCCATACCGCAGGCGGTGTGCTATCTCCCCAGGGGCGACCATCGCGGACATAGGTCCAGTAACGACCTGTTTGCGTGCGACCTTTACCCGGTGATAGCGTCGGTGCGGTGGTATCATCCGCATGTACGTGGTAACTGGCTTTAACATGGCGACCGATGGCATTAGCCAGTGGTGTGAGTAATGCACTCGTTTGTCCTACCCAGTCAGCCAAGGTAGAGCGCTCGATGTCGATGCCTTCACGTTCCATCCGCTCAGCTTGGCGGTACAGCGGTTGATGGTCGAGGTATTTATCAACCATCACCTGTGTGAGCAATGCAGCACTGGCCAGTCCTTTTTTAATCACACGCTCAGGCGCCTGAGCTTGTACCAGGGTGTCGCAGTGCTGGCAGCTGAACTTTGGCCGCACAATGCGGATAACTCGGTAAGATGCCGGAACCACATCCAGCATTTCAGAAACATCATCACCGATATGGGTTAATTCGCCCTGACATGCCGGGCACTGGCAGGCAGCTTCAACACGCAGCTCTTCTCGCGGCAATTGTGCAGGCAGAGAGACGCGCCGACGGGGCGTGGCTTTGTTCTCTTTTGCTGGTGCGGCTAGCTTTGGTAAGGCTGCAGTTTGCATCTCAAGCTCTTCAAGCTGTAATTCCAACTGATGAATTTGCTTATCGATATGCTCGGACGAACGTCCGAAGCGAGCACGTTTTAATACGGATAACTGGTGGCGTAACGAGGCAATAACGGTATCCTGCTGGGCAAGCGTTGACTGCAGTTGAAGGATAATTTCCTGCAACTGTTTTGGGTCATTGGGTAAGGAAAATGCCATCGTTTTCATGCGCCGCATAATAACACAAAATGCCAGCTAACTCATTGATTAAATGCATTTATGCAGCATTTTTTGGTGTGTTTTTTCTGGCAGGCGGGCGCCAGTCTAAGCCTTCCAGCAACAACGCCAATTCGGCCTGCGTTAAGTGCACTACACCGGTTTTTGCGGTGGGCCACACGAACCGCCCTTGCTCCAGGCGCTTGTAAAACAAACACAACCCCTGACCATCCCACCATAGCAGTTTAATCCGGTCCCCACGCCGCCCTCGAAACACAAACACATGCCCACTAAAAGGGTCTTTTTGAAGCACATGCTGCGCCATAGCCGCCAGACCATCGAAGCCCTTGCGCATATCGGTGTAACCGGCACACAGCCATACACGCAGTTCATGGGATAAGGTAATCATGACAACGCCGCCACCAATTGCTGCAACATACCCGGTGTTGCCTCGTGCAATACCAGTTGATGGCCACTGCGAAACGAAACCGTTATGGCAGGTTGATGTAGTGCCTGCTGTGTCTCAACCGCCCGGATACTAACAGGAAGGAATGGCGTGGGGGCAGCTGGCATATCCACTTCACCTTTAGCGCGCCTGACCCACAAAGCCTTACCGACGTTAACTTCTCGCACCCAGCGAAACACCTGGTTGGTATTTACATCGTATTTGCGCGCCAATTCAGATACCGACAACACACGTTCTTTGGATTCCTGAACGAGCTGCCATTTAAACTCGGGCGAAAAGGCCCTACGTACATCGGATTGTTTTAATACGGGCATTCATCACTCTCACGGTTGAAAACGGTGACAGATATGATGCGTGATCAGTCAGCAAATAAAAGATGTGATGGCCGGACGCTTACATTTCAAATGCCGGTCAACCGCATTAACAGTATCATGACCCACAATACAAATTGGCAAAATGTGGGTTTAGGTAAAACAGGACAAACCTTCTTACTGGCTTCTGATTTCACGATGCGAAGCAATACTCGTGAACTCATTGAGAACAAGGATGAATATCTTAAAACCCTAAAGAATGCTGGATTAAGTCAAGAAAGTATTGAACAAATTGCTCAAAAAGACTCAAGCATCGGGTTTGAGCGCGTTGACAATAACGCGACACGAGCGGCGATTAGTGGCGAAACGGGCTTTATGGTGTTAAATGATGCTAGTGAGCAAGCGGTGTTAACTGCCTATAAGCCATTAAATGTCATTAACTTGAACTGGGCGGTTATAAGTAAAATTAACCAAGAAGAAGCCTTTGCTGCCATTGCTCAGTTAAAGGCTAAAGTGCGCTCAAGCACTATTATTGCTTCAATAGTGGCTTTGCTTGTTGGCGGCCTTTTGGGCTGGATTCTTGCAGCCTTTCTAATCAGGCCTCTGAATACGATGATTAAAACCGTCTATGATATTGCAGAAGGCGAGAATGATTTAAGTTTACGCTTGGTTCCTAGCGGCCCAGAAGAGACAACAAAGCTAGCACAAGGGATCAATTTGTTTATAGAGCGAATAGATTCGACCTTTTCTGGGTTGTTAAAGTCTGTTGCTCGGCTTGTTCCAATGTCGCAAGAATTAAATACTGTTAATGTGAAACTGTCTGAAGCAACATTTGAACAAAAAGAGTTAGCTTCTACAATAAGTGATTGTTTAAACGAGACTAATAGTGCTGCTAAAGAAGTGGATAAAGAGGTAGAGCAGATAAATAGCGCAGCTAAGGAAGGGCAAATCAAGGTTTCTAGCACAATTCAATCTGTGAATAACGTGTCAAGCACGATGCGCGAGTTGTCGATAAATATTGAGCATGCAGTAACAGCATTAGACCAACTCAAAAAAGAGACAGATGATATCAATTTAATTATTGACGTTATTAATAGTATTGCAGAGCAGACAAATCTTCTGGCATTAAACGCCGCCATTGAAGCGGCAAGAGCCGGCGAGGCTGGAAGAGGGTTTGCGGTGGTTGCAGATGAAGTGAGGTCTTTAGCCTCAAAAACGCGTCAATCAACATTTCAGGTGAATACTATGATAACTGCAATCCAATCCGGGACGCAGAACATGGTTACCTTACTTCAGCTGGGTAAAAATAATACCGATATTTCTAATTCACAAGTGGAAGATGCCTCTCAGCAACTTGATGCTGTTTCTGTTGCCATGAACAATATTTCTAATCGTGTCGAATTCATCAGTGAGGCAATACCAGGGTGAGATTACGAGTGGTCATTTAATCACCACACTCATGCCAGCTTCCAACACCGCATCAAGATAAGCCTCATTCATCAATGCCTGACGCTGCTTTCTTCTGATACTCATTTTTCGCTTCTCAGCGCGTAACATATTCAAGCCGAAGTGTCGCATCGTGGCAAGATTGGCTGCTGCATTACCACGGTATATCTGGCACGCATCCTCACTTAAGCTCACATCCAGCACCCAGTGCAGCTGGTTTTCAATACACCAATGCTCGCGTACTGCCTGGGACAGCCTTTCTGCGGTAAGGTCGGCTGAGCTGATAAAATAACGTTGCTCTAACACCGCACGCTTGTGCTTTTCCACCCGGTAAGTCGTTGCCATGCCTAAGGTTGTCAGCGCTGGCCAGGCAGCTTTGAGTTTTTCCGGTAATTCGCTGGCCGGACAGACCTGGAATTCACGGTACTCTAGACGCCCACGGTTCTTTTCCAGTGACTGCGCTGCACTATCTTTATGCGCTTTACCCGCAAAGACTTGTTTTACTGCATCGTGCAGATGACCTTGGTTGCCTTTAACCGTCAACAGGTAATCAGCTTTTTTATCTACTATCTGCTGCGCTATCTCTTTCTGGCATCCCATTGCATCCAAACTGACCAGGCATCCTTTAAGCTCCAGCAAGTTAAGTAGCTGAGGTATCGCCGTAATTTCGTTGCTCTTCTCGTCCGTTTTAACCTGGCCCATTACCACACCATTGGCGCTGGCAAAGGCGCTAACCATATGAATAGAAGAGCAGCGGTCTTCCCGGTTGTAGGAGCCGCGAAGCGTTTTGCCGTCGATTGCGACCACCTGACCATCGGTAAGCTCTGTACAAGCCTGCATCCAACTGGCAAAGCAGCGCTGCAAGGCTTCGCTGTCCAGCAGTGACATCACCCGCGCGATGGTGTCGTGTACCGGCAAACCCAGTTTAAAAAAGCCATGTTCTTGCAGCCAGTCAAAGCGGTTTTCGCCGAAATCTTCAATATCTTCCCAGCCCTCACAGCCAGCAATGACTGCGCAAAGCGTTAAAAACACTACGTCAAACAAGGGGTAAACGACCTTAGCGGCTTGCCTTGGGTCTTCTAATTCTGAAAAGTGCTCTGCAAAAATATCGATGTTCATAAACTGGCTCCGCGTAAAAGCCAGTATCTGATCACAGCTGAAGATCGGGGTCAATCAGTTATGCTAAAGTGCGTACTAAATGTTCGTGATCTTGCCCTGGAGGCAATACAGCGTCAAAAACTAAGCATTGAACAAGTTACGCAGAATTATCAACAAATGAATATCAGTTTTGCTGATTCTTATTCAATAACTGAGGATTCTAATGCACTTGGTCACGATATGGTAAAACTTGGCGATAAGCTTTTAGGTAAAATAAAAACATATAAAGTCACAGATGCATCTTGGTCAACAAAAACACGTAGCGTTTTTCGTAAAAAAGAAGACTAAACAGCACTTTTTAAGGTTCTGCATGGCAAAGTCGTTAGCGGGGCATCTGACTGCGTAGGTGCTCCCGCCCATGTTTCGTGCAATTACCCATAGCAAGGAAGGTATTAATAGTGATATTAGTTGCTAAGGGTCGATGTTAAACGCCGATATTAATCTCATTTAAAAATGATGATTCATCACATTGTTGTTATCAGATTTTTTTGGGGCCCAGCTGCTAACAATGACCACTTTCAACTCTTACGAAAAATACATGGCACTAAAAGTACCCGTTCTTTAAGTGTTGCTAATTGCTAATTGCTAATTGCTAATTGCGATAAGCGGTCAGAGATGTTTGGTTTAACAGCTCACGTTTGTTCAACTGCTCGACTTTTAAAAGCTTGCCAAGAATCATTCGTTTCCAGCAAGAGTTCTATTCTGGAATATCACCACTCGGCATGGGCCGAGCAATGCCATAACCCTGCGCTAGCTCACAGCTTAGTTTCAGCAGTACTACTCCGTGTTCGATGCTTTTGACTGTTCCATTAATAACTTATTTCTTGGGAATATCAATGTTCCCAGTAAATAATTCGTTTTTTGTTAATCAAAAGCTCACTTTGCGCGGGCTCTTTTTTGAGTTTTTTTCGACCTGTTTTGAGGCTTAGTTTTAAAAGTGGAGATTCATATCATTAAGTGTGTTCACGCAACAGTCTGAGTAGCACAGTAGGCGAAACGTCATGAATCTTAAAAAAATCACCTAACATAATATTTTAACTGCATAATTTTAGAAGATACCTCAGATGTTCAGCTATTTAACTGTTTAAAAAAATTCTTAAGGAAAACTTAAGGTAAAGCTGTCTATAATTATTTATAGTTTCAAGATGAGCAGTTGGCCCTTTAAAGCGAGAAACGGATGCCTGAAACGATTTGTATTAGTGTTGTGATACCAGCCAAAAACGAAGCCGATAATATTTCGCCATTGGTGTTAGAAATTTTTGATTGTTTTTCCAATAGAAATGATTTTGAGATCATCTATATCGACGATGGTAGCACGGATGATACTTATACAAAAATTATGGCATTACATGATGCTTATCCCACAAAGGTACAACTGGTAAGACACCAAAAATCTGTTGGCCAAAGCACAGCCGTCTATTCAGGTATTCAATTTGCCCGTGGTGATTTAATTGTCACACTTGATGCTGATGGGCAAAATAACCCAGCCGATATCCCAACCTTATTACAACATGCTGAAAAAGTTAAACTCATTGAGCGAGACTTTTGTATTGCTGGCTACCGTAAAGCGCGAAAAGACACCTCTTGGAAACGTTTCCAGTCAAAAGTAGCTAATAGTGTTAGAGCCAAATTATTAAATGATGATACTCCTGATACCGGTTGTGGGTTGAAAGTTTTTCCAAAAGCAACCTTTAACAAGCTACCGTACTTTAATCACATGCACCGTTATTTACCGGCACTTATCAAGCGCTTAGGCGGTAGCATCGTTGTAGTAGAAGTGAGCCACCGAGATCGTCAACATGGCCAATCAAAATATGGTATGTGGGGGCGTTTGTTTGCAGGGTTAATCGATATGCTAGGTGTAATGTGGCTGCAAAAACGCAATAAAAGGGTACATGTTACTGAAACCACCTGTACAACTAAAAATTAACAGACTTAAACCAACATATTATTTACCACTATAAATGACTCAATCACACTCTGAACACGTTAACGTTAAATGGTATAAACAAAGCATTGCCACTTTTGTTTTGTGCTTAGTTATCGGTTGGATCTTGACTGATTTTGATTTTTTGTCGTCGTTTAATCAAGAATGGATTGATCGCGATATCAGAGAAAACGGCATTCAAGGGCTGATCTACTTTCTAGTCATTGGTGCAGTGCTAACGGCATGCGGCTTTCCAAGACAGCTAGTGGCTTTTCTTGGCGGATATGCATTTGGCTTTGTGTGGGGAACCTTAATTGCAACTTTGGCAGCTGTTCTCGGATGTTCGTTGGTGTTTTATATTTCTAAATATGCCATATCACCGTTAATTGTTAAGCGATTTGCCCGCCAAACAGCAGCAATTGCTGGTTTCTTAGCTGCACAACCTACGCGTAAAACGATCATTATAAGGTTATTACCCATTGGCAGTAATCTTATTACTAACTTGCTTGCGGGCGCCTCACGGATAAATGCACGCGCTTTTTTTATTGGGTCTGCGATAGGATATCTGCCGCAAATGATTGTTTTTGCTTTACTTGGTAAAGGGATATTAATCGGTTCTGATTGGAAAATTGCTGTCAGTATTGTGATGTTAGCAATTTCAAGTGTTCTCAGCATTCATCTTTATAAACGATACAAACGCAGCGCCGTTGAATTCAGCAGTAGCGATAATAACGCACTCAAGCCTAGTGCCAAGGAAGAGTTATGAATACCCTTAAACCAACTTATCTTCCAGCGTTTCTGCAACAAGCTGGTGCGACTAGCTGGCTATTATTTTTTGTGGCGGCAGTACTTATTTTTTCCGGTATGGGGCTGCGTGATCCCTGGCCTGCGGATGAACCTAGATTTGCTTTTATTGCAAAAGAGATGGTTGAAACGGGCCAATGGTTTTTTCCTGCCCGTGCCGAAGAACTTTATCCCGATAAACCCCCCATTTTTATGTGGACGATTGCCTTTTTTTATTGGCTAACGGGTTCAATGCGCTGGTCTTTTCTATTGCCTAGTGCCTTGGCGGGGATGTTAACGTTGGTATTAGTGTATGACATTACAAAACGGCTATGGGACAAAAAATCGGCTCTGGTAGCAGGCTGGCTATTGTTATTTAGTCTTCAGTTTTTGTTGCAAGCAAAAACCGCGCAGATTGACGCCATGGTTTGTGCTTGGATCACCCTAGGTTGCTATGGACTTTTAAGGTATTGCTTAGTCGATGGTCAATTTAAATGGTATGCGCTTGCGTGGTTTTTTATGGGTATTGGTGTTATCACCAAAGGTGTCGGGTTTTTACCCGTATTTATGCTGCTGCCATATATTTGGTATGCGCGAAACACAGAACGCTCGCAGCGAGTTGTGCAACACCCGCTCTGGACCTGGTTCACTGGGCCAGTTTTTATGTTAGCGGCGATTAGTTTATGGTTTATTCCGATGCTATTGTTGGTTGCACAAGCTGATAACAATGCTTATGAAATATACCGCGATAATATTTTATTAAAGCAAACGGTGACCCGTTATGCCGATGCTTGGCATCATGTAAAGCCTGCGTGGTATTTCATTACCTCAGTGATACCGGTATTTTGGTTACCTGCCATTCTCACCGTGCCTTGGTTAATTAAACCTTGGCTAGCCGCAGTAAAGCAATATGACGGCCGTATTCTTCTGCCTTTAGGGTATGTGTTATTAGTCATTGCGTTTTTCAGTGCCAGTTCTGGTAAGCGAGGTGTGTATATTTTGCCAGCATTGCCTATGCTCGTTATTGCTATTGCCCCTTATTACAAAGAGCTTTTATCGAAAAAATTACTTAAAAATAGCTTATTTGTTTTTACACTAGGTTTAAGTTTGCTTTTTACTTTGTTGGCGATTTTAGGCTTAGCCGATGTAAAGGCCGTAAGCAAATTAGCGCTGAAAATTGAGATAGAACCTTGGTATTTATTTTTGCTTATTGGTGTTATCGGTATAGTAACTTTACTGCTAAATAGAAGCTACAAATGGCTTGCTTGGCCGGTATTTTTTAGCGTGTTGTGGTTATCCTATAGTACCTATGGTTATCAACTCAGAAATAACGCCAGCACACCGATCTCAATTTATGATCAAGTACAGCTGCAATTTGCGGCACGACAAGAAACCCAGCCACAAATCGCTTTAGTTAATTTTTCAGAACAATTTTTCTTATTTTCACCTTATGCTATGTATCATTTTGGAGCGCATACGCCTAATGATCAGCAATTAATGGCCGCTTATCATTGGCAGCAAAATGAGCATCAGTATGTATTAATTGAAGAAAACTTGCTCGAAAATAGTTGCTTTGATGTTGCACAGGCGCTGGATGTCGGTTTCGCACATCGACGTCACTGGATGTTATTACCTATTAGTGCCAAGCATGCTGATTGTCAACAAGCGGAAGTTGAGCTGAAAACTTACTCATACAAAACATCAGCTTCAAAATAACAATTTTTATATGGCAAAACGTGATTTATTAAAATCCAAAGTTGGTAAGATTCATGTTTTAAGTGTTTGGCATGAAGCATATTAATTTATTAGCTTAAATGTTGTTGGGAGTTCTTCATGTTTGAAAATAGGCCATTGACGCCTGCTAGCTCAGAACTGACTTGTCAGTTATGTCGCAGTATTCCATGGTGCGACATGTTGTTAATGACTTATTTAAAAATAAAAGAAGTGTGAGTACATTCACCCCTTTGATGCCTAATAAAAAAGGTTTACTGACAACAATACAAAAAGGGTTATTTGTCTTTTTGTCGTTATCGGTAATAATGTGAGCCCTCGAATTTGAGGGCTTTTCTGTCACTGAAATTGGCTTTATTCTTGAGCAATGCAACGACATCGCTGATAAATCGCCTTTGGCGTAACAAGGTACCGATTCAAGCTGATTGGGCCATCTGTTATTTAGTGTTAAAGCATTACAGATCACTGAAGCGTTATCTTTCAGCTAAAGGCAACAAACCCAACAATCCTAAATGAGTCATCAAGGGCAACATAGCATGAGCAAGATTTACGTGTTACATGAAAACAATGATTGGACCGTGCATTTACAAAATCGACTCGATGAATTGCATTACCCTTATGAGCTATGGCATTTAGATGAGGGCATCATCGATTTAGCCAGTGAGCCACCCGAGGGTGTTTTTTATAATCGTATGAGTGCTTCTTCTCATACCCGTGATCACAGGTTTGCCCCAGAACTGGCTGGCGCAGTAATCGCTTGGCTGGAATTTCATGGCCGTAAAGTGATCAACGGCAGTAACGCATTGCGTTTAGAGATCAGTAAAGTACATCAATACTTGGCTTTAGAAAAAGCCGGTATCGCCACGCCAAAAACTATTGCTGCCGTAGGCAAAAAACACATCATCGCCGCTGCAAACTCGTTAGGCATGGGCTCATTTATCACCAAGCATAACCGTGCGGGCAAGGGGCAAGGTGTACAATTATTTCACTCGGTACAGGCACTGCAAGAGTATCTTGATGGTCCTTACTTTGATGCGCCGGTGGATGGCATTACCCTTATTCAGCAATATATTAAAGCAACCGAGCCCTTTATCATCCGACATGAGTTTATTGGTGGTAAGTTTTTGTATGCTGTGAAAGTGGATACCTCAGAAGGGTTCGAGCTTTGCCCAGCCGATGCCTGTTCAATAGGTGACATGTTCTGCCCAACAGATGAAAAACCGGCACAGCCCAAAGCGAAATTTGAAATACTACAAGATTATCGCCCCGCCTTTATTGAGCAGTATGAAGCTTTTTTAAAAGCGAATCGCATTGACGTTGCGGGTATCGAGGCCATTCAAGATGCGGATGGCAACAGCTATGCCTATGATGTGAATACTAACACCAATTATAATTCAGACGCTGAGGCCAAAGCGGGGCAATTTGGTATGCTTGAACTGGCACATTACTTAAAAGCCGAGTTAGATAAAGTATCTGCCTAAGTATTCGGATTTGCTGACGCAATCTTAGTTCTAAGGCACACTTTTTCTGCATCGAGCCATTACATAAACCGCTGCTACAAGGCCGCGGTTTATTTTTTTATGCTTAATAGGCCAGCTTTATGATTTAGAGAAACCTGTCTTTACTCGTGGTATTTTTAACTAACTCTTTTAACCATTTCGTAAATACTAATAGTTGTGTCATTAAGGGGCTTGATTTAACCCAGTTGAAGAGATGACCTTTACAGCATCATGATTTGATGCAAAGTGCGGCTAGTCGGCAACAGGCGTGTTGTAACTTGTTACAACCACGGTATTTCTGCCTTTCTCCTTGGCCGAATAGAGTGCCTTATCAGCCAAAATAATTAATTTATCCAGATCAATTTGATTTGGAGTGGCACTTACCACACCAATACTCATCGTCACATTGCCTATTTTATTTAGGTCAATTTTTTCAATTTGTGCTCGCAGAACTTTTGCGAGTTGTTGCGCCTGCTCACTGTTGGTATTGGGTAAAAATATTAAAAATTCTTCGCCTCCCCAGCGTAATGGAATATCAGATTCACGTAGACGACTTTTAATTTCTTTAGCTACCGCTTTTAGCACGCTGTCACCTGCGGTATGACCAAATTGGTCATTAATTCGTTTAAACCAATCTAAATCCATCAACATGATGGATATTGGAATATTGTGCCTTTTACCCAACTCCCAACTTGGGTAAACAAGCTTAGAAAATGCCCGGCGGTTATACAAGTTGGTGAGCGGATCATGCAGGGCATTGCTTTCTGCGATTATTCGAGCCTTTTGCGCTAACTTAAAATTAAACCCAAGAGATATAGACAACAGTGACATCTCTAATAGCATGCCTATTTCTATCCCTCGAAACGCCCATTGCGAATAAGGAATAATGCCCCAAGTGGCAAAACTAGAAATGGTTGCGCCGCCGGTTCCCATAATGATTGCGGGAATAAAAAACTTGGCTAGCGGATCGTTATTTTTGAAAGCCAGGCATCCAATCACGAGCATCCAAACCGATAGGATGGTTAGCATAATTAACTGGCTCATGATGATAAACGCGCGATCACCAGACAAAAATATCAGAGCCGCTATGGCTATTAAACTGGCATAGATGCGCTGCCTGTAGGTATACAAGGCGGGTAAACAAGTCCGTGTATTCAAAAAGCCAATAGTAAACATGACTGCTGAGATCAAATAGCAAAACATGAGGCTTGGCATTAACCACTGCTGCAGGCTGACCGATCCAGACCAAAGCAGCCAAAAACCATGTCCGGTATAAGTGAAATTAAATGCAGTAAAGGCAAACAGGTAGATGGGGTAAAGTAAGTACTTAATTTCTTTTAAGTAAAAGTACAACGCTAAGTTGTATATCAGCAATATCAGTAAGCCACCATACAGAACACCATAAACATAAGCATTTTTGGTTAAGGCCTTGGCCATTGCCATTTCGCTGCCCATGTAGATAGGAATGGTAAGAGGGTCTTCAGAGTTAATTCGAAAAAGCACATGAGACGTGCCCAGCGGAAATTTATGTGCAACCGACGGCATGCGATCTTGGCGTGAGCGATCATAGAAAGGCACGTTATCGCCTGTAGATACCTGGTAAGTTAATTGGTCGGCAGTAAAAAAATACAGATCAATATTATCTAACCAGGCATTATCAATCTTTATAACGCCGTGCAAAGGTGCATCTGTCACATTTTCAACAGGTAGTACCGCCCAAATTGTGCTTTGGGTAAAACCGAAACTCACTTTATTTTGAGTATTTTGAGTAAACTCATTGCGTTTGTATGCGGCAAAGGCTTGCTGCGGCGTTAAGCTGGACTTTGGGTCATCAAGTAAAAATAAACGCTCATTCACAAGTGCAATTTCAGTGTCAGTAAGTGCGGTATCTGCTGTTGCAAGCATTGAGCACAAACACAATACAAAGAATAAAGTTGCTCTTATGAGCATTTGGCAGCGGTTCATAGGTAATGACGGTGATCCATTTTTACTCAAGATTATTGGGTAGGGCTAGACAACCTTTCTAGCTAGATAGCCAATAAATGCCAACACTATTTAAGTAATAGCCTAATATATCTAAGCCAATAAAGTAAGTGTTGGTAAGATATTACGCAATAAACGAAACAAGCAAAAGCCTAATTCGCAGCCACAATAAGCAGGCTCTAGACAAGAGTTTAATGTGACGGTTCAGTTTAACCTAGGATCTTATCGTTTTTTCACTTATTCACTTATTCACTTATTCACTTATTCACTTATTCACTTATTCACTTATTAAAGTGTGAGGCATCGATTTCTTAACATCATTCTGGTGATACGTTTTTTTCAAAATGGTTCAAGAATGCTTCAAACTCCCTTAGCGGTAGCGGTTTACTATAAAGATATCCCTGATACTCATAACACCCAAGTTTTGACAGTGCATGGCGCTGAGCTTCGGTCTCGACGCCTTCGGCAATCACGGTTAACCCTAAATTCTTGGCTAAACCAATCACCATCTGTGCGATCGCTGAGTCGTTAGGATCGATTAAGATATCTCTAACAAAACTGCTGTCAATTTTCAGCTGGTCCATCGGGAGAAGCTTCAAATACGATAGCGAGGAATAGCCAGTACCAAAGTCGTCTAATGAAAAACCTATACCATGAGCTTTTAGCAGAGTCATTTTGCTAATGATGTCCTCGGTATTTTGAGCAAGCATGCTCTCCGTAAGTTCAAGCTTAAGGAGGTTCGGATTAGCCCCTGTGTTTTTAATGATCGCTAACACTTGATCGACCCAATCGACTTGCATGAACTGACGTGCGCTGACATTGACAGAAATGCTCAAATCGGCCATTACAGGAATGTTGGCCCAGCTTGCCAGTTGAGAGCATGCCGTTTCTAATACCCAGCTTCCAATAGGAAGGATCAAACCCGTTTCCTCAGCGATGTGAATAAAGTTTGCGGGAGGGATAAAACCGTGCTCAGGATGCGTCCATCGGATGAGCGCCTCAACACCGACAATGCCAATACCTTCAGCGACCTGAGCCTGATAATGTAAAGAAAATTGTTGTAGGTAAATAGCTTGACGTAAGTCGGTTTGAAGGGCAACGCGTGCCGACATGCTTGCTTGCATTTGTGGCTCAAAGAAACGCAAAGTATTCTTGCCTGCCCCTTTGGCTTGATACATAGCAAGGTCTGCTTGCTGCAAGCAATTATCAATGTTTTGAAGGTTTTTTGTATCGACTAAAGTGACTCCAATGCTTGCGGTGCATTGATGCTCAAAACCATCCAACCGATAATTTTGAGCCAGCAAAGAGAGAATCTTTTCTCCGATGGAAGCTGCCTGGCTGGCGGCTTCTTCAGTGGAAGAATTTAAACCTTCAAGCAATACGACAAATTCGTCACCACCCCATCTGGCAATGGTGTCGCCCTCACGTACTGATGATTCAAGACGCTTGGCAACCATCTGAAGCAGTTTATCACCGATGGGATGGCCTGCAGTGTCGTTGATATTTTTAAACTCGTCGAGATCCACAAAGAGTAAAGCTGTTTGAGCGCCACTGCGAACACTTGAAGAAAGGGCTTGCTGCATACGATCAATCAACAATAGACGATTCGGCAAACCGGTTAGTGAGTCGTAAAACGCAAGGTGTTCGACCTTTTCTTCGATGGCTTTACGTGCTGAGATGTCCGAAAAAACGCCTACGTAGTGGCTGGTTTGGCCTTCGTCATTTTTAACCGCCGTAATACTCAGTATTTCTGGATAGATCTCGCCGTTTTGGCGTCTATTCCAAATTTCACCTTGCCATGAACCATCAGCTTCAACACTTGCCCACAAAGATTGATAAAAGTCAGCTTCGTGTCGACCTGATTGGAGCAGACTTGGTGTTTGGCCTATGGCTTGCTCAGGAGAATAACCGGTAATTTTGGTAAATGCTTTATTGACACTGATAATGGATTTATTGATATCTGTTACCATCATACCTTGTTGTGACTCAAAGGCGGTTGCAGCGATCCGTAGTTGAACTTCTGCTTGTTTCCGATCGGTGATATCTTGAAAGAAACCATAGACTCTGCGGTTTTCAAAGTCAGCTCTGCCAATGGCATGCACATTGCGAAGATTGCCTTTTGCGGTGATGATCTCCAGTTCTAGATCAAATTGTTCGCCATACTTGATAATTCGATCTACGGCCAGTGCAATAATCGGCTTGGATGTTGGAGTATAGAAATTAATTCCAATTGCTATTGATGGATCTGAATCAGGATCCAGTTCATGGATATGGAAAACCTCTTCAGTCCATGTCTGTTTACCCGAATCAATGTTAAACTCCCATCCACCAACTTTGCCGATCTGTTCGGTTTCGGCAAGAAGTTTTTGGCTTTTTTGTACTGCTAATTCAGCTTGTTTTCGGTCAGTGATATCAGTAATAAACCCCCTCAATTTTGTACCAACGCCATTTTCATCACGCGCAATAACTTGGCCTACGACGTTTAACCAATGAATAGACTGGTCAGGATAATGTATTCTAAAATCAAATTTATACTGATCAGCGCCTCCTTGCGCTATTGCATTGTCGATGAAGAGGGTAAATTTCTCACGATCTTCAGGGTGGGTAGCGTTGATAAAATTATCGATATCGTATGTTCCTAACTCTGAGAGACCATATAATTTATCGTGGTTGCTCGAACGTGTCATTGTTCCAGTGACAAGATCCCTCTCCCAAGCGGCAACATTCGCTAACTCAGATGATAAACGTAATAACTCTTCACTTTGCCTTAATTGTTCTTGTGCTTTTTTCAGATTAGTCACGTCATAAAAGTTGATGATGATTTGGGTTAATTCACCGTTAAGATCAAATTCAGGAAAACCATCAACAGACACCCAATTGGGTTCTATCAGGTGAGGGCTTACTATACCTACTACAAGGTTTTTTAAACGCTGGCGCGAGGAAATTATGCGATTCACAGGATAGTCAGCCAATGGCATAACGATGCCTTGTTCTGTGATGAAGTTCCAAGCCGGATCAATCCCTTTCTTGCCTTGCATTTGTTCTTCAGTTAAACCGAGCAATTCGCACGCGAGAATATTGCTATAAATAATTCGAGTATCTGGAGCGTGGACTACAACGGCTAAGTTTAAGCAGCGTAACAATTCAAGTTGGGAATATTGAGTGTTCAATTCGTGCCCTTTCCAAGGTATTTGAAGAATGCCGCAATGTTACTTTCAACTTTCAACTTTCCACTTTTACAAGACGATAAAAGGTCTCATGTCTGTGATAGCTTTGTTTGCAAAACTAACGTATGTGGCTATAGTCAGTTTGTAATTTTTAGCGCCTTTGCATTGGTTTTTAGCTGATCCGTTTCTAACCAGGAATTTAATGGTTCTTCGTATCCATTTAAAGATAGTTCAAAATTGAACTACTATGATCAATGTGTTGTGGATTTGTGACTTTTACATCGTATTCTTTAATAAGCATGATTACTCAATTAAAGCGCTCTGAGCTTGTTAAGTAAAAGCTAAAGGCCTTAATTTCACAAAAAAACTGTGGATAATAACGACATCACGATTGATTTTATTGTATAAAAAATCGGCTTGCAAAGCCGCTTAAACAAATTTTTTGCTGGTATCTGTGCCGTATCTGTTGACCAGTATGGCCAAAAATTGTTCAACAGCCAGCTTAGTATTAATAAAGTTATAATGTTAACGCATTTTCATGATGTATTGACTAACCGCTAACAAGAGGTGCGGTCTTTTTACCAGTCCATCGTTGTGTTAGTGATGTTCAATCACGCTATCACCACCAGGTTGTTGTTTGACATTATGTAGTTTAGCTTACAAGGCATAAAATTAATGTTGAGAAGAATGAACCAGAGTTTTTTTTAAATAAAAATAACATGCTAATATCTTAAAAACGATTGCAGTAACGACAGTAACGACAGTAGCGGCTTTATAACCAGTTAGCTCTAAAGAGGGACATATGAAAAAAACAGCTTTATCTTTAGCATTATTAGGGTGTTTAAGTGCACCCGCAGCATTTGCCGATGTAGCTATTAACGGTTTCGCATCTATTAAAGGTGGTATGACAACGGAAAGCGATCAGCAGCTTTATGGCTATGATAATAACTTTGATTTAAAAAATGAGAGTTTATTTGCACTGCAGGTTAAATCAGATTTAGGTGAAAAATTGTCTGTAACTGGGCAATTAATTGGCCGTGGCAGTAAAGACTTTGATGTCGGATTTGAGTGGGCTTTTATTACTTACGAATTATCTGAGAATATGCGGATCAATGCGGGTAGATTAAGAACGCCATTTTACAAGTATTCTGATTTTAAAGATGTGGCTTATGCTTAGGACTGGTTGCGCGTTCCTCAAGGTGTTTATGGTCTTGGTTTTGATAACATTGAAGGTGTTTCTTTTTATCGAACAGCCCAAATTGGCGGTTTAGATTCTACTTTACAGGCCGTCGCCGGTTCTTACGACGGAGAGACAACGGTTAGTGGTTTTGAAGTAGATGCTGAAATCAAAAATATCCTTGGTTTAACTTGGGAGCTTTCAAACGGCAACTTAAGCGGCCGTGTTGCTTATTTAAGAGGTAAAGTGACTATTGATGCAGAGTCTGCGTCACTCTCGCCAACGCTTACCATTGGTGGCTTGCTTAATACCTTGAATGGTCTTGGTTTAAATACTTTAGTCAGTGACATTGACATTCAAGACGAGACGGGTTCTTTTTTTAGGTTTGGGTTTAACTTACGACAATGGCGACTGGGTTTTAGTCAGTGAAATCACTCAAGTGACAGTAGATAATAGTTTTATTGCTGAACAAAACAATTTTTATGTTTCATTGGGTAAACGTTTTAACAACCTAACTCCTTATATATCTTATGAGGTTGAAGATAACGAAAGCCGCGATAATATTTTCACACCGTTCCAAGCTGTGTTACCCGCACAGTTGTTTGTACCGGTGCAAGGTATTGTGCGTTCACAAGAGCGAAGTGCAAAAACATGGAACCTTGGTGCTCGTTATGATTTTCACCCATCTGCTGCATTTAAAGTGCAATATTCTTCTGAAAAGAACGATTCCACTGGTGACCGTATTGGTTTAATTGCCCTTGGCGTTGATTTAGTATTTTAAGGAGTTGTTATGTTAAACAAAATGCTATTAGGCACGTTGGTTGCTTTCTCTTTTTCTGCAGCAGCAAATATTGCCGTTATCGTAAATCCTGCAAACAATACGAGTGTTGATGCGGAGGAAGTTGTTCGAATTTATACAGGGCGCTCGAATGCATTTGTTGCCGTTAATTTAGCCGAGTCTTCAGCGCTTCGTTCAGATTTTGATGAAAAGGGCGTTGGTCGCTCATCCTCTCAATTAAAAGCGCATTGGTCAAAACTGGTATTTACAGGAAAAGGTACGCCTCCAGCTGAACTTGCTAGTGAAGCAGAAGTAATAGAATTTGTTGCTGCTAATCCAAAGGCTATTGGTTACATCAACGCTGATAAAGCCACAGCAGCTGTAAAAATTGTTCATACTATTAAATAAAATCAAAATCCGGCGGTTATACCGCCGGCTTTGAGGTCGCCTTATGAGAAATTTATCAATAATTGTCAAAATATGGCTAGTGATTGCATTAGCCGTTGTTGCATTCTCTGCTGTAGTGACAGTGAGTATATTGTTTACCCTTAAAAATAATGATGCGACCCAGAAGATGCAAGATTTTATGTATGAAACTGCTAAGCTATCTTCGCAAGTACGTACCAATTTTGTATCGTTAGATGAGTTTTTTACCCAGTCTGTAACGCTATCTGATCCCGATTTACTTGCTACAGCTAAACAGAATCAATTAAGAATTTCCGAAACACTTGTTCGACTAAAAACATTAAATCCTGAGTGGGCTGACTCATTGCAGCAGCTTTCTCAAGAAACCAACAATTATGCTAACTTATCCTCTGATATCGCCCAGCGGTTTATTGACGGCGATGTAGATTTTGATGTAATCAAAAAACAAGTTGAGACCAAAACAAGCTTGTATGAGTCATTGTCTGCTGATTTTCTTAAGTTCGAGCAACAAGCTGATCAGCGTTTTGCTAAGGCCATTTCTGATGTATCTGACAACTCAGAACGTTCATTAAAAGTCATTTTATTACTGGGTGGAGTCTTACTTTTATTAACAGCAGGATTAGGTCACATTATTGCCAACAGAATTAGCCAATCTGCAAAAACCCTAGGCTCGTCTCTAGCCGAATTAGCCAGTGGTAAAGGAAATTTAGCAAGCCGTTTGCCGGTAAATAGTGATGATGAGCTGGGTAAAGTTGCTATTGAGTTCAATTCCTTTATTAGTATGTTACAAGACTCTTTTAATGAGCTTGCACATGCGGTAGACCCATTAACAAAAAGCTCTCGTAATCTTGCTTCTGGTATGAAAGATCTTCAATTAATGACAAATGAGCAAAGCTTGGATTCAGAAACGGTCAGTCAAAGCATGGCAGAAATGCAAATGTCTGTTAGAGATATTAGTCAATCAGCTAACGACGCGGCTATTTCTGCTGAAAAGGCTAGCCAGTTAGCGAAGCACGGCTTTGATAAAACGACTCATGCGGTAGATTTTTCTGAGGGGCTTTCTACCGAGATTTCACAAGCGCAGGCAGTAATTACTGAGTTAGCTGAAAAAACTAAGAATGTGACGCAAATTCTTAGTAGCATTAACGCTATTGCTGACCAAACAAACCTACTCGCATTAAACGCTGCCATTGAAGCGGCCCGAGCGGGCGATCATGGCCGTGGTTTTTCTGTTGTAGCAGACGAAGTGCGTAATTTATCTACTAAAACAGCTCAGTCGGTTATTCAGGTGCAAAATGTAGTGGGTGAGTTAACACAGAATGTTAGTCAAGCCGTTAGCATTATGCAGCAGGCAGTAAAAAACGCAGCGCATTCTGCTACTTTAGCAGCAGATGCAGGTGTTTCCATAGAGCAGATAAGTGGTGAAGTTCAACAAATTAGTTTGCTTAATGCGCAGATTGCTACCGCTACCGAAGAGCAAACCATGGTGGCCGAACAAATTGTGAGCAATACGAATAAAATGATTACCTCTTTTGTTAACTCCAAAACAGTGCAAAGTGATGTGAATGGTATTGCCAGTGAGCTTAAGGCGTTATCTGAGTCATTGGCTCGGATCAGCTCAAAATTTGAAACCTAAACTTGATTTTCAGAGATTATTTCCCTAATGAACGCTAAGAAAATTTTGAGGGTTAATTAAAGTGTAAAATGCTAAGAGAACATTCATGGCAGTTGCTGTATTGAGGTTAAGTTAAACACCTCAAAATGCGAATGCTTGCCATGAATGTTCAAACTTTGCATGTTGATTTCTTCCGGTGAATCATCTTTAAAACGGCGCTTAAAACGCTAATCTCTTTTTATAAAAATTCACAAATAATATCCATAAATACCCGCCGTTCTTAAAAGCAGGGCTGTTGTTATGGTACAAACACATTTCTACCAACTGTCTTTTAATGAAGTGCACTAGCCGCGCAGCCATTGGTGTTTTGCGTAGTGCAGGATAGACTCATTTTAAGCGGCTGGGTTAGCGGAAGCACCGCCACCACCAAGGTGGGCTTACAGCACAGCGTTTAACTACACCTAACAACTTGTTTGCCAGTTGCATTACTTATCCAAGATGAGTTGCAGCCCATAAGTCTTTTAAAAGCCTCAAAGGAGAGCTGAAATGCGATTATTGTTATGTGGTGTCATGTTGGGCATGCTGTTTGGCTGCTCCAAACCGGCGCCAACCTCGACTAGCGAAACACCCAGCGAAGAACATTTTACGGTGATGTTAAATGGCAACCGTGTTGGGCATTTGCATGTTATGACTGCCGGTAGTCAGATCAGTATTGATTATGATTATAAAAGCAATGGTCGCGGCCCTGCCTCAAAAGAGATCCTCAGTTTAGATGCGCAGGGGTTACCCACGGCATGGCAAATTAATGGTAATACCACCTTTGGTAATAGTATCAGCGAGCAGATGCAGCGCTCTGCCGAGCAAGTTAGTTGGCAAGATGCCACCGGTGCTGATCAAAAAACGGTGCCGGGTATGGCCTTGTATGTGCCACAAAATAGCAGCCCATATAGTGCCTATATTATGGCCAAGGCGTTATTAGATACCCCAGCCAAAATGTTACCGGCGTTACCTGCAGGGCAATTATCAATAGAAAAGCTGGAAAGCCTGGTTGTTGATAATAACGGCAGCGAATTAACAGTAAGCACTTATGCCTTATCGGGTGCAGATTTAGATCCCGATTATTTAGTGCTCGATGAGCAACTGCGCTTTTTTGCCTTTATTAACCCGCGTTTTATTGTGATCCGTGAAGGTTTTGAAGCAGAAGAAGCACAGCTGCGCCAACGTTCTGCCAACTATTCTACTCAACGCTTTGAAGCCATTCAGGCAGAATTTGCCCATCGTTACGATGGCGTCGTGCGTATTCGTAATGTGCGGGTATTTCAACCGGAGCAACTGGCCTTATCTGAGCCGGTATCGGTATTGGTTAAAGATGGTCGCATTGAGCGCATTGCCCCGTTAGAGGAAGCCACACAACCGGGTGAAACCGAAATTACCGGTAATGGTGGCAGCTTGTTACCGGGTCTATATGATATGCATGGCCATGTTGGCGATGATGATGGCTTGATGAATGTATTAGCGGGTGTAACGTCCATTCGTGACATGGGTAACTCGTTAGAGGTACTGGGTGAGTTAATCGGTAAAATTGATGCGGGTATTTTGGCTGGGCCGCGCATTTCCCGCTATGGCATGATTGAAGGTAAAAGCCCCACCAACAATAACAACGGTATTTTAGTTGAAACCGAAGCACAGGCTTTAGCCGCAGTGCAAACCTATGCCGATAACGGTTTTCCAGGTATCAAAATTTATAACAGTATGAAAGGTGAGTGGGTACCGGCAATGGCCGAACTTGCCAAAGCGCGCGGTATGCGTGTGTCAGGTCATGTACCCGCGTTTTCTAATGCCAATGCCATGATCAAAGCCGGTTATCATGAGCTAACGCATATCAACCAAGTGATGCTCGGTTGGGTGTTGCAGCCAGATGAAGATACGCGCACCTTGCTGCGCTTAACGGCCTTAGACCGCTTACCCGCGCTGGATTTAAACAGTGAACCGGTACAGTATACCTTGCAACTAATGCGTGATAATAACGTTGCGATGGAGCCCACGTTAGCTATTCATGAGCGTTTGTTGTTATCGCGCAACGGTGAAACACAGCGTGCGGTATTAGATTATATTGATAACATGCCACCGGGTGTGCAGCGTAGTGCCAAGGTGTCGATGGTACAGGTGACAAGCCCGGAACAAGATGCGGCTTATCGCGGTGCTTACGAGCAAATTGTTAAAACATTAACCATGATGCGCGAAAAAGGCATCTTTATTGTGCCCGGTACTGATTTAGGCGGTGCTTTTACGCTGCACCGTGAATTGGAACTGTATCAACAGCTTGGCTTTAGCCCAGCTGAACTGCTGAAATTAGCCAGTTACGATATGGCCAAATATATGGGGCATACTGAGCTTGGCAGTATTGAAGCGGGCAAATTAGCCGACTTCTTCTTAGTGCCGAATGATCCCACCGTCGATTTTAAAGCGGTGAAAACAATCAGCTTGGTATCTCGCGGCGGCGTGTTTTATTATCCAAGTGAAGTTTATCCCAAATTAGGTATCAAACCGTTTACGGATAAACCGGCTGTGCGCACCGTAATGGTAGAATAAGCCTTAGCTTAAAAAATTGCAGTAGGGTGCGGTGTTAGCCCTACTGCATTTATCTAACTATCTGCTGCAGTAGGGCGTTGCAGCAGCGCCTGCTGCAATCATCACACTGTTTAGACTGCCTGTTATCCTTCAGTAAAAGTATTGTTTCATCAAGCGTTGTTATGCCGATGCCATGATACTGAGTAACCCCTCTGGTATTTAATAAATAAAACCGCCGTGAGATTGATCGTATTGTGGCTTAAGCGCGTTGATAGCCCTAACAACCGCATGCAGCGTTTACGTTTCCCAGTTAATGCGTATTCAACCTAAGGATATTTAACATGACATTATTAAGAACAACTCTGTTATTACTGTTGTCGCTTTTCGCGGCTAAAGCGTTGGCTATCGAAGAGGCAAAATATGCGGTTGAAGTGTCTGAGCGCGATTTTGAGCTGCGTTTGTACGAGCCGCATATCGTGGCAGAAACCGCCGTTGCGGCCGAGTTTGATGAGGCGGGTAATGCGGCTTTTCAGCGTTTGTTTAAATACATTTCGGGTAATAATGCCGCTCGGCAAGACATTGCGATGACGACACCGGTTGGTCAAGCCGCAGAAGGGCAAAAAATTGATATGACCACACCGGTCGGCCAGCAACAGCAAGCCGGGCGTTGGTTAGTCAGTTTTATGATGCCAGCTGAATTTACGCTTGATACCATTCCAGAGCCGCGTGATCCTTTAGTCAAAATTCGGCAAGTGCCAGCACAACGCATGGCCGCTATCACTTATTCTGGTTTTTGGAGTGAGAAAGGGTATTTGCGCCACAAAGAAAAACTGATGCAGTGGATCAACGACAAGGGATACCAAGTAGCGGGTGAGCCGTCTTGGGCTCGTTACAACCCTCCATTAATGCCTTGGTTTATGCGACGCAATGAAGTGTTAGTGCCAGTGATTGTTGCGCAATAGCGCGGCACAACGTGATTGCAAAAAACACAATGTAGGCTGTAATCCAAATCAGTTAAGCATGACCTGTTTGCTCTAAATCAACCGTTGAAGGCCATGGATGGCCGAACAAATTCGTAGGGAACGAATTTGAACAGCTCTGCTGGCCCGAAAGGGTGAACTTCAAGGATGAAGTTTATAATCGAGCCTCAGGGATGATTCATGGCGTGTTGATGTGAGCAAACCGCGTCATGCTGAACACTAACTGATCAGCATTAGTGTACGCTTTTTATTAATTTGTCTTCTCTTTGTCCGCGTCGGCCGGTTTTAGAAAACTAAATTCGTTATAGCTTGGTATCTTTAAAGGCGAGTGCGCATCAAGCATCGCCGCTTGCTGTAGCGCTTGCACATCGGCAATAATACTGCCACGAAAACGTTTTACTTCATCCCATACGGCCATAAACTCAGTGCGATCGGCCTGCGGATCGGTCTCATAGGCCGCTAACAACGGGCTCAAGTGCTGATAACCCATGGCTAAAGTGGCGGCTTGCTGCTCTTCAAAATCACGAATGTGCTGCTGTGCGGCTTCAGTTAGCGCAGGTTGCTGTGTTGCGGCAAATTGTTGTTTAAAGTGGGTGGTTAAAAAATACTGCTGGTAGGCCTCTTCATCAAAAGACGCGGCATTGGTCCACTGCATTAAGTCAGGTTTATTTAACAGCTGACGATTACTGGGGTCAATAATCATCACCGTCGGCGTGCCGTAATAAAGGGGCAGCTGATAGCGCGTGGTGGTCGCTTGGCCGAATTCTAGATAGGCAACATCAACCAGCACCAGTTCAAATCGCTCGGCTAAGGCAGCAGCAAAGGTCGGCTCGGCAAAGTGCTCTAGTAGTGCTACGCTGTCATGACACCAACTTGCCCCTAGCGCAACTAATAACAATTTGTTTTCTGCTACGGCTTTTTGCTCCAGTGCCGGTAGCGTTGGCAAGATTTGTTGTTCTGGCTGATACGTCAGACCACTATCGTGCTTACTTGCTGCCTGAACAGGCAACAGCACTAAACTAAAGATTATTAAGGCTAAGGATGTAAATGCGTTCACAGAGCACTCCAATTGGCGATAAGGTTACGGGATTGTTCACCCAAAATGACATTTGATAGCTAGCTTTTAGCACGATACCCTACCTTTTGTCATGCACGCTTTTATTCGCTATGCAGCATTGCCTTGCTGTGGTAACGGCATTTAGTCATGCTGTTGTTTTAAATTCAGCTATCAGCAGGAGACACCATGAGTGCCAGCCCTTTTCGATATTTTGATGATCAACGTTTAACCCTGCAATGTGGCAGTGAACTCCCAGCAGCACAGTCGTTATTAACATTTGGCGATAACCCAACCTTATTAATGCAACTGACTGCTGCGCCAACGGCTGAGCAACTGCTTGATGCTGCAGAGCAGGCGTATGTTGCCGGTTATGAGCAGCAAGCCTCTACCGAGTTTGAGCTGCAGGGTATGGCAATAGCGGGTATTGGTGATCCGTTATTACAGCTCGATTTATTAAAACAGGTGATACCGGATTTTAAACGGCAACGCCATGGCGTACCGATCACCCTGGTGAGCTATGGTTTGGTCGCGGCAGACAAGGCTGTAGCGCTTTGTCAGCAATTAGTCGATCTTGAAGTTGAGCGCATCGAGATTTTTTTACCTGCCACCAATCCGCCCGCTTATCAGCAGCTTGTCCAGCCAAAACAGCATGGCTTTAGTGAGGTTTGCCAGTTTATTCACACCGCCAGTGACGCGGGATTGTATGTCAGTTGTTTTGCCTATGAACCGGTAAAACAGCAAAGTGCCTTACGTGCTTTAGCAAAAGAGTTAGGAGCACGGGACTTTGTTGTGAAACCGGGCTGAACAGGCGTCAGCACTCCGGCGGTTGTCTGCCTCAGTGATATCGGCATTAGCCGCAGCGTGCCATTAAAAAGCTTGCGCCACGCTACATTGCCAGTTAGCGTGGCTTTTTCTCTTTAACGAGTATTTCAATGAGCAGTGTGACCATTCTGGTCGATGTGCAAAACATCTACTACACCAGCCGAGAAGCCTATCAGCGTAACTTTGATTACAACGCCTTCTGGCGCCTGGCTACGGCTAATCGCACCGTAGTCAAAGCGATTGCCTATGCCATTGAACGTGGCGATGAAAAGCAGCGACAATTTCAAAATATTCTGCGGGCTATCGGTTTTGAAGTGAAATTAAAGCCTTTTATACAACGCGCCGATGGCAGTGCAAAGGGCGATTGGGATGTGGGTATTACGCTAGATGCGATTGAATACGGTGCCAGTAGTGACACACTGATTTTACTCTCGGGCGATGGCGATTTTGCGCTATTAGCACAGCGGCTAATTGACAAATATCACACCGAAGTCGAAGTGTATGGCGTGCCAAGCCTCACCGCGCAAGCCTTAGTGAATGCAGCGAGCCGTTTTATCCCGATCAGTGACGATTTGTTATTAAAATAATCTGTAATGTAAACCATAAGCGCGGTGTTAAGGCTGAGCCTTGCTTTACAGCCTATGCCAGCAAGTATATCGTGTTGCACTCATTTACCGCACAGGTAATCGTTAAGGAGCTGTTATGACATTTTTTTCCACCGCCAGACGCTGGGCGTGTTGGCTGGGGCTGGCGAGCATTACCGCTTTGCCGGCACTGGCGAATACCGCGGGGCAAGTTCAGCAATTTACCCTTGAAAACGGTATGCAAATTTTAGTGCTAGAAGATCACTCGATCCCGAATGCTAATATGTATTTATTTTGGAAAGTCGGCTCTCGCAACGAAGCACCCGGTATTACCGGCATTTCACATTTTTTTGAGCACATGATGTTTAACGGTTCAAAAAAATACGGCCCGAAAATGTTTGACCAGGTAATGGAAGCGGCAGGTGGTGCGAATAACGCCTACACCACAGAAAACTTAACCGTGTATACCAATTGGTTTCCGAACACCGCACTGGAAACGATCTTTGATTTAGAAGCGGATCGCATTGCCGATTTAGATATTGATCCAGACATGGTAGCCAGTGAAACCGGTGTGGTGATCTCCGAGCGCAGCACCGGCCTGGAAAACTCCAATTACCGCACCTTAAGCGAAGCATTAAAAGGCGTGGCCTTTCAAGCACATCCTTATAGTTGGTCGGTGATCGGGCATGAGTCAGATATTCAATCTTGGGACATCAAGGATCTAGAGCAGTATCATAAAACTTATTATGCACCGAACAACGCGGTAGTGGTGATTGCCGGTGCCGTGACCCTTGCGGAAGTAAAACGCTTAGCCGAGCAATATTTTGCGCCGATCCCCGCGCAACCGGCACCGCGCGCGGTCAAAACCGTTGAGCCAGAGCAAACGGGTGAGCGCAGGGTGTTTGTGACTAAAGCTTCTGCCACCTCAGCAAATATTATGCTGGGCTATCATGTACCTGCGACCTCCGATGCTGATTACTATGCATTAGAGCTACTTAGCACTATTCTCAGCAGCGGCAATAGCTCGCGTTTGCATCAAGCCCTCGTCGAGCAACAACTTGCCACTAACGTGTTTACTAATGTGCCTTTATCGTTTGATCCCAATTTATTTTATATCTATGCCGTGGCTCGCCCCGGGGTTGCGGCAAGCACCTTAGAACAAGCGTTATTGCAGGCGCTAAGCGCGTTGGCCCAAAACGGCGTAACCGCGAATGAGCTAGAAAAGGCTAAAAATATTCAGCTGATGAATTTTTATCGCGAGATGCAAACCATTAATGGTAAAGCCGATAACATTGGTACTTACCAATTGTATTTTGGTGATTACCGCAAGTTATATCAAACAGCCGAGCTGTTTAATCAAGTCAGTGCCGCCGATATTCAACGGGTGGCCGCACGCTATTTAACTCGGGCAAACCGCACCGTTGGCATTTTGGCCGCTAACGAGGAGACCGATCAATGAAACACCTTATCAAAAATAAGCTAGCGGTATGTCTTGTGCTGGCTACGAGTCTGGCGCTCAGTGGTTGCAGCCTGACTGCACCCGTAATACCTGCCCCTGCGTCAAATGCTAGCGATAACGCACCGTCGGTATCGGCATTTACGTTACCGGATTATCAGCAAGTGGTGCTGCCCAATGGCTTAACGCTGTATTTAATGCCGCAACATGAAGTGCCCTTATTAAGTGTGCAGGCGGTCATTAGCGCCGGTGCTGTGCTGGATCAGCGCGGTGGCGAAGCCTATTTAACCGCACAAAGCCTGCTGTTAGGTGCTGGCGATAAAAACAAGCAACAGCTAGAGCAAGCCACTGATTTTATTGGTGCCAGTTTAAATAGCGTGGCTGGTAAAGAAGCCAGCTACCTCAGCATGAACTTTATGCAAAAAGATACCGACAGCATGCTGGATATTTTAGCGGCGGTGCTAAGGCAGCCGACGTTTGATGCGACAGAATTTAGCAAATTACATGCACGGTTAGTGGCACAACAGCAACAAGCCAAAGAAAGCCCGCGTAATGTGATTGGCAGTTATTTTGATGCACTGCTCTATGGCAACCATCCTTATGCCAAAGCCAGAAGTGGCAGCGAGCGATCCTTGGCTTCGCTGGATTTAAAAGTGGTTACTGAGTTTTATCAGCGTTATTATCAACCCGATAATATTGCCATAGTGGTCACCGGTGATTTTCAAGTGAGCGAATTAACGGCGCAACTAACAGCGCGTTTTGCTGACTGGCAAGGGCAAAGTGCAGTAAAACCAGCATTAGCTGAGGTCAGTAAGCCCAGCCAAGCGCGGGTGTTGTTAGTGGATAAAGCCGATGCGACAGAGACCACATTGATGTTCGGTGGTGTCGGGGTAAGTCAAAACAACCCTGATTTTGTTGGCTTAGAAGTGATCAATACCATTTTAGGTGGCCGTTTTACCTCATGGTTAAATGATGAGCTGCGCGTTAACAGCGGGCTAACCTATGGCGCGCGTTCAGGTTTTAGTGCGTTAAGCCGCGGTGGTGCTTTTCAGATCAGTACCTTTACCCGCAGCGAAACCAGTCAACAAACCATTGAATTAGCGCTGAAAACCTACAGTAAACTGTGGCAGCAGGGCATCGACCAAGCAACCTTAGACTCGGCTAAAGCTTATGTGAAAGGCCAGTTTCCACCAGATTATGAAACGAATAGCCAGTTAGCGAATTTACTCGGTAGCATGCATTTGTATCAGCTAGATAAAGGCTACATTAACGACTTTGAGCAAAAAGTGGATAGCCTGACCTTAGCGGATACACAGCGGTTGATTCAGCAATATTTCCCACAGCAACAGTTGCAGTTTGTGTTAGTGGGTAAAGCAGATGAGCTAGTATCTTTTGCGCAAACGCTGGGCGAAGTGACTCGGGTATCAATTCAAGCGGATGGCTTTGCCGCCAGTCGTTAATTAATCATCCTTTCTTGTTGGGCTAATCTTTTTGGCTTAACTTACTGAAGAATCGCTGGTCGGCTTAAGCTATCAGCGATTTTTTTATGTCTGCTAAGATCCTCAAACTGTTCACATCAGCTAAATCGCTGCATCACGGCCATTTCACCCATCGCATTTTTGCTTTCATCATATTAGTCGATTAGGGTAATCGTTTTAATTCACTCTAATCTATTAGCTAATTGCTATACTCTTTAAGTGCGTTGTTATCCAAGCCAAGACAGCAAAGCCAAACAGACATGCCGGCATGGGTAAACCAATTTGTAGCTCACACGTCTGCGCTGCAATCTTTAGAGTGAAATACCGTTTTTACTACAGGTGTAGAAACGTAAACGCAAAGGAACCTTATAATGAAAAAACAACGTTTTAATAAAACCGCTGTGGCGATAGCCATGAGTATGTTGTTGTTGTCTGGCAGTGCCTTAAGTGACAATCATGGCAAGGCCGAAATGACTAAGCCCAAAGGCGCTATGGGCACAGGTATGGCAAAAGAAGGCCAAGCGAAAAATAATCAATTCTGGTGGCCGGATCAACTGGATCTGTCTGCACTGCGCGATCATGATGCGCGTTCAAATCCCTATGGCGCCAACTTTAGTTACGCCGATGCTTTTAACAAACTGGATCTGGATAAAGTTAAACAAGATATCGATAAACTGCTCACCACTTCTCAAGATTGGTGGCCTGCCGACTTCGGCAACTATGGCCCGTTTTTTATTCGGATGACCTGGCACAGCGCGGGTACGTATCGCACCCTTGATGGCCGTGGTGGCGCCGGTGGTGGTCAGCAACGCTTTGACCCGTTAAATAGCTGGCCTGATAATGGCAATTTGGACAAGGCTCGTCGTTTGTTATGGCCCATTAAACAAAAATACGGTGAGTCGTTATCATGGTCTGATTTAATGGTACTGGCGGGTAACGTTGCGCTAGAAAATATGGGTTTTAAAACCTACGGCTTTGCTGGTGGCCGAGCGGACGACTGGGAACCGGATATGGTGTATTGGGGGCCAGAAGTCGAAATGTTAGCCAGTGATCGTGAAGATCGCGATGGTAAATTACAACGGCCGTTAGGTGCCACCCACATGGGCTTAATTTATGTCAATCCAGAAGGGCCAAAAGGCGTGCCGGATCCTATGGGCTCAGCGAAAAACATTCGGGTCGCGTTTGAACGCATGGCCATGAATGACGAAGAAACCTTGGCGTTGATTGCCGGTGGTCACACTTTCGGCAAGATGCACGGTGCGCATAAACCCGCGGATTGTGTAGGCGCAGAGCCTGCTGCAGCCGGTATTGAAGAGCAAGGTTTAGGCTGGAAAAACAAATGCGGTAAAGGTCACTCTGAAGATACCGTCACCAGTGGTTTAGAAGGCGCCTGGACACAAGCACCAACGCGTTGGACGTCACTCTATTTAAGTAACTTATTGAATTTTGAATGGAAGCAAACGCGTAGCCCCGCCGGTGCCATTCAATGGATCCCAACAGACGAGTCACTGCATACCGCGGTGCCTGATGCGCATATACCGGGCAAATTTAATGCACCAGTCATGACGACTGCGGATATGGCGTTAAAAGTGGATCCAGAATATCGCAAAATTGCGGAGCGCTTCTTAGCGGATCCTGAAGAGTATCGTTTAGCCTTTGCTAAGGCTTGGTACAAGTTAACGCACCGCGACATGGGACCACCACGTAACTTCTTGGGTAAAGACGTGCCGCAAGATATTTTGGTGTGGCAAGATCCGATTGATGAAAAAACTAAATCGACCATTGATGCCAAAGCCGTTAAAGATCTTAAAGCCAAGATTTTAGAAACGGGTTTAAGCGTGCCTGAGTTAGTGCGCGTGGCTTGGGCTTCTGCAGCCAGTTACCGTCAATCTGATATGCGAGGCGGCGCAAATGGTGCGCGTATTGCGTTAGCACCGCAAAAAGATTGGGCGGTGAATAACCCCGCTGAAACCGCCAAGGTGTTAGCGGCGTTAACCGAAGTGCAAAAAACCTTTAATGCGCGCTCTAACAGACGTCAAGTGTCGTTATCAGATTTAATCGTGTTAGGCGGTGCTGCGGCAATTGAAAAAGCGGCAAAAGATGCCGGTTATACTGTTAATGTGCCTTTTACACCGGGTCGTGGCGATGCCACTCAGGCACAAACCGACGTCAATTCGTTTAGCTTGTTAGAGTTAACGGCAGATGGTTTTAGAAACTACTTTGACAGCAAAAACAGCTACCGCTCACCAACGGAAATGTTAGTGGATAAAGCCGATCAGTTAGATCTGAGCGTACCGGAAATGACGGTGCTAGTAGGCGGCTTACGGGCACTCGATGCTAACCACAGTGGCAGTAAACACGGTGTGTTAACCACTCAACCTGGCACATTAAATAACGACTTCTTTGTTAACTTGTTAGACATGTCCACCGTGTGGAAAAAGTCGGCTACCGATGGCGTTTACGAGGGCTTTGATCGCAAATCAGGCGCACAAAAATGGACGGCAACGTCAGTGGATCTGATTTTTGGGTCAAATTCAGAGCTGCGTGCGGTGGCTGAGGTTTATGCCTTTGAAACCTCTAAGCAGAAATTCGTTAACGATTTCGTGGCGGCATGGAACAAAGTCATGGAGTTGGATCGTTAAGTCTGCGAAGCTACTTCGTTAAATCGTCATACCTTAAGGCCCTGTGTTGTTTAACTCAGGGCTTTTTATTTTGTCCGCGCTGCGGCTGTTTAACTTGGGCTAAAAGGCAAATCAAACGCGTGAAATAGGCTGTTTTCGTAAGGTTATCAAGGCCATTTAAGGCATGTTAAATATCGAGGAGCAATGGCTGTCACGCCTAAGGCAAAAAGGTATACTCATCGGCTCAGTGAACACTTATCAGTTATCAGTTAGCTAGCCTGTTTTGGAGTTGTAGCATGCCGCCTTTTTATCTTCCGCTGTTACCTGATTTACTGTTATTACTCGGCGGCATGGGTTTACGTCGTGCTTTACCCAGTGCAACCTGGCAAGGCATTGATACACTAAATTATTATCTGCTATTCCCGGCGTTGATTTTTGTCAGTACCTTACGAAGTGCACCGGCCTGGACCGATTTGGCGATCATGGGTACGGGGGTGTGGTCGGTTATTTTAATAGCTTGTGCCTTAGGAGCTATGGTGCGGTGTTGGGGGCCAGCGCGTTTTCTTGATTTTGCGGGGATGTGGCAAACCGCTTGGCGTTTTAACGCCGCGGTGGCGCTCGCATTGGTGCAAGTGTTTCCGCAGGACTATCGCGGTTTGATGTCAATTGCGATAGGGTTAGCAGTGCCCTTAGCCAATATCTTAGCCGTAGCGGCGTTATCACGCGGCCAACAGCTAACGAAAGGGCATATACTTCGCCAGTTAGTGACCAATCCTTTTTTAATTGCCAGCCTCGCGGGTATCAGCTTTTCGTTATTAAATGTTCGTTTACCTGAACCGTTATGGCTTGCGTTAAGCAAGCTGGCGCAGGCGGCGATCCCGCTGGCTTTGTTATCGATTGGTGCGGCAATCAACTGGCGGGCTTTGGCACAAATTACCCGTTTTCAGTTAGCACTAAACAGCATTAAACTACTGATTTTACCCGCTGTTATGTTGCTTGCCAGCCAATACTTAGGTTTGGCGGCTGCGCCCAGTGCGGTGCTGGTGTTATTTGCTGCTTTACCAACGGCTGCGGCTGCACATGTGTTGGCCTCGGTATTTGGTGCGGATCGACAAAGTGTGGCGACCTTAATTGCACAGTCGACAGTGTTGGGATGTTTGACTCTGCCACTGTGGTTGCTTCTAATACAGCAACTGATAATATCGTAATAAGTTAAAACCTAATTAGCGGTAGTGCGCCTAGCCGCTTCTATTCTACTTATCAAGGAATTCGTCATGGCAACAGCATATCGGGAATACAAAGTTTTACATATAGCCGAAGGCGGCTGTGGCACCATCTTTTTGGGCGCATCGGGTTTACCTTTAAAAAAAGTAGAAGCCGAGTTAAACGCGCAGGCGGCACAAGGTTGGCAGGTGGTTTTTCAGGTGATTGAGCAAAAACGCTTTTGGCTGTTTTGGAGCCGTGAAGCGATGATCGTTACCTTAGGGCGTTAAATGCTCAAGCCGTTGCTGTTAAAGTTAATCGCCTATTATCGGCGAACCGGCGGCGGTCAGCGCTGGTTTGCGGTTGACTGCAATTTTGAACCCACCTGTTCTGCTTATACCTATATTGCAATTGAGCGCTATGGCGTGCGCCGAGGTGTGTTATTGGGCTGGCATCGGATCCGCCGTTGTAGCCAACATGATAGTTTTTGTAAATGTATTGAGCCGGTACCGGAGACTTTTGATGCTAAAGCAAACTGAGGTGGATGCTCAGGAAGAGGCGCTACGTTTGCGCACAGCGGCCTTGCCCGATGCTCAGCGCCAAGCCTTTTATCAGTTAGTAAAAGACCAACTGAAAGATCCCGATACCTACGCTGCTCTGAACTGGTTTTTTGTAGCGGGTTTGCATCACTTCTATCTGCAGCAATGGCGGCATGGTCTGCTGAATATCTTAAGCTTTGCGCTGGGTGTCGCGTTATTGTTTACCAGTGTTTGGTTGACCGGTATCGTGCTGATCATGTTAGTGAGCATATACGAGTTTTATCAGTTGTTCCGTGCCCAAATTATTGTGCAAGATTGGAATAATCAATTAATGAACCGATTACTGGATAGTGGTGATTATCTTAAGCAACAAGCTGACCACCTCTAATTAAACCGCCATTTACTGATACCAAGCCAATGTACTGTGTGAGCAAATACACCACGGCTTGGTATGAGCCCACTTACTGTTTAATTGCTGCTGGAGTGACCTTAATGCGCATTATCATATTATTTTTTCTGCTCTATTCCTGTAATAGCGTTGCCACGACGCAGTGGCAACGTTTAGCTGATATGCCGCTTGCGGTGCAAGAAATTTATCCTGCAGCACATAACGGCAAAATCTACGTTGCTGGGGGGCTTAGCGATAGTCTGGATATGAGCGTGCAGCAAATGACCGCATTGGTGCAAGTGTACGATCCTGCCACCGATAGCTGGTCATTAGCAGCAGAGTTACCTGCACCGCGGCATCATGCTTATTTGGTGTCGGTGCAACAGCAGTTATTCCTGTTCGGTGGTTTTGTAGAGGCGAATGATGGCCGTTGGAGTGCTAGTGCAGATATTTTGCGTTTAGATGAAGCGGCAAAGCGTTGGCAAAACGTAGGGCAACTGCCAAAGCCGTTAACCGAAACCACAGCCGTGGTGATCGCTAATAAAGTGCATTTTGCTTCAGGTCGTTCACCGATTGCTCTAGAAAATGCGCAGTGGCGCAATCAAGCCGATGTGAATTGGCACTGGATCTTTGACCCTGTCACTTTGAGCGTGCAAGCCGCACCGTCACTTTCACAGGCGTTTAATAGCGCTGCTGCCGTTAATTTGGCTGAACAATTTTATGTCGTTGGTGGTCGGCAAGTAGGGGGCAGTAATTTAGCGCTGTTGCAACGTTTTGATCCGCTAAGCGGTAAATGGCAAATGTTAGCCCCGTTACCCCAGGCGCAAGGTGGCCTAGCAGCAGCTGTGATTGATCAGCAAATATGGGTATTTGGTGGTGAGTACTTTACGGACGGCGGCGGTGTGTATAGCGAAGCTTGGGCTTATCAGCCCGAGAGTAATACTTGGCAAGCACTGCCTGCCATGCCGATACCACGGCATGGTTTAGGTGCCGTGACCTTAGATAACGCGATTTACGTGATCGGTGGCGCTACCACGGTGGGGTTAAAAGATACTTCAGCGGTGCTTGAACGCGTACGGGTGGTAAAGTAACTATCGAATCAGCTAATGCGCGAGTTTCGTTTTAGATACTGGCGCACTTTTGTGAAAATTTAGGACCTCCTTCTTATGCCACAACCTCGCAGTTATATGCTCTTGCTGACGCTTTTAACAGGTTTATTTGCTTGCTCGCCGCCTAACGAGCAACCGGTACAAGTTAAATTGCGCGTTTTAGAAACCTCCGATTTACATGCCAACATGCTGGATTTTAATTATTACAGCGGTCAAACCGATCCGAGTTTGGGTTTGGCGCGCACCGCCAGTTTAATTAAAGCGGCGCGGGCGCAAGTACAAAACAGTGTGTTGGTGGATAATGGCGATCTGATCCAAGGCAGCCCATTAGGAGATTATATTGCCCAGCGCGGCTTGGCTGAAGGCGAGATCCACCCGATCATGCTGGCGCTAAATACCCTAAATTATGATGTTGCTACCCTGGGCAATCACGAGTTTAACTTTGGCTTACCGTTTTTATATCAAACGCTGGCGGGGGCTAATTTCCCGTATACCAGTGCCAATATTTATTGCGCGACAACGCAATGCCGCCCAGGTGTAAAGCAGGGCGATCATTTATATCCCCCTTATATTTTGCAGCAAAAACACGTTATTGATACACAAGGGCAACCGCAGCAAATCACTATTGGCTATATTGGCTTTGTGCCGCCGCAAATCATGTCATGGGATAAACAACACTTACATGGCCAGTTGCGGGTAGACAGTATTATTGACACCGCAAAGCGCATGGTGCCCGAAATGCAAGCAGCCGGTGCCGATGTGATTATTGCGATTGCTCACTCGGGTTTAGGTCATACGGGCGCAGAGGTTGATCCGATGGCTGAAAATATGGTGTATGCCTTAACACAGGTACCTGGCATTGCTACGGTGTTGTTTGGCCACAGCCATGCGGTGTTTCCCGCAGCGCAATTTCAACATCTACCTAGCGCGGATATCACGCAGGGCCTGCTCAACGGTATTCCGGCTGTGATGCCAGGGCGCTGGGGGGATCATTTAGGTCTGGTCGATTTGACCTTGCAGCAAAACGCCGGTAAGTGGCAAGTGGTCTCTGCTCAGGCGCAAACTTTAGCGGTGTTTGACAATGCTACTCAGCAGCCGAATGTGGAGGCTGATGCTGCTATTGTTGCCGCTGTTGCTGAGGCGCATAAAGGCACTATAGCCTTTATGCAGCGGAGTATTGGTATGGCCTCTGCCGATATGTACAGCTTTTTAGCACAAATTCAGGATGATCCTACTGTGCAATTGGTTGCTGATGCACAACGAGCGCGAGTGGCCGAGCTATTGCCGCCGGAATTGCAAGATATCCCGCTCTTGTCAGCTGCCGCGCCGTTTAAAGCGGGTGGTAAGCTGGCAAGCCCTAACGATGCTGAGCAATATATTCAAGTCAGCCAAGGGCCGTTAAGTTTTCGTAATGCTGCCGATTTGTATTTGTATCCGAATACTGTTGTCGCAGTAAAATTAAACGGTGCTGAGTTAAAAGACTGGTTAGAGTGCTCGGCTAATCAGTTTTTACAGATTGATCTCACCTCAACGGCGCCACAAACGCTGATTAACTTGGCGCATTCATCCTATAATTTTGATGTGATTGATGGCATCTATTACCAAATTGATGTTAGCCAACCGAGCAAATTTAATCAGCGCTGTGAATTAGTGAATGCATCGGCAAACCGCATTGTCGATTTACGTTACACCGACGCCAGTGGCAAAGTGTATCGGGATGCCGAATTTGCGGCCAAAAGTTTTATTGTTGCCACCAATAACTATCGAGCCTACACCGGCATGTTTGCGGGTACCGGCAGTGATAAGGTGGTGCTGGAATTACCTGATACCAATCGCGAGGCCTTGGTCGCTTATATTGAGCAGCAATCGCAGTATGATGCTGCCAGCGACCGTTATCTTAGTGCGGTGAATCCACAGGCGGATCATAATTGGCGTTTGTTGCCATTGAAAAGCGCGGTGCAATTAGATTTACGCTTTAAAACCCGAGATTCAGCCGCTGCACAGCAGTTTATTCAGGCGAATAATTATTGGCCAATGACGAAGCTGTCGAGCGACAATGTTGGCTTTGCAGAGTATCGGCTCGATTTGCAAGTGGCAGCGCCGGCTAATTAAACTTCGCTAGTGGTTGTGTGGAGTTAACGGCGCTGTTGGCTAGCGTTTTCGTAACAGCAGCAGGGAGGCTGCGCAGGCTGAAAGGGCAAAGGGAGGTGACCTTTGAAGCCGGTTAAGAAAATGTCTAGCAAATGGCGGCCGTTGCGCATGGCAATTGTTAAGTTTTAAACAAACGTCGGTAAGTTCTCCGAACAACTTTGTTGGGGCACGCTGTGAATACATCCGTGTACGCTCCTCTTCTGCATCCCTGCAAAAGACGTCCCCAACAAAGTGTACTGCGCACTTACCGCCTCGTATTGTTGTAAAAACCAACCAGTGCTTCGTTCAACTTTGCTATAAAACGCCGTAAACCTCTCCCTCGGGGCAAACTTCATATCTAGAAGCTATCACTGTTCTGGTTTAGAACGCTATTGGCTAACGTTTTCGCCGTTTGCTAGTAACTTTTTTTTGGCGATGCAAAAAAAGTATCTCACTGTAGGTGAAAATACTGACTAGCTACTTAGTCTGAGTTGCTGAAATGATGACCAAAAACGTTGAGGTAAAAAACGTAATATGCAGATAAGCGCATAATGTTTTTGATTTTATTCCCCTTAGAGCGAGCCGACTGATCATCGTTGATCAAGGTTTTAAGAAAACGGGTGTTTGAGTGCGGCGACGAAGCATAGCGCGAGTTACGTTTTCGCCTTGGGCAACGCATGAGCAGTGGGGCTTTCGAGCGGAAGTGGGGTCGCATTTTCTTTGGATACTTTCTTTTGGCGATGCAAAAGAAAGTATCTCACCGCAGGTGAAATACTAACTAGCCGCTTAGGCTAAGTTGCTGAAATCATGACCAAAAGCTTTGGGGCAAAAGAGAGTGCATTCAACTAAGCGAATACTGCTTTGGCTTTTATTCCCCTTAGAGCGAGCCGACTGATCATCGTTGGCCAAGGTTTTAAGAAAACGGGTGTTTGAGTGCGGCGACGAAGCATAGCGCGAGTTACGTTTTCGCCTTGGATAACGCATGAGCAGTGGGGCTTTCGAGCGGAAGTGGGGTCGCATTTTCTTTGGATACTTTCTTTTGGCGACGCAAAAGAAAGTATCTCGCCAACGGCGAAAACGTTAAGGGGCTTGGTATCTGCCCCCGAAGCTAGAAAAGGCAAAAAGCAAGACCTGACCCTATAGTCTGGGATGTGAGGCGAGTCATCACATTAGACCTGACCCTATAGTCTGTTAGCGGCATTTGAGCCATTTATCGTATTAGTGCGTATGTCAGTCTGATCAATCTTGACTGAACGCATGGCTACGGCCAGTTTACATAGGTTGTTACTTTTGCAACCTGTTCACGAATACATTAACTAAAAAGATAAGAGACTACTCAATGAATAAATCCATTCTGTCGCTTGCGGTATCGCTGGCCTTATTGGCCGCGCCGATTGCTGCCCAAGATGCCAAACCTGCTGCCGAGAAAAAAGAACAAACTTATAGCAGCATGATTGCTAACAAAACCGCGATAAACGGTTTATTTACGCTGTATGTGGATGAAAAAACCGGTGAGCATTTAATGAGCATCACCGAAGCACAACTCGACAAACCGTTTTTATATTTCGCGAAAACGTTAGATGGGGTGACTGATGCAGGGCATTTCCGTGGCTCGTATCGGGGGACCAAGCTGATTGAATTTCGCCGTTACTTTGATCGCATTGATGTGATCAGTAAAACACCACGCTTTTACTTTGACCCAAACAGTGCTTTAGCGCGCGCCGCGGATGCCAATATCAGTGAAGCGGTACTAGCTACGCTGAAAATTGAAAAGCAACAGCAAGATAAGTTTTTAGTTAAAGCCGACAAGCTATTTTTAAGTGAAGACTTAACCAAAGTCTCTCCGTGGGCTAATCCGAACGATCCCAATGCCAAAAACCGGTTTAAAGTCGGTAAGTTAGACGAGAAAAAATCACGTATCGTGCAGCATCGTCCTTACCCGAATAACCTTGATGTGGTCGTTGATTATGTGTTCGCCGACGGCAACCCAGGCGTACGTGGCAGCGATGCCTTAAGCGATCCACGCTCTGTTTCTATCAAGTTTCAACATTCTTTTATTGCCTTGCCTGAGAATAATTTTGTGCCGCGTTATGACGACGCACGCATTGGTTATTTCACCACCCAAGCGGACAATATGACGTCAGAAGATTGGGCGCCGTTTCGGGATGTGATCCACCGTTGGGATCTGCAGAAAAAAGATCCGTCAGCGGCGGTATCTGAGCCTGTTAAACCGATCGTTTGGTGGATTGAGAACACCACCCCAGTAGAGTGGCGCGATACCGTCAGAGACGGTGTATTAGCATGGAACAGTGCTTTTGAAAAAGCCGGTATTAAAAACGCTATTGAGGTGCGAGTTCAACCGGATGATGCCGATTGGGATGCGGGCGATATCAATTACAACGTATTACGCTGGACCTCGTCACCACAGCCACCTTTTGGCGGTTATGGCCCCTCGTTAGCGAACCCGCTAACCGGTGAGATCTTAGGCGCCGACATCATGCTTGAATACGTGTTTATGAAGAACCGCTGGATCTTCGACAAGCTGTTTACTGATGGTAGCGCGAGCGCCAGTGAGCTAAGTGCTAATGATGCACATCAGCATGGCGACGGGTTATTTTGTTCGGCTGGCCATCAATTACAAGAAAGCTTTGTGATGGCCGCCAGCTTAGGCAATGGCTTAAACATTGAACAAAACGACATTATGCGTCAAGGCTTAATGGAGTTGGTATTACACGAAGTGGGTCACACGCTAGGCTTAAACCACAACATGCGCGCTTCTAACTTGTGGAATGCCAAAGAAGTGCATGACAAGAGCAAAACCCAAGGGATTTTAACTGGCTCGGTGATGGACTATACGCCTATCAATATAGCCCCACCAGGCATGGCGCAGGGCGATATTTTCCAAACTAAGCCCGGCCCCTATGATGATTGGGCCATTGAGTATGGTTACAGCACCGCGTTAAATGATGCAGCGGCAGAACAAGCGCGTTTAGAGAAAATCTTAGCGCGTTCAGTTGAGCCTGCTTTAGCTTTTGGTAACGATGCGGATGATATGCGTACGCCAGGTCGGCATATCGATCCACGCGTGATGATTGGCGATATGTCTTCAGAGCCTGTTGTGTATGCTGCCGATCGCATGCGTTTGTTAGAGAAAATGATGGCTGAGTTATCAACCACTGCCGTGACTGAGGGAGAGTCTTATCAGCGTTTACTGACCTCAGCCAATATGTTGTTTGGTCAGTACCGCAGCCAAGCCGGTGTGGTATCGCGGCAAATTGGTGGTGTTTATGTCGAGCGTAATGTCGCGGGAGCCCCTACCGACAAGCAGCCTTTAACACCAGTGCCATTAGCGCAGCAACAAGCGGCCATGAAGTTACTCAGCGAAAAAGTGTTTGCGCCGGATGTATTAGCGGTAATGCAGCCGTTATACAGCCAGTTATTACAGCAACGTCGAGGCTTCACGCATAGCGGTCGTAACTTAGATCCTAAAGCGCATGAGATGATCTTAGGCATGCAAAAATCGGTGCTGGATCACATCCTGCACAAAGCCGTGTTACAGCGTATTTCTGACTCCGCTCTTTATGGTAATGAATACAGCTTAACGCGCTTTATGAAAGATCTAACCGACAGCATCTTCGTTGACCCACGTAAAGCCACTTCAGTAAGTCATAACCTGCAAGTGGAATATGTGAAACGCCTGATTGCCGCTGCCGGTTTAGAAAAACCAAGCGACTATGACAATCTGGCGAAAGCGGCCGCCTTGTTGCAGTTGAATAACATTCAAGCTAGCAAGTTACCGCGCAGTGCGGATGACGCCGCAAAAGCACAAAAAGCCTTAATCGATCTGATGATCAGCAAGGCGCTACAAAGCTAAGTGAACCATTAGCGAAAGCCAACACGGCCTAACCCCGATGTGGGTTAGGCCGTTTCATGCGTTAATTAAGAGGGTTACATCACTCAGATAAATTGCTTGGTAATAAATAACCAACACCGCGTACGGTTTTAATCAGTTCTGGCTGCAGTTTTTTGCGTAAGTTATGAATATGCACTTCAATGGCGTTACTTTCGTTATCACCATCCCAACCAACGCTCAGCTCTTCTAGATGCTGGCGCGTTAAAATTTGATCTTTATGCTGTAAGAAATCTTGTAATAATAAAAACTCGCGCCGCGTTAAGTTAACCGCTTGGCCGGCAAAGTCACAGCTATGGTTGGCTAAATCTAACGATACTTTCCCTACCGTTAGGACATCATGTCGCCGCGTGCTTTGCCGACGCATCAGTACACGGATCCGCGCTTCTAGCTCACGCACATCAAAGGGTTTAATCATATAATCATCTGCCCCGGCATTGAGTAAACTCAGCTTGGTTTCTAGCTGGTCCAAGGCCGTCAGCACCAGTACCGGTAAGGTGTGTTTTTGTGAGCGTAATTTATCTAAAACGGTTTTAGCAAAGCCATCGGGTAAGCCTAAATCGAGAATGATTAAGTCAAATTCGCTATGATTAATCGCCTGTAATGCCTGGTTACCGGTTTGGCAGTGTTCCAATTGATAACCGACTTTGCTTAGCGCCGTGACAATACCTTGCGCTAATAATTTATCATCTTCGACTAATAACAAACGCATCAACTTGCTCCTGCTGCTGGCTAATTCTGCCAAGACATTAATATTATTCACTTAAGATAGGCTTAACGAGCTCTCGCTACAAGCGAGAACCCGTGTTAGCCATGTTTATAATGGCGAATGAAACACACTATAAAATGCTTAGCGTGTTATTTAGCCTTTTGTTGCGCGAGGCTTAAGGCTTGCATTATTTCTTGGCGACGGCCGAGATCGGCTTGCTCACGGCCGGGTCTATCCGGTGCCGCTAACGCTTTTTCAAAGGCGGCTATGGCGGCTTGATAGTCTTTTTGTTGCAGTAAAAAATCACCGTAAAAATAGTTAGCATCAATACCGTTAGGGTTAACCGCCAGACCTTTGAGTAAATATTCACGGGCTTTTTTATCGCTACCAAAGCCAACAGGCCAGCCAGGCACTTGATAATACAAAGAGCCTAAGCTGGTATAAGCCGAGCCATCTAGAGCATTGGCATCCAGCTCTATAGCTTGTTCAAATAGTTTGCGTGCCGCTTTCACCTCACTCAGTGCAGATAAACCGCCCACGGCACCGGCATAGGTTGAGCGAATAATCCCTTCCCAAATAAGATAATTCGCATCATTAGCATGTTCAGCACGGGCGGCGCTGGCTTCAGTTAATAACGCTTGATAAGCGCTTTCTTGCTGCTTACCGGTTTGTTGATATTTAATCTCGGCCCAACGCTGTTGCAGCTGTGGTAATTCAATGGCGTGACTGGTCGCGCTGAATAACAAGGCGCTGCTTAATAAGGTACCCACGAGTAAAGTTTGATAAGTGTTCATAAAGCCTCTCCTGTCGTCAGCGCTTGGCTAACATTCTGTTTTGCATAGCGTTTAATCACCGGTAATTGACCAGTAATGGCGTTATCGACCACCCCCGGCAATACAGCATTGATGCGGATAAACAGTTTTTCTGGATAACCTAAATCTTGATCGTGCATCTGTGTTGCTTGCAGTTGCCGTAGTACTTGGCTGGCAACCCACTGGGGGCTATCGGCCTTAACCTTTAATTGCTGATTCATTTGCTGCATCGCCGTACTATTCATCTCGGTTTGAGTGGCGCGTGGCGCGATATGACAAACTTGACGTGGGCTATCGGCCCACTCACGGCGTAGTGCTTGAGCAAAACTGCGCAGGCCAGCCTTACTGGCTCCATAGGCGGCAAAACCGGGATAACCGATGGCGCCCAGGCTTGAACCAATATACAGCAAGCGCGCGTCGGCACTTAATCGCGGCAATAAGCTTTGAGTTAGCTGCATTGGCGCCAGTAAATTGGTATTAATTAGCTGGCTTAGCTGCTCTGCATTTTGATCGCCCAATAAAGCAAAGTGATTAGTGCCGGCAGCAAACACCACGGCATCTAAAGGCTTTGTGCCTAAGCGCTCTAGCAGGTGTTGTCGACCGGCGCTACTGGCAAGATCAGCGATGACAATATGCGTTGGCCGACTGAGTTTAGCGGCTAAGCCCTGTAATGCTGTTTCGTTTCTACCGGTTAACCAGAGGGTTGCGCCTGCTTGGTCCAGTTGCTGTGCTAAAGCCTGACCAATCCCGCCACTGGCACCGGTTAATAAGACGGCTTTAGCCTGTAATGTCATGCGGCCTCCTGCTGAGATGGGGCGTTTTCGATACTGCGAAAGATATTGCCATACAACTGATAAAATACTTTTGCAGCATGAATAATGGCAGCTTGATCAGCGCTATCGGTAATGGTGTCCATTAACTTTTCAAAAAACGTCAGATGTTCAATATCCAAGCTGCCGTGTGAACGCAAATAACTAAAGGCTTTATTCGGTAAGCCCAATTGCTTTTGAATAATGTCTGCTGCTTGTGTGGCCAAATTAACACTGGTGCCTTCCAGCACTAATACCATACCGAAAAACGCTAACGGATTTTTGCGCAGCACGGTGTCGTAGGCATAAGCCACCATTAACTCGGTTGCTAGGCGAGGTTGGCCATGTCGTACGCTCTCTTTGTCCACACCACAGGCGGCAACATCGTTTAACACCCACTCTTGATGGCCTAATTCTTCCTCAATATATTCGGCAATGGCTTCGCGATAATATTCTTGGTCGCTACGCAGTCTGCTGCCAACGGCCATTAGCAAGGGCACCGTATGCTTAACGTGGTGGTAGGCTTCGGTTAAAAACGCCTGATACTCAGCTAAAGTAAAGCTTTGATCGGCTAAACAGCGCTGGATCAACGGTGCGGATAACAAGTATTGCCGCTCATTGCTGGTTTGTGCCATTAGTGTGTTAAAAAAACTCATAAGTTAACTCCTCTTTGGCAGCGACTGCCATAATGGTTGGAATAAGCGGATCGGGTTGTTGCTGATATAGCTGCTCAATGGCAGTTTGATACTGCTCAATAATCGGCTGGCGGCGCAATCGGCCATTGGCGGTTAGTTGCTGATTCGCTTGGGTAAAAGGCGTGTTTATCACCAGCACCGTTCGCAGACGCGCATAATCAGGTAATTGCGTATTAAGTTGGCTTAATTGCTGTTGTAAAGTCTGCTTGCTGGCATTAGCGCGAAGTGTTAGCACCACACTTAACCAAGGCTTGGCATCGCCAAGCACCATCGCCTGAGCAATGGCGGGACAACTTTGTAATTCTGCTTCGAGCCATTCTGGCGAAATATTTCGACCATAACTGCTGATCAGCAGATGTTTGCTGCGCCCTTGGATCACCAAATAACCGTCTTCATCCAGATAACCGAGATCGCCGGTATCTAACCACGCCTCTGGATCGCGTGGCATTTCACCAAGGTAACCACTAAAAAGCTGGCCATTCACTTCAATATGTTGCTGACGCACACGTACAGCAACATGGGGTAGGGGTTTACCCACACTGTTTTGACGTTGCTGTTGTGGTAAATTTAACGCGACAACAGAGCCCGCTTCCGATAAACCATAGCCTTGAAAAATCGGTAACTTCAGCGCTGCCGCCTGAGTTAGCAAAGCTTTGGCACAATGGGCACCGCCTACGGCGATAAAGCGAAAGGTACGGCTTAGCTCAGGATGCTGCCGGCAGATCAGCAGTAATGCTTGTAGCAGCTGCGGCGTTAAAATCAAACTGGCTGGTCGATATTGCAATAAGCTGGCAATAAAAGTCGGTAAATCTAAACCCGAGCTGCCAGCTAGGCCGGTTTTAGCGGCGCTAAGAATTAAAACGCGCTGCCCTAAACGCAGCGGCAAATACACGCCTGCTACGTTCTCTAATAAAGTGGCCAAGGGCAATAAGCAATAATGCAGCTGAGGCGCCCCGCTAAACTGCTCGGCTAAGGCTTGTTGTAAGCCATCACAGGTAGCGGCTTGTTGTTTCCAGCTTAGGCACACACCCTTTGGAGTTGAGGTGGTGCCCGAGGTAAACGTAATTTTGCCACTGCTGATCGGCATACTGGTAGCATGATGTTCGACAGGGTTAAGGCGCTTTGCCCACAAGCCGTCAATAACCGTTGGCTGGCTTTGTTCAGTGGCTTGTGTTTGTAGTACTAATTCAACACCGGCTTCAGCCAACATAAATTGTTGCTGCTGAACTGAGAAAAACACTGGTACAGGGATGGCAATTTTATTCGCTTGTGCCAACGCCAGATCGGCAATGACCCAGGCGATACTGTTATCACCGCTAATCGCAATGCGTTGATACGGCGAGGCAACCAGCCACGCACTAAGGATCGACACTTGCAAAGCCAACTCATGATAACTGAGTTGTTGTTCGCCATCGTCTAAAGCGATGCGATCGGCAAATTGCAGCAACTGAGCATGCGACACGGGCACGGTATTAAGCATAAGAGTGCTCCAATAGGTTAAGTTCGGTACTGATCTGTGTAATTTGCTCGGAAAATAGCCGTTTGATCAGCTGATAGCGGGTCAGTTGTTGCGCACTGGCTATTGCCGGTAACGCATGCCCTGCCATAACGGTAGGTTGTTTTTGATAATAGCGGCCCCAGCCTGTGGGGTTGTCGGCTAATTTGCTCACATCGGCAGGGGCCAAAGCCAGCGGTTGATAATGCAATTTACTTAATAAAGACTGCACTTCACTGGTCGCGGTAAAGGCGATCCATTGGTAAGGCGATACTATGATCAGTTCGCTTAATACCACCATCAATAACAAACTGCTGCCACTGCGACTGGCGACCAAATTACCCACTTCTAAAATGTGTTGGCGTGGTACCTCAATGTGCTGTTGAGCACTTAAAACTTGTTCAATTGGTGCCGGTAAATATTGTTCTAAAAACAAGGGTTGCGTAGCGGCTGCCGTTAAACCCACCACGGCGGTTAATTGCCCGGCGCAGTGCAAGCTCAGTAGCACCGGCATAAAAAAATTGATGTCGGCTTGATGGTGTTGCCGAAATTGCTGTTGAATAAACTGTTCTATCTCAGCGCGATCGGCGCTGTGCCTTGTATGCAATGTCAATTTACTGCTTTGCAGCGCCAAACAATCGCCAAAAAAAGGGCGGGGCAAAGCGTTAAGAGCAGCAAACTGAGTCATAACGTGGCCTTAATAAAGCAAACTGTGCCTAATTTAAATGCCGAACCTTAAGACTTTATTAAGACAAAACTAAAAATTGCCCGTTTCATAGCATATAGCCAGAAATAGGACGTCGTTTAATACGAATGCCCACCCTAAACGGCTATTCCCCTCCCTGCGAAGGAACCGGGAGGGGAATAGCCAAAGGTGCGTCAGCACCTTAATGCGGTCTATCCTGTTGCTCGATGTACTGGCGAATCAACGCCAATGGCACACCTCAGCATGTGCCAGCAAAGTAAGAGCGACTCCAAAGAATATTCTTACTAAATGCCCCTGCAACATCATTAAACTCCCTACGAATCCGGCGTGAACTTTTTGCTTTCAGTGAGTTAACTCACTTAGCAACGCTTGGTGTTTTAGGGGATGTTGATATTAATAGGTGAACATGATCTGGTTTGCCGTTAAATTCCTTCAACACTGCATCAAGACCCAGACAAAGCTATTTATAAGTTACCTCTAAGCTTTGCAAGTGCAAACCACCAAACACTTTCTTTCTGTATTTAGTTACAAAAACGATATGTAAATGTAGTAAATATCAACTATATCTACTTTTATCAAAATTATCGTTCATTAAGATTGCCTTTCTTGCTAGCACTGTTATTCTGTACAGTATATTAATACTTGACTTTATTGCAATGTTAATTCGCAAAGCCTATAAGTTTCGATTGGAGCCTAATGCTGAACAAGCAGCGAGGCTTAATGTGCTGTGTGGTCATGCACGGTTTGTGTGGAATCAAGGTCTGCGTCATTGCTTGGATAAGCTGGATGCTGGCACAAGGCTCCCAAGCGCTTTTGAGCTGAACAAACTCATCACCCAATGGAAAAAGCAAGATGATCTGTCGTGGCTAAAGGAAGCCTATACGGATAACTTGCAGCAAAAGCTAAAAGACTTACATAGCGCATGGATGCGCTGTTTTGACAAATCACTTGCTGCTGATAAGCCCCGATTCAAAAAGAAAGGCCAAAACCCGGATTCCATACGCTTTGTTAACTTTAACAAATACTGCGAACTAGATGCCAAGCGAGTCAAGTTACCAAGCAAGTTAGGCTGGATTAACTTTCGTAAGTCTCAAGACGTACAAGGCAACATTAAAAACTGCACAGTTAGCGTTAAATCAGGCCACTGGTATATTTCATTCCTAGTGGAGCAAGAGATTGACGAACCTAAGCATTTTTCTGGTTCTGCCGTAGGCATAGATATGGGTATTGCTAAGTTCGTCACGTTATCTGATGGCACATATCTAAAGCCGCTTAATGCATTCCGTAAGCATGAAAAACGCTTGGCCATTGAACAGCGCAAGCTATCAAGAAAAGTGAAATTCTCTGCTAACTGGAAAAAGCAGAAATTAAAAATCCAAAAACTGCACACGCTAATTGCAAACTGTCGCAAAGACTACTTACACAAAGCCTCTCATCACATCAGCAATAACCACTCGATGATAGCGATTGAGGATTTACGTGTATCCAATATGTCTAAGTCAGCAAAAGGCAATTCAAAAGAACACGGTAGAAACGTGAAAGCCAAGTCTGGTCTGAACAAAAGTATCCTTGATCAAGGTTGGTATGAGTTCAGAAGGCAGCTTGAATATAAGCAATTATGGAATGGCGGTTTAGTTGTGGCTGTGCCAGCAAAATACACCAGTCAGACTTGTCCTTGCTGTGGTCATGTATCGAAAGACAACCGCCAAACTCAAGCGAATTTTGAGTGCATCGCATGTGGCTACAGCAACAACGCAGATGTTGTTGGAGCGTTAAATATTTTAGAGCGGGGACACCGCTTATTAGCCTGTGGAGAGTCGGCGTTGGTCGCTTGATGAATCAGGAACTTGCATCTAAAGTGATTTAGTGTGCGCCCAGGTAATGGGAATCCCCCACCGAGTTAGTTGGGGGAGGATGTCAATTTCGTATATTTGACGTATCTAATGCCTTATGATTGGGCTTTTATAGCAGCTAAAGCTAAAAAAGTGATATTAGTGAGCACTTTAGCGCTAAGCAATTTTACAAGAGGCTATTTTGACGCACGCAGTAGTGGCAGAGCGTTTACCCAGCGCCAAAGAATTATGGTTTTTACCACTGGGTGGCTGTGGTGAAATTGGCATGAACCTGAACTTGTATGGTCATGATGGCCAATGGTTGATGGTTGATTGCGGTGTCACTTTTTATAATCCATTGCAGCCTACCGCGCAGAAGTTAACCGCTGAAGTGCAAGCCGCTGATCCTACGTTTATCAGTCAGCAGCGCGAACGTCTTTGCGCCATTATCATTACACATGCCCATGAAGATCATATTGGTGCCTTGCCGTATTTGTGGCCACGCTTGCAAGCGCCCGTGTATTGCACGCCCTTTGCCGCAGAAATTTTACGCCGCAAAATTGCCCGCTCGGGTTTATCAGCGGATATGCCCATTATAGAAATACCACCGGGAGGCACCTGTCAATGTGGGCCTTTTGTGGTTAATTGGCTGAATATCACCCATTCTATTCCAGAGCCGCAGGCGCTGCTGATCACCACTGCCGCCGGTAAAGTGTTTCATACCGCCGATTGGAAAATGGATGCGGCACCGATTTTAGGCCGAGCCTTCAAACCGCAAGTGTTTAAACGCTTAGCCAAGCAGGGCATTACTGCGATGGTATGTGATTCAACCAATGCCTTAAAAAGTGGTTTTTCGTTATCTGAAACCGCCTGTTACCAAGCCTTATTAACGGTGATCCAACCGTTTAAACGCCGAGTGGTGGTGACCGGTTTTAGTAGCAATATCGGGCGTTTAATTAGCTTAGGGCGCATCGCCAAGCAAAGCGGCCGTTATTTAGCGCTATTTGGCCGCGCCATGGAAAACATGGTAGGCGCGGCGCGGCAATGTGGCTTTTGGCCAGAGGATATTCCACTGATAGCCAATGAGCATGTGGGTTTTTTACCGCCCGAGGAAGTGTTAGTGGTCGCCACCGGCAGTCAAGGCGAGCCCAAAGCCGCGTTAACCAAGTTAGCAGAAGATCGGCATCGGCAATTATTATTAGAGCCTGATGATTTGGTGATTTTCAGCGCTATGCTGATCCCCGGCAATGAAATGCTGATTTCTCGAATGGTCGATAAATTAAAAGCCAAAAAAGTGCAGGTGTTACAACAAGCCGATACTTTATTGCCCATCCACGTATCTGGGCATCCCAACCAAGGTGAGCTGGATCTGCTCTATCGTTATGTACAACCCGAGATTGCTGTGCCGGTGCACGGTGAAACCGCGCATATGCAAGCGAATGCCCAAGTTGCGAAGCTCGCGGGTGTGCGCCAACAATTGCTTGGGCAAAATGGCGATTTATTTATCCTAGCGCCACAGCGTCGTTGTGTAGCGGGTTTTGCTCATGCAGGTCGAGTGGCAATTAATAACTAAATATCATTTATATGTTTGTGTCATAAACCAGATTAGACGATTCTTACTGCAACAGCAAAGGTCTGCCTGCCTTTGCGTAATGTCATACTTAACAAAAAAGCCATTGCACTGAAGCTAACACAGCGTTATTTTGCGCTATCAGCTTGTGCTAGAGGCCTCATTTAACCTCGATGCCGCAAACTCTCAGAAAAAGGAAGCACAATGCAGCGCTTAGCGGTGGCTCAATTATTCGACGGTGCAAATTGGCATCATAATGTAGAAGTGCTGTTAGCGCAGGGGCGGATCAGTCAGATCCAAGCGGCGAGTGGTCAGGTGTTAGCCGGGATGTTAGTGCCAGGCTTTATTGATTTGCAGGTTAACGGCGGCGGCGGCGCTTTATTTAATACCGCACCCACTCGCGAAACCTTGCACACCATGGTACAAGCGCATGCTCAGTTTGGCACCACCGCCATGCTACCGACGGTGATCACCGACAGTTTAAATGTCATGCAACAGGCTGCCACCACTATTGCTGATGCACTAAGCCAGCAACAAGCGGGCATTTTGGGCGTCCATTTTGAAGGGCCTCATTTATCGGTGCCGAAAAAAGGCGTGCATCCGCAGCAACATATTCGTGCTTTAACGGCCGCTGAGCTGGCGCTCTATCAGCGTTCCGATTTAGGATGTCGTTTACTCACCGTGGCTCCTGAAAATGTTTCTCCAGAACAAATTCAAGCATTAAAGGCCAGTGGAAGCCATGTTTGGCTCGGCCATTCCAATGCCGATGCCGCCACGGTGCAGCAGGCACTGCAAGCCGGGGCCAATGGCTTTACCCATTTATACAATGCGATGTCAGCCTTTACTTCGCGCCAACCTGGTATGGTTGGGGTAGCACTAACAGATGCCGATAGTTGGTGTGGCATTATTCTCGACGGCTTACATATCGATGCAATTGCCGCAAAACTGGCGTTATTAGCCAAGCCGACGGGTAAAGTGGTGTTAGTCACCGATGCGATGTCGCCGGTGGGCACTACCGAAAGCGAATTTGCTTTTTTTGACGGTATAGTGCGCCGCGAAGGCAATAAGCTGACCAATGAAGCGGGCGCGTTAGCCGGTTCCGTATTAGATATGGCCTCGGCGGTACGTTATGCAGTGACATCATTGGGTGTGGCATTGGATGAAGCACTGCGTATGGCGTCGCTTTATCCGGCGCAAGCGCTGGGGATCGAGCAGCAATATGGCCGTTTGCTGCCGGGTTATCGGGCCGATTTTACCTTACTGAATGGTGATTTAGAGGTAGAAGGCTGCTGGATCTCGGGGCAGGTTCATTATTTAAAAACTAAAAACTAAAAACTAAAAACTAAAAACTAAAAACTAAAAACTAAAAACTAAAAACTAAAAACTAAAAACTAAAAACTAAAAACTAAAAACTAAAAACTAAAAACTAAAAACTAAAAACTAAAAACTAAAAACTAAAAACTAACCTTTATACAGCTGGCAGGAAATATGATGGATAAGTCTTTGCGCACACCCTCGACCGTTTCAACGCTCGGCCCGATGTTAATTATCGGCATCTTGTTCTTTGTGTTTGGTTTTGTTACTTGGCTAAATGGTGCGCTGATCCCCTTTTTACAAATTGTTTGTCAGTTAAACGAGTTTCAAGCCTTTTTTGTTACCACCGCCTTTTATATTGCCTACACGGTAATGGCTTTACCCATGTCGTTTTTATTAAATCTACTGGGTTATAAAAAGAGTATGTTAGCGGGCTTACTGATTATGGCCGTTGGCGCGTTATTATTTATTCCTGCGGCACAAAGCGCCTGGTATCCGTTATTTTTATTAGCATTATTTACCTTGGGTACCGGCTTAACGATTTTACAAACGGCGACCAACCCTTATATCGTCTGTATTGGCCCGCGCGAAAGTGCTGCCATGCGCATCAGTATTATGGGTATTGTTAACAAGGCCGCCGGTATTATTGTGCCGTTTGTGTTTGCGTCTATGGTGCTGAGTAATATCGATCAGTTCTCTGCCGAAGCCTTGGCTAAATTGTCTCAGGTAGAACAGCAAGTGCAATTGGCCACGTTATCAGAGCGCTTAGTGCTACCTTATCTTTATATGACGGGCGCATTATTGCTATTAGCGTTTTTTATCGGTTTTGCCCCCTTACCTGAATTACCCGCCAGCGAGACCGCGACTCAGCGTGACAGCAATCATTTACGTGCAGTATTGGCTAAGCCGCAGTTGGTATTTGGGGTGCTGGCATTGTTTTGTTATGTCGGGGTAGAGGTAATTGCCGGTGATACCATTGCGCTTTATGGCAAGCATTTAGCCGTTGGTCATTTTGGTGTGTTAACGTCTTATACCATGAGTTTTATGGTGCTGGGCTACGTGCTAGGCGTGGTATTGATCCCTCGCTGGTTAAGCCAAGCGCGCGCTTTACAAATCTCAGCATTAAGCGGAATTGGCTTTAGTTTGGGGGTGATCTTTGCTTCAACCGATAGCCAGTGGTTATCAAGCGTGCTGATTGGCTGGTTAGGTTTTGCCACCGTGCCTGACTCAGTAATGTTTTTAGCCTTGTTAGGTTTAGCCAATGCGTTAGTCTGGCCAGCCGTGTGGCCTCTGGCTTTAGAAGGTTTAGGTAAATTAACGGCGACAGGCTCAGCGCTATTGATTATGGGCATCGCGGGTGGAGCGGTGTTGCCGTTAACTTACGGTTACCTAGCCGAGCAAAGTGGCAGTAATCAACAAGCTTATTGGTTATTACTGCCTTGTTATGTGTTTATCTTATTTTATGCCTTTAAAGGCCATAAATGGCGGCAGTGGGCCGCCCGTTAACGGATGCTGGTGACTAGGGCTGTCGTTGAAATCGCTGATATAACGCCGCGGTTTCTTTGGCAACATGCCGATAAAATGCTTGGTGCTGTAGCGTTGAGGCCGCTGCTTCATCAACCACAATAATGGCTTGTGGGTGCAGTTGTAAGGCGGAGGCAGGGCAAACTGCACTCAGTGGCCCCTCAACTAACGCCTGCACGGCTGGCGCTTTCGCACTGCCAGTGGCAAGTAGCATAATTTTCTTTGCTTCTAAAATGGTGCCAATACCCATCGTGATCGACAAATGCGGTTGATACTCGCCTGCCTTAAAAAAACGCGCATTGTCGGTAATGGTTTGTGCGGTTAACGTTTTAATCCGAGTACGCGACTGTAATGAGGACGTTGGTTCATTAAAGCCAATATGACCATTGCGGCCTAACCCTAATAACTGCAAATCAATACCGCTTGCAGACTTAATAAGCTGCTCATAATCCATGCAGGCTTGCCAAGGATCTGCCGCTGCGCCCAGCGGCACGTGCGTATGTTCAGGGTTAATATCAATATGCGCAAATAGGTGTTGCTGCATAAAAGCATGATAACTTTGCGGGTGTTCGGGGGCTAAACCGAGGTATTCATCTAGGTTAAAGGTTTTAACCTGAGCAAAGGATAATTCGGCAGCCTGATAAGCCGCAATAAGGCGTTGATATAACGCCAAGGGTGTCGATCCGGTGGCTAAACCTAACACTGAGTTAGGTTTTTTGGCTATCTGCTGTTTAAACACCTTGGTGCCATAGTCAGCTACGGCGGCGCCATCTGCTAAAATCACCACTTGCATGGCGGTATTCCTAAAAAACATTAAGGCCATTAATGTAGCAGGTTTTGACTAGGGCTTGTTGGCGTTTGTAAGAACGTTTCAACCGTTTTAACGCTTCACACACACAAACAGCGCATTACCGCTTTGCGTGTCCCAGGGTTGGATGCTTTGATAATCATGCTCTAACACATGCACTTCAAAATAAGGTGCAAGCAGCGCCAGTAATTCAGTAAAACTCACGGCCACCATGGTATGGCTGTCTTGCCATTGCTCGGTGTGCCCTGCGGTTTCTCGGCTGATGTGTAAATTAAGGGCTTGTTGCTCACCTTGTCCAGAGTAATACCACGACGAGGCAAAGGTAAAACGACTTTGCTGATACTCACTACTATGTGAAGCGGATAATTGATTGCTGATACGTTCTTTATCAACTGCATTAAAACAAAACACACCGCCGGGGCGCAGTGCTTGGCTCACGTGACGTAAGCAGCTTTGTAAACCGGTTAGGCTGGCGCTGTAATGAATGGAGTAAAGTAAACAGGTAATCAAATCGACTGGCTCGGCCAGCTGAAAGTGACACAGATCTTGTTGCATAAACTGCGCATCTGGGCAACGAATAGCCGCCAGATCGAGCATCGGCTGGTTCAAATCTAAGCCCGTACATTGAAAACCTTGTTGCAGCAAATGCCAAATGTGCGGCGCGGTACCACAGGCCAAATCAACATGCTGCTTGCCACCATTTCCAAATAACCCGGCAATCCGCGCGATAGCTTGGCTTTGCTGTTGATAATTAATATCGGCACAAAGCACATCGTAATAGGCCGATAAGTCTGTGTAGAGCGCATTGGACGAAATCATTGATCGCCGTCTCGGCAAGAAAAGGTGGCGCATAATATAGTAGTTTTGCTGTTTGGCAAAGTGATGTAGTGCTTAAATACTGCACAATAATGCTTTTGATATAAATGCTGAAATACTTTATTAGAGCAAGGCTGTTTTTTTATTAGCAAAAACAAGCAGAGTCGCATATGCTTTTTTATGCATATTATCTATACAAGGAAAGGTATTTTGACTACCAACACCACCTCACATCAATGGCGCTTTTTTCGCTCAGGCGGCTTTGACCAAGTCTCCATAGAAACCGCCGCCGATTTACTCCACTTAGGCGAACTTAATCCAAAACTTTGGACTGTACTGAATTGCCCGACAACGGGCTTAGAGTTTGATGAGCGCACTTTGGCGCTGATGGATAACGATGGCGATGGCCAGATCCGTGTGCCTGAAATTCTTAGCGCCGTAAGCTGGAGTTGTCAGCGATTAACTGATGCCAGTGTTATGTTTGCTCAGCCTGGTTTGCCGCTCGCCAGTATTTCTAAAGCGGATGCCGAGGGCGAGGGCATTTATCATGCCGCCGAAAAAGTCATGGCCTATTTGCAGATCCCGGCAGACCAGCCGATTCAGGTGACGGACTTAACCAACACCAGCCAATTGTTTTCGCCGAATCACTGCAATGGTGATGGTGTCATCATGCCAGAGTTAACGCCTGATGCAGCACTACAGCAATGTATTGCTGAGATCATCAGTACACAAGGTGGCGTGGCTGACCGCAGTGGTGGAATGGGCGTAACACAGGATACCGTCACTAGCTTTTGGTCACAGCTACAAGCCGTGCAAGACTGGCATGCGGCCTATGCCAATGAACAAGGTTTACTGTGCCCGCTAGCAGAAAACACCGCGGCGGCCGTTGCGGTATTTGAGCAAGTGCAAGCGAAAATTGACGACTACTTTGTGCGTTGCCAACTCGCCGCCTTTGATGGCCGTGCCAGTGATAATTTAAACCCGTTAACGTCTATGTACGACGGCCTAGCCAATCGGGTTATTGCCGAGCAAGACAGTGATATTGCTTCATTACCCTTATCTGAAATTGCAGCAGATCGGGCTTTACCTTTAGTAGATGGCATTAACCCCGCATGGCAAACACAAATTGCTGCGTTAACCAGCAGCGTATTACAGCCTTTGTTAGGTGACGATTACGCCGAATTAAACCTTGCCGATTGGCGCAAGGTATCTGCTCAGTTAGCGGCCTGGCGTAATTGGCAAGCCGCGCGCCCGGCTACGGCGGTGCATGACTTAGGTTTAGATCGCATTAATGAACTGCTAGCCAGTGATTTTAAAGCGCAATTAGAACAACTCATCGCCGATGATTTAGCCGCGAGTACCTTTGCCGATAACTTATTAGCACTGGAAAAGCTCACCCGTTATCAGCAAAACCTTGTTACCTTACTGCGCAATTTCGTCACCTTTAGCGATTTTTATCGTGGTGAATCTAAAGCTATCTTCCAAGCCGGTACACTGTTCTTAGATCAACGTAGCTGTGAATTAGTGATGCGCGTAGCGGATCCGGCGCGGCATGCCACGATGGCGCCCTTTAGCGGCTGTTATTTGGTGTACTGCACCTGTGTGCGCCAAGATGAAAAACCGATCAATATTGTTGCAGCACTGACTAACGGTGACGTCGATGAATTAATGGTGCCAGGCCGTAACGGTATTTTCTATGATCGCCAAGGCCGAGATTGGCGTGCCAGTGTTACCAAAGTGGTGGCGCAACCGGTCAGTATTCCGCAAGCGTTTTGGTCGCCGTATCGTCGTATGGCGGCCTTTATTGAAAGCCAAGTGCAAAAATTTGCGGCATCGCGCGATAAAGATATCGAAAGCAAAACCAATAGCAGCGCCGCATCACCCACGGCGGTGGCCAGTAGCTTTGATATTGCGAAGTTTGCCGGTATTTTTGCCGCTATTGGTTTAGCTTTAGGTGCTTTAGGTACCGCTTTAGCTGCGGTGGTTGCCGGTTTGTTTTCGTTAGCATGGTGGCAAATACCGATCGTACTAGCGGCAGTGATGTTGCTGATTTCAACACCGTCGATGATTTTGGCTTATCTAACATTACGTCGGCGTAATGTGGGGCCACTACTGGATGCTAACGGCTGGGCGGTAAACACCCGCGCCAAAATCAACGTACCTTTTGGTGCGTCTTTAACTGGTGTCGCGAAATTGCCTGCTGGCGCGAAACGCAGCTTAAGCGATCCTTATGCAGAAAAAACTAGCCCATGGCGTTTGCCACTGCTATTGGTATTTTTAGCAGGTGCAGCTTGGTTAGGTTGGTGGCATTTCTTTAGTTAATACGTGAAATGGGTTGAACTCGGGTTTGATTGCCGAGCTACCCAAAAAAATCCCCCTAAGCCTTAATGACTGCGGGGGATTTTTTATTGCGGTGTCACTATATAACGCAACAGTTGAAAATTGGGGCCATTAAGAAGCGATACTGTTTTAAGTTTCGGTATCCGTGCTACGTAAATCGTACATTTTATGCTTTTCAATTAAGGCATACAGTGTGGGGCGAGTAATACCTAAAAGATCAGCAGCCTTAGATAAGTTACCTTCAGTCATCATATGGGCTTGGCGGATTGCTTGAGTTTCAACGTCTTCACGCATTTGCCGTAAAGTTTGCATCTTAATATTGCCATTTGGGGCCACTAAGCCTAAATCTTCGGCATCAATTTGCTTTGACTCTGCCATGATCACTGCAGATTTAACTTTGTTCTGTAATTCACGAATATTACCAGGCCAACTATGCGATAACATGGCTTTGGTTGCTTGCTCAGAGAAGCCTTGCACACTCGAGTGGTATTCATCATTAAAGCGCTGTAATAACGCTTTAGCGATTAAAATAATATCGTGACCACGGCTACGCAGTGGCGGGATGCGCAGGATGATTTCACTCACCCGATAAAAGAGATCTTCGCGGAAGGTTTGTTGGCTGACCATCTCTTGTAAATCGCGGTGCGTTGCGCAAATAACGCGAACATCCACTTCAATTTCACTGCGGCCACCAACACGCTCAATAACACGCTCTTGCAAAAAACGCAGCATTTTAGCTTGTAAGCTTAAAGGCATATCGCCAATTTCATCCAGCAGCAAGGTACCGCCATTAGCGCATTCAATTTTACCAAGGGTAGTTTTAACTGCGCCGGTAAAAGCGCCTTTTTCATAGCCAAATAATTCGCTTTCAAGCAGGTTTTCTGGAATAGAGGCACAGTTAATGGCAATAAAGGGTTTATCGGCGCGAGCGCTTTGCTTATGTATGGTGCGCGCAAACACTTCCTTACCCGTGCCGCTCTCACCCAATAATAGCGTGGTGATTTCAGTCGGGGCTATTTTCTCAACCACACGACAAGCTTTGATCATTGCCTCGCTGTTGCCTAAAATATCCGTCTGTTGCTGCGAGTTGTTTTTTAGCGCTTTGTTCTCTTTTTCTAGCTCAGTGAGCTTAAAGGCGCGTTGTAAAATGATGTTAAGTACATCGGCATCAATCGGTTTTTGATAGTAATCATAGGCACCCAGGGCAATAGCTTGCAGGGCATGGCTATTATCGGTACTACCGGTTAACACTATTACCTTAGTATCGGGCGCTGAGCCTAAAATGTCAGATAAACACGCTAGGCCTTCGGTCGCATTTGTCGGATCCGGAGGTAAGCCTAAATCAAGGGTAACAACCGAGGGCTCGTAGCGTCTAAGATGTGTCATCGCTTGTTGCCGATCACCAGCAAAAACTAATTCGTAATCGCTCAAGCTCCACTTTAATTGTTTTTGGATCCCGAGATCGTCTTCAATTACCAATACTGTTTTCATGGCTATAACGTTCCTTGCGCTGAGAGGTAAGTGGTTTCTTCTTCGTCTACTTCCGATTGTAAAGGAAGATGGATACTAAAAGTAGTTCCTTCACCTATGGTGCTACTGACTTTGATTGAACCACCTGCTTGCTCAATAAAGACTTGTGCATCGTAAACGCCAATGCCCATGCCTGCATTGCCTTTTGTCGTGTCAAAGGGTTTAAACAACCGATGTTCAATAAAATCAGCGCTCATACCACAGCCAGTATCGCAAATACTCAGCAACAAATCGGTCGATGTTGTTTGCATATACACCTTTATGCTTCCAGTAGACGGCGTGGCATGTTGGGCATTATCTAATAAGTGAAACATCACATTCGCAAAGCGGTGTTGGTCTAACATTAGCTGACAATCTTGCCGAACAATCAGTTCTGGTTGTGGTGATTTTACCGCACAGCGTTGCTCAATAACTTGGCTGATTATTTCTGCTACCGAGAAGCTGCGCTGCGGGCGCTCGTTGGATTGCTTCGTGGTCAGTTGCAACAGCATATTATCTAAGCGTTGTTGCATCGACTCTAAAGTACTGAAGGTATCATCAATAAATTCAGGGTTGTGCCGGTGCTTTTGGGCATTGCGTAAGGTTAAATCTAACTGTGCTTTTACATTTTTCAAATCGTGTACTACAAAAGCAGACATACGGCTAAAAGCAATAAACTGCGCATTTTCACTGAGCTTATCACTGTGCTGCATCAGCAACAGCAGGGTAGCAATTTGCTCTGATACCACAGACAGATAATCTCGCAGCTCCCAGTTTAATTTTAGCTTTTGCTCGGCGCCCGCCTGCATGATACAAACGCCCCAAAGGCCTGCTTTAGTGCGAATAGGCAGCAGCAATTGCAGTTTCAGCTGATCTTTTGCTAAATCAGCCGTTAATGCCCCTTGCGGCTCGGTTAAATCAATCTGCCAGTTTTGGTTGGCGTATTGGCTTTGATAACGCTGTAATAGCGTAACCTCAGCTTCAGTTAAGGGGGCTCTGCCATGCAGTGCCAATATTTTTAACTCGCCTTGTGGCCGATATTGCACAATGGCACCTTGGCCGTAATTAATGCTTTGTAACCATACTAGGAGAATTTTTTGATGGCGATCGACATGGCTAATATCAATTTGCTTTAAGCCACTGGTTAGCGCCAACCACTTTTCACGATAATCAAAACTATTGGCAAAAAAATGTTTTTCAATAAATACTTTTAAACGGCGACGAAGTGTGCTGGATAGCATTAACAACAGCATTAAGGCAAAGCCTAAAGCCATAAAGCTAGTTTGTAACAGTTCAGACCAACTGCCGCCAAAGTAGCGTAAATAAAAACCTGTTAATGCTAGTAAACAAAGATACAAGCCTGCCGCCAGCACCAAGGTGCTTTGTAATACGATATCGCGTGAGATGTAAACGTTTATACCCCAGGCCTCAATTCGCCTGATTGAAATAGTTAATACTGGCACTAATAGGGCAAATACAAAGCCACGAGCCTGCCAAAGGTTTGTATCGATGCGGGCAAACAAAGCTGATTCAGCTAACAAGACAAAGTCAAAAACAATGCCTACTGCCAGAGCGATCACCAGTGCTTTATACTGCCAACGCTCTGAGCTACTCGATCGCCGGTAAAGTGCCTCAAGTAAGGCAAGTGACAACACACACATCGCCAGATAACCGGTGTATATCCAACTCGCAGGTAATTGCATCAAGGTACAGCTAACCAGCCAGGCAGCCGCAAGCAGGCTTAACATTAAGCTGTAAGGTCTTAGCAAAAAAACCACAACGTTCTGATGTTGCTGCAACGCTGCAAGTAAAAATAGTAATAAAAGTAACTGGCGCAGCACTTCCAGAGTGTGCGACAGCGCATTGGTATAAGGTAAACTAGCCTGAATGGCGTAATACAGTGCCCAAACAAAGCTGCAACTGATAAAAGCGAGCAACAGGCTTTTTGGCACATTATTACTGCGGGTGGTTAGTACCAATAAAAACAGTACTAAATAGGCTAATGCGGCTAAGCTAAACCCAATGCGATCGGGTGCTAGATATTCCCAAAGTGCCATTAAGGACTTTCCGTCATTAATTGTCGTAGGTATTGCACCGGGATGGCATAAGAAATCGCACTGGGATCACTTAGCACGGCTTCGCGAGTGCTTTTAATATGCACTGAATTAATAATACCAATCACTTCACCCGTTTCTGGTAAATACAGTGGGCTGCCACTATTACCAGGGTAAGCCATGGCGTCCAGTTGATATACTAAATAAGGTTGGGCTAAGCGCCGAATGGCTGCTGCTTGTAATTGGGTGGAGTTATCCGCCGGAATAGCTACGGGCGTATGAGCAGCAATTATACCTTTATGAGTTGCAGGATATAAGCCTAAAACCTGCGTGATTGGAAAGCCGGTAAAGGCGATTTCATTACCTTCTGCAATCAGTGTATTAGTGTTGTGTAAGCTCAGAGCAGGTAAACTGTCGGCCAATGTTAAAACGGCCAAATCATGCGATAACGATGATTTTATATTTACAATATTATGTTGCGTTACATTTTGCCCATTACCTGATAACACAACATACTGTTCTTGCCGCTCGCTATCAAGCGCAGAGGCGATAACATGATAATTAGTAACTACCTGATTACCCGGTTGAATCACAAATCCGGTACCAATCAGTTTTGTGCGTGGTGCTGCCGTTGGGTTATAAACGCCAATAGCCACAATTGAGGGTTTAATTTTAATTAACGTTGTTTGAAGGTCATTTTGATGTGCTATGAGTGGAGAAACACTAATTAATATTAGTATAAATGAAAAAAAGCTCGCATATCATTTGCCTACCTTAGCTTATTCCTTTGAATTGTATTAATCTTAAACCATCGGTTTTAAAAATGCGCGAAAAAAAGCTATTTAAGATTAGGTATTAGCTTTAAAGCTGTTTTGATGAATAAAGTTAAACTAGTTGAGTTGCCTTCAGCTTAACTAAAGCTCGACTGTGAGTAAAATAGCTACAGAGGAATGTATGAAAGGGCTTAGAGATTTAGCGGACAATCCAATAATCGGCGGCGTTGTAAAGAAAGCGATGTCTAAAATTGCAAGTAATGACGCCAAGTTAATTGCTGAACATTTTTCACAGTATCTTCGTCCTCAAATTGCTGTTACAGAAGAGTTAAAGCGAGGCGTATATCGTTTACGGCATCAAGTATATTGTGAAGAGTTACATTTTGAGGACATTAAAGAAAACTATGAAGAGTTTGATGAATTTGATGCAAGGTCAATTCATTGCTTAATTCGCCATCTTAGTTCAGAGCAGCTTGCCGGTACAGTCAGGGTAATAAAATGTGCAGACAAAGACGATCTTTTGCCAATTGAGAAGTATTGCAGTCACGCTTTTGAAAATAGCGAATTAATGCCAAAAAACTTTCCAAGAGAGTCAATTTGCGAAATATCTCGCCTTGCTGTTCCTGCCAATTTTAGAAAACGTACCATTGATAAATTTAAGGGGGCAGCAACTGGTGCTATTAATGAGTCTGTGTTTTCTGAAACTGAATTACGATGTTTTCCTTACATAGCAATATGTCTTTATATGGCAGCAACTTCTATGGCTATTCATGCAAACCGTTATCATGGTTTTGTAATGATGGAGCCACGTTTAGCCAGAAGTTTAAGTTTTGTGGGTATCTCTTTTCAGCAGATTGGAAAATTAATCGATTTTCATGGTCCAAGAGCACCATTTTATATTGACGGTAGACAGCTAAAAGAAAGTTTAAGTCCTGGCTTTAAAAAGTTATTAAGCATTATCGAGCAGGATTTAATTCTAACAGGCGGGCTGACAGGCAATGGTGACCTATCGCAACAGCAAGATTTTGTAACCTCGCCCCTGTTATTTGCGCCTTAAAACAGGGAAATTATATTTAAAGAGTGCAATTATGTTTAATTATTTTAATGCCTTTTCAAGAAATATTGGTTGGTTCACTGAATCAGAACAAGAAAAATTAAGAAACACCAAAGTCGCAGTTGGCGGGCTAGGGGGGTAGGGGGTGATCATTCTATTGTTTGTGCTCGGCTTGGAATTTCTAATTTCAATATCGCGGATATGGATACTTACGATTACGCTAATTTCAATCGTCAAGCCGGTGCTAATGTTGAAACAGTGGGTATGGATAAGTCCAAAATTATTACTGACACTATAATGAAAATAAATCCTGAAGCGTCAGTTAAAAATTTCCATGAAGGCATTTCAATAAAAAATCTTGATGAGTTTTTGAAAGATGTAGACGTTTATATCGATAGCTTGGATATTTTTGCTTTAGACATTAGAAGAGCTGTGTTTAAGAGATGTAGAGAGCTAGGGATCCCTGCTATTACCGCTGCGCCAATGGGTATGGGTACCGCTATGTTGATCTTTACAGCAAGCAGTATGTCATTTGAAGACTATTTTTGTTTTGTTGATGCAAAACCCTTTAACACTGATGCTGAAATAAAACAGATTTTTGAAGACAATATTCTTAGGTTTATTATTGGTGTTTCGCCATCAATGCAGCAGCGGCATTATTTAATGGATAATACCCGAGTAAATATTATGGCCGAAAAAGTACCTTCTGTCTGCCCAAGCATATCACTGTCTGCAGGCGTGTTATGCACGAATGTTATTAAGCTAGTCCTTAAACGAGGCGAGCTTATTCAAGCGCCAAGAGGTCTGCATTTTGATGCTTATCGTAACTGCCTAATTAAAACATGGCGGCCTTTTGGTAATAAAAACCCGATACAGCGCTGGATGTTTAATAAGATCAAAACCCTTTTAAAACAGCAGGGAAATTAAGGTTTTAGCAATTATCAAACGCAAAAAATTTCTTTTTGCTACTGATTTAAGTTGTAAAATTATACAGTGAAAATAAAAAAGCCACTTCAAATGAAGTGGCTTTTCTGTATCAAGTTAAAGTTTATTTTTTCGCTTTGCGTGAAGCTAAACGTAAACCTAATAAACCTAAAGCCAAGATTGAAATACTTGCTGGTTGTGGCACAGAGAACTGTACGCTACCATCATGCTTCGCAGCAAGTAATGCTTGTCCGTTAGTGTATGTAATCGCTGATGGAAGCGAAGGTGTGCCTGCAATAGCAGCATTTACCGTTTGAGATAAGTTGAAATAGATGGTTGAATCTTCAGCAATCCAATCAGCCATTGTTTTTGAACCGTTACCCATACCAGTGAAGGTAAAACCAGCACCAGCAGCTGCGCTTACAGAAGTACCGTCAATTGTACCTTTGAATACCTGCTGTAGCTGACCAAGAGCAGTGACTGGACCACCTGTTGCTAAGTCAAGGCTAAATAACGGGTTAAAGCCGACTGCAAAACCTGTTGTAGCACTGTATGACAACAAACCAAACTTGATTTGACCAGAATTATAAACGAAGTTTGAAACTGCGCTTGAATATTTACCCATCAAGTTATCAAACTGAAAAGTAAATACATAGCTACCATTGTAGTTTGTCGGAGCCGGTGCACCATCAGGCGCAAAACCCGTAACGTAGTTTTGGCCTAAATTACCTAAGCCATTTGCACCTGGTGCTGTTAAAGGAGAACCAATTAATGAATTAAAGCCGTTTGAGCCCCAGCCACCATGAGATTGAATAGTATCACCATCATTTAAAATGCCGTCACCGTTAGCATCAAGTACTAAAGACTGTGAGTTATATACGAAAGTCATGGTGTTGTTTTGGGTTGGGCCAAAAACATTATTTGAGGTTGGTGCTGCTGAACCACCAGTACCACTAAAATCCCAAGTAATAATTGATGCTGCTTGTGCAGTCGCTATTGAAGCGGCGAATAAGCCTACTGCTAAAATTGTCTTTTTCATTTTGTCTGTCCTTTGGGTTGAAAAACTGTAGTTACAGTAAATAATGCATACAGCGTGCCAATAAAAAAATCTTTATAAATCAATGCCTGATTTTTGTTGATCAAAATATGTGTAAAAAAAACTGACATTTTAGGCTGTCAAAACTACTTTCTCTCTTATTAAGGTCAACCGCAGCTGTGCAATAAAGTGAGCTAATTAACGTGTTTAAGACGCAGCTTTGTCTATTTATCAATAACCCGTTGCCTCGTTATCAAGTTAGGTTTCACTCATAACAGTAGTTATCTTAAATTACGCGAAAGCCTGAATTCGGCAAAGCTTGAACTTACAATGCTAGATTTGGCAAGAAGCAAATGATGGTTTATAGCGCGATTGATAGGGTATAAAAAGCGGGTGACAAACGGTGTTGTCACCCACAGGCATAGTTAAATTAAAGATTTTAACTGATTTAATCTATTGGTTTGAGACGGGGTTTTCGGTTGTACAGATTTAAGAATTTCTGCCGCCTTTACCTTCTGATTTAGTTTTATCAGTGCTTCAACATAATTAAGCTGCACTTCAGCATGTTCAGGTCTGATCACTAACGATTGTTCGAATAGGTTAGCCGCCTCTTGATATTTCCCTTGTAGTTGCATGATCTTACCGTAGGTATCAATAATATCTGGGTGTTGAGGAAGAATGGCCAAAGCTTTTTCAGCGTAGGGTTGAGCTTCAGCTGCAAAACCGGATGTTGCTAAAACCCAAGCATAGTTATTGAGAACTGTTGGATCTTCAGGTCGTGCTTTAGCAATAGACTCATAAACCTCTCTGGCTTTATTCGAGTCTACTTCTGTAAGTAGGCTGCCATAAAAGCTATAAAGCTGCTGATTGTCATTACCATGCGCTTCAAAATGTTTCTCCAAAAACTTAACTGCTTTGTCAAAAGAGTCTGTTTGAGCAATTGTCTCTGCCATGGCTTGAGCTGTTAACACGTTGGGTTCTGTTTCATAAGCTTTTTTTAGACTCGCTAAACTTGACGAAGTTTGGCCTGCAGCCAATTCCACTCTACCTTTTAGTAGTAATACTCTTGGTTGATTAGCAACTTCTTTTGAGAGTTTAGAAAAGGTTTCAAGTGCTGCTTTATAGTTATTTAGTTCAGACAATAATGCAAATTTTGTTAATAGTAATCGTTGATCTGTTGATGAGATTTTTAGTTGGTTTTCAGTTACTTGTAGTGCTTCTTTAAACTTTCCAGATATCGATAATACATTAGCGTAAGCCAAGGCAGCCTGTTGATCTCTTTCGTCTTGTTTGTACCAACGTTCAATAAGAGCCAAAGCTTGAGGTAGTTTTTGCTGCGCGGCATAAGCATTTGCTAAAGCTAAATAAGCGGATGGCCCTAAATTTTCAGATTTACTTACCTTATCTTCTAATAACTGCACCGTAGCAGAATGCAGGCTTTCTTGCTGGTAGATGTTTAATACAAGTGCTAATAACTCTTGATTTTCAGGATAAGCTTTTTGTGTTTCTTGTAATGACGTAATGAAAGATGTGACATCTTGCGATAGCCCTTTCTTGATACGGTATATGCTTGTTAATGCAGGTACATAATCAGGTTTGATTTTGATTGTTTTATTTAACAGCTCTAACGATTTATCTGAATCAGCATTTTGTTGCGCTACTGCAGCTTGTAGATATATCGTAAAGGGGTTTTCTGAATCGGCGGCTACAGCTTTAAGCAGTAGTTGTTCTGCTTCATTCTGTTTGCCTGTCATCATTGCAGTTAGTGCTTTTAGATTATAGCCAGCATTAATGGTTTCAGGTTGCAATAACCATTCGTCACCTAGTGCTGAGGCTTTATCAAACTGCTGTTGACGAATATAACTTGCCGCTAAAATTAAACGTGCATCATGTCGACTTGGGTCTAGAATCAAAGCTTGTTCTAAATCATTAATTGCTGACTCAGTTTGGTCTGGGAAGCCCAATTTAAGCTGCCCTAATTGGGTAAGCGCTTGGCTATTTTTATTCAAACCTGCGTCTTCAATTTTTTTAATGATATCGTTGGCCAGTGTCGCTTCGCCTGATCTCATTAATTGAAAGGCAGTGGATGCAGCCAGAGAAAGATCATCTTCAGTGAGTGTTTGGCTGGTAAGTGACTTAGCTGCTTGAGTAAACTCGCCAGCTTGTAATTGTAAAGCAGTAAACAAACGTTGCGCAGGAGGAAAAATGCTCAATTGATCTTGAACGCTGGTTAAATGAGCAAGCGCTTGACTATTTAAGCCTAGCTCATAGTTCACTAACCCTGCGAGAATTCTACTTGATGCTGTATTAAAGCGGCTAGTAATGGCCGTATCGATATGTTCTTTCGCTAAGGTAAAGTCCTTTTTTTCATAGGCAACCATGGCTGTAAGGTAGTTAGTTAAGCCATGCGTTGGTGCAAAACGTAAAATCAGCGCTAATTGTTCATTGGCTTTGTCGGCTTGTTGCAGCGATAAATGTACTTGCGCAACAATAAGGCGAGTTCGCAATGAGCTTGGTACTTGTTTTAAATAGGCGTAAAAATCCTCTAAGGCGGCTTCACGTTGTTGCAAGTTAGACTTTAACTGCGCTTTTAGTAGTAACATTTCTAACGCTATAGGTGATTCTTCGTTAAAACTTTCTAAAAGATTGAGTGCTTTTTGCGGCTCATTATTGCGGATACTCAATACGGCTTGCGCTATGGTTTGTAAATCAGCTTCCGCTACGCTTGCTAATTGGTCGAAAGTGGTAAGTGCATTTTCAGGCGTGCCCATCTCAATGTTAGCTGAGGCTTGATAAAAGTTAAGATAGTGCTGTAAAGAGTCACTAAGGCCTGATTCTTCAGAAAAGTAATTTAAGACAGCTTGGTAATTTTCACTTCGATAAAACGATTGAATTAAATCTAAACCCACTTCGTTAATAGACAAACCGTTTTCAATGGCTTTGCCAAATTCTTTTTCTGCAGAAGCATAATCACCGCTCTGCATATATAAACGACCAAGCAAAACACGATAATCAGCGTTTTCGGGGGCACCAGCTACCGCAGATTTCAGTTCAATAATTGCTTCATTATAACGTTGCTCTGATGCCAGCTCAGAGGCAGCGGCAAAATGCTCATCGGCTGTTTTTCCTCCACATCCAGTAAGCAATAGACTCATTGCGATAGCTGCAGATAAACACGTTTTTTTCATGTGAACATTCTCCTTTGCTCAAAGACCTCATATTAATAGTTATTATTTTAATAAAAGGTTGAGGGGTTTTTAGATAGAACTAATTTGTTCTACGGTGAGATTCTTTTATCCATCATATTGCCCACAGGGTAAAAATCAAGCATCATGGCTTTAAAACAGAAAATAGAACGCTATTAAAGCGCTAAGCCTAGGACGGGTGATGTTTACTAACAAACAATCTATTCATTTGCCTGCCAGTTCACCACCACAACTGATGGTGGTTATCGATACTGAAGAAGAGTTCGATTGGAACAATTTTCCTGATCGTCAAAAAACCTCAGTAGCGCATTTAAATCAGCTTGACAGAGTTCAAAGCATTTTTGACGAATATGGGATTAAACCCTGTTATGTCGTTGACTATCCTATTGCATCAGATCTTTATAACAACAAAACGTTGAGAGATATTTTTGCATCAGGCCGCTGTGAAATTGGCGCGCATTTACATCCTTGGGTTAACCCGCCTTTAACTGAAGAATTATCCATAGCCAATATGTATCCCGGTAATCTCTCGGCTGAATTAGAATATGCAAAACTCGCTGCTTTAGTGGCTAAAATTCAACAAAATTTTTTATTTAAACCCACAGTTTACAAAGCGGGGCGTTATGGCTTTGGGCCGAATTCTCAAGAAATTATTACTCAGCTGGGGTTTGAAATAGATGTTTCTGTTTGTCCGCCATTTGATCATCGTGCGGATGGCGGCCCAGATTATCGTGCTTTTAATGCTAAGCCGTTTTGGTTTGGTAACCAATTGTTAGAGTTGCCCGTTACCGGCGCTTTTACCGGCTGGGCTAGAAGCTGTGCTGAACCTTTATTTAGAAATGCTCAGCGTTTAAAGCAAATAAAAGCCCCCGGTATCTTATCTAAGTTAGGTGCTGTCGATCGCCTTGTATTATCACCTGAAGGTTACACACCAGCGGAGCACAAAAAACTTACCCAAGATTTAATGAAACGCGGGACTCGCTTATTTACCTGGAGTTTTCATAGTCCGAGTGTTGAGGTGGGACATACACCCTATGTGCAAAATGACCGCGAACTACAACAATTTTTAGACAGTTTTCGGCGTTATTTTGATTATTTCTTTGGGGAGTTAGCAGGCAAAGCTACCAGCCCTAGCCAGTTTAAAAAGTTAATGGAGAACAAATAATGAAGGTTCTAGGTATTTCACCTTTAGATAAAGATGCAACCGTTTCCGTCGTTATTGATGGTGAAATTGTCTTTGCGGCAGGCGAGGAGCGCTTCTCAAGAGTGAAACAACAGGATGGCTTTCCTCGATTAGCCTTGCAAGCGGCACTGGATTACACCGGACTTAAAATAACGGACTTTGATGAAGTTGCGTACGCTTTTATGACGGCAGACAGCGAAGCCAATGCCATTGATAGCAATTTAAAAGAAGAAAAAGCCTTTATAACGCGTTTTGTACCTGAGGATTTAAGTACAAAGATCAAAGAGGCTTTGCAAAAGGTTCCTAACCGGCAAGAGGCTATTCATGGTCTAACCGAGCCCAATGCCAAAATGGAAAAGGGCCTATTACATAATTCATTTTACACTATGGCCGGCGCGCAAACCTTTGCTTCTAACAAGGCGGCATTAAAAGGCTCTGCTGATTGGGCTGAACAAGCATTAAGCTCTTTTAAACATTGGCAACAAGAGTTGGAAAAGGGCTTAGTATCCTTTGGTTGGAATAAACCAGTTAAACGCGTCGATCATCATATGTCTCATGCGGCCAATAGTTACTATTGCAGTGGTTTTGAAGAAGCGCTGTGTATTACCTTAGACGGCTATGGTACAGGCTTAGCGGGTTCGGTTAGTGAGGCAAAAGCCGGGCGGATCCGTCGTTTGCATGGGATTAGTTATCCAAATTCGTTAGGTACGCTATACGAGCATGTCACCTCCAGCACAGGTTTTAAACCTGGTCGTCACGAAGGAAAAATTGTTGGCTTAGCGTCTTATGGAGACCCAACAATCCTGCAAGATATTTTACTGTCACGCATTGAACAAAAAGACGGTGACTTCAAAATTTACGAAGCAAATAACATTTATTTTTCACGCTATTTAGCGGCAAAATTCCCTAAAATTGATGTGGCTGCCGCCTATCAGCGTGTTTTAGAAATTGTTGCGGTAAACTTTGTTAAACATTGGGTAAAAAAGACCGGTTTAACCAAAGTGGTATTATCTGGTGGCGTTACCGCTAACGTAAAATTAAATCAGCGCATCTTTGAAATTGAAGGTGTAGACGAATTATTTGTGTATCCAAATATGGGTGATGGGGGTTGTGGTACAGGCGCAGCACTGTATGTTAGCCAACTTGGTAAGGTAACGCCCACTATTACCAATGCTTATTTTGGCCCGGAATATTCAGATGCTGAACTTGAAGCCGCATTAACTGCCGAGGGCTTACCACTAGATAGACCTGAAAATTTAGCTGCTACAGTGGCTGCGCTAATTAATGACGGAAATGTGGTTGCTCGTTTTGATGGTCGAATGGAGTATGGGCCACGTGCCTTAGGTAATCGTTCTATTATGTATCATGCGCGCGAGCCTGAAGTAAATCAGTGGTTAAACAAACGCCTTGGGCGAACTGAGTTTATGCCTTTTGCCCCAGTAACCTTGTATGAAGCTCGTGAAAAGTGCTATCACAATATACAAGGTGCTGAACACGCAGCTGAGTTTATGACAGTAACCTTTGACTGTACGGATTTTATGAAAGCCAATTGCCCAGCCGCTGTGCATGTTGATGGTACGGCACGTCCGCAATTAGTAAAACGTGAAGTCAATGCTGGCTATTACGACATTTTAAAAGAATATGAGAAGCTGACGGGTATACCTAGTTTAATAAATACCAGCTTTAATATGCATGAAGAGCCCATTGTAAATAGCCCTCAAGATGCTGTTCGTGCTTTCTTGGATGGCGGTTTAGATTATTTACTTTTAGGGCCATACTTGGTTAAAAACCCGGCAGAACAGGAATAATAGTGATTAACGCTGTAGAGAGCTTCACTGCTCACTGTTATCCACTGGATGATTTAGCAAAGTTAAGTGAACACTGGCAGCTATTGGAGACAAAAGCTGATAACCCAGTGTTTTTATCTTGGCAGTGGATAGGTGTTTGGCTCGGTTGCTATCAATTACCTGTGCAAGTGCTTGAAGTTCGTAACGCAGAGCAGGCTTTAGTCGGTTTGGGGCTGCTGCTTGAGCATCGCATTAGGCGTTATGGCGTATTATCTAGCCGTTGTTTACGTTTGCATCAAAGCGGTAGGGCGGATCTGGATCAAATTTGGATTGAATATAATGGTTTTCTAACGGCAAAGTTGCACAGCACAGAAATAGAAGATTGCGCGCTCAACTTTGTTAAAACCCAGTTGCAATGGGACGAATGGATCATTGGTGCTATTGAGTTACCTAAAGCTCAACGCTATGCGGCACAGCTTCAAGTACAATCCCATGTGCTTTGGGAGGCACCTTGCTATGGTGTTGACCTCTATTCATTAAGACAGCAGCAACAAGCTTATAGTGATTCGCTTTCTGCTAATACGCGATACCAAATTAATCGTAGTTTAAAGTTATATCAGCAGCGCGGAGAGGTAAAATTAGTTCGCCCGCAATCTTTAGCTGAAGCCTTAGAATGGTTTGAATTTACCGGGCCTTTACACTTAAAACGTTGGGGGGCAGGGCCGCATTGTAGCGGGTTTGCTAACCCTGAGTTTGTTCGTTTTCATCGGCAAATGCTGCAATCATGTTGGCCAAATGGTGCCGATATTGTCGCATTAACGGTAGCAGGACAAACCATAGCGACGTTTTATAATTTTATTTACCGTAATCGCGTTTATTTTTATCTTGGTGGTTTAGATATTGAAGCGGATAATAAACTAAAACCAGGCTTACTGGGCCACATGTTATGTATTGAAGATTATTTAGCCAGAGGCTTTGATTACTACGATTTTATGGGTGGTGAAGAGCGTTATAAAACGCAGTTAGGCTCTTTACACACACATTTAGTGCAGGTGTCGATGCAGCGTAAGCAGTTTAAGTTCTTACTTGAACAACAAGCACGAAAAGTGAAACGGCAATTATTTGGTGAAGAAGATCGCATTATCAACAAGAGTAAAAGAAGCCGTGCCTGAGATAAACACCAGCAAGAGTATCAGCATCGACCTAATACCTGTTGCGCATAACGAAATTGACCTGGCAGCAGATCGGTATGTGCTAAAACATGCCCAAGGTAGCGTTTACCATTTAGCGGCATGGCGCAATGCTATAACTCAAGCTTATCGTCAGCAATGTATTTTATTACTAGCAAAGCAACAAAATGAAATAGTGGGTTTGTTACCACTGTGCATCATGTCTGTGCCATTACGAGGTAACAAATTAATTTCTTTACCTTTTGCAGATTTTTGTAGTGTACTGGCAGATTCGACACTAATCAGAGAACAATTATTGCAAGCAGCGATTGCCTTATTACCGCGTTACAAAGCAAGTCAGCTTGATTTAAGAGAAAGTGTTGCGTTACCCAATTTACAGGAGCCGCCTTCTAATACAGACATTGCAGGACCAAACAAAGTACGCATGTTAGTGCAGCTGGCTGAAAATGCAGAAGTGCTATTAGCCAGTTATAAACCTAAGCTGCGCAGCCAGATTAAAAAAGCACAAAAAAATGGGTTAACAGCCGATGTCAGCAACTCAACCTCGGCACTCTCAGATTTTTATGCAGTTTATAGTAAAAACATGCATCGCTTAGGCTCTCCGGTGCATAGTTTTCAATGGTTTAACAGCTTAACGCAACAGCTATCAGCTAAACAGGCCTTTAAAGTTGTGTTAGTGCGAAACGATGAACAGGTTATTGGTGCGGGTTTGGTATTGCATTGTGGCAAACAAGCCGTCATCCCCTGGGCGTCTACCGTAGCTGAATTTAATCATTTAGCGCCGAACATGTTACTTTATTGGCAAATTCAAGCTTATTTAGCAGATGCCGGTTTTAGTGTTTTTGATATGGGCCGCTCTACCGTGGGTGAAGGCACTTATCGTTTTAAAACACAATGGGGTGCGCAACCCGAAGCACTTTACTGGCACTCTTTCAATGGGCAAAGTGAGGCCATACCGTTAAGCGGGGTGCCTTCAGGTAAAACACGAGCTGTAGCAGAAAAAATATGGCGGTTGTTACCCTTAGCGGTTGCAACTTCAATTGGCGGCTACCTTCGAAGATATATTTCTTTATGACAATACTAATACTCACATTAACGCTAATTTGCCTCTTGATGCCGCTCTATGTTTATTTGGGCTATCCCGCAGTACTTTGGCTGCTTAACAAGGTGGGCTTTGCGAAGCCGCATTACCAGGCTGAGATAACACCCACAGTCACATTAATTATATCTTGTTATAACGAAGCCGCAGTGTTGCGTGAAAAAATCAAAAACAGCTTAGCGCTTAACTACCCCGTTGATAAATTTTACATCATTGTTATTTCCGATGGTTCAGACGACGGTAGCGATGATATCGTGCGTGAATTTATTGGTTATCAAATAAGGCTTATTCGCCAAGAAGGGCGTTTGGGTAAAACGATGGGGCTGAATTTAGCGTTAAAAGCGTTAAGAACGGATATAACCGTTTTTTCAGATGCGAATGCAATGTATGAGCCGCAGGCCATTCGCAAATTAGTGCAACATTTTGCCGATAGCAAAGTAGGTTATGTAGTGGGTGCTGCACTGTATACTGATGGCAAAGAGAGCGCAGCAGCTGCCAATGAAGATTTATATTGGCAATATGAGATGGCCATAAAATGTTGGGAAAGCCAATTGCACTCTGTGGTTGGCGGCGATGGCGCCATTTATGCCATTCGAACTGAGCTTTGGGAACCATTGCAGCAACGCGACATCAATGATTTTGTCAACCCATTACAATTAGTCGCAAAAGGGTACCGCGGTATTTTTGAGCCAGAAGCCCGCTGTTTTGAAGAAACGGCCGGTAATTTTAATAAAGAAGCCAAACGCAAAGAGCGTATCGTGAATCGTAGTTTGCGTGGCCTGTTTCGTGTAAAACAGGTGCTGAACCCCAGGCACAGCGGTATTTTTAGCTATATGGTGATATCACATAAATTGTTACGTTGGTTAATCCCACTCTTTACCGCCCTGAGCCTACCCGGTGCCCTTATTTTAGCCAGCAATGGTGTGATAGTAGGGCAATTGCTGGTCGTTGGTATGTTATTGCTGCTTATTCCTGCCTTTATTGGCTACCTAGCACAAAACCAAGCTAAATTGCCCTGGCTATTTTCCTTTCCTTTTTATTTCGTCAGCGTGAACTATTATGCGTTACTCGGTATAATCAGTGCCTTGCAAGGAAAAACCCAAGTTACTTGGCATTCAGTGCGGCCTACTGCAGTGCGCAGCGATAGTGATAGTGCTAACTCACTTACTTTTTCAGGGGTTTTATGTTACCTGATTGTTATTGCCGCTAGTTTTACCGCGATGTCATGGCCTTATGTCTAAGTTTGCCCTACTTTTTATTCTAGTCTTTTTTGGCGGCATTATTGCAACGCTTGTTTACAGTCCGGTTGCTGCTTTTGTTTTATATCAACTTGTTTATTTTTTAAACCCTGAAAGTCGCTGGTGGGCCGTTAGCATTCCAGATATTCGATATTCCTTTATCACTGCAATATTTGTATTAATAGCCGTAATCGTCAAATTTAAAACGTTATCTGAAAAAGCCCTCTGGAGGGAGCAGGTTACTTTTAAATGGCTGTTATTAATGCTGTTTACTTATTATTTTACTTATTTTATTGCTTTACTGCCTGATGTACATTGGTCTTTTACATTTGAGTATACAAAGTTAGTTATAATTATTTTCTGTGCATACAAACTATTAAACACCCCAAAAGCTTTAACAGCAGCAATTTGGAGTTACATAATAGGCGCTACATATATAGGTTATGTTGCAACCATTACAGGTCGAACTAATTTTGGGCGTGTAGAGGGAATTGGTATGATAGATGGCGCTGACTCTAATATGACAGCAATTGCACTTGTACCAGCCTTAATAATATTAATTTACTATGCTTGGACAGGCTCCTTAAAAGTTAGAATTTTAAGTGCATTATGTGCTGCTTATATTGTCAATGGACTAGTACTGATAAATAGCCGTGGCGCTTTTTTGGGAGCTGTAGTTGGGGGTGGTTTTTTTTTATTACATATGATTTTTTCAAAATATCAAGAGAAAGGTCAGCGATTAATCGCTATTTTAGTCATTGTTTTTGGATCTTCTGGAGCTTTATATTTAACAGATGAGACATTTTGGAGCAGAATGGAAACATTACAAAATGTTGAAGATGGTGCGGCAAGTGGTTCACATCGCGTTGATTTTTGGCTAGCAACTTTTGATGTGGTTGATAAGTACCCGCTGGGGGTAGGGATAGAGGGATATACTTTTATAAGTAAAGAGTTTTTACCAGAACATTACTTCGAAAACCGTAAAATAGGCAAAGCCGTTCATTCAACATGGTTCCAGATCTTAGGTGAAGTAGGATGGCTTGGATTTACTATATTTGTATTGATAATAATTTCGGTTTTTAAAGCAACAAATAAATTAAAAGGGTTTTTAGTTGAACATGGTGAGCAGCGAAGTTATTTTTTTGTTTTAGCGCTCGAAGCAGCTCTTTTAGGATATTTGGTGTCAGCTTCTTTTATTGATAGGGGCAGAGCGGTAATTTTATATTGGCTTATTCTCTATGCTCTTGTTGCAGTAAATGTCTTAATGCTAAATCGAATTAAGGAAAAGTATGTCTAGAGTTATGCGAAAACAGTTTTTAATGGTTTTATCTTGGTAACTTATTGAAATTTAAATTAAAGTTTTTAAATTTGGTTGAAAATATGAATTCTGTAGTGAGATTAGTTTCAGTAATTGTTCCTGTGTACAACAGAGCAGAATATGTTGCTGATACTATTGAAAGTATCTTAGCGCAAACCTATCAAAATTTCGAATTAGTTTTGATTAATGATGGTTCTACAGATGGCTCATTAGATATATTAAAAGCTTACCAGCAACGTTTTCCAGACAAGATCGTTGTAATAGATCAAACCAATCAAGGTCAGATTTCTGCCAGAAATAATGGTATTAAGCAGGCATCTGGTCACTTTATTGCTTTTCTTGATAGCGATGATCTGTGGTATCCAGAGAAGTTAGCCTTACAAATACCGCTGTTCCAAAATGCAGATATTGGCTTAGTGTATTGTGCCATTGAAAATATCGATGCAAACGGCACAGTTATTAGTACACAACTGTGTGACGAGAAAATTACAGATACTATTTATGAGCATTTACTTGTACAAAACAGAATGACCGGTGGCTCGGTAGTCGTTACTAAGACTGCACTTGATGATGTTGGTTTATTTGACCCCGCCTTTAAAGCGGCAGAAAATTGGGATCTATGGTTACGAGTCACCCAAAAATATAAAGCGGCTTTAGTTAATAAGGTGTTAGTGAAGTATCGTATGCATGCTGGCAACATGTCTAAAAACAGCCTGCTAATGCTTGAGGCAAAAGAAAATATTATTAATAAACATAGTGATTTAGCAAATGATAAGCCTGCTTTACGTGGTGCCCTATTAAAAGCTCGGGCAGATTTAGCTTACCGATATGGCTTATATTACTCCTTAAAGGGAGAGTATTCGCTTGCTAGAAAGTCATTTAAAACGGCCAATCGTTTTGTTCCCGGTTATAAAGACGTAAAACAGCGCATTTACCGCAGTTATTTGGGTAAGTCGGTTAATATGTTGCTGAGTTTTTTTAAACGCAAACTGGCAAGAACTTAAGTTATGCAGGATTTAACTATACTAGAGCGTTATCTAAGAATGCCACTATTTAATGTTGATGCCTTGCCGAATAAACTTCAGCACCATGATCACTTTGGCATTGTTTTGCCTATCCGCCAAGCTCAAGGGGAGCTAAATAAACTTAAAGACTTGGTATTATTGCGATGGTCTAGATTTAAAGTGGCTCGTAATTTAAAAAAGTTGGGTTACATATCAGTTTCTAGTTATATAGTGTATCCGCAGTTAAAAAATCCAGTGCTTGTTTATGAGAACAAAACTTCCGCAACACATTATGCTGAAAAGCATGTTTTACCTAATGCAGGGCTCGGTACAAGTGGTGTAATAAAAAAAATACTATCTATTGTAGCGGGTCACCATTTTTCTACTGCGGCTATTGTTTTGGTGTTTAAGGTGAAAACGTGAAATTTTTAACGCCTTTATTGGCGCAATATTGTGAAAACGATAACGCTATCACTGATTATTCCTTTGTTTGCATTGCTACTTCTAATCCAGTTTATTTAGCGATTAAAAATGGCGGTTTTGCTCCAGCATTTGTCATAAAAAAGCTGCAAGACGAACAGGCAATGAATACTTGGCGCGTGCATCAACAGCTTTATCAGCTGTTACCTGATTATATTGCCCAGCCCTTAGGCACAAATGAGATAAACGGTGAGCTATTTTCAGTAGAAAAAGGTGTTGCTGGGCAACCTTGGTTTCAAATTGGGCAATCTTACGCTACAACTGAGGCATGGCAGCGGCTAATTGACAAAACAATTAGCAGTTTAAGTGCCTTTCAACATGCTGTAGCAGCTCATCCGGCATGGCGAGCAACTGAAACAGTGCAAAGTTTATTGATGAAAGCATTTAATGGTTATGAAGCTGCCGGTAATAAAACTACGCCCCAATTACTCGATTATTATCAATTACACCTTAATAACTTAGAGGTGAAGCAGCAAGTCACATGCACTATGCAACACGGTGATTTTTCTTTAAATAATTTATTAGTAGGCGCGGATAGCATTACTATCATTGATTTTGAAGATTTTGGCATGACACTATTGCCTTTTTATGACGAGTTTAATTTAGCGTTATCGTTGGCAGATGAGAATAGCGATAAATTCAGTATTAAGAGGCTTATAGCCTCATGTGTAGCTCCATCATTAAACCAAACGGATTTTAACAAGCAATTGTTACCTATGTTTTTTTTAGGGTTTTTACTGACAAAGCTAGGTAGCTGGAGTGCTTCTGAAAAGCGCCAACCACATCGAGCATGGCTTGCTAGCGTTTTGGTTAATTACTTAAATGCACCTGAAAGATATTTCGATTAGATTTTTAGTGATGTGATACCTTTCAATATAAACAGGATAGTTTAATGTCTAAGCCGCTTCGAGTTTTACAATTTATTACACCTTCTGGCTTTTATGGCGCAGAGCGTTGGGTATTGGCTTTAGCTAATAATTTACCTGACAACGCCATGATTTGTGATTTGGTGGTAACACAAGAAGGCCCAAAACAAGACTTATCGGTTGCTGAACTTTATCCTGAGCAAGCTGGCAAAGTACATTATATTGCTACGCGTGGCCGTTTTGATTTTACGGCAGTACAAAAACTGGTAAACATTATTAAAAGCCGTCAAATAGAGGTTATCCATACGCATGGTTATAAATCCGATATTATTGGTGTGCTAGCGGCTCGCAAAGCGGGTATAAAAATTGTCGCTACGCCGCATGGCTTTTCAAACAATGTAGGCTGGAAGCTGCGTATATTTATTCGGCTGGGTTTATTCGCATTAAAATTTGCTGATAAAGTAGCCCCGTTGTCGCAACAGCTAATGGCAGATTTAAAAGGCTACGGCATCAAAGAGCGGCAACTGCATTTTATTGAAAATGGCGTTGATCTTACCGAGTTAGCCCCTTATAGAAAAACCTTAGCACTTAACACTGCACAAAAGCCAGGCTTACGTTTAGGTTATATTGGTCAATTAATACCTCGCAAAGGCTTAGCTGATTTATTGCAGGCATTTAACTTGTTGTGGCAAAAATACCCTTCATCTACCTTAACGCTTATTGGTGAAGGTTCACAGCGAGCCGAATTAGAGGCTTTGGCAACGTCTTTACCCTGTAAGGCGGCTATTTCTTTTCTGGGTTTTCGGGGCGATCGTATTGCGCTATTAGCCAATTTTGATGCTTTTTCACTAACTTCATCATTAGAAGGCATTCCTCGTTGTTTGATGGAAGCCATGGCGGTTGGCGTGCCTATCGTGGCATATGATATCCCTGGTGTAGATCAATTGATTGAGCAGGATAAAACGGGATTGTTAGCCCCTTTAGATAATTGGCAACAACTTGCTGTGCAGTTAAACCGTTTAGCTGCAGATCCGCATTTACAGTATCAGTTAAGTACCGCAGCAAGAACACTGGTTGATCAGCGTTTTTCAGCGGCGCGTATGGCTTTAGAATATAAGCAGTTGTTTCAGGAAATTCTTGCGGAAACAGATGCCATTAAGATAGGGAGAAATAGTTAATGTGCGGTATAGCCGGTTTCTCCATTCCTGCCAAGCATGAAGCAAATCATACAGCTCAGTTGTTGCAAGCTATGGGCAGTGCTATTGCTCATCGTGGCCCAGATGCGTCCTCAACCTGGTTTGACCAAGATTTTGCGCTGGTACATCAGCGTTTAAGTATTATCGATTTAAGCAATGCTGGCACCCAACCGATGCATTCAGCTTGTGGTAGGTATGTCATAGTATTTAATGGTGAGATTTATAATTACCAGGCCTTAAAAAAACAACTCATCGATTTAGGTGAGCAATTTAGCACGCTGACTGATACTGAGGTATTGCTAAAATTATATCAACGGCAAGGTAAAGAGTGCCTTGCGCTATTAAACGGTATGTTTTCCTTTGTTATTTGGGACATGCAGCTAAAAGAAGTTTTTCTGGCACGTGATAGATTGGGTAAAAAACCCTTATATTACTATCAGCACGACCAACAATTTGCTTTCGCGTCAGAAATTAAAGCCTTACTTAAATTACCCTTTGTCAGTAAGAAAGTTAGACAGGATGCTGTTAAAGACTTTTTCTTTTATCAATATATCCCTGATCCTAAAACCATTTTCGAAAATGTGCATAAACTCGAACCTGGGCATTATGCACACTTTTCGTTAGAGGGTGATCAGAAGATAACACCGATAAAATACTGGAATCTGCGTTTTAACGCTACTGTTGGACGCAGCGAAAAACAAATAAGCGATGAATTATTTAGCTTAGTTAATGACGCGGTAAAACTGCGGATGGTTAGTGATGTACCCTTAGGTGCTTTTTTAAGCGGCGGTATAGACTCTAGCGCTGTAGTCGGGATGATGGCGAAACACAGTAAAACGGCCGTAACGACTTGCGCTATTGGCTTTGACTCTGAAAAGTTTGATGAGGTAACTTATGCGCGCAAAGTGGCTAATTTATTTGGCACTTCGCATCACGAATATACGGTAAAAGAAACGGTAACCGCTAACTTTGAGCAAATAAGCCGTTACTTTGATGAGCCTTTTGCTGATCCTTCGTTTATTCCTACCTATTATGTTGCCAAGTTGGCTCGGCAACAGGTTACGGTAGCCTTAGCCGGTGATGGCGGCGATGAAAACTTTGCCGGTTACAGTAAATATGTGGTTGATCAAACAGAACAACAGTTACGCCAACGCATTCCTGCTGGTATTAGGCAGACGCTGTTACCGCCTTTAGCAAAATTAGCGGGGATTAGCTCTGCCACGCCCTTTCGTAAAGCGCGTTCGTTATTAACCGCGTTAACGGCATCCCCTGACGAAGCGTTTTTTGTGACCAACAGTTTTTTTAATGCCGAGCTATGGCGCTATTTGGTAACCGGGCCATTTGCTACAAATACCGCTGATTATCGCCCCGCAGAGCTGACTTGTGCGCATTATCAGCAAGCAGAAGCAGATGACCATTTATCTCGCGTGTTGTATACCGATATTAAAACGTATTTACCTGGCGATATTTTAGTAAAAGTAGACCGCATGACCATGGCTAACTCTTTAGAGGCGCGTGCGCCATTGCTAGATTACCGCGTGGTTGAATTTGCGGCAGCTATACCTTCTATGCTGAAGCTTTACGGTAAAGAGAAAAAACACATTTTAAAACACAGTTTAAAAAAACTTTTACCAGAAGACATTCTCTACCGCAAGAAAATGGGTTTTTCGGTGCCACTAGCACATTGGCTTAGCCATGAGCTTCGGCCTGTGGCGGAGCGTTTATTTTATCAAGCTAACAGTGGTTTGGCCCAGTGCTTTGATCTGGCAAAAGTTCAGGGGCTTTGGCAGCGACATCTGGCTGGCGATCATCAGTTCACGCAAGAGCTGTGGAGTATGTTGATGTTTGAGCAATGGTGGCAACATTATATGGCAGATGCCGCATAAGATGAAAAAACTGCGTATATTACACGTTACTTTTAATATGGCGATTGGCGGCACTGAGCAAGTTATTCGGCAATTAGTGTTAAATTTACCGCCAGAGGTTGAATGCCAAATACTGTGTATTGATGGTCATATCGGTGCTATTGGCGAGGCATTGCAGCAAAATGGCATAAAAGTGACCGCAATGCCAAGGCTACCCGGTTTAGATTGGCAACTCATTAAACAACTGCGCCAATATATAAGAACAGAGCAAATTGATATTGTGCATTGTCATCAATACACCCCTTGGGTGTATGGTTGGTTTGCCCACTGGCACACTCAAGCTAAAGTGGTTTTTACTGAACATGGCCGCTTTTATCCCGATCGTTATCGCTGGAAAGCCTGGCCATTAAATTTGATTATGGCCTTATCAACTTCAGCTTTAATCACCATTTCAAAAGCAACAAAGACGGCATTAGCTAAATACGAATGTATACCGCTTTTTTTAGTCAATGTTATTTATAATGGCATTCAACCTATTAAAAGCAATGATCCAGTATTAAAAGACCTTCGTGCTGAATTAGCTATTACAGACGAAATGCGAGTATTGGGCACCGTAGCTAGGTTAGATCCGGTAAAAAACCAAGTGATGATGCTAAAGGCTTTTGCCGAAGTTTTACAACAAGAGGCTAACTTGGTGTTGCTGCTAGTGGGGGATGGGCCGTCAAGGCTGGAACTTGAACAAAAAGCTGCTGCATTAAACATAAGTAAACATATACGCTTTGTTGGTTTTAAAACCAATGTGGCTGACTATCTTGCATTAATGGATATCTATTTACTGAGTTCGCATACTGAAGGTACATCGATGACGTTACTCGAGGCCATGAATTTAGGTTTGCCCTGTGTGGTAACCAATGTGGGTGGCAATCCAGAGATTGTTATTGATGATGTAACAGGCTTATTGAGCCCTGATAATAATGCTACGGCTTTTTCAGACAACATAATGAAGCTTCTTCAAAACCCGCAACAGATTACCAAAATGCGAGCAGCTGCCATATCACGCTTTTCAGATTTATTTTCAATTCAAAAAATGATTCTTCGTTATGTATTTACCTATTACCGAGCTAGCAAAAAATGAGTAGCATTCGAAGTGGTTTAATATTTGCTTTTGCTGGTAAGTATGGTTTAAAAGTTATTAACTTACTTAGTACAGTTCTAATAGCACGTTTATTGTCACCAGCAGAGATTGGTACTTTTGCTATAGCAAGTTCAGTGGTAATGATATTAGCGGAGGTTAAACTACTTGGTGCAAGCGTATACTTAATCCGCGCTGACAACGTAGATGAAAATAAGATTCGGAAGGCTTATGGACTTACATTTCTAATGTGTTGGAGTATTGCTTTATTAATTATTTTTGGTTCTGCTAGCATTTCTGCGTTTTTTAATCAAAGTTCTCTTCAGAATGTCTTTATTATACTGGCTTTAAGCTTTTTTTTAGCGCCTTATATTAGTATTCCTGATGCACTATTAGCTCGTAGATATTTGTTTAAAACAATATCAGCAATCAGCCTTATTTCTGTGGTATTGCAGTTAATAGTTACAATAGTTCTTATCAATTATGATTATAGTTTTTACGCGCTTGCGTGGGGGCAGCTAATTGGGATGCTTAGCCGTATGCTATTAAGTTTATATTTTACAAGAGATATAAAAGTTTACATTCCATCGTTTAAAGGTTTAGGTGAAATTGCAAAATTAGGTATATATACCTCTGCAGCGCATGTTTTAAGGCGTTTTAATTATACTGCAGCAGATCTAGTTATTGGTAAGATGGGTACTCCAACCGAAGTCGGTCTTTTCTCTCGCGGAATGGGGTATATAGATTTTGTGAGCCAAAGCGTTCTTGATGGCGTTGGCGCAATATCTCAGCCTTATATGTCTGATATGAAGCGAAAGGGAAGTGATATTAGCAATGTATATATCAAAGCTACAGCTTTGCTTTGCAGTGTTCTATGGCCAATTTTAATTGTCGCAGGCATTGCTGCATTACCTGCAATTCGATTACTTTTTGGTACACAGTGGGATGTTGCGGCACCAATAGCATTTTTATTATCTATATGGCTTTCTATAAAAGTCATGAGTTTTTTGGCTCCATCATTACTAATCGCATTTGGTGAAGAGTCAATAATGTTCAAAAGAGATATTTTCTTATTTTTTCTTTTGCTTTCGTTACTAATTTATTTTTATCAATATGGTATAGCTGTTTTACCATTTGCATTTTTAATTAACGCCTTAGTTGAGTTGTTATTAACCTTAATTATTTTAAGTTTTAAGGTTAACCTTTCCTTAAAATCGTTTTTTTTAGCGCTAACTAAACCATTGCTACTTACAATATGTTGTATTATTACAGTTAAGATTATTGATTATTGCTTTGATTTTACGATTTATTCACCTATAAGTGTTTTTTTACTTCTTTTAGTGATAATGCCGCCTGTATGGTTAGTAGTGGCAAAATTATTGAATTTGACTATTTATTTCGAGGTAAAAAACGTTTTAACTAAAGTTAAACTTCTAAATCTAAAGTAATTAACTACTATAGTTTAAGCGTAACGCCATCAATCAATAGATCTATAAAAGTCTTTGTTTTGTTCAAATTCTTTCAATAAATGATCAGAAAGTAAACCAGCAGCAAACATGCTAGGATGGTTTGTATCGAAATATAGACTTTTTTCATTTTTAATTGCAGAGCAATATTCATTATTACAGAATGTAGTTAATGGTGAGACGCGAAGAACCTTAGATTTATTCGTTAGAGTTTCCAATTTGGCTAAAATAAATTTGTTACGTTTTTTATAAAAAGATAAAGGCGTTGTTTGCTCTAGTGGCAAGTGGTAGGTTTGAGTTAACAATTCTCTTGGATATATAAGCTGCCTAATATCCAAAGGTAATTCTGGTAGTGGGTCAACTATAATCAACTGCTTACCTGAATCCAGTAAGATGGCAATTAAATGTTGATAATTCTCCCAATAAAGCTCATAACTTTGCTCCTTACTGAACTGAGCACTATCTACTTCAAACTCGACGCTTCGGTCTTCATCAGGTAAGACAGGATAATATTTGATGTTTGGTCCTGCAAGAAATGCGCTGGTACGGAATATTAATACGATCGTCGTGATACTCTTATCAGCCACCAATGAATTTACTACTCCTGCTTGCCAAGCTGAACAACCCGGCATTCGCAAAATATTCTTTAAGGCTGGCTGGCAACTGCTAAGAGTATGTTGTGTAAGTCCAATTTGATGCTTTTTGAGTCTTTCTGCCAATGCATAAGAAAGCTCTACACCATGGCTGTCACCTAATACAGCCCATGATTGCTTTTGGTGGCCATTAAGCTTGCAAGCGTTTTCTGGAATGTCATATGAAGTTCCAGTTGCGTGGCATTTTGCTCTTACTGGACTTCTCTGAATTGAATCCTGTAATTCTTTATTGTTATATCTAATTGCGAAGCCTTGACTGATATGGATTGCTAACCCCAATATTATAATAGCTAAACACCCAACGCCTGCAGAAATTAGAATTATTCTGTCATTAAAACGTTGTTGATTGCGAAATGGGGTTTCAACAAATCTATAGTTTAGATAAGAAAAGATTATGCATAGAACAATGAGAATACTAAAAAATTGAGGTGAAGGTTCTGTCAAATATAAAAAACGGCTTAAAGCAAATAATGGTTGATGAATGAGATATAACGAATAAGATATTAAACCGATCCAAACCATTGGTTTTACAGATAATAAATTAAAAACTAATGTGTCTTGTCGGCAAAAACTTATTATTAAAAAGGTACCCACTACTGGGATTAACGCTGAAAAACCCGGGAAGGTTGTGTCTTTAGAAAAAAGAAACATACTAAAGACTATTAGCAATAAACCTATTAAACTTACTACTTGTGAAGTTATTGTGCTAATTTTCTTTTTGTCAATTTGATAAATAGCAATAAAACTTCCCACGAACAGCTCCCAAGCACGTGAAAATAATAAATAAAAACTACTACTTTGCTGGTGGTCGTTTAGTAAATATTGAGACCAAGTCAGTGAAGAAATTGATAAAAACAGTATTGCAATACCTAGTATGGGAACTCCAAAACGATATAATAAATACAGTAATGGTGGGACAAATATATAAAATTGTTCTTCTACAGCTAAACTCCACGTATGTAATAAAGGTACTTTTTCTGCATCAAAACCGAAGTAACCAGTTTCCCAATAGAAAAAAATGTTTGAAGCAAAAAAACCAACTGATACAAGGCTCTGTCCGAATTCTTTGAATAACTCAGGAGGAATAATTAATCCAGCAAATAATGTGGTGAATATTAAAGTAGAAAATAGGGCTGGTAAAATACGTCTTGCACGTCGCTGGTAAAACTTTAAAATCGAAAATTTATTGTTTTCAAGCTCATTCAATAAAATTTTTGTAATTAGAAATCCACTTATTACAAAAAAAATATCGACACCTACATAACCACCTGAAAAACCACTAAAGCCTGCATGAAAAAAAAGCACTGGCAAAACAGCAACACTTCTTAGCCCATCTATGTCTTTGCGATATTTCATTTTATATTAAAGCTTCGCTGTATATTTCCTTCATTCTCTTATTACGGATCTCAGGATTGAATTTTGTTCTTGCTGTTTCTAACGCTGCTTTTCCGAGTGCTTTCCTATACTCAAAATCACTGATCATTTTATCAAGCTGTTTAAAAATCTCATCTGTCATGAAATCCATAAGGTCTTTTGGAGGGTTAACTACATCGAATCCTTTAAAGCCTTTGATATAAGGATGATTTTGAACATCAAGAAGAAAACCGTTTTTTCCATGAGTTATCATTTCAGGTATTGCATTGATATTCGTTGATATAATAGGCCTTCCAAATGACATCGCTTCTTCAATTGAAAAGCCCCATGCTTCTCTGTAAGTTGGGCTAATATAAATATCAGAGCTTGGATATACATGACTTAATAAGAAATCTCTAGGCTGAAATTTCATTTCAATATCAGGGCATTCTTTTATTTTTTTTAAATATGTATTTTTAAGCTCTAAATCAGAAGTATGAAAATTTTCACTACTTGCAAGTGTTAGCTTTAGGTGGGTGTATTTTTTTCTGAGTTTTAAGAAGGCATCGACGACATTCATGCCCCCTTTACCAATAAATTCACCAACAAATAATATATTTATTTTGTCATTTTGATAATGAATTAAATCATCGCTTACTCGCCTAACTACTGGATAGATTACTTCAGCTTTGGCCAATATTTCTGGAGATGTAATTTTACCATAAGTTTCTAACGATCTAAGGCCAAACTGACTTTTTAAAATTAGACGTTTAAGATTATCTCTAGCTAAGTATTTCTCAGCAAAAAACATTTTAATAAATCTTGGCGTTGGAATACCGAAAAAATTAAAAGCCCCGGCTGAAGCAAAGTGAGCAGGTGTATAGATCCAATTTTGATTTGTAATTACAGGAAAGATTGGAGCTTCGATTATGTCATGCTCTGGAGAGTTAACATAATGGTAGACTCCTTTAGCATGGGATTTAAATATATATTTCATTAAAGCACCGTTCGGTTTTACTTGAGAGTATTCAATCCCCTCTGGTGGTGTCTTCATATATTCTTTTGCAATCCCGTGGGCTTCTGTTACGCCAACTTTTATCATTGTTATTCCTTTTAATTCAGAGTTCTATTGTATAGGGCCAATATTTTGTTCATTTGAAAACTTAACACCATAAAAATCATGTGTTAATTCTCTTACTTCAATTCCCGAACCAATGGCTGGACTATCATTCTCTAAAGTGATTTTTTTTCCGAAATTAACTTTTGGATCTAAATGTATTGTATTTTTGAAGCTCTTGCTAGTTAATTCCTCCAATTTAGTTCTAAACGAAAACTCTTTTATTCTACTGAAAACAATATTATTCGAGCTGTTATTTTCTGAGTTTAATATCAGTGGAAGGCTTTTTTTGGTAATAACAATATTATTGAAAAAATTTAGTGAACTATTCCATTGGTTTGATGTGAAAGCCACAATCGCTGGAATACCATATTTTTCACTTTCGGTATCACCAACATTATCGACTAAATTATTGTATATATTAAATGTGCCAGCAATTGCTCCGCCAAGTAACATGGCGAATGGCTGAGTTCCATTAGATTTTTCTGCAATTGGTCCTAACCCTACATTTAATATAATGTTGTTATATATTTTAGTATCAACCATCCAGCATGGACTATTTTTAAACCCACTAGTTGTTCTAACATTAATTGCAACAGAGCGCTGGTTTACAATTTTATTATTATGAACCTTTAAAGTTCCAGTAACTTGATCGCATGGTTTAGTATTGCTATTTGTTTGGTCGTATAGATGTATTCCGAACTTCGCCATATTATTATGTAGGTTGTTCCAAGCTATTTCAGGCGCTTTTATTGAATTAGAGCCTGTTTGTGACCGTCTTGTGAAGTAAGTAGTGTGATGAAAATGTGATGTTTGTTTACATCCGATGTTATATATTTCATTTCCAAAAACCTTTAAATTGTCCAATCCATCTTTTCCGCTTACTATAGCCCCACCATAGCCATTAGAGCATCGTCCATCCATATCAGTAAGTTTATTTCCTATAACTCTACCGTTCTGAGTTGTTGAAATTTGTACTGTAGAAGGTGATTTGGGGCTTACAGTCGGTGAGTTATCATTTGGATTAACTATTTGCCCACCTTTAACTGTAAATTTTGATATATTAATACCAGTTGATAAATAAGGATGTATTCCCCAAGTTGGGCTTTCAACTAATGTATGTGTATTAGGAAAACTGATTAAGCTGATGTGCGCATCAGCTAGGCCTTTTAAACTTCGCAAAAAAATAGCCGCACGGCCCTTTTGGCCTAGATCAGGTTCTAATTTCTCTACCGTTCCGTGAAAATATACAATATCTCCAGCATTGAGCTTACCATTACCTGCAGCAAGCACTTTTGTGCTGTCGCCATTAATAAATTCCCAAGGGCTATTGAAGCTCCCTTCATTATTATTATGCCCATTTTTTTTAATATGAAATATCTTACCGGTAACGACTTTAAATGGTAGAGCATTTGAAATGTCACCCAAGGAGGATTTTAAAAATATTGTTCCGTACCCAAGTCTTACGCTAGGAATAGAAAAAGCAACCTCATAAAGTGTATGGGATTCGTAAAGATTTGCTGGTCCACTGGGTAGTTGACCATCTGCTTTTTTCCAATAATAAATATGTGCAGCAGGGCGGGTTACACCGGCTGAGTCAGTAAAGAATACTTCACCTTGTTCATCACCTAAATGGTAACCCCATACTGTAACGATTGCGCCTTCGCCTAAGCCATCACCCAAGCCGGTTGCTGGGCCATTAACTAAGTCTGAGAATGCTAAAACAGGTTCATTTGTTGCTGATTTGTCTGAAGCGTTAGTAGTGTTGTTTATCATGCTAAGCATGGCCAACAAGAAGATCAAAGTTCTAAGTACAGAAAGTAGCTTCACTGTTATTCCTTTTAGGTGCGAGCTGCAGGCCGAAAAGCGCGAAAACGCCAAGCAAAGCCTCGAGCGACAAGATAACAGTAGTATAAAAGTGTACTACCTAAGAATAATTGCAATGGCTTAACACTGAATTTTTTTACTGTTAACGCGCTGCACAGAAGTATTGTGCAAAAAGTATAGCCAATAAGTGGCCATATTGTTGAATAACTCAGCATAGTAATAAGTGCAAACAAGAAAAATATAAGGTGGCTGATGCTGATAATGGCTACTTTGGATGCACTAAATAATGCCCATGTCGTATACTCGTTTCTGCCATGCCACATTTCTCTTTGCATAAAACCCTTGATGGTAGACGGGTAGCCTTTATGCCAAGCAATTAAGCTGGAGTTAGGAACTATCACAGCGCCTGCTTGCACTGCCCGCTGACAAAAGTCGTAATCTTCGCCAGTTTGTAATGTGGCATTAAAGCCCTTAATTTTGTCGAATAGATACTTAGTGACAATAAGATGCCCTGAATTTATGTAATTGTGATTTGTTTCAGTATTTAACCGGCCATACCAATAGCGGTTAACAAAGTTATTGGTGTCTGCTGCTCGGCAGCGCGAGCCACTAATAGTCATCGGGTTAGCAGTTAATGTTGTTATGGTTTCAGCAAAATGTGTTGGCCAGCTGTGATCAAGATGTACATCTGCATCTATAAACACCAAAAGCGCTGCAGAGCTGAGTTTTGTACCTTGGTTTCGTAACTCAGCAATAGTCACTCCCGCGTGAATAGTTGCTTGCGCACCGAATTCAAGCGCAATTTGTACCGTGTTATCTGTTGAGCCATTATCTGCGACTATAACGCCATCACAACTACCGAGTAGTTGCTTTATTAAACCTAGCGTTTTCGGTAAGTGTTTGGATTCGTTTAAAGCCGGGATAATGATAGAAACAGCAGTGCCATTGATTATCATGCGGTAGTGTCCTGTTTGCTGTTATGTCTTGGCTTGATAACTTGTGCTGGATTACCCGCATAAATTGTCGGCTCAGGCACGGTATCTTTAGTCAATACACTGCCAGCTGCCACAATGCATTGGTTTGCAACGTTTGCCATAACGATAGCGCCATTTCCTAGCCAACAATCTTCGCCGATATGAACTTTAGTAAACACGCCGCCCTGTTGTTGAATGGGTTTACTGAGGTCGCTAAAATCATGCTGGTTTTTACCACTTAAAATATGCACGCCACTGCCTAAAAGGGTATTTTTGCCGATGCTGCATTTACCGATATTGCCTTGCGGGCCGATATACACGCCTTCAGCAATGCTGGTATCGCGATGCGATAAAATGGTCATAAAACCGATACTAATATTATCTGAGGTAGCAGGGCAGGCGAGATGGTAAAACGCGGCCCGTGTATAAATGCCCAACTTGCCAGGGATCAGGCTTAAAAATTGTGAGAACCCTTGGAAAGTGGCGTTACTGTTGCGTCCTAAGGTCAGCAAAACAAGCAGTAGATACAAAGGTAAAACAATAATAATAAAGCATTTTTTTAAGATGAATTTTAAAATTGTTTTCATTATCCTTTGATCCGTGTTTTTAGCCAGTTTTTCTCGCGGTTAGGGCGAAAGCTGAGTAATCCTTTGATAACTTTATAACCTATTTTGCCGAGTAACAATAAAATTAAGTAGCGAGTTTGTCGTGGTAATGTCGCCGGTTGTAATGCTTCTTTAGCATAAAGCTCGTTAGCATAATGTGGCCCAAAGTTTTGTAAAAGAATAATCTGAACTCTGGCGAAATGACGCTCGGGTGATGTCGCTAGGCCTTGGCAAATGGCGTTTAGCCATGAAGTTGCTTTGCTTATAAATATGTTTGCTTCTGTAGGGCTTAACTCTGCAGCTTGAAACATCAGCATCACTTTTCTGATATCTTGAGCTAGCCAGGTATCATTTGGGAATTCTAGCTCTGCAGCAGCGGTTAAATAGAGCTGTTCATGCTGCTGCATCCAGCGGCAATACGCTAAAAAACTGGCTTTGGCATAGGTAAAATCGTCGTCAAATTCACCTAGTAGGTTCTTTTGTTGTAAAAAGCGTGCAACAGCGCTCAGCATAATAACGTAAGACCATGCTACTTCGGCATCGAGCAAGTTGCGTGCGGCAATAGCATCGTGTGCGCTAATAGTTTGTTTAATAACCTTAGCACTGAGCTGTAAATAGTGCTTATTAAGTGTCAGATCATACGCATCGAGTAATGCGGTAATATAATTACCTGTGCCGCGGGTAAACGGATAGAGTGGTCGTTGCTTACCCTTAAATGAACTGATTAACGCAGGCAGTTCTCTGCTTTTAATAGCCCATAGCTGATTTAACAAGCCAGGTGCTTCGCCATGTAAGGCTTGCATCCAGTCAGTAAGTTGTATCACCGCTGCTTTTGAATGGCTGTTGCCAGTAAGCCAATAGTGGTATTTCAGCCCTGTGGTATAACAATGCTCTGCGGCTGGGCCACCACCCGTTTGCCCGGGGATAGAACTGGTCTGGTTATGTTTGGAGTAGGTGCGGTGCGTTGCGGTATGCACCGGTAGATAGTGGTCGGTATGCCAAAACAAGCCGTTGTTGTATTCTACGCGATCGTTATTGGTGTGATAGATGTCTATGTCGGTGACATGCCGAGCGAGATCATCCATTAATTGCCGCCAGCGTTGATCGCCAGTTAAAGCAAACTGCCTCGCAAAACCATAAATGGCATCATATTGGTTATTGTAATGCGAGATATAGGGGGCTTCGTGTTCTCTTAAATATAACGATTCGTGATCAGCAAAAATATCACCAAAGTTTCTCCAGCCAAATTCGTCAATAACTTCACGCTTTGCAAAAAAATTAGCTGGGCCATCTAGGGCATCAGCAAATAACGGTTGTATCGGATCTTCAGCGTGCATGGGCGCAAACCAAGGCAGAGCTTGAGCACTTTGATAGTAGCTTGGGGCAACAACGGCCTGAATGGGGGCGTGAATGTCGCATAAGCTACCACTGGCTTGGCCAAAGGTCAGCGCAAAGTGATGCGTTTTTTGCTCTCCACCTTGTAATTCAAAAGGGGTATTGGCTTCAGCTGGGAATAAACCTAGCGTAATACGCTTGTTTGTTTGAGTGATGCTGCCAGGAAAGTTTTGCCAAAAATTACGTTGTGCTAACTGGCAAGGTTGCGCATTTGTAATCAGTGTTGCCTGAGGCTGTGCTCTAAAGCCTTCAGCTATTAACGAGCTATTTGCAGTGAGCTGAAACCCTTGAAAGGGCAGGAATACTTGGCCATCACAATTGACGTGATTAAGGCTTTGCCACTGCTCGCCGCCACTGGATGCTTGAAATAGTATCGTGTATTGCTCTTTAGAAAATAGCTGTGCATCGTCAGAGGGGGTTAGTTGTAAACTGTGTTCACCGTCAGCTTCACTTTGTAGCGTAAAGTTAAAATGATTGAATAAAATTGAGCCGGCGTCACCAAGATCCCATAAACCACCTGGATGTGCTGCTCTATCAGCATTATGTAAACTGGCCTCTATATCTAGCCGCGCGGCTTCATACCAAAAACGTAAGCGCAATTCACTGTGAAGTTGTCTGTCTGTTAGCTGCCAGAGCCCTTTAATACTCAGTTCACTATATACCTTGCCCATTTGCCATTGCGCAGAAGGTAAATTGGGGATGAATGAAGTCGCTTTTCCATACAGATCGGCCAGTTCAAATTGGCCATGCCAGGTTTGGTTTGCGGCAGTGCACTGTAATTGTAAGGTCTGTTTATCAATTTTAAGCTGGCTAGTAGAGCCAGTTAATTGCCACTCGGTGGCGCTTTCTGTTAGCCCGTCGGTATTGTTGCTTACGGTTTGGGCTACCGGCAACTTATGCAGTTGCAATGCGGTTTCGCTATTGGCGGCAATACTCATTAAGGTATTGGCCTGCAGCCAACGAATACTGCCGTCGGGCCAACTGCTCAGCGTAACAAATTGCGAAGTGAGTGGTTGCTTAGCATGGCAAAGCTGTAGCTGTGCCACGGAGAGTAGTTCGCCTTTAGCAAAAGGAATGCTAAATGAGACGGGCTCAAGCTTACGTTCGAAACCTTGTGACTCTTTAAGCTGTATGGAAAGGATCTGCATGGCGCAAGGTGTCTCTTTATTAAATAAACAAGGGTTAGATGCTGAATAAATACTTTAATCGTTGTGGTGCTAAGCGCTGTAAGTGTTGCTGATACTGTCTTCCTTCGAAAGAGTAATTCGCCAAAACACGGCAACTAAGCAGGTAACTACTGGCAAAAAACAGGCAAAACAGCGTCCCGTTAAACAAAAATGATAGATAGACCGATAATTTTAATAATTCATTTATAGTTAAAACTATTAGGCCACTTAACGCGGCACTAAACAGGGCAGGAGTAACTAATGTTACGAATTTAGCCCAATTAAAATTTGTTGTTTTTTCTAACATCAGCATGATCACTAAGGTGGTTATCACGGCAAGCCAAGCTCTTTGCCAAGTGAGTTCTAGCAGTGTTGTCGAAGCCAGCATAATAAGCAGAGTAACAATGATGAGTGTTGAAATTAGGTCAAACCAAAATAATAGCTTTGCTTGACCAACGGCTAAATAAGCATTACTGCACAAAGCAAACAAACAAAATGTAAAAAAGAACAGTGCAAAAGGTTGCAGTAGTACGGCAAATTCTAGCCATTGTTTTCCAAGCAATACATAAACAATTTGCTCTGGGAATAACCACATAAAGGTGCTTATCGGTATTAATAAGCTACTCATTAGTACAAGGCTAAATCGTGTTCGGTAAGCTAAAGCCGCTTGATTGAAGCGATCGTCAGCTATGGCTGCTTGCAGTGGCTCTGCAGCAGGGATCACCACACTTACGGCAGGCATAACCGCTAATTCACGAAGTAGATGAAATCCGCCCAGCTCTTTGGTGCTAAACCAACGTGACACTAATAAGCTGTCAATTTGCGAGCGAAAAAAACCAATTAAGCCTCTGAGCATTAACCATTTTGAAAAGCCCCACTGTTCATTCAATTGTTGCACACTTAATGTAGGGCGGTACTGGCTGATCAGATATGAACCAAAGGTGTAAATGGTTGCTGCAACCAAATTGCCGACTACGATTGCCCAATAGTTTTGCCAAATAATTGCAATTGTAATTACCGTTATAAAGCTTAACGACTTTTGCCACAAATTAAGTTTGAACACGGGCTGGTAATTTAATTGCCGTGCTTGCAGCATCAAAATAGGGTTACGAAGTGCTTTAATGGGTAACACTAAGCTGCTAACCCAGAGCGCTAAGGTCAATTCAGGGGCGTTAAAATAAGAGGCGATAATAGGTGCACTGCCAATAATTAACAGTGCCATACTACTTTTTACAATGATTTCCAGAGTCCAAGCGGTATTGAGATCGCTGTCTGTTACTTCCGCTTTTTGAATAATATAGTGTTGGTTACCGGCATCGGCCAAGATCTCAAAAAACTGTAATGCTATTGCAATTAAAGCAATGATGCCAAACTGCTCTGGAGCAAGAAGCCTTGCCAGTATCAGGGTGCTTATTATGCCTAAGCCACGTTGCAGCAGCTGTATTAATAATAAAAACCCGGTACTAGCAACCACTCTGTTTGAAACACTGTTCATGGTTGGCAGCGTTGTGGTAAACAATAATAGTATTGGTAACTTTGCTGTAAAAGTTTTTCTGCAGCAGTGTATTCCATATTGGCAATGGATAAAGCAAGTACAGAGGAACCCTGATGCTGCATACTCAATAAATCAAGTAGTTGCGCCGCTTTGATTAGCTCTGGCCTTATTAAGCGATAATCACCTACCCGATAGGTGTACAAAACAACTCGAGGATTGCCGCGTGTATCTCTTAAAAATAGCAATTCAACTTTATCGTTGTTAAGTTGTACTATTTTTTTATTAACTAATGTCCAACCATCTCGATCAAAAAGTCGATTATGCCAACTGATCATTTCACCTTCGTTTTGCCTGCTGGCGTAACTGGCATGCAATATTTCTATACCATTTTCTAGCTGTAGCGCATCGCGGTGGATGCCATCAAAGAAGGTGATTCCCCAGTTTGAGGGCGACTGTTGTCTGGGCAAAGTGATGTTGAGTGAAGGCATAGCCAGTTCAGACACTTGGGTAACGGGTAAGTTAAAGCGTAATAGGGCAGTTGTGCTTAAACTTAACACGATAATGGTTAAGGTTAACCCTTTTGCCAACAGATTAACGGGTTGTGATTGATGACTAGCTGAGTTTTCTCCTTCAGCAATAGAAGGTATTTTGTCGGCAAAGTAGCCGCCAAACCAAAAGCTAGTAAAAATAACCAAGAAAAAGACTGCCCAGCCATAGTAGTAGTGATCATCACCAAAGCCATAATTAAAGTCACTAATTTTAGCAACATAAATCAATAAAAAAGCTCGCAGGCTATTTGCTAGAATAGATAAAACAATAATAATGATGACAAAGCCTACTTGTTTTAAGAAACTGCTGTAAGTTAAATAAGCATAGAGACAGGCAAGTGACAGTGCTGCAATAAGGAAGTTTAAACCTGAACAGGCTACCGCCACTTCAAATAATCCAAAGGCTGTATGTAAATATAAGCCTTCTCTGAATACCGGTATAGCAACACCATTTAACAGCCCAACCGTAAGGTATGCGGTAATATCTTGTAAAAATGGGTTTATTGCTTCACCAAAAGGCACTAAAAAATATAAATACAACAGTGGAAATCGGATGGAAAGAACGAGTTTTTTCCCGAAACAAGCCCAGACTAAACACTGTAACAGAGCAATTATACTAAAATGCGCAATAAAGCTTACTTCCACTAAATACGCAGATAACCAAATAGTTAAACAAAAAACTGCAGCAATTGCTGCAATTGGGCTAAAGGTAAGCTCTTTTGTTTCAAGGTAGGGCCAGCGACGCCAAAGTAACCAAGCAAATATTGGCAAAATTAAATAACAATGCATAAAGGTTTCTGAACGGCGCCATAACAACTCCATTTCAACTAAGCTCGGCCAAACAATGGCAATCATTGCCGTTAGCGTTAGAAAAAATAAGCTGATATGAGAATAGGTTTTTTTCATGCTACATCCTTAGCATTTAAAGCAGATAACAGTGGTTTAATCGTTTCTGCCCAGGAGGCATTTTTGCTTATCCAATCTCGTAGTTGTTCTGTAGAGCTAGGTTTTTTTAGAAAATGCAAGCAACCCGCTATCGTTTCTTCTGCTGAGTCTGCCACTATTAAAGCGGGATCTGGAGGTAAAGATAAACCTTGTGTTGCCAAGGTAGTCACAACCATAGGCCTAGCCATAGCAATTGCCTCTAAAACTTTATTTTTAATGCCGCCACCCAACCGCATTGGCGCAATGGCCAGTGCTGCGTTTGCAAGATAAGGCCTGACATCGGGTACTTGCCCTGTAATGGTAATGTTTTGATGTGCCATCAGTTTTTTTATACTTTTGACAGGGTTACTACCCACTATGACCAATCGTGCGCTAGGGCTGCTCTGAAGAATTGAAGGCCAGCAATGTAATATAAACCAATGAACTGCATCAATATTGGGTAAATAGTCCATCGCACCGGTAAACACAATATCAAGACTATGCTGCAGTACATCACTATTAGGTTGGTAGTATGCTAGATCGACACCATTTACGTAATAACCAATGTGTGCTTGGCAACTAGCAGGCCGTTGTAAGCGGGCACATTCTGTTGCACTTACTAAAAATGCTGCTCGAACTAAGTTAGAACAAATATGTTGTTCGTATTGCTCTAGTAATCTAGCCTCACGCTGATACAGCCAACTCTTTAGTGAGCTGCTTCGTGCTGCATACTCTCGCCATTTAGCAGAGTCGACATCAACAAAATCAATAATACATTTTGCACTTTGCCATGCTGCTTGCTCAATATATTGCGCCATAGAAGAGCAATACACTAAGACTGAATCAAAATGGATGTTTTGTTGCTGCTGATTAACCCATTCTTGCAAGGCAGAATTAAAAAACCATCCTTTGGTGATGGGTTGGCTACTTAATAGGCACTGCAGTGCTTGAAGTTTACGCTGCCACAAAGGATGGTAAACAAGCTGAATAGATGTGCACCATTGCTGTAATGGTTTATTGTACTGAAGTTCGGTTTGCGTGTCCGTTAATGCACCCAGATGGATCTCAAAGTATTTAGCCAGTTCACGCATAACATTGAAAGAACGGATCTTGTCACCTTTATCTGCCGGGTAGGGAGGCCGTTGGCACAAAAACAATAATTTCGGTTTCTTCTGTGGAAGTGAATTTTTTTTTGTTAAGTGCAGTTCCTGCAGTGGGTAAACCTGTTCCATGGTATTAGCTATTGTTATCGGATGAAGTTATCAGCATAAACTTGCTGCAAACTCTGCCAACGATAATCCATTAACAGTGCACTGACTTTATGCTCCATTCGATTTAAATTTACATAGTGTCTAAATTTAGATTTAAAGCTGGCGTTTGCTATGCGGGGTTGGTTAGGGTCAATCTCCCACGGATGAAAATAGAACATGTATGGGCTGTCGGTTGTTTTGATGTAACGACTTATTAATCGTTTACTTAGCCAATAGGGCATTAGCCTAAAGTAACCACCACCTGCAACCGGCCACTGTTTGCCCGCCATGTTGAGAATGGGCATAGGGCATTCCCATATTCCTTCAGGGCGCATATAAGGCAGTTGCGGCCAGTCAGGTGTGCCATATAAATCATGTTTTACTGGGTAGGTGCTCGAGCTGTATTGGTAGCCTGCTTTTTGTAATTCTTCAAAAGCCCATTCGTTGGTTTTATCGATAGAAAAGCTGGGCGCTCGATAACCAACAACTGCCGCGCCTGTTAAATCTTCTAATAATGATTTGGTGTCGCGAACATCTTTAGCGAATTCAGAACGGCTTTGTTTGGTCGCTTTAACATGATTAAAACCATGGCTTGCCACTTCGTGCCCACGACTATGAATATCTTTGACTAAATCCGGATAGCGTTCGGCTACCCATCCTAAAAGAAAAAAAGTTGCTTTAGCGTCATGCTGATCAAATAAGTCAAGTAACCGTGTTGTATTATCGAAGACGCGAACGGGCATCTTATCCCAATCACTTGCTTTGATATTCTTTTCAAAAGCCGCGACATGAAAATAATCTTCTACATCTACTGTTAATGCACTGATTGGTTTTTGCTTTATAGACATTGTGTTTAACGGCCTTTACCAAGAACGACGATTTCGACTGTTCTGATTAAAATAGTAAGGTCTAGTAACAAGCTGCGGTGTTTGATGTAGTAGAGATCAAATTTCAATTTCTCTAAAGCATCTTCTGCCGTAGCCCCATAGGGATATTTCAACTGTGCCCAGCCGGTTAAGCCAGGACGAACATTATGGCGTTGTGCGTAATAGGGGATGTCTTTTACTAGTTGATCTACAAATTCAGGGCGCTCAGGGCGAGGGCCCACAAAGCCCATTTCGCCTTTAAGCACGTTAATTAATTGCGGTAATTCATCAACACGGTATTTACGGATAAAACGCCCAACGCGAGTGACGCGCACATCATTGGTTGTTGCCCATTGCGCACCATCTTTCTCTGCATCTTTGCCCATACTACGAAATTTAATAATATGAAACGGTTGACCATCAAAACCGACACGAATTTGCCGGTAGAGCACCGGCGCACCGGTTTTTCGACCATCTTCTAAATAAATCAGTAAAGCCGTAATCAACATGATGGGCCAAGTTAATAACAAAGTAAAAATAGCCAAGATAGCGTTTAAACGATAGTCTAAATTTGTTTTAAACTTCTTACTGCGGGCTAAACCATTGGAGTAAATCACCCAGCTAGGATAAATAAGATTGACCGCGATTTGGCCTGTTTCGCTTTCAATAAAGTCGAGAATGTCGGTAACATCAATACCGCGAGTTTTGCATTTAAATAATAGGTCTACGGGTAGCATATTGCGCCGCTCGTCGCAGGCGATGACCAATTGTTCAATATTATGCTTTTCAGCGTAAGTGAATAAATCGTTTAGGTAATCCATGTTAATCAGCTTCCCTTCAGGAATATAACCTTCCTTGTCACCTTCAATTTTTACAAAGCCAACTAAGTCAAAATAGCGACGATCGACATCACGTCGCATTCTGTTTTCAATGATAGCTGCGCGTTCGCCAGAGCCCAGCACTAAGATTCTGCGGCGATTAAGCCTGACTAAGTCGTGATATTGAAAAAACGTACGGAAGCTGCTGATAAGCACTACCGTAATCAAGGAAGAAATTAATAAAGGTATAAAACCTACATCAATATGGTCGGCGATGTTAAAAATAATAAATTCTAGAAATAAAACGTTGAAGCATTGCGTGAGGAATACGCGTTTAACGATACCTGAACTGGTTTCGCGCAGTTTGTGATCATAAAGCCCCAAAGATAGGGTGCAAAGCATGGTTGAAAAAGTAAAAACAGCAACGTAAACCATTTCCCATTCTAACGTTAGCGATACCATGGGTTCAGTTGTAAAATATGCAGCAAGTATAAAGCCTAGATGGCCAGATAATAAAATTAAGCTAATTTCACCCAACATCAGAATCTTATCTGATACTTTGGAGCGATTAATGCTAGAGCTGAACATAACACATCCTTGGTACTTGCTTGTGTTTTAACTCGTTTTGCGGATTGCTAAACATCACGAATTGCAGTTTAGGTAATATAAATAGACAACGTGAGGATAGTACCTTTAAACTAGTCGGATGTCGATCTGTAATCTAGCTGAATTAAAGCTGAATTCCTAGTTGCGTTTTTGAAATTAACCTTCAAAAAAAGCAGCTAAATGACTAACTTTTAGTTATATTGATGATGCATCAGACACAAGGACATGTTTTATGAATAACAAGTTAAACGTCAAAACTACTTTCTCCGCGCTTGTTGCGGCAACCGTGCTACTTAGCGGTTGCGCTCAAAATAGTACCCTGCCTCGTGCATCAGTACAGAATTCGGTTACTACATCTGTTGATAACTATCAGTATTTAATTGGCCCTGATGATACTTTAACTATATTTGTTTGGCGTAATCCTGAGCTTTCAGGAAGCTTTATTGTTCGTCCAGATGGTAAAATTTCGACGTCTTTAGTTGAAGACGTAGAGGTAAGCGGTAAAACTCCTACGCAACTTGCACGTGACATGGAGCAAATATTGTCAAAGTACATTCGTGATCCTGTTGTTACAGTGTCAGTGAATAATTTTGTTGGGCCTTATAGCGAACAAGTTCGGGTTATTGGTCAAGCGTTAAATCCTCAAGCTGTTAATTATCGCCAGTACATGACATTGCTAGATGTAATGATTACGGTAGGTGGCTTAACAGAATTTGCAGATGGCAATAATGCTAAATTAGTGCGTACTACCAATGGTTCGCAACGTACTTATAACATCCGTTTAGATGACTTAGTTCGTGAAGGTGAAATCTCCGCTAACGTAGATATCTTGCCTGGTGACATCATTATTGTTCCTGAAGCATGGTTTTAAGTGATATTTGTAGTACGCCATTAAATTTAAATTCTTCAGGGAGGAATAATGAAAGAAATTCAGCAGGCGCTTGAATTATTTAACACCTACTTACAAGGTGTCTGGCTGCGCCGGCGTTATATCATCATTACCGCATGGTTGATTTGTCCTGCTGGTTGGATATACGTATACAAAATGCCTCCTACTTATGAAGCCAGTGCGCGTTTATATGTTGAAAGTAGTACTTTTTTAGAGCCTATACTTCGCGGTTTAACTATTAATACAAATCAGCGTGATGAAATTAGTTTAATGGCTAGAACATTGCTGAGTAGGACAAATTTACAAAAAATTGCACGTCAGGCTGACTTAGACTTGCAGAGTAAAACCGATCTTGAATTTGAAGCAATAATCGATGCTCTACAAAATGAAATAAAAGTTTCAGGAACAAGCCGCGAAAACATTTACTCCATCACCTACGCTAATCCTCAGCCACAACTGGCATTAAAAGTTGTTCAAGAAACGTTAAATACGTTTATGGAGAATCGTATTGGCAATAGCCGTGCTGACTCACAATCTGCACAAGAGTTCCTCGATAGAGAGATTGCAGATTATGAACGCAGGCTAATGGAAGCTGAGCAAAAACTGTCTGAATTTAAAAAGTCGCGCATGAATTTATTGCCGGGCTCTGAGAGCAATTACTACACTCAATTAGCAAATGAACAGCAAAAATTAGAAGATGCCAAGCTTGGTCTTCGTGAATTAGAGACTCGCTTGCAATCTGCTCGTGGTCAATTGTCAGGCGTTAATCCTGCTGGTGGTGATAATAATACTATTACTACTCAATATGATGACCGCATAAAGCAACTACAATCTCAATTAGACATGGCCTTGATCCGCTTTACTGAAAGTCATCCTGATGTTGTGGAAACTCGACGTTTGCTTGATACATTAATAAAACAAAGAAATGATGAGTTATCCGCTTTAGCTGAATCTAGTGCTGGGAAATCAGGTTCAGGTTTTGTTGCTACTCAAAACTCTGTTTATCAAGAACTTCAATTAAATGTAGCAAGACTAGAAACTGAAGTAGCTTCAACGAGGGTTAGGGTGAATGCTTTTCAAGGCAAAGTTGATGAGTTAGAAAGTCGTTTAAATTTAATTCCAGAAATTGAAGCTCAGTTTACCGGCTTAAACCGTGATTATGATGTTAATCGTTCAAAATATGAGGCGCTTTTGGCGCGTCGCGAAGCTTCTGAGCTTTCTCGCCGTGTTGATGCTTCTGAACAAGATGTACAGTTTAAGATCATCGAACCGCCACGCGTTCCATTTGAGGCATCGGGTCCTAACCGACGCCTTCTGTATTCTATAGTTTTATTGTTAGGTTTAGGTGCTGGTTTAGGCATGGCTTTTTTGAGAAGTTTAGTGTCACCCGTTCTTAGCCGTGCTTCGCAGTTAAGCTTTATTTGTGATTATCCTGTATTTGGTGTGATTTCACATACCGATAAAGACAAAATTTTAAAGCAGGTTAGGTTACATTTTTTCTACTTTACTGCGCTTACGGCAATGTTAATTGTTTTTTACTTGGTTTTAATGAGTAATGACATGCTATTTGGTCGTTCAGCGGAGTTGTTAATGAGGGTTGTGCGGTGAGTATTATTGAAAAAGCTATTCAACGCCGCGCTGAGCAACTAAACACGCCGACGGCAGCGGATAAAGAAAATCAATCGATAGTTGTTGAAGATGAAAGGCAGCCTTCTTCTGTCTTTTCTGAAGATGAAAATAAGAAAGCGGACATTATTAATGAAGAGCGCAATGTTACTGAGTTGGATTTACAACGATTAGAATCACAAGGCTTTGTTTCCCTGAGTAAGCAACGAAGACTGATAAACGAAGAATATCGTGTTATCAAACGCAAGCTTATCAACAATGCTTTTGGCGTTTTGTCGTCAACATTGCAAAATCCAAACTTAATTTTGGTCTCAAGTTCACGACCGGGTGAGGGTAAAACATTCTCATCAATAAATCTGGCGCTGAGTATTGCATTAGAGCAAGACAAAACCGTTTTATTGGTTGATGCAGATGTCTTAAGGCCAAAGGTTGCTAAAACTCTAGGTGTAGAATATCCAATAGGGCTAACAGATTATTTGTTGTCAAATGAGGTTTCAGTTTCTGATATTATTCTTAATACCAATGTACCTCGTTTAAAGTTAATTACTGCGGGCTCTCCACATCATTTGTCCACCGAGCTTCTGGCAAGTGATCGGATGTTAAAACTTGCTGAAGAATTTGCAAACCGTTATCCAGATAGATTAGTCATTTTTGATGCGCCTCCATTATTAGGCGTTAACGAAACGTCTGTGTTAGCTGCAATGTGTGGTCAAGCTGTTCTTGTCGTAGAGGAGAATAAAACCCGATTAGCTGAAATTGAACAATCGGTATCATTGCTTCCTAAAGATATTGCGGTGGGATTCTTAATAAACAAAGCACACCGAAATCAGGGCAAAGGATATGGTTATGGCTATTATTACGGCGCGGAATAACAAGCAACAGTTTCCCGTTAAAGCGAGTTTGCACTCGCTGTTGTTGTTATTGCCGGCTGCATTACTGCCAACAGCGTTAAGTGCTGCTGAGACCAAGATAACGCCGTTATTTAAAACGGCGTTATATAGTTATCAGATTGAAACTACCGAGCCGGATCAGTCGGATGATGGTACGGCTTGGGAGTTATCTCCCGGTCTTGTTTTCAATCGCCAGTCAGCCAATATGCAAACACGATTGGTTTGGCAGCATGAATCCATTGCTTATGATGATGCCCAACGTGATGGCCGCAGTTATAACGAATTTCAATTTGCGAACCAAATTACCGCTTTAAACAAACGTTTATCTTGGCAGCTTAACGCGCAACAAAACTATTTAGTGAGAAATAGCCGTTTGGGTATTTTTTCTGACAAAATTACTGGTGCAGAGAATCTTAGTAAAGCGAATAGTTATGGCACTGAAGTTCGTTATAGTAATTCTCCTTCAGCTGTCTATCTCACTGATATTGCAGTGCAATACCGTAAATCTGAAGCAGCAACAAGTATTGTTGATGATAGTTTTACCAACTTTGATACCGATACCTATAATGCCAATTTAAGGTTAGGTACCAATAATCGCGGGCTAAATTTCTTTTGGTTATTTGAAGCAAGTTTACAAGAAACGGAGCGTGATTTAGGTAATAACATTTCAGGTAGTTTGTATAACATTGCTGTTGGTGTGCCTTTTGCACCAAATTTTTCGTTTTTTGGTCGTATAGGGGCTGAAAGAGCGGATAATGGCTCAATTTACGATAATAGTTTTGACTATTTCGGCGGCGGCGTGGAATACCGTTTTGGCGCGAAGTCACGTATAAATTTAACGATGAACCGTAGCGACTCTAATGCTTTTGACCAAAAAACAGAAACAGACACCTATGTCGCGTCAGATTTCTTATTAGCGTTAAGCCGCAGAACCAGCTTAGAGGGTTCATTTGACCGCCGCTATTTTGGTCGAACTATGCGCTTAAGTGGTAAGTATGATTTGCGTTTCTTGTCGGTGAGATTAAGTGTTTCTGAAAATGTACGAACGCAAAATCTGTTCGATAATGAATTAGAAGATCTTGGTGTATTTGTTTGTCCTGATGGTGCATCAGACTTTAATGCCTGCTTTAAGCCTCCAACAAATCAATATGTGCCTGTTTTTGGTGAGTCGTTACAGCAGGTCAGTATTAATAACGCTGAGCTACGCCAAGAGCTGGTGAAATTAAGAACCGAAAGTATCAACATCGCTTACAGCAAAAATCGTTTAGCATTGAATGTGCTTTTTTCAGACAGTGAAACCCAATATGTAGAAACGGGTGCGGCCAATACTAATCAAAGTGCCAGTGTGCAGGCAACTTGGTTACTTAACGAGCATAACAAACTGCTGTTTGATGTAACGCATTACAACACTAAGTACATAACTGAATTAAGAACAGATAAAAACTTGTCTGCCTCGTTAAGTTATTTACGTACTATCAATACACATTCTACTGCAAGGCTAGCTTTTCGTAGGTTAGATCGTGATTCAAACCAGTCAGAATTTGATAATGCTGAGAATCGGGTTTGGTTAGAATATCAATATCGTTTCTAAGGTTAAACGTGTTGTATTTAAAATAAAAACGGCGCATTAAGCGCCGTTTTTATGTGTGTCGGTAGCTGTAGCTTATTTTGCTTGTTGCTGACGTTGCAGAATCAGTTCATCAAGCTCTTTTATTAACTTAAGTTTCTGCTCTAAAGACTCATCTAATAACTGCTGCACTGAAGCACTGCCAAGCGCGGCAGGCGAGGGTGATGTCGCTGTTGGCGCTTCGCTTTCACTTTTAATATTTTGTGGGCTGGCAGGTGCTTGGTGAGCAATTTCCTCGGAGATCTCATTAATCACGCTTTGTACATGCTCTGCACTAATCGTTTTATGTTGCTCCAGATAACCAAGCAATAACACGCGGTCCATCAGTAGGTTAATGCGTCTGGGAATACCGCGGCTGAACGTTTGCACAAGTGAGAAGCAGTCATCTTCTAACAGCGGGTGATTTAGGCCAGCCATATGTAAACGAAACTGTATGTATTCCTTGGTCTCTACCTCGATTAATGGCACCAAATTGCTTGAGGCAATGATTCTTTGCCGAAACTGTTCCATATTGGGTGCTTGAATAATGGGGTTAAGCTCGTTTTGCCCCAGTAAAAAGCTTTGCAAAAGTGGCTTACCGTCTATTTGAAAGTTCGATAGCATGCGCAGCTCTTCAATCGACTCTAAAGGTAAGTTCTGCGCCTCATCGACTAAAAGCAATGCGCGGCGATGTTGTGAATGCAGGCGTTTTAAGAATATGTAGATAGCATCGAGATAGCTGGCTTTATTGTTTTCTTCAACTTTAAGATTAAACGAGCTGGCGATCATCCGAATAAGATCGTCAGGCTGTAGTTTTGAAGTTACGATTTGTCTGGCAACAATTTCATCTTGATTGAGCATAGATAGTAACTGACTGGCCAGCGTGGTTTTGCCGGTACCAACATCACCCGTGATAACAATAAAGCCTTCGCCTTGGGTTAAACCATACTGTAAATAAGCAAGCGCTTTTTTATGCAAACGGCTAGCAAAAAACCAATTGCTGTTATGCGTGAGTTGAAAAGGCCGCTCTGTAAATCCATAGTATGACTCGTACATCGTTAATCCTTCCAGAAGCTCTTCATCGGTAAACAAAGCGTAGTGTATACAAAATTCAAGGCTAACACTAAACAAAAGCGTGTTAATGGTTTAAACATGATTATGGTTGGTGATAGTTTAAAATTTACTCGAACAATCGGGCTGTTATAAAAAACTGTTGACACTTTTGAGGCACCACCCTAGAATGCGCCCCGTGTTCGACGATAAGCTTAGTTTAGAGTTGGCACAGAAAAGTGTGGGGCTATAGCTCAGCTGGGAGAGCGCTTGCATGGCATGCAAGAGGTCAGCGGTTCGATCCCGCTTAGCTCCACCAAAATTTTATTGCGTCCCCTTCGTCTAGAGGCCTAGGACACCGCCCTTTCACGGCGGTAACAGGGGTTCGAATCCCCTAGGGGACGCCACTAAATTTTACACTTTTCAGACTGTTACAGCGTCCCCTTCGTCTAGAGGCCTAGGACACCGCCCTTTCACGGCGGTAACAGGGGTTCGAATCCCCTAGGGGACGCCAATTCAGTCACGCTTTTCACTGTTATGTCCCCTTCGTCTAGAGGCCTAGGACACCGCCCTTTCACGGCGGTAACAGGGGTTCGAATCCCCTAGGGGACGCCATTAATTCATTATTTTTAATGGTTACCATCCCAGACTCGATTCTATTATATTCGGGGCTATAGCTCAGCTGGGAGAGCGCTTGCATGGCATGCAAGAGGTCAGCGGTTCGATCCCGCTTAGCTCCACCAATTTCCAGTGCGTCCCCTTCGTCTAGAGGCCTAGGACACCGCCCTTTCACGGCGGTAACAGGGGTTCGAATCCCCTAGGGGACGCCATCCTCACTTTAAAATCAAATAAATATCATATTCTGTTGCCGTGAATGGCGGTGCGGACACCGCGTTATTGTCTTTGCACCGCGGTAACAGGGGTTCGAATCCCCTAGGGGACGCCATCTTTGTTTACTATTTAAAAATCAAAACTCCTACTCGCCGTGATGGTGGTGCGGACACCGCGCTATTGTCTTTGCACTGCGGAAGCAGGGGTTCGAATCCCCTAGGGGAAGGCATCTTTATTCATCCTTCAAAACTCAAAACTCAAAACTCAAAACTCGCAACTCACAACTTATATTCGCCGTGATGGCGGTGCGGACACCGCGCTATTGTCTTGGCACAGCGGAAGCCGGGGTTCGAATCCCCTAGGGGATGCCATTTTTATCTTAACTGCTGATATATCAATTGTGATGCTGCTGAAATGCCCTTTAGCTTATGAAAGACTTCGCATTTAAATAGGGTAATGTGCTAACCTGCTGCGCATTTAGGTATCCTTCCTAGTCATCTTTTGGTTAGAGGTAAGCAAATGGTTTTCGCTAGAAAACTGGCTAATTTTATTTTCAAAGCCTTTGTTATATTTGCTTTATTGGTGTCGTTATTGTTTTGGGGGCTAACCACTTCAGGTCAGGTAGTTTCACCTTCCTTAAGCAGTGACGATGTGAAGATCTCGCAACAGCTGCTATCTACCAATTTAGCCAAATTTCAAAAAGCACCAGGTAATATTGAGATAGTGTTTAATCAAGCTGACTTTGATGCCATGAGTAATGTAGCCAGTCATACTTTGCAGCCTTTAGTTTTTCAAGTTGCACTTTTTGATAGCAGTGCTGTTTTTAATGTTGTCTTCAGTTTACCTGAACTGTTTCAGCCGCGTTTAATTCATGCTTATTGTTTTTTTGCGGAGACGTCTCAAGGCTTTGCCATTGACACTTGTAAAATAGGCCGATTATCTGTTTCGGGTCGAATAGCCAATTACCTGCTCAAAAAGTCTGTTCTTTTGTTATTAGACTCACCTTCTGATCAGCAAGTATTACAGCTTCTTAAAACGGCTCAGGTACGTGAACGACAACTAACGTTTAATAGTGAGCAACCTGAGAATATTTCTTTAGCTTTAAATCCTAGTCTGTTTAACAGCCAATCTGGGGTGGAAACGTTATGGAATCGTGATGCGGTGTTAGCTGATCTAGATATTAAATTTTACCTGCAAGCGCTAAAGCAACTGGTTTTGGATAATCCTGCTGAGCGTCGCTTAGCTTTTTATATGCAGCAACTGCTGAAAACAGCTTTAATTCGCGCTGAGTCTGGTGAACTTGAAACTGAGTATCGTAATGCCTTGTGGGCTTTGGTCGTGGCATTTGGCAATAAGAAATTTTCTGCATACTTAAAAGAATCTATTGATACGAGCTTGCTGAGTGGTTTTCCAAGATTAACCCTAGCAGGGCGTGCTGATTTAACGCTGCATTTTTTATATTCAGCGGCATTTAAAAGCATGAGTAATACCTACTTTGCCGGGCAAATAGGTTTTCTAAAAGAAATTAATGATGCCGGTCGAGGGGGAAGCGGTTTTAGTTTTGTTGACCAGGCCGCAAATAAAGCCGGTGTATTTTTAGTACAACAACTTGAAAATATTAACCCTAGATTATTGCATGAGTATACTCCTGCAGAGTTTGAGCAAGCCTTTTTTCCTGCTATAACTGATTTACCTGAAGGAATCACCGAATCCCAATTTAAACAAGAGTGGGGCGGTGCATCCGACCCACGTTATCAAGCAAAAGAACAGTTGATCGAGAAGCGCCTTGCGAATTTAATGTTGTATAAAACAGACGCTAACTAACAGGCTAAGGCGCTTGTTCAAGCTGCATAATCAACGGCAACATAATATCCCTAATCAGCGGCGGCGTTTCAGCCGTCGGGTGAATACCATCTTTCATTATCAATTCGAGTTTAATCGTAATGTCACCCATAAAAATGGCCACATTGGGGTCTGATGCTGTTCGGCGAGTGCGGGATAGATAGCGCTGAAGCGCTCGACGTAACTTGGTTAATAGTTCGGTGGAATAAGTATTTTGAGCATTGGTCAGACACTGATATTTTTAGTTTACTAAACAGGGGTACTGTGAATCCCATTCAGATTACATTTCAAAGCGGTTATGACTACTCTGCGCGATTCTTCTTATGTTATATACAACCAACCAATCGATAATGGTGCTACGCCCGCGCCAATAATAGCCGGGCAGTGGTTTAGATGCTTGATATAATGCTTGTATTGTTTCTGGCCAGGTATGCCCTGGATGATGAACTATATAGTTTAAAAGCATTGTCAGTTGGTAATCTCTGGCTCGGTATCTGAGTAAACGTCGAAAATACGCCCAGTAGTCTTTGATATTTAAAACCGACAAAGAATTAAATGAAAAGCCAGCCGCGGTTTCAACGTAAAGCAATGGGCTTGGTGTAAATAATCCTGATTGTTCAAGCTGGTTTTTCGCCAGTAACGACACGAGAAAATCTTCGCCAATAAAACCAATAGGTAAGTGTGTTTTTTGTTGGCGTAACCGGGCTATAAAATGGGCAGATAAGGCGTAGAGCCCACCGGATACTCGGCCAAATTTTATCATGCGCTGAGTCCAGCCTTGTTGATCTCGCCCCATAATCGGCACGCCTGCGATGGCATTTAGCTTGGGTGTATTTTGTAGTGTTATTGCTAAGGCATGCAATGCCTTTGTTTGCACTTGCACATCACCATCAACAAAACAATGCAAAGCGGCATTAGGTGCCAAATTATGAACATAGTAGTTCCATGCATTAGCTTTATCAGCAAGGTTAAGGTTGGCAAGGTGAAGATTTTCGTGTTCTTTTTGTAATTGTTTGACAATGTGTTCCGTATCGTCGGTGCAGCCATTGGCGATGACAAATACGCCAGCATGCTTTTCGGGTAGCGCATTAAAAATACTGATAAGGCATTGGCGTATTGTGTTACTGCTATTATGCGCAAAGACCGCGACTGCGAACGATAAATTTTGCATGGTTCTTTCATCCCTGAATATTGCGTATCACGCATTAACTTGCGTAATTATAGATCTAAATTAATTTTTATCGCTCAGTGAAGAAATAAGTTCTTTCATCAGATCTCGAATGATGGGTTGAGCTTTGGCATTAGGATGAATACCATCCTGCATCATCAATTCTGGTTTAATCGCAATCTCATCCATAAAGAACGGCCATAGCGGGATCTGATGTTGCTCGGCGAGTGTCGGGTAGATCGCGGTGAAGCGCTCAACGTAACGTGGTCCGTAGTTGGGTGGAATGCGTATTTGCATAAGTATCGGTTGGGCATTATGCTGCTTGGCTGTGATAATAATTTGTTGCAATTGATCTTCGATAAGCTGTGGCGTAAAACCCCGTAAGCCATCGTTACCGCCAAGTTCAACTAACACCCAAGTGGGTTGATGTTCTTTCAGAAGTGCAGGCAAACGGGCGAGGGCGCCACCGGTGGTTTCGCCACTGATGCTGGCGTTAATTAGCGTGAGCTCGGTTTTTTCGGCAAGTAAGGCAGGCCAGCCTTGCGATTCTTGTAAGCCATAAGCCGCACTTAAGCTATCGCCAAGGATCATGAACTTTTGGGCCAGAGCGTTCTGGCTAATAATAAACAATACAAAACATAAGATGATGCGCATGACTAAACTACCTGAAATTCATATTAAAGCGGTTAACCTTGCTAAACGGGTGAATGTTAGCGAAGGATCACTGACTATCCTGCATGATATTAGTTTGACAATCAATCAAGGCGAGACTGTCGCCATTGTTGGTGCGTCTGGTTCAGGCAAATCGACCTTATTGAGTTTATTGGCCGGCTTAGATGTGCCCAGTGCCGGTGAAGTTTTTTTAACCGGGCAGCCGCTGCATAACTTATCTGAGGATGACCGTGCCGGGATCCGCGCGGCGCATGTGGGGTTTGTGTTTCAATCGTTCTTATTGCTACCCAGTTTAACCGCTATTGAAAATATTACTTTACCCGCCGAGCTAGCCGGGGATAAGCAGGCAAAACAGCGGGCGTTAACCCTATTAAAGCAAGTTGGCTTACAAGATCGTGCAGATTTTTATCCAGCGCAGCTATCGGGTGGTGAACAGCAACGCGTGGCGATTGCCCGCGCCTTTATTACGCAGCCGGCTATTTTATTTGCCGATGAACCTTCCGCCAATTTAGATGCCACGACCGGCCAGCGTATTGAAGATTTATTGTTTGAATTAAACCAGCAACAAGGCACTACCTTGGTGCTAGTTACGCACAATGCAGAACTTGCCGCACGTTGTCAGCGCCAGTTAAAAATGCAAGCCGGGCGTTTTGTCGAAACAGAGGAGCCTGCTCATGTGGGCTAGTATTGCCTGGCGCTTATTTTGGCGTGAATTAAAACGTGGTGAGTTATGGGTTATTGCTTTTGCATTGTTTTTAGCCGTTTTCTCCGTAGTAAGCCTCAGTGGTATTACCCAAACGGTGCGGGTGGCGCTGGAGCAGCGCAGTGCGCAATTTATTGCTGCGGATCGCGTTTTGGGCTCGAGTCAGCCATTTAACCCAGAAATTATTAGCCTAGCTAAACAGCAAAGCCTGCAAGTTGCGCAGCAAATGCAGTTCGATTCCATGCTGTTTAGTGCACAACAAATGCAATTGGCGACAATCAAAGCTGTCGACACTGCTTACCCGCTAAGGGGCGAGTTGATACTGCATAAATCAAATAACGTGCTTAGTGGTGAACTAGGCAGTTTAACGCCCGGGCAAATTTGGGTTGAACCGCGTTTGCTGGGATTACTTGAGGTGTCTGTTGGTGATGACATTGAATTAGGCAGCAGCCGTTTGCAAGTTGCCGGTGTTATCGTTAATGAACCCGATGCACCGCTCAGTGTGTTTGGTGGTTCGCCCCGCGTGATCATGCACATCGCAGATGTCGTGGCCACCGGCATTGTGCAGCCGGGCAGTCGTATTAGTTACCGTTATTTATTTGCCGGCGGTAATGCCGAATTAGACAGCTTTGCCACTGCTGTGACACCGTTACTCTCGGTACACGAGCGTTGGCGTAATCGTGATCGACAAACGGCCGTGGGTGGCGCCCTAGAGCGGGCTGAGCGCTTTTTATTATTAGCCGGTTTGTTAGGTATCGTGTTAGCCGCCTGCGCTGCTGCAGTAGCGGCAAGCCGTTATAGTCAGCGCCACGCTCAAGCCGTGGCTATTATCAAAGCCCTCGGCGCAACCACCGCGCAGGTGCGGCAAATTTATTGTAGTCATTTACTGCTAGTGGTGCTATTTAGCCTTGGCTTAGGTTTATTGCTGGGGCAGTTAACTTTGCTTGGGGTCGAGTCGGCCATTGTTTTGTATGTTGGCGATTTTCGACCTGAATTTAGTTTGCGGCCAATATGGCTGGGTAGCCTAACCTGTATTTTATGTGCCTTACTGTTTGCCGCTCGGCCTTTATGGCAACTCACCATCACCCCAGCGATCCAAGTACTAAAACAACCAGTGCAGCAGCTGGTGTTTGATCGTTGGCAATTTATCACCGGCGCCGTCGCGGTATTCGGTTTAATGTGGCTATTTTCAGGTGAATGGTTAATTAGCATCGGCTTGTTTTTAGTTTGTGGGGTGTTCGTCGGTACGCTATTAGGAATCGCAGCCTTAATGGTGAAAGCCGCTAAACCGGTAGCCGCGGGCCAAAGCAGTGCTGGCAAGCTGGCACTGGCCAATTTACGCCGCAGGTTATGGGCGAATAGCTTTCAGTTAATTACTTTTTCTTTAGCCTTGTTCTTGGCGTTGTTGCTGTATTTTGTGCGCGCCGAATTAATTGGACAGTGGCAACAGCAGATCCCAGAAGGTGCTCCCAATCACTTTCTGGTGAATGTCAGCGAAGCGCAGCGTAGCCAATTAGCAGACTTTGCCAAAGCGCATCAACTGCAATCTGAGCCGTTTTATCCGGTGGTGCGGGGGCGTTTAGTGCAAGTGAACCAAGAGCAAATGCGCGATGAAGCCACAAAAGAAGATCGCACTGAACAACGCACGGGGGTTGGGCGAGAGTTAAACCTAACGTGGCTATCCACCCTACCTACAGCCAATAAAATCTTAAGTGGTAACTGGTTTTCAACTGAAAGTCGCGGTGAGGTGTCGGTAGAGCAGGAACTCGCTGAGCGCTTAGGTTTGAAATTAGATGATCAGGTGCAGTTTTCGATTGGCGGGCAAATGGTCTCGGCCAAGATCAGCAGCATTCGGCAGGTAGATTGGAACAGCTTGCAGCCAAATTTCTACATGATTTTAAGCCCGGATTTGTTAGCAGGTTTTCCGGCTAGCTATATCACGGCGTTTTATATCGAGCCGGATCGCTATCAGCTCGTTAATCAGTTAGCGCGTTTGATGCCCACGGTCACCGTATTAAGTGTCGAGGCGATAATCAAACAGGTGCAAGACATTATTGCGCAAGTCACCGTCGCACTTAGCTTTATATTACTGATAATTATCTTGGCTTCGGCGTTGGTACTGGTAGCACAAGTGCAAGCAACCCTAGAGCAACGCGAGCAAGAGTTAGCCATATTGCGTACCCTTGGCGCGCGTTATGCTTTTTTACGCAATGCGCTAATCTTAGAGTTTACTTTTTTGGGGGCGTTAGCGGGCTTGTTTGCCACAGTGCTGGCAGAAGTGTTGTTATTAACCCTGCAACAGCGCTTGTTTGAATTACCCTTTAGTTTTCATTATGCCTTATGGTGGATGGGGCCGCTCAGTGGTGCGCTGCTAGTGTCTGCTTTGGGCTGGTGGCAGTTACGTCGCTTATTGCAAGTGCCAGGTGCGGTATTGATCCGCCGAGTGCTACAAGGATAATGGCTGGGTAAGCCAACAAAAACTGCTAAAACTAAAAACCCCTAATCATATGTTAGGGGTTTTTGTTTTTTGGCTTTTTGCTTTGACGTCACAATGTTAATGCGGCTAATGCCTGCGATAGCTGCGGATAGCGGAACGTAAAACCGGCTTTTAGCAGTTTTTGCGGAACCACGCGTTGCCCGTATAGCAAAATGTCGGCCATTTCACCAAACAACAAGCTGGCCATAAACGCCGGCATCGGTAATACCGCAGGGCGTTTTATACGTTTAGCTAATTCAGCGGTAAACACTTTATTGGTTACTGGGCGCGGTGCTACGGCATTCACCGGGCCGCTTATATCGTCGTGTTGCATAATAAAGTTGATAAGATTAACCATATCGTCTAAATGGATCCACGACATATACTGTGTGCCGTCGCCCATGACCCCGCCTAATGCCATTTTAAAAGGTGGTAACATTTTGGCTAGTGCGCCGCCGTCTTCGGCTAACACGATGCCTGTACGTAACAACGCTACGCGGGTTTTATCACTACTGGCTTGCATCGCCAAGTTTTCCCATTTCGCGCAAATATCGTGGGTAAATTCAGGGAAAAAAGCATCGTATTCTTCGGTGATCTCAGTGTTGCCCTGCCGGCCATAATAACCCGTAGCAGAGCCACTGATCAGCAATTTTGGAGGCGTTGAAGCTTGACTGATCAGTTTGCTAAGTGCTTCAGTAAGCTGCCAACGGCTTTGGCAAATAAGGTTTTTTTGTTTTTCGCTCCAGCGGCGCTTCGCAATGGGCTCACCCGCTAAGTTCACCACCACATCAATGGTATTAAAATCCACTTCTGAAAGGGCATTAATATAGTGAATGTTACTGTTAGCACTTTTACGGCCGGTACGGCTGAGGATAAGCAGTTTATGCTCAGCTTGCCAAAGTCGTACTAAAGCACTGCCGATTAAGCCGGTGCCGCCCGTAATGAGGATCTGCATATCAGGTATCCTTACTTACGTTGTTGTTACAAACAGTTGTAACACATCAACCTTTATTGAAGTATAGCGGGTTATTTGTTAACCGATAAGGTTAGCGAAACAGAATCGGCAAAACGCAGGGCGTGCGGTTTGTCGATTTCCACTTCAGCGTAGCTAACAGAGGCATGCGCACTGGCTAAAGCAAGGACGTCAGAGGTGAGTTTTTCTAATAAACCAAAGCGATTGTTTTCAACCAGGGCAATAATTTGTTTAGTGATGGTGCGATAATTTAGCGCGTTAGCCATGTCATCGGTTTGTGCGGCTGTTTCAGCGCGATAAACAATTTTAGCGTTTATGACCACGTCTTGTTTGTTCGCAATCTCATCTTCGTTAATGCCGATGTAAGTGCGTAAGCGCAGGTTTTTGATTCTAATTGTTGCCGGATTAAGATCCATAATAATACCCTTAATTAATTTTAACTGCTTACGCTACGCTAACGCGCTGCGATCAATCAGTACAGTAATTTGTTTAGGTATTTAGGCATCGTCATTAAATACAAGGGTAAAACAGGCACCGCCTAACTCACTGTCGCTAATGGTAATGTTGCCTGAGTATGAGTTTACCAGCTCAGAGACGATAGATAAGCCGACGCCATGGCCTTCGACATAGGTGTCGAGTCGTGTGCCACGTTGAAACAGTTCTTGGCGATTTTTTTTCGCAATGCCAGGGCCATCATCTTCGACGATAATTGAAAAGGGTTGTTGGCCGATAGTTACCCGAACTTGATGACGGCTGGCTTTACAGGCGTTATCCAGTAAGTTACCCAATACTTCCATTAAATCGGTTTCATCACCACGGAAAAAGGCCTCTTCGCTGCACACTAGCTCAATTTCACAGTCTTTATCACGGTAAATTTTTTGTAGGGCGTTAATTAGCTTTTCTAGTAGCGGTAAGATCAGCGTTTCTTTTTTCCAAATATCCTGACCTGAGCTGCTGGCTTTTTTTAGCTGATGCTCGATCATCGCAGTAATGCGGTCAATTTGTTCTTTTAGTTCAGGCTGTTGAGCTAAAGGGGAGGTTCTAAGCACGGCTACCGGGGTTTTTAAGGCATGCGCTAAGTCACTTAAATGGTTACGATAGCGCAGCTTTTGGCGGTTTTGACTGGCTAATAATAAATTCAGATCTTCTTTAATAACATTTAGCTCAGACGGATAATTGCCCATTAAGTGATCTTGTTTACCGCGTTCAAGTTGTCTGATTTCATGGTCTAAGCGGGTTAACGGTTTGGTCGTCCAGTAATAAGCCAGAATACTAAGCAGTAATAAACCTAGTGCAATACCAATAAACCAACGTAATAGCGTTGAGCGGAAGCTTTTGTGTGGTGCAAGTAACAATTCTGCGGTTTGCACCACATGAATGGCGAGCGGGCGAGCGCTTTCACCGGAATCAAACAAAAAAGCGATACTGAGAATTTGAAATTGGCTGTCTTGCTGTTGTTCAGCATAAAAAATATGCTGCCCTGGTACTAAGGTAATGTCTGGCACACGAAAGCTTTGATTAAGCGAAGAGTCGGATTGCCATAAAAGCTGTTTGCCGTCGGTAACATAAGCACTTAAACCCGAGTCTGGCCGATAGAAGTCTGGGGCCAGCGAGTTGTTGGTTAATTCTATTTTGTTATTAACCAAGTTAAGCTCAGACAAAATGGCGTACATATGTACTTCCATTTTTTGTTCCGCATTGGTTAACAGCTGAGTGTGAAAGGCTTGCTCAATAGCCAAAAAAGAGCTGGGCAGCAGCAATACTAATAATACTGCGCTTACCAGCCCTTGACGGAGCTTAAGAGGGATAACTCTCATTTACTCACTTGTAAATTAAAGCGATAACCCCGACCACGCAGTGTTTCGATCGGTTTTAACTCAGCATCGGGGTCGAGTTTTTTACGTAACCGCAGTACAAACACTTCAATAACATTACTGTCTAAATCAAAGTCTTGATCGTAGATGTGCTCGGTTAGTTCAGTTTTAGAGATCACCTTACCTGGGTTGAGCATAAAGTACTCTAGCACTTTATATTCATAGGCGGTTAAACTCACTTCGTTTTCACCCAGCCACACCTGTTGTGTGCGGCTATTTAAAGAAATTGGGCCCGAGCTCAGGGTGGGATCCGGTTGACCAGCTGCGCGGCGGATCAGTGCGTTACAACGGGCTAATAACTCTTCATTGTGAAAGGGTTTCGTTAAATAATCATCAGCACCAGCATCTAAACCTTCCACTTTTTCTTGCCAGCTGCCACGCGCTGTTAAAATGATGATAGGGGTTTTTAATTCTTGTTTACGCGCTTTGCGGATCACCGATAAGCCATCTAACTTGGGTAAACCCAAATCAATAATGGCCAGATCATAAGGATATTCGGATAATTTAAACCAACCTTCGGCACCATCTACCGCCAGATCAACGCTAAATTGTTGTTGTAGCAGGTCGTTCTTAATTTGCTCGGCTAATAATTTTTCATCTTCGATGACTAAAACTCGCATGCTTAATCTTCCCTTTTAACACGGCCGCTGCGGCCATCGACAATAACATTAACAACTCGACCATCATCTTGCATCACTCGTACACGATATTGTCGAGATTCTGCTCTAACTTTGAGGATACGGCCAGGAAAACGTTGTTTTGCGAGTTGCGCTGCAGTTTCTTTCGTAATGTCTTTTGTGGGTAATACAGTGGGTTGTTTTGCAGGTTCTTTGTTATCACTCAACAACATAGCGCTATCGTTTGCTTGCAAGGGCGCAACAAGCACCAGCAGCAAACTGCAACTAAGTAAAATCGTGAGTATTTTTGTCATATTATTCAACCCCCTAGACAGTGTGGAACACCGCTACGACTGGTAAGGTGTGTTAACTACAGGCCTTGCTTAAACTGTAGAAGCCACAAAGTAATACGCTGTGATTGGCATAAGCTAACCGCTGATTTATGTCTAACTTCATAATCTGTTTGTGTATTCTTGCTAATGTACTGAAATATTCTATTGGCGGCAATCAGCAATGTGCGAAGAATAGGCGTTGATGGCTTAATTCAACCTGAATGTGAATGTAGCTATTTAATTAAATTTTTTAAAATAAAGTTGCAAAATTTTTTTCTGCGTCTAGATTTAATGCGGTCGGTAATTTTGCTTGCGATGTCCGCTTTGCGAATGTTGTAGCTACCAGCGGCTACCGACTCTGGTAGGTAAGTAAGGTTATGTCAGTGTTTACTGCTGCGGCATCCAGCCATTTCGGGAGGAAAGCTGTTATGAAAAATATTATTGTTGCCACATTGCTAGCTACTGCCGTATTGGTAGCTAACCACAGTTTAGCCAATAGTAATGTTCAAGAAGTGACTAAAGCGACCGCTAGCCAAGCGACCACTAAATTACGCTTGAATCAAGCCAGTGTAGAGCAATTGGTTGCCGTGCCAGGTTTAGGCAAAGTGAAAGCAGAAGCGATAGTGGCGCACATTAATGAAAATGGTGCTATTAGCAATGAAGCGGATCTGACCAAAGTAAAAGGCATTGGCCCAAAACTGGCGGCACGCGTGGCGCAATATGTCAGTTTTGACTAAGGGTTAAAGCAAAGCCTTAGGCGAGTTCGCCTAAGGCTTTCATTTGTTCGTTAGCCCATTGCACAGCCTGATGATACGCATCCGGTACTTTTTCAACAGGTAAATTCAGGTGTTTGATAGTGCTCGTCGCTTCCGTCCAGTGCGCCGTTTCGTAATACTCAATTAAGCGAATATAATCGGCAAGCACGCCTTCTTTATTCACTAATGCGTCTTTGATATCAGCTGACAGCGGTAATTTTTCCATCACGCTTTCAATTGACTCATCTAAAATCGCATCCATTAACGACATCATCCCGGTTAAGAAAGCTTTCTCTAACGGTACTGTGCCCGATAATGCCGCTAAGCCTTCAGCAAAGTTTGCCCGAGTCATGGCCATTCGCATCAGTTCAGCCGGTTTGTCGGTACTGATTTGCGCGGTAAATAATAAGGATAAAAATTTCTTTAACTCAGCTTGACCAAGCACTACGATGGCATGCTTGATGGTATCAATTTCAGTGCGGCGGCGGAAAATGGCCGAGTTACTATAACGTAATAGCTTATATGAAAGCGTCACATCGCGTTTAAACACTTCGGCAATTTGCACTAAATCCATATCGGCCTTCGATGTTTCATATAACAGCTCAGCTAATGCCAATTGTGAAGGAGAAAGCGCTTTGGCTTGCATCATTTCCGGCTTAGAAAAAAAGTAACCTTGGAAGTAGGCAAAACCTTGATCCATAGCTTGTTGAAACTCTTCAATAGTTTCTACTTTTTCGGCTAATAACTTGATGTTCGGAAAGTCGGCAATCGCCGTTTTTATTTCTTCAATTTGTTCGCTATTGGTGCTGCGAAAATCGATTTTGATAATATCAATATAAGGGTAAAAATGCCGCCAAACATGTTTATGCTCGTAATCGTCGAGTGCCAAAACATAACCTTGCTCTTTAAGTTGCTGGCATTCTGCTAGCAGGCGTTTGCCCGGTTGCACCGTTTCGAGTACTTCAATGACTACCTGTTCTTTTGGCAGCATACTGGGGTATTTTTTTAGCAGTGTTTCTAGTGTGAAGTTGATAAAGCCCGGCTTATCGCCCAGAAAGTCGTCTAAACCAAAAGCAAATTGACTGCCTTCAATCATTTTTGACGTGGCTTCATCACCATCAATGTCTGGAAATGCGTTATCGACGCCATCCCGAAATAGCAATTCGTAGCCGAAGAGCGCTTTATTTCGGTCCAAGATGGGTTGGCGAGCGGCATAAAAAAACATTCGTGAGGTTTCTCCGACAAGTAAACTTTGCTTAATGTAACAAAACGCTGGCTATGAAAGCCAGCGTATCTTCAGCACAATCAGTAAAAACAGCCTGTTTTGTCACTGGCTGTTTCGATTAAAGCGCATTAAGTGTTTGCTTTTAGGGTGGTGAGCATCTTAGTGAACATCTGCTGTACACTTTCTGATGGCATTCTACCCATTAAACTGACAACAATAATGGCTAAAGTACTGAAGATCACCCCTGGTACAATTTCGTACATGGTCGCACTTAGCGTTTGACCATTAATGCTGATAGGTAAGTAGATCCACAGTAATACAGTGCCCGCACCAACAATAATACCGCTAAGCGCACCGGCAAACGTCATGCGTGGCCAATACAAGCTCATGATAATCAGAGGGCCAAAGGCCGCACCAAAACCGGCCCAAGCATTGCTTACTAATTGCAGTACTGAACTATCGCGATCGTAGGCTAGAGCGATAGCCACTAAGGCCACTAATAATACCGATAAACGACCCACCACCACTAATTCTGTTTGGGTGGCGCTGCGATTCACAAAGGTTTTATAAAAGTCTTCGGTTAACGAGCTCGACGTTACCAACAGCTGTGATGAGATGGTACTCATAATGGCCGCTAAAATAGCCGCTAGTAAAAAACCACTGATCAGCGGATGGAATAAAAACTGTGAGAAGACAATAAAGATGGTTTCAGGATCGGCGATGTCCATTTTGGTTTTCGCCACATAAGCGATACCCACAAAACCGGTAGTAATGGCACCGACGATGGTCACAAACATCCAGCTCATGCCTATACGACGAGCCATTTTGATATCTTTAACCGAACGGATCGCCATAAAGCGTACGATGATATGCGGCTGGCCAAAATAGCCCAAGCCCCAACTGAGCGCTGAGATGATTCCCAGAACTGAACTGCCGGCTACCCAATTCATTAAATCAGGGTTGATGTTAGTGACAATTTGGTTAACTTCACTGATCCCGCCAAGGTGATCAATCGCCACGATAGGCACTAATACCAGAGCGATAAACATTAAGCAGCCTTGCACAAAGTCGGTAATGCTAACCGCCATAAAGCCGCCAATCAGGGTGTAAATAACCACTACGCCCGCGGTAATATACAGGCCCAGTTCGTAGTTAAGATTAAACGAGCTTTCGAATAATTTACCGCCGCCCACGACACCTGAAGAGGTGTACAGCGTAAAGAAAATAACGATAACTAAAGAAGAGACAATACGCAGCATGCGCGTTTTGTCTTCAAAACGTTTTTCAAAGTAATCCGGAATGGTAATCGCATCATTGGCTATTTCGGTATACACCCGCAGTCTTGGCGCAACAATCAGGTAGTTCAGTAGAGCACCAATTAATAAACCGACCGCTATCCAGGTGCTACTAAGGCCAGAAACATACATGGCGCCGGGTAAGCCCATTAACATCCAACCACTCATATCAGAGGCACCGGCAGAGAGCGCTGTTACGCCAGGGCCGAGTTTACGACCACCGAGCATATAGCCTGAAACATCATTATCTGTGGCATTGTAGGAATATAAACCGATGCCGATCATGGCAAGAAAATAAATACCCAAAGATATTAGGGTGGCAGTTTCCACTACGCGAGCTCCTTTTTTAGTTTTATTTGGCATTACAGCGAGGTTAACTGACCAGGCGATTAACCTTGAGAGTATCTCGCGATAATGATGATTGAGCTGACGTTTGCTGACGCGACAACCGTTTCGATCCCCATCAGCAAAAGTCAAATCACTTTAAATGTTAACAACTAGGCTGCTTAGATACCAGTCATTTTCAGTAACGCGGTCTCAGCTCTTGGTCATTCTAACGTAAAGCCCCGGTAGCTAATACAGGGGCTTTGGGTTTTCAGTACGTTATTATGGGGTTAACCGCAATTTATCAAGGATAAAGTGACGCCAGCCCTTGCGGTGTAGGCTGTTTTGCTGGCGCTTGCCATTGCCGCCATTGCTGATAAAGGCTGTTGCCCTGCCACGGGCTGTCGGTGTTACTGTACAGTTGTTGTTCCAGCTGCTTTAACTCGGCTAATAACGCCTCATCTTGTAGGTGGCCCATTAACTGCCCTAAAGAGCGCATCGAAGTGCCAAATTGCTGTTGCCCCCAAAGGAGTAATTGCTGTGCCGCTGTTGCTGCATCACCTACGGCACAGGCTTGTTGTAGCAAGCGATTATCCGCCATCACTTTGGCGCTGCGTACTGTGTTTAAAGCTGCTGGTTGCGCAGAGCGTGATTTTAAAAAGTAAAGCGCGATCAGCATTGATGCAAGCCAGAGCAGGCTAAGTAGACTTGAGGTGTAATTCCATTGCCAAGGGTTGCTAGCCACTGACGGTGTGGTAGCCATTGGCGCAGGCAGCGTGTTGGCAGTAGGTTTAGCACCTGCTGCTGCAATAACTTTAAATGTACGTGCAGGTAACACCGTAGTTTGTAATTGATCCGTTTGGCTATTCCACCAAGCCAAACTAATTTCTGGAAGTGTTACATCCCCCTCAGCATTAGCAATTAAAGCCGTGGTAAAGACTTTTTGCGCGACCAAGCGGCCATTACGTTCAGCGCCGACACTTTGCGGCTGTTCATCATATGAGCGTAATTGCGCGGGCAGTTGCTGAGATAACTCGGGTAATTGACTGGGCGACACATCGACTGCCGATAAGGTGATGATCCGCGTAACGGGCTCGCCGACCACTAATTCGGTGTTATTGGGTTGCCACTCTTCTGTCAGTGTAACTAAACCGGCGACAAGCCAATTTCCAGGGAAATTATCTGGTTGCGGTAATACCTGCAGGGTAATGGGGTTGGCTTCCTGCATCACAGTTTTACTGCGGGCAAAATAATTGTAGTTGCTGTTATCGCGATCAATCACTTCACCGGTAAATACCGGCGGGTTAATCACCATATCTCCGCTGCGCTGCGGGATAACACTATAACGACGGGTAATAGTGCGATAACGCACACCATTAACGATAGCGCTGCCTTCGGCATCTTGACCCACCCGTTTAATCTCAGCACCTTCGAGTTGCGGTTCAGTTAAGGTGCCGCGCTGTAAATCACCGCTAAAATAAATCACCACATCGTAATACAACATTTGTTGCACATAGACGTTATTGGTGGCAATTAAATTGGCTTCAACAAACAGCTCGCGTGAGGCATCTTTTTTTATGGGTTGGTCTAACACTTCCACGGTGAGCGGTAAAGAACGAATACCGTTAATTTCAAAGGCCGGAATAGTGAACACGCCGCTGTTCAGCGGAAATAACGTCAGTGACCAGCGGGTACTTTGGCTGCTTTGGCCGTTAATAATTTGCGTGCTTTGGCTAACCGACGGTGCCATTACGCGGAAGTTTTGCTCTAACTGCCGATAATTTAAGGCGTCAGCCGATAAACGGCTATCTGCCGTGACAACCAAGGTGATGGCTTCACCGGCCAGTGCCGGGTTTTTATCTACTTCACTGGTCAGTGAACTAAAGGCCGCTAGCGGCATGCTCATAACCAGTAACAGAAAAATAAAGCTGTTAAATACCGATGTCACCATTCCTGACGAGCTCCTGGAGGGGGTTGAGTACGACGTTTCTGATGTTCTAATAACATTCTGTTGCGCAGTAAAATACCCGGATCGTCTTGTACCTTGCGCAGCAGGTTTTCTAGCTCTTGTTGTTGTTCTGGCGTGGCATTGGGCCAGTTTTCAGTTACAACTTGCTGTTTATTGCTTGGCGGTTCGTCGCCGGGTTGCTGTTCTGTTGCTTGCTGCGCGGCTTGTTGCTCTCGTTGTGCGGCGTCTTCTTGCTGTTCAGCATTTTGCTCGGCTTGTGCGCTGCTATCACCGGCACTGCCATCTTCTGCTGAGTTTTGCTCGGACTCAGCCGACTCTTCAGCGTCTTGCTTTTCAGATGACGCGTCGTCGGCAGCATCGCCGTCTTGCTGACCTTGTTGTTTATCTTGCTGTTGCTGATCCTGTTGTTGTTCTTGCTCTTGTTGTTTTAACAACTTGCGCATTAGCTCAGCATTGGCCGCCGGTGATGGCGCCTCGCCGTCAAGCGCCAGTGCTTGCTCGTAAGCCGCTAAAGCAGCTTCATATTGCTGTTGCATCGCTAAGGCATTACCTAAATTGTGCCAGCTATCAACGGAGGGGGCGTCGTTGCTGGCTCGCTGATAGGCTTCTGCTGCTGCGGCATAATCTTCGGCGCGGTAAGCGGCGTTACCTTGCCATAAAGGATCACGAAACTTCTGTTGAGCTTGTTGATAGTCTTGCTGTTGATAATCCTCTACGGCTTGCTGTTGTCTTGTTTGCCATAAATCACGCCAACTTACGGCATCTGCTGGTGGCAGATATAACAAGGGCAAAATCACTAAAATGGGTGCTTTACGCGCTAGCCATAGTGCTAAGGGTAAGAGTAACCATACCAAATAAACAGCATTGTCTTGCCATTGATCGCCTGTCATCAGGGGCTGTGGCTGTCTGTCATCATATTGCTGTTGGTTTTGTTTAAGTAGTTGTTGTAAATCCGCATTATCGGCACCGGCTTGCACTAAGCTTCCGCCGGCTTGTCGAGCGAGAACGCGCAGTTGTTCAAGAGGGACACGAGGCATCACAACACCGCCTTGAGCATTTTTTAGCAGTTCGCCATTTTCTAAACGCACCACTGCACCTTCGGCTTGACCAAAAGCCATGATGGCTAATTGATGTGGCCAATTGTTAAGTAATTGCTGGATAGACTGATAACTATCAGCATCAAAGCCGTCGGTAAACAGTACAATTTCACCGCTGGGATAACCGGCTTGTTCTAATAACTCGGCGGCTTGCTCTAGCGCGCGTAGCACATTAGAGCCCTGAGCGGGCATCAATTCTGGGCGTAGGGTAGGAATTTGCAGGCGGATATTATTATGATCTGGCGTCAGTGGCGAAATGACAAAGGCATCGGCGGCGTAACTGATTAAACCCAAATCACCTTCTTGCAGCAAATCAATGAAATCTAAAGCTTTAAAGCGTTGCTGTGTCAGGCGATCGGGCGTTAGATCTGTTGCCCGCATTGATAACGACATATCCATGACTAAAACTGTGGCTTTTTTCACCGTTAAGGCCGGTTGTGGCAGTTTCTGCCAGCTGGGGCCACTTAACGCTAATACTGTCAGCAACCAACAGCTGGCTAACAGTGGTAGCGCCCAAGGTTGACGTTGCTGAATATGTTGGCCCAACAACATCACATGCTGCAAATGCGGGGCAATCAGTTGTTGCCACGGGCTAGTGTCTTGTCGCCGCTTTTGCAGTAACCAGCAAAGGAGTGCCAGTGGCAGCAGCGCCAGTAACCAATAAGGTCGTAAAAAATGAAAGTCAGCGAACATCTTTCGTTACTCCAGACCAATTGATACGCCGAACCGCTAAAAAGCATGAACAGAGCAAGGCGAGGGCCAGCGGATAATGCAACAGGCTGCGCTGTGGCCGAAAGGTCAGCTCTTCACGCTCAATCGGTTCGAGTTCATCTAATAACTGATAAATTTCTCGTAATTCTTGCGGGCTACGAGCACGAAAGTAACGTCCGCCGGTGCTTTCAGCTAATTCTATCAACAAGGGCTCATCTAAATCTTGCGACGGATTGATATTGCGCTGTCCGAACAGGCTTTGCTGAATCATTTGTTCTGCACCGAGCCCCACCGTGTAAATTTTTACGCCCGCCGCTTTAGCCAGTTGCAATGCTTCTCGGGGTTGAATATCGCCAGCATTGTTTGCACCATCACTGAGTAAAATCAGCACTTTATTGCTGGTCTCAAAATTATTAAAGCGTTTTACCGTTAAGCCAATGGCCTCACCAATGGCAGTGCGTTGCCCAACCAGCCCGATAACGGCATCATCAAGAAATTGCTGCACTGTGGCTAGGTCAAACGTCAGCGGGGTTTGCTGAAAAGCGGCATCGGCAAATAGCACTAAACCAATACGATCTCCTTGACGCGCTTGAATAAATTCACCCAACACCACTTTCATGGCTTTTAATCGGGTGGTATTCCCCATCTCCAATCGCATATCGGGGATATCCATTGAGCCGGATAAATCAATCGCTAACATGAGTTCGCGCCCAGGCTGTGGCAAGCTTACCGGCTCATCCAACCAGCGTGGCTGCGTGGCACTGATCACTAATAACAGCCAAATCACCACCAATAAAAAATGACTGACGTTCCGCTGCTCGGCTTTGGCTTGATTGGCACTGCCTAGTTTAGCTAAAGCCGGTAAATTAAGGGCACTGCCATTGCGCTGCGGTTTTTTCTTTAGCAACAGCGGTAACGGCAAGGCTAACAATAACCAAGGGTAAGCGAGATCAAGCATGGGTGCCGCCTTGCTTAAATGAAGTAAACCCTTGTACAGGATCTAATTGTTTAATGATGTGCTGGGTTGCCAGCCAAAATTGCTGTTGCTGTGCCGTTTTATCTGGCCCAGGTGCTTGATAAAGCAGCGTGGCCAAAGGCGGAAGCGTCAACTGCGCCGGTAATTGCTGTTGTAAAAAAGCTTGCCATTGCTCGGTGCTGGCGCTTAACAGCGGGTGGCTAGGTTGATAGTGCTTTAATAGCCGTTTTAACAGCACATTTAATGCGGTGGCGGCTTGCGGCGATTGCCAATCAATTTGTGCCAATTCGGCCATTGCTGCGCGTTTAACCCGCGATTGCTGTTTTGCCCGATAGCGCCAAAATAATAAAGCGGTTAGTAACGTTAATGCCAGCAAGGCGAGCAACCAATAACCCAGTGGTGGCAACATACTGCTGGCTAGTTCAGGCTCATAAATATCCGCTAATTGCGGCAGTAAATCGTGTTTATCGGCCATGATAACCCCTCGACAATTGGGTTAATAATGGTTCAGCACTGCTGATGCTAAGCCATTTACAGCCGAGTTGTTGGAGTTGCTGTTGCATTTTTTGCATGGTCTGTTGTTGCTGTTGTTGATAGCGTTGCTGCAGCTTGCGATCGCCAAGTGTCACCAACAGTGGCTCTGCATTGGCTTGCACCAAGGCAGAGCCTTGCGCTTTGGCAGGCAGTTGTTGTTCTAGCGGGTCGACCAATTGACAGCAATGCACTTCATTATGCTGTCGGATCAGCTGTAAATGGCGCATCGCTTCATCATCTAAAGCGTTATAGTCAGACAGCACATACAACAAACTGCCCGGGCGTAACAAGCGGCGTACCTCGGCCAGCGCTTGCGCTAAGGATAACCCTTGGGCAGGGGCGGCGGCTTGGTGCACATCGACTAAGGCTTGCAGGTAGCGCAGTACGCCACGGGTGCGACTGGCCGGCTTGAGTAAACGATGTTGTTGCTGACTAAAGACAATGCCGCCAAGTTTATCGCCATGTGCTTTGCTGTGCCAACTGATCACCGAAGCGAGATGCGCAGCTTGAATAGATTTTAATAACAAGGTGGAACCAAAGCGCATACTGCTGCTCAGATCGGTAAGTATAAACACTGGCCGTTCTTTTTCTTCACGAAATAGCTTGGTGTGCACCTTGCCGGTCCGTGCGGTAACACGCCAGTCAATCGCTCGCACGTCATCACCAGGCTGATAATGCCTCACTTCGTCAAACTCCATGCCGCGACCTTTGCTTTTGGCCAAATAACTGCCGGCCAATTTGCTTTGAATGGCAATCGTTGGGCGCAGATCCAAAAGTTGCGTATGGCGTTGATACCACAACAGCTCAGCTAAACCAAGATGGTAACCGCTGGCTTGTAGGGTGGCTAACCATTGTGACGGCGTGGGTTCTGGCATGTTCATTTATGGCACAGCGACCTGCTGTAAAATTTCATCGAGCACATGATCGGTGCTGATGCCCTCTGCTTCAGCGGCATAGGTCAGAATTAAGCGGTGGCGCATCACATTATGAAACACCGCTTGAATATCTTCAGGCGTCACAAAATCACGCTCTTGCAACCAAGCACGGGCACGGGCACAGCGATCTAATGCGATGGTAGCGCGTGGGCTGGCGCCATAGCCAATCCAACTGGCCAGTTTACTGCTGTAAGCGGCAGGTTGGCGACTCGCCATAATTAACTGCACCATATAGTGTTCAAGACTTTCCGAAAGGTGTAACTTTAAAATCGCTTGGCGGGCAGCAAAGATTTCTGCTTGGCTTATTGGCTTTGCCGCTGCAGCTGCTTCGTGCCGAGCCTCAGCGCGGGTTAGGCGCAAAATGGCTAATTCGGTTTGGCTATCAGGATAATCCACTTTTAAATGCAGTAAGAAGCGGTCGAGTTGTGCTTCTGGTAAGGGGTATGTGCCTTCTTGCTCTAGTGGGTTTTGTGTGGCCATCACTAAAAACAATTCCGGTAAAGGGTAGGTATTACGCCCAACGGTAACTTGTTTTTCGGCCATCGCTTCCAATAAGGCAGATTGCACCTTGGCGGGCGCACGGTTAATTTCATCCGCCAAAATAATATTGTGAAACAATGGGCCTGATTGAAAAGCAAACTGGCCGGTCTCTGGCCGATAAATATCGGTACCGGTTAAATCGGCAGGCAGTAAATCTGGGGTAAATTGGATCCGATGAAATTCGGCTTCTACACCCTGTGCCAGCGCGTTTACGGCGCGCGTTTTCGCTAACCCCGGTGGCCCTTCTACTAATAAATGACCATTGGCCAGTAAGGCCAACAAGATCCCTTCGGTCAGTGCTGGTTGCCCCAGTACTTGACTGTCTAAATAGCTTTTTAGTGATGCAAATGCCTGAACCATAATAATGTTAGTCTTTTAGTCAATAAGTGAATGATTTTTGCACAATTAATGGCAAAGCTAGCTAAGCTAAGATGTTCTAACCTTTATAAGGTTCCCGTTAAAAGAAAACAAGGGCAAGGGGCATGTTGACCTTTGATTATTGATAATCTAAATGGCAACGATTAAACCGCTCTTAAAACAACTGTTTTAATTTTTGCTGAGTGTGGTTACAATCGAGCTACACTCAGAGGTCAGACCTGTAATCAAACAGAATTGCAAAAAGAGGATCACTATGGCTGCGCCAATTAATCTCACTACTCGGCAGGGCGAACGTATCGCCATTGTGGCTGGGTTACGTACCCCCTTTGCTAAACAGGCAACGGAGTTTCACGGTGTGTCCGCCTTGGACTTGGGCAAGTTAGTGGTCAATGAATTATTGATCCGCACCGAATTAGATCCTGCTTTAATTGAGCAGGTGGTGTATGGCCAAGTTATCCAAATGCCAGAAGCGCCCAATATTGCACGTGAAATTGTATTAGGCTCCGGTATGCCAGTGCAAACCGACGCTTACAGCGTAACACGGGCTTGTGCTACCAGTTTTCAATCGGTGGTAAGTGTTGCCGAGTCGATGATGGCGGGTATTACCCAAGTTGGTATTGCTGGCGGGGCCGATTCGAGTTCAGTATTACCTATTGGTGTCAGTAAAAAACTGGCACGCGCCTTAGTGGATTTAAACAAAGCCAAAACGCTTGGCCAAAAATTAGCCATCGTGCGCAAGTTAGGTTTAAAAGATTTAATGCCAGTGCCACCGGCCATTGCAGAATACAGCACGGGTTTATCGATGGGCGACACGGCAGAGCAAATGGCCAAAAGCCATGGTATCAGCCGGGCAGCACAAGATGAAATGGCGCACCGTTCACACAGCTTAGCCGCAGCGGCGTGGCAGTCAGGCAAGATGGCTGGCGAAGTGATGACTGCGCATGTTGAGCCTTACAGCCGCTTTTTAGACATGGATAACAATATCCGAATGGACTCTAAATTAGAGTCTTATGCCAAATTAAAGCCGGTGTTTGATCGAGCGCATGGCACGGTAACTGCGGCTACCAGCACCCCTTTAACTGACGGAGCCTCGGCAGTATTGATGATGACTGAAGGTCGAGCTAAAGCGCTCGGCTATAAACCGCTGGGCTACATTCGTAGTTATGCTTTTGCGGCCATTGACGTATGGCAAGATATGTTAATGGGGCCGTCTTACGCTACGCCAATTGCGTTGGCTCGGGCAGGCATGAACTTAGCCGATCTCACCTTAATTGAAATGCACGAAGCTTTTGCTGCGCAAGCGCTAGCGAATATGCAGATGTTTGCTAGTCGCAAGTTTGCAAAAGAACAGCTGGGCTTAGATCAAGCGATTGGTGAGATTGATATGGCGAAATTTAACGTTAATGGCGGCTCTCTGGCATATGGACACCCATTTGCGGCAACGGGCACGCGCTTAATCGTGCAAACGCTGAATGAATTAAACCGTCGCGGTGGCGGCGTTGGCCTTACTACGGCTTGTGCAGCCGGTGGCTTGGGTGCAGCAATGATTGTGGAGACAGAATAATGAGTGACAGCAACAGCTTCAGTTTAGCCGTACGCGACGATCAGGTGGCCATTTTGACCATGGATATCGTTGGCGAAAGCATGAATGTGTTAAAAGCCTCTTTCGCCAGTGAAATTGAACAGCTACTACAAAAAATTACCAACGACAGCAAAATTAAAGGCGTGGTGTTTATCAGTGGCAAAGCAGACTCGTTTATTGCCGGTGCCGACATCAGCATGTTAGACAGCTGCAAAAGTGCAGACGAAGCGGAAAAGATTGCGCAAATGGGCCAACAAATGTTTGACCGTTTGTCTCAGATGCGTGTGCCTGTGGTTGCCGCCATTCACGGCCCTTGTTTAGGCGGTGGCTTAGAGTTGGCCATGGCATGTCATTCGCGTATTGCCACTGATAGCCCGAAAACGGTGTTAGGTTTACCCGAAGTGCAACTGGGCTTATTACCGGGTAGTGGGGGAACGCAACGTTTACCTAAACTGGTAGGCGTACAAAAAGCCTTAGACATGATTTTAACCGGTAAACAGCTGCGTGCTGCGCAAGCAAAAAAAGCCGGTTTGGTCGATGACGTGGTGCCGCAGAGTATTTTGTTAGAAGCGGCGGTTAAAAAAGTTTTGGCGGGTAAACCACCGGTAGTGGTTAAAAAGCAAAGCTTATTAAACAAGCTGTTAGAGCAAACCTCGCCTGGACGTAAGCTGGTGTTCTCGCAAGCGTTAAAACAAACGTTAGCCAAAACGCAGGGTAACTACCCAGCCGCATTAAAAATTATCCGAGTTATTCAAACGGGGGTAGAGCAGGGCTACAACCAAGGTTTGGCCGCCGAAGCCAAAGCCTTTGGTCAGCTTTGCATGACTCCCGAGTCGGCAGCACTGCGCAGTATTTTCTTTGCTACCACGCAAATGAAAAAAGAAACCGGCGCTGGTGCCGTGATCCCTCAAAAAATTCATAAAGCCGCTGTGCTTGGTGGTGGCTTGATGGGCGGCGGTATCGCCAATGTTACAGCGACCAAAGCCGGTTTACCGGTGCGCATCAAAGATATTAGCGAGAAAGGTATTAGTGCAGCGCTGAAATACACCTATGATCAGCTGAATAAAAAAGTGAAAAAGCGCTTTATGCGCAAAACCGACATGCAAAAGCAGCTACTGCGGATCACCGGCACCACCGACTTTAGCGGCTTTCATGATGTTGATATCGTGGTAGAGGCGGTATTTGAAGATTTGGCGTTAAAGCAGCAAATGGTTGCCGACATTGAGCAACATTGCCCTGAACACACCATTTTTGCCAGTAACACCAGCTCTTTGCCTATTCATCAAATTGCAGAAAAGGCAGCCAGACCTGAGCAAGTAATTGGTTTACATTATTTTTCACCCGTGGATAAGATGCCATTGGTTGAAGTGATTGCCCATGAAAAAACCTCAGCGCAGACCATCGCGACGACCGTTGCTTTTGCCCGCAAGCAAGGCAAAACGCCCATCGTGGTCAAAGATGCAGCTGGTTTTTATGTTAATCGCATCTTAGCGTTGTACATGAATGAAGCCGCCAATATTTTATTAGCAGGTGAATCCATTGAGAAAATCGACAAAGCTTTAGTGAAGTTTGGTTTTCCGGTCGGGCCTATTACCTTATTAGATGAGGTGGGTATCGATGTTGGCGCGAAAATTTCGCCGATCTTAAGCGCTGAACTGGGTGAGCGTTTTACTGCCCCCGCTGCTTTTGAGAAGTTACTGGCAGACGGTCGTAAAGGTAAGAAAACAGAAAAAGGTTTTTACCAATACGGTAAGTCAGTGAAAAAAGGCAAAAAGCTGGTGGACGAATCGGTTTACAATGTATTGGGTGTTACGGTGGCTCCTGCGCTGAATGCGGATGAAATTGCCAGCCGTTGTACGGCTCAAATGTTAAATGAAGCAGTACGTTGTTTAGATGAAGGTATTATCGCTTCAGCGCGGGATGGCGATATCGGGGCTATCTTCGGTATTGGTTTCCCACCGTTTTTAGGCGGGCCGTTCCGGTACATTGACAGCTTAGGCGTAAATAACTTAATTGCGACCTTACGTCAGTTAGAAAACCGCTTTGGCAGTCGCTTTACGCCGTGTCCACGTTTGTTAAAAATGGCCGAGCAGGGCGAGCGGTTTTATCCAAACTAAGTTAGAGCAATCGCCCTTCTTATGGGCGGTTATACTATGTAATCAGGGCCTTAGGGCCCTTTTTACGTTTATGCGACTAAAGATTAACAGGAAGGCCTCCAGATTGCTGTTATAATCAGCAACACAGTGAGGGCTGACCCATATCAACAGTAAAGCAACAAAGGAGGCAATTGTGGTTGTAGTGCCAGTAGTATGGTTAATGGTTGTTATAGGCGTATACATTGCGGCCTTACGCAGTGGCATGCGAGCATTGCAATGGGCCATAGCGGCGCTATTCACTGGGCCTTTATTACTTCCGCTTTTTAACAGTTATAAACGTTTAGCCATTCATCGCGCCCGCACCAAAAACGCACGTATCTTCAGGCCTTAATTCGTCAATCGGTATTAGGTTTGCCATTGTTGGAGCAAGCGTATCACTGCTTGCAGTTGTGGTTGATATTCTTTATCAGTTAAATAGGCCGCATATAAGTCGAGCGTTAAGCTGGGCATTGCCTCAAGCGGTTTTAAGGTACCTTCAGCCAACTCGGCACTGACAAATTGCGCGGGTAAATAGGCACAACCGCCTTGTTGTAACAACCAGGCTTTAGCCAAACTGGCGCTGCTGGTTTTTAACTGCACCACTTGCTGCTCGGCAAAATGACGCTGGTGTTTAACGTCAAAGTTGCTCCCCCAATCGACATAGCAATAACGTTCATCGGGTTTGCCCGCAGCGTGTTGCTCTTTGCAGCTACTGACGGGCAGTAAGTGGATCTCGGTTAATTTAACCAGCGTGATCTCATCGGTTTTTGGTGGATCAAATAAGATGGCAATATCTAATTGATGTTCCAATAATTGGCGGGTACTGGCTTCACGGTTTAAACTGTCAGTACGCCAGGTAACATCGGGTTTCGCAGCGGCTAAAGGTAAAAACACCGGCAGTAACACGCTTTCCCACAAGTTGGCTGTTGCGCCAAGTGATAATTGCTGTAACTGTTGTATGCTTTGTGCTACATCCTGACGGGCGCGTTGTAATGCACTTAACATGGTTTGGGCATGAGGCAGTAAACGTGCACCTGCCGCCGTTAATTGAATATTATTGCGATGGCGCACAAACAGATGAACACCGAGTTGTTGTTCCAGTTGTCGAATGCGAAAGCTCACCGCCGATTGGGTTAAATAGAGGTTTTCAGCAGCCTTCCCAAAATGTCGAGTATGCTGTACTTCTAAAAAGGTTTTTAATAACTCAGTATCCAAAATGATTCCTTTGTGATATTTATCGTAAGCATAAAAAATTTTTGTTTTACGACAGGAAATTTGTTAACCATACTCCGCACAGTTTAAACAGGCTGGCTTGATATTCAACGAGATGAGAGGAAAAAAGTGATGCAGCAAAGTTTTGTCGCTAATCGTCGCTTTTTCGATGACCGGAATTTCCCACGTGGTTTTACCCGGTCAGGGCGCTTTACTCTGGCAGAGGGTAATCTGTTAGAGAAACATGGTTTGGCAATGCAGCAACTGGATCAAGGTGCTAGAGCGCCAGTCAACGAAGAGGAAGAGCGGTTTCTGCTCGTCTGTCGCGGCGAAGCTGAAGCAACGACACCTTATGAGAAGACCTGGCTAAAGTACAAACAACGCTTAGCAGAAAAGCGTAAGTTCCACACCGTATTTGGTAAAAAACGTATTGCGGATGGAGCAGACGATTTCTCTTACGTTGAAACAGATACTGATTAAAAAAAGCCCTTAGGGGCTTTTTTTATGTCTGCTGTTTGGCTGCTACCAATTATTACCGTTTGCTGTCAGGCTTAAACGGGGCTTTTTTTGTTCATGTAAAAAAGCTGCAAAATCGTCTGCTGACAATGGCTTACTGTAGTAAAACCCTTGAATAATTTCGCAGCGCAGTTTTCTTAGCTGCTCTAATTGTTCAAGGGTTTCAACGCCTTCAGCCACCACCGATAAACTTAAGTTATGCGCGATAGTCACAATGGTATCCACCATGTTGCGGCCACGGGCGCTGTTCATATCATCTATAAAGGCTTTATCAATTTTCAGCGTATTCAATGGGAATTGCTTTAAATAGGCCAGTGATGAATAGCCGGTGCCAAAATCATCCATGGCGAGGTGAATACCGCGAGCGCGCAGTTTTTTCATCGTATCAATGGCCAGTTTTGGCGATTCCATTACTGTGCCTTCAGTGATCTCTAATTCTAAGTGATAAGATGCCAATTGGGTTTGCTGTAAAATATCGTCGATTTGATCACACAAAAACGGCAGCATAAATTGTTTGGCCGATAAGTTTACCGCTACCCGCCCATGAAACAACCCTTGGTCAATCCAGCGGCGTACATCTGAACAGGCTTTGCGCAAGACTACAGTACCAATATCAACAATTTGTCCGGTTTCTTCTGCAACTGGAATAAAACTCGCTGGGCTGACTAAGCCGCCTTTGGGCGTAATAAAGCGCACCAGTGCTTCCATACCGACCACTTTACCGCTGAGTAAGTCCATTTTCGGTTGATAGAAAACCGCAAACAGATCTTCTTTTAAACCATGGCGGATTAAATTTTCGACTTGCAATCGTTTAACCGCTTGTTTGTTCATGGTGTCATTAAAAAATAGATAGCGATTCGCGCCAGCGCTTTTGGCGTGATACATCGCGGTATCGGCGTTGCGTAACAGCGCTTGCGGATCTTTGCCATCCTCTGGAAACAACACGATACCGATACTGCTGGTGACGACCAGTTCATGTTGCTCGATAGCAAAAGGCGCATTAATTTGCTGTAGCATGGCTTTGGCAAGACTGGTAATGGCATGAATATCATTGGTATTGCTCAGTAAAATGGCAAATTCATCGCCACCTAACCGATATAGCCTTTGCCGGAACAGTTTGTTGTTATGCAGTCGTTCTGACAATTTACATAACAGCGCATCGCCTAGTTCATGACCAAGTGAGTCGTTAATTTTCTTAAAGTTGTCTAAGTCGAACACTAAAAGTGCATTCTGGGTGTTATCTTTGACTAGACTGGCCAGTTTATTCATAAACACCGCCCGATTGGGCAGTCCGGTCAGCGTATCGCTGTTGGCCAATCGATTGAGTTCGGCATCACGTCGTTTACGCTCTGAAATATCAGAGAATACGGCGACATATTGAGTGATAAAGCCTTGTTCGTCTTTAATCACGTCAAAGGTTAATTCGGCTTGATAATAATCACCGTTGGTTTTGAGTTCACGGATCTCATCACTCCAGCGGCCTTTTTGTACCAAGGTTTTTTCAATTTCTTGTAAGAAGCGCGGCGGATACAAGCTAAGTTTAAAGCGGGTTTGTAGCACGCTTTCCCGAGTATTGCCGGTAATGTTGCTAAAAGCGGGGTTCACTTCGAGAATATTAAACTTGGTATCGCAAATCACCACGGCATCTGAAATGTTTTCTAGACAGCGTGCAAATAATTGCATTCTGGCTTCAGCTTGTTTTAACTGGCTAATGTTTTTCAGCGTGCCGGTCATTCGCTGTGCTTTGCCTTCGTTGTTATAGGCAACAATTTTTCCGCGATCTAATACCCAGATGTAATTATCATCTGCCGTGCGTAAGCGATAACTTGATTCAAAAAATGGGCTATTTCCGGCCAGATGCTGTGAGAGTGCGCTACTGACGCGTTCTAGATCTTGTGGATGAATAAAATTTTTGTTCGGAGGAAAGTTTTTTCCTTCAGGCGGCGCAGAGAGGGGGTCAAGCCATGCACTGGAGCGATACAGCTCGCCACTTTCGATATTCCAATCCCATAACTCATCACCGCTACCCCAAGTGGATAAACGTAAACGCTCTTCGCTTTTTGCTAAAGCTTGATGGTAAGTGCGCATGCGCCGCTGATTAAATTGGGCAAGTAAAAAACCTGCGACGGCAATAGCCATCACAGTGTAAAGCAGATAAGGTTCAATGATGGTCCAGTCGATTACTGTTGCTGCTAGATAAGGCGAAAAAAAAGCCAATAAAATCAAACTGCCAAGCGTAAATTTTTTATAAGACATTTATTATTGTTTTTGTGAATATTCAAGCTAAGTTAACGAAGATCAGCAAGGCTGTCAAAGCAAATTCAGCCCCGCTAACAATTCAGTTTTCAAGAGAGTTTTTACATGGCTATTGCTGGGTGCCGGATCGGTTGCTAAAAACAGCACATCGTAGTCGGGTGCGAGCAGTTGTTGTAAAAACGCAATAAAGGCTTGCCGGCTTAGCGTTGCTAAGGCCTGTTGAATATCTGCGGTAAGACTAAACTGATAATCTTGCTGGCCAAGAGCTAGCCACAATCGCTTGGCACGTGCGCCTAAACTGGTATCACGCTCGGCCAATTGCGATAGCATACTCTGTTTTAATGCGGCGAACTCGTCAGACGTTAACTGCTGAATTTGCTCTAAAAACTGTTGAAAAAACGCTACCGTCGCTGCATACAGTTTATCTGCTGTTGAGTCGGGCGATTGTACGTAAAACGCTAAACCTGGCAGGGTATTAATCGGTACATAACCGGTGCCGACTAAATAGCCTAATTGTTGCTCTGTGCGTAATTGATGAAAATAGCGTGGCGACATCACGTGGTTTGCCAACATAAAGCAGGCCATTTGGTCGGCCGTTTTTTGCTGCGCTGCGATATAAATAACAATAGCATGATCGGTTTGACCACTGGCGACACTCTGTAACCAAACCGGGCCAAGATCTTTAATACCGTTTTGCCGCGCAGGCAACGTAGGGCCACTAGAGTGCTGTGCCGCTAACCAGGTTACTAATAGCTGCTGTAAGTCAGCCGCTGCCGCGGTAGGCCAGTTGCCTACCAATAAAGCTTCCAAATGGATCTGTTGTAAAAGCTGCTGCTGAAATTGCTGAAACTGCTCAAAGCTTAATGCCGCCAGGGTGCGTTGTAATAAATCTAACTCAGGGTTTTGCGGCTGCAAAATGGCTGATAACTGACTAAATAACTGCGCGACCGGCTTATTTTTACTACTGTTTTCCCAGTGTCGGCACAGTTGATGTTTGAGTTCATTGAAACGTTGCTCACTAAATTCAGGCTCGGGTAATTGGCTTAAAATATCGCTAAGTAAACGAATTTGGTTCGTAGTCAGGCCAGAGGTTTGTAAACTGACACCTTGACGATGTACGTGAAGATAATAATTTAATCCTGCAGTAGTCGCGGCATACAATTGCTGATTAAAGCGATCCAGTACAAGTTCTACCCACAAGCGAGAGGCAGCTAACTGCGTTAAGGTTTGACAGCTATTAGGCAGGGTTAGCTGCACAAAAATATGGCCTTTGGGGGTGTTAAAATCTGTGTCTGCTTTATACCAAATATGTAGGTCATCACGCTGACATACTGCTTGTGGTAAAGGCATATGCGCACTGTCCGGTAATAACGATAATTCGGTTTGTAAATACGGATTCGGTGCTGGCAATTGCATGGCGCGTTTAAGGGGTTGTTGGCTTAATTGCTCAAGCCACTGCTTATCTAAACGGACAATACTGTAGGGGGTATGATACCAGCGCGCTTCACAATTAACTGGCACCTCATCAGCCACCAACATAATGCGCATATTGTCACTACAAAAATACCCCAGCAGTTCTTGATATAGCGCCTCGGGCGGTAATTCCATGCGATAATCGCCGAAAATAATATCCTCAGGCGGGTAATGCTGCATATTGAGCGATAAATCGCCCGCGGTTTGTAAAGCACTACTGGGCTCATAAAACTGAAATGACCATTGCAATAAACGTTGCCGCTCGACAAACAGTGCCTGATTGAACCCGGATTGTTTTAGCAGCTTAATTTGACTAAACAGTGCCGCCACAATATCGCGATAATGCGCGCGGCCACTGGCCGTCAGTTCAAAGGCAACGGTGAAATCTTTGTAATTACTGCCATCAATACCGCCACCGGCACTTAATTGATTAACCAGTTCGCGTTCTTTTAAATAGGCCAGTAAAGAATGTTGCCCTTCATCGCCCAGCAGATGTGCGATAAAACTCACCAGTTTAAAGCGGTACCATGGCTGAATATCAGGCATGGCAAAGCTGACCACCAAACGGCTACTGCTTTTATGGGGGCGGATATTTAATTGAATCCCTTGCTGTTCAGGCAAATACAATGGCACCTGTACCGCAGGTTTTTTCGGAAGATGCGTTGGCAGTGCCGCAAAATGTTGCTCAGCCAGCGCGGCTAATTCAGCAAGTGATTGAGGACCAACTAAACACAAACTCATGCGGCTAGTGCTGTATTGCTGCTGATAAAACTCGCTGACGGCTTGTTGCAGGCTGTTGTTTGGTAAATCGGCGAGTGTTTGGGCATTCCCTACTGAAAATTTAGCAAAAGGATGCGCAGGGTTAATGCTTTCTTTGTGTGCTTGATAAATGCGGCGGCTATCATCTTTGAGTTTCATGGAAAACTCAGCTTCGATAGATTGCCGCTCTTTATCAACGTAGCTGGCACTAAACAAGGGCGCACTAAACATATCACCAAAACGGGCAAGGCCTTGCGCAAAAGCGGCGTGTTCAATATCAAAATAAAAATGACTATGTTCAGTGCCGGTCCAGGCATTATGACTACCGGCATGCTCACTGATAAAATGTTGAAACTCACCGGCGTTCGGATAGTGTGCCGAGCCTAAAAACAGCATATGTTCTAAAAAGTGCGCGAGACCTTCTCGTTCTTGTGGATCGTCAAAATGTCCGACATTAATGGTTAAGGCGGCGGCACTTTTTTCACTGTCAGCCTGGTGAACCAAAAGCACACGTAAACCGTTAGCTAACTGCAAATATCGGTATTGCTTTGGGTCATTTGGACTTTTTATCAGTTCATTATGTTGCAAAGCGGTTCCTTTATTTAGCATGAGGGCTTGTTGACGTTTGCGGGTTATCCGACCAAAGTTTCATAGCGATAAGTAATAACTAAACGCTATGTTATGCACAAATGATAGTTACGCTGACAACAGACTTTCTTTATCATAGCGCACTATTTTCACCTGACGCATGCTAATTTGCTCAATAGTCGAATCAATGGGACAAAACAGCATTATGGTAACAATTTCATGGTAAATCTCGTGATCATGCGACATGGCGAAGCACAGCCCTATGCGGCGGATGATAGCTTACGACAATTAACACCAGACGGTCAGAACGATGTGCGGCAAATGGCGTTGTGGTTAAAAACGGTCTATGCCAATCTCGATTATGTATGGAGTAGCCCATACTTGCGTGCTCAGCAAACAGCCGAATTAATGTTAGAGCAGCAGCCCGCAGAATGCCAATTTAAACTCATACCCGAGTTAGTGCCTGATGCGCCAGCGGAAGCAGTGAAAGCGCAAATTGATGCATTATTGTTAGCCCAGCCCAACGCCAAGCTGCTGTTGGTATCACATATGCCGTTGGTGAGTTTTTTAGTCGAAAGTTTTACTGAACCCGGCCAAGCCCCGATTTTTAGTACCGCCTCGTTAACTTGTATCAGTTACCAGCTAGGACAAGGGGGGGTGGTGCAAGAGCGAAATAGACCACTGGCGTTGTCGGTATTACCCGAAATCTGAAAGGCGAATGGTTTTAGCGGCCAGGCAAATCCCGAAACTGTTGCTCGGTGCTTTGGTTGATTTTCAAAAGTAGTAATAAAGCGCCTTGTTTGCCCCAAGCTTTGGGCGCAGTATGAAAGGCGCGCACATTGGGATGCTGCACTAACCAATTCGGCACTTTTCGCGCTAAAATCCCTAAGCCTTTGCCATGTACCACGCAGGCACAGTTAAATTGCTGCTGCTGGCAATAAGCTAATAACCCGGCTAATTCTGTTTTCGCTTGTTGGCCGGTCATGCCATGTAAATCCAAAACGACTTGGGGCTCGATTTCTGCGCGGCGCAGGCGCCCAGCTAAATGCGGATCATCACCGCTTTGCACATAAGACAAGCTGCCTTGGGTGTCGCTAAAAACTTCGTATTCATCAGAGAAAAAGAACAGCTTTTCAGCAGTTGCGCTATTCGAGGCCGCGCTGGGGCGTTTTTGCTTGCTGCGTTTGGCAACTGGCGCTATCTTGTCTTGCTCAAGCGGGCGGGTGCCAGCAACAAACTCCCGGAACAGTTCCAGCTCGTCTGGATCAAGGGTTTTGCTAGCTGAGTTTTTTTTCTGCATGCGCGCGGGTCTAATCAATATTTTGTTAAAATCTGGAGTGCAGCATACCATGACTGAGCAACCGCTATCACCTTTTCATCCTGAACAGTTGCAGGGGACCTTATCAGAACTGTGCACGGTACATGATTGGTTACGTTGGGCAGTAAGTCGTTTTCATCAGGCTGGAGTGTATTTTGGTCATGGTACCGACAATGCGTGGGATGAAGCGGCAGTGCTGTTAGCCCATGTGCTATTTTTACCGCCACTGACCGATGACAAACTGTTGCCCGTACGTTTAACCCTGCATGAGCGCCAAGCGTTTATCGATTTACTGCAGCAACGCATTGAACAGCGTATTCCAGCCGCTTACCTGACTCAGCAAGCCTACTTTTGCGAGCTGCCGTTTTATGTGGATGAGCGGGTGTTGATCCCACGCTCGCCGATTGCCGAATTAATTAAAAACAAATTTGCTAACTTACTTGAACCGGGTTTTACTCCTACGGCTATTTTAGATTTATGTACCGGCTCTGCCTGTATTGCTATTGCTTGTGCTTATGCGTTCCCTGATGCACAAGTGGATGCCGTGGATATTAGTCCTGATGCGTTAAATGTGGCGCAAATTAATATATCGGAGCATCAATTAGAAGATCGGGTATTTCCCGTGTTATCTGATGGCTTTGCCGCCTTACAAGGCCAGCATTACGATTTGATAGTGACCAACCCGCCTTATGTTGACGCCGAAGATATGGATGACTTACCCGAAGAGTATCGGCATGAGCCCGAATTAGGCTTAGCCTCGGGTGTAGACGGGCTGGCATTAACGCGGCAAATCCTTCGAGATGCGGCAGCCCATCTTACCGAACAGGGCATTTTAGTTTGTGAAGTTGGCAATAGTATGGTTGAATTGCAGTATAGATATCCAGACGTCCCATTTAATTGGCTGGAATTTAACAGCGGTGGTCTGGGCGTTTTCGCGTTGACAAAGCAGCAGCTTATCAACAGTCAGCATTTGTTTGAGGAAGCATAAATGGCAGGTAACAGTATTGGGCAGTTATTTAAAGTCACCACCTTTGGCGAAAGTCATGGTCCGGCCATTGGCGGAGTGGTTGATGGCTGTCCACCTGGTATGGCGTTGACCGCTGAAGATCTGCAGTTAGATCTGGATCGGCGCAAGCCAGGCACGTCGCGTTACACCACCGCGCGCCGTGAAGAAGATACGGTGAAGCTATTATCAGGAGTGTTTAACGATACTACTACCGGTTGCTCTATCGGTTTATTGATTGAAAACACCGATCAGCGTTCACAAGATTACTCGAACATTGCCGCTTTATTTCGTCCTGGGCATGCCGATTACACCTACTGGCACAAATTTGGGATCCGCGATTATCGTGGCGGTGGCCGCTCATCTGCACGTGAAACGGCCATTCGAGTGGCTGCCGGTGCTATCGCTAAAAAGTATCTAAAAGAGCATTGTGGTATTGAAATTCGCGGTTATTTATCCCAGCTTGGCCCGGTAAAAGCGGAACAATTACAATGGCATGAAGTTGAAAACAACCCATTTTTCTTCCCCGATCCCGATAAACTCAGTGCCTTAGATGAGTACATGCGGCAACTGAAAAAGGACGGTGATTCGGTCGGTGCTCGCGTTAATGTGGTGGCGAGCGGCATGCCCGTTGGCTTAGGTGAGCCGGTGTTTGATCGCTTAGATGCCGATGTTGCGCATGCCATGATGAGCATTAATGCCGTAAAAGCGGTGGAAATTGGCGATGGCTTTGCGGTGGTCGAGCAGCGCGGCTCAACGGGTCGTGATGAATTAACGCCAACGGGTTTTAGTGCTAATCACGCTGGTGGTACTTTAGGTGGTATTTCCAGCGGCCAAGATTTATTAGTCAGTATTGCGCTAAAGCCCACTTCGAGTATCAGTGTGCCGGGTAAAAGCATTAATACCGACGGTGAAGTCGTCGATATCGTGACCAAAGGGCGGCATGATCCCTGTGTTGGTATTCGAGCTGTACCCGTAGCCGAAGCGATGCTGGCGATTGTGCTGTTAGATCACCTGTTAAGACAGCGCGCGCAAAATGCCATGGTGCAGGTAACCACGCCGGATATTGCTGCTATTTCTCGTCAACAAGCTCCCAGCGAATAAGCGATTATTGTGTTCAGATTAACTGCCAAGCCAGCGTTATCGCTGGCTTATTTTGCTTACTTTGGTGTACTGGGCATCTTTGTGCCGTATTTTGGCTTGTTTTTAGATGGCCGCGGTTATCAATCGGCACAAATTGGTTTGTTACTGGCATTGGTTACCGCCACTCGTATTTTAGGCCCAGCGCTTTGGGGCACCTTAGCTGATCGTACGGCTAATCCTTTAGGGATCATGCGCTTTGGCGCCGGTATTGCTATTGTCGCTTGGCTTAGTAGCTTAGTCGATTTTGGCTTTTGGCCATTATTACTGGGTTTTGCGGTATTCAGCTTTTTCTGGACAGCGATTTTACCGCAGTTGGAAGTCTGTACTTTTCATAGTTTGAATGATGATACCGGCAGCTACAGTAAAATTCGTACCTTTGGCAGTATCGGTTATATCGTATTAGTCATGCTGGGCGGCTGGCTTTATCAGCGCTTTGGCAGTGAGTTTATGCCGGGCACCGCATTGTTGTTTCTGTTTTTGTTGTTACTCAGTTTGGTTAATTTACCGCCGATGCCACCGCCACCAAGTAAAGATCAGCCCAAATTATCTTTTGCTGAGTTGTTTTCTAGTAAGGTGCTGTGGCAGTTTATGGCTGCGGCATTCTTATTACAGATGAGCTTTGCGCCGTTTTATGGCTTTTTTACGCTGTATAGCCGGGATCTGGGTTACAGCGGAACCCTTACCGGTTTGTTTATTGGTTTAGCCGTGCTGGCTGAAATCATCGCCTTTTATTATGCCGGACGTATTTTGCAGCGTTTTTCTTTTCGTCGGTTGTTGGCCTGCTGTTATGGTTTGACGGTGATCCGCTGGCTTATGTTAGCTTTTGTTGCTGATTCGCCATGGCTGTTAGCGCTGAGTATGTTGTTTCATGCAGGGAGTTTTGCCATTGCCCATAGTTGCGCTATGCAGTTTATTCAGCAGTTTTTCCCCAAGGCACAGCGAGGGCGAGGCCAAGCTTTTTATGCCGGTATTATATACGGTGGCGGTGGTGCGCTAGGTGCTTATATCAGCGGTATTAGTTGGCAAAACGGCTTAGGCGCTGAACAAACCTATGTGCTGGCAGCGATAGCGGCATGTTTTGCCGCCATCTTAGCTTGGTGCTTACCTAAACAGATGCCTAAAGCGGCTTTGGTTTAACGCCTTAACGGGTGAGCCAACGTAATAAAGCTTGAAATAGCGGCCGATCAAACGGTGGATAAATAAATTGGCTGCTACTAAAGCGGCCTTTTTCATGGATGGCTTTAAGGTGCGACAACCGTAAAAAGCCCTCTGGACCATGATAATAGCCGAGGCCAGATGGCCCGACACCACCAAAGGGTAAATCATCTTGCGCGACTTGCAGCAAGGTATCATTAATGGCTACGCCACCCGCATGCACTTGCTCGAGCACTTGGCTAATTAACGCTGAGTTTTCGCTCATCAAGTATAAGGCTAAGGGCTTAGGCCGTTCTCGAATAAAGGCAATGGCCTCGTTAATATCATCATAAGGCAGCAGCGGTAAAACCGGCCCGAAAATCTCATCTTGCCATAACTGACACGCTAACGGGGCATCCACTACCAAAGTCAGCGGCAATAATCGCTGCTGCGCGTTGCCGCCTTCGCTACAGGAAATTAAGGTTGCGCCGGCATCTTTCGCTTCTTGCAAAAGATGGCTGAGCCGCTGATATTGTCGCTGATTGACGATCGCACTGTATGAGCTGCCATTTGGGAAATCGGGGTAAAAACGTTTAAACCCCTTCTTGAGCAGGCTGATTAACTCGGGCAGCTGGGCACGAGGCACTAACACATAATCTGGTGCGACACAGGTTTGACCGGCATTAGCCGTTTTACCAAATAGCAAGCGATCGCTAATGCGTGCTAAGTTGGCGTCAGGTGCAATCAGTACCGGGCTTTTCCCGCCAAGCTCTAAGGTTACCGGCGTTAAGTTGGCGGCAGCGGCTTGCATCACTTTACGCCCAACCTGGGTTGAACCGGTAAAAAGCAAATGATCAAAGGGTAGGGCAGAAAAGTCGGCGGCGACCTTCGCATCGCCTTCGATAATACTGACACTATCCGCACAGGCTTGCTGGCATAATTGGCGTAGTACCTGATTGGTTGCTGGGGTAAATTCAGATAATTTAACCAAGGCATGATTGCCTGCTGCCAGTGCCGTCATTAAAGGGCTCAATGCCAGAAATATCGGATAATTCCACGGCACAATAATACCTACTACGCCCAGCGGCTGTGGCATCACCCGGTTAGTGGCTGGCGCAAAAGTGTAATGAACATGCCGTTTTTTCGGGCGCATCCACGCTTTTAAATGGCGCAATTGATATTTTAAGCCTTGGCGGCAAGGCGCGATTTCCAGTAATCGGGTTTCATCATGACTGCGCTGGCCAAAATCGCTGGCAACGGCTTCGCATAGCGCGTGCTCAAATTGCTGCAAAGCACGCATTAAGGCAGTTAAACGCTGACGGCGTAGAGCAAGGCTTGGGTAAGGATCTGCATGAAAAGCCTGCTGGTGTTGCGCAAACTGCTGTTCGAGCGATGTCATAAAAACTCCTGATAAGAAACGATATCCAAGGATAAGTAGCAAAATCGGCATAAAACAGTTGGTGTAGCGCATAAAACCAAACTGCTGGGCGCAAATCCCGACTTACTGTAGAGCACTGACGGTCTTGCCGCAAGCCTGCTGAAATAGCCTTAGAATGCTATCCGGCCGTTACCGGGTTGCGATGCGCCGGTCTGGCGGCTGATCGCTGGGAAATAGCCAGATTAGCAGGTACAATGCGCGGCAATTGCAATACGCCTGCTTTTAAGAGGCAGCGAGCTATAGGTAGCAGTAGTTATGGCGAAACGATTTCGATTAGGCTTAATTATTAACCCATTAGCCGGCTTGGGCGGTAGCGTGGGGTTAAAAGGCAGCGATCAACTGGCCGAGCAAGCCTTGGCGCTTGGCGCTACGCCGATGGCGGGTGAGCGGGCTCGTGTCTGTTTAGAGCAGTTATTACCACTGCAGCAGCAAGTTGAAATTCTCACGGTTGCCGCCGACATGGGCGAAGCTTTGGCAGCCGAGTTAGGTTTTCAGTATCAGGTGTGTTACACCCCAACACAACATCCTACACAAGCGCTGGATACGGAACACGCTGCCGAGCTGATTGCAGCGGCGGGCGTTGATTTACTGTTATTCGCAGGTGGCGATGGCACCGCGCGCAATGTCTGCAGTGTGGTCGCGGATCGCACCACGGTGCTAGGCATTCCTGCTGGTTGTAAAATTCACTCTGGCGTGTATGCCATATCACCGCTGGCCGCAGGGAAGTTACTGAGCAAGTTAGTCGCGGGTGAATTAGTTAGCCAGCAAGAAGCGGCGGTGATGGATATTGATGAAGTGGCTTTTCGCCAAGGCGTGGTAAAAGCACGGCGTTATGGCGAAATGCGTATTCCGGCTGAATTACGTTATGTCCAAAGCGTGAAAATGGCGGGCAAAGAATCCGCTGAGCTGGTGTTGGATGATTTAGCAGCTTATGTGGCCAGCCAATTAGAAGATAACGTGCGTTATGTGATGGGCTCTGGTTCAACCGTGGCCGCGGTGATGGCGGAGCTAGGCTTAGAGAACACGCTGCTAGGGGTAGATGTAGTTGAAAATGGCCAACTATTAGCGCAGGACGTGACCGCCAGTGAACTGCTTGATTGGGTAAAAGATTATCCCAGTAAGTTAGTTATCACTTTGATAGGCGGACAAGGCCATGTGTTTGGTCGAGGTAATCAGCAGCTATCCCCAGCGGTGATCCGTGCCGTGGGCCGTGACAACATTCTCTTACTAGCCACCAAAACGAAGTTACAACAATTAGATGGGCGGCCGTTGTTAGCCGATACCGGCGATGTCGCATTGGATCGTGAGCTGCAAGGCTTGATCAGTGTGTTAACCGGTTACAACGATTATGTTATTTACCGTCTAGGATATGAGGATGAGCATTAAGATGCAGCAACAAGAACATACCGAGCAGTTTATTGAGCAGGCCGCAGCCTATTTTGATCAGTTAGTGCCCATTGCGACCGATGATGAGTTATTTGCTGCTGGTTACTTACGCGGCCATGTTGATTTAGTGGTGGGTACCTTGCAGGTTACTGAGCAACCTTTTCACGTCAGCGATATTGTGGCGCAAGTGGAGCAGAGTTTGGCGCAAGCCATTTCAGGCGGTGAACTGACTGAGCAAGATCAGCAGCAAGTTCGTGCGGTTTGGCAACAGTTACAATCGTCTTGCGAGACAAGTTCTTCTAATTAGCGTAAGATAAGCGCAATTTTAACTCTGATGGTGCTTAGCGCCATCCGTCAAGGATAAGTGGAACGCATGTCAAAATTTACCACCTTAGAGCAACACGCAAGTTACGGTATTGGTTTACAGATGGGTCAGCAGCTTGCTGATCGTCCATTTGATGGCTTAGATATTACTGCCGTGGCCGCAGGTTTAGCCGCAGCATACAATGAAGAAGCGCCAGAAGTAACCGAAGATCAAATTCGTGCTGCTTTTACGGTTATCAGTGAGCGTATGCAAACGGTTGAACAAGAAAAAGCGGCGGCTTTAGCCGAAGCGGGCGAAGTATTTTTAACCGAAAACGCTAAGCGTGCAGAAGTCACTACCACCGCTTCAGGTTTACAATATGAAGTGTTAGTTGCCGCCGAAGGTGAAAAACCGACTGCTGCTTCTACCGTGCGTACGCACTATCACGGTACTTTAATTGACGGCACGGTTTTTGACAGCTCTTATCAGCGTGGCGAGCCTGCTGAGTTCCCTGTATCGGGCGTGATTGCTGGCTGGACTGAAGCGTTACAAATGATGGCGGTAGGTTCAAAATTACGTTTATATGTGCCACATAACCTCGCTTACGGCGAACGTGGTGCCGGTAATGCTATCGCTCCATTTAGTACGCTAATTTTTGATGTTGAGCTGTTAGCTATCGTTTAAACACGCGCTGTGTTGATGGTTAAAAAGCGCCGACTTTGTTCGGCGCTTTTTTTATGCTGAGTCATAACGCGTTAAGCGTTAATCTTACGTTTTTCATGCCTTTATTACAGCAGTATGGCAAAACTAGGTTTATACTGAGTGTTGAATTTAGCCGTTAACATGGAGTAACTGATGGCCAACCTTACCATCCAAACCCGAATTTTATTGTTAGCTCTGATCCCCAGTACCTTGCTTGCGGTGTTGTTAGTAAGCTTTAGTTTGTTGCAGGCTAAATCCTTGGGGCAACAAGGGGTTGATAGTTTTGAAGAGATGTTTCAGCAAAGTCAGCAAGCCTTAATTAAAAACTATATGCAATTAGCGAAAAGCTCAATTGCTCACTTATACAACGCGCCTGATGCGGCCACTAACCCAGCTGTAAAAGCAGAAGCTATCGAAATTTTAAGGCAATTGCGTTTTGATGATAGCGGCAGTATGGGCTATTTCTTTATTTATGATCAGCAAGGCGTCAATGTGATGCATGCGGCTAATGAAGCCTTACAAGGCCGTAACCTGATGGATCTCAAGGACCCAAATGGTGTAGAGGTGATCCGCAGCTTATGGAATGCGGCACGAAGTGGTGACGGCTATTTATACTATCATTGGAATAATACCCAGACTAACCTAACTGAGCCCAAATTGGGATACGCTGAAGAGTTAAGTAAATGGGGTTTGATGCTTGGAACGGGTTTTTGGATTGACAGTTTAGATAAGCAAGTGGCGTTAATGCAGCAAAAAGTGGATCAGTCACTTAGTACCAGCTTTTGGAGCTCTCTGGGTACCGCCATCGCCTCGTTAATCGTGATTATGTTGTTGGCGCTGGTAGTTGTGCGCAGCATTATAACGCCATTAAAATCAGTTGTTTCGGCAATGACCGCAATAGCTCAAGGTGGCGGTGATTTACGCCATCGTTTAACCGTGAGTGGTAATGATGAATTAGCACAGTTGTCAGAAGCCTTTAACCGCTTTGCTAGTCAGGTACGAGATTTGGTTGCAAGGGTTGCCGGTTCAACTTCAACTTTAAACAGCAGTGCTGGTGAATTAAACGCCATTATGCGCCAAGCTACTCAGGGCGTGAGTCGTCAGCAATCCGAAAGCGATCAAGTGGCTACCGCGATGAATGAAATGGCGGCATCTTCACAAGAGGTGGCCGACAGTGCGATGCAAGCATCATCCGCCGCAGCGAATGCAGAAGATCTGGTCAGTAACTCTAAACACACACTGGAGAAAACCGTACAAGTAATTGATGGTTTAGCCTTGCAAGTAAATGATGGTGTATCGGTGATTGCAGATTTAAGTAAAGAGTCTGATCGGATTGGCGGGGTGTTAGATGTGATCCGCAGTATTGCTGAGCAAACGAATTTGTTAGCGTTAAATGCCGCGATTGAAGCGGCCCGTGCCGGTGAAGCAGGGCGGGGTTTTGCCGTAGTCGCAGATGAAGTGCGCACGCTGGCCAGCCGTACGCAAAAAAGTACTCAAGAAATTCAGCAAATGATTTCACGCTTACACTCGGGTATCAAAGGCGCGATTGAACTGATTAGTCAGTTAAAGCAAAGCAGTCAGAGCAGCGTGGAAGAAATCCGCCAAGTAGAATTGGCATTAAATCAAATTAGTACCGCGGTAAATACCATTAATAACATGAACGCACAAATTGCCACTGCAGCAGAAGAACAAACCCATGTTTCTGGCGCCATAAACGAAAATGTGCATCAAATTGTTATCGTTATCGAAGAAACGGCTGACGGTACAAAACGTGCCACACACACCAGCGAACAACTGACGGAACTTGCGACAGAGCTAGATCGATTAGTTAGCAATTATCGAGTGTAAACAGATTTAGTGGGTTAATCACGGTAAGGGTTTTTGTTGAGCCGGCTAAATTGGCTGGCCAACACCACTACTGAAACCACACTGTAACTGAACATGATGATCCGGCTCCATTGCGCCATGCTCAGCGAAGCAAACTGCCAACTTACCCCACCACAAGTACCGGTGACTTCAAAAACCGCGGGAAACCAACGATCTAAAGCTAACCAACTGGGAAAATCGGCAAACAGGGCGCAAGTGGTAAAACCGCCGCTGGCTAATGTTTGCTCTATCGCTACCAATTCTTGCGCTTGCCAGAAACCATAAAGCGCAGCGCCAAGCCAAGCTAAGTTAGCCACGAAACGGCCTAAGGGATGTCTAGGCGCAAAAGCACCTATTAAACCGGCTACCAGAATACCGAGAAAGGCTGCGCGAATATAAATACACTTAATACAAGGTTGAAAATTAAGCACATACTGAAAATATAAGCCGGAAGCTTCAAATAATAACGCAGTGAAAGCCAGTAAAAGCCAAGGCCAACGTTTGAGAGAAAGGGATTTAAGCGCTTGAAACATGCTGCTGCCTGCAAAATTAAGCAAATATAGTTTAACAATTTAAGGTATTTCAACAGAATACACAATGAAGTCTGTCTTACTGCAGCGAATTTTGCCGTGTGTCTTGTTAACTGCCATCGCTCTGGTACAATCAGTCGATAATTTTAAGACTAATGAGACGGATTAATCCGCATGACCAACCTAATTAAAGCACAAAGTCCTGCTGGCTTTGCTGAAGAGTATATTGTTGATTCAATCTGGAATGGCAAATTTGCCCCAGGTTCTATTTTACCCGCTGAACGTGAGCTATCAGAATTGATTGGTGTAACCCGCACCACCTTGCGTGAAGTGTTACAACGTTTAGCGCGCGATGGTTGGTTAACCATTCAACATGGCAAACCCACTAAAGTAAATAACTTTTGGGAAACCTCAGGTTTAAATATTTTAGAAACGCTGGCGCGGCTTGATGAAGAGCATATGCCAGACTTAGTAGATGAACTGCTTTCTGCCCGGACTAATATCAGCGCTATCTATATTCGTGGCGCTATTAAGACACATCAGCAGCAGGTGATTGATTATTTAAGTAATGCTGAAACCTTAGACGATACCGCGGAAGCCTTTGCTGAGTTTGATTACAACCTCAACCATGAATTAGCGCTGCATTCTTCTAACCGTATATATGTGTTGATCTTAAATGGTTTTCGCGGCTTGTATAACAAAATTGCCCGTTTTTATTTTTCACAACCAGCAGCCCGTGCGCTCGCCCGCAGCTATTATGAACAGTTAAAGCAGATGGCTCAGGCCGGTAAGCATAACGACGTGATCATGGTTGTGCGTAAATACGGTATTGAAAGTGGCAAAATTTGGTTAGAGATGCGCCCCCAGATCCCAAATGATCTGATCTAATATGCTGTAGTGTATTGAAAAAGCCGCTATTGTTATCAATAGCGGCTTTTTTTATTTAATGCTGTGCCAAGAAAATCAAATGATATAACATATAACCTTTAGTTATAAGTTGGTTTTCGCCACGTTTTTGGAGTTTCTTCGATGTCAGCACCCTCTCACCGTTGTCGCACTTTGGCCGAAGTGTATTTAGATAATAATGCGACTACACCGGTGTTGCCGGCAGTTGCCGCTGCCGTGATGCAAACAATGCAGCAAGACTTTGGCAATCCAAGCAGCAGTCATAGTACCGGTATTAAAGCGAAGGTTGCCTTGGAGCATACCCGCAGTTTGGCGCGGCAATTATTGGGTGCTGCCACAGGCGAGATTATTTTCACTTCGGGGGCAACAGAGGGTATTCAAACGTCGGTGATTTCCGCGTTGCAAGCGCTACGTGCTCGCGGCTTATGTGGGCCTGAAACCTTATTATTATATGGCGCGACCGAGCATAAAGCCGTTCCGGAAAGTTTAAAATACTGGAACAAGCTTTTACAGATTAATGCGACGGTACAGGCTATTCCTGTACTAAACAGTGGGCTAATTGACACTGATGCGTTACGTCAATTATTACCCCGTGCTGCTATGGTTTGCACTATGGCGGCTAATAACGAAACGGGGGTAAAACAAGATTTAGTGGCGTTAGAAAAACTGATCCGTGAAGTCAAACCGGATGCGTATTGGTTGGTTGACTGCGTACAGGCTCTGGGCAAAATGTCTTTAGATTTTGCGAAGATCAGTATAGATTATGCGCCGTTCAGTGGCCATAAGTTGTATGGTCCTAAGGGTATTGGTTTTCTGTATGTTCGCCCAGGTGCGCCTTATCAGCCATTAATTGCTGGTGGTGGTCAAGAGGGCGGTTTACGCTCGGGTACAGAAAACTTACCGGGTATTGCCGCTTTAAGTACCATCTTTAGTCAATTACTGAACCCTGAATCAAGTGTATTCTGCGTGGATGCGGTGCTATGGCATTATAGACAGCAACTGCTAGCTGCGCTTCGTCAGGTTTTCCCGGCCTTGGTGTTAAATAGCGCTGAGCCACACATTCTTGCTACAACCTTAAATTTTGCTGTGCCAGGTTTCTTTGCCAAAGATATTTTGGATCTGTTTGATGCGGCAGGTATTCGCGTAAGCTCTGGGTCTGCCTGCAGTTCGAAAGTAACCGGTAGCTTTGTATTAGATGCCATGGGGCTGGAACGCTGGCGCAGTGAAGGCGCTATTCGTTTATCTTTTGGCCCCGCGATGACAGCAGAAGAATGTGACGAAGCGTGCAAGCGTATTGTCAGTTTAGCACCAGTAGTGCGTCAACACTGTTTAGTGTTAACGGATGCGGATCCGCTGAATATGAGCGTGGCGGCCGGTTTATCACAATTTAAATATGATGCTAATTGCAGTTATTTACTGAGTTGTGAGCATAGTCGCCAAGCTATTATTATTGATCCTGTTATGCCGTTAGCTGAGCGTTTCGTGAATATTATTCAAGGACAGGGTTTAACATTAGTTGCCGTGTTGGATACGCATTTGCATCAACAAGCCAACCCTGCGTCAAAATTATTACGACAATTATTGGTCGATGCAAAGGAGCAGGATGCAACAGGTTGGCCACTGGCACATGATACGCTGCAAGTGGGTGTGTATCAATTAAGCCGTATTGCCACCCCAGGCCATAGTCCGCAGGCTTATAGTGTGTTGTTAAAACAAGCTGATAGCATCACTGCTGCCTTTATTGGCGATATTTTACTGCCAGCTGGTATTGGTCGCACCGATCTCGACGGTGGTAGTGCCATGGCTTTACAGCAGAGTTTGCAGCTTTTGCAAGCAACAGTTTCTGAACAAACGCTATTATTTTCAAGCCATGATTACGCACAGCGCTTTGTTACCACTTTTGCTTTAGCCAAACAAGAAACCCCTTTATTACAACAAATTTTAGCTGGTGCTGAGCAGGAGCAATGGCAACAACGATTGAACGAGCAAAGTGCGATTTTGCAACAAGCCAGCACGCATTTGTGTGGTTTGGTTGAAGTATCTCATCAGGACGCGATTGCGTTAGTACAGCCCAATGATTTAGAGCAGTTATTAAGCACGCAACAGATCACTGTGCTGGATGTGCGTGAGCCCTATGAACAGAGCGCAGGGGCGGTAGATACTTACTTACCGGTGACGGCTGAAGTGTTGCAGATCCCTTTGTCGCGGCTTTGCAATGCCATGCTGCAACAGCAATTAAAGCTAGACCAGCCTTTGTTGTTGATTTGTCGAACCGGCAATCGAAGTTTATTGGCTGCGCGAGTGCTTCGGCGTTTAGGCTTTAAGCAACTGTGGAATTTACAGGGTGGTGTGGCTTTATTAAGCTAAAAAAAGCGCCGGCAAAGCCGGCGCAAGAGTGCTACATCAGAAGTACATGTTTAAACGGGTTCAGTAAAAAAATTGTTGTAACGGGTTCAACAAACGCACTAGGCCTTTGTTGAACTTTAATGGCGCGCTTAGTACCGACAAACATAAACAATCTTCGTCAGCCCGAGTGTGCGGCGTATGCGTATCATCAGGAGAATTAATTAATAAGTCACCCGCGCCGTATTCACCGCTTTCATCATAAATACGCCCACTTAATACCAATGTCATTTCCATACCTAAATGGCTATGATTTGGCACTTCAGTACCTTTATCAATGTATAGCAAAGATACATGGGTTTTTTCACCAGCAGGCAACTTGGCAGTGGCAATACCACCTAATTGTAACCATTTGCTTTGTTGCGACACTAAACGGCTTAATGCACGCGGTATACGAAACTCGCGACCATTAACATTTACTGTTACTGACTCTTGCTGCTTCGGCGCATGTGAACCAGTGTTAGGTTGCTGCGACGTAATGAAATCAAGCATCTGTGCGAAATCATCAGCATTGTTATTCATTTCTGGGGATAACTTGGCTAATTGACTGCCGTGATCGTTGTGTAAATCTTGGCACAGGTGCTGACAGTGCGGACACAAATCAATATGTGTGGCAACTGCCAAGGCAACTTCGGCAGAAAGCGTACCTTCTACATACTGTTCCATCAGCATCATTCCTGGATGAAATTTAACTGCGTGTGTCATCTAATGCCTCTCTCAAACGATCTAGCGCCAACCTGATCCGTGACTTTACTGTGCCAAGCGGAATACCTAACTCATCGGATACTTCTTGATGAGACTTCTCTTCTAAATAAACTTTTTGCATTACCATTCGCTGTGCTGGGGGTAAAGCATCGAAATGAGGAGCCAGCTTTTCACTCATTAGCATGGTTTCCCATTGCTCAGAAGTGCTGCCCTCTTGCTCTGGATAATCTCCGTCAGCCCATAAGTCATCTGCGCTGATGTCATCTTTGCGGCTTTGCTTTTTACGCAACATATCAAAACGAACGTTACGCGCGATAGTAAAAATCCAAGTAGATGCGCAACCACGACTTGCGTCGAACAAATTGGCTTTTTTCCAAACATTAAGCATGGTGTCTTGAACCATCTCTAAAGCTTGCTGTTCGTTACCGAACATCTTCATACCAAAAGCTTTTAAGCGTGGTGCAAAGTAACTAAATAGCTCAGCGTAAGCTGCTTTGTCAGCATTCACAGCGACAAAAGTTAAAGCGTCTTCCCATTGCCCAGTGCGGATATTGGGTTCTGCACTAATAGTCATACGGTCGGGCATCCTCGTTTTAGCTCTCGAGTTGTCATGATGCCCTGATAGCACGGTAGATTCCAACATATTCGTTATTTCCCGGCGATTAAGTGCGTTTTTATGAAACGTGCCATTTATACGCAGCGTAATAGGAACTGGTTTTAAATATAATTAAAATAAAAAATAGAACGTTAAATCCGAAATTATCCGTTTTTAATTCTAAAAAGTTGCATGTAACATCAGTTGAATGTTTTTAAACGGAGAATGTTGATGAAAAATATTTTAGTGATAAACAGCTCGATCAGTGGCTCTGCCGGTAAATCTGTAGAATTAGTGCAACACTTTTTAGCACAGTTGCCGCAAGCGCAGCACAAAGTAACAGAAATTGATTTAAATGCGACGCCACTTACGCATCTGACCATGCCTGAGATGGGAAGTTGGATGACGGCTGCAGCAGAGCGTAATGCCGAGCAGCAACAACTTGCAGCAATTTCTGATGATTTAGTGGCTAAGGTTAAAGCGGCTGACGTTTTAGTATTGGGTGTGCCCATGTACAACTTTGCGATACCCAGCCAATTAAAAGCGCTGTTAGATCGTTTAGCGCGCGTAGGGTTGACCTTCAAATACACTGAGCAAGGCCCAGTCGGTTTGTTAAACGACAAGCCCGTGGTTTTCGCACTGACTCGAGGTGGAGTATATGCAAATGGTCCAGCTGACAGTCAGGTACCTTTCTTAAAAACCTTTTTTAATTTCTTAGGGCTAACGCAATTGCACTTTGTTTACGCCGAGGGCTTAAATATGGGGCCTGACAGTGCGGAACAAGCCATGAGTAAGGCAAAAACGCAACTTAGCGCAATCGGCAAGCAGTTATTCGCTTAATGTTTATTTGTTAGCTGCAACACAAACCGGCCTGAGGCCGGTTTTTTGCTTTTTAGCGTATTGGCTTTGCATTCAGGCGCAATCGGTTGCGTTCTGTTTACAAGCTTTGTATAACAGCAAGGTCTTAGGCAGAAATGAAGAATAACTCTATGAAAAAATTTCACTGCGCCATACTGGCTTTAAGTGTCAGCTCGATATTGTGTTTTAGTTCGGTTGTGGCTGCAAAAGGTGAGCCTCGTACTTGGTCAACCGACACCATCAGCGTTGTGCAACAAAATCAAGTTGATCCGTCCATTCGATTGACGATGGAACAAATTATGGCGGATCCGGATTGGTTGGGTCGTCAACCAGAAAGCGCCTTTTGGGCACCAGATAGTAGCACGGTGTTTTATCAACGCAAACGCGAGCAAAGCGAATTGCGCGATTGGTTTCGTCGTCCGGTGCAAGGAGTTGGCAATGGTGAGCAAGTTAAACTCGCTGATTGGCATCAAATGGGCGCAGAGCAATTAGTTTTTAACGCTGATCGCAGCAAAATGGCTTACATCTTTGAAGGCAACCTATTTGTCATTGTTGACGGGAAATTGCAGCAACTGACCCGCAGTAATAGCAGTCAGAGCAGACCACAATTTTTGCTAGATGGTCGTTTAGCCTATCAACAAGGCTGGGATTTTTTTGCTTATGACTTTAATAACGGTAGCCACAGCGAAATTGCCAGTTTAAAAACAGAAGATGCTCCCACCGCACCTGCACCGGCAAAGGGCTATTTAGGTCAAGAGCAAGCGAAGCTGATCCGATATATTGCGCTACAACAACAAAATCAAACCGAGCGTTATCAAGCAGCACAGCAGTTACGCACTGAAAATAATAGCATGGCTCCGGCCGCGATTTATTTGGGTAAAGGGCAACAAATTGTAGATGCCAGCTTATCGCCCAAGGGTGATTATTTGATGCTTGCAACGCGTAAATCGAGTGCGCGCAATGACAAAGATATTATGCCGAATTATATTACGGCTAACGGTGATATTGCCGCGCAGCCGGTGCGTGCACGTGTGAATGATTTTACTCCTGAGCCGCAAAAATTGCTGTTAGTTGATTTACAACAAAACAGCATGCAGGAGCTTAGTTATAGCAGTTTGCCAGGTTATAACGAAGATGTGCTGGCAGAAGTGAAAACAGAAAATGCCAAGGCACAGGGTAAAAAGTATCAATCAGAAAAAGTGATCCGTGATATTGGCTTAATGACCGATTGGTATTGGAGCCAAAGTGCTATGCGTTGGCACAATAACGGTCAGCAAGTGGCGGTCATGTTAAAAGCCTTTGACAATAAAGACCGTTGGATTGCCACTGTCGACCTGGCTAAAAAGCAGTTAGTACCTCAGCATCGTTTGCATGATAAAGCTTGGGTTAATTACGCTTTTAATGATTTTGGTTGGTTAAACAACAGTGAAACCTTGTTCTTCTTATCGGAAGAAAGTGGTTATGCCCACCTATACAGCAAAGCATTAACTGCGAAAAAAGCGATAAAATTAACCTCAGGCACATTTGAAGTGACCGGCCCGGTGTTAACGCATGACGATCAGTACATCTATTTCACCGCCAACAAGAGCCATCCCGGGATCTACAATGTGTATCGCCAAGTGCTGGGCACTAACCAGACTGAACAGGTGACCAATTTACTGGGCAGTACCGAGTTTACTTTATCGCCAGATGAACAGCAGTTGTTGCTACGCCACTCAACCAACCTAATGCCACCTGAGCTGTTTGTAGCAGAGGCGAAGGCAGGTACAACGGTTCGTCAGTTAACGGATACGGTTTCTACAGCGTTTAGAAAATTGCCTCTTGTTGCACCTCAGGTTGTGGCTGTGCCTTCAAGCCATGGCTCACACCCGGTATTTAGCAAATTGTATTTACCGGCTGATTATCAGCAAGGTGAGGCCCGTCGTGCTGTCGTGTTTAACCATGGCGCCGGTTATCTGCAGAACAGTGATCTAGGTTGGTCTGGCTATTTCCGTGAATTCTTGTTTCATAACTTGTTAGTTCAGCAAGGTTATGTAGTGCTTGATATGGATTACCGAGCATCAAAAGGTTACGGCCGTGATTGGCGCACTGCGATATATCGCCAGATGGGAACTCCTGAAATTGAAGATTTAGTTGATGGTGTGGACTATTTAGTTAAAAACGCCAATGTCGACCGCAAGCGTGTGGGTACTTATGGCGGTTCATACGGTGGTTTTATGACTTTTATGGCGTTGTTTAAAGAGCCTGAGTTATTTCAAGCAGGGGCAGCGCTGCGTCCAGTAAGTGATTGGGCTTATTACAACCATCCTTATACCTCTAATATTTTAAATACGCCGGCAATCGATCCTATTGCCTATGAGCGCAGTTCGCCCATTTATTTCACCGACGGTTTGAAAAAGCCACTGCTGATCAATGCCCCCATGGTTGACGACAACGTGTTTTTTCAAGATGTGGTGCGTTTGGTGCAGCGCTTAATTGAGCACGAAATTGTCGATTTCGAAACAGCGATTTACCCCGTTGAAGCGCATGGCTTTCGTCAACCAAGCAGTTGGTTAGACGAATACCGTCGTATCCACAAACTGTTCGAAGAAAATCTCTAAACCGCTCATTCCACACAATAAGGGCCTCATTCAGGCCCGACCACACTTTGACACTGGTACGACCGCACTCCGGTACAGGTCGTACCACACTATATGAACGCCTCCTTTGCAAGGCCTTTTAACGTGCGTTGAGTTGGATGGGCTGCGGTACTATATTCGGTCTTATTATGCGAGGCGTGCCCCCGCTGACCCTAATGATTTCCGCGGCTTTAGTCCTGATACTCTGAACGGTATTTAAACCCATGTGGTCCTCAGGATACTAAAGCTTGGTCTTACCAATTTTCATCACACGTCAGGCGCCCTGACAAACGGTTGCGAACGTATTCGCGCTAAACGATGTTACTTATTTTGCTATGAAGCTTCGTGCTTACTCTGCCACACGGTTAACTCACCTGTGCATAGATGGCTTCACTGTAGTCAACTTCTTTACTTAACAAGGCCCACACGACCCGAGCGGTTTTATTGGCCTGTGCCAGTAACACCACATTCTTGGGTCGCCGAATCAATAACTGCTGCAACCACTCGCTCGGCTGTTTGTTATGCGTAATTGCCGAGCGCGCGCCGTGAACTAATAAAGTGCGCAGGTAAGTGTCACCACGTTTACTGATACCATGTAACTTTACCTTTCCGCCTGAGCCTGTTTGTTTAGGTACAAGCCCGAGCCAGGCAGAGAGCTCACGTCCTGATTTAAACTGCTGAACATCACCGACAGTGGCCACCAAGGCGGTTGCGGTTAATACGCCAATACCGGGTATCTTGCTAATCCGCTGGCACTGTGGGCAACGTTTGAACCACGCCGTGATGTGCTGCTCTAAGCCCGCAATGTCCTCGTCCAGTGTGCTGATGTAAGCCACACGCTCGTATAAACGGTCCATAAACTCCGTGGGGACACTTTGAGACAGCTGCTCTAATGCCGGTGCAATATCACGCTTAAAGGCCGTGCGGCTTTTCGGTATCACCAAACCAAACTCCGCTAAGAAGCCCCTAACAGCATTAATGCTGGCCGTGCGGGTTTTAACCAGTTGCGCACGCATGCGATGTGCAGCCAAAGCGGCTTGCTGCTCAATCGTTTTTACTGCAACAAAACGCATTTCAGGTTGTTGAACGGCAGTCCAAATCGCTCTGGCATCGACCATGTCATTCTTATTACCGATAACAAAAGGTTTCACTTTATGTGCGGCTAACAAACGGACCTGATGCCCCATCTTCTGGAAATAGCGTCCCCAGTGATGCGCACCACTGCAGGCTTCCATGGCAATCAGCGAGGGCGTTTTATTGCTAAACCACTCCAGAAAATGCTGTCGCTTAACCTTTTGGGAATGGCTTTTGCCAGCATTATCGACCCAGTGAATTTGGAAAATCTCTTTTGCAATATCAACACCAAATACATTAAGCTTCATATCGGATACCCCTGTTGTCTGTAGAACTTACACTACCATTTTGGCACACGATGCCGTGACCAGGGGTATCCATCCTTTCTAAAAGATGCCCCCTGAAGGTTAAGTGGAGGCGTTCATATTATTCTCTGACACTGGTACGACCGCACTCCGGTACTGGTTGTACCTTACTCTGAGTCTGGTATGACCATACTCAGAGAGGTTTTGAGGGGATGTGGTGACGGAAAGCGCTTAGCGCAGGCGTTGGCCGTTGGCAGTGACGAAATCGCTATCGGCATTAAAGGTAAGTGTTTGTTGGCTGTAGGGTTGTTGCAGTGTTAGTGTGGCGGCATGGAGCAGTAAGCGCGGTGCAGCTTGTTGCCACTCGATAGGGGCATAAAAAGCATCGCCTAAGATCGGATGCCCTAATGCTGCCATATGAACGCGTAATTGATGTGAACGGCCGGTAACGGGCCTTAATTCAACTAAAGCCGAGTTAGCGTATTGCTCTAAAACTTTAAAATGCGTTTCTGCTACTTTGCCTGCGGTATCAACTTGTTGTTTGGGTGGGTTAGCAGGATCGGCCGCTAAAGGCAGAGTAATGCAACCTGCCGTTTCGGTCAGTTGCCCGGCAACTATGGCAAGATAGCGTTTTTTTACCAAACGTTCGGCAAATTGCCGTTTTAATTCTCGCTCGGCTTTGCGCCTTAAAGCAAAAGCCACCACACCGGATGTACTGAGATCTAATCGATGAACTAATTGCGCTAGTGGGTAGAGCGCACAAACTCGGCTAAGCAAACAATCTGCTAAGTCAGGTCCTTTGCCGGGGTTGGTTAGTAGGCCACTGGGTTTATTAACCACTAACAAATCTTTATCTTCGTATATGATTTCTAGTGCAGTTTGCGGAGGGTTATACCGCAGCGGAGCAATCATCATGTTGTTCCTGTGTCAGTGTTTTTGCGCAGCTTAACGGATTTATGGCTGCTGGCTAGGTTTTTTTTGCGGCATAATACCTGAGTTTTTAGTATTTGAGCGCAACTATGTCTGTTGAACCGCAATCGTTAGCCATATTACCGGCAACCCAAGACACTTACCGCATTATTTATCAAGATGATGTGCTGTTGGTAGTGGATAAACCGAGCCATCTCCTCACTGTGCCTGGTCGACATCCGGCGAATCATGACTGTTTAATTAGTCGGGTACAGCAGGATTTTCCAACTGCGCAGGTGGTGCATCGTTTGGATTATGATACCTCAGGATTGGTTATTTTACCTTTGAACAAAGTGACATTGTCGGCCATTAGTAAGCAATTTCAGGCTCGAACCATAGAAAAGGATTATTTGGCTGTGGTTGCAGGGGACTTACCAGAGAGTGGCGAGATTAACTTGCCGATAGCAGCGGATGCTGACAATCGCCCGCTATATAAAATTTGTGCGCAAAGCGGTAAACCAGCTTTGACACATTTCACGCGCTTGGCTGATCCTGCTTTAATCGACAGCTCCCGGGTTTTGTTAAAGCCAGTGACCGGTCGCTCGCACCAATTGCGTTTGCATTTGCTCAGTATTGGCCATGCCATCTTAGGAGATACCTTATATGGCACAAAAGCGATTGCAAAAAGAGCGCCGCGTTTGCTGTTACATGCTTACCAAATTCGTTTTCAACATCCGATTAATGGTGAGTCGGTGCAACTGACAGCGGCCCCGCCTTTTTAGGAAGAGTTGAACGTAACTGGATAAGCACGCTAACCCCATGGCTGGCAGGATAAATACTGATTAAACTTGGCTCGGTGTGTGAGAGCAGGGTGAACCACAGCTGACTATTTTGTTTTTCAGCAAAGGCCCGTTGGATCGCGCTGATCAGTGGGCTGAAATCGACTTCTGATTGATAGAATACTTCAGTCATGTGTTTACCCGGTGATAAGGCTCTATTACCGGCTATCCATTCCAGGGCTTGCTGGTTGATATAGCTAAAGTGAAAATGGGCATCTAGCATAAATAAACCATCGGTTACACTTTCTAAAATTTGATAAAGCGAGCGTTTAAGCTCTTCAGTTTGTAGCCACAGGTTTTTTTGTTTACTGATATCCATGGCTGAACCAAACCAGTAACTTAACTGCCCCGGGGCCTGATAAATGGGCACGGCATGCATTAAGTGCCAGCTATAGTTCCCATCCGCACCTAATAACCGAAATTCAATTTTGTATGATGTTTCATGCTGTAAAGCCTGTTGCCAGGCTGACATGGTTGCCAGTTGGTCTTCAGGATGGATGATGTTAAGCCAGTCGGCGACAATACGTTCGGCGCTCCAACCACAAAACACTGCAAAACTTTGTGAAACAAAGTTGATTAAGCCATCCGCATCGGCTATCCATACCTTAACGGGCAAGGTATCGGCTAGATATTTAAACTGCTGAATTTGCTCACCGAGCGTATCGTTTGGCGATAATAATGGCTGAAGGTTTTGTAATAATCCTCGCACAATGTCGCGATTATCTGGATCCGGATAAGCAACCAGTTTGATCCGTTGCAGTGGTAAGCTTTGGCTGGCTAATTGCAATTCAAGCTTAATCATTTTACCTTCAAATAAACAGGCTTGAACTCGATTTGTTAATTCAGTTTGTGAGGCACTATCAAAACAGGCATAAAACTGCTCAATGGTTAGCTCAAGCTTGTTAAGTTTGAATAACTGGCTACTGGCTTTATCTAACACCACCATTTTACGGTAGTCATTTAAGTGCCAATGACTTAAACCGGCCACTTCTTGAGCTAAATTTAACTCTAGTCGGGCTCGTTTTTCTTGTTGCAGTTGAGTTTGCTGTAATTTTAGCTGGGTGATGATTTTAAAACTTAGCCACCAGAGAATGACAATAACCAAGCAGGCTAAACCGCGATTGGCCAACACATAGGCTTCAGAGAAATTATCTGGTGCTGGCGGAGCAATGAAATAACCTATCCAGATAGCCATGATACTTAAACTGGCGGTCAGGTTCAGTAAGCGATAACGGTAGGTGAAACCCGCCAGTAAGATTAACGGCGAATATAGCATACCGTGAGCAAAACCAAGTTGGGTTACACTATCGGCTAATAAAATGACAAAAATAGTTAAAATGAAGCAGGGGAGCACAAAGCGAGAAGACTGAAAAAAAGCCAAGTTTTTGTGCATGAGGTTCCTTTTCTATGCTCAATGGTGTTCTCGCAGCTTTGCCAGACCACAAGGTGTGACCTATTAAATCACTGTATTAATAAGGCTACCGCTTTTTTCGCTGGATGAGCCATTGACTAAATTATTGATCTCGATTGTTAAGGCATCAGCTTTGTTATCAGGCTCTGCCGTAGAGTTTTGGCTAAATTGTCGGTTGATGCTTTGCTGAAAACGCACACTGTTTTGCTGGTTGCTTTGACTCAGTTGTTCTGCCGCATTTAAATTTTGCTGTAAGGTGTTCGCTTCATTTTCGGCAACGTTAGCCTCGGTATCTAAACGTTTTGCGGCAGCCTCGGCTTGTCGGGCTTCACGCCTTTTCGCCGCAGCCTGGGTTTCTAAAGCACGCGCCTGCTGCTCAGCGAGTTCGGCCTGTCGAACCGTCTGTTGGCGTAATAGCGTATTAACCGGAAAATTACCCGTGCTTAAGGAACTCATTGTAGCTGCTCCATCTGTTTGGCTTAGCTTTAACTATGCCTAGCTAAACTATAGTGCATTTTCTGTAAGATGCAAATAGCTTTAAAACAGTGCATGTTAAAAAAAATCAAATAAAACAAATCATTGCGGTGCTTTTCTATTTTTGCTTTTTCTCGTTTTTCTCTATTGGTTTAGTCTATCTGCCCATTTAGCTTTAATGGCCAACAGCTTCGGTAAATTGTCAATCAATAAAGGCACCAGTTGGGGATCAAAATGCTTTCCTGATTGGCTGGTTATAAACGCTAAAGCCGCGTCTACTGTCCATGCTTGCTTGTAAGGACGTTCACTGGTAAGCGCATCAAAAACGTCAGCAAGCGCAACGATCCTTGCGGCGATAGGGATCTCAGCGCCTGCTAAGCCATCGGGATAACCACTACCATCCCATTTTTCATGGTGCCAACGTGCCACCTGAGACGCTGTTGCCATCAGGCTTGAATCACACTCGCCGAGAATATCAGCACCAATACAGGTATGTTGGCGCATAATGACCATTTCGTCTTCAGTCAGCTTACCCGGTTTCAATAAAATATGATCGGGCGTACCAATCTTACCGATGTCATGCATTGGCGCGGCATGTAACAGCTCTTCTGCCCATTCAGTCGAGTAACCGGCCGCTAATGCCAAAATTTGCGCATAATGACTCATGCGTTTTACATGCAGGCCGGTTTCATTATCTTTATATTCAGCGGCGCGGCCTAGTCGCTCAACAACTTGTAAGCGAGTGCGTTTTAATTCGTCTACTTTAACCAATGACAAGTGGGTTTTAACCCTCGCGCGCACAATAGCCGGGCTAACAGGTTTAGTTATGTAATCAACGGCACCTAATTCAAGGCCATTGCTCTCGTCTATTTCATCCTTTAATGCGGTAACAAAGATCACCGGAATGTCGGCGAGATCCGATCTTGCTTTTAAGTTAGCACACAACTCAAAACCGGTAATATCAGGCATCATCACATCTAACAAAATAAGATCGGGTTTATCGTGTTGTAATAACTCAAAGGCTTGCTGAGCACTGGTGGCAAACATCAGTTTATAGCTATCTTGCAAAATCTGCTTTAACACGCGTAAGTTCAGCGGTTCATCATCGACAATCAAAATACGGCTTAAGGCTGGGGCTGAATGTTCGTTAAGCATGTTGCTGTTCCAAAGCACTTAGCAGTGCAGTCAAGGTTGTTTTAGCCTGATCAAATTTAAAATTTTCTACCAGCAAAAGCAGTTCATTTATTTCATCGCTGTAGGATGTGTTTTGATAGGCTTTAATTTTGGATAATAAACGGTCGTTATAATCGTGTTGCTGTAACTGTTCCGCCAGTTCGTTCAACAAAAGGGGTAACTCGCTAAGATCAAGCTTTGTTCCTGGGGTATTAGCTTTGTTACTATACTGCTCGATCGCCAGCATAGTTTGCTTGGCCACTTCAAAAATGTGCTGCATAACGTTGGTTAATTCACTAAGCTGCTGCTGTCTTAGCGTTTGTTCCAGAGTTGAAAATACGTTAGCTAAAGGTTTTAATGACAAATTCCCAGCTAATCCTTTGCCATTGTGGGCTTGCTGCTGCAATAGCGGATAATTGCCCGTTTGCATCGCTTGTTGTAACTGATCCAGTAAATCCGTCAGTGGCTTTGTTGCAAAACGTTTAAGCTCACTACAATAACGGTCTTTACTTCCCCATAAGGCAATGCCGTGATGCGGATCGAATAGCTGATCTTCATCTGTGGCTGGCAAAGGTGGGATAACGGAATCTTGGGGCTCAAGCTTTAACACACGGGCTATTTCAGCAAATAGTTGATCCGGTTCAATCGGTTTTGAACTGAAACCATCCATGCCGGCTTGCTGTGCAGCGAGTTTATCTTCGGTTAAGGCGCTGGCCGTTAGGGCAATAATGGGTATCCGTGGTAACTGTTGCTTTTGTTCGCGTTGTCGTTGCTGTTGTGCCGCGGTAAGTCCATCCATCACGGGCATTTGTATATCCATCAACACAACATCAGGCCTTTGTTCGGCTAATAGCGTTAACGCTTCAGCACCATTGCATGCGGTAAATACCCTATGCTGCTGGCGTGCTAACAGTGTGCTGAGTAAATCTAAATTTTGTGTAATGTCATCGACAACTAAAATAGACAATGGCGGTAATACCAACGCGTTGCTTGTTTGCGCTATAGGTTTGCCTGGTTGCAACGGAATACTGATGTTAAACGTTGAGCCTTGGCCAACTTGGCTTTGAACGTGGATCTGCCCCCCCATTAATTCGACCAGTTGTTTACTGATGGTGGTTCCAAGGCCTGTTCCCCCAAAACGACGACTCATGCTGGCATCGGCTTGAGTAAAGGGTTCGAAAATAGCCTGTAGCCGTGTCGAGTCCATGCCAATCCCCGTATCGATGACCTGAAATAGCAGGCCATTTGTCGAGGTGTGAATTTTTAAATGTACAGAGCCTTGCTCGGTAAATTTAATCGCGTTGCCAACAATATTAAGTAAAACCTGACGGATGCGATCGGCCGCACCATAGTAAAATGTGGCCACATTGGGGTCGATTTGCAGCAGTAATTGCACGTTTTTTTGTTTAGCACTCATCCAAAGCGTAGAGATAACCTGATCAGCTAACTGAGTTAAGTTAAAATCCAGCTGCTCTAACTCCATTTTTCCACGCTCTAGTTTCGCACTGTCCAATATATCGTTTAGTAAACTGAGTAATGCTTTAGCAGATTGGTGTGTGGTTGTCAGATATCGCTGCGCATCGGGGGTGTCAGGTGTTTCCAATAGTAAACCGCTAAAGCCAATAATGGCATTTAAGGGTGTCCGAATTTCATGGCTCATATTGGCTAAAAAGGTACTTTTTACTTCTGCGGCCTGCTCGGCTTGTAATTTAGCAAAGCGAAGCTGCTCTTCCATTTGCCGCCGCTCGGTAATATCCATGATAAAACCGTCACGGATTAAGCCTTGATGTTGCGGTAAGCTATCGGCATGCTCTAGCATCCAGCGTATGCTGCCACCGGCGTGCACAATGCGATATTCTAAAACAAAATCCTGACTAAAATCGGTGGCCTTAACCCTAGCTTTATCCTCTGCTGCAATGATCGAAAACCAAGAACGTTTGGCTTGTGGTGGCATAAAGTCTTCAGCAGGATAGCCGCTAATCAGCTCGACCCGTTCGCTGATATACTCTATTTGCCAGCTCTGCTGCCGAGTTGCCCGATAGGCTGCGCCCGGGATATTTTGAATTAACGAGCGCAATTTTTGTTCGCTTTGTTGCAGCGATTCCTCAAATGCTAATTTGGCAGAAATATCACTTAAACAAGCCACATACAGCAACTGATTTTCAAGTTGGGTTATGCTTAAGGCGAGTCTAGCGGTAATTTTGCTGCCATCTGCTTTAATGATGGGGATAGCTCGCTCTGTTCCCTGCAAGTTAAACGCTTGTGTTAATTCATTTGTGTTTAACTTTTGCTGGTACATCTCAGCATCTTTTGGCGTAAGAAACATCTTAAAATGTTTGCCTAATAAGGCTGTGGTGCCAAACAAGACGGGCGCTGCTTGATTGTACTCGACAATGACGCCGCGACTGTCCAGGGTGACGATGGCATCTAATACGGTATTCATAATGGCGCCAAGCCGTTTTGCATAATTATCGCTCGAGCTTTTAGCGGCGTAAAAGTTGAGTAGTACTTGTAGCAATAACACCAATAAGGTAACAACCAAGGTGACTGAGGTCACGATCAACGCCATAGAACCACTATTGGCGGTATTCTCAGCGGCAGTAAAGCCTGGCGGTGCCACAAAACGGGCTGCTAACATGCCCATGTAATGCATTGCGCTAATCGCTAAGCCCATCACGGTGCCGCTTAACAAATTCAGCTGCCAACGTGGTAACTTTAGTTGTAATCGGTTGATACCAAAGCGGATCCACAAGGCTAAAAAAGCCATAAATACGGCAATTAAAATAGAAAGGCTAAATAGCAGAGGATCGTAACGTAATTGCGGCGCCATACTCATCGCAGCCATGCCGGTATAATGCATGGCGCCAATACCGGCACCCACCAACACACCACCGATTAACAGTTTTGGTAAGGTCAACCGTTCTTGGATCAATAAATTCAGGGCAGTATACGAGGCTAACAAACTGGGCAATAAAGAGAAGAGGGTGAGATTGGTGGTGTAGTCGACTGGGGTACATAAGCTAAAAGCCAACATGCCAATAAAATGCATGGACCAAATGCCAATGCCAAGACTGATGGTGCCGGCTAATATGGCCAATTGGCGTTGCCATAGTAAGAAATGTTGTCGACTAATATCTACCGAAAATAATGCCGCCCAAGAGGACAATATAGCCACCAGAATAGACAGCAAAACGAGCTCAAGCTGATAAGTACCCTCCAACAACACTGGCTGTGCAGGCAACTGGAACACCTCAAACAACATCGCAGTATTTCCTCCACGATAGACGTCAATATGTCTGACATAATATACCAAGGCGCGAATTGCAACTAGCTTTTACTTTAGGTTGCTTGATGAGCAGTATGCATGTTGCTTGCTCAAGAAGAAGATAAACGAGTTAGTAATAGCGTTTTTTTCTAAGCCAAAATCTCGGTACAACCCAGCCACATTAGTGCAAAATTAAACCATTCGATTTAGTTGATTACAGTGGTTAGCGCTACTCATGAGACAATTTTAGTTTAAAGAAATTGCTTGGTACGTGGCTATCCGAAGCGATAGCAATGCGTTCAGCGTCGCAAGTGGCCGCTAAAATATTATCGACATGAACAAAGCTATTTTGACTGTACTAAGCCTTTGCAACTTCTTGAAAGCGATTCACTGACCACTTTGGCGATAATATTCATTATGAGATCGCCAGGCTTAGCGGCGCGGATCCCTGAACTTACTTTGCTTAGTTTCATGACTACCCTTGGATTTTGTTTTTTATATGGCGATATATATCGCACAACTCATATTGCTAGCTATTATACGTGAATGGAATCCAACCAATGAGTGAAAATTTGTCAATTACTTGGCATTACCAATCTCGACTTTTATGGCTTTATGTTATTACCAGTTTTAGCGTAACCTGCTATGCTTAAAATATAGCTTGGCCCGTAATAGTAAAACCGCGATTTTGTTTTTGCTTAGGGCTTTTGAAGTCGCTAATATGCACGTTAATTAGTGCACAGAATATTGGTTAGAAAAATATGAGAGAGCCTTTATGAAAAGCAGACGAATGTTTTGGGGCATCGTAGATAAAATTGAAGCGTTAATTGATAGCGGTGAATTTGCGCCGGGTAGTCGTTTACCTGCTGAGCGCGAACTGGCAGAAAAATTTAATGTCAGTCGGCCGACTATTCGCGAAGCGATCATTGCTTTAGAAGTGCGAGAGAAGGTTGAAGTGAAAACCGGCTCGGGGGTTTATGTACTTGAAGGTGCGATTAAAAATAATAAAGAAGCGGTAGTGAATGCTTTTGAATTAACCCAAGCTCGGGCACTGGTTGAAGGCGAGGTGGCAGCATTAGCGGCGGTGAGCATTACTGATGAAGAGCTGGCCCGTTTACATGATACGCTTGTTATGATGAAAGAACGTGGTGAAACTGAAGAGGCCGATCGCCTATTTCACAGTATTATTGCTGGCGCGACCCGAAATGGCGCGATGATTTTATTGGTCAATAAGTTATGGTCTTTGCGTGAATCTACCGCCGCCATCATTGATGATTATGCTAGCGTTTGTAGTAAGGATAGCCATTTAACGTTGCAGGAGCACACGGCCATTTATAATGCGCTTAAAGCGAAAGATCCGTCAAAAGCAAGGGTGGCCATGCATAATCACTTCAACCGTTTGATCAATACCTTGTTTGATGCCACGGAAGCCAGTGCCTTAGAAGAAGTACGCCGTAAGAACAACGAGAAACGCGGTTTATATTCCATTTCGAATTTGGTTAAACATAAAGTGGTTTAGCTCTTATTGCTTTGCACCACGGTGTGTTTCGGCTGCTACACACGGCTTAACGAAAAATAGCTGTCGCCAATATCAAAAAACCTATTAAGAAAATGCAGCGATCATCGCTGCATTTTTATGTCTGCTAAATATAAGAGGCGCTTGATAAGAAGGGACTCTTGCTGTGTGTAGGGTAAGCGTTTTTAAAGCGTTGAGCCTTTAGAGGATTGTTTATTTATGTTTATTATGTCAGCTTGACCGGGTGTCGCCCATTGAGGTTTCAGGTTTATGTCTGTTGTAGCTAACCGCTCTTCAAATTTTTAGGCTTGTGTAGCTAAAGCAGTTTATTGGCAAATTTAACAAAGGACTAAACAGCAAGGCATCATAGGGTGAGATATAGGGTAGCCGCTAGTTGCCCCCCTATTAACCAATTCATTTTAATTGGCATGACACTTTTAGTGGTTCGGAAACGGTTTTATCTATAAAAAGCGAGGCTATGATCCAACTTATCGATGTGATGTTTTAAGATGATGGTTTTGCTACTGGCTAGGCAGGATTTTGGTCACATCAGTTGGTTAAGCGAGGTTTTTTATTGTTATACTCTGGTGTCGTCTTGGTATTTCTGCCTTTTGCTGCGTTTGTTTTATCGTTAGATGTATTTTGGTTCAATCATCTGCTAAACCTTACTAGGCATTTGTTTTTTCAAATACAATCGTCAATACTAATTAAGTTACCTTGCGGCTATAAGCTTGAGTATTGCTTAATAAAAGCATGAGGCTTTCAGTACCTCTAGCGATATCGCAAATCCATAAAATCAGGTAATGTGCTACACAACGTAAGACAACGCTATGCGTTGTTATCCGCAGTACCCACGTCTTGATTGCTTTTGAGGCTATAAAATATGTCTATTCAACGAAAGTTTGTATTATCGGTGAGCGTATTAATCGTCTGTTTAATGCTGATCGCGGTCGGATTAACCTATGTTCGTACTAACTTAGCTGTAAATAAGCAAGTGACACAAAGCGCGCAGCAGCTCAATTCTAGTGTGGTTAAACTTCTTTCTGTAACCGATAAGCTGATGCAAGACCGCGTCGCTAGCACCATGAAGTTGTTATTGCAACGGATTGAACAGGCGGGGCCAGTTGCTTTAAGTCAACCGGTACAAGTAAAAGATGTTATGGTGCCTGATCTACTGATTAACGATGTACCACAAGCTAATAATTTTAAACTCGTTGATGAGCTAACCGATATCGCCGGTGGTACGGCTACACTTTTCAGCCGAGATGGTGATAATTTTGTGCGGGTGGCTACCAATGTGCTGGTGAATGGACAGCGAGCCATTGGTACACAGTTAAATCCTACCGGCACTGTGATTCAATTAATAAAACAAGGTAAGGCTTTTTTTGGGCAAGTTGATATTTTAGGCACGCCTTACCTCACTGGCTATACCCCGTTATTCAACTCGGCACAGCAAGTCGTAGGCATTGCCTATGTCGGTTACAAAGCCGACTTAACTGAACTTGAAGCGAGTATTAAAGACAGTAAATTGTTATCTCAAGGCTTTGTGGCCGTGGTTGATGACAAAAACCGTGTGCGGATGCATTCAGATAACCAAACCACTGCTGCAATTGAGAGTGTCTTAGCCGGTTCAGACAGCGATTGGACCGTTATTAGTAATGATTACCCTGCATGGCAATATCGAGTCATTGTGGCAATTAATCATGATGACGTCGCTGCGCTGGTAAGAGCAGAGGCCATTAAAATGGGTTTTGCTGTGATTTTTATTGGTTTGCTGATTATCGTGTTGATAGCAGTGTTAGTGAATCGCTTTATTGCAGCACCTTTAACACAAACTATTAGTCGATTAACACAAATTACTCAAGGCGGCGGCGATTTAACACAGCGCCTATCTATTACCACAAAAGATGAAATTGGCACTATGGCGCAAGAGTTTAATCAGTTACTGGAGCATGTTCGCCAGACGATTGCTAAGTTTGCCCATACCAGTGAAGCATTACAGCACTCTGCTAAGGATCTCAGCAGTTTGGCCGATCGCGCAACAGCAGCGAGTGCTTCACAACGACAACAAACCGATCATGCAGCGGCATCAATCCACGAAATGGCAGTAACCGCACAAACGGTGGCGCAAAGTACGGTGGATGCAGAGCATGTGGCGGGTTCCGTATTTGAGTTAACTGATAAAGCTAACCTACAAACACAACAATTACTGAAAAGTATCGAGCAGCAACAGGAAAAAGCCTCGGCGTCTTCAAAAGTGGTGAAAGAGTTAAACTCGGCCAGTGAAGATATTGCTACTGTATTGAATGTGATTAAATCGATTGCTGAACAAACCAATTTACTGGCGCTGAATGCCGCTATTGAAGCGGCTAGAGCGGGTGAGCAAGGTCGAGGTTTTGCGGTGGTCGCCTCAGAAGTACGAAACTTAGCCGGCAAAACGCAATCTTCAACCGATGAAATTCAAACCATGATTGTGCGTTTGCAAGGTAATGTGAATGATGTGTCGAGTTTTTCAGCCGCGCAGCAACAGATGTCTGAAAATAACACCCAGTCGGCGCAGCTAGCCGTTGATGCATTACAACAGGTGTTAGAAGCCTCAAAACATATTAATGCGATCAATGCCGATATTGCCAGCGCCGCTGAACAGCAAAGTGTCGTCGCTGAGGACGTCAGTCGAAATGTTGAGACAATTAAGCAAGGCGCTGAACAAAATTCAGCCTATGCTCAAGAAACGCAAAATGCGGCTAACGCATTGCAACAAGCCGCCAACGAAGCTAAGCAATTGCTGGCGCGTTATCAAGTGTAAATTCAGCTGGGCAATAGATACCTACTGCCAAGGTATCTATTGCCCAGTCCCCTGCAAATTTGGGTTGATAATAAACCTTCCTGCCATTTTGAGCCCATATAATCAGTTAAACACGGTCTGAGTGATGCGATAGTAGTCGGTTATTTGTGATAGTGTTAAGCTAAGTTAAAGATAGTGCATTGAAAGCAGGAGACTTCATGGAAGCTAGCCATATAGAAATTCGCCATTTAACCAAAGAAGACATGACTGAGCTACGTCATGCCTCTGAGCAGGTATATAAATCAGGCCCATTGCTCAGTTGGAGTGAAGAGGTCATTGATACCTTGTTAGCCAAGTTTCCCGAGGGGCAAATTTGTGCCTGTGTGGACGGTAAAGTTGTTGGCTGTGCCTTTTCTCTAATTATTGATTACATCAAATTCAGCGACGAACATACTTACGAGCAAATAGTTACTGGTTTTTCGTTTAATAATCATGACCCACACGGTGATATTTTATACGGTATCGAAGTATTTATTCACCCAGATTACCGTGGTTTACGTTTAGCACGTCGTTTATATGATGTTCGCAAAGAGCTTTGCGAAAACCTTAATCTGCGCGCCATAATGGCGGGCGGTCGCATGCCTAACTTTAATGAACATGCAGATAAACTGAGCGCCAAACAATATATTGAAAAGGTAAAAAGCAAACAGATCTATGATCCGGTACTAAGCTTTCAGTTAGCTAATGGCTTTCATGTACGCAAATTACTCAAAGGGTATCTGCGTGGTGATACCGAGTCGCAAGAATATGCCACCTTATTAGAATGGGCCAATATTTATTACACCAAATCGGTGAAGCTAATCAATGCTCCTAAAGCCGAAGTACGTTTAGGTTTAGTGCAGTGGCAAATGCGTAATATGAAAGATATCAATCAGCTTTTTGAGCAGATGGAGTTTTTTGTTGATGCCGTGTCAGATTATAAAAGCGATTTTATCTTATTCCCTGAATTGTTCGCAGCACCGCTGATGGAGCATTACAATCATTTAAGTGTTACGCAAAGCATTCGCGAGTTGTCAAAGTACACGGAAACGATCCGTGATAAATTTATTGAATTCGCTATTTCTTACAACATCAATATCATTACCGGCAGCATGCCTTATATGTATGATGGCAAACTGCACAATAGTGGCTTTTTATGCCGTCGTGATGGCACTTGGGAGCAATATGACAAGGTGCATGTTACGCCAGCTGAAAAACGTAACTGGGCGATGCATGGCGGCAATAAAATCAAGGTGTTCGATACCGACTGTGGCAAAATTGGCATTATGATTTGTTACGATGTCGAGTTTCCTGAATACGCGCGCTTATTATCCGATCAAGGTATGAATATTCTATTTGTGCCATTTTTAACCGATACGCAAAATGGTTACACCCGTGTGCGGCACTGTGCCATGGCCCGAGCTATTGAAAACGAATGTTATGTGGCGATTGCCGGTGCAGTGGGTAATTTAGCTCGTGTTAATAACATGGATATTCAATATGCGCAGTCAGCCCTTTTCACGCCATCAGACTTTTCGTTTCCAACCACTGGTATCAAAGCTGAAGCAACACCAAATTCTGAGATGCTATTGATTGTTGATGTTAATTTGGATCTGTTAAAAGAGTTACATACCCACGGCAGTGTGCATACCATGAAAGATCGACGGCACGATGTGTATCAATTATCTTTGGTACAGCAGCCAGAAAAGTAAACTGCGTTAAGCTCATTATAAAAAACCGCCACCTTTATCGTGGCGGTTTTTTTATGTCTAAAACCGCTTTTTTTGGATCCACTGCCCAAATAATACGCATGCAAATAAAAATAGTTATCATTTAGGTTTACAGGTTGGGCGAAACCTTTTATGCTTGCTGCCCTGATTGGTTTACCTCTTTAAGGGAATGATAATGACAAAAATAACCTCTAAACACCCGTCGAACCATTTTGGTTCCAAAGCACTTTTTACCACTTTAGCCCTAACACTCGGGCAGGTTTCTGCCGAAGAAATCGTGATTGAGTGCGATAGTGCCGAGCCCAATTGCCAAGAGCAGGCAATCGAATTAATTAAGATCCACGGTGTACGTTTTTCTAAATACCAGGTGGAGCAATCAGGTGATTTACGTCGCACAGCACCGCTGCTCGATACACCTCAAACCATTACGGTGTTAACCAAAGATCAAATTGAAGAGTCGGGTAAGTCGGATCTCAAAGAAATTTTAGCAGCACAAGCAGGCGTTACCCTGGGCACAGGCGAAAACGGTAATGCCTTTGGTGATCGTTATATTATTCGCGGGCATGAAGCGCGCTCAGATGTATTTGTTGACGGCTTACGCGATCCGGGCATGACCACCCGCGAAAGTTTTGCCACAGAACAAATTGAAATTACCAAAGGCCCCAGCTCGACTTTTGCCGGGCGCGGTTCTTCGGGTGGGGCCGTAAACAGTATCAGTAAAAAAGCCTCAACGTCTTACGATTTTGGCCGTATTGATGCCAGCCTCGGCACGGATGAACATCATCGTCTTGTGTTGGATTACAATGCACCGATTGCCAACGACTTTGCTACCCGTATCAATTTACTGAGCACGGCAGAGGATGCCCCTGGGCGTGAAGGGATCAGTCGTAGCCGTGAAGGCGCTTTGCTATCGGGAGTGTATGATAATGCCCGCTCGGTAAAAACCTTTGCTGATCTGTATTATTTAAAAGCCGAAGATACTCCGGATCTAGGCAGTTATTATCAACAAGATAGCCGCAAGCCTTTAAATGATATTCCGGTATACGCACAGCAAGAAGACTTTTTACATTCCGAAGTGGCCGCCGCGACCTTTAGAGTTGAATGGCAGTTAGCGGATAATCTGCGTTTTCATAATGCCACCCGCTATGGGGAAACCCGCAACGGTTATTTAGCGACCGGTGCCCGTGGCACTGAACGCGATGCCTCTGATTTGACGGCGCCGAATGCTAAGACCATAGTGCTAAGTACGCATCAAGGTTGGCAAGATGTTGAGTATTTTGCCAGCCAATTTAATTTGTTTTGGAATACCCAAACCGGCTCGGTAGCACATCAATTCTTGTTGGGTGTGGAAATCAGTGACGAGCAGGTAGACAACGGTGTCTATGATATTAGTTACCAAAACAGCACTAATTGCCGTGTGGCAGGGCGCTCATCAGTCAGTAACAGTTATTGCTTACTGGATGGTACGGGTGAGGTTTACGCGAATGCTGATAATATTATTGGTCGTAATATCGAGATGGGCAGTTCAGACGCCTTGTTTAAAGCCAAAACGTTAGCTGCGTATGTCATGGATACCGCCAAACTGAATGATAAATGGCAAGTGTTCGCGGGGCTGCGGGTAGATCAAATCGATTACAGTAATGATGTACTGTCCTCTGGCCAGCCGGTGCAATATGCTTATAAAGACAGTTTTTACAATGGTCATTTGGGGCTGGTATACAGCTTGAGCGAACATGGTAACTTGTATCTGAGTTACGCTACCGCGACTAACATTAATGGTGGTGAGTCTGATCTGGGCGCAAACTGTGGCTATGGCGGTCTTTGTGGCGATCCAGAACAAGCAGCATTAGCCGATCCAGAAACAGTGCAAAATATTGAATTAGGCACTAAATGGTCGCTGTTAGATGAACGCTTATTTTTAGCGGCAGCATGGTTTACCACAACGAAGTCTGATGTGATGGAAAGTGTTGGCGATGCCTATTCAACCTTAGGGACTTTAAACACCGGTAAAAACCGTATTCAGGGTGTCGAGTTTGCCATCAATGGTAATCTAACCGATAAACTCAGTGTGCAAGCCAGCGCGGCCATTATGCAATCAGAGGTACTGGATTCAATTGAGCCGAGTAATATTGGTTTGGCGCTGAGTAACTTTGCTGATGAAAGTGTCTATGTGCAGTTACGTTATCAACTAACGCCAGATTTAGTACTGGGCGGAGATTACAGCTATAAAAGCGAAATCTATGGCGGTCAGCCCGATACGGCAGCCGGTTTCAACAGCACGATTAACGATTACAGCATAGTAGTACCGAGTTATGCCGTGTTGGGCTTATTTGCCAACTATAACATCAATGAAGCGACCACCTTGCGTATGAATATCGGTAATGTCACCAATAAAGAGTACTGGACTGCGGCTTATCGTTCTGGTGCCTTTATGTACTTGGGTGATGCCCGTTCTGTTCGTGCAACCTTAACCTATGAATTTTAAACCTTGTTATTAACCTTTAGGAGCTAAAACATGCACGTGTTAAAGCAATTACTGACTAAAACTGAAGTGGCAGAATTTCGTCAAGCGCTGCAACACGTGCCTTGGTTAGATGGTAAGGGCAGTGCAATGGGGATGGCGGCGGCGGTTAAACACAATGCGCAAGCAGACCGGGATCATCACCAGGTACAGCTACTGGCTAATCGTTTACTGGCGAAGTTTGGACATAATCCCAGTTTAATGGCTGCAGCCTTACCACATCGTATTTATCCACCGTGTTTTAATAGTTATGCAGAAGGTGGGCATTATGGCTGGCATGTCGATGCCGCCATTATGCGTTTACCCGATCAACAGATATTGCGTTCAGATCTCTCCATCACGGTATTTTTATCAGAGCCAGAAGACTACCAAGGTGGCGAGTTAGTCATTCAAACCGATTTTGGTGAGCAAAGCGTTAAGCTCGCGGCCGGTGATGCGGTGTTGTATTCCTCGGCAACCTTGCATCAGGTGATGCCAGTGACTGCCGGGCAGCGTGTGGCGGCCATCAGTTGGTTACAAAGCATGATCCCCGGCACGGCACTGCGCGAAACCTTGTATCAACTAGATTTAAGTATTCAAGCCTTGGCAGGTCACTCGGGGATAGAGCGCGCTGAATTAGACCGCTTACATCATATTTATCATAACTTGATCCGTCAGCATGCACAGGTATAGCCGCTTTGTGAAAGCGGATGACTGACATATTTGAACAGTTGCTCATAAACAACTTGAACGACTGTTCATTTTTGGTTATAGTGACCTCATCAGCACGGCAATTACTGTCGGCAGATACTTTTTCGCTATTAACTAAGGATCATGATGATGAGTCACTTCACTTTGCACACCGTCGATACTGCGCCAGATGACAGCAAGTCTATGCTGCAAAACTCATTAAGCGCCTTTGGTTTTATTCCTAATTTACATGCGGTGATGGCTGAAGCGCCGGGGTTGTTAGACGGCTATCAAGTACTGCATAAGCTGTTTAGCGAATCGTCGTTTAGTGCTGAAGAGTTAACCGTAGTATGGCAAACCATTAATGTTGAACATGAATGTGGTTATTGTGTCCCTGCGCATACGGGTATTGCGCATATGATGAAAGTGGATGCCGGTATTACCGACGCATTACGTAACCGTGCGCCTTTACCGACAGAAAAGCTGCAAGTACTACATGACACCACGCTTGCCATGACCCGCAGTCGCGGTAAACCCTCAGCAGAGCAGCTTGAGCGCTTTTTTGCAGCGGGCTACACCCAGCGTCAATTATTAGAAATTGTTTTAGGTTTAGCGCAGAAGGTGATGAGTAATTATACCAATCATTTAGCGGCAACACCGCTTGATGCGCCATTTCAAAAATTTAGCTGGTCTGCAAAATAAGCCTCGCTTGTTTGTTTAAATGATTTGCTTAAATGACGACAGCAAAGTGGTCTAATATTCGTCGCTTTGTTGTCTTAATCCGATCAATCACTGAGGAATTGACGACTAATGCCTTTTATCCCGCGTTGCCAACGGTCATGGTTGGCTTTTGTGTTACTTTTTCTATTAGGAACCGGAATGATAAGTCATGCTGCTACTCAACCTAAAGTCATTGTTTTTGATGTTAATGAAACGCTGTTAGATCTTGAAACGATGCGCAGTTCAATTGGCCAAGCATTAAATGGCCGAGATGATCTCACTGCTTTATGGTTTTCAACTATGCTACACCATTCTCTCGTCACCACAGTGAGTGGTGACTATCAAGATTTTGGCAAGATTGGTGTTGCAGCAATGCTGATGGTGGCACAAAGCAATAATATTGCTTTAACCGAAGATCAAGCCCTAACGGCCATCAAAGGGCCTTTGTTGTCTTTGCCAGCCCATCCCGACGTAAAAGCCGGTTTAGCCGCATTAAAGGCCAAAGGTTACACGCTGGTCAGTTTAACCAACTCATCGAATAATGGAGTTACCACGCAGTTTGCGAATGCGGGCTTAACGGACTATTTCGAGCAACGGTTAAGTATTGAAGACATTAAAGTGTACAAACCCGATTTGCGCGCTTATGCGTGGGCGTTAGCTAAATTAGGCGTTAAGCCAGAAGAGGCGTTAATGGTTGCAGCACACGGCTGGGATATTGCTGGTGCGAAAGCCGCTGGAATGCAAACCGCCTTTGTTGCCAGACCAGGTAAAACCCTGTATCCGCTAGCGCCTGCACCGGATTATGTGGTGAAAGTCTTATCAGAGTTAGTGCAAAAGCTTAACTAAGCTTAAATCTAACACGCTAATCTGTTTAATGACGTCATACCTCAATATGACACCTCGCCTGAGCAATTGCCTATTGCTGCTCAGGCGTCTCAATGCTGACTGTCACTATCATTAAATCCAGTTGTCCTTAAATTCGAACGTGTGCATTACGATATAATGTTACGTTTTGGCCGCTACCTATATCGAAATGCAATGTTAGGCCATACGTCGACGGCATATAACGGGCTTCTTTGTAGCAACCGGGCTGCTCTTTTTTTTGAGAACTGGGCTAACGATAAACTTTTGTAGTATAAACTGCGGACAATTAATTGCTGGTTTGATGAACCGTTGATAAAAGTATATTTAGCTGTAGCTGTAACTTTTTTCAACTAATCCAACAATAGATAGATAATACGCACCGAGTGGTGCGTTTTTTACATTATAGTTAAGTCAGTAGGGTTGTAGGCATTTTACGTTTCAGCACTGACATCTCACTTATTATTATAAAAAGAAGGTATTTATTTTGCGATTCCATTATCACCCCCTAGCGGCAGCCATTATGTTGACTTTGGCGGTAGCACCTTTACAGACCTTGGCACAAAGTATTTCCTCAACTGAACCCGCTGAGCAGGCTGAGCCGGTTGAAGTGATCAAAGTCACAGGTGTGCAGACTACGGAAGACACTATTTCGCCGAAGTTTGCCCGAGTCAGTGGCAGTTTTGGCGATGATAAGGCACTGGTGAATATTGCCCGTTCCGTTACGGTGATTACTGAAGAGATGATGCAGCAATATGCCATTACCTCATTGCAAGATATTCTAGCCTTAACCCCCAATAGCTATGCAGCATCTGGCTTTGGGGCACCGAGCTTACCCACGTTACGTGGTCAGTTAGGAGAGCTGTTTGAAAACGGCATCCGCCGCCAAGCGGGTAATAATGGTTTTGGTGTACCGTTATCTTTCAATGCTATAGAGCAACTCGATATTGTCAAAGGGCCACCACCGGTAATTCTGGGTAGTACGCAGCGTAATGGCGGCTATGTCAATCTCGTCAGTAAAAAAGCGTCAGTAGAGCAAGCCAGTCAGCAATTGACGGTCAGTACGGGTACTTGGCAGCAATATCGGGCGCAACTAGATATCAATCAGCCGCTATTGGAAAACGAAGCCGGTGTGCGTTTGAGCTTAGAGCATATCGATGAAGACAGTTTTTATGATTTTAGCCATCATCGCAGCACCAGCGCCTATGCCAGTGGCCGTTGGCAGTTAGACGCCGATACGCGCTGGGATCTGAGCGCCGAATATTACAAAGCCAATTATACTGACATCGCTGGCATTAACCGGCCCACGCAAGCGCTGATCGATGCGGGTTTGTATATCACCGGCCAAGGTATTCAACCCAATGGCAGCAGTGTAGCGGGTGCTTTTGCGCTCGTGTCGCCAACAGGGCAGGTGGTTATACCGCGCAATCAAGTACTGACCGATCCAGACGATACCAACCAAGCACAAACCTTTTTACTGCACAGTGAGTACCGGCAGCAGCTGAGTGGCCAGTGGTTATTGCGAAATATCAGCTATTTTCAGCATTTAAGCCGTGAAGAGATTGCTGGCAACAGTTTTGTTGAGATTATTGATGGCGCTGATACCTTTGAAAACCGCACTGAATTGCAATATCAGTGGGAGGCAGAGCAGCAAACCACCTTTGGGCTAAATGTCCGTTATAACGATGTGCTCGGCTACAGCCAATTTACTACTGAAGCGGACTTACCCATTGATTTAACGGGGCCGCTGTCTAATCGACGCATCCCGTTAACGCCAGCACAGCAAGCGCGATTAGTTGAGCTTCGCCCCGGTATTTATGTGTCACCCGGTGCGCAATACGATGTGAATAACGATGGCGCAGGCGATTTCTCGTTGTCTGACACTACGGATTCAACCAGCTGGCAAACTGGTGTTTTTGTGCAACATGACAGCCAGTGGAGTGATAAATGGAGCAGCATTATTGGTCTGCGTGCCGATCAGTATGACGTGACCGCCCGTGATGCGTTACCGCCGGCGGGGCAAATGGCGGCGCAAGATAGCCATTCGGACTTACTCGGCAGTGGTATGCTCAGTGTCAGTTTCAAATTGCAACCTGATATGGTGGCATATGTCAGCGCTAACTACAACGAAGCAACCTCTAACAGTATGGCTGGCGGCACAGTACTCGGCGCCAATAATCAAATCAACCCACTGAATTTCGCCACCGAAAACACCTTAGTCGAAACCGGCATTAAGTATGATCCGGCTAACAGCAGCTGGTACGCCGATGCCGCGGTGTTTCAACAGCGGCGAAGCTTACGAAATCGTGACGGCAGCAACAGCGGTATTCGGACTTCTGGCGTTGAAGCGCAGGTGTTTTACCGTGCCGAGCAGTATTGGTTTAATCTCGCCTATAGCTATTTAGATGCGCGTTATGATGATTCAGCAAGCTTTCAAGATAGCCAGCAAGTTGCCGATGCTTTTGATAATTCACGCCCCGATATTATTGTTGGTACTGGCATTGGCGCGCCCAACTTTGCCGGTTTTGCACCGTCATCTTCGCGAGTGCAGGGGATCCCCTCAACAATCTTATCTTTGAATGCCGGTTATCAATTAACGGAGCTGTGGCAAGTGGGCCTAGCCACGGTGTATACCAAAAGCTATCCGTTAGACTTCTTAGCCACGGTGCATATTCGCGATCAATATCATATTAACCTCAACAGCAGTTATCAGCTGAGCCCACAATTGTTAATGCGTTTGGATGTACTTAACGTGACGCAGCAGCAAAACTGGCGGCCGGTATTTGAAGGCGGCTATTTTGGCTCAACCTTGGTGTTTCCTGAATTACCCCGTAATGTTAATGCCTCGGTGACCTACCGTTTTTAATGCTGCGCTCTTAAATTAATAAGTGGATTTTATGTTTAAAAAAATCGTGGTTTTACTGTTATTGCTGTTGCTTGCAGGCAGCTTTTTTTACTTCGACTTGCATCAACTGTTAACCTTTGCCGGTTTAAAGCAAGGGCTAACAGAATTTAGCCAGTGGTATCAAGCATCACCTTGGCTGGTCGCGGGTGGTTTTTTTCTATTTTATGTGCTGGTAACGGCGTTATCCTTACCGGGTGCATTAATTCTTACTGTGGCATCTGGCGCCTTATTCGGTTTATGGCAGGGCTTGTTATTGGTATCATTTGCCTCAAGCATCGGTGCCACCTTGGCTTTTTTAGTGGCGCGCTACATGCTGCGCAGCACCTTGCAACAAAAGTTCTCTACTCGGCTAAAAGCCATTGATCAAGGCATTGAACGCGATGGTGCTTTTTATCTGTTTACCTTGCGGTTAGTGCCTATTTTCCCGTTTTTTCTGATTAACATTTTAATGGGCTTAACGGCACTCAAAGCTGGCACTTTTTATTGGGTGAGCCAAGTAGGCATGTTAGCCGGTACCTTTGTTTATGTGAATGCGGGCACACAGATAGCACAGCTTGACAGCTTAGCCGGTATTTTATCGTTAAATATGCTGTTGTCTTTTGCACTATTAGGCTTGTTCCCTTGGTTGGCGAAAGGCTTAATTAAACTGATTAATCAGCGCCGCTTGTATGCGAAATGGCAAAAACCGAAGCAGTTTGATCGTAATCTGATCGTGATTGGTGCGGGTGCAGCGGGTTTAGTGAGCAGTTATATCGCCGCGGCCGTAAAAGCCAAAGTGACGTTAATTGAAGCGCATAAGATGGGGGGCGATTGCTTAAATTTTGGCTGTGTACCCAGTAAAGCGTTAATTAAAAGTGCCAAGGTCGCGCATACGCTGCGCCATGCCGAGCACTATGGCTTGGCCGCGACCGAGCCGTTGGCGGATGGTCAGGGTATGCTCGCGCCGTTTTCGTTTAAAAAAGTGATGGCGCGCATTGACCAAGTGATTGCTGATATTGCGCCACATGATAGCGTAGAGCGTTATACCAATTTAGGGGTTGAGGTGCTGCAAGGCTATGGCAAATTGCTCGATCCTTGGACCGTGCAAATCACCCTTGCTGATGGCCGTGTACAGCAACTTACCGCGCGAAGCATTATCATTGCCGCCGGTGCTCAGCCGTTTGTACCGCCTTTGCCCGGTTTAAAAGAGCTGGGGTATTTAACCAGCGATACCTTATGGCAGGCTTTAGCCGAACGTGAGCAGCCACCGGCTAAATTAGTCATCTTAGGGGGTGGGCCCATTGGCTGTGAGTTGGCGCAAAGTTTTGCCAGACTTGGCAGTAACGTGACGCAAGTCGAAATGACCGAGCGCGTGATGATCAAAGAAGATCGAGAGATCAGTGATTTTGCCCACAACGCCCTGACCAGTAGTGGCGTTAAACTATTAACGTCGCACAAAGCATTACGCTGTGAAATACAAAGCGAGCAAAAATGCTTAATCGTTGAACATCAAGGCCAAGAAATCGCATTGCCATTTGACGAGTTAATTTGTGCTGTAGGCCGAACTGCGCGCTTAGACGGTTATGGTTTGCAAGAGCTCGGGATTGAAACCGCGCGGACAGTCCAAACCAACGACTATTTAGAAACCTTATTACCGAATATTTTTGCCGCAGGCGATATTGTTGGGCCTTATCAATTTACCCATGTTGCGGCCCATCAAGCATGGTATGCGGCAGTCAATGCGCTGTTTGGTCAGTTTAAAAAATTCAAAGTTGATTATCGTGTGATCCCTTGGACGACCTTTATCGATCCGGAAGTGGCGAGAGTAGGCATTAACGAGCAAGAAGCCAAAGAGCAGGGCATCGCTTATGAAGTGACACGCTTTGATATTGGTGAGTTAGATCGCGCCATTACCGATGGGGCAGCACATGGCTTAGTGAAAGTGTTGACCAAGCCGGGTAAAGATCAGATCTTAGGCGTCACCATTATTGCCGAGCATGCCGGTGATTTAATGGCCGAATTTGTACTGGCCATGAAACACGGCTTAGGTTTAAACAAAATTCTGGGGACTATTCACAGTTATCCCACGTGGGCCGAAGCGAATAAATACGCCGCTGGCGAGTGGAAACGTGCCCATGCGCCTGCAACGATTTTAGCGCTGCTGCAAAAATACCATCACTGGCGCTTAAAAGGATAAGCGTATGCGTTTTGTAATACTTTTTTGGCTTCTGTGTTTTAGTTTACAAGTGCAAGCGCGCACCTTTGAGCATCAACCGCTGACTGAGTTGTTGCAGCAAACCGTTTCTACCTTGCCCGGCGGCCATGCCACCGCGGTAAATTACCGCTTGTTGCAACAACAGCAAGCGCAACTCGAGGCTTATTTAGCCTCGTTAAGCGCCGTAGATGCGGACATATTTAAACAATGGCCTGCAGCGGAGCGGTTAGCGTTTTTGCTCAATGCTTACAATGCGTGGACGCTGCAGCTGATTTTAACGGCGTATCCTAATGTCGACTCCATAAAAGACTTGGGCACGTTGTTTCAGTCGCCGTGGAAGAAACGGTTCATTCCGTTGTTAGGAAAAGATCGCTCCTTAGATGAGATTGAGCATGAATTGATCCGCGGCAGCGGTGATTTTAACGAGCCGCGTATTCATTTTGCCGTCAATTGTGCCAGTATCGGTTGTCCGGCGTTGCTTGAAGAAGCCTATAATGCGGCCACTTTAGAACAACAATTAGAGCAGCAAACGGTGCGTTTTCTGTCTGATCGCTCGCGCAATTTAGCCACTGACGGGCGCTTGCAGCTGTCGGCAATTTTTAAATGGTACAAAGAAGATTTTCAACAACCTTGGCGCGATAGCCGCAGCTTGGCGAGTTTTTTGTTGCGCTATGCTGATGCGTTACAACTGGATGAGCGCCAACAGCAGCAGTTAGCGGCAGGCAAGCTGCCGATTTCTTATCTGAATTATGATTGGCGGTTAAATGCAGTGGCGCAGTAACGTGGTTTGGCTTTGCCAACGCTTGTGGCAAAGTAGTGTGTTGTTATGCGCCAGTCTGTCTTTGGCCCACGCTAGCGTAACAGTAACGGCAAAAACGGACCTTGCGATTAAAAAAAGCACCTCAGCGCTTGCTAGCATGTCAGCGACTGCTGTTGCAGACAGTGCCGCCTGGCAGCAGATCATCGCACAAGGCCAAAATCAACCTGTGTACTGGCATGCTTGGGGCGGCGATCCGCAGGTCAATCAGTATATTCAGTGGGTCGGCCAAGAAGTGTCAGCGCGTTATGGTATTCGTCTTACTCACGTCAAGCTGGCCGATACAGGTGAAGCGGTTAGCCGTATCTTAGCCGAAAAAGCCGCCAACAATCATCGCAATGGCAGTGTTGATCTGATTTGGATTAACGGGGAAAATTTTGCCAGTTTACAACAGCGGCAGCTGTTAGAAGCGGATTGGGCTGAGCAGCTGCCCAACTTCACTTATGTGAATGCTGACGAAAACCCACAAATGCGTTTAGACTTTGGTTTGCCGACGTTAGGGATGGAGGCCCCTTGGGGGCAAGCGCAGCTGGTTTTTTATTACAATAGTCAGCATCTTGCTGCAGCGCCCCGCACGATGACAGCACTGCTTGAATTTAGTCAGCAACAGCCAGGGCGTTTTACTTACCCAAGGCCCCCTGATTTTTTAGGCGTAAGCTTTTTAAAGCAATTATTATTGGTGCTAAATCAGCAAGACCCACTACTGTATCAGCCGGTCACCCCAGCCAGTTTTGAACAAATGACCGCAGTGCTGTGGCCGTATTTAGCAAAATTACATCCCAACTTATGGCGGCAAGGTCAGCATTTTCCGAGCAGCGGCAATGAATTAATGCGTTTGATCAGTGATGAAGAATTACAACTAGCCTTCAGTTTTGCCCCGTCCAGTATTCCCGCAGCGGTACGCCGTTACGATCTGCCAACCAGTACCCGCAGCTATGTTATGCAGGATGGCAGTTTAGCCAATGTGCATTTTGTTGCTATTCCGTTTAATGCCGCGCACAGCGCCGCGGCTAAGCTGGTAGCGAACTTTTTATTGTCGCCAGAAGCACAGTGGCACAAGCAGCAATTAGCGGTGTGGGGCGATAGTACCGTACTCGATAGTCGATTGTTAAATTGGCCCAGTACAACACTAACCGAGCTAGCTGCTTTGCCGCTAGAAAGCGCGACCATAGCCTTAGCTGAGCCGCATCCTAGTTGGAGTAGGGCGCTTACCGCCGCTTGGTTAGCACGTTATGGGGTGCAAAGATGAAACTGGGCCAGTCACTTTATTACTGGGGCATCAGGGTGGCGCCTTGGTTGCTATTAGCCCTGTTGGTCCTGCCAGTGTTAGGCGGGTTAGTGGGCGTGTTATTACCCGCCTTCGGCTGGCTGCCCTCGTTGGGCTCTCAGCAGTTAAATTTACTGGCCTGGCAGCAGTTATGGCAACAACCGGGTTTAGCGCAGATGGTCACATTAAGTGTTATCAGCGGCGTATTCAGTAGCCTGTTGGCGTTGCTGGTATGCTTGTTATTACTGGGCTGTTTTTACGGCAGTCGAGGTATGATGCTGCTTCAGCGGATTTTTAGTCCGTTGTTAGCAATACCTCATGCTACGGCCGCGATTGCCATCGCTTTTTTGCTCACCCCATCGGGGTTTTTTAGTCGGTTATTTGCTTTGCTTACGGGCTGGCAAACACCGCCAGATTGGCTGTTACCCAACGATGCTGCCGGCGTCAGTATTATGTTGGCGCTCTTTTTAAAAGAATTACCGTTTTTAATGATTATGTCATTGGCTGCTTTAGCAAACAGTAAGGTGTTAACGCAGTTCCAGTTGGCGCAAAGCATGGGTTATCAACGTTTAACGGCCTTTTGCAAAGTGGTGTTACCGCAGCTTTACCCCAAATTACGTTTACCCATTTATGCGGTGTTAGCTTATGGATGTGCTAATGTGGAAATCGCGCAAATTGTGGGGCCATCAGGGCCACCGACGCTCGCCGTAGCGATTGTGCAGTGGTTTAATGACGTCGATTTACATCGCCGTTTCATGGCTTCGGCCGGTGCCGTATTGCAATTAGCTGTAGTGTTAAGTGTACTGCTCGCTTGGTGGTGTGCCGAGCGTTTATTGGCTTGGGGCTTAGGCCGCCTGTTAAGTAATGGCCGCAGAAGTTATGCCGATGCTTTTTGGCAACGTTTAAGCCGGCTAATTTTAGGCCTCGTTGGCCTGACGTTAGTATTGGCCATGGGGGGCTTAATACTCTGGTCGCTGGCGGGTTATTGGTCTTATCCCGATTTAGTCCCCGACGCCTTGCAACTAAGCCATTGGCTCACCGCGTTGCCTTTTATTCGTTTACCGCTGTTAAATGCCGTCGTGGTGGCATTTGCGGCCAGTGGTTTGGCATTGCTGTTAACACTGGCCACGTTGGAAGCTGAGCAGGTGCGGCAAAAACCGCTCTCTTGGTTGAGCCAAAGTATTATTTATTTACCGTTGTTAGTGCCGGCAATCGCCTTTTTATTTGGGGTTGTTTGGTTACAAGAGCAACTGGGCATTGCCCCAGGTATGGGCACAGTGATCGCCAGCCACAGCTTATTTGTATTACCTTATGTATTTCTGGCGTTAGCGGGCAATTATCGTTTGCTGGATCCGCGCTGGGCAAGTGTCGCAGCAAGTTTGGGTTTATCGCCTGGCGCCGTGTTTATTCGCGTTAAATTGCCCTTATTGTTTAAACCGATTTTATTGGCCTTGGCTTTGGGCTTAGCAGTCAGTTTTGGTCAATATTTACCCACACTGTTAACCGGTGCGGGAAGGGTTGCAACGCTAACCACCGAAGCCGTTGCTTTGGCCAATGGCGGTAGTCGCCGTTTGGTTGCGGTATATGCCTTATTACAAATGCTGTTACCTGCTTTGGCCTTCTTGCTAGCCTATTGGTGTAGCAAACTATTTTTTCAGCCTGGCACCAACACGCAAAGCAACGCCTCTGTTGCAGTAAAATGAGATAGGATTTATGAATAGCGGCACGCTTCAGATCAACGCTTTACAGTTAAGTCGTCAGCAGCAGCCTTTGCTGTCGCTTAGTATCGAGATCCCTGCTGGAGAAGTACTGACGGTTATGGGCCCGTCGGGCAGTGGTAAATCGAGTTTACTGAATTGGCTGAGCGGTTTATTGGCTCCGCAGTTTAGCGCGTCTGGTCAAATAGTGTTAGATGGTAGAGACATCACTCACTTGCCGCCGCATCAACGGCATATGGGGTTGTTATTACAAGATCCGTTATTGTTTCCTCATCTGAATGTGGCGGAGAATATCGCTTTTGCCATGCCTAAAGCCATTAAAGGTGCACAGCGCCAAGCGCAGATCTTAGCGGCGTTAGACTCGGTGGGGTTAGCTGACATGGCATTGCGCAATCCGGCGAGTCTTTCGGGTGGGCAACAAGCGCGGGTGGCTTTGCTGCGCGTGATGCTAGCGCAGCCTAAAGCGTTATTATTAGATGAGCCTTTTAGCAAACTCGACAGCCGTTTGCGCCAAGAAGTACGCGAGTTAGTGTTTAACTTTATTCTGCAAGCAGGGATCCCCGCGTTGTTAGTCACCCATGATCAAGCTGATGTACCAGCCGCAGGCCGGGTGATTAACTTAGCAGAAGCTGAGGTTACAACATGTTAGATGCGAGAATTAGCCCGTTATTAAAACCCTTACTAAAGCCAATGGTAAAGCAGTTAGATTATTGGAAGATTAGCCCTAATCAGCTAACCGTGATCGGTTTTTTGTTTGGGATCTTGGCTTTACCCTTATTGGCTTATCAGCACTATATTGCAGCGTTACTGTTTATACTAATTAACAGAGTTTTTGATGGCTTAGATGGTGCCTTGGCGCGCTGGCAAAACAGCAGTACCGCTTCCGGCGGCTTTTTAGATATTATTTTAGACTTTTTGTTTTATGCAGCCATTCCATTGGGCTTTGCATTGGCTGATCCAACCGCCAATTCTTTAGCTGCTGCGGTGTTGTTGGCCAGCTTTATTGGTACCGGCTCCAGTTTTTTAGCCTTTGCCATTCCAGCAGAGCGTTATCAATTAGAGCGGCCACAATTTGCAAATAAAAGTTTTTACTACTTACATGGTCTCACTGAAGGCACCGAAACCATTTTATTGTTTGTCGCTTTTTGTGTATGGCCGCAGCATTTTAGCTTACTGGCTTATTGCTTTGCTTTTGCCGCCGGTATCACCATCGTCACAAGAGTCATAGGCGGTTTTAAGACGCTAAGGCATTACGAGAAAGCGGAGTAAACAGCATGGCGCATGAAAATTATTATCGGCTAGGGGTATTTTTAGGCATGTTGTTGCTGATGATGCTGTGGGAAGCATTAGCACCGGCACGGCGTGATCCGGTAGGTCGTTCTTGGCGTTGGCGTACTAATTTGCTGCTAATGGTCTCTGGCACGCTGTTAATGCGTTTATTAGCGCCAATTAGCTTAGTGGCACTGGCGCAGGTCAATCAGCAGCAAAGTTTTGGCCTGTGGTATCTGTTCGCCATGCCGTATTGGCTAATGGTGTTGGTGAGCGTGCTTTTTTTAGATATGGCTATTTATTGGCAACACCGCTTGTTTCACCGTGTTCCATTACTTTGGCGCTTACACCAAGTGCATCATGCCGATCCGCACATTGATAGTACTAGTGGCTTGCGCTTTCATCCACTAGAAATTCTGCTCAGTTACTTTATTAAGTTGCTCTTGGTGTTTTTACTGGGCGTGCCGGCGCTTGCGGTGTTGCTATTTGAAATTATTTTAAATGCCAGCGCGATTTTTAATCACAGCAATATTCGTTTACCGGCGATGATTGAGCGGCCACTGCGTTGGTTCATCGTGACGCAACAAATGCATCGCATTCATCACAGTCAGCGCGTTGTAGAAACCAACAGTAATTACGGCTTTAATTTATCCGTTTGGGATCGTGTGTTTGGCAGTTATTGTGAAAAAGCACGGAAAAGCGATGCGAAATTAGATATTGGTTTGGTGCAATATCTGAAACCTGAGCAAAATACCGGTTTAGCTTTCCTACTCAGCTTACCGTTTCGCCTTGTTAAAGACACAACTCGAAACGATAAACCGGTTAAGAGATAATTTATTTACCCAGGGTAAATTTAGTGTCGGCATCTCGAAGCAGATACAAGGCTAAACAAGCGGCTAACATGGGCCACGCTGCAAAGAATAGCAGGTTATTAAAGCCGTCTAAGTATTGTGCATAACTTGAGAAAGTAGAACCACTGTGCATCAGTAAAATAATGCCGTAGGTAATGCGCTTCTTAAAACCGACCACAAATGCTAATACTAAGATCAGCTGCAATACGCCAAGAACGGTAAAAAAATCGGTACTTAAACCGGGCAAAGCATAAAATTTGCCAAACACCGCAGCGCTGTGTGCAGGGTTAACAAATTTGTCTAACGTCCACATTAGCATGACAATAAATACGCCTAAGCGCAGTGACAATAAAGACCATTGTAATCTTGGCTGCAAGGATCTGAGGTTTTGTTCTGACATCTTGGCTCCTAGTTTGATATCGTAAGTCGGCGAGAGAGTAAATGTTAATTTACTTGGTAACGCAGGCGAGGTACTATAAAGCAAGTTGAGCAAGTGTTCAAAATTATTTTTTACCTGTTTAAGACGAGGGCAAGATGGCCAATTCGATAAAATTTGACCGCGCCGAGGTGATCAGCAAAGCGCAACAATTGTTTTGGCAGCGCGGTTTTAATGGAACCTCGATGCGAGATCTGTTGGATGCGGTAAATTTACGACCAGGCAGCTTGTATGCCAGTTTTGGTGATAAAGAAAGCGTGTATCACGAAGCATTATTACATTATGCAGAAAAAGGGCAGCAGGCCTTTGCATCAGCACAGGCGCAACATCAGTCGGCGCTGGAAACGTTAAAACAGTTTGTCCGTTCGCAAGTGCTCGGTTCGCAGCATGAACCAAGCCAAGTGTGTATGTTAGTAAAAACAGTAGCCGAATTAAGCGCAGAAGGCTCGGCCTTAGCTGAATTGGCTAAAACGCTATTGCAAAATATTGAATTCGCTTTTAAAACATTACTTGAGCAGGCGGTTGCAGAGGGCGCTGCGCTTTCTGCGCCACCTGAACGTTTAAGCCGCACTTTACAGGCGCAAATTATTGGTCTTAAAACCTATGCTCAGCTCAAACCCGAGCCTGCTGTGTTAGAGGCTATGGTAGACGACATCTTAGCGGGTATTGAAAAACCACCAGCTGTAAATTAAACCGCTGCGTGTTGCTGTTTGCCCGAGTCTGCCGCCACAATTTGTTCGCCTGAAGATTATTTAGGCTATAGTTACGTTTGGCATGGTGCCAGTTAGGGGCACAATTTTTTAGCTCGCTGACGGGCTTTAGCACCTAAAACGAGTTATCTATTTGCCTATTATTAGTAACTCAGCCAAAAAACTGGCTGCAACGCCTTTGTCGATATGGTGTACTGATGTAAATACTTACGCTGCAAAGCAGCCACTTTTGACAACAGCAATAACGATGGCCGTGCAACGATGTTTTTCACAGATCATTAATTGGTTCAGTGTATTACCTGTTGCTAGTGACATAGCCGCTGAATAAGGGGTTTATCAATCACTGCCGTGAAGTATTAGGGCGGCATAGTTAAATTTATAAAATACAACAGTTTGCATGAACCTGGGCCGTGGCGGTTAACTGCTTAGCGTTTCATTTAAAAAGGACAAGTATAAGTTTAATCACATGGATAAAAAACGCGCGATGACATCTCCTGATACAACTTCAGATAATGCCGTGGCTTCAGTAACAGCATCGACAGCATTGGCAACAGACTCTTTACGTTTTGTTTTAGTGGATGATGAAGTGCAATTCATTGAAACCTTCGCCAAGTTACTGCATCATCAAGGTCACGTAGTTCATGTTTTTCACAGTGGTTCTGCTGCTTTGAAGTTTCTAGCCAAGCAGTCGCATATGATAGATGTATTGGTTACCGACTATACGATGCCTTGTATGGATGGGCTCAGTTTAACTCAGCGCATCCGTTCCCTTGGAGTAAAGGCGTTGATAGCCGTTATGACGGCTTTTGCGCAAGAGGATGATGAAGCCAAGTTCTTGCAAGCAGGCGCTGATGTTGTTCTGATTAAACCCATTAAAGTCGCGCAATTTTTAGCCAAGGTCGCTGAGCGCAGGCAATTGGGTAATTAAAGCCTCAATTTGCTGATGCAGCGTTTCTTCTTGTTTTAACTGAATAGGCTGTATATGGACAAGCTTGAAACAGTAACCTTATCAAATTGCGAACAAGAACCTATTCATATTCCTGACGCGATCCAACCTTTTGCTTGGTTATTTATCTTAGACGAGGCACATTTCATCCAAGTCGTATCTGACAATTTTTTAAAGCAGATGCGATTGGATACCGCGCAAGTACTCGGACAACCCTTTTCTGCCTTAGCCTGTTTTAAGTTGGTTAATTTAGCCGCATTACCCGCATTAAATCAAATACTCAGTATTGATCAGCAAGCCTATCATATACGCAGTCATGCCTTAACCGATAAACCCCACTGGCAAGCGGTAGAAATAGAAGCGGTTGTTGCAACCTCGGGCAGTAGCCAAGATGCCCAAAGCCAAGCACAACATATTATTGCTCAGCTATTACCTTGTAAAAGCAGTTCTGATTTATTTAATACTTTGTTGGTGATGCTGCGTGATTATATTGGTTTTGATCGCTGCATGGTTTATCAGTTTGATGAACAATGGAATGGCTCTGTTGTTGCCGAAGCCAAAAGCCCGGAGCTGGACTCTTTTTTAGGCTTACATTTCCCCGCATCAGATATTCCAATTCAAGCGCGAGTCCTTTATCAAAAAAAGTTAACGCGGTTAATTGCCGATGTAAACTATACCCCAGTACCCCTGTTGCTGGCGCCAACTGTTGATTTTGCCATTGATATGACAGACATTGATGCTCGGGCGATCTCAGCGAGGCATATCCAATATTTACAAAATATGGGTGTACAAGCCACTTTAGTGATCTCACTCATTGTAAATGGCAAGCTTTGGGGCTTAGTGGCGTGTCATCATTATAGTGGTGCGCATTATTTGAACCATGAGACACGGTTGTCCTGCGAAACCATTGCCTTAATGAGTGCGTTGTTTATTGAACGCATAGAAGCCAAAGTGCTGTTTAATAAAAACCGCACCTTGCGCCGAGCATTAACCATCGGGGATATTCAAAAATTTATCGATAACCCTAAGGCCCATCAGCACATTTCTAGCAAGATTTTAGCGTTAACACGGGCGGATGGGGGAGCTTGGTTTGATGGTACTCAGCTAAGAGGTTTTGGCAGCAGTTTAACCACAGAGGCGTTTTTAGCATTACAAGCCACATTACAATCTAACCCTGATACTGTGATCTTTATTGATTCACTGAACGCTCTATTGTCGCCAGAGCAGCGGCAAACCGATGTCGCTGGGGTGTGTGTTATCCGATTAATCGCTGAAGATCCCCGTGTTGAACAAGCACCTTGTTTGCTGTTATGTCGTAAAGAAGCCATCACGCAGATTAATTGGGCGGGTAATCCCTACGAGAAAACCCTCGCTGATGCGCAGCAACAGCCCCATTTATCGCCAAGACGCTCTTTCTCCGTGTGGACAGAAGAGATGAAAGATCGCTGTGAAGATTGGTCTTGGCTTGATAAGTCGTTGATTGAAGAGCTGCAAGTATTGCTGCTAGAAGCGCACTTATTACAAATCAAACTGCAACGTCATCATGAGTTAAAAGTGATTGCCGATGGCAGTGATATTGGCGTTTGGAGCTTAGATACCGAGTCTGGTACCTTGTATTGGAGCGATCGGATGTTCGAGATTTATGGTGTCGATGCCGAGCATTTTGATGGTCAGTACCAGAGTTGGAGTGCCTGTATTGTTGAAAGCGACATAGAAAATACGCGACTCGCGTTTGAGCGTGCGATACACCAGCAACAAACCTTTCAACATTCCTTTCGGATTAATCATCCGCACAAAGGCATTCGTACTATTCGGGCGCATGCTGATATGTTGTTAGCAGAGAATGGTTTAGTAAGAAAAGTGATTGGTACTAATGTTGATATCACTGAAGAAATTGCTAAAAATAAGGCTATTCAGCTGTCATTAGATGCCTCAACCAAGCAAGCCCGCTTGGTGTCGTTAGGGGAGCTTGCCGCAACTATCGGCCATGAAATTAATAACCCGTTAGCGATTATTTTATCCAGTTTAGAATTACAACAAATTGCATTTGAAGAGACCCCCCCTGCCATAGCGGATGCTATGGAAACCAATAAGCGAGCCATGACCGCTGCCGAACGTATCATGAAAATCGTCTCAGGATTAAATAGCTTATCGCGAAACTCGCCGCTAGAAAATAAACAGGCGCAATGCGATTTACCTGCGGTGGTGCAAGAGGTGGCAGAAATGATGGATCAATTACTACATAAAAACGGCGTGGTGATCCAAGCCACGATTACGGCGACGGAGCACTGCGCCGCCATCGATACCACAGCCATCCAACAAGTGCTGATTAACCTGATTAACAATGCCAAAGATGCGATGGCGGGATATGCCGAAAAACTCATCCGTTTAACGCATTGGCATGATGAGCATTATGCCTACGTTGCGGTGCAGGATCATGGTACCGGTATTACTGATGAAACGAAGGCCCGTTTGTTCACGCCATTTTTCACTACGAAAAAACGCGGTGAAGGCACCGGTTTAGGGCTTTCAATTGTACGCTCATTATTAGTTGAAGTGAAAGGCGACATTTTGCTTGAGACAAGCTTAGGGCAGGGTACCACCTTTACGGTAAAAATTCCGCTGTGTGGTCAATAACGGCTGCGGTTATCGGGTACCGCTCGTTATATCGCATGTATTAGGGTTAAATGTATCCAGCGCTTTGACCGATCAAGCGAGTTTTCATGTCTGTTTAATGTGTTAAGCTTTGAGCATTAATCAGGGGTTAATAAGCGATTAGCTTTACTCTCAGAGTTAATATGCATCATAACATCGGCTTTGTGATACAGCTGCTGTAAAGTCATGGGTTTTGCAGCATTTGAGATAGCCGAGCCATAAGAAAATGCAATGGCAGGTAATTTAGCCGAGTTATGTTTTTTAAAACCAATGGTATCGCGTAGCCTTTGAATAAGCTGTTCTACATCGATGTCATGATTACTGATCATGACCACGATAAACTCGTCCAAGCCTAAACGGGCAATTAAATCTGACTCACGAAAAGTCGATTTTAAATCGTTAGCGAACTCTTGCAGTACTTCTTCACCCGTGAGGCGACCGTATTGCTGATTAATGTCGTTAAAGCCATTTAAATCAAAATATAGCATTAAATAAGTTAAGCCTTCTTTACGGCACAACTCGTTTAGCAGCATCGCCCGTTTCTCAAAAGATTTGCGATCCATCAACCCAGTGATCGGATCCGCATGCGAGTTTGCTGATTCTTGCAACTCAATAGTGACTAATTCAGCTAAGCTTTTTAGCAGTGCGCTGTCTTTTGCGGAGAATTCTCTCGGTTTATTGTCGATAATGCAAAGTGTGCCTAAGGATTCTCCTTCAGATACCGTAACCGGGTAACCGGCGTAGAAACGAATATGGGGAGAGCCTGTGACTAAGATATTGCCCTTAAAGCGTTCGTCTTGTTGCGCATCTGGCACAATAAAAGTATGTTGCTCACGGATGGTATGATCACAAAAGGCCACTGAGCGAGGCGTTTCTTTTAAATCAGTACCTTTGCGAGATTTAAACCATTGTCTGTTTGTATCGATCAACGAAAATACACTGACCGGCACGTTAAATAAACGGGCTGCGAGACGGGTGATCCGATCGAAGCGCTCTTCTTCGGGCGAATCCAGTAATTCATAGGCTTTTAAAATGGCGATCCGCTTCTCTTCCGAGGCCTGAGTATTGTGTTCAATCCATGCTGTCACTTGGTCTGCCGCCATGGGCCTGGCAATAAAGTAGCCTTGGGCATTATCGGCATTCATTCTTTTTAGCAATGCCAGTGTAGCCTCATCTTCAATGCCTTCGGCGGTAACTTTTAAACCTAAGCGGTGCGCCAGTTCAATGGTGGCATTGATGACTATTTTTGATTCTTCCGCATCTAAAGCGGTCATGGTAAAAGATCGGTCAATTTTTAATTCGGAAAAGGGCAAACGCACTAATTGCAGCATTGACGAAAACCCGGTACCAAAGTCATCAATAGATAACCTGAACCCTTTTAAACGTAGCCGAGTGAGAAGATCCATCGATAATATAGGATCTTCCATTGCCGCTGTTTCAGTCAGTTCTAAGATCACATGGCTCGGGCTAATATTGAGTTCCGCGCACAGGTTGGCTAATTCCGACACCATGTGGTTTTGTTGTAATGAGCAAGCAGAGATATTTAGAGACAGCGTGAGTTTGTTTTTGTGTTCTTTGCTCAGCAACGTGCAATGCTGCATCAGTTCGCTGAACCAGGTAAGCGCTTGTTTAAAGATGAGTAAGGTTAAAGCGTCAATTAGGTTGTGGTTTTCTGCTATCTTGATAAATACATCAGGGCTAATAAAGCCCAGTTCATCATCTTGCCAACGCGCCAATACCTCAAAGCCTTTAATTTGATGGGTTCGGCATTTGATAATGGGTTGCACAGCAAAGGTGATAATGTTGTGCTCAATGGCATGCATTAATTTATTTTTTATAGCGTTAACATCGTAGGCCTGTTGCTGCTGCAATACGTTTTTTAACGCATGTTTATTATCGTTGTGCAGCGGCTCGTGCAGCACATCGCGTATTTGTTTAACATAAAAAGGCTTGGGTAAAATACCGATAATATTTAACCCTCGCGCCTTGGCTGAACGAGCTGCCGCTTCGATTATGCGTTCACTGACACCACTACAGATAACAATTTTACTTTGATTGCCCTTATCGGCTAACGCATTCAGAATTTGTACGCCATCCATCGTCGGCATATTCAAATCTATTATAATGTTATTAGGAGGCCAGTTATCTAACAGGTTTTGGAAAGTCAGGTAATCCGTGGTATATCGAACAGTAAAACCGTCTTTTTTAGCCACATCGGCTATGGTTTTGCAGATTAATTCGTCATCGTCGAGAATCAATAATCTTTTTTCAATCCGCATAACGGCCTTTTATTTTAATCAGATTTAAAGAATGCAATGAGAGTATGTATTCAGAAGTGATTGAAAACCATCCAATATTTAGCATAATGCCGAAAATAGCCAGTAATTCTTTGACAGTATAGCCTGTATTCGCGCTAAATGTCGGTATTAGTTTTGCTGTTAAAGTTATTGTTAAAAACAACGATCGCGAATGTGCGTGCCTAAGTAAATCGTGACATCAATCAATTTTTTATGAGCTTTTGCAGCACGAAGCAGTGAAAAAGTAAGCGGCCACCGAAGCTCAGCGACAGGTGGCCATAAAGTGGCTATTTCTAAGCTAAACTATGCACTACAATCGTGCTGTGGGTTAAATTGTCATGCAATGGGCAACGTTGACAGATTTCATCTAAAAACTGTTGTTTTTGTTCATCGGTTAAATCGGCATCGATCACGGCACTGATGCGGATCTCCGTAAAACCCACTCGAACATCAGTGGTTTTGCCAAGCAAGCCGGCAGGATTGTAATCACCATCCACTTTTACTTGCATGCTGCGCAAGATGATTTTTTGTTGAAAGGCCGCGATCCGACCAATGGTGCCGATACAGGCGCCCACGGTAAATAACAACATTTGCAACGGCGTAGGGCCCAAGCCAGTACCTTTAGCGGCAACCGGTTGGTCGATAACAACCGTGTGCCCATCCATGACACCGCTAATGGCAAAGCCCGCATCCATGTTGGCATTAACAGAAACCGTTTTAAGTTCACTCATTGGTATTGCCCTTAAATTAGTATTTTATTAGATTAAACTAATCTTAGCAGCAAACTGGCTAGGCCACCTGTTCTAGATCAACTTTTATGCGGGTTTAAGCTAAGTATCACCGCGTCTATTCGTTCTGTTGCCAAGCTTGGCGTACAACATCTGATACGGGGCGAACGCAGCCTTGTTTAAGCCATTGCGCTACAGCGGGCAGGGGATCAGGGAAAGCATAAGGTTGAGCAGCTTCTTGTTGTAACCAAGTATCTAAGACGTTGGCCGTAAAGTCAGAGAACACACTTGCTTTGGCCATATTTGCTAAGGTATAGGCATTATAGGCTTGTTCGATTTGCCCCTTTAATGGCTTGATCAGCAGTTTTTTACCAGCGCGCAGAGCTTCGCTGCATAGGCCAAAACCACTGTTACAAATAACACCGCTAGCGTGGTGTAAATCAAGCGGAAAAGCTTGTCGGGAGAATGGCAGTAGTTTGACATTTTCATCTTGGTAAGGCGCCTTAATGTCGGTGTAGAGTTTAAATTGCCAAACTGGGTATTGCTTTAGCCAAGCTAAAACTTGTGTAAGTTGTTCAAAAGGTAAATACACCAAGATAAAGGGTTCAAAGCTAGCAAAGTTAGCAGGCTGATTAAAAACGGCCGGTGCGGACAATAATGGCGGCAGCAGATCCGGATAATCAGGTTGCCAATGCACACCTAGATAGTGTTGAGCAGGTGCAAAAACACTGACAGCGGCTTTTAACCAGCTTACCGACTGCTTGCCCGCCAGCGGATGACGCAAAGCATACTGCCGAGCTAAACCCACTGATAAAATACCTTGGCGCTTGGCTGCCCAGGCGCTCACCGGCTCAAAATCTGTTAGCACCAGATCATAAGCACTAACATCGAGCTGACGTACATCTTTTATAAACTGCAGAGGCTTTAATTGGCGTAACGTGCTTAACGGCTGTACCTTGCCATTACGGCTACTAAAGGTAAAGCCGTTAGCCCAGGCATAGTCTTTAAACATCGCCATATCAAACAGTTGTGCTTCAGAGCGGCCACTGAATAAAAAGTCTACCTCGATGCCTTGTTGCTGTAATGCCGGTAACAAGGCACGCGCACGGGTGATATGTCCATTTCCGGTTGCCTGCACTCCATAGAGTATTTTCATCGGGTTTAGTGTCTTTATATTACAACAAGCTGGCTGCCCAGCAGCAGTAAGGCAATAGCCGAACCTAATGTTGCACCGGCAAGTATGTCTGTTAGGTAATGCACACCTAAAAGCACTCTGGATAGGCCGATGCCACTTGCCAGCAATAAATAATAGGGGGTAAACGCTGGATAAAAAGCCGCCAGCAACCAAGCAAACAGAAAGGCTGCAGCAGTGTGACCAGAGGGAAAACTAAAGCGATCAGAGGGACGAATGGCCGGTGTCCAACCATGCTGGGCGGCACCGCGAGGGCGTTCGCGCTGAATGACATTTTTTAGTAACAAGTACAGGGGTAACTCGATGGCAAAAGCCAGTAAGCAGCTTTGAAAAAACAGCTGACCTTGGTGTTGCTCAAACTGCCAAATTAATAACGCACAAAGTAAATACAAGGGGCCATCGCCACAGCGAGATAAGGCCAAGCTGAGCTTTTTTATCGACGGCATTTGGCCAACCAAGTTAACGCGAAAGAACAGCTGATTATCTAATAAACTTAATTTTTGTCGTGTATTCATCTGTTTTATCTCTGGCGAAATCTGCAGCTATTACAGGTGCTGAAGATGACACTAAGGTGAAAACCAAATGAAGCCTTTATGACAGCTTGAACGCAAAGGCGTGCTGGTGGCTGTTTTGCCCGACATATTTTAACGGCGAAGCTGCATTTACAGTGTGATTGCTTTATAGTTTGATGGTATTGGGATCTTCGACAAGCCCTGAATTTTAAGGATAAATCATGCTTTCTTTGCAGTGGACACCCGAGTTAATTGTTGTTTTAAGCACAAGTGCGTTTTTGTTAGCGTTAATCAGTTTTTTAGTAGCAAAAACTCTTTTTGCTCGAAAAAATGCGGAATTAGCCACGCAATTAATGAATGAGCGCACTGCACTGGTGCAACTTCATGCCCAGCATCAGCAGCTGCAAACCACGCTTAAACAACAAGAGTTAGCTGCCCACCAACAGGAATTAACGCAAAGCCGGTTACACGCGCAATTACAGCATGCGGAACAGAACGAAAAACGGATAGTTAGCGAGGCGAGTGAGCAAAAACAACAGCTTAGCTTATTACGTGCAGATCTTGATAAGCTAAGACAAGTTTTACATAACAGCGAAAAACAGCTTGAAGCGGCACAGGCAGAGGGCCGGGCACAGCGTGAAATGGCCACAGAGTTACGTCAGCGGTTAATGCACACTCAGCAAGAATTACAAGAGGAGCGAGAGCGAGTCAGTGTGTTAAAAGCCGAGTTATCACTAGAAGGCAAAAAAGCCAAAGCGGCAGAAGTGGCCGAGCAAGAAACGCGTTTGCAGTTACAAGACATGAAAGCCAGCTTGAGCCAAGCCGCCGACAAGCATGACGTACTGCAACAGCAATTAAGCCAATTAAATCGGGCTTATACGCAACTGCAAACCGAGCAAGCTGAACGCGAAGCCAGCCATGCGCGCGAGGTTGCCAATTTTACGGCACAAAAACATAGCCTTGCAGAGCAATTTAAAGTGTTGTCGAACGATATTTTAGAAGCGAAAACCAAATCTTTGCAGGAGAGCAGTAAGCTGTCATTAAGTGCGGTGATGAGTCCGTTTCAACAATCGATTGATAGCTTTAAAAAAGAAGTGCAAGAAATTCATCATCGTGAAACCACACAGCAAGGTGAATTACGCAAAGAGCTCGCCTCATTAAAAGAGCTAAATCAAAAAATCACCACCGAAGCCCATGAGCTTTCTACCGCGTTACGTGGACAGAAAAAACTGCAAGGTAATTGGGGTGAGTTGGTGCTAGAGAATGTGTTGGATCGCTCTGGCTTGCAGCTAGGTACCGATTACAAACGCGAAGTGAGTTTCAGCACCAGTGAAGGGCGACAGCGGCCTGATGCGGTGGTCTATTTACCGCAGGGTAAACACCTTATTATTGATGCCAAAGTATCGCTGAATGCTTATACCCGCTATGTGAATAGTGTGGATGACATTGAGCGGGCACAAGCTTTAAAAGAGCACGTTAGCGCAGTAGCTAGCCGCATTAAAGAACTGGCTGATCGCGATTACTACAAGTTACCGGGTCTGAATTCACCCGAAATGGTGTTTATGTTTATTCCGATAGAGTCAGCTTTTGTTGAAGCGTTAAAAGCAGACGAAAGCTTATTTCAGCAGGCTATCGAAAACAATGTGCTGGTCGCGACACCGACCACCTTATTAACCAGCTTGAACATTGTGCGTCAGCTGTGGCGCTATGAAGATCAAAACAAACATACGGCGGCGCTGGCGAGTAAAGCTGAGGCCGTTTTTAAAAAGCTGAATACTTTTTTAAGCAGTTTTGAAAAGATTAAAAAAGGCTTAGATACCGCAACTGAGGCCTACAGCACCGCTGAAAATCAACTGGTCAGTGGCAAAGGTAACTTGGTGAAACAGGTGGGTGAGTTTAAAAATCTTGCTCCGGCGATAAAAGCTGAACTGCCCAGTTATTTTGTTGAAAAAGCCGCGTTAGAAATTGATTTTATCACCCCCGACAGCTCGGACGAGGCACCTCAAGCCACGCTATTACGTGATGATACGGTAGTCGAGTTTTCAAACTCATAAACCGGCGCTATTGCCGGCGATAATCGGGTTTAGCGCTATAAGGCTAAACCCGTCCCAACGTGGTAACAGGCATGCAGAGTAAAGCCGCTGCGGCATGATGATTATTTTGTCTAGACGCCCGCCATCTGGGCTAAGCGAACCAAGCGAAACCCACTACGCTAAGCCAACTGGGCTTGTAAAGCCGGCTGACTCAGGCTATAACCAGCCAATAATGTTATGAGCTGTGTGGAGTATCAACATGAGCAAATTTTTAAGCCTGATTTTTATCTGTTTAACGTTTCAAAGCATCGCTTCTGAGGCGCAACCCGCAAAACAGCAGAATGATGAACGCATCCAAATGATGATCGTCGCCAAAGCGACGGGGATGTGTGATGCCCTTAGCCAAATTATTACGTTTCAACAAACCCATAAAATGCCGGGTTCTGATCAATTCGTGATCCGCTTTCTGAATGACGAAGCTGCACGGTTAAACAAAAGCTTAGATGATTATATGGCGCAATGTGCTGCGGTATCTGAGCAATACCATCGCTACATGAATGAACTGGGATTTCGTTAGTCCATAACCAGGCCCTTAGCACGGTTGGCTGAGGGCTTAATTAATCTGATTGCAGCAGATAAACCGTTTTCGCTGCTAAGCGTTGTTGGTTAGCTTCTGCTAGGGCTATTAAGCCTTGGTAGATCACTCTTTAAGAGGGAACGTTAACGTCACGTTAAAGTTATCCGCCGCAAGCTGATAGCTTATATTGGCGTGATGTAACTCGACAATCCGCATCACAATAGATAAACCTAGCCCACTGCCGTTGATAGATTGATGTTTCGGATCGCGATAAAATCGCTCACCCATGCGGTTAACATCGGGTTTAATTTGCGATGGGTTGATGATAGAAATAACCAATGAATTGTCGTCATTTTTAGCGGCCGTTACGCTAACTTGCTGCTCCGGCTCTGCATACTTAGCTGCATTTTCGAGTAGATTTTTAAATACAATACTCAGTAACAACGGCTCGCCGTAAATATTCAATGCGGGGTCCACAGTAAGCTGCCATTCTGTGCTTTCTAAAAGCGTTAGCGGTAATGCGGATAAGCTGTTGTTCAACAGTTGCGTCAGCGGCATGTTACTACACGCGGTATCGGCAATCCGCTCTACGCGGCTAAGCTGTAATAATTGATTCACCAGATGAGTCATTTTCTTACTGCCAAGTAAGATCGACTCTGCCGCTTGTTTGATTTCTTCGGGTGTTTTCGCATCTAATAAGTTGGTACAGTGCAACTGCAAAATGCTGAGTGGGGTTCTCAATTCGTGCGCGGCGTCAGCGGTAAAACGCTTTTCTTGATGTAAAAAATGGGCAACGCGATGGATCAACTGATTAATTGCCAGCTTAATCGGTTGTAACTCGGCCGGTTGTGCCAAGGTAATTTCGGTTAATTGTTCAGGCGATTTGGCCGCCACTAGCCGTGCTAGTTGTTTTAATGGTAATAGCACCCATTTAATTACAATGTAAATTAGAATACTTAAAGGCAGTAGCAACACTAAAATGGGTCTAATTTGCGCTAAGGCAAGATGACCACTGATTTCTTCGCGCACATCTTCTCGCTGCGCCGTCACTACCCAGGTATCTTGCTCCGGTAAATACAACACAAAGCTGATCCATAATTCATCTTGATAAAACAATTCATGGAAACCTTCGTTTTTAACCAAAGGCGGAAAGCTTAAGGTATTTTCCGATTCCATCAGCAATTTGTCATGTTGCCATACCTGAAAGGCTAGCTTGCGTTCATATTTATGGGCCGAATATTGCCGTTGTTGCGCGGCGGTTTGATTTTCACCGCTGTCGATAATGTTGGGTACGGTGATGATGATAGGTAACTCGGTGTCGTCAAACGAAATGTTATGCAACAAGGCACTTACCAAGCGAGCATTTCGCGCTAATTGGGCATCGTAAATCTCATCTAACTCATGCAGCGCATTATTGTAAGAAATATAAGCGGTGATACTTAAACTGACAAAAATAATGCTGTTGATCACCAACAACAACCAAAATTTGATACTGTTAAACTGCATAGCGACACTTCAACATAGAGCCTACACCATTGATAGTGATAAATAAGAAGGCAGGTTTTTACTGCACAAAAGTAGTTACTGTTATTGCATAGTTTAGATGCGTTTTAAGCTAATTAAGCATGGCTGTTTCAGCATGATAACGCAATGTTTTCGTTCAATCTTTCCAAGTTTTGTTAAGGCCAACCGCAGCATGTCAACCTCAGGGGGCTAAGTTAGCTGCTATGAGCAACCCATGAGGTTTCGGTTTTAAAAAAGAGCATAAAGCAAAATCGAGCACAGCCCAGACAAAGTAGTAGAGTGGTTAAATCATGCGACAAAAAGTGAGCCCCACGTAATTGCTGCGCCATACCCAAAACACTGCCCGCCACTAGCCCTAGGGCTAAGCCAGAATAACGCCACGTTGGTGCGGTTTTTTCAAAGAAAAAATACAATGCCACCCAAGCAAAACCGACACTGGCATGGCCCGCAGGAAAACAACGGTGGTAGGGTAAAAAAGACGGTTTTATTTGCAAGTAATGTATATAAGGCTCGCTGCCACCAAAGGCCAATAAATCCCAAGGACAGGCTACGTTGGTGATGGTTTTAAGGTAGGCGACAATAAAAAAAGAGGTAGCCAAGGATAGGCTCAACGCAGCGTAAGCCCGCGCTTTGGTTGGATAACGTGTTGCTTGTAAACCGTAATATAAGGTGGTGAGTAGCACAGCCAAAACCAGAATATAATTCAGGCTTCTGGCACCCTCATGCAAAACGGTTTGGGTGAGCCAGTGTTCGCGTAATAGCCATTGCTGCCCTTCCAGCGAATACAAAAAACGGGCAAACCATAAATCACCACCGGCATAATCCAATACCGCCATGATGACGGCATAAGCTACGAGTAGCCCAAGCATAGTGCGATTTAAGAAAAACTGACGAACCAACATACTATCTCTCACCCTATATAGTCGAACAAAGGCTATTTACGTAGCGCTAAACCGAAGTGACATGCTTTGGCAATTAAACCCATCGCCGCGTTAAACCAAATTAGCATGCCACTGCGTTAATAAGCGCAAATACAAACTGAGCATTAACGGCAAAAGTGCTACTTAGCAGACATTATCGTGATGTTTTCTTAAGTAAGGCTTAATTTAAGCCCAGCGCTGATGACTTGAATGCGACTGTTTAAAGGGCGTTAAGGGGCATTTTTTTAATAACTGAATTGGCAAATGGCAAAACATGCAACAAGCTGGCTGCGATTACCAAAGACGAGGTCACACCTGTGCCACTGGCCACTCGAGCAAAGCCTCTATTGAAATTGTTGGCGGCGGTAAAGCAGGCTAATACCTATGTCATGTGGCAGGCTGAAGGCCAAGCTTGTTAAATTCTCTAGTCGTGGGCCTTAATCTTTATTTACAACCGATTTAAAATTTATTTTTATTTTTTTATAGGATATGCTTTGACAGCCCATTTAAAAGCTATACACTACGCAGGCTTTATCAGCTTGTTCATTTTTTATGCAAACCTTGAATGTTACTACCGTTAGTATCCCTTCCTGTATTCATAAGCTTAAACATCTCTTGCAGCATTATCGCCTTAACTAAGGCACATTTAATTTAAATAATACAGGTAACTCTTATGTCTACTCCAACTACCGGCATCGTAAAATGGTTTAACGAAGCGAAAGGCTTTGGTTTTATTGAACAGGCTTCAGGCCCAGATGTGTTTGCACACTTCAGCGAAATCTTAAACACAGGCTTTAAAACCTTGCAAGAAGGTCAGCGCGTGCAGTTCACTGTAACAGCCGGCCAAAAAGGCCCACAAGCTTCAAAAATCGCTGTAATGTAATGGCTTAACTCCGTACCTAAGCCAACAAGCTTTGGTTGTAGCGAGGGTTACAATACTAAAAGGTCACTGCCATGCAGCGGCCTTTTTTGCTTTTAGGGCTTTAGCTATCGGTCGGTAGATTGTACAGGGCCGCAGGCTTTGCTTCGATGAGCAACACTAAAGTGTTATGGTGAATATTTCAGCAACTGTTTAGCTTGATGGTGAAAACAACCAGGAGTTAAACATGTATAACAAAAAAACACTGATGGCTTTGTTACTGTTGATGTTCAGCCAAGCGGTAAATGCGGCTTGTGTTGATGCCGTTGTGCTTGTGCACGGCAACACGGCTACCCCCGCCAGTTGGGATAACACTTATACCTACTTACTCAGTAAAGGCTACACCAGCAGTGATATTTACCGACCTAATTGGGGATCGAAAACCTGTGCGGCTTGTAACGACCATAATGGCACCGAGGAAACACCGGTTAGAAATGCTTTGGTGACGGCGTTAAATCAGTCTTGCACCGGTAAAATTGATGTGATTGGCCATTCTATGGGCGCTACCTTGGCCGCTCAGCAAATTGATAAATTGGCCATCGCCTCGCAAGTAAACAGTTTTGTGGGTATAGCGGGGGCTTTTCGGGGCTTATTAAGCTGTGGTGTGTATCCTTACAATGTATGGAATAGTACCTGCGGCAGCAAGGGGTTATCGGTTTCCAGCCCGTTTTTAGATAGCATTTATGGTACGCGCTTTGGTAATAAGGTGTATTCCATTAAAAGCTATATTGATCAGGTGGTTTGCTCTACCGGCAGTTGCTTAGTGTATGGCATACATAGCAGCAGTATCTGGGGTGAAAACGCCACCTACAACTATAATTTGGGGCATTTTGGCTTACAAACGGACACTGCCGCGCAGCAATATTTGCTAATTAAATAACCGCGTGCTTTTAGCTTTAATTTGCATCATCCAAAGGGTGATGAGATGTGAGAAGTTTGGTTTGTTGCAGTTAGATTGTTAGATGGCGTCTGCGGTACACCAAGCGTAGCGAAGATGGAGGCGCTGTAGTGGGTGAAAAGTCATGCCGAAACTACGCATGTTTGCATTATGTTTGCGCGCACTAGATTTTTTAAATGCTGAAAACAAAAACGCCACCCGTAAGGTGGCGTTTTCATTAGAATTTTTGGTGCGTCCTAGTGGACTCGAACCACCGACCCCTACCATGTCAAGACAAGTAAACTAGTTATAGCTAAGCTCCTCTAACTGCCTTGAATGTAGTTTATTCTAATAAAAACATAAGTTTAAACTTTAATGGTGGGAAAGTTAAACACGTTTTACAAGTATTTTTTAGTTTTTAGCGATGATTTTGGTCACTAAAACTTTAAAAACTTATCGTGTCCAAAATGAGGCTGTTTTGCGGTTAGGTTTCTAACTGTAACTTTTGATGAGTTAACAATTGCCGTTTAAGGTCGGTGAAGTGGTTATGATGATCTGTACCTGAGGCCATTAATAAAAAAACAATATCGCAAAAGTGCCTTTTAAGGCGTTTAAGCTTTTAATATTGCCAGCACTGAACCTAAATTAGGTACTTTAAGTTGATTAAGTGAAGCGAGTAAAAAGGAAATTCGTTGAGAACAAAAGTGCAGCTTCGAGTATATTGCTATGCTTAAAGCGCACTTAACTTCTCATTTCTGGTGTTTCATTATGAGCTGCATTTACCTTTTTTGGCCATGCCGAGTTTAGCTATGTCCTTTTACCCTCTTGCTTCATCAACCATCTTAAGTCCGGCACCACCAACAAGCATACCCGGTCTGATAAATTGTAGAACATAATAGTTTTTGCCACATACAATCCTGCTCCTGGCTATCTTAGCCCAGAGTGTTTTGAATTGAAGAACAGTGCTTAGTGAAGTGTTCACTGTTGCTGGTACGGATCAGTTTGCAACAGCCTTTCAACTTGCACCAAAACAGGTTAGCTTATCAGCCACTGTATTAATTTGATGTGGCGGCTATGTTTGAAACACTCACTCAGATAGGTTTACCCATTGCGCTAATTATGATTATGACTGGCGTGGGCATGAGCCTGAGACTGGAAAATTTTAAACAAGTAGCGCGCCAGCCTAAAGCATTTTTTATCGGCGCAATGGCGCAACTGTTATTATTGCCATTGCTTGCTGTTGGCATTATTAGCCTGTTTCAATTACAAGGTGAGCTGGCCGTTGGCCTGTTTATTTTGGCTCTTTGCCCCGGCGGTACTACGTCTAATTTGTATAGCTATTTATCAAAAGCCGACGTTGGCTTATCCGTGTCGTTAACCGCGTTGGTGGGCTTTATTACGCCTTTTATCCTACCCTTTCTTGCTGCCTGGGCAATGCAACACTACCTGAGCGCCGACAGTGTATTGCAATTACCGCTATTAAAAACTTGGCTAACACTGCTAATTGTTGGCGTGATACCGGTAGTAATAGGTATGCTGATCAAAGCACGCTTTACGCATTTTGCTGAGTGGGCACAGCCGCAGATCAGCCGTTTTTCCGTGTTGGTACTGCTGTTATTAATTATCAGTATTGCCATAGATTTAGGTGACACCCTTTGGCACTACCTGTGGTTAAGTGGCCCGGCAGCATTGGCGCTAAATGTGTTGTCTATGGCAATGGGTTACGCGCTGGGTCGCTGGCTATTGCATAGCGAACAACAGGCACGCACCATTTGCCTAGAAGTAGGATTACAAAACGGCACTTTGGCACTACTGATTACCACTGGCATCCTGCAAAGTTCTGCCATGTCGATTGCCCCCAGCATATACAGCTTATTGATGTTTGCCAGTGCTAGTTTATTTACCTGGTGGGCATTAAAACGGGCGGCTTAATTAAGCGTTCGCCCATGATCACTTGAATTGGCTTTATCAATACCCCGCTGTAATACCGCATGGGATAACGCACCAAAATGGGCATCAACTAACTTACCCTCGGCACTAAAAAACAGGGTTGCAGGTACCCCCTGCGCACCATAATGGCTTGCAACATCGCCAAGAGGGTCTAATAAGACATGGGAAAAAGTAAGCTGATGCTGGCGTAAATACTGCTGAACTGTGTCGCGGTTTTCTTGCAGGTTTACCAACATAAAACGCACAGCCGGATTTTGATGCTCTGCTTTTAATAACAAGGGCATTTCACGGTGACATGGTGGGCACCAGCTGGCCCAAAGATTAATCACTACCGGTTTACCCTGAGCCAGCTCTGGTAATGCTACGGTATATCCGAGTACAGTTTCGAGTCGAATATCGGCCAGCACCTGATGTTGCTGCTGAACATTTATCCAGGCAGAGCCAGCAGAAAAACTGCCTGCGCTGACAATAACACCGGCCAGCATGGCCTTCTTTAGTGACGGTGAACGCTTTATCTGCAATAGCGTTAGCACCGCCGTGGCTAACAAAACCGCACTAACATCTACACCACGGTCACGAAAATCTAGCATCTGCCAAATGCTGCTATAACTGTCAGCAAAACGAAGAATAAAGATTACACGGCCAAATACTAAGGCGCCAAATAGCACCAGTAATAACGGGTCAGTTGCACTACGGCTATTGGCTTTGCTAAGCCAACGGGCCACCAGTAAACCGGCAGAAACACTTAACAGCAACAACAGTACCGGCACTGGTAAAGATATTGGCCCAATTGAGATGCTTAACATTAACAGGTTTGTTTTCCGATTGAATTAAAACTAACGTTGAGTATATCGTTTATTGAACTGAAATAACGCTAAGCCGCGCAATGGTGCTGAACTTAAACAGCCAAGCTGTTAAACAGCGGTTGGGTGGTCTTGTGATACAGTCGCGTTAATGTGCTTCTGTTTTTGTTGAATGTTCAGTTTATAACCTTACAGAACTTACCATTACGTTTCAGAATTGCGTTTCAGAATTCCAGTCATGATGGTTGATCTTATTTCCTCCCTCGCGCATAAAAATCAATAACGATGAGTCGCTCTAGTAAACAAGTGTGTAATTGCATCCGTGATACCGCGTTTATAAGGGGCAAAGGGCGGCTCGTGATTGAAGCACGAAAAGAAAGTGTTTGCATTTAGTAATGGTTACTCGGGATCATCCAAAATGCGGATAATCTAAACTTGGGAAGCTATTCATTGGGCAAAATTGTAAACATGGGTGAAGTGGATATGGAAAAAGTCTCGGTATCGCGTTTACCTAGGCATATTCGGTCTGAGCTGCGCGCCAGTCACGCTGGCGAGTTTGGGGCAGTCTGGATTTATTGCGGTATTCTGTGCGCGAATGTAATTCGTCAAGACGCGCAGATAAAATCATTTGCTTTGCAGCACTTGGCCACTGAAAAGTCCCATCTGGAAGGTTTTGAAGCTAATATCCAAATGTATCGCGGTAGTTTGTTGCTGTTTTTCTGGGGGATAGCGGGCTTTGTTACCGGTGCTCTGCCAACGCTCTTGGGAAGAAACTGGATGTTCTATACTATTTTTTGCGTTGAGTCTTTTGTAGATGAACATTATCGCAAGCAGCTTAAATTATTTGAGCATGAGTGCCATCCATTCGTCAGGGAATTTTCTCAGCAGATGGCGTCATTTCATGCGGATGAAACAGAGCACCGAGATGAAGCTCTGCGCGCAATGACAAAACAAGCGGGTAAAGCAATGCGTTGTTGGGGCCGTTTGATTGCCTACGGTTCTCAATGCGCGGTGAAAGCCGCCAGACTTATTTAGGCCGAAACATGGGTAAAGTGTCGCGTGAAAGATCAACAAAGGCTTGCGGTATCTGTGAGTCAATGGCTCATAGCGTGTTATACCGAGTGAAGGTCATGCAAAGTCAGATTTGGGTCTTGATCTGTAAACAGTGTCAAGAGCGGCTGAAGCAAACCAGTGAAGGTTATCACTATGGCGGTACGTGGAAGCAAAAGAAGCGAAATTGATACCCATGCTAAAAAACAAAACCATCAATCACACTCGCGAGCAATGGGTAGATCAGTACCGCTATTTAACTCAGTTTATTATGCCCAAAGAAGCGCTTGATAAACGACACGATTGGCCGATTAAGCACGACCATTGTTTTCAACGCGTTGTGCTTGATAATGTCTGCAACGGCGCTTGGTATGACTACATTAAGCAACCTGCATATCGGCATTTAGGTGCTGCGCAGGCGCAGGCTGCCGTCAAGCTATGTGAAGACATTCTTGCGGGTGAAGTGGATTTACATTGCTTAAATAAACGGTCTTTGAGATGGAGACAAAAGCAAAGCAGCTTTGCCTTTTAGTGATGAGAACGACGAGAATATGAGTAAAAGAACCTCCCCTAGAGATGCTAAGCACGTGATCACGGCCGACGATGTGGATGACATTGTGTCTGACAAACGCAGCAACTGGCGAGCAAGCGCTGCAAAAGCACGACGCCGGCAGAGACGTTACAAGCGTATGCTTACGCAAGAGTTATTACTAGATGCACAAGCCGACTTATCCAAAACCTAAGCAAGTTGTAATGTCATACAATGATGCATCTTTGCACAATCGTTTTGAGGCGTCGCGCTAGCATCGCAGACAAGGAGGAAGGGCGGCAGAATTGATACTTCTTGTGCTGAACAAAAATCGAATTGGCTATGTGTAATGCAAACTCAGCACACCACACATCACCTGCGCCAGCGGTGACAATCTCTTTATCCAAATTAACTATTTCACCATGAAAAACGGAATGACTTGGCACAGTACCAACACTTCTGGATAACATAGCTTATAAGGGGAATAATAAAAAATGATCTGTACGGTCTGCTACTCTGTGCTCTGTTGCCAATTGCTGCTGTGGAGATTAGCTTGAACATTACCACTTATGTCAATTACGAAAAGTATCAGCAGGCTAACCAGCAATTTATAGCGAATTACCCGCAGGGCGCACTGGTGGTATTTATGGGCGACTCCATCACTGAGTTCTGGCCATACCAACGCCCGACGTTTTTTGCGCAAAATAACTTTATCGGTCGAGGCATAGGCGGCCAAGTTAGCCATCAGATGTTGCTGCGTTTTCGAGAAGATGTGCTTAATCTGAAACCGCAGGTAGTAGTGATCCTCGCTGGCACCAATGATATTGCGCAAAACAGCGGCGCCATTGATTTACCCCGCGTAGCCGACAACATTTTCAGTATGGCCGAACTGGCACGCGCTCACGGTGTCAGTGTCATTCTATGCTCGGTATTACCAGCCAGTGATTTTCCGTGGCGCAGCGGTTTGCAGCCGGTGCACCGTATTGTTGAGCTTAATCAGCTGATTAAACAGTACGCAGTGCAACACCAAATTCCTTATGTAGACTATTACGCAGCGATGAATGATGGCAAAGGTGGCTTGCGGGTGCCTGATTTCACCAATGCAAAAGATCTGGTGCATCCCAACGCCGCAGGTTATGCGTTGATGGAGTCGTTAATTGCGCCAGTGATTGCAAGTGTACTTGAAGCCCGCAGTAACGAGTTAATCTAGGAGCCTTAATGATCAGTTATTATTGCAATATTAAAAAAGACTGTCAGTTTATTTTACAATAAAAAACTCTTTTCTTTTTAATATCCATATAAGCAATTGAAAAGTAAAAGTAAAAAAATATGGTGCAAATATTGCTGATAAATTCTGCGGAAAAAGTGTTTTAAATGCACTAACTGCTCTAATCAATTCACCAGTCTAGATAGCATGCCTAGTATTAATGGCGCTCATACCATTTGATGTTACAGGTTGAAACTAGCGTTTTTAGTATGAGGGTTTCTTTATGTTTAAACGAAGTAAAATAGCTTGTGCAATAGGTTTTGCTCTCTGTGTAGTTGGTCCGAATGCCTACGCAGGCATCATCAGTGTTGCGTTAGACGCAGATGTTAAAGTAGAAGTGCCATTAGGTACATCACCAGAATCAAATTCTGATACCAACGCAGTTGAAGTTGATACATTTATACGTCGAGAAAGTGGCTCTTCTAATGCGCAGTCAACCGCTCGTGCATTGAGTACGGGATGGTTTTATGCAACCTCTCGAGCTATACAAAATGCTTCGAGTAGCGCTACTATTCTTCAAAAATACGTTTTTCAGAATGACGGGGATGATGGCTTTTTCGATTTTAACTTTACCGTCGAGAATGGTGGGCTAGATATTTATTGCCAAGGCGATGGTTATGGGGAGGGCTACGGTGACGGATATGGCGTTGGCACCAATAGTTGCGATGCGACCCTTGCTAGCACAGCGGGCTACAATGCCAATATCACTGTTGGATTGACTAGTCTTTGGAGCAGCGCTGCAACCCTTATCTGGGATGTGAATGGGTACACTTTAAATACTTCCGGCACCTTATTAAATGATGCCTTCTTGCCCGGTGACTCTTACTTGGATTCCTGACACAGGTGAAGCTCACTTGCACTTGCTAGCTCTGCAAAGAGAAACAAAAGCAGCAAAATGTACGCTTTAATCATAATTAAATAATAATTAATTTTTTCATCTATATTAGCATCAGTTTACAGTGATATGTGCTACTACATTTCCCTTTCTGAAATAGCCTGTTTAGCCAGGATTTTAAGCGCTCACTCATCATCATAGCTATAAAGTTAAATAATGGCCCTGTTCGACAAATGTGAACTGAAAAAGGCTGCTAAAGAACTAACACTGGTAAGTGTTGCCAGAAGTTATTCAAACATTCAATAACATACTTGCTGAGCGTCAAACATAAGTAGAACTTGTCATGCAGATTGAGCAGTAAGCAAAGTCGCAAGGTTTTAAAGCGCAGGCCCTAAATTTAGATAGACAAGGTATCAGGGATGACTATAGCAATATACAGAGTACTTATTGCGATAAAAAATATTTATATTAGATTGTGCTAATCCATATTTCAGATACAATCGTCCTAGTCGATTTATGCTTAGTAAAGCTAACAAGGGTTCATCGGAGAAAGTCATGCCTGGTTTGCCGTTTCAACGTCGTACAATCGGATTACTTGCCGTTGCTGTGCCGTTGCTGGTGCTGTTTGTGTTTGTGGTGTTACGCTCTGGTCCGCTTGCTCCGGTAAAGGTCACCATAACCCGGGTGCAGCAGCAAAGCATTACGCCGGACATCTTTGGCATAGGCACCATACAGGCGCGCTCCAGCTATAAAATTGGCCCGGTTATGGCGGGCAAACTGCAGCAACTTACGGTTGATGTAGGTGATGTGGTAAACAAAGGCCAGGTTATCGGCCAAATGGACCCGGTCGATTTAGATGAGCGCTTAAAGGCGCAACATGCTGCCATCGAAGCGGCCGCTGCGGCTTTAACTCAGGCAGAGGCGAGTTTGCACTATGCGCAATCGCAAGCCAGTCGCTATGAGCAATTACTGCAGTTGCGCGGCACCAGCGAGGAAGTTATTGCGGCAAAGCGGCAGGAACTGGTAGTCGCCAACGCGGCTTTACTGGTGGCGCAGCAGAATTTTCGCCGGCTGCAGGCAGAGCAAAACGCCCTGGTGGCACAAAAAAATTACCTGCAATTGGTGGCGCCGCATAATGGCATAGTCACCAAACGCGAACTTGAACCAGGCTCGGTTGTGGTGGCAGGCCAAAGCATCATAGAAATCATCGACCCCGATAGCTTGTGGGTTGATACCCGTTTTGACCAGATTTCGGCGCAGGGCTTAGCTGCAGGCTTGTCTGCCAGAGTGACACTGCGCTCCAGAGCGACAGAGGTTATGCCCGGTATCGTCATCCGGGTAGAGCCGGTGGCCGACAGCATTACCGAAGAAACCATTGCCAAAATTACATTTTTGGCGTTGCCATCGCCATTGCCGCCTTTGGGTGAGCTGGCGGAGGTGACAGTAACCTTGCCCGCTTTACAGGCCGAGCCAACCATACCCAATGCTGCGCTGCGGCTGGTTAATGGGCATAGGGGCGTCTGGTTACTGCAAAACGGCCGCCAACGGTTTGTGCTATTAACACTTGGCCGCAGTGATTTGGCCGGGAATATTCAGGTACTCGACGGGCTGCAAAGTGGCGATGAGATTGTGCTGTACAGTGAGAAAAGCCTGACTGAAAACAGCCGGTTAACGATTGTCAGCCAGTTAGCCGGAGCACAGCAATGATCAGCCTTGCCGGGCGTGACATCCTGCATGCCTGGGGCAAGTTTGTCTTTACCGGTTTTGGCCTTGGTCTGTTAATTGGTGTGACCCTGGTTATGGCCGGTGTATATCGCGGTATGGTAAATGACGGTAGAGTGCTAATGGACAACAGCGGTGCAGATTTGTGGGTCGTGCAAAAAGATACGCTGGGGCCTTATGCGGAATCCTCCAGTGTGGCTGACGATCTGTGGCGCAGTATCCGCAGTATGCCCGGCGTGGCGGCTGTCGCCAATGTTACTTACCTGACCATGCAGGTGCGCCAGGACACCAGAGATGTCAGGGCCATGGTGGTTGGCATCGCTGCCGGCGGCGCCGGGCAGCCGGGCTGGCCGCCGCAACTGATTGCCGGGCGACATATTAGCCGTAGCCATTATGAAGCCGTTGCCGATATTGCCAGCGGTTTTAAACTGGGCCAACAGATTACTATTCGCCGCAACCAATATACCGTAGTGGGGCTCACACGGCGTATGGTGTCATCCGGTGGTGACCCAATGATTTTCATTCCGTTAAAAGATGCCCAGGCGGCCCAATTTATTAAAGACAATGCTGCCTTACTGGACCAACGACAGCGAAGCAGGGAAAACCCGGCCTTTAACCGGCCCGGCATGCCCGGTGTGCTTGATGCGGTTATTGCCAGCCAAACCAGTAATAACGCGGTTAATGCCATTTTAGTGCGTATCTTGCCGGGCTACATAGCAGATGACGTTGCCGCACCCATCCGGCGCTGGCAAAGGCTGACCGTGTACGACAGAGCACAGATGGAAGCCATACTGATCGGTAAGTTAATTGTCACCTCGGCCAGACAGATAGGCATGTTTTTAGTGATCCTGGCGTTGGTCAGTGCCGCCATTGTGGCCTTTATTATTTATACCCTGACCATGGATAAAATTCGTGAAATCGCCGTGCTAAAGCTTATTGGCACAAAAAACAGCACTATTGCCGCGATGATTATCCAGCAGGCGCTGGTGCTTGGCGGCATTGGCTTTGTGGTTGGTAAAATCAGCGCTACTTTTGCGGCACCACTGTTTCCCAAATACGTGTTACTGATGCCGGTTGATGCCTTAATTGGCTTTGTGGCAATAATGCTGATTTGCCTGTTATCAAGTCTGGTGTCTATTCGCATGGCGCTGCGGGTTGACCCGGCCGAAGCGATAGGAGGTTAGTATGGCGCAGCAGGGAATACGTATTGACGGTTTGTCAAAACAATATGGTTCTGGCGACAACGCGGTGATGGCATTAAAAGACGTTAATATGTATGTCGCGCCCGGCGAAGTAGTCGGGCTGATAGGCCCGTCAGGTTCAGGTAAAAGCACCTTGTTAAAATGTCTGGGGGCGGTAATAGACCCCACTAAAGGGCGCATGAGCTTAGGTGATAAGCTCATCTTTGACGGCGGCTGGAAGGTAAAAGACCTGCGGGCCCTGCGCCGGGACAATATTGGCTTTGTGTTTCAGGCGCCTTACCTTATTCCGTTTCTTGATGTCACCGATAATGTTGCTTTATTGCCGATGCTGGCAGGGGTTGCCAATGCCCAGGCGCGCAGCCGGGCGGTTGAGCTGCTAACCGCGCTGGATGTGCAGCACCGTGCCACTGCTATGCCTTCGCAATTATCAGGTGGCGAGCAGCAGCGTGTTGCTATTGCCCGTGGCTTAGTGAACCGGCCGCCGGTTATTTTGGCTGATGAACCCACAGCGCCGTTAGATTCTGTGCGGGCGCTGGCCGTCATCCGCATTCTTAACGACATGGCACAGCGTTTTCAAACCGCCGTTATAGTGGTAACGCATGATGAAAAGATTATCCCTACCTTTAAGCGTATTTATCACATCCGTGATGGTGTAACACACGAAGAGCAAGGCGAAGGCCGGGTTATTGGTTAGCGCTAAATTAATTAATAATGACTTTACTGCTTTAAAATTTAAATTAAATTAGAGTATTAAGATAGTTTCATTACTTGAATATCCCTCAGGGTCAGAACAAAAATTAAATTGATCGCTATGGCTCAATCCATAAATTGGTAATATTTATAGCCAGATTTGGATCCTTAGCGAATCGGTCAAAAAGCCCCCAGCAACGCTTCAAAAGCGCTACCATCTTGTCTGGTGATGTTTGGTATAAATCGACTGTAACGCTCAAACAGCATTTTGGTTGAGCTGTGGCCAAGTTGTCTGGCAATCCACTCCGGGTTCTCACCCGCAGCAAGCCATAGTGTTGCTGCTGTGTGACGGGTTTCATAAGCCCGACGGTGGGCCAAGCCCAATAATTTTAATGTTGGCGTCCAAATTCTTTTCGTTACGTTTCGATGATCGAGCGGGTTGCATATTTTCACGCATGGCGATCACCCAATAACATTCAAGCCGATCAGTTAATAACATCCATGCCGATCACACAATAACATCTCATACCGATCACTTTTTGCCATTCATGGTAAAGTGCGATCGGCATCAATGTTATTACGTGACTTTTTTCTCCCGCTTCGTTAAACCCGTACTTTCTATCTGTTACTGCTGAGGAAAGTACATGTCTGCGAGGCCCATTTCTGTGAGAAAACTAAAAGAAATTCTGCGTTACAAATATCAGGGCAAGCTGACGCATCGTCAGATTGCCCTTAGCCTCACTATCTCAGCGAGCACTGTCTCTTACTATGTCAATCGAGCGGCACAACTGGGTATAACTAACTGGCCACTGGCTGATATATGGGATGATGTGACGCTTGAGCGTGCTTTCCTCAAAACGATTGTGGTGCATAAAACCCAGCATAAAGCGCTACCTAACTGGGCGGGAGTCTATCAAGAACTCAAAACCCCAGGCCGTAAAGGCGTTACTTTAGAGCTGCTGTGGCAGGAGTATGCAGAGCGCAACCCAGAACAGCACTACAGCTACAATCACTTCTGCCGTCTTTATAAAGAGTGGGCGGCAGTACTACAACCTTCTATGCGGCAAACCCATCTGGCGGGTGAAAAACTCTTTGTTGATTACTGCGGCCAAACCATGCCAATAGTTGACCCTGATACCGGTGAAATTACCTGTCGTGCGCAGATCTTCGTTGCGGTGTTGGGCGCGTCCAATTACACCTTCGCCGAAGCCACCCGTTCACAGCAGTTGGAAGACTGGATCATGAGCCATAAACGAGCCTTTGAGTTCTTCGGTGGCGTACCACAGCTGGTGGTACCCGATTGCTTAAAAAGTGCAGTCAGCGTGGCTCGCAATACTGATCCGGATCTCAACCCCACCTATCAAATGCTGGCAGCGCACTTCGGTACCGCCATCATGCCCGCCAGACCACGTAAGCCTAAAGATAAATCCAAGGCCGAAGTCGGCGTGCAGGTGGTCACGCGCTGGATCCTTGCGGTATTACGTCATGAGATCTTCCACAGTCTGGCACATTTGAATCAGCGTATCGCTGAGTTGCTTATAAAGCTCAATAAAAAACCCTTCCAAAAGTTACCTGGTTGCCGGGCATCCCTGTTTAATGAGCTAGATGCACCAGCTTTACAACCGTTACCCCGCTTTGCATACGAGTACACCAAAATCCAACGGGTACTGGCAGGTAAGGATTACCATGTTGATATCGAAAAGCATTATTACTCAGTGCCTTACGCCTTGGTTGGTAAGCGACTGGAAGCGCAGGTCAGGGCACAAACCATCGTGATTTACCATCATGGGCAAGTGGTTGCAGAGCATCCGCGCAGCCACCGTAAAGGGCAACATACCTGTGACATGGCACATATGCCCGATCACCATAAAGTGATGCTGGAATGGTCACCGGAGCGGCTCTTGAAATGGGCAGCCTCGATCGGGATTTACACACAGCAGTGGGTGCAGGATACATTGGCACACGCGGCACATCCTGCATTAGCGGTGCGCCCCTGCTTAAGTTTACTAGGGCAGAGCGAAATCTATAGCAAAGTACGATTGGAAGCGGCCTGTCTTCGCGGTCACCTAACCGGCGCTAACCGCTTACACAACATCAGGGCGATCCTGAAAAACGGCCTGGAACATGAACCGGTGCAAACTGTGAAACATGATCCTCTTAAAACGCTGGTGCACGACAATGTGCGCGGTGAAAGCTACTTCCACTGACAGAATACATGAGAAACGCTATGGAATTACGAATTGAAGAACAACTCAGCCTGCTGTATTTAAGCGGCGTTAAGCAAGCCTTGGCAAAACAACAAGAGCAAACAATGCTCTATCAAGACATGAGCTTCGAAGAGCGCCTGCAACTGTTACTCAGCCATGAATTAGTGCAGCGCGAGCAGCGCAAAATTAGCCGGTTAGAGAAGCAAGCCGCGTTCCGTTTAGGTGCACATGTTGAACAGATAGACTATCGCGCAAACCGGGGCTTTAACGCATCACAGATAAGGGATTTACTGCAGGGCAACTGGCTTAAACATCAACAAAATCTGTTGTTAACTGGCGCAGCAGGATGCGGTAAGAGCTATCTGGCGTGTGCACTGGGGCGTTACTTTATCCGTCAGGGAATGGCGGTGCGCTATTACCGGTTAAAGACCTTATTAGAAGATATGAGGTTGTCACAAGCGGATGGCAGTTATCCAAGGTTACTGAACCAACTCAGTCAAGTCGCTATCTTGATCTTGGATGACTGGGGAATGGAAGTGCTGGATGCGACAGAGCGAAGTAATTTACTGGAAGTGATAGACATGCGACATGGCAAGTTATCAACGGTGGTTTCAAGCCAATTACCGGTAGATAAATGGTATGTCATGATCGGAGAAGCCACCTTCGCCGAAGCGATCTTAGACAGACTGATCCATAGAGCGATAAGGCTGCCGTTAACGGGTGAATCGATGCGTAAACAGCAGTCCAACTTGACGCATGCCGATCAAAAAGAGTAAAAGAATGTTGTAGTAAGCGCGGGAAGAAAAAACCTGATCGGCATGATGTTATTGAGCGATCGGAATGATGTTATTAGCCAGCGGGTTACCCGCGGCATTACAAAACACATATTCTTTGTCAGCTGTTGTTCGTTTTTGTGTCATCAGTGCATCGAATACCGGCTGTGACATATGCACATGGCGGTAGGAATAATTATTCTTCGGTGTTGCTTCAAGGTTATTGACGAGGGCTTCCTGCACCACAATTTGGCGGCGCTCAAAGTCGACAAATTTCCATTTAAGTCCATCGACTTCTGCAGTGCGTAATCCGGAGAAAAACCTAACCGTGTAATATGGCCTGAAATCAGCGCGTACGCCGGCCAAAAAAATACGAACCTCTTGCAATGTAAGAGGGTTGATAAGCGGTTTATCAATTTTTAATGGCTCGATATCAACAAAGGGGTTGTTAAAGTTGTAGCGCTTTGATGCTTCTACCAGGAGTTTGCGTAGTTGCGCCATGATATGATTAATTCAGTCATTTGAGATGCGTTTTTTGCCGTTACCTGTTTTGGTTAAGCGCGATCGAAACTTCAAAATGTCAGCACGAGTTATTGCATCCAGCCTTTGCGAGCCGAAAGCGGGTAGTAAGCAGTGTTCAAAAATAGCGTTAACGTTTGCACAGTGGCTTGCCTTCCAAATGCTCTCATTTTCATCTAACCACTCAGCTGTAAATGCGCTAAACAATGGGCAGTCGTGCACAAGAGAGATTGATTGAGGTAACGCTGCAATGCTTTGTTTTACCGATGCATCAAGCTCTGCAAAATACTTAGATCTTGGACTGCCCGGGAAAAAATCGGCGTAGACAAACCGACCCAAACGAATGGCTGCCTCAATATCATCGATGAGTTTTAAAAGCTTCGCACGGTTAGTTTTACTGTCAGTCAGTGCTGTTTGTTCGCGGCAGCGCACACCGTTATAGCGAAAATCCAGTACCAGTTTATTACTACGTACAGCGATACTAAATAGCTGATCCTAATTGTGATACACCTGCTTCAATCCATGCTTGCCGCCCGGAAACGGTGCGGCAGTGTCCATAAAGTAGTAAACCTGCTCCAGTAAATCATCCATGTTTTTGCACTGATGATTCCGGGTTATCGTCTCGTGCAGTGCATGCCACAGTTTTTCAATTTTGTTATGCCATGGGCTATAAACCGGCAAGAACAGTAATTTGAACTTTGGGTTGTCGCTCAGCCACTTCTGGGTTTTCTTGCTCTTGTGGATGATGTAATTATCCACGATTAACCGAATGCTTTTAGCCCGACGATACTGACCTTTAAGCTTTTCCAGCAATTCAATAAATAAGTCACTGGTCTTGCGCTCGCCACCTACATAAACGATTTGCCCTGTCTGGCCGTGTAATGCTCCCGCCAGATAATGTTTCTTGTTCTGTCCTGGTGTTGCCACTTTACGCTGCGCGCCACGGTGCCCCCAATCTGCACCGATTTTAGGATTCAGATGGATGTCCACTTCATCCTGGTAAAACACCGGGTGGTCAATACTGTTATCTGCCAACGCCTCCCGGATAACCGCCAGTTTCTCCTTTTTATCCGGGTCTTGGATATAAAGCGTTGGCGCAGCTCGCCGCCAGACAATTCCTGCTTTGGGCAACCAGCGTCTGATTGTTGAACTGTGGATCTGAATGTTGCATAACTTGTTCAGTAACAGCGCAAACAACTCAGTACTCCAGCGTGAACGCTGATATCCAAGCGTCCTTGGCGTGTACTTCAGCAAAATTTTCAGCACGCCACAGATAAAATCCCGATTCAGCCTAACGGGGCGACCAACGCCTTTAGTTTTTAGACCATCAACACCGGCAACGTCATACCATTTCAACCAGCGGTTAAGCGATGACCGCCCCGCTTGCAGTAGGCTCGCAACCTCTGACTTGGTTTTACCTTTCAACACCAGCAAGACGGCATTCGCACGGCGGCAAAGGTCTCTATCTCGTGTTTTATGAATAATCTTCTTCAATCGGCGGGTTTCCGCGCCATATAAAAATGCTATCCTGTTCATACTCAATGCGTTTGTGGGTTTGGTTTGTTTGGCGACTGATCTGATCGCGCAAACCGCATTGAGTTCCCTTACCTGAGTGATCTACTATTTGGCACAGTTATTTAGCCACTACATACTCTCCCTGACGCCATTGGGATGAGATTTCTCGGCCTAACGGTATGGGAGTAAAGCTCCTGCTCAACAGCTTCCCAAATGTAGAAAATCTTCCTGCCACCAAAAGGTCTGATATAGTGTATGCCTTCGATGAACACAGCATCTTTAAGAACTCTATTGATGTAGCCGGCACTGAAATGTATTCTCATTGCCAAATCTTTAGTGGTGATAAGTGTTTTAGACATCTTAATTACCTGTTAACTGTTCTTTGAGAGAACATTATTGCAGCTTATTAGTGTTCTTTCAAAGAACACTTTGTGTTTTTTGGGGGAGCCTATGATCCTTTTTAGGATTAAAGAATTGATTACAGAAAAAGAGCGGCGGGAAAATCGCAAGATTAGTGTTAGTGAGGTAGCGCGTCACACTGGCGTTAACCGAACGTCTTTGTCGAAAATGCAGAATCCGGCAATACAACACTCAACCACCACGAATGCGATAGAGGCGCTTTGCCGTTATTTCGACTGCAAGGTAGAAGACGTAATGGTGTATCAGCCTGATGACAAGTGATTATGAATATGGTTGTCAGAATGATTTTGTTTGGACCAGTCTATGTGAGACTAATTAATTTTTGATTTGGGATTGGTGTTTAGTGACTGAGGGATCCCCACAAAATTTAGATACATACTATTAGCTCTTTGCCAATTTGATTACCGCCCAGTCCCACTGTGCAACCCAGAGCAAGATTTGTTTAAGTCCTTGCTGATAATTGTGCCTGCGTATAGGCATTTTAGGTTCCTTACAAAGCAGTATCCCGAGGAAGTTCAGTGCAAGCACTCGCCGATTTTTTACCGTATTAGCCTGATATCGCAAATGTAAGCCAGCCTTTTCACCCGCCGAACCCATCAGGTAGTGGAACCAATTTGCCAGTGCCGCCAGTAACAGCAATATACCCAAACGTGATTTGATTTTAGTGCCGTGCAGGTCACTTCCTAAGCCATAACGTGAGCTTTTCTGGTCTCGGAAGCTTTCTTCAATTTGCATCCGGCTACTGTAGCACTTGGCGATTTTATCTGCGTAGCCATGGCACTCAGGCAAAGATGACACCAATAACCAAGGTTCTTTGTAAGACTTATGTTTGTCTCGCTTCAATAGCTTATAGCCTTTACCAACTAGAATCGCGCGGGTTTCATAATGTTGCGTCTGAGTCAGCACGATTGCGCCTAAGTGTTTAGGGGTGGCGCGAGCTTTTTTATAAAGCGCATTTACGGTCATAAACTCTGTTTGCTCTGCCAGTTTAAGCTTCACATTACCTCTGACTCTGGCGGCATAATGCCAGCCTAATTTGCGCACCTGCTTAAGCCAAGGCACTTTAAAGCCAGCATCGGTGACGATAACAGGCTTACAGTCGCTAGGTAACATGGCCTTGAGTTGCTTTAAAAACGCCCAGTGCAAATGTGGGCAAGTGTAATCTTCTGCCGCCGCCACTTTTTGTAATAGCGTGAGTGCTCTGCCATCAACAGCGATGCTGGCTCGCAAAATAAAATGGCGCTTCGCGGTATCAGCGTTGCTCCAGTCAATCAAAATGAGCTGCTGCGTTTTGCTACTGACAATCAAATGAGTCATTGCCGCATAGATCAGAGGCAGTTCCCGTTGTAGATTGGCATTGCTGAGCAATCTATCCGCGCGCTTAATGCTGACTTTGTCAGATGTGCCTGGCATAGCGCGACCAATCGCTGTGACAGTGCACCGCGCATCTTTGGTCAAAGCTGTTACAGCATCTAAAAACACCGAAAATCGGGTTTTATGCATCGTTTTGTGGGTGACAAATGTGAGGAAATCAGCGAGCATAGTTTTTACATTCATGGTGACCATCCGCGTTTTGTGAGTTTTGGCGAATGATCAGATCGGGAACCACCATGAATGTTCCCTAATCGCCTAACTTTTTATTTTAACTACAGAATTTCTGGGGATACCTCAGGTTTAGTGACATTCATTTATAACAGCGTCTACAAGAGCTAGCAAGTGAGAGACTTTGAAGTCTTGTAGACTGCTGTAAGTTGATCAGAGAGTATTATTGGCAACTACCACAACAACTCTGGCCGTCGCTTCCGTGCGCCGGTTTTGTCTGCTGTTGCACAAACAAAATTTCATTTTCCAGCAAAATATGCTGCATTAAATCTTCTTTTAACTCTTGCAAGCCTAAATACAGCGCGGTCCAGGTGTTGCAGGCATCCTCTGGCAGCGTAATGTTGTTAGTGAGCTTATCTAAAGTTTCCAGTGCGTCACCGTGCTGCAGGTGTTCTTCTTCCATTACGCTGATCGGCCCGCTGGGGTAAATGCCACCGGCTAACATAGGAAACAAAATTTGCTCTTCCTTCATCATATGACTTTCCAGCTCCTGATACATCTCTTCCAGATGCTGTGCCAGACCGGTTGGGCAGTTGGCATCCAGTGCATGCACATGCTCTACCCGTCGAGCTAAGCGGCTAAGCTCGGGCAACTGCCGGCGATGGCGCTGGTGAAAACGCTCTAAAATAAACTCAATCAGTTGTCTTACCGATTTACTGCGCCAGTCAGTTAACTCGCCGTCTTGTTGCTGCAGCTGTTGCAGCGCGCTTAATACCGGCGCTTCGGCCAGCTGCTTTTTCGCCAGTGCATCTCTCAGGCTGTGCTTACCACCACAGCAAAAATCTAATTTGTATTGATGAAACACTGCGGTGGCGCCGGCAATGCTGGTAGCCAGCTGGCCTAAAGATTGATCTAATAAAGTTGAAGTGGTAATGGCTGACATAGAAACTCCTGCTAATGCAATTTAATGTAGCGCCAGTGCGACGCAGCTAAACTTACAGGGCAAGAGTCAGGCCAAAACTACCACCTTTGATTTATATAGCTTTATTTTATGCTGTGGTAAATTAAACCCAGAAAATGTAGGGTGATAACTACCCAAGGGTAAAAAATACCATGCTGCAAGAAAGTTTAGTTGCCGACTTAGTTACCGAATTGCCCGCTGCAGTGCGCCTGCAGCGTTTGGTAAGTACGCTGCGCAGCCACTTTAGTTGCGGTGCGGTGGGTCTACTTAGGCTGGAGCATGATGTGCTAAAACCGGTGGCACTGCATGGTTTAGTGCGCGAAGCTCAGGGCAGGCGTTTTGTAGTGGCGCAGCATCCTCGATTGGCAGCTATTCTGGCCAGCCGTAACCCAGTGCGGTTTGAACCTGAGTCTGAACTACCCGATCCTTATGATGGCCTGCTGGCTGAACAGCCCGGCCAGGCCTTGCCGGTGCACGATTGCATGGGCATAGCACTGTACATCGAAGGTCGCTGTTGGGGCGCACTAACACTGGATGCGTTAACCGCAGGCAGTTTTTCAGCTGCAGCAGTATATGAGTTGCAGCGTTATAGTCTGCTGGTAGAAGCCGCCGTGCGGATGACGGAGCTGGAGCAAGCCAACCGTGCGCTTAGGCTTAATCATCAAGCCGACGAGCAGCAATTTGAACCTGCCGCCAAACAGCGTTACGAGCTGATTGGCCAAAGCAGTGCGTTAAAGCAAATATTGCAGGAGCTGACGGTGGTGGCAAACTCGGATTTACCCGTGCTGTTATTGGGTGAAACCGGGGTAGGTAAAGAGCTGTTTGCACGCCATTTGCACCGTAGCTCAGCGCGTGCTGCTAAACCTATGATCTATATTAACTGTGCCGCCTTGCCGGAAAGCCTGGCTGAAAGTGAGCTGTTTGGCCATAATAAAGGTGCCTTTTCCGGTGCCCACAGTGAACGCGCCGGCCGCTTCGAGGCCGCCGATGGCGGCACCTTGTTTTTAGATGAAGTGGGTGAGCTGCCACTGGCGGTGCAGGCCAAGTTATTGCGGGTACTGCAAAACGGCGAGATTCAGCGCCTTGGCTCCGATAAAAGCCGTACCGTGAATGTGCGCTTGGTTGCTGCCACTAACCGTGATTTAAAACAACAGGTTAAAAGCGGTGAATTTCGCGCCGACTTGTATCACCGCTTATCAGTATATCCTTTGCCGATACCGCCACTTCGTGAGCGGCCGGATGACATTCCATTACTGGCTGGCCATTTTCTCGAGTTAAACCGCAGTCGCTTGGGCTTGCGTGCGCTGCGTTTATCCGGCGATGCAGAACTGGCCTTGCTTAGCTATAGCTGGCCGGGCAATGTGCGCGAGCTGGAGCATGTGATTAGCCGCGCAGCGATTAAAGCGCTTAGTCAGGGCGCGTCGCGCAGCGATATTGTAACCTTAGGAGCCGCTTTGCTGGATATTGACACCGTGCCTGCTGCAATAGTGCATACCGAAGTGCATGGCAATACGATAGCCAACGGCATAGCGCTAAAGCAGGCAGTAAGCCAGTTACAAAGGCAGATGATACAACAGGCGCTGGCACAACACTGTGGCAGTTGGTCACAGGCGGCCAGACAGTTAGAGCTAGACCCGAGCAACCTACATAAATTGGCGCAGCGTTTAGGGCTTAAATAGGCGCAGATAACTCTGCCCCCATTTTAACGGAGGGGATTTGACGTTAATAAAGCTGGCGTTTTGGCGCATGCTGGCAATATGCAGCTTAGTGCTGGGTTTAATAGGTATACCTCTGCCGGTTTTACCAACTGTGCCGTTTATTTTGCTTAGCGCCTGGTCAGCTGGAAAAGGCTGGCCAGCGCTGGAGTTATGCTTATTGGCGCACCCCAAGCTCGGGCGGCCGGTGTTGGCTTGGCGCCAATCTGGTATCGTACCGCGGCGCGCTAAATACCTGGCCAGCGCCATGATGCTGCTAAGTTCACTACTGCTGCAGTTATCCACTGTCGCATTGCCGTTAAAACTGCTGTTACCGTGCTTCTTGTTATTGGTGGCCATATGGCTCTGGCGGCGGCCAGAACAGATTAATCAGGATATCCAAGATGACAACACTCATCAAGCCAACTGAGCTGACAACACAACAGGCAATGCGCTACAGCCGCCAAATAATGCTGCCGGCCATGGATTTTCGTGGCCAGGAGGCGTTACTGGCAAGCTCGGTACTGCTAATTGGTATGGGCGGCTTGGGCTGTGCGGCGGCGCCTTATTTAGTGGCCGGTGGCGTAGGGCATATTACGCTGGTCGATGACGATACCATTGACCGCAGTAATTTACAGCGGCAAATACTGTACCGCGAAGCGGATATTGGCCAGAGCAAAGCACAGCAGGCCGCTTTAAGCTTGCGCCAGCTTAATGCCGACATCACGATTGAAGCACTATGCCAACGCTTAAATGCCGAAGATTTAGCTACTTTGGTGCCACAGTATGCATTGGTGCTGGATTGCACTGATAATTTAGTTACCCGCAATGCGATTAACGCTGCTTGCGTTAGCGCTAAAGTACCGCTGGTTTCCGGCGCGGCTATCCGCTTTGAAGGCCAGGTCGCCAGCTTCAGTATGCAGGGCGACGGCGCTTGTTATCACTGTTTAAGCAAATTGTTTGGCGAGCAGCAGTTAACCTGTATGGAAGCCGGTATTTTAAGCCCGGTAGTTGGGGTTATCGGCAGCATGCAGGCGCTGGAAGCGGTAAAAATTCTTGCAGGCATAGGCACGCCACTGTACGGCAAGTTACAGCTTTTTGATGGCCTAAGTAGCCAGTGGAGCTCATTTAACCTAAATAAAGATCCGCTTTGTAATATATGTGGATAGTATGGGCATTCGTTTGAATGCTCAGCGAAGTATATCGCTGTGCACCATTTGCAATAATTTATAGGCATCGCCTAAGTCACAGTTTTCATGGTCGCGCTTTTTATAGCCAAGTGTGGTGAGTTCTATATGCCAGGTGGGTACTACGTCTACTGTGGCCAGGGTTTGTTTTACGCAGTTAAGCGGGCAGCCGTCTACCGCCAGTATTGGCCGGCCGGATTGGGCTACTTTTACCAGTTGCTTTACTTTGCCGCCAACGCCGGCAATACAGGACATTTGCGCAGAACCTTCGCGATCGAGCACTACGGCCAAATCGTTGGCCAGCTGGGCGACGTTTGAGCAGCCGGAGCAGGCATACACCAGCGGCTTGTCTTGGTAGTCGGTGTTCATACTGGGCTCCGTTGTGGTGGAAATATTTACCCAGTGTAAAAGCTGTTGAAGCTGGCGGCTTGATATAAATCAAAGCCGCCGCAGCCTTACCCCTTCAGAGGTAAGGTGGTTTAACCCGGTCTGCCATCTGGCCTGGGGGTAGTTAGCACCGGAAAATACACCAGCACGTAAAGCGTATAGGCCAACACCCAGCCGCCGACACCCAACCACAACCATTGCATGGTTTGCACCGGCCACAGCCAAATTAATAGCGTGCGGCTGATGGCCGCTGCCAGTACCAGCAAAAACGCCAGTGACATCAGCGCATGTGGCTTTAACATGCGGCCGCTGTGGCCTAATGATACCCGCGCCATCATGCTTAAAATCATGCTGCCCATGGCGCCGGCGGTTAACGCATGCAGCGCTATGCTGTTACTGATATTCACGCCGGCGTAACGCGCACTGTAAAGTGCCAGCCCTAGCGGTATGCACCAGTAGGCGATATGCAGTGACCACAATAGCGGAACCTTTAGCGTGATCCAGATTTTCCAGCGCAGGCAGCGCAGGCTAAGCAGCAGAGCACTTAAGCCAAATAAACTGCTTATTGCCAGGGCTGGCAGGTGTTTAGTCAGGGCAAAAAAGTGTAAGACAAAAATTAGCCACAGTGAGCCAAGCGCTGCGCGATCCAGCCAGACAATAGCATCGACCTTTTTGGTTTGGGTGCCATTGGCGGTAAACATCGGTAATACGCGGCCGCCGACAATCGCCATTAGCAGGGTGATGAGCCACACCGCATTCTGGCTGCCCAGTTGCACCAATTCATAGCGTGACGTTGCTACCCCGATATACATCAGCAAGTTACAGGCGGTCAGTAACAGTAGTACCGGAATAAAAAACAGGTTGCGCTGCTGGCCGGTTTTAATAAGCGGTATTGCCAGCAGAAAAGCGCATACTGGTAAAAAGCTTAAATCAACAGCAGCTACCAGATACAGCGGTAAACCCTGACCAAACAGTAGTAATAACCGGCCAGCCAGCCACAGCAGGCTGATAAACAATAAGCTTTTGCCATGCGGCGCACGGAGCCCGGTCCAGTTTTGTACTGCGGTAAGCAAAAAGCCAATCACAATGGCGCTAACAAAACCAAACAGCATTTCATGGCTGTGCCAAAACAGCACATTGGCGAAGGGTTTTAGCTGAAGCTGGCCGGCCAATGTCAGGCCCCATAGCAGCATGGCAATGGCGCTAAAAGCGGCACCAAATAAAAACATTGGCCGAAATGCCTGGCGTAGCAGGGGTAACAGCTTTTGCTCAGTAGCCAGATCGGTTATCTGCATATGTTGTCCTCGTGGTCAGAAGTGTCATCATCAAGTAAGAAATTATTACTGCGCGCCTGTGCCAGTTTTTGCTGATATTGTGCGGCCTGATTGGCAAAAAACATGGTGATCATACAAAGCGCCAGAACGCCATATAAGATCATAAAACAGCCGGTGACTATGCCCAGCACATCTTGTGCTACGCCAAATAAAATGGGCAGGGTGCAACCGCCTAAGGCGCCAATGGCGGCAACAAAGCCGCCAGCACTGCCCATATGCTGTGGGTAGTAATCGTGAATAACCTTATACACACTAGCACGGCCAAAGCCCTGTGCTACGCCGATGATAAAAATCAGTAAGGTAAACCACCACACATTCAGACCAATTTCCAGCTGTACGTCTTTTTCCAGACCATGAATAATTAACGTGGTGGGTGGGTAACTTAAAAAAAACAAACAAACGATACAGACCCAGAATACGCTCCAGTTTACTGCCCGGCCGCCATAGCGATCGGCAAACCAGCCACCCAGCGCCCGCACCATACTGGAGGTAGCAACAAAGAACAGCGTAAAGGCCATCGCCTGCTGCGCATCCATAGCATAGGCCTGCATATAGTATTGTGGTAGCCACAATAACAGAGCTAAAAAGCTGCCAAATACAAAGTAGTAATACAGGGAAAATCGCCAGATGCGGGCGTTACTGCAAAGCTGGCGCAGGCTAAGTGCTTGGTGTTTGGCTGGGCTGAACTGCAGCGGTTCTTTTGGCGCTAGCAAGATAAATATCAGGCTAATTAGCAGCATGCCGGCGGCATATAAAGGCCCCACCCACTGCCAGCCTGCATAATTAATAGCTAGTGGTACCAGCACAAAGGTAATAGCCACACCGGCATTGCCAACACCAAATAAGCCCAGTGCCCGGCCCTGACGGCTGGAGGCAAACCACTGGCTGACATAGCGTACGCCAAAAGTGAAAGACACACCGCTAATACCAAACCACAACCCCAGCCATAAGTAACCGCTATAGCTGTCCACCAGCGGCAGCAGCAACAAGGCCGGTATTACCGCCAGCATTTGGTATAGCCACAACAGCCGGGCGCTGATACGGTCAGCAAGGATCCCCAGCGGGATACGTAATAGCGCACCGGTTAAAATAGGCGCTGCTAATAAAAAGCCGTATTCGGTCGCGCTAAGTTCAAGTTGTTGCTGTAGCTGCAGCCCCATTACCGCATACAGTGTCCAGACAGAAAAACAGGCAGCAAAAGCCAGTGTGGCCAGCAATAATGCCCGGTTAGCACAGTTTAGCGTGGCCTGGCTCAGGCTGGTGGCAGCAGGTGGCGGCATAACAAAACATCCGGCAAACAGTATTACTGCTTAGTGTAACGCCAAAGGCCGACGCTGCTGCAGCAAAGAGGGTGTACCTCTGACGCGCCGGGTGCGCTTGGTTGCGGTTATGGCTCTAGCCAAAGTGGGTAAGAGTAGCTGTCAGGCCTAGCGCTGGCTGCAATAACGCCGCTACCCACAAAGTGGTATCTTCTTGTTTTTACGATGAAAGCTGCCTGTTCAACTTTGTTTTATATCAATGATTTTGCCCGGCAGCCTCTCTACACTGGCCAAAGTGAATCGATTAATCCTGTGGAGGATGTTATGGCTGGTCCTGCTTTAGCACAACAAAGCGGCAGTGGGTTAAACCTGCTGAATTTTGCTGAACAAAAAATAAAAATGCTGCACCTGACCTGGTTTGCCTTCTTTTTGACCTTTGTGATGTGGTTTGCTCACGCGCCATTGCTAATACACATTAAAGAGGCTTTAGCACTAACCGATGCTCAGATTAAAGCTTTACTCATTCTAAACGTTGCCATTACGATACCGGCACGCATCGTAGTGGGTATGTTAGTTGACCGCTATGGTCCGCGTATAATGTATTCGCTGCTACTGTTTATTTCTGCTTTGCTGTGTATCGGCTTTGCCTTCGCCGATACCTATTCTGCGCTGGCATTATTCCGCTTTTTACTCGGCTTTGTCGGCGCAGGCTTTGTGGTGGGTATTCGTCTGGTGGGCGAGTGGTTTCCGCATCATCAGGTGGGTACGGCCGAAGGTATTTATGGGGGCTGGGGTAACTTTGGTTCGGCTGCTGCCGCGATGACCTTACCGTTACTGGCACTGGCCTACGGTGGTGACGATGGCTGGCGCTACGCCATTGGTACTGTAGGGGTGATTAGTGCAGTTTACTCGCTGGTGTTTTATAAATTTGCCCGCAATACGCCCAAAGGCTCAGTGTATTTTAAGCCAAAAAAAACCGGTGCCATGGTGGTTACCAGCTGGAGCGCGTTGTGGGGCCTTATTCTGATGAATATCCCTATGCATCTGGCGCTTGGCATGTTGGCCTGGCGCTTATCTCCGGCCGGCGTCAATCTGTTCAGCACTGACATGATGTATGCGTTGTGGGGCGTGCTTTTGCTGCTGTTTATTGTGCAAACCCAGCAAACCTGGCGAATTAACGCGGAGCATTTACGTGCTGGTGTACCCGAAGCCGATAAATACAGCTTTAAACAGGTCGGCATTTTAAATATTGCTTATTTTGCTACCTTTGGCTCTGAGCTGGCGGTTGTGTCAATGCTGCCGCTGTACTTCCTGGAAACCTTTGAGGGACTAAGTGCGGTAAAAGCCGGTTTGCTGGCGTCGGGTTTTGCTTTTATGAATCTGGTATCACGCCCTATGGGCGGCTGGTTTTCGGATAAGTTTGGCCGGCGCAAAAGTATGCTGCTCTTAATTGGTGGCCTGGCCGCGGGCTACTTTTTAATGGGGCTGATGGACAGCCACTGGTGGATCCCGTTGGCCGTGCTGGCAACCATGGCCTGTAGTTTCTTTGTGCAGGCCGGCGAGGGCGCGGTGTTCGCCATAGTACCGCTGATTAAACGCAGCATGACCGGGCAAATTGCCGGCATGGCAGGGGCTTATGGTAATGTCGGTGCTGTGGTGTATTTAACGGTATTAAGTTACGTTAGCTATAGTATGTTCTTCTACGTGATTGCCGCTTCAGCGCTGGTGGGGCTGGTAGCGGTAATGTTTTTAGATGACCCTAAAGGCCATATCACTGAAGTGGGTGAAGATGGTACTGTGCACCGCATCAACGTTGGTTAAACAAGGATCAGTAAAAAAGGAGCAACAGGTGAGCGCATCTGATCTGAAACTACACTACAGCAGTCTTTGTGAGGCCGGTATCAAGCCGGCCAACGAAGATGCGGTAGTGCAGCATATCCCCTCAGATCCTCATCTGTTAACTTATAAAGGCGCCTGTTTTGCATTAGCTGATGGCGTCAGTACCGCCGAAGCCGGTCAGCAGGCCAGCCAGCGCGCGGTTAGCCGCTTTTGCCGCGAATACAGCCAGACACCAGATAGCTGGTCGGTGGCTTACAGCGCCGAGCAGTTGCTCGCGACCATCAACAACGAGCTGTACGAGCTGAGCCATCAGTTTGCGCACGATCAAAAAGGCTATCTGACTACCTTTACCGCGCTAGTGCTGAAATCGCAAACTGCACATTTTTTTCATATAGGCGACAGTAGGTTGTACCACTGGCGCGATGGCGTGTTGGTGCAGCTGAGCCAGGATCATACGACAGTGTTATCTGAGCAGCGCCAGTTTCTTGGCCGGGCGCTGGGTATGGATGCCCGGGTTGAGCTGCAACAGGGCAGTTTAACTGTCAAATGCGGCGACCGTTTTTTACTCTGCTCTGATGGCCTGTCGGACTTTGTCAGCCCGGAAGCACTGCAGCAGGCAGTATCGGCAGCGGATGATCTTGAGCAAGCCGCTTTGCAGCTAAAACAACAGGCATTAGCCCAGGGCAGTAATGACAATATCAGTTTGATCTTGCTTGAGATAACAGCGCTGCCCGAGCAAAGCCTGGATGATTTAAACCAGCATTTAACCCGGCTGCCATTTCCGCCGGCGTTAAGCCCCGGCATGAAACTGGATGGTTATAAGGTGCTGCAGGAGCTGTTTGCCAGCAGCCGCAGCCATTTGTATCTGGTAGAGGACGAAGCCAGTGGTGCACAGCTGGTGCTGAAATGCCCGTCACTGAATTACGATGATGATGCACTGTATATTGACCGCTTTATCCGCGAAGAGTGGATAGGCCTGCGCATTGAATCTGATTATGTCGTAAAAGTGGTGCGGCAAACCCGGCCGCGCACCTTTCTGTATTATTTGATGGAGCATTTAGACGGCCAAAGTTTAGAGCAATGGTTTGAACGCCAGCCCAAGCCACTAAAACCGGCGCTGGCGATTAAGCTGGTAAAACAGATAGCCAAAGGCTTAACCGCGTTTCACCACATGGGCGCCATTCATCAGGATTTAAAACCCGGCAATATTATTTACCTGCAGGATGGCCGGTTAAAAATTGTCGACTTTGGCTCAGTGTATGTGGCAGGCCTGGCCGAAATATTCAGCCCGCTGCAGCATGAGGCTGCACTTGGCACCGCGGCCTATTCCGATCCGCACTATTTATTGGGGCACAACTCCGGTGTGCAGGGCGATATCTACGCCCTTGCGACCATTGCCTATGAGCTGTTCAGCAGTGGTCACTTACCTTACGGCGCTGCCGTAGAGGAATGCCGCACCGCGGCCGATTACGACAAGCTGCGTTATCGCAGTGCCAGCCAGTTTAACCCGGTGATCCCAACCTGGTTTGACCGCGCACTGCAAAAAGGTGTTAGTCTGGATTTATCACAACGCTATCAAAGCATTAATCAGCTACTGACTGACCTGCAGCAACCGAATCCGGCGTTTTTACACGAAGAAGTTAAACAGCAGCATAAAACCAACCCGCTACTGTTTTGGCAATTGTTGTCCGGCTTTTGGTTTATTACCTTATTGCTGGTGGTGTGGTTATTTTTGCTGCGGCGTTAACTTTTTGGCCGGAACGCTTTAATTACCGCTTCATTGCACTGCAGATAAGGCCCGTCCATTAAATCGATGCAGTAGGGCACCGCCGGAAATACCGCATCTAAACACTGGCGAATGGCTTTGGGTTTACCCGGCAGGTTAATAATTAAACTGCTGCCACGCAGGCCAGCAGTTTGGCGCGACAATATTGCCGTGGGCACATATTTTAACGATTCAGTGCGCATCAGCTCGCCGAAACCCGGCATCATGCGGTCACACACCGCTTCGGTGGCTTCTGGCGTAACGTCGCGTTTTGCCGGGCCGGTGCCGCCGGTGGTAACCACTAAACAGCAGCCTTGCTCATCACATAGTTCCCGCAGCGTTTGCTCAATTAACGGCTGTTCATCCGGGATCAGCCGGTATTCCGCCTGCCAGTCACTGGTTAAGTAGTCTTTTAGCGTATCGATGATCGCTTTACCGGATAAGTCTTCGTAAATGCCGGCACTGGCGCGGTCGCTTACGGTAACGATGCCGATTTTGGCCACTTGTTTGCTCATGATTGTTCCTGTTTTTCAGCGAGGTTGCTACCACATTGCGCACAGACGCAGAGTGTCTGAGCCCTGGGGCGACAAATTCGTCAGGAACGAATTTGAACAGCTTTAGCTGGCCTCAGGGGCTGGACAGGAAAGTCCAGCATAGTTGCTGCGGCGAGCACAAGGTGTGTCGCAACCGTTGTGTTATCTGGGTTTATCAACCTACTGCCATACCGGCCAGGTTCAGCCAGTAGCCGTTACTGTCGGTTTTCGGCAGTGGCTGCGGAGCTGCGCCGTTAATATTGGCCTTAAATTTCGCCAGCCAGTCAAAGGTGCCACTTAGCTGTGGGCTTAACCGTACTATATCTACCAGGCCCTGCATAGTGTTTAGCTGGTTCAGCAGGTTATAGCGCTGGCCAGACTGGGTTTGTATGCCGTTTAACACAAATACCTGAGTGCCGTCCTGGCTTTTAACTTCGCGCCCCTGCGGGTAGTTAATGCAGCAAAGCTCACACTGATCTTTACTGCGGTTTTCTGAGCGGGCGGTAAAGCAGCGGCCGCTCCAGGCCAGTGGTAGGTGGCCAAAACCGAACACTTCGGTGCTAAAACAGTCGCGGATATCGGCAATTAGGCTCTGCTGTAATACCTCGCTAAGCCAGTGGCCGGATAATTCTACCGGCATGACCCAGCGCGTTAAACCCATGCTGATAAGGCGTCGCAGCGTATGCTGGTTGTAGCAATTAATCGCCGCGCCGGCGACAAAAGGCAAGCCTTGCTGCTGCAACATACTAATGGCGCCCACGTCATTGGCTTCCACTAAAAACTCACCGTTATCAACGTATTTACGCAGTTCGCGCAGCTCGCCGGGGGCTTCGTATAAGGTCATCGACGATAAACACACCTGCTTACCGGCCTCGCGCAGCATCTGCGCTAGTGCAAAGTAATCATCAAATTTAAGTTCGCGCCTTTTGCTACACACGGTTTCGCCCAGATAGACGATATCAATGTCGCTGTCGGCTACCTGACGGTAAAATTCAAGCATCTGCGCCTTGGGCCAAAAATACAGCACCGGGCCTAGTGAAAATTGCATGTGATTACTTCCATTTGCGATGATAAGCGCCAAGCGTGGTTTGGCTGCCTTCAGACAGGCCGGCAAGCACCTGCTGCCATTGTGGTTGCACATTAAAACGCTCTGGCGTTGCGATTACCGCATCGATGGCAGCGCGCCAGACTTTAGTAATTTGCGCCACATAAGCAGGGCTGCGCTGACGGCCTTCTATTTTTAATGACTTAATACCTTCGGCATACAGCTCGGGCAGTAAATCCAGCGTGTTTAAACTGGTAGGCTCTTCCAGCGCATGGTAGGTTTCGTTGCCTATGCTAAAGCGGCCTTTACACAGGGTGGGGTAGCCAGCGGTTTCATTGGGTGCAAAGCGATCAATTAAAATGCCGTTTAAACGTGACTCCAGCGTGCCCTTGTTATCCTGCCACTGTACAAAAGCTGCCGGCGAGCAGGCACCGGCGGTGTTGGGCGATTGCCCGGTCATATAAGAGCTTAAATAGCAGCGGCCCTCGGCCATAATGCACAAGCTTCCAAAGGCAAACACTTCGAGATCGATTTCGCAGCTTCTGGCCAGTGCCCGCACCTGCTGCATCGATAATACCCGCGGCAGTACTACCCGGCTGATGCCAAACTGGCGGTAAAAATCTATTGCTGGGGCATTGGTGGCGGAGGCCTGCACGGATAAATGCCGCTCTATTTTAGGGTAACGCGCCGCGGCATAAGCCAGCACGGCAATATCGGCCAGAATAAGCACATCCGCGCCGGCGTCGGCGGCCATATCGACTGCTTGTTGCCAGCGCTGGTAGTTATTCGGGTGAGCAAAAGTATTAATCGCCACATGCAGCTTTTTTCCGTGCTGATGCACATAACGGGCCGCGTCTTTCAGCTTAGCTTGGTCAAAGTTCAAGCCGGCAAAATGACGGGCGTTAGTATCATCTTTTAAACCGATATAAACGGCATCAGCGCCATGCTCGATGGCAGCCTTTAGAGCCGGCATACTGCCAGCGGGACAAAGCAGCTCCATAAGGGTGGCTCCGCGTTAATTTGGCTTTATTACTACCACCGACAGGGCATAGCCCTCAGCAGCGTACTGTGGTTTTATTATAGGGTGATAACTCAGTACAAGGCTTGTATATGTTTGATATTAAAAGTGTTAACTCTAAATTGGTAGCAGCACTACCTACAATGATAGGTACTGTTACCCGCTGTGCACCCAAAGCCGCTAAGGCCTGCGTGTTACAGTTGGCGCTGAACCGGTTTTTCCGCCCGGAGCTAAAAGCCGGTGAGCTGGATTTTTTAAGTGGCAAGACCCTGGTGGTGCAGGTAGCGGATATTGCCCTGCAGTTTGCCATCAGTTTAAACGGCGACAGCTTAGTTGTGCACTTAAACAGCCCACAGCAGGATTTACTGCTAAAGGCTGAGTTTACTGACTTTGTGGCGATGATCAGCAATACGGCTGATCCGGATACCTTGTTTTTTCGCCGCCGCCTGCAAATGCTGGGCGATACTGAGCTTGGCTTGTATTGCAAAAACCTGCTCGACAGCATAGGGCCAGAGCGTTTGCCTAAACTATGTCAGCTCGGGCTAAATTGGCTGGCACAGCAACAGCAGATCGCCCGCGACAACGCCTCTGCTGTGGCCAATTAAGTATGGCCTGCGGCAGATCAAAGTATGCGCACTGGTGGTCGTTATGATTGTAAGCCGCCGGTCGAAACCAGTCATCGAGGTTAGAATGAAAAACATACAGTGGGATCAAAAGTTAATCAGTAAATACAATATTAACGGCCCGCGATATACCTCGTACCCCACAGCGCTGGCGCTAAATACCAGCTTTGACCGAGCGCAAATTCAAACCGCCATTGGCCAAAGCCCAAACGAGCTTAGCCTGTATTTACATATCCCGTTTTGCCATAAGCTTTGCTACTACTGCGGTTGTAATAAGGTGATTACCCGTCATCAGCATAAGGCGGATACCTATCTGGATGCCTTAGCGCAGGAAATGGCGCTGTATCAGCCACTACTCCAGAGTAAAAGCATCAACCAGGTGCATTTAGGCGGCGGAACACCAACTTTTTTAACTGAAGTGCAGCTAAGCCGTTTAATGACGCTTTTGCAGCAACACTTTACTGTTAAGGCTGATGCTGAAATCAGTATTGAGATAGACCCGCGCAGTTGCAGTGACGACAAACTGCGGCATTTGCGCACTCTGGGTTTTAACCGGGTGAGTTATGGCGTGCAGGATTTAGATGAGAAAGTGCAAATTGCCATTAATCGGCTTCAGGATACTGATCTTATCCGGCATCAGGTGCAGTTAAGCCGTGAGCTCGGTTTTAGCTCGATCAATCTCGATCTTATCTACGGCTTACCCTTTCAACAGCCGGCCAGTTTTGCCCAGACCGTCGACGAAATTATCCGCCTTAACCCCGATCGCATCTCGTTATTTAGCTATGCGCACATTCCGGAGCGTTTTGCTGCCCAGCGTAAAATAGACAACGGTAGCCTGCCGGATGCACCGTTAAAGCTGGAACTGATGCAGCTGGCCATTAACCGTTTTGTCGCCGCCGGCTATCAGTTTATTGGCATGGACCACTTTGCCCTGCCAGATGACGCCTTAGCCAAGGCGCAGCAAGCCGGCAAGCTGCAGCGTAATTTTCAGGGCTACACTACCGCCGGCCAAGATGCATTAATTGGCCTGGGCGTGTCCAGCATTAGCCAGGTAAGCGGCTTATTATGGCAAAACAGCAAAGAGCTGCCAGCCTATTATGCGTCGATAAACAGTGGCCAGCTTCCGGCAGAGCGCGGTTTTAGCTTAAATAGCGATGACAAAGTGCGCGCTGCGCTGATAAGCCAGTTAATTTGCCATTTCGAGCTGGATGTCGAGGCGTTTAGTGAGCGCTGGCAACTCAGCGGCTTCTGGCAATACTTCGCCGAGGCGCTAGAGCGCTTACAACCCTTTATGGAAGACGGTCTGGTAGAGGTATACGCCGAGCGGATAAAAGTGACCAATGCCGGCCGGCTGTGGGTGCGCAGCATCTGCGCCTGCTTTGACGCTTACTTAACTCAGGGCCAGCAGCGGTATTCAAAGGTGGTGTAAGCCTGTATGGGGGCGCCTATTTACACCAAGCAAGCGCCCCGATTTTTAGCAAAATGGCAGAACATTAATTGTCAAAGGGCGCAACGATGCGCCCCTACGTTTTCCGGCTGTCGTCAATACAGCGCCACTAAGTCGCCGGCTTTATTAAAGGTCAGAAAATCGGCAATCATGCCGCCCTGAATTTTCTCCATCATCATCTTAAGTGGTTGCGTCGCTTCATCGCTGTTTGGCGGGAAGCCACCGCGGCCGCCCAAAGCGGAGACAAAGGCGATATCCCAGTCAACGCCCGTGGTGGTGGACTCTTGCACTAAGCTGGCAAATTCGTTTACCTCGTCTGGCAGTTTATCGACGCACAGCACCGGTGCTAAAGCGCCGCCCTGGCCTTGTTCAAAGTTGTGTTTTTGCGTGTCGGTATAGCCATTTGGCAGCTCGGCTTTGGCAAACACAAACAGCAAACGCTGCGGCTCGTCCTGCATGGCCGCCGCTTTGATTAAGTCAGAGTAAGATTCTATATTCATGATTCACGCCTGCTAACAGTTTTCGCCAGTGTAACAAAGCCTGTGTAGTGAAAATACCGGCTCTGGTGGGGTAGGGGCTAACCCTGAAGAGGTAGTCACCTTTGCCTGCTTAGCAGTTGGGTGGTTTTTACCTAAAATAGTGGTAATTTTCACCCTGAGGCAAATTTATGACACACTTTATCCGCAACTTGTCGATTAGCCGTAAACTGATGTTATTACTGTTATTGCCCGCGCTGGCCGCGCTATCGCTGGCGCTGGGCCGTTTTAGTGACAGCTGGCAGCAAGTAAGAGTAGCTGAGCATGTTAGCAGGGCTATTGAGGTGTCAGCCACAACCAATGCGTTAGTGGCAACTCTACAAGCTGAGCGCGGTGCCAGTGGTGTTTATCTGGCCAGCAATGGTAGCCGCTTTGCCCAGCGCCTGGCGCAATTGCGCCAGCAGAGCGATCAGCGTTTACAGGCGTTTTTAGCTTTGCAATTGCCTGAGCTTAGCGCGCTGCAACAACAGCTTGGCGAGCTTAGTGCGTTGCGCCATCAGGTTGATCAGCAAAGCATCAACAATGCCAGCTCGGCTGAGCGTTATACCGCACTCATTACTGCGATGATAGCGCAGAACCATAAGTTGGAAGCGGCACTTAAACATCGGGATATGGCGCGGCAACTGGCGACACTCAACCAGTTTATAGAAATGAAAGAGCGCGCCGGGCGTGAGCGCGCCATTCTAGGTTTAGTATTTAGCCGTGGCAGTTTTAACGGCGAATTACTGGCCCGTTTTAGCAATAATTTAGGCGCTTATAACGCCTTTGCAGAAAACTTTTTACGTATGGTCAGCCCACAACAGCAAAGCGCCTGGCGTACCCTTAGCCAGCATAACAGCTTTGCTGAAGTGGCGCGCCTGCAGCAACTGGCGTTTAACACGGCACTGGGTGAGCCGCTGAATGTGGATGATGGCCAGTGGTTTGATCTGGCTACTAGCCGTCTGGCGCAAATGGCTGAATTTGAAACCGCACTCAAAGCCGGTATTGTCGCCTCTGCTGAGCAACTGCAGCAGCAGTCTGTGCGCCAATTATGGTTGTTAGCGGCGGCTATTGTGTTGATAAGTGCCGTGCTGACAATTGTTGCAGCTATTACCATGCGCAGTATTTCGGCTGCAGTACGCAGTATTGAAAGCACCATTACTGCACTGGCAAAGCGCGACCTTACCGCACGCAGCCACTACAAAAGTAAAGACGAGTTTGGCCGCATTGCGGACAGTACCAACAGCATGGCGCAGGAGCTACAGCGGGTTATTCATGAAATTGGCGGCGCTACTGCTCAGGTTGCTACCGCTGCCGAGCAATCATCGGCGGTAACGTTGCAAACCAGTAAAGGCGTACAGCAACAACAGCAAGACACCGAAATGGTGGCCACTGCGATGCATGAAATGAGCGCTACCGTGCGTGATGTTGCCGCCAGCACGGCAGAGGCGGCAGAGCTGTCGGAAACCGTACAGGCCGGAGCTGCCCAGGGGCAAAGCCGGTTAGAACAGACCATAGCACTTATTCAGCGTTTATCGGGCCAGGTTGACAGCACCGCCAAAGTGATTGACCAGGTAAAACAGGACAGTGATGCCATTACCTCGGTGCTGGATGTGATTCGTGGTATTGCCGAGCAAACGAATTTGCTGGCGTTAAATGCGGCCATAGAAGCGGCCCGGGCTGGTGAGCAAGGCCGCGGTTTTGCCGTAGTCGCAGATGAGGTGCGTACTCTGGCGCAGCGCACGGCGCAGTCGACCGGTGATATTCAGCGCATGATAGAAGGCCTGCAACAAGGTGCAACCCAAGCCACCGATGCGATGCGTATCAGCCTGAGCCAGGCGCAGGAGGGGCGCGATAAAGTAGCTGAAACCGGTGATATTCTGGCGCAGGTGCTACAGGGTATTAATGGCATTAATGATAAGAATATGCAGATCGCCTCAGCGGCCGAGCAGCAAGCTGCAGTAGCTGATGAGATAAACCAAAAAATACTTAATATTAGTGATGTAGCAGTACAAACCAGTGCCGGTGCTGAGCAAACCGCCAGCACCAGCCGCGAATTGGCGCGCCTTGCCGAGCAACTGCAACAGCTGGTAGGGCGTTTTACACTGGCCTGATATTTTCAGGCCAGTTTGGCATTGAACAAGGCGGCGATAAGATCTGACTGGGTTATTACCCCGACCAGCTGTTGCTCGTCGTTTAGCACCGGTATATGGTGCAGGCCCTGATCCGACAGTATTGGCACCAGCGCGGCGATATGGTCGGTATCGCGTGCAACGATAAGCTTGGTTACCATGATTTCAGCTACGTTACGCCTGTATTGTTTACTGTGGCGCTTCTTTAACAGCAACTGATTTAGGTGGCGTAGTAAGCCCCAGTAATGCGGTACTTGCAGGTTTTTCAGAAAATCTGCCGTCGATATTACACCCAATAGCTGCTGCTGGTTATCTGTTACCGGCAACATACTAATTTTGTGTTTACGCAGCAGCTGCCAGGCACTGCCTACAGCAGTGTCTGGCGTTACAGTGATGAGGTCGCGTGACATAATGTCGCTACAGCGAATTTCGCCGCTTTTGCGCTGATAGGCGTTAAGCTGCGCCTGATGATATAAACGTTCTAAATCCTGCTCGCTAATATCGACTACGGTATCAAAGCTGTTTAATGCACTAAGTAAATCTTCCGGCTGCAGGCCCAGCCGCTTTAGCGGTGAGGCGTCTTTGTGCAAATGTACCGGGTCAAATTTCTGTGCGGTTGGCTGCAGGCCGCGTTTTAACCAGAACTTTTGCAGCACTATGGCCACCAGCAGCATGACAAACACATTCAGTGCCACCGGATAGAGCAAAAAGTCATAACCCAATACGCTGTCGGTCGAGGCTATCACCGGTACCAGCGCGGTGGCGCCACCCGGCGGGTGCATACACTCAAAGATGTACATTACAAACAGCACGCAGCCAATAGTTACCGCGGCCATCAGTGCTAAGTCAGTAAACAAGTGCGAGCAAATAAGGCCCACGGTAGCCGAGATAAGATGGCCGGCGGCAAATGACCAGGGCCGTGCCAGTGGGCTGTTGGGTAAACCAAATAACAATACTGACGAGGCGCCCATTGAAGCCAGCAACACTATAGTACTGGCGGTGTCGGCCAGCTGCAGGCTGGTATAGGTAACAATAAATAACGCGATAAAGGCGGCCAGTGCTACCTTTAATCGTTCGGTCAGTGGTATGGCTGACAAACGCTGGCTGTCGCGTTTAATCAGGCCTAGTTGTGCCAGTACGGCACTTAACAGGTTTTTTGCTCGGCGTTGCAAGGTTAAATCCGGAATTTGCACCAAAGGAGGGCAAGTATAAGCAGTTAGCAGAAAAAAAGACACCCGGATGTCTGCGGCTGAATGACGTTAATACCTAGTCGGCAGCTAAAATTTTATTGCGGATAAGGCTGCGTTTAACACTTAAACACAATTTACCGAAACGTCTCAGCTCATCAAACTTGGGAATACGGCCATTTTTTATTGCGTGCTCCCAAAACGATACTTCAGCGTCAACCATCTCCAGCAGTTTTTTTGGGCAACCCTGACAGTCGGTGTTGGTAATGCCACAAACAAAGGTGGCCGGCTCATAAAGCGGTAGGGTGGCTTTAACCTCAACCAGCAGTTGCTGCATTGCGGTAGTCAGATCAGGTTTAGTCGACATAATACTAACCTCTGGTTACGGCAAGAGCGCCAACTGTACTGTATGCCCCATTGTCTGGCTATTATACAAAGTAGGTACATCGTAGTGCCTAATATGCTTTGTTGCTCACAGCAGTAACAAGGTAGACAGGACGGTGCGTTAACGGAATAATTCCATATCAAACGGAGAATAATGCATGAAAATACTATCGATATGGCTGTTAACCGGCTTACTGCATGCCGCGCCCTTACAGGCTGATCAAGCACCTCATCATCACCATGGCGATGATGAGGTGCTTACGATGCTGGTGCTGAATGATGGTGCCAAGTGGCCGGTAGATACAGTGTTAAGTGAGGCGATGCTTCGGCTGAGGGCACAGCTGCTAACGCATCTGGATGATATTCATCACAAACGTTTTACGGCGTCACAATATCAACAGTTTTCTCAGATGTTGCAGCAGGAAGTTAACCACATCGTTGCCAATTGCAAGTTAACACCCGAGGCAGATGCGCAGTTTCATTTGGTACTTGCGGCAATGATGCAAAGCCAGCAAGCGATGGCTGCAAGTGAATTGACAACCCAACGCCAGGGCGCTGTTAAGTTGTTACGGGCGTTGCAGCGCTATTCCGAGTATTTTAATGATGACGCGTTTTTGCCTATTACACATTAAGTAAGCGGGTTTTGCCAGGCACGAGTAAGTTAATTTATGGCTCGCCTAGTCGTTTGCGCCAGTCTTCTACCTGACCTGTTTTTAAGCGCTGTTTTGCTAAACTTCGCCAGGACTCGCTTAGCGGGCTAAGCATGGCGATTTCTTGCAACACCTCTGTGCTCCAGACAGAGCCATAAAGAGTGTCTAACAAACGTGATAGCGGCCAGTTAGGATAAGGGCGTTCAAGCAGTGTCATAATGTAACCGGTTGCCACCATTCCAGGCGTCAATACCCGGTAATACCAGCCGGTACGGCGGCTGTCCTGAACTAACCTTGCCATGTTTTGTTTGGCAAAACGTAGGTTTAATTTCCAGCATGGTTGTCTTGCTTGCGATACCTCTACAATAGCCTGATCCAGTTGCCAGATATCGCCAACACAGACATCCTGTTCGGTTAACGCATCTGTCGTCAGGTTTTCACCAAAAGCGGCGCTATTGCCAAAATCGGGCAGCTTACCAAGTATTTGCTGCCAGTAGGCATAATGGCTGGCGGAGTAATGATGTAAGGCTTTTTCTGCACCGCCATGATGTAGCCGGTCAGCCTGTAGATCACCCTCTAAGCCGTTAATGCCCAGCCAGGCTTGCTTTACCGGCGTTTTATGGATGCCGCTGATAACCCCCTCTGTGCCGAGTGGTTGCAAGCCGCCGGTTCTTATGTGGATAATTCTTGCACTGACGATCATTTGTTGTGTTGCTCCTGAACAAAAGGCGTATTGTTTGACAGTTTAAGGTACCAAAAAGGCTTCGCTTTAATTACGCAGAAGCCTTTTATGATAGTTTGGCTATCAGTTTAGGTGTTGCAATGGCTGCATGGCAGCTTTGCTGTCAAACACGCCCTTTACCACTTGAGCGCTTACTGCTAAGGCACCGATGATAAAGATCACGTCACCAAAGGTGCGCACCCAGCGTAGCGTATGCAAAATGTCGCTTTGCATAAAGGCTTCACTGCGGGCATACCATAAGCCTTCAGTGGCACTGGCGTAAAACTGAATAAAACCAATTGGCAACAGGCTGCTAAACAGCATTAGCACCAGGCCGCCGTTCATCCACCAAAACGCCGTTTTCATCAGCTTCTCATCAAACACCAGCTGTGGCCGGATATAACGCAAGATCAGCAGGCAGAAACCCAGCGCCAGGAAGCCATAGACACCAAACAGTGCAGCATGGGCATGGGTTGGCGTAGTGTTTAACCCTTGCAGGTAATACAGCGCGATAGGCGGGTTAATCATAAAACCAAACACGCCGGCGCCAAGCATATTCCAAAACGCCACGGCGACGAAAAACATCAGTGGCCATTTAATATCGCCCATCCACGGCGCTTTGTGTTTTAAGCGCCAGTTTTCCCAGGCTTCATAGCCCAGCACTACCAGCGGTACCACTTCCAGTGCACTAAAAGTGGCGCCAACCGCCATCACCGGCGTAGTGGTGCCGGAGAAGTACAAGTGGTGGAAAGTGCCCGGTATACCGCCTAACATAAACAGTGACGCTGACGCTAAGCTGGCGCTGGTGGCCACACTGCGTGATACCAGCCCCATGCTATGGAAAATAAACGCCAGTGATACAGTAGCAAATACTTCAAAGAAGCCCTCTACCCACAGGTGAACAACCCACCAACGCCAGTATTCCATTACTGATAAATGTGTACGTTCACCATAAAACAGGCCGGCACCATAAAATAAGCCGACGCAAATCACTGAGGCAGCAAATAGCGCCAGCAGGTTTTTATCGCCAGGGGCGTTAAAGGCCGGTACCACGGCGCGCAGCATAAGCACTAACCAGAACAGTACGCCTACGTATTTAATAATTTGCCAGAAGCGGCCAATATCAATGTACTCATAACCCTGATGACCAAACCAGAAGCTGTATTGCTCAGGCATAATTTGCATAATGGCAAAGTAGTTACCGGCAAAAGAGCCTGCAACCAACACCACTAAAGCCCAGAATAGGATATCCACGCCGAGTTTCTGGTATTTCGGATCTTTGCCGCCGTTAATAATCGGCGCTAAAAATAGCCCGGCGGCTAAAAAGCCGGTGGCGATCCAGAACATTGCGGCCTGAATGTGCCAAGTGCGCGCCAGGCTGTACGGCAGCCATTCGGTGGTATTTAAACCATAAAAACCATCGCCTTCTACTGTGTAGTGCGCAGTAAAACCGCCCAGCATTACCTGCAGGGTAAATAGCGCAACCACCACCAGAATATATTTGCCCAGCGCTTTTTGTGATGGCGTAAGTTTAAGCCGGGCAATAGGGTCTTGTTTAGGTGCTTGTGGCTCTTCTTCTTCATGTTTACGTAAAAACGCCCAGCCCCAAATCAGGCCGCCGACACCGGCAATCAGTAAAATAATGCTCACCAAAGACCAAATCAGGTTCTCAGCGGTTGGCCGGTTATCTATCAACGGCTCATGCGGCCAGTTATTGGTGTAGGTGGCGCTATCCGGGTAACGTTCGGTGCTTGCAGCCCAGGCGGTCCAGAAGAAAAACTGCGTCATTTCCTGACGGCGGCTTAAAGAGGGCAGGGTATTGTTTTTCATCGCATAGTTGGCGCGGGTTTGGCTAAGCGCAATATCATCACCAAACAGGGCTATATAGTGCTCTGCCGTTTGCGTGATGGCCACTACCCGGCGGTCGCTCAGTACCAGAGTATCAGTGGCTTTATCGTAGCTGTTAGTGCGATAGGCCTGCTTTAACGCAAATTGCAGCGTATTTTGCTGGCTGGGTGTCAAGGCGTCGTAGCTTAAACCAAACTCATCCTGTGCTGCCAGTTCCAGCCAGGCCATTAGCTCACGGTGCAACCAGTCGGCAGTCCAGTCGGGTGCCTGATAAGCACCATGGCCCCAGATAGAGCCCAGCTGCATACCGCCAACTGATTGCCAGGCCGTCTGGCCGTTTAAGATAGTCTCGTTGGTCATCAGCACCTGGCCTTGCTGGCTAACCACTTTTGCCGGAATAGGCGGCGCCGAGCGATAGACCTCGGCACCAAAATAGCCCAGCACGCTAAAGGTGATGGCTAAAATGGTAATTAGCAGCCACCAGAGTTTACGATATCCGGCCATACAGCCCCCTTACGTTATTGTTTTTGCGCCCAAGTGTCATAGATCAGTCCTGTTTTTTATATAACCGGCGTTGTCGCCTATAGGGTTATTACAAGAACCAAGCCATGTTTTATTTCATTGTTTTTAATAGAAATATTTTAAAGGCAGCAGGGTGGGTGGTGGTTTTGACCTAAAAGCGGCTGGGTTTAAAATACCCGCAGGGTGTAAGTTACCCTAAGGCTGATTGCTGTTGGTGTTTTCTACCTCTTTAGCGATATAGGCATGGCGCGAAAGTTGTTTTATGGTGGCGCGCAAAGATGATTAAGAGAGCTGCCAGATGGAATACTATTTGCCGGTAAAACAACTGCATATGTTCTGCGCTTATTTAAGTGTCACCTTGTTTGTGCTGCGTTTGTTGTTAGATTTGGCCGGCAAACCCGGTTGGCGCTTAAGCCCGGTGCGACACTTACCACATATTAACGATACGCTGTTGCTAACACTGGCGTTTACGCTACTGGCCATAGGCCCCTGGCAGCCCTTTGCGCACCAATGGCTGGGGTTTAAAATTTTACTGTTAATTGGCTATATCCTGTTTGGCATTGCAGCCTTAAAACAGCGCTTAAGCCTGCCGGTACGTGTGGCTTGCACTGTAATGGCGCTGTCGCAACTGGCGGGCATTTTTTACCTGGCCCGGTTTAAACCCTTGTTGTTTGTTTGATGTCTGCATCGGTTTTATAGGGGCACATTATTGTGCCCCGGTTTTTACGCTGCGGATTTAATCCGCTTTAAGCGCTTCGCTGTTGCTGCGCGGTTTGCTTTCTTTGATAGTGGCGCAAACTGTGTTCCTGGCGACGGCCGCTGCTAAAGGCCGATACCCGTTTTAAGTAGCCAATTACCCGGGTGCCGTAGTCAATATCTCTGCTGCCGCATTGGGCACAGGCGCACAGGGTGCGTTTATCAATGGCTTCGCAGCTGTTGCAGATAGTAATTTTCACGTTGACGCAAAAGTAGTTACAGCCGGTTTGGGCGGCAATGTTCAGTAAATTTACATAGCCGCGCTGATCCAGCTTTTCTTCCAGGTTCAAATGCAGCGCAGAGCCGCCATCCAGATAATCTAACAGTTCGCGGCCATGCAGCTGAAATTTGTCCAGCGTGTTGCTGTGCTCATCTTCTACTACATAAAAATATGAGTTGTAGCAATCGCGCGGCACCATATAGCCATCTTCGCGATCCCATTTGGCGTTTTTCACTCCCAGGTTTTCCGCCGGCACAAACTCGGTGTTAAACATATAGCCATACTCAGCTTTAGCAGCTTTGTTCGCGTCAAAGATCACTTTTAGCTGTTGCTGCACAAAGCGGATATAGGCCGGGTTATTGCCAGCGGTTAAGCCCTGCGACTCTGCGGCCTCTACCATGCCGTTAATGCCAATGGTTAGAAATTGCTTGTCCAGGCTGATAAAGCCTGCGTCGTATACCGTGAGCAGACCAGCAGCTTTGTACTGCTCCATCAGTTTGCGGTAAGCCACCTGATATTTATGGATTTTAGCCACCTCAATGGCTAAATCACGGCCATCCTGCACTAAGCGGTTCATATTAATGGTAATCACATTAATAGAGCCGGTGGCGACGCCGCCGGCACCCAGCGAATATGAGAAAGTATTATCGCTGATTTCACTGCGCAGCCGACAGCAGCTGGCTAACGAGTCGGCATTTTCCGACTGGTAAATAAAGAATGAATTACCCGCTGCCATCTCAGCCGCGATGTCGTTGGCAAAGGCGCTATCCTTGCATTTGCCGTTCTCGGTTAGCATCGCCACCGTGACCACCGGAAAGGTCAGTACGGTTTTTTCCCGCTCTTTATTAAACCAGCTTAAGAAAAACTGCTGCAAGGCTGACACTGATTGCCACTCTGGTTTAACAAAATCTGGAAACACAAAATTGCCAAACATGCTGTCAAAGTAGTGCTGATCGTACACCGAGATATTCCAGAATACGCTTTGGTAGCCACGGGCGGCAGCCGGCTGGTTTAACGCATACACCACATGCTGCAAATGGTTTTCGATTTGCTTGCGATGCGTTTGCAGGTAGTTGTCGCCGTAGTCTTTACGGGCAAAGTAATCAAAGTAGGTTAAAAACTCTACCGTAGCCACGGCGCCGGCAAACTGGCTGGATACGGCAAACACAAAGTTAACAAAGCAGCCGCAGAAGGACTCTAAATGCTTCGGCGCCTGTGATTCGCCGCCCAGTTTGGTTAAACCATCACGTAAAAACGGATACATGGTTACTGACACGCAATAGGGCTTTAAGCTGGTTTCGTCGTGCACATAAATTTCGTGATCGGTTATCTGGCGCAGGTATTCTGCTGCTAATTCTGCCCCAAACAGCTCGCTGATTTTATTGCTGACTAAAGCCCGGTTTACCTGAATAAACTGATCCTTCATCAGCTCGGCTTCCAGCGTAGCGATATTTTTCTGGGTTACGTTAGCATTGGCATCTAATTTTGAGCCATCGGCGGCATTAGTGGCATGCAGGTAGTTGTCGATAAAGCTGAGTTTTTGTTGTAGTTGCGAGAAATTAAGCGCTTGCATGGCAGATCCCTTTTTATGGTTTAACAAAGAAGTGGTTCAGGCGTGTATTGCTGCGTAAATCGGTGAAAATCTGGTTAGTGTGCGGGCTATCCAGGCCGCCGCGTTCAGACAGCCAGCGGCCGGTTTTAAGGTAGGTTAGCTGCTGTTTCAGCTCACTGCTGACATCGTCCAAGCCGGTATATAAACAGGTGCTAAGCCCGGCATGGCGGCTTAACTTGAGCAGTGATATCAAGGCTTCAGGCTGCCACTCACCGCCTAAAAACAATACGCAGCTGATCAGGTTTTTATAGCTGTCTAAGCGATGTTGCAGGTAAACCGGCGTCAACGGCGTACCCTGGTTAGCCTGCCAGCTATAGCTGCTATGGCAGCCTTTGCAGCCCAGCGTACAGCCAGCAATGGTAAAGGCCAGTGACACTTCGTTTGGCACTTCCTGAAAGGCGATTTGTTCATCGGTGAATCTAAGCATTAAATCCTCTATATAGTGTTTATTTTATTTTGATGCACTAGATATTGTGTTTTAGCTTAGCGTTAGCTGTCAGCAAAAGCTTGATCTGGATCATGTTTTAACGGAGCTGAAATTGCCATAGTCGCGCCAGAGCGCATCAAAGCTGAGCTTGTTACCCCATCGGGGGTAAGTTGCTTTGGCAAAAAGCCAGTATGGACAATGAAAAAACCGCCCACTGAAACCCAGGGGCGGTGCAGAGGAGCCAAAACAACATTGGCCAACGTGGAGCTATGAGAGAAGTGATTGGGCGCAATGATGCGTCCGCACAATACAGGGGCAATTACAACTGATAGCTAAGCATCAGCCAAACCTTAGTCGTGTCGACTGCCAGCGTATCTGCATTGTAATACGCCAGTTTTAACAGCGCCGAAAGTTGCTGATTAATGCTATAACCGGCGCTGGCGTTCCATTCATCGCCATATTTTTGGCTACCGAGGTCGCTGTCAAAACGATGATAAGCCAGGCTTAAGGCAACGTCGTTTAGCTTGGTTTTGGCTTCCAGCCAGTTATCACGCAGGCCGTTATCCGGCGTGTTTAAAAACATATCGGCAAAGCCGGAAAACGCATGCAGAGTCGCCAGCGGGGTTTGAAAAGCGCTTTGACCATCACCGGCTAAACGCTCCTGACCGGCTTGCAGCGTAACGCTATCCAGCGCCCAGTTCAGGCTGATACGGTGGTAGTGATGGCTAAAACTGAGCGGTGCATTATGCGCATCATCTTGCTTAGCCAAAGCTAACTGCCAGCTCAGTTTCGGGCCGCTGGTTAATTTACCCTGATAATCAACGCCATAAGTGCGGCTGCTGCGCACCGCCCAGGTGTCAAAATCAACATCATAAGCAAAACCTGCCAGCTGATGTGCCGGTGTCAGCTGCCATTGCAGCAAGGCGGTATTAAAGCTGCCGTGTTGATCGGCCGCCGCGCTTTTGGGGCCAAATACCCGGTTTACATTGTGGTAATGGCCTAGCTCAGCACTAACACTGTCGCTGAACTGCTGTTGCAGGCGATAGCCATCCAGCGTTTGTTCATTCTGGCGCCAGCCGACGCCACCTAAAAAGCGCTGGTTTAAATGGTTTACCAATTGGCGGCCCGCACTTAGCGTGGTGCCGCTGTCATTTTGGTAGCGCAGCAGCGCCTGGTTAATATCGGTGCCCTTAGGGTCGGCCACCACGCTGTAATCGGTTTTGCCGTTGACCGTACTGTTGTAATTGTCATTACCCAGCAGACTAACGTTGTCTACCTGCAGTAAGGCGCTAAAACCATACGCCTTGCCGGTATTCACGCTTAAGCGGCTGCGCAGCGTAGAGGCGATGGCATCGTCCAGCGTATTGTCTTGCTCGACATATTCTAAACGGTAGCGAAACTGTGCCGAGACAGTGCTTTGTTTAAGTGCAGTGCTAAGTTCATTGGCAATAAGGCTGGGGCTAAAGCAAAACGGTAACACAGACAACATCACAGCGGGGAAAGCTTTCATAATGTATTCCTTTGGTCAGGGCCGCGTAAAAGCAGGCTGATCTTAACGCGGCTAGTAAATTTATATAATTTAATTAAAGGGTTACCTAAAAGGCGGTAAGCCGGTGCTATTGTTGGTATCGCTGCAGTACTTCTTTTTTGCGGGCATAAAAAAACGCCGGTCGCTGTCAGTCCGTTACCGGACCTGAGCGACTGGCGTCTTTGCCATGATATTTACTGTTATACCAACACGGTGGAATTAAGCAGTGGCTGTGTCAGCTTTTATTCAGAAATTATTTGTTTAAAAATTAATAGCTTAAAATTTCAAGGCCGGGCAGTGCAGAATGTCGGGTGCGATATTGGGGCGCTATTGTGCTAACACAGGGCAAAGCAGGCAGTGCGCCGCCGAAGCGTTATAGATGGCGGCCCCAATTTCACCTTTACTGCATAAGTGGCGAGGCTGACAGGTTAAAGTCGTAACCGTCTATTTCAGCGTCAACGATCAGCGTATGAATATACTGCGCTACCGCTTTGCGCCGTACTTTTTCATTTAAATAGTCAGCAATTTTCTGCTCGACGGCGCTAAAGGGCAGTAACTGGCCAGGCACTTTGCGGGCAATGTACACTATATGGTAACCATAACGGCTTTCTACCGGCTGTGGCATCAAACCCGCTTCGGCATTAAATATTTGCCGCTCAAACTCCGGCACGGTTTGGCCGCGGCTAATTTGGCCTAAGCTACCGCCGGTTTCTTTCGACGGGCAGGCCGAGTAGTGCTGTGCCAGTTGTGCCAGCGGTTCGCCTTGTTGTAGCTTAGTGATTAACTGCTCTGCCAGGGTTTTGGCTTCTACCCGGGCTTTGTCATCTTCTGGTGCTGCCGCCAGCAGTATATGGCTGACTTCCAGCAGCGGCGAGCTATGAAAGCGCTGTGGGTTTAAGCGGTAATATTGCTCGCATTCGGTCTGGTTGGCTTGCGGAATAGTCACTTCAGTGTTTATCAGCGCATCGAGAAAGTTGTCATCGCTGGCGGTATTGGCTTCGCTTTTTACGCTAAGGCCCAGCGCTTTGGCGCGCTGACGCAGCAGCTCGCCAATAATCAGTGATTCGGCCGCTTTTAGCATGGCGCCACGTTTATCGCTGGCCGGGTGGTACTGCATTTCGGCCATTATCGCCGCTTCGCTGATACTGGCATTGTTTACTTGTATCATTTTGAACCTCTGTTATAGGGTTAGCTGTAACGTGCCGCCAGGCAGCTTTAAGCCGGTATTGCACACAAAGACGCCGTAAATCCGTCCGTGGAGGCTCCTCTTTGGCATCCATGCCAAAGACGCTTTGTTTAGCAATATCGGCTCGCAGTCTGGCTGGTCAATCGATCTTTTCTGGCCCAGGTTGGAACCTCGATAGCGCAGCCACAGAGTGTCTGAGCGCAGCGAGTTGCTGTGGCGAGCACAGCGAGTGTTGCAACCGTCAGGGCCTTAAACCGTGCGTTATTCAAGTCGTCTAGCGCACAAAACGCTGGCGTACTATCTGGTGCTGACGGCTGATGTACTGCACCGGCACACTTAGCATGTGTACTAAGCGGCTAAACGGAAACACCACAAACAACGTCATGCCCAAAAACACGTGCATTTTAAAAATCCAGTGCACGCCGCTAATGGCTTCTGCGGCTGCCACGCTGTTAAAGGTAACGGTGTTTTGCGCCCAGGCCATCAGTTTTAGCATCTCAGCGCCATCTAAATGACCCATTGATACCGTGATACTCAGCAAGCCCAGAATTAACTGTGCGTAGAGTAAAAACAGTATGGCAATGTCCATAGGGTTGCTGGTGGCGCGAATGCGCGGGTTAAACAAGCGGCGTTTAATCAGCACAGTTAAGCCGTAAAAACAGATCAAGCCAAAGATGCCACCGGCGACGATAGCGATCATCTGCTTCATTTGGGTGGTAATGCCAAACAGGTACCAGATTTCTTTGGGCATTAATAAGCCAAAGAAATGGCCTAAAAAGATGCCCAGCACGCCGATGTGAAAAGCGATACTGCCTTTACGCAGTTGTTTGCTTTCCAGCAACTGGCTGGAGCTGGTTTTCCAGGTGTATTGCTCTCTGTCGTAGCGGATCCAACTGCCAATCACCATAATGGCGATGGCAATGTAGGGGTAAATGCCAAAGGCAAACAGATTTAAGTGTGCCATTTCAATGCTCCTTTAAGCGCGTTTAGCCGCGGCTGCTTTATAAAGTTGTTGCCCGGCTTCTTCGCTACCGAGCAGCTCAGTGCTTAGCGGAATAAACTGATCGCGGCGTTGACCGTCAGTCGGTTTATTGCCACTGCCGCAGGCAGAATTGGCTTGCTCGTTGCCGATAAAGCTGACCATTTCCTCTTCCCAAACCTTGTCCAGCTCTTTTGGGGTGTCGTCGCGTTTCTCGCCGGCAATTTGTTGCTTTATGTCAGCTAAGTCGACTTCAGCAGCAGATAGGGAAACCAGGGTAGCGAAAATACTGGCGTAGTCCGAGTCGCGCTGCTGCAGGCGACACAATAGTACTGCCAGTACCGGTGCAACTTCTTCCAAACCAATCTGGGCGTTTTGCTCGCCCTGGGTGGATAAAAACTCCAGGTAAAGCGGCAGGTAATCCGGCAGCTCTTTTACGCCAATATCCAGTCCCGCCTCACGGTATTGCGCCATAAGGTTAACCATCGCCTGGCCGCGGTCGCGCGACTCGCCATGAATATGCTCAAAAATCAGCAATGATAACGAGCGGCCGCGCTCGAACAGGCCATCGTATTCTGATTGCCAGTCCATCAGCTCACCACTGCAGCGAGCTGTAATAAAAGCATTCAACTTTTGCTTAAGCTCTGCCGCGATAGCGGCATCTGCCACTATCGCCAGCAATTCAGCTTTGGCATCAATTAACGGCTGCTTCGGGTAATCCAGCAGCAGGGACAACAATTGTAAGATTTGCATGACTTTAGTCCTTAATCTCAACCGGGATAACCTGACGTACGCCTTTGGCTTTAGTGCCAAACAAGTTTACGCCGTTATTGCCATCGCCACAGCCGTTGCCAAAACTAAAACCACAGCTGGATTTTAAATCGTAGGCATTTTCGGCATAGGCACGGTGGCTGGTTGGAATAACAAAGCGGTCTTCATAGTTCGCCAGCGCCATATAGCGGTACATTTCTTCTACCTGCACTGGCGTTAAGCCTACTTGCTTTAACACCTCAGCATCTTCTACACCGTCTACCTGCTGTGCCCGTTTAAAAGCGCGCATGGCAATCATCCGCTCCAGCGCCCGCACTACAGGAGCTTCATCACCGGCGGTAAGCATATTGGCCAGATAACGTAGCGGGATACGCAGTGATTTCAGATCCGGGATTTCGCCGTTCATGCCAACATGGCCCGCCTGCACTGCGCCCTGAATAGGAGACAGTGGTGGTACATACCATACCATTGGCAGCGTGCGATACTCCGGGTGCAGTGGCAGAGCCACTTTCCACTCCATCGCCATCATATATACCGGTGAGCGCTGGGCGGCTTTAATCCAGTTATCGCCAATGCCTTCGGCACGAGCAGCAGCTATCACTACCGGATCGTTCGGATCAAGGAAGATATCCAGCTGCGCCTGATACAAGTCTTTCTCGTTCGGGGTATTGGCTGCGACTTCAATTTTGTCAGCGTCATACAGCAGCACGCCCAAGTAGCGGATGCGGCCAACACAGGTTTCTGAACATACTGTCGGCTGGCCGGCTTCAATGCGCGGGAAGCAGAAAGTACATTTTTCAGATTTGCCGGTTTTCCAGTTGTAATAGATTTTTTTGTACGGGCAGGCCGAAACACACATGCGCCAGCCGCGGCATTTGTCCTGATCAATCAGTACTATGCCATCCTCCTCGCGTTTATAAATCGCGCCGGAAGGGCAGGCTGCCACGCAGGCCGGGTTTAAGCAGTGCTCACATAAACGCGGCAGGTACATCATAAAAGTCTTTTCAAACTGACCGTAAATGTCCTTTTGCACCACGTCGTTAAAGTTCTGATCGATTTTGCGTTTGGCAAACTCGGTGCCGAGAATTTCTTCCCAGTTCGGACCCCATTCAATTTTTTCCATCCGCTGACCACTGACCAGTGAGCGTGGGCGGGCTACCGGTTGGTGCTGGGTATCGCCAACAGTGTGTAAATGCTGGTAGTCAAAATCGAACGGCTCATAGTAGTCGTCAATTTCCGGTAAGTCCGGGTTGGCGAAAATATTCGCTAGAATGCGGCGTTTACCACCAATTTTTAGCTCCAGCTTGCCGCTTTTATTGCGCACCCAGCCGCCATTCCATTTTTGCTGATTTTCCCACTCTTTCGGAAAACCAATACCGGGCTTGGTTTCAACGTTATTAAACCAGGCGTACTCGACGCCTTCACGCGAGGTCCAGACATTTTTACAAGTGATGGAGCAAGTGTGGCAGCCTATGCACTTGTCTAAATTCAGCACCATGCCAATTTGGGCTCTGACTTTCATGTTACTTACTCCAACCTTATTTAGTGTCTAACCAGTCAACGTTGTGCATTTTGCGCACGACGACGAACTCGTCACGGTTACAGCCAACGGTACCGTAGTAGTTAAAGCCATAGGATTGCTGGGCATAGCCACCGATCATATGGGTGGGTTTCATTACGGCGCGGGTGACCGAGTTATGAATACCACCACGGGTGCCGGTTTGCTCACTGCCAGGCACGTTTACAATGCGCTCCTGAGCGTGATACATCATGCTCATACCTTCTGGTACCCGTTGTGAAACCACAGCACGGGCGGCGATGGCGCCGTTAACGTTAAAGATTTCAATCCAGTCGTTATCTTCAATGCCAGCAGCGGCGGCGTCAGTTTCACTTAACCAGACAATAGGGCCACCACGCGACAGTGTTAGCATTAACAGGTTGTCCGAGTAAGTACTGTGAATACCCCATTTCTGGTGCGGCGTGATCCAGTTCAGCACCACTTCTTTGTTGCCGTTCGGTTTTTTGTTCAGCACCGGTTGCACGGTTTTTAAGTTAATTGGCGGCTTGTAGCTACACAGCTGCTCGCCAAAATCGCGCATCCATTCGTGATCCTGATAAAACTGCTGGCGGCCGGTAATGGTGCGCCATGGAATTAGCTCGTGCACGTTGGTGTAACCGGCGTTGTACGACACATGCTCATCCTCAAGACCTGACCAGGTGGGCGAACTGATGATCTTGCGCGGCTGGGCGACAATATCGTTAAAGCGGATTTTCTCATCTGCCTTTGGTAGCGCTAAATGGGTATGGTCGCGACCGGTAATTTTGCCTAAGGCTTCCCAGGCTTTAACCGCGACATGGCCATTGGTCTCCGGCGCCAGGGACAAAATCATCTCGCATGCGTCGATGGCGCTGTCAATCTTCGCCATGCCTTTGTTAATGCCTTCGTCGGTATGCACGCGGTTAAGCTTTTTCAGGAAGCTGACTTCCTCTTTAGTGTCCCAACCGATGCCTTTGCCGCCGTTGCCGATTTTCTCCAGCAGTGGGCCAATTGAGGTAAAGCGGGCATAGGTATTAGGGTAGTCACGCTCGACAATATTAATATGCGGCATGGTCACGCCCGGTATCGCATCACATTCGCCTTTCCACCAGGCTTTAACACCATAAGGCTGTGCCAGTTCTGCCGGTGTATCGTGGTGCATTGGCGTGGTGACCACGTCAGTTTCTACGCCTAAATGGCCAACGGACGCTTTCGAGAATGATTTGGCAATCCCTTTGAAAATTTCCCAGTCGCTGCGTGCTTCCCATACCGGATCAATGGCAGCCGTTAACGGGTGAATAAACGGATGCATATCCGAAGTATTCATATCGTCTTTTTCGTACCAGGTGGCGGTAGGCAGCACGATGTCGGAATACAGGCAAGTGGTAGACATACGGAAATCCAGCGTCACCCATAAGTCGACCTTGCCCTCAGCGCCGTTGTCAGTCCACTCGATATCCTGCGGCTTTTTACCACCGAACTCGCCTAAGTCTTTGCCCAGCAAGCCATGTTTGGTGCCTAAAAAGTGCTTCAGCATGTATTCGTGGCCTTTACCGCTGGAACCCAGCAGGTTAGAGCGCCAGATAAACATATTGCGCGGGAAGTTTTGCGGGCTGTCGGGCTGCTCGCAGGCAAACTTAATGTCGCGATCTTTTAGCTGCTGCACCACATAGTCTTTTAACTCAACACCGGCAGCTTTGGCTTTAGCGGCCAAGCCCAGCGGGTTAACTCCCAGTTGCGGCGCTGACGGTAACCAGCCCATGCGCTCGGCGCGGCTGTTAAAGTCTATAATACTGCCGCCCCACTTTTCTTTATTCGCCAAAGGCGATACGACTTCGGTCATATCCAGCTTTTCATAACGCCACTGGCTGGAATGATTATAGAAGAACGAGGTACCGTTCATATGGCGTGGTGGCCGCTGCCAGTCCAGCGCAAAGGCCAGTGGGGTCCAGCCGGTTTGTGGCCGCAGTTTTTCCTGGCCAACATAGTGTGCCCAGCCGCCGCCGCTTTGGCCGATACAGCCGCACATCATCAGCATATTGATCAGGCCACGGTAATTCATGTCCATGTGATACCAGTGGTTTAGTGCAGCACCGACAATCACCATAGAGCGACCGCGGGTTTTATCGGCGTTGCGGGCAAACTCGCGCGCTACGCGAATCACATCTTCCGGGTTCACACCGGTAATAGGCTGCTGCCAGCCTGGCGTGTAGGGTACGTTGTCAAGGTAAGACTTGGCGCGGCTGTCATCACCAATGCCGTTATCTACACCATAGTGCGCCAGCATTAGATCAAATACGGTGGCAACTAAAGCGGTGCTACCATCGGCAAGCTCGACGCGTTTGGCCGGAACTTTACGAATTTGCACGTCGTCATGTGCGGTGTGCTGGAAGTATTTATATTCGTGCGGTGCACCGCCAAAATACGGGAAGGCTACCTCGACCAGCTCGTCGCGGTTATCTTTTAGCGATAATTGTAAGTCGATTTCGCCATCTTTGTCTTTTTGCTCAAGGTTCCATTTGCCTGCCTGGCCCCAGCGGTAACCAATTGCGCCGTTAGGACTGGTTAAGCGGCCATCACTGTTCAGCGCTATGGTTTTCCAGTCCGGGTTATTGTCCTCACCCAGGTTATCGACTAAATCGGCAGCGCGCAGGAAACGGCCCTGGCTCAGGTGTTTTTCACCTTGCTCCAGCATCACCAACATGGGCATATCGGTGGTGCGTTTTACATAATCGGTAAAATAGGCGCTTGGGTTATCAACATGGAATTCTTTTAAAATCACATGGCCAAACGCCATCGCGAGCGCAGCATCAGTACCCTGACGTGGCGCTAACCAGGTATCACCAAATTTGGATGCTTCTGAGTAATCTGAAGTGATAACGCAGGTTTTGGTGCCTTTATAACGCACTTCTGTTAAGAAGTGTGCATCGGGCGTACGGGTTTGTGGCACGTTAGAGCCCCAAACAATAATGTAATTCGAGTTATACCAGTCGGCCGATTCCGGCACGTCGGTTTGCTCGCCCCATACCTGCGGTGACGCAGGCGGTAAGTCGCAGTACCAGTCGTAGAAGCTTAAACAGTTACCACCAATTAACGATAGATAACGTGCGCCAGCGGCATAAGACACCATCGACATCGCCGGAATAGGCGAGAAGCCGGTAACCCGGTCCGGGCCGTAAGTTTTGGTGGTGTACACGTTAGAGGCGGCAATCAGCTCGTTAACCTCATCCCAGCTGGCGCGGACAAAACCGCCCAAGCCACGGCGCTCTTTATAGCTTTTGGCTTTTTCCGGGTCGCTGACAATAGATTCCCAGGCTTTTACCGGATCTTTATGCGCAGCCTTGGCTTCGCGCCACAATTTCATCAGTTGCTGACGTACTTTAGGATATTTTAAGCGGTTGGCGCTATAAATATACCAGGAATAGCTGGCGCCACGTGGGCAGCCGCGCGGCTCATGGTTTGGTAAATCCGGCCGGGTGCGTGGGTAGTCGGTTTGCTGGGTTTCCCAGGTAACCAGACCGTCTTTTACATATATTTTCCAGCTGCACGAGCCGGTACAGTTTACACCATGGGTAGAGCGCACAATTTTATCGTGTTGCCAGCGCTGGCGGTAACCCTGTTCCCATGTTCTATCTTCATTAGTGGTAACACCGTGGCCGTCGGCGAACGGGGCTTTGCGGGTTTTAAAAAACCGCAGTTTGTCGAGTAGGTGACTCATGGTTTACTCCTGGTCTTGTCCTGCATGAACAGACATATTGCTTTTCTGGTATGCACACTATAGAAACAACAGCGCGATGATGCTTGATTTAGATCATGCTAACCAGAGCGCTAAATAGCTGATAAAAAACAAAAATACCTACAAGGTGGTAGTGTGGGTGGGGCTGTAATCGCCGACAATACTCAGGTGTTTACCCCTTATGGTGTGAAGTAGGTAAATGCAGCTACCCTGGCGAGAAAAAAGGGGTAGCTAAATTGTGTCGGTGGTTTTTAATAACAAAGCGGCGCAATGCCATATAAGCAGGTATGCTTAAGCAGTAAATTAGTGGAGTGGTTATGCGACAGTTTTCTATTGTTACCCGTATTAATATTGCGCTGGCTTGTATTGTTACGCTGGCTGTTGGAACTATGCTGGCTTCGTACTGGCTGTCGGACAAAACTGATAACGATGCACATGCCGTCAATGTAGCAGGCTCGCTACGGATGCAAACTTACCGCATGGCCTGGCTGACATTACAGCACGACGAAAATCAGCTGCGCATAGCTCGTGAGCAACTGGCGCAAACTTGGCAGCATCCGGTGTTTGCCAGGTTTATCAGTAACAATGACATAGCCAACCAGTTAGAGCGGGCGCGGTTGCAATGGCAGGGGGTCGATGTGGCGTTATCGCAGCCATTAGTTGACATGGCCGAGTTGGAAACTGTGTTGCAGGTACAAATTCAGTTGCTGGAGCAGCTGGTGTATCTTATTCAGCAGGATGCTGAGCAAAAAGTACGTGGTTTTCGTACTCTGCAGCTTATTGCTCTGCTGGCCACGGTGTTGTTATCAGCCATTGTGATTTACTGGTTAAAAGTGATGGTGGAAGAGCCGCTGCAAGTGCTGACACAAGGCGCAAAACGGGTGGCAATGGGGGATTTTACCCACCGTTTAAGTATTGAAAATAATGACGAACTGGGCACCCTGGCGCACAGTTTTAACAAGATGAATGACTCTATTGCCTATATGTATGGCAACTTAGAACAGCGGGTAGATAAGCAAACCGAGACATTAAAACATAACAATATAACGCTGCGTTTTTTATATAACACCGCCCGGAGTATTAGTGAACATGTACCTGAGTATATTGATTTTAAAAAGATTATTGATGAACTTAAACTTGTGGTTAAGATTGATGATTTAGAGCTTTGTTTATTTACTGAGGATGGTGACAAACCTTATATGCAGCTAGTGCCGGGAGTTGATATTGTAGATCCTTGCATTGAGCAAAACTGCGGTGATTGTTTAAGTCAGGCTGAAAGCAGCAGCTGCAACAATCAGCAATACACTTATGCCTTGCAACGGGAACGTAAAAAGTTTGGTGTATTGGTGGTAAGGGTAGCCAAAGAGCAGAAGTTAGTTATGTGGCAGCAGCAATTACTAGCCTCGGTGGCCGATCAGTTAGCTCTGGCATTGAGTTTAAAATCAGAAGAAGAGCAGGTGCGCCGGCTGGCATTGATGCAGGAACGTACTGTAATCGCCCGTGAACTGCATGACTCCTTAGCGCAGGCATTGTCTTATTTAAAGATTCAGGTAACCAGGCTAAATAAAGCCACGCAAAAAGATGATAAAGCCACTATTGCTGATGTGTCGGCTGAACTAAAGCAGGGTCTGGATTCGGCCTATCGCCAGCTGCGCGAACTCTTAACCACTTTCCGCTTAAAAGTCGACGGTTCTGGCTTGTTAAGTGCGCTGCAAACTACGGTGAAACAGTTAACCGAACAGTCTGACTTACAGATCCGGCTGGATTATCAGTTGAGTAATGTGCCATTGGCGCCGCATGAAGAAATTCACCTGCTGCAAATTATCCGTGAAGCCAGCCAGAATGCGGTGCACCACAGCCAGGGCAGCGAGCTGAAGATTAGCCTACAGCACAGTAGCGATGGCATCAGCCTGGCGGTAGAAGATAATGGCGTCGGCATACCACAAGCGGCAGAAAAGCTAAACCATTATGGCTTGGCCATAATGCAGGAGCGTAGCAAGCATTTAGGCGGACAAATACAGATTAAAGCGCGTAAAGAAGGCGGCACCGGCGTGTATTTTAGTTTTACACCAGAGTATTTATTGCAACAGCAAATGGCGTGATGGTGCTGTCGGGGCGCCATTGTCAGAACAGCGGCGCCCCAGGTATTTGCACCCCCGAAAGTTACGGATTATAAAACTCACCGTTTTTACGCAGGTAAAAAAACCAGTTCACGAGCAGGCACAAGCCATAGAAAATGGCAAAACCCACCATCGCGTACTCAGGTGTGGCAGCTTTTATTTGCTCACCCAGTACCTGCGGAATGTAGAAGGCGCCATATGCCGCCACCGCAGATGTCCAGCCCAGTACAGGGCCTGCTTGCTCTTTGGGGAATACTACGGCGATGGTACGGAAGGTGGAGCCGTTACCGATACCACTGGCGGCAAACAAACCCAAGAAGATCAAGAAAAACGGCACAAAGTATTGCTCTGGCGTGGCACTCTGATAGGCCAGCTGCATATAGTAAGCCGCACCCAAGGCGCACAGTATCATCACCACTGAGCACAGTTGGGTAACAAAGGCACCACCGAGTTTATCGGCAATCCATCCACCTACGGGGCGGATAAGTGCGCCAACAAAAGGTGCTATCCAAGCGTAAGTTAATGCGCTTGGGCCATTCGGGTTAGGTGTGCTGTGAGTCATTACGCCGTCAACCATAATATGGCTGTAGCCAAATATTACTTTAATCGACAATGGAAAGGCGGCGGCAAAGCCGATAAAAGAGCCGAACGTCATTACGTACAGTACGCTCATGACCCAGGTGTGTTTGTTATTAAATATTTTGTATTGCCGATCTAAGCTGGTGCGAATGGCGCCGGGAAGCAGTTTTAATAAAAATACCGTGGCAAACAAGATAGCAATTAGAACTATCTCTTTTGGAATACCAAAACCAGAGCCGTTGGCCGACTCGGGCAATATCAGCCATAAACCAGCGATAGACGTTATAAAACCGATCCCCAGCATTGCAAGTATGATACTGAATGAAGTTAACGCAGAGGGTAATTTAGGGGTGACTTCTTCTGTGTGAATATTGTTTGTGCCGAACCAGAGTAAAAAGGCCAGTGGCACTAGCGTAATTAACCAGGCAAAGCCAGCATTTTGGATCCAGGTTTCAGTTCCTGCCGGAATAGTGCCAGTGACTGTGCCGCTGGCTTTAGCCAGGATCATCGGCTCACCGCCACCGAGTACGGTAAAGACACCAAACGACATAAAAATGGGTACCAGTATTTGTACTGTGGTAACACCAAAATTACCCAGCCCAGCATTTAACCCCAGCGCCAGGCCTTGCTGCTTTTTAGGGTAAAAGAAACTGATATTCGACATCGACGAGGCAAAGTTACCGCCGCCAATGCCCGATAGCAGTGCCATAAGCTGAAATACCCATAGTGGGGTGTCGATGCTTTGCAGTGCCAAGCCTGTGCCAACAGCAGGTATCATTAATAAGCTAGTCGTGAGAAACAACGTGTAACGACCGCCGCACAGCCGGACAAAAAAGCTCGATGGTATACGCAAAGTGGCACCGGTGAGGCCGGCTATAGCTGTTAAGGTAAATAATTCAGCGGTGCTAAACGGATAGCCGACGTTGAGCATTTGTACTGTAACAATACTCCATAGCATCCAGACACCAAAGCCACATAACAAGCTTGGAATAGAGATCCATAAGTTGCGGTTGGCAATGGCTTTGCCGGTGCTTTGCCAGAAGGTGTCGTCTTCCGGTTGCCATTGTTTAAGATCTGACATGGTTCACTCCTGTTGGAAACAGCAATATAAGCTGTGCAAACTATGCAGGGCATCTCGTGTTGTCACAATGTATCTTCGGAGTTACCTTACGACCGCCGAGGAATAGTTGTGGGTACCTATTAAGTGGTAAGTGTTGAGTGCTTAGGTTTTAATGTTGAATTAAATCAGACGTTTATGATGGTGGTTTGATTTTTTATAGGCCTTGATGGGGTATCGGGCCAAGCAGGCAGATCTGCTATTTAACTGATTTATATCAAAGTAAGCACCACCTTGTTGTAAGCTAATACCCATACAGAAATATGACAGATTTGGAGCACGACATGTCAGAGCAAAAATCCAGCATTATGTTGGTGGATGATCATCCGTTATTACGCAAAGGTTTAAAGCAGCTATTGGCCCTGGAAGATGAGCTGGAAGTTATTGCCGAGGCCAGTAGCGGTATGGATGCGATACCGTTGGCTGTTGAGCTGGATCCCGATATGATTATTCTGGATTTAAATATGCAAGGTATGGATGGTATCGCTACGTTAAAACGTCTGCGAGACGAGGGGGTTACTTCACGAATTGTGATGTTAACGGTATCTGATGCTGACGAAGACGTGGTTAATGCCATTAGTAATGGTGCTGATGGCTACTTGTTAAAAGACAGCGATCCTGAACTGCTGTTGGAGCATATTAAACGTGCTTTGACCGGTAAAATGGTGTTAAGCGAAGCCGTTACACAGGTGCTAGCCACGGCACTGCGCCGCCCCGCAGTAAAAACGCCCGCTGAGCTTAATAGCCTGACTAACCGTGAACACGAAATTTTGGGTTTTATTGCCAAAGGGTTAAGTAATAAGCTAATTGCACGCGAGCTTAATATCTCTGACGGTACGGTGAAAGTGCATGTTAAACATCTGTTGAAGAAACTTGGCCTGCGCTCGCGGGTTGAAGCTGCGGTATGGATGGTAAACCAGCAAGGTAACAAGGTATAAAGGAGCACAGCCTGATGCAAGACGCCCGTATGCCGAAACCCATGCTTAGTGCTGAGCAAGCGATATTGCAAATGCTTAGCGAAGTTGAGTCTCTGGAACAAACCATCAGCGTACCGGTATCTGCTGCGTTGGACCGGGTACTGGCGCGGTCTGTGGTATCTAGTATCAATGTGCCTGGGTACGACAACGCGGCGATGGACGGCTATGCCTTGCGCGCAGCTGAAGTTGCTCCGGGCAAACCGCTGAATATAGCTGGTGTGGCACTAGCAGGTCATGCCTTTGCCGACAGAGTGCCTGCCGATAGCTGCGTGCGCATTACCACCGGTGCTGTGTTGCCCCCTAGCCTGGATACTGTTGTGATGCAGGAGCAGGTAAAGCTTATTCAAACGAATGATGGCAGCCAACAGCAAATTTTATGTCAGCTAGAGCCTGTTGTCGGAGAGCATGTGCGTCGGGCCGGAGAAGATATTAGCCGGGGAGCTGAAGTGTTTGCTGCCGGGCATAAGCTGCGCCCGGCCGATATTGGTTTACTGGCATCTATTGGTATTGCCGACGTTAAAGTAGTGCGTCAGCTAAAGGTAGCTATTTTCTCTAGTGGTGACGAGCTGGTGCCGCCAGGGCAGCCGTTAGCGGATGGGCACATTTACGATAGCAACCGTTATGTGATTGCCGCTATGCTGCAACGCCTTGGCGTGCAGGTGATTGACCTCGGCTTATTGCCGGATGATCCTGACACCATAGAGCAGGCGTTTAAGGAGGCAATGACGCAGGCTGATGTGCTGATCACCAGCGCCGGAGTCTCAGTGGGTGATGCCGACTACACCCGGCAAATTCTGCACAAGCTGGGCCAGATAAATTTTTGGCAAGTGGCAATTAAACCAGGTAAACCCTTTGCCTTTGGTAAGCTGAATAACTGCTGGTTTTTTGGCCTGCCTGGTAACCCGGTAGCGGCGGTAGTTACGCTGGAGCAATTGGTGCAGCCGGTGCTGCGTAAACTTAGCGGTGAAACTGTTACGGCTAATGTTAAGCTGTTAACCGCTGAATGCGAGGTGCCACTGAAAAAACAACCCGGCCGGATGGATTTTCAGCGTGGCTGGTACTGGCAGGGTGAAACCGGCTTAAAAGTAAAAACCTTGGGTGCACAAAGCTCTGGCATGCTCAGCTCCATTGCTAACGCTAATTGTTATATAGTGTTACCGCGTGACAGCGCTAGCCTGCCGGCTGGTGAAATAGTGTCGATATTACCGTTTTCTAATTTACTGCGTTAACGCGCTATCTTGTTTTTTCTACCACCTTTGCGCCGGCGTAAGCCGGCGCAGCCTTGATCTGCATCAACACCGCTAATCGCAATAATCACCACACTGCGCGTGATAAAACGCAGAATTGGAGTGGTTATGCTATTGGTCGATGCCTTATTGCACGAACTGGACGTGTTTGGTGTTAAGCAGTTATTTGGTATTCCCGGTGATTTTGTGCTGCCGCTTTTTGAACAGCTACAGCAGCGTAACCGTTTGCCGCTATATTATTTAAGCCATGAACCCTCGGCGGTGTTTGCCGCCGATGCGGCCGCGCGCATTAGTAATAACCCGGCGGTAGTGATACTAACCTACGGTGCCGGTGCATTAAACGCTGTGAATGCGGTAGCTCAGGCCTATGTTGAGCATGTGCCGCTGCTGGTGATTGCCGGATTTCCAAGCCAAAGTGAGATTGACCGCGGCCTGCAAATTCATCATCAGGCGAAAACGGTTGACTCGCAGCGTGACATTTACCGCGAAATCACCGCAGCGCAGTACCGGTTGGATAACCCGGCACGCTGTGGCGAGGATATCCGCGCAGCGCTAGCGACCGCGAAGCAGCAAAGCCGGCCGGTACTACTGGAAATACCGCGTGATGCTGTAGCCTTTCACATTGAGCTGGCTGGGCCTTATCAGCCAGAAGCGATAGCACATGATGAACTGGCGCTGGCCGTAGCCGATGTCGCCGCGCGGCTTAAGCAAGCGCAACGGCCAGTAATTATAGCCGGCGTCGATGTGCGCCGCTTTGATGCGGTGGCCGAGCTTGAAGCCTTAGCCGATAAATTTAATATACCTTTTGTCAGCACTCTAATGGGCCGTGCCAGCTTTAACCAGCAACATCGGCTCTATGGCGGTATTTTCCTCGATAAAACCGACCTTCGTCCTGCAAAGCTGCTGCGCGATGCCGACCTGATTTTGCAAATTGGTGTGATAAAAACCGACAGCAATTTTGCCGCCCACAGTGAGCTTTTCCCTGCACATAAAGTGGTTTGCATCGAGCAGAATCAGCTCAGGCTGGGGCCTGCAACCTACCATCAGCTGGCGTTAAAACCATTACTGGCAGCGTTAATAACGCAAGCACTGACGCCCTTTGCGCAGCAAAGCATGCCAACTGCAGCAACTGTGGCGGAAGAGCAGCAGCTAAGTGCCAGCAGCCTGGTGAAATGTTTAGACCGCGTGTTAACAGTACGCAATGACACTGTGCCGCTTATTTCCGATATTGGCGATTGCCTGTTTGCTTCCCTGCATGCCAACCCCAGTTTAATGCTGGCACCGGCGTTTTATGCTTCTATGGGTTACGCCGTGCCGGCAGCCTTTGGCGTGCAGGCAGTTACCGGTTTACGGCCGGTGGTACTGGTAGGCGATGGCGCTTTTTTAATGACTGGGCTCGAGCTTGGCCACTTTGCCCGCTATGGCTTTGCACCGGTGATAGTGGTGTTTAATAACCAGCGCTGGGACATGATAGAAGCCTTTACCCCCGGCCTCAGCTGCACTAATCTGGCCAACTGGCACTATGCTGATTTGGCGCGTAGCATGGGTGGCCACGGTATGCAGGTGAATAATTTAACCGACTTTACCCAGGCACTGCAGCTAGCGCTGGACAGTAAACAGCGATTTAGTCTGATAGAGGTGATGTTGCCAGCCGGCAGCCGCACAGCGCGCTTGGATAATTTTGCTAAGGGTTTTAAAGCCGCTCAGTGGGCGCAGACTAGCTGTTAATAATTCCGGGTTTGCGGCAGATCAAAGCCGGTTTTTGTGCCGGCGTTAGACTAGCCGCCTTTTTTATAGTTGTGATGTCGTGCCAGAGGCCTTGTTATGTTTAGACCTGAATTACTCTCACCCGCCGGCAGTTTAAAAGCACTGCGTCTGGCCTTTGCCTATGGTGCCGATGCGGTGTATGCCGGCCAGCCGCGTTACAGCCTTAGAGTGCGCAACAACGAGTTTGACTTAGCCACGCTGGAAATGGGCATTAACGAAGCCCATGCATTGGGCAAAAAGCTGTATGTGGTGGTCAATATTGCGCCGCATAACAGTAAGCTAAAAAGCTTTATCGCCGATATGGCGCAGGTGGTAGCGTTAAAGCCGGATGCGCTGATTGTGTCAGATCCCGGCGTGGTGTATTTGCTCAAACAGCATTTCCCGCAGATGCCGCTGCACTTATCGGTGCAGGCCAATACGGTGAACTGGGCGGCAGTAAAGTTCTGGCAGGCGCAGGGCGTTGAGCGGGTTATTTTATCGCGTGAGCTGGCGGTAGATGAAATCGCCGAAATCCGCCGCGAAGTACCTGATATGCAGCTGGAGGTTTTTGTGCATGGTGCGTTGTGTATGGCTTACTCCGGCCGCTGTTTGCTGTCGGGCTATATTAACAAGCGCGACCCGAATCAGGGTGCCTGCACCAACAGTTGCCGCTGGCCGTATCAGGTGCATGCTGCGCGCGAGGACGAGGTAGGCCAGTTTACCCCGATAAGCACGCCGGCGTTGTTAGAAGAGCAGGGCCGCCCTGGTGAGCTGATGGCGATAGATGAAGACTTGCACGGCACCTATATCCTTAATTCAAAAGACTTACGTGCCATTGAGCATGTACCGGCGTTAATGGCGATGGGCGTGCATTCGCTGAAAATCGAGGGCCGCACTAAATCGTCGTATTATGTCGCGCGCACTGCCCAGGTGTATCGCCAGGCGATTGATGATGTGGCAGCAGGCAAAGCTTTTAACCCTAATTTACTTAGCGAGCTGGACGGTATGGCCAACCGCGGCTTTACCGAAGGATTTTTACGCCGGCATAAACCGCAGGACACGCAAAACTACGACACCAGCCACAGTGTCGGCGAGCAGCTGTTAGTCGGTGAGTTTATTGGCGAGCAGGATAGCGAAGGCTTTGCTTTGTTGGAGGTAAAAAACCAGTTTGCCATCGGCGATAACCTGGTATTAATGACACCGGCCGGCAACCAGATTTTTATTTTGCAGGCGCTGCGCGATAAGCACAATAACGCTATTTTACTGGCACCGGGCGCGTGTTATCAGCTTAAAGTAAAGTTACCGCAGCAAACTGATTTGCGCTTTGCCATGCTGTTAAAACAGCTGCCTGTCGCGGCCAGCGCCAGCAGTGATGTAGCCGTGAATGCGGCAGGTTAACCATGCCCGCCGTAATTGAAGTCAGCTGTATTAATTGCGATATGTGTGTGCCCGAGTGCCCAAATGCGGCGATTAGCATGGGCGCCAAGCACTATGAAGTCGACCCGCTGCTGTGTACCGAATGCATTGGCTACTACGATAAACCCACCTGCATTGCCGTCTGCCCGATAGATTGTATTGATTTAGTTTGGAGCTTTTAACCACGCGTATGGATGCAGCAAGGAGGCATATTAGACAAATTGGGATGTTTCATTTTGCTTAGATGCCAAGTTCAATTATGTGCCAATATCCGAATTTGGTTTATAGAAATTAATTTTGTGCTAAACCTAAAATTAACACTTTAAAATTAAGAGAGGCGCCCTTGAATAGCTTTGAAAAAAAAGCTACTGGCAAAACATCTACCAGCAAAAAAATGCCACCGCGGTCAGCTGGTTTCAGGCAGAGCCTGCTATGTCCCTTGAGCTCATTACCAGCTGCAACTTTGAAAAGTCTGCATCAATCATAGACGTTGGCGGTGGCGCATCTGGTTTGGTCGACCACTTACTTCAACGAGGATACTCCCAAGTTACCGTGTTGGATATTTCTGCGGCGGCGCTGGCCGTTTCGCAGCAGCGGCTAGGGAGCAACTCGGCTGCTGTAAAATGGATAGAGTCCGATGTCACGGCCTATCGTCCTCAGCGGCAGGTGGAATTGTGGCACGATCGCGCCGTGTTCCATTTTTTAACAGAGATAGAAGACAGGCAAAACTATATTCGTGCGCTGAAGCATGCACTGGCAATTAATGGGCACCTGATCATCGCATCCTTTGCTATTGGTGGACCTGAGCAATGCAGCGGTTTGCCCATAGTGCAATACGATGCCAGTAAACTTAGTGCGCAGCTTGGGCAGGGCTTTACTTTGGTTGAAGAGCGAACAGAAAAACACCTTACACCAGCCGGGCTTGAACAAGCCTTTGCTTACTTTCATTTTGTTCGTAGTGCTTCCTCTACATGACCCACAAAACGTTAATAGACAGACGTTGCGAACGTTTACATTCATTTTCAGGTCGCGAGACGTAACTAACAGCCATAGCTCTCTTTATAGTCTGCACACTTAAATTGATTTCATCCCGTTTAACGAGCCCAGATACAGATTTTTACTCTGGGACAAAGGTTAAGTCATTAATCCAACGCCACGGCTTTTATTTGCGCATATAACTGCTGGCCTAACTGCAATCCCAAACGTTCCACTGATTGTTTAGTTAACAGTGCTTGCAGTGGCTGACCTTCCAGTGTTAGGTGCACCAGGGTTTCGGCCGGGTGGGGGGCGGGGTTAAAGCCGCTGATGCTGACTTGCAATTGATTACTGACCGAGCTGTCGCTAAGCGGTGTTAGGCTCAGCGCCACATCGCGCGCCTGAATACGTAAACGGTATGAAGTGGGGGAATAGCTTGCTGTGTCGCCATGCTGCGGCGCCGGTAGTTGTAAAGGCTGCTGACCGATACTTAGCTGCAACAGGTGATCAGTGCTGCCGTGGTTTTTGGCATGCAGCAGCGACATAGCGCCGATGGCGGCTAATTCGGGTTGCAGCAATTGTTGTGGCAGTGGGCCTTGGCTGTGAATGTGGCCATGTTGCATCAGCACCAGCTGGTCAGCTAATTTCACCACGTCATCCAGCTGATGGCTGACCAGCAGCATCGGAATACCGGTCTGGCTGGCGATACGTTGTAAAAACGGCAAAATCTCGCTGCGACTTTGCTGATCCAACGATGCCAACGGTTCATCCAGCAGCAGTAATTGCGGCTGGCTGAGTAAAGCTCGGCCGAGAGCCACGCGCTGGCGCTGGCCGCCGGAAAGTTGCTCTGGTGCTTGCTGTAATAACGGTGTTAGCTCCAACAGATGGATCACCTGCTCTGGTTGCAGAGCAATATCCGTGTCTTTAGTTAAGCGGCTAAAGCCATACAACAGGTTTTGTTCAACTGTTAAATGCGGTAATAAGCTGCTTTCCTGAAATACCATCCCAATTCGGCGCTGATGCACTGGCACAAAAGTATTGCCCTGTTGCCAGACTGTATCAGCAAACTGTACCTGAGCGTTGGCATGGCGATCAAGGCCGGCAATAGCCCGCAGCATCGTGGTTTTGCCACAGCCAGAGCGGCCAAATAGCGCCGTTACGCCCTGTAACGGCAGGCTGTTATTTAGCTGCAGAGTAAAGTCACCGCGCTGAATAGTTAATGCCAGGGTTAAACTGGCAGTTGTCTGGGCAGGCGGGGTTGATGAAGCCGTGTGCTGATCGGCTGCCAGCCAGGATTTGTCCCGACGCGTTGTGATATGAAATAGGCTCATCATAGAATAGCCTCGCGCTCAAAATGGCGGTTTAAACCATAGACAATAAACAGCACTGCAAAGGCGCTGATTAACAAGCCGAGTGATAACTGCTGCGCCTGAACATAGTTCATTGCTTCGGTGTGATCGTAAATAAGTACCGATAGCACCTGGGTTTCACCCGGGATGCTGCCGCCAAGCATTAAGATCACGCCAAATTCGCCAAGCGTATGAGCAAAGGTTAAGGTGGCGGCGATGATAAAACCGCCGCGGCATAGCGGCAGTACCACGCTAAACAGCTGATCCAGCTTGCCGGCACCTAAGGTAGCGGCCACTTCCAGTGGCCTTGGCCCCATGCGGCGAAAACTTTCCAGCAGCGGCTGCACGGTAAAGGGCAGCGAGTAAATCACCGAGCCGATTAAAATGCCTGTAAAACTAAACGCCAGATGGGATAGACCAAGGCGTTCAAGCGTGCCACCGACAGCGCCATGCGGCCCCAGTAGCAATAATAAATAAAACCCCAGCACCGTTGGCGGTAATACCAGCGGCAGCGCCACTATCGCCTGAATAGCGGTGCGCAGTTTGCTCTGGCTCAGCGATAACCACCAGGCCAGCGGCGTGCCCAGTAGTAATAAAATAAGGGTGGTGTATAAACATAGCTTTAATGTCAGCTGTATTGCTTGCCAATCTTGCGGGCTAAGGGTAGCGAAAAGCTCCTGCATAGCGTTACTCCCGCCTGCCTTGTTGTTCACTAGCAGGATGTTCAAAGCCGTAGCCTTGCATAATGGCAAGCACATCTTTGCTGGTCATAAAGGTGGTAAACTGATGCGCGCTGCTGTTATTCGCACCATGGCGGGTAATCACAAAAGCCTGAGTCAGCCCCTGATGCAGCTCTGCCGGAATAAGTTGATAGCCTTGCTTTGCTAATTCGGGAAACTTGGCCAGAGACAGCGCAATAATAGCGATATCAGCGCCACCGCTTTGCGCCAGTTGCGCAGTTTGGGCGATGTTTTCGCCATACACCAATTTGGGTTCTACTGCAGACCAGACACCGGTAGCCTGTAGCGCCTCTTTGGCGCGCTGGCCATAAGGTGCATGGGCGGGTTGGGCGATGGCGAGGCGGCGAAAGGGCATAGTTGTCAGTTGTGACAGTTCAATACCCGTCATATTTTGCTGCGGGCTCCACAGCACAATTCGGCCAAGGGCATAAAGCTGTGGCTGAGTGACTGCATGGCCTTCAGCGTAGAGTTGCTCGGGAAACTGAATATCGGCTGAAAAAAAAACATCATAGGGCGCGCCATGGCGGATTTGCGTGCTGATTTTGCCACTGGAGCCATAAATGACCCGAACGTCTGCCGCTGGCTGCTGTTGCTTAAATAGCATGATAATGTCATCCAGCGCATAACGTAAGTCTGATGCCGCTGCGATAGTCAGCTTTTCGCTCGCATAAACAGGTAGGGCACAGACAAAGCAAAGCAGCAATACTCTTCGGATCATAGGTTACTCCCAGCGCGCCAGCGCTTGCTGATCGCTTGCTTTGGCTGCAACCCAGTAATCACCGCTGTCGGTGTGCTCTTTTTTCCAGAACGGCGCGCGGTTTTTCAGGTAATCCATAATAAATTCGCAGGCGGCAAAGGCCGCGGCGCGATGCGCGCTGGCAATGCCGACAAACACGATTTGCTCATTCGGTTTTAGGGTGCCAACGCGGTGAATAATATGCACCGCGCCAAGCTGCCAGCGGCTTTGTGCCTGCTTAGCAATAGCGATAAGGGCTTGCTCGGTCATGCCGGGGTAGTGTTCCAGCGTCATGCTGTGCAGGGTGTTGTCACTAAGCTCACGTACCAGGCCGCTAAAGGTGACGACAGCGCCACAGGCTGAGTGGTGGCGTAGCTCGTCGTATTCGCTGGCGACACAAAAATCATCGCTTTGTACTGCAACAAAGATGCTCATATCCTTTACCACCTGCTAGCCGCCGGTTACCGGGGGGAAAAACGCCAGCTCATCGCCATCCTGCACGCTGGCCGTTAACGGTACCAGGTGCTGGTTTACGGCGCAGAGCAAATCGGTGCGGCTAAGTTCCTGCTGCCAGTTATGGCAACGGCTTTGCAGTTGCTGCAGTACGTCGGCCACCTGCAACATTTTGCCATCGCAACTAAGCAGGTATTGTTCGCAATCTAGCCGTTCTCGAAGCGCGGCGAAAAACAGAATTTTAATCATATTGCCTCCAAGAGATAATGCTCAGATTTACCGCCGTTTTTCTCTAGCAAGCGGATATCGCTGATAACCATCGCCTTATCTACTGCTTTGCACATATCGTAAATGGTCAAGGCTGCGACACTGACGGCGGTCAGTGCTTCCATCTCCACGCCAGTGCTACCACTTAGCAAACAACAGCTTTCGATCTGAATTTGGCCTTGCTCTGGTAGCAATTGAAAATCGACCGATACTTTGCTAAGCAGCAGTGGGTGACACAGCGGGATCAGCTCGCTGGTTTTTTTCGCTGCCATAATGCCGGCAATGCGAGCAGTGGCCAGTACATCGCCTTTTTTCAGCAGTGCCTGAGCAATTAATTCAATCACTTGTGGCGTGGTTTGCACTAAAGCGCCGGCTCTGGCCAACCTGTTGGTATTTGGCTTAGCACTGACATCGACCATCGCCGCAGCGCCGCTTTGATCTAAATGGGTAAGGGTTGCTGTCATCTTAAGCTCCACAGCTTTTCAGCGGGCTGTTTTTTACATGGGCAACAAAGTTGCAGGGTCCGGTTTTGCTATCTAATTGCGGTAAAATCAGCTGCTGCATCGCCAGCCGGCAGGCGCCTCCTGAGCCTGGCATAGCAAAAATTAAGGTGCCATTCGCCAGGCCTGCCAGAGCGCCGGATTGCAGCGCGGCTGAGCCCAACTCGTTAAACGATAATTGGCGAAACAGCTCGCCAAAGCCTGGCACCTCGGTGTCTAGCAAAGGAGTTAACGCAGTTACCGTGCAGTTAGTGTGCTGAAATCCGGTACCACCATTAATCAATACCACCTGAATGTTATCGCTTGCGATCCACTGGCTTAGCTTAGCGCGCAGCTGGTATTTGTTATTGGGCAGTAATGCCCGGTCGACCAGCTGATGGTCGGCGCTTAACAGCATCTGACTTAACAATTCGCCGCTGCTGTCATTGTTGCTATTGCGGCTATCCGACACGGTCAGGACGGCAATTTTAAGCGGATAAAACCGGTTTAAATCAGGCTTTGGCATACAGGCTCCCGCTGTTAACTAATGAAAGATAGTGCAGCCAGTCTGCTGGCGTATTGGTATTTAATAACTCAGCCGACGGGGCTGCCAAGGCGGTGGCATTCAGCTCTCTTAGCAGCGCTTGTACTGAGCGTTGGCCGCTGTGTAATTGCTTTCTGATAAGCTCGCTTAGCACCGGGCTTAACGGCAACACGCAGGGCAGTGGACTACTGGCAAAGTAAGCGGCATCGCCATTGGCCCCTAGCACCAGCTGCTGCAGGCTGGCAACGCTTAACAGCGGTGTATCAACCGGCAGGATCAGCAGCTGCGAAGTGGTGCAGTGCGCAAGCGCCGCTAAGATACCAGCCAGAGGCCCGGCCTGATGCTCAGTGTCGTTAATAAAGCCCGGCTGGTTTCGGCTTACAAGCACCTCAGTGGCACCGCTATCGATGGCCAGTTGCTGCATATGTGCCAGTAAGCTTTGGCCATTAATGTTGAGCAGAGCTTTATCCTGACCCATGCGGCTAGATTGGCCGCCGGCTAAAATCAGCGCGCTAAATGGCTTATTACTGCTCATGTTAATCGCCTCTTTTATCCACCGATCTGGGCTAAATGCCGGGTGCTGCCGCTGTAATCCTGCGCTAGCTGGTGGCTAAAGGCTTTGCCTTGCACCGCTTGCTGTAAAAAGTTCATCAAGGGCGTGCTGTCATCGCTTTGCAGCAGGCTACGTAAGTCCTGATAACTGTCGGTAAACAGGCATAAATACAGGGCTCCAGTGCTTGATACCCTAAGCCGGTTGCAATCGGTGCAAAAGTCTTTGCTGTAGGGCATGATAAGGCCAATACGGCCCTGATAAGCTGGGTGTGAATACTCCAGCGCCGGGCCGTCGGTTTTGGCTTTGGCGTTCAGCTGCCAGCCCTGAGCCAGCAATTGTTTCTGAATACTCTCACCACTTAAATGCTGGCGCTGATAAAAGCCGGCATTGTCACCGGTGCGCATCAGCTCGATAAAACGCAGTGCGATATCCTGCTGCTGAATAAACTTAAGAAAATCGGGTAGCGCTAAGGCATTATGCTGCTTTAACAGCACGGTATTAATTTTCACTTGCTTAATACCAATGGCTTTAGCGTGCGCTATGCCATCTAAGATATCGAAAAGCTTGTCTTGGCCGGTCACCAGATGAAAGGTATCAGCATCTAAGCTGTCGACGCTGACATTAACAGCATCCAACCCGGCAGCGTGCCAGGCTAGCGCATCGCGCTTTAAACGATAGCCGTTAGTGGTTAGCGCCACTTTTTCAATGCCGGGCACGGCTTTGCAGGCAGCGATAATCTCGGTTAAGTCTTTACGCAGTGATGGCTCACCGCCGGTAATGCGTACCTTGCGGGTACCGAGTTTGGCAAAGGCAGTGACTAAACGGCGGATTTCTGGCAGTGTTAGCTCGCCGCTGCGAGAGGTGCAGTCAGTGCCGTCTGGCAGGCAGTAGCTACAGCGAAAATTGCAGCTTTCGGTAACAGACAGCCGCAAATAACTAAAGCGGCGCGCATAAGCGTCAGTTAACATAATTCACCTTTCCAAGTGGGGAGGTAAGGCCGTTTCCAGACTTACCCGGTGGCGATAGTGCCACGGCATACCGTTCATGACCGCAATAAGGCGTTAGAACCGGTAGCTCGGTGTTATGCATGTAAGTTTAAGCAGTTTGCCGGTGTATTGTTATTGCCAAGAAGGGGCGCCTTACTATTACTTAGTGGGTAAATTGTCTTAATTTCACCTTGCGTCTTACTAGGTGCTTTGTAACATATCTAATTAGGTGAGAGAAATTCACGGTGCCACTAAATTATGTAATATATCCTGAGTGTGACCAGAATTTTTGACGGGTAAAATGAAAATGTGACCACTCAATAGGGTGGTCATCTTTTCATGGTATCGAAGCGGCCAATGAAGAGCGCGTGGTCACAAGATGGTCACAACAGAAGTTTTTGTGGTGAAATTAGAAAAATTTCACATAGCTCTGTATAATGGCGGCTGTTTGAATTTAAATTTAAATAAAGTTAACTAAGACTGGGTGTTGAAAATAATTAAGCCCACTTACAGGGGCAAACGCAAAGCCACAATCATATGGAGGTGGCTTTTACTTCCAGACTTGCCACAACCAGGTCATGCAAGGAATGAGCGCCATCGCGAAGAGAAAACCAGCTATCAAATCATTTCTTATGGTAGGTCTAAATACTAAAGCATATGGAAATGCGAACCAAAGATAGTTCAATAGATAAACCCAGCTGCCTTCCGAGACAGCATAATAGCCGATAATAAAAAGGCAAATTGTTGGGAAAAGCATAAAAAGCTGGAGAATTAACAATCCAATTGGATTGAGTACAAATGCAGGAACTACAGCCGGGTTCATCGTCCTTTGTTTAAATATTTGATAGAACGCGGTATAAGTTGACATGGCAACAATCCCACAAGTGAAAAAAACGATACTGTCCATGAACGTTTTAACCTACTTCAATTGAGTCGATGATAGATGCCTGAGCGAGAGGTTAGAGCCAAATGCCCAAGCACGAAAACAATGTGATGTCTCTTGTTGTAATAGCTAAGCGATTCAACAAATAAAATTAAAACACGAGGCTGCCAGATGGTCAAGCAATTGATTTTATTTAATATAATTTTTCAAGTAAGGAATCTGAAAGGAGCAAAAATCACATATTTTGGATAACTTGCTTAATCACACCAACAATCACGGTATTACTTTGTAGCACTTGCAAGCGATAGTCAGTATTAAACGCTCGTAAGTACGTTATCTCACAATCTAACACTAATTCTTTAACTGCAACAGATACTTGATTATCAGACAAAACTACAACGATACTGCCATTAACCGCATGTGTGTCTGGATCAACAATCATAAGTGCATTATCAGGAATGCAACACCCTGAAGGCCTAACCATGCTATCACCTTGCATACGGAGGGCAAACGCCCGTTTTCCAACTGTTGTTGCGTGGCGTATTCTTTCCCTAATGGATAATTCAGAGCCATAGTTTAACCATTCACCCAACTCTTGCCATAAAAATAAGTGGAACTGACTCGTGCGTTTGCCTAGTTGACATGGCGGCATCATCATCGACTGAACCATCTCCATTCATCAACCAAGCGATGTTACAGCTTAGAATCATAGCAAGATGAGCCGCATTTTCACCGCCAGGTTTCGCAATACCATTTACCCATTGTGATACTGTACCTCTTGAAACATGCATAGCCTTGGCTACATCGTTAGACTTAAGTTCAAGCATCGCCATCCTTGATAACAATCGTTCACTGAACATCGGTTTTTTATTCATTGAAAACTCTACTGGGAGAGGATTTTGTTGTTTACAACCATGCAGCAATTCAGTCTCGCTACATTTTAACGCTCTTGCTAGTAAAGGTATATGCTTACTATTAGGTGAGCGTCCACTTTCCCACTTTGAAATTGTTACATCAGAAACGCCAACAGCTTTAGCTAGCTCTTCTTGGCTATAATTTAAAGCAGTTCGTAATAGCCTGATCTGCATGTTTAATTTTTCACTAGCCATTCATAAACTCCACACGCATCCATCATGAAATTATTTTCAGCGTCAAATCGTATTAAAAATGTTTTTAAGCAACATGGTTTTTAAGACGTTTTTTAATTTTGTCATTGATGTTAATCCAAATTTGAACTTAAGGCCTGCTCTACTTACAGGATGTTTTTAAGCACTATATAAGTCGGCCAACTGGCGCTGTGTGTCATAGTTGCGTCTGGTGCTTTTGCAAGAATTTCTTCAAGCTGACCTTGTGGATCAAGATAAAAGTCATGTTCCATTTGGTTGTAGTGTTTCATTTTTGGACGCCAATACCCGACACCTTGGTCTAAAATAACCTGTGTTTTACTTCCATCACGCCATTCAAGCGTTAATACACGGGAGTGGGGCAATTCGCGGTTTGAATCAACTAAATTAATGGATATCGTATTTTCCATACCTTCTTGGGTAAGTAAGTTTGTTAGAAGATATTGTTGTTCATCTGGAATTTGCCAATCATGGTTTAATAACTTGCCCATCTGATTCGCGTTACTGCAAAGCGTATTAATGTTGATGTTGGCATGATTGTTTTTGATAAAAGCTTTAATAAAAGCACTGCAAAGCAGGGCAGCCCAAGGCGATTTAAGGTATCTGTCGGAGTAAGTTAGACTAATTAAACTCTCTGACTCCAGCTTTTGTAAAAAGTCAGGTAATTGCTTCGCGAAAAGCTCTGATAGACGGTAAGCGTCCGGTGAACACATCTTTTATTTGCTGACTGATCACGCATCATACCTGTCACCGTTTTCAACCGTGAGAGTTATGAATGCCCGTATTAAAACAATCCGATGTACGTAGGGCCTTTTCGCCCGAGTTTAAATGGCAGCTCGTTCAGGAATCCAAAGAACGTGTATTGTCGGTATCTGAATTGGCGCGCAAATACGATGTAAATACCAACCAGGTGTTTCGCTGGGTGCGAGAAGTTAACGTCGGTAAGGCTTTGTGGGTCAGGCGTGCTAAAGGTGAAGTGGATATGCCAGCTGCCCCCACGCCATTCCTTCCTGTCAGTGTCAGTGCGATTGAAGCTGTGCCGGTGCTCCATAAACCAGCCATAACGGTGTCGTTTCGCAGTGGTCATCAACTGGTATTGCATGAGGCAACACCGGGTATGTTGCAGCAATTGGTGGCGGCGTTGTCATGATTACCTTATCCCATGAACTGCGTGTATGGCTGTGTGCCGGTTACACCGATATGCGCAAGGGCTTCGATGGTCTGGCGGCTATGGCGCAGCATGTGCTTCAAAAAGACCCTTTTAGTGGGCATGTGTTTGTGTTTCGAGGGCGGCGTGGGGACCGGATTAAACTGCTATGGTGGGATGGTCAGGGGTTGTGTTTGTTTTACAAGCGCCTGGAGCAAGGGCGGTTCGTGTGGCCCACCGCAAAAACCGGTGTAGTGCACTTAACGCAGGCCGAATTGGCGTTGTTGCTGGAAGGCTTAGACTGGCGCCCGCCTGCCAGAAAAAACACACCAAAAAATGCTGCATAAGCACAATTAATCAATGAGTTAGATGCCATTTTATGTTATCATGCACCGCATGAAAACGATGGCATCTCACTTACCCAATGACCCGAAACAGTTGCAGGAAATTATCCTTCAACTGCAGTCAACGCTTGCCCAACAAGATACCGTTATTGCCTCGTTACGCCACCAGTTATCCGTGTTAAAACGTGCCCGCTTCGGGCGTTCGTCCGAGCATCTCGACAAGCAAATTCATCAGTTGGAATTACAACTTGAAGAGCTGGAGATGCAGACCAGTGTCTTACCTAAGCTAGTTGCACCAGCAACAGAGGACAAAGCGACGCCACGTCGACGCGCTTCTCTGCCTGCACAATTGCCGCGAGAAGAGCTGCGTGTTGAAGCCGCCTGCCAGTGCCCGGGATGTCAGGGCGAATTAACCCATATCGGTGATGATGTCTCTGAAATGCTGGATGTGGTACCGGCATCTTACCGGGTTATCCGCATTGTGCGGCCAAAGTTCAGCTGCCAGCTCTGCGACACACTGGTTCAAGGCCAAGCGCCTGAGCGTGTGATTAAAAAAGGACTGGCCAGTGCAGCGTTGCTCACACAGGTTATTGTCGATAAATACCTCGACCATCAACCGCTGTACCGCCAGGCTGAGCAGATGGAACGTGAAGGGATTGATGTTGAACGCTCTACTCTGGCAGACTGGGTAGGACAAACTGGCGCCTTACTCACGCCACTGGCTGATGCCATCGGACGCCATGTGAAAGCTGCCAACCACGTGCATGCCGATGACACCACCGCACCGACGCTATCACCGGGTAAAGGTCGCACTCAAACGGGTCGTTACTGGACCTATGTCCGCGATGGTCGCCCCTGGGGAGATAGCACACCGCCTGCGGTATGGCTGCAATACAGTGAAGACCGAAGAAGTCTTCATCCTGCGGCGCATTTAAAAGATTACAGAGGCTCACTGCAGGCCGATGCTTATGCCGGTTACAACGAATTATACCAACGGCAAATCACCCAACATGGTTGCTGGGCACACGTGCGGCGTAAGTTCTATGACATCACTCAAAGCGGCCCTTCGCCTTTAGCCGACGAAGCCATTGCGATTATCCAATCCCTCTATATGATTGAAAAGCAGGTGCGCGGCCAACCACCGGATGAACGACAACACATCCGAGCCACAAACGCCAAGCCAATCCTTGAGCGCTTCCATGCGTGGTTGCAAACAACCCTGCGTACCTTATCGAAAGGCTCGCCGTTATCCAAGGCTATTCATTATGCTCTGAAACAGTGGGAGGCGTTGGTTGCCTATGTGGATAACGGTTATGCTGAGATAGATAACAACAGTGCAGAGCGCTCATTGCGGCCGATTGCCTTGGGTAGGAAAAATTACCTGTTTGCGGGTTCAGTTGCCGGAGGAGAGCGAGCTGCCGTGCTGTACTCAATACTCGGCACCGCTAAACTCAATGGCATCAATCCAAATGACTATCTCACAGCGGTACTCAAACGTATCGGCAATCACCCCATCAACCGTGTCGATGAGTTGTTACCTTGGAATATCGATCTATCCAAACAGTCAGGTGACGCGATTTAAGACACCAAGTGTCCACTAAAATTAAGTGGACACTTAAATCAGAGCGCTAACCTGTGATCGCCGGACGCTTACTTCCATTAAAACTTATACAGTCTAAAAAACTGAGCATCAAAGATCTAGAGAGTCTTACTGTGGGAGAGGTATCGGCAGATTTAATGTTTGACATTGATCGTGTTTAATTAAGTAAATCAAAGGCTTCAGATACTTTCTGATCCGCTCCATTAAATAACAACGAAGCAGATCAGAACGTTGGGCTTAATCAAGATGCCGAGAGTTACCCTTATTCAAATTACTGTTAGTAATGTTTAACTGCTTGTCATTCTTCATCAGTTCAGCTTTGTTAAGTTGACTTTCTGAAGAGGTTGCTTTTGACCGTGTTGAGATCACAATCAACACGGTCTGCAGATCTCGCATGATTTTATCTGGGTTTGGGATTGTCGGGTTAAAAAGTTGATTCAATAGCATCGTAATCACTTTATGTGAAAGTGCCATACTCACGCAGGTTAAATTGTCGAGAAAATAGCCATCATCAATGCAGCGGTTAAAAATTAGTGTTTGCACACTTTTTTGCATCATTAAGATATCTTCAGCTTGCGAGTGTTGAAAAGTTTTTGAACACATCATATCCAAACATAAGCTGGTTGTGTGCACAACTAATGGATTAATAGTAGCTACAGGGTTTTTCATTTGAATCACCTTTATCATAAATTATTGTTTAATAAACGTTCAAAAGCACTGCCATCTTGGCGAGTAAGGTTTGGCACATAGCGACTGTATGTTTCGAATAACATCTTGGTTGTTGTATGACCCATTTGCCGAGCTATCCACTCGGGAGACTCACCCGCTGCCAGCCATAACGTGGCAGCGGTATGCCGAGTTTGATAAGGACGTCGATAGGTGAGTCCAAGTTTTTCTAGCAATGGCTTCCAAATGCGATCTCGCACATTCCGATGATCCAGCGGTGTGCCCTTGTTAGTGCAAAATACAAACTCACTTTTGTTTGAGGTGGTAGCGAATTGTTGTTTTAACGCTTGAAAGACTAAAGAGGACATTTTAATTTCGCGATATGATCCTACTGTCTTTGTCGTCTCGATTACCCCGTTGACGTTAGTTTCACGAATTAAAATAAGCTCTCGTTGAAAATCAACATACTTCCATTTCAGACCGTCACATTCTGATGTTCGCATGCCAGTAAAAAACCGAACGGTAAAATATGCATGAAAATCAGCTCGAATTTCTTCAAGGATCAGTTTCACTTCTTCTAATGAAAATGGTTCTACGTCAGTTTTGTCGACACGAAGAGGTTTAATGTTTTCAAAAGGTGAGCGAAAGCCGTAACGATCTCCTGCTTCTGCTAGGATCATCCTTAGTGGCGTCATTACATGATTAACAAAATCAGCTGAGCGTTTTTTACCATCTTCTTGAGTATTGGCAATTCGAGCTCGGAACTTCAAAATAGCTGCTTTAGTGATCAGGTTAAGCGGTACATCACCGAATTCGGTATTGAGGTAGCTTTTGATAATAAAGGATATAGTCTGGGTATAGCTGTTTTTCCAACGCACTGCGTTTTCATCGAACCATTCTTTTGAAAATTCAGCAAAAAGAACCTCTGGAACTTTGGCTATACTGGGTTGATAATTGGCCATGGTTTCAGCTTTTCTTTTTGCCGCTTCGTCATCCTTACGACTGAATTGAGCAGCTTTAGTTGATCCAGGAAAATAATCACGATAGACAAAGCATTCCAAACGGATGTCTGTATCAATGTTATTAATAAGCTTATTTAGCTTTCTGACATTAGCTGGAGTGTTATCCAGCTCTGTCTGCTCTCTACAACGAACACCACAATATCTAAAATCGATGAGTAGTTTATTATTGCGAACGCCGATACTAGCCATGACAAATTCTCCCATTTGCCATTGGAATGTACAGCTGATTCCGCGTTGAACTGCGGTACATCGCTTCTTCTATCGTTTCCCAGATATAAAGAATTTTGCGGCCGTTAAATGGCCGAATGTAGTGGATCCCTTCTAAAAATACCGTATCTCTGAGTGACTTGTTGATATAAACTGGGCTAAACTTAATCCGCTCAGCCAGTTCTTTTGCGCTTAATAACGTATTAGACATAGCATTCTCCGTTCTGATAAAGAACAAACGTTCTCTTGAGGAACATATTAACCATGCTTTTTTGTTCTGTCAAAGAACTTTTGATATTTTTTGGTGTTTTTTTATGATTGTTTTCAGAATTAAAGAACTCGTGGCCGAGAAAGAGAAAAAAGAAATACGAAAAATAACCTTAACCGAGGTTTCAGCTGCTACAGGTGTAAACAGAACATCGCTTTCTAAAATGTTAAATCCTGCTAGCCGTCATTCAACAACAACGTCTGCTATAGAAGCGCTATGCAAGTATTTTGATTGCAGGGTAGAGGACTTAATGGTTTATGTGCCAGAGGACGAGTAGGGCGGCCCGGTTTTATTAAAAATTTCAAATATTACTTCCATTGAGATATTAAATTAACGTTGTTGTAGCTCAGTTGCATAGTTTGATGATGTTCATGCTATTAGATTGTGCAAAGATCACTTTGATAACGAATGCAGCCGGTGCATCAACATACGAAATTAAAGTTCATCGACCATCTAATAATATATGTAAAAGATCACCCTAAATTACCACCTGTTTCACTTTAAAGGGACCACTGGTTGCAATTTCTATAGGCCATAACTTTCACAATCAAGGACCATTGATTGCTGCAATCATTCATTAATAACAAAGACTGCTTTGAGCGAAAAGCAGAGATTCAGCACCTCAACACAATCCGCATGCGAATGACCGCTTTTACCGCAAAACCGGACATGAAGCCCGGTTTATTTAAAACGAAATTATCGGTCTATAGGGCTAATTGTCCCAGGGCAAGATCACGAACATTTAGTACGCACTTTAGCATAACTGATTGACCCCGATCTTCAGCTGTGATCAGATACTGGCTTTTACGCGGAGCCAGTTTATGAACATCGATATTTTTGCAGAGCACTTTTCAGAATTAGAAGACCCAAGGCAAGCCGCTAAGGTCGTTTACCCCTTGTTTGACGTAGTGTTTTTAACGCTTTGCGCAGTCATTGCTGGCTGTGAGGGCTGGGAAGATATTGAAGATTTCGGCGAAAACCGCTTTGACTGGCTGCAAGAACATGGCTTTTTTAAACTGGGTTTGCCGGTACACGACACCATCGCGCGGGTGATGTCACTGCTGGACAGCGAAGCCTTGCAGCGCTGCTTTGCCAGTTGGATGCAGGCTTGTACAGAGCTTACCGATGGTCAGGTGGTCGCAATCGACGGCAAAACGCTTCGCGGCTCCTACAACCGGGAAGACCGCTGCTCTTCTATTCATATGGTTAGCGCCTTTGCCAGCGCCAATGGTGTGGTAATGGGCCAGGTTAAAACGGACGAGAAGAGCAACGAAATTACGGCGATACCTCAGCTACTTAACTTGCTGGAGCTTAAAGGATGCCTGGTCAGTTTGGATGCAATGGGATGCCAGAAAGAGATAGCGCAGCAGATAGTAGATAAAAAAGCTGATTACCTGTTGACGGTTAAAGGCAACCAAGGTCATCTGCACGATGCAGTAAAACAAGTCTTTGCGGGTAAAGCGCATAAAGATAGTGCAGCGCAGTCACTGGAAAAGAACCGTGGGCGTCTAGAGTACCGTGAATTCCAGGTCTGTCCGGCCAGCGAATTACCGGAAAAACTCAAAGCTGCCTGGCCAGCGCTGACAACCTTAGGCATGGCAACGACTTACCGGGTGGAAAAGCACAAGCGTGCGGTGTTAGAGCAACGTTATTTTATCAGCTCAGCCGACCTTACCGCAGAAAGGCTGTCCCAGGCAGTACGCGAGCATTGGTGTATTGAAAACCAGCTGCACTGGGTGCTGGATGTGAGCTTAAGTGAGGATGCGTGCCAGATATACCGTGGTAATGCAGCAGCCAATCTTGCCACGATGCGACACTTCGGCTTGAATATGTTACGCGCTGAGAAGCGAAAAATGAGTATCAGAAGAAAGCAGCGTCAGGCATTGATGAATGAGGCTTATCTTGATGCGGTGTTGGAAGCTGGCATGAGTGTGGTGATTAAATGACCACTCGTAATCTCACCCTGCTAATTGTCCCTGATGAATGTTGACCGATGACATGTGTATATATTTGAGTTGTCTTCAAATCCGTATGCCCTAACAGCTCTTGAACTGTACGAATGTCTGTTCCCGCTTTTAAAAGCTGCGTTGCGAAAGAGTGCCTGAATGTGTGTGCGGTAACGTGTTTCTGAACACCTGACCGTATAATACCATTCCATCTTAAAGTTTGTTCAGTACAGCCCACTCTCTAGAGCACATCTTGATCATTCGATGGGTATCGCTGATAAAGCTGTTCCAGTCAATGCCGACCGCTCCAATTTCAACTTCACCATGCTTTCTAATGCCAAGCCGCAGCATGGTCAATGTCCGGTTAAAATCGATTTTAGTGCAAGAGCCGCAGAGCCGCGCGATGCGATTAAAGGGCAAATCGCTCGGATTTACTTTTACATGCACGACCGTTATGACCTCAACATGTCTCGCCAACAACAGCAGCTTTTAATGGCTTGGGATAAGCAGTTTCCCGTTACCGAGTGGGAGCGCGAGCGAGATAGACGCATTGCAAAACGTATGGGGCATTCAAATCCCTTTGTAACCGGAGAGCGCACCTGGTCTCTTGGGCATAAAAACCGCGCTGAGGGTGTGGTAACCCAGCTGCTATCAAGGCAAACACAGCAAACCCATGCACCCATTGAGATAAAAACATCTTTTAAAACAGATTGTTGCTCCATAGCACCGATTCCTTTTTGTGCAACGTAATTAAAAAGTTAAATTATAGTGATTAATTTATGCATTAAAAGAGGCGAAAGCAAGAAATGGTGTCAGGGTAACTATCTAATAACAAATGCGGGAAGGTAATGCTTACTAGATTCTGCAACCAGCAACGTTATACTTACTCTTAAATAAGGGCTTGGAGCTAGCTATGACTGAACCAACTACTTATCCCGGTAACGAGCAAGACTACAAAGGCTATCACGCCGACTGGCCGCAAACCGTACGTGAGTTGGCAGGATGCTGGCAGGAGTTACCGCAGCAGGAAGAACTGCGTGCAGGGCAAGGCAAAGATATACCGCGAGAGTCGCTTTGATTTTTGGGCTAAATCCTTTAAATAGCGTTCCTACTTTGCCTGCTTACCATTGCAATAAAACCTCTTTGTGAATAATTTTGCTACTGCGCCGGGTTGACTAAAAACCCCGCTTAACGCCCTTGCTGGCGCTGCTGCAACCGGCCAGAATAGCGCCATCTTGCAGTTGAGGTGGTTATGGTTAATCTGGCGTTGCTGGGCGCGTTTATTCCGACGTTTTTGTTTGTTTAGGTTACCCCGGGCATGTGCATGACACTGGCGATGACGTTGGGCATGAGCCAGGGCGTGCGCCGTACGCTGTGGATGATGTGGGGCGAAATGCTCGGCGTGGCGTTGGTGGCAATACTGGCGGTGTGCGGTGTGGCGGCGATAATGCTGCAGTTTCCGGCTTTTTTTCAGGGTTTTAAAGTTGCCGGTGCGGTATATCTCACTTACATAGGCCTGCAAATGTGGCGTGCTAAAGGCAAACTGGCGTTGCCGCAACCAGGCGAGCTGCCTGCCAGGCTGGCGCGGCGTACTTTATTTAGCCAGGGTTTTATTACGGCAGTGTCTAACCCCAAAGGCTGGGCGTTTCATATGGCGCTGCTGCCGCCCTTTATCGATAGCCAGCTGGCATTCTGGCCGCAGTTGCTGGTGTTAGTGGCAATTATTCTGTTGTTGGAATTTGGCTCTATGTTGCTGTACGCCAGTGGCGGCAAAGCTTTGGCGCTGTTTTTTAGTAAAACTAACCGGGTGCAGTATTTAAACCGCATCGGCGCCAGCCTGATGTTTGGCGTGGCGCTGTGGATGTTACTTGGCTAATACCGCATAGCACCGCGGTGAGTTTAACCGACGTCACGCCAGTTTAAGCCTGATGCTAAAGCGGGTAGAGCGCGCATCTGATTCGACGCTTAACTGGCCCTGATGAGCTTCGACTATGGCTTTGGTAATGGCTAGGCCCAAACCCGAGCCTTCTATCTGGCGTTGGCGCGAGGCGTCAGCACGATAGAAGCGATCGAATAAAAACGGCAAATGCTGTGGCGGGATCGGCTGGCCCGGGTTTTCTACCGTGATGGTGGTGCTGTCGGCTGCTGCGGTGGTGCTGACGGTAATGGTTTCGCCGGGCGGGGTATACCTAAGCGCATTGGATAATAAATTGGTCAGGGCGTGGCGCAGCAAGGTGCGATCTGCCTGCACAATAATATTGGCACCGTGATAGCTAAGGCCAACCTGACTTTCTGCCGCCCAGGCTTCGAAAAAGTTGAAAATTGCGGCCACTTCCTGCTTTAGCTCCAGCGGCTGCTTTTGCAGTGTTAACAGGCCATTGTCACTTTTGGCCAGCCACAGCATATCGCTAATCATTTTATTCAGCCGCTCCAGCTCTTCCAGATTGGAGAACAGCAGATTCTGGTACTCGTCGGCGCTGCGCGCGCGCGATAAGCTGACCTGCGTTTGCGTGATCATATTGGTCAGCGGCGTGCGCAGCTCGTGGGCGATGTCGGCACTAAAGTGCGACAGCTTGGTAAACCCCTGCTCCAGCCGATCTAACATCAGATTAAAAGACTGCACCATGTGGCGCAGTTCGGTCGGGACCTCGCCCGGGGACAAGCGAATATCCAGTTTACTGGTTTGAATATCACGCATTTGTTCGCTAAGGCCTCTGAGTGGATTCAACCCCTGATGCACCGCCAGCCAGGCCGCCAGCAAGGTGAGCAGTGCAGAGCCGAGTAAAATCAGCCCCAGGCTGCGCTGTAACTGCGCCAAGAAATGGGTATGAAAACTGATATCAATAGCAGCAATTACCTTATAGTGCTGATCTGCCGTGGTCAGGCGGCTGAACACACCGCGATAGGCTTTGCCGTCCAGCTGCCAGTGGTGGATGGTTTTGGCATTGTAGTCGGCGCTGGCCGGGGTGTTGGCAGCCAGCAGGCTTAAGTCAACGTCGGCATTGCGGTACAGTAAGCGGTTTTGGCTATCCATCACCTGATAGTAAACACCGTGATGGCCCGATACCGCTTTGGCCAGCGTCTGTGCCGGCTGTTGCTGGCCGTCCTGAGCGGTAGTCAGCGTGTGCTCAACCGCGTGCAGGATCACGGCTAATTCGTCGGCGTCCTGCTCGATAAAGTGATGTTCGACTGAGCTGAGCAGTAATTGCTGCACGAAGAACAGGCAAATCGAAATGGTTAGCGCGACAAAAAGTACCACGCGAACGGTGATCGAGAGAGGGCGTTTGCCAGCTTTATGCATCAGTTTGCTCATCGTCCAGTTTATAGCCCATACCGCGCACGGTGTGGATCAGTTTTGCCGCAAAGCCATCATCAATTTTGGCGCGCAAGCGGCGGATAGCTACATCGATAACATTGGTGTCGCTGTCAAAATTCATATCCCACACCTGCGAGGCGATAAGCGAGCGTGGCAGTACTTCGCCGCGGCGGCGCATCAGCAGCTCAAGCAAGCTAAATTCCTGATTACTCAATGTTATTTTGGCGCCGCTGCGGCTGGCTTTACGCTTGGCGATATCCAGTTGTAAATCGGCGACCTGCAATAATTCTGACTGCGGTACGGCCTGACCACGCCGTAGCAGGGTTCTGACCCGGGCCAGCACTTCAGAGAAAGCAAAGGGTTTGATCAGGTAGTCGTCGGCGCCAAGCTCCAGGCCTTTTACCCGGTCGTCGACACTGTCGCGGGCCGACAGAAACAGTACCGGCGTGTGGTTATGGTTTTCTCTTAGCGCCTGCACAATGCGTAAGCCGCTGACGTCCGGCAGCATCACATCCAGCATGATTAAATCGAAATCTTCTGTCATCGCCAGATGATGGCCATCCAGGCCATTTCTGACCAGTGACACCTGAAAACCGGCTTCGCTCAGGCCTTGCTTCAGATAGTCGCCGGTTTTTTGTTCATCTTCCACAATCAGCAAACGCATCTTGTCATCTCCAAACATAGCTTTGGCAGTATTAGGCCATAAACCGCCAAACAGCAACATGACAGCAAGATTACAACTTTGTCATGTTCATGTCATGCTGCTGACAGTTTCGTCCTCTACACTGCTACGCATATAGAGAGTATTGGAGGTTGCAGATGATAAAGGCTAACACCATGATGCCGGTATCGGTTTCACGGCGCCGGTTTGTGCAGGGGCTGGCGGTGGGCGGCGTGCTGGCCACTTTTCCGCATATCGTCAGGGCGGGTAGCGCCTTTAAAGATAATGCCTTTACCGGCTATGCCACTGAGCTCAGCGGTAACGTGATTGATTTAACCATCGGCGAAGCGCTGGTAAATTTTACCGGCGTGGTCCGTAAAGCCACCACCATCAATGGTTCGATACCGGCACCGACCTTACGCTTGCGCGAAGGCGATGAGGTCACCATACGGGTAACCAATACCTTGTCGGTGCCCAGCTCAATTCACTGGCACGGTATTATTTTACCCTACCAGATGGACGGCGTACCCGGCATGAGCTTCAGAGGCATTATGCCCGGCGAAACCTTTGTCTATCGTTTTACGTTAAAGCAAAGCGGCACGTACTGGTATCACTCGCACAGTGGCTTTCAGGAAATGACCGGCATGTATGGCGCGCTGATCATTGAACCCAAAGCGCAGGATGTAATTGCCGCCGATCGCGAATATGTGGTGCAGCTGTCAGACTGGACCGATGAAGATCCACATACGGTGTTTCGCAAATTAAAAGTGCAAAGTGATTTGTACAATTTTAATCAGCCAACAGTGCAGGACATGCTGCGCGATATCACTGACAGAGGGCTGGACGCGGCGCTGGCAAAACGGCAGATGTGGCAGCAAATGCGCATGAATCCAACCGATTTAGCGGATTTGTCAGCCGCTGTCTTAACCTTCTTAATGAATGGCAGCACACCGCTGGCCAACTGGCGCGGTTTATTTAAGCGCGGTGAGCGCGTGCGGCTGCGGTTTATCAATGGCTCCAGCAACAGCTTTTTTGATGTGCGTATTCCCGAGCTGAAAATGACCGTGGTGCAGGCTGACGGCCAGAATGTGCACCCGGTGACGGTGGATGAATTCCGCTTTGGCCCGGGCGAAACCTATGATGTTATCGTGTCGCCACAAGCGGATGCATACACCATTTTCGCCCAGAGTATGGACCGCAGTGGCTATGCCCGCGGTACCCTGGCCGTGGCCGAGGGCTTGCACGCCCCGGTGCCGGCACTGGATCCGGTGGAGTGGCTGACGATGGCTGACATGATGGGTAATATGAACCATGGCGCAAGCGACAGCCACAGCCACGGCCACAGCGCGATGGCGCACGGCAATGGCGCGGAAGATCATAGCCAGCATGGTGCTATGGCTATCGATCACAGTCAGCATGGCCCGGCGGTGCCTTATGCCAAAGCCAGTTCAACTGTGCGTCATGCCAGCACCGAGTATGGCCCGTCGGTGGATATGCGGGTGGATATGCCAAGAACCAACCTGGACGATCCGGGCATTGGTTTGCGCAATACCGGGCGGCGCGCGCTGACCCTGGCCGATTTACATTCGCTGGACGGTATTATTGAGCCGGGCGGCCCGGAGGCGGAAATTGAGCTGCATCTGACCGGCAATATGGAGCGCTACACCTGGTCATTCGATGGCTTAGAGTTCAGTAAAAGCACACCGGTGCATATGAAGCACAATCAGCGTATCCGGGTGATCTTGCAAAACGACACCATGATGACCCACCCGATGCATTTGCACGGTATGTGGAGTGATCTGGAAAGTGACAACGGTGCCGTACAGGTACGCCGCCATACCATTCCGGTGCAACCGGCGCAGCGCATCAGCTTTTTAACCACGCCGCATGATGTCGGGCGCTGGGCCTGGCATTGTCATTTATTGTTCCATATGGATGCGGGTATGTTCAGAGAAGTGGTGGTGTCATGAAAACAGCCAACGTAACGCTAACCTTGTCGCTGCTGGCGCTGGCCTGTACTGTGGCGCTCAGCCCTGGCGTGGCAGCGCAGAACGCCACTGAGAAACCGCCGGTACCAACGCACAGTGGCATGGACCACAGCAAAATGGACCACGGCAAAATGGATCATAGCAAGATGAACCACGCTGAGCAGGCGGTTGACCATAGCCAGACGAACCCTAGTGACATGGATCACAGTCAGATGGATCATAGCGGCATGGACCACAGTAAAATGGGCCACGCTGAGCAGGCCGTAGACCATAGCCAGATGGACCACAGCGAAGTGGACCATAGCAAAATGGATCATACCGAGATGAACCATAGTGAAATGACCCATGCTGAGCAGGCCGTGGATCACAGCAGTATGGATCACAGCACGATGAACCATGCCGATATGCAGATGCAAGGCGGTAAGGCGCCGGCTAATGCCCGCGATCCACATGCCTACTCCAACGGCTACACCCTGACTGACGGGCCCTATGGCATGGCCGATTCACGCCATTTAAAGCACGGCGTTGAACATCCACAGTGGTCCGTGCTGGGCGATCGGCTGGAATACAATGCCGACAGTGAAGCTGGCGAACTGGAGCTGCAAGCCTGGTATGGTACGACCTATGATCGGTTGGTGCTGAAAACCGAAGCTGAAGTCAGTGACGGCAAGCTGGAAGAGAGCAGCACCGAGCTGTTATGGAGCCACGCGATAGCAGCCTATTGGGATGGTCAGCTTGGGCTGCGCCTGGATCAGGTTGCCGATGGCACCAACCGGCAGTGGTTAGCATTGGGTGTGCAGGGTTTGGCGCCGTACTGGTTTGAAGTGGATGTCACGGCTTATCTGGGCACTGGTGGTCGCACCGCGTTAAGTGCCGAAGCGGAATATGAGCTGCTGTTAACGCAGCGCCTGATCCTGCAGGCCCGGGCGGAGCTGACAGCCTATGGCAAAGACGATGAGGTCAATCAGCTGGGTAAAGGCCTGTCTTCACTGGGGGCAGGGCTTCGGCTGCGCTATGAATTCTCCCGCCAGTTCGCACCCTATGTCGGGGTAGAGTGGCATAACAAATATGGTAACACGGCAGATTTTGCCCGCCTGCAGGATGCATCGACAGCAGAAACATCCTGGGTTGCCGGTGTGCGTTTCTGGTTTTAATAGATCAGAGTTTTAATAAATAAGGTGATCAACATGAAAAAATTAATCCCGCTGCTTACTCTGCTCTGTTTGGCGTTTGCCGGGCCTGTGCTGGCGCATGTTAAACAAAGCGGCTCGGTGCCGGCGGATAACGCCATGCTAATGCAGGCACCGGATGTACTCAGTATCAGCTTTAGTGGCCCGATCCGGCTGACGAAAGTCACGCTGTTGCACGATAACGGTAACACTGTCGATTTTGGCTTTACGCCCACCGCTGTCGCCACGCAGTTTAGCTGGCCGTTGCCAGTGCTGGAGATCGGTAGTTATCAGGTTAACTGGGTAGGTTTGGGCGAAGACGGTCATAAAATGAAAGGTGATTTCAGTTTTATGCTCCACGCCGGCGCTGACGCCGGGGTGAAAGCTGATAGCGCGCACGCGCATCAGCACTAGATGGCTTGAGATTGGCGATGTTTAGCGATACCTGGGTATTAGCCTTATTCGCCCACAAGCTGCTGAGTTATTTAGCGGTTAGCGGCAGTATTGGTGCGGCGTTTTTGCTGCAGTTGCCGGCGCTGGCTCAGCCACCGTCTGATAGCCTTGCCTTTCGGCTGTGGTTAAAACGCCTTGTACTGGGGTGGTCGGCCGCAGGTATGGTGCTGGCGTTACTGTATCTGCCGCTGCAGGCTGGTGCGCTGGCCGAAACAGGCGTAGCTGGCATGGCCGACAGGCTGATGCTACAGATGGTTTGGCAATCGGCAATGCGCACCCAGCTGCTTTTATGGTTATGCGGTTATGCAGCGCTGTGGCTTTGGGCCCGGCGCGTTAAACACAGCGGCAACACGGTGAGCATTGCGCTTGTTAGCCTGGCTGCGTTTTTGCTGGCCGGCAGTTTCAGCCAAACCGGCCATGTGGCCAGTTTGGCAGGCCTGTGGCAGCTGTTACTGACGCTGCATGTGCTGGCAATAGCGGCCTGGGTAGGCTCCTTGCTGCCGCTGTGGCAAAGCTGTTACCGCTTGGCACCAGACAGGCTGCTGGCGCTGATGCAGCAGTTCGGTCAGGTTGCGCTTTATCTGCTGGTATTGCTTATCAGCTGTGGCGTGTTGATCTTACTGCAACTGCTTGACCCACTTAGCCAGTTGTTTGTAACCGATTATGGCCGTTTGCTGCTGTTTAAGCTGATGTTGGTCGCGGCCATGTTACTGCTGGCCGCCTGGCATAAATTTAAGCTGGTCAACGCGCTGGCGAAGCATCAGAACAGCCGCTTGCTGGCACGGTCTATTTTTATCGAAATGCTGTTGGCGCTATTGGTTCTGGCAACCAGCAGCAGCTTTACCACTGTGGTGGGCTTAGCACATTAAGCCTGCTTTATTCTAATAATTACAACAGGATACCTAATATGTTTCGCAATAAAATTCAAACCTTGTCTGCCATCAGCCTGGGCCTGGCGTTGCTATGCCCCGTTAGTGTGCAGGCGCACGGCAATGAAAAGCATGCCGCCCCGGCCTTGTTTGTCGGCGAAAGCACCGCTGCCGCTCAGGCGGTAAAAGCGTTTCATCAGGCGTTACGCGCTGGTGATGCCAATGCTGCCCGCGCCATGCTGGCAGATGACGTACTGATTGTCGAAGGTAATGGCGTAGAGCGCTCGGCAGATGAGTATGCCAGTCACCATATGCTGGCCGATATGAAATTTATGGCGGCGGTACAGGTAGAGGCGCTGGAACATCAGACCAAGGTGCTGGGCAAGGTGGCCTATTCGGTTAGCCGCAGCCAACTGACTGGCGACTATAAAGGCAAGCCGGTTGACGTTATCAGTAAAGAAACGCTGGTGCTGGTAGATAACGGCGACGGTTGGAAGATCGTGCATGTGCACTGGTCGCACTAAGGCAACAGCGGGAGAGCACTATGAAGTTAACTCTGATAGCGGCAATGCTGGCAGCCACTGCGCTATTGGCTGGTTGTAAAGACGCCGGCCCGGCTAAACCGGAAACTACAGCTTTGTCCGACAGTGCTGGCAATGCGGCAGCACTAACCCTCACGGTATACAAAACGCCAAGCTGCGGTTGCTGTAAAAAGTGGGTATTGCACCTTGAACAGCAGGGAGTGGTTGCACATACGAAAAATTATGATGATTTAAGTGGCATTAAAGCCCGCTACGGTATCTCACCACAGTATTATTCCTGTCACACCGCCGTATCGGAGCAGGGCTATGCTTTTGAAGGCCATATCCCTGCTAAATACATCCGGCAATTCCTCGCTGAGTCGCATCCGGATGCGATTGGCCTGAGTGTACCGGCGATGCCGCTCGGCTCACCGGGCATGGAGGTCGAAGACCGCTTTATGCCGTACGACATTCTGCTGCTAAACAAAGATGGCAGCGCCAGCGTCTACGCCCACATCAGCGATGCTTCGATGCAGTAGCCAATAATAGGCGCTTAAAAAAACACCACTTTTAAAGTGGTGTTTTTTTAGGGTAAGCGGATTAAATGGTTGATCTTACCTTTGCATGAGAGTGAGACAGACCGGCATCTCATCGGATTATCTGGTTGATGCTTCACCTACTGCTGGTGCATGTTTCCTTCGCTAATTCCAGCAAGAACCCCACACGCCTCAACTTCCCGGTCATCGTTGCAACTCGCTCTCAGTGAAACGAGTTGTTTCTCAAGCGCTTGCAGAGCGGTTATCTGCGACCGCACATGAGAGATGTGATCATCGAGCAAGGCATTGACAGCGGTACAGGACTGATGAGGGTCGTCCTGATAGCGCTTTAGTTCGTGAATTTCTGCCAGTGACAGATCCAGGATGCGGCAGCGACGAATAAAGGCCAGCCGCTCAACGTGTTTCTCGGTATAGACACGGTAACCGTTCTCCTGCCGACCAGGCGGCGGCAACAAGCCCTGCCGTTCGTAGAAGCGGATCGTCTGTGTATCTACCCCTACTGACTGTGCCAACTGACCAATACGCATCGGGTTCCTCCGCAACGGATTCTCTACGCTATTGACCTTATAGCGACTATATAGTTTTAAATGAAAACCCGATCACATTCAAGTGGAGTCATATCATGAGTAAAAACTGCGGAGGCCCCTGTGGCGACCATGCAAGGCCTGCGGCGGATACCGATATGCAGGCCTCCTCCGATGCGTCGGGGAGATGGGTCAGTGTTTATGCCGTGCCGAAGATGGACTGTCCATCAGAAGAACGAATGATTCGCCTAGCCCTGAACGGCTTTGAGGAGATTCGGGCGCTGTCCTTCGACTTGTCGAACCGCCGGCTGAAGGTCGTGCATGACGGCGAGGTCGAGCCCGTCACCTCGAAACTGAAGACCTTGGGGCTAGGCGCCGCGCTTCAGGAAAGCGTTGCTGCAAATCCGGAGACCATCAAGGCCGCCGAGTTTTCGGCAGCTTCTGCTAAGCAAGAATCCGGGACCCTGCGCTGGTTGCTCGGCATCAATGCACTTCTGTTCGTGGTGGAAATGACTGCCGGTCTGATCGCCCGGTCCACCGGCCTGATTGGAGAATCCCTGGACAATTTTGCCGATGCGGCGGTGTATGGGCTTGCCCTTTATGCGGTTGGACATAGCGTGAAAATGCAGGTACGTGCCGCGCATCTTGCTGGTGTACTGCAACTGATCTTGGCTGTGGGCGTACTCATAGAGGTGGTGAGACGCTTTGTATTCGGTAGTGAGCCTGAATCCCTGGTGATGATGGCTATCGCATTCGTCGCATTGATTGCCAATACCAGTTGTCTGCTGCTCATATCCAAACATCGGGAGGGCGGGGCGCACATGAAGGCAAGCTGGATATTCTCGGCCAACGACGTGGTGATCAACCTGGGGGTCATCACCGCCGGCGCTCTGGTCGCGTGGACCGGGTCCAATTATCCGGATCTGATTATCGGCACCATCGCGGGGGTAATTGTGCTTAACGGTGCTAGACGCATTCTGGCGCTCAAGGATTAAGCAATGTCCATTTTTGGCAAACATCTGTCACCGTACGCTCTGTTGTCCATCTCCGGCCTGCTGGCAGCGTCTGATCAGGCCGTAAAATGGCTGGTGCAACAATCAATGGCCTATGGCGAGTCTATTTCAGTGACCTCATTCTTTAACTGGGTACACGTATGGAATACCGGTGCCGCATTCAGTCTTTTTGCGAATGGTGGAGGCTGGCAGCGCTACTTTTTTATCGGAATCGCGGTAGTGGTCTCGATTTTTCTGATCAAGCTGATCCTTGAAAATCGTCATAAAGGAGAAGCCATCGCTTACAGTCTTATCCTCGGTGGCGCCATGGGCAACCTGATTGACCGGGTCTTTCGCGGCTATGTTGTGGATTCCTTTGATTTCTATTGGCGAGACTGGCATTGGCCGGCCTTCAACCTGGCTGATATTGCAATTGTCCTCGGTGCCTTACTTTTAGTTTCCGGCAGCTTTTTGGGTAAAAAAACAAACACCAATGCCGAGTCGGATGGATCTGACTGAAACCTTCGCCTATACAACACCATGACCGAACTTCCCGACAACATCCTTCACCTGCCGCAATACCAAGTACTGGGCTACAAAACCACCGACGACGACATGCACTTCCAAGTGGACGCGCCCGATCCCATTGCCTGCGAAGAATGCGGAGTGCAGGGTGAGTTCGTGCGGTTCGGCAAGCGTGATGTTCCCTATCGTGATCTGCCCATCCACGGCAAGCGGGTCACCCTCTGGGTGGTCCGCCGCCGGTACACCTGCCGGGCCTGCAAGACAACCTTCAGGCCCCAGCTACCGGAGATGGTGGACGGCTTCCGTATGACGCTGCGGCTGCATGAATACGTGGAGAAGGAATCCTTCAACCACCCCTACACCTTCGTGGCGGCACAGACAGGTCTGGACGAGAAGACGGTACGCGACATCTTCAACGGACGCCCGCGCCGAGTTCTTGGGGCGCTGGCACCGCTTCGAGACGCCCCGCATCCTGGGCATTGACGAGCTATACCTGAACAAGCGCTACCGCTGCATCCTGACCAACATCGAGGAGCGAACCCTGCTCGACCTGCTGGCTACCCGCCGTCAGGACGTGGTGACCAACTACCTGATGAAGCTGAAAGACCGCCAGAAGGTCGAGATCGTCAGCATGGACATGTGGAACCCCTACCGGGCAGCGGTCAAGGCTGTGCTGTCCCAGGCCCGTATCGTGGTCGATAAGTTCCATGTGGTACGCATGGCCAACGATGCCCTAGAGAGAGTGCGCAAGGGCCTCAGAAAGGAGCTGAAACCGTCCCAGAGCCGGACTCTCAAGGGAGACCGGAAAATCCTGCTGAAACGCGCTCACGAAGTCTCAGACCGGGAGCGCCTCATCATGGAGACTTGGACAGGCGCGTTCCCGCAACTGCTGGCCGCCTACGAGCACAAGGAGCGCTTCTACGGCATCTGGGACGCCACCACACGGCTCCAGGCAGAAGCCGCCCTGGACAAGTGGATAGCCACCATCCCGAAGGGCCAAAAGGAAGTCTGGAGCGATCTGGTCAGGGCAGTGGGAAACTGGCGCGAAGAGACCATGACCTACTTCGAGACGGACATGCCCGTCACCAACGCTTACACGGAGTCCATCAACCGACTGGCCAAGGACAAGAACCGTGAAGGGCGCGGTTACTCCTTCGAGGTGATGCGGGCACGAATGCTCTACACCACGAAGCACAAGAAGAAGGCACCGACTGCGAAGGTCTCTCCTTTCTACAAGAAAACCATCGGTTACGGACTGCCGGACTTCGCAGAGGAACTCAACTACGGAGTCGATCTATCAACCATCTGAGGGTGGTATCAGATTGATGGGGTGAAGGTGCCCCATCAACCATTAAATCCGTATACCCTTTTTTTATTGAAGCACGATAATGTCAGCCGGGTTTCGCCAGTTGCTGCAAGATATGGCAATGTGGGCTGCTATCGCCCCGGCAGCTGTCCGCCAGCTCCGTCATCACCTGCTGCATATGCTGCAGCTCGGCAATTTTGCCGGCAATTTCATCCAGGTGTTGCTGAGCCAGCTGTTTTACCACCCGGCTTTCACGCTGTGGGTCTTGCCATAATGCCAGCAGCGACTGGATATCGTGTAACGAAAACCCCAGGTTGCGTGCCTGACGAATAAAACGTAGCTGGTTAATTTGCTCACTGTTGTAAAGCCGGTAACCGGCATCAGTGCGTGGTGATTTTCTCAGCAAACCGGATTGCTCATAGTGCCGGATCATTTTGGCGCTTAAGCCACTCTCTTTTGCCGCATCACCAATGGTCAGTAAGGTCGCCATTTGCTGCTCCTTGTTAAAAAGACATGCGTTGCAAACGCAGGGCATTGGTTACCACCAGCACACTGCTACAGGCCATCGCTGCGCCGGCAATCACCGGGTTTAAAAAGCCCAGCGCCGCCAGCGGTATACCGATAGTATTGAAGGCAAAGGCCCAGAACAGATTTTGCTGAATATTACGGTAGGTTGCACTGGCGAGCAGCAGTGCTGTCGCAACCAGTTCCGGGTCGCCACGCATCAGCGTAAATGCAGACGCACTGACCGCAACATCGGTACCTGTTGCCATCGCGATACCTAAATCAGCTTGAGCCAAAGCAGGGGCATCATTAATGCCATCGCCCACCATCGCTACTTTATAGCCTTGCTGCTGATAGGCCGCTACGGCTTGTGCTTTACCCTGCGGCAGCACTTCTGCGTTAAAGTTATCCAGCCCCAGCTCTTTGGCAACATACTCGGCGCTGGCCGCTGAATCACCCGTTAACATGGCAACCTGAATACCGGCAGCTTGTAACTTATGTACCGCATTTTTTGCCTGGGCTTTGGCTTTATCGGCAAAACACAGCAAACCGAGTAATGTCGTGCCCTGAGCAGTTTTCTCTGCCAGCCAGGATACCGAGGCGCCCGGCACTGCGATAAGGTCTTGCGGTAATGTCAGCCCCATCTCTCTCATCCAGCTACCTGAGCCCAGCATTACCGCACGGCCTTTGACGTTAGCTTTCACGCCTTTTCCGGCCACTACAGCAAAATCCGATACTGCCAATAAATCGACATTGTGGTTGATAGCATAGCTAACAATTGCTTTGGCCAGTGGGTGTTCGCTGTACTGTGATAACGCATAGGCCAGTGCGGCCAACTCAGTTTCGTTGTTAAGCGCATTCAGCTGCGTTAATACGGGTTTACCCTCGGTGAGGGTGCCGGTTTTATCAAACACCACATAATCAATTTTTGTCGCCTGCTCCAGCGCGACAGCATCTTTCACCAAAATACCCTGGCGCGCCGCTGTGCCGGTACCGGCCATAATGGTCGCCGGAGTGGCCAGACCCAAAGCACAGGGACAGGCTATAACCAATACCGCTACTGCATTAAGAATACCTTGCTGCCAATCGGCAAACGCCAGACCCCAAATCAGCACGGTGGCTAAGGCGACCAGTAATACTACCGGTACAAAGATACTGCTTATCTTATCCACCAGGGCTTGCACTGGTGCTTTCGCGCCCTGAGCCTGCTCTACCAGGCGGATAATTTTTGACAAGGTGGATTCTGCACCTAAGGCGCTGGCCTCGAACTCCAGCCGACCATCGAGATTAACCGAGCCGCCCGTCACTTTATCGCCAGAGGTTTTATGCAGCGGCACACTTTCGCCGCTGATTAGTGCCTCATCCACGTGGCTGCTGCCCTCTGTCACTATGCCGTCGGCCGGTATCCGTTCTCCTGGCAGCACCTGAATGCGATCACCTTTGAGCAGCTCAGCCGCTGCAATACTGTGCCAGCTATTATTGCGCCAGACCCTTGCTGATGTCGGTTTTAAGTTTTCCAGTGCTTGCAGCGCATCGGTCGTACGCCGCTTGGCGCGTTTCTCCAGGAACTTACCCAGCAGTACCAGGGTTAATACTGCCGCGCCACTTTCAAAGTACAGGTGTGGTGCGCCATGATGCCCATCAAAGCTGTACCACAGATAGAGCGATAAGCCATAAGCGGCACTGGTACCCATTGATACCAGCAGGTCCATATTGCCGGTGCCCGCTTTCAGTGCATGCCAGCCGGCTTTGTAAAAGCGCGCGCCAAAGTAAAATTGTACCGGTGTTGCTAACAGCCATTGCCACAAGGCAGGCAACATCCAGTCGGCACCGAACAGCATGCCCACCATCGGCAATACTAACGGCAGGGTGAGTAAGGCAGCACCGATCACTGGCCAGCTGTCACGCTGATAAAAACGTCGTGGTTGAGCAGGGGAATTTTGAGCCTCAGGCGAAGCCTGGCTGAGGATCAGCTCATACCCGGCATCGGCAACGGCCTGTTTCAGGGCGCGGTCTTCTGTGGCGGGTAACAGGGTCAGGCTTACCTGCTCTGTAGCCAGGTTTACTGACGCGCTTAGCACACCAGGCACCTTTAACAGGCTTTTTTCCACCCGGCCGGCGCAAGACGCACAGGTCATACCCTTTACCGCATATTGCCGGTTAGCCGTGTCCAGTTCATAGCCGGCACGGGTTACCGCTGCACTAAGCTCGTCAAAGCGGGCATCGCCTGCTACCGTTGCGATGTCTGTTGCCAGGTTGACGCTGGCTGAGGTCACGCCGGCCACAGCGCGCAGTGCATTTTCAATCCGATTCGCGCAGGACGCACAGGTCATGCCCTTTATTGCAAGTTGTATTGTTGCTGCCATATCCGTGACTCCAGGTTGAGAAATGTTATCAGGCATAACAAGACTAAACCTTACCATTATGGCAAGGTCAAACAACTTTCAAAAAAACTTAAAATAGCGGCTTGACTTTACCACAGTGGCAAGCATTAGCTTGTGTCATGAACACACCACAGGAGAGAAACACTATGAAATTCCATATCGCTGACATGACATGTGGCCACTGCGTTAGCATGGTTACCAAAGCCATCCTCACAGCAGATGGTGATGCAAAAATACAGACGAACCTGACCGACAAAACGCTGCAGCTCAGCACGGAACTGAGCTCTGCAGAGGTAATGGAGGTCTTAACAGAGGCGGGATATCCGGCGACAGAAGTCAAAGCCAGCTGCTGTAATCCGGCGAACACCTGCCACAGCGCCTAACGAAAAAGCCACCTTAAGGTGGTGCTAAATCCCAGCTGTTTGAGGAGTTTATAAATAGCGTTGTGGTGGTACTCCACACCAAACTCGGTTTTGATGTAGTGAAGAATTTTCTCGCCGGTCAGTCTGCCACCTTGCTCACTTTGGCTATGCGATTCAATAAACTCGCCTAATTGCTTTTGCTGTTGTGCGCTGAGATAAGGAATCCGCCCCTTTGCTTTGCGGGCTTCAAGACCATCCAAGCCCGCTTCAAGGTAACTTGACACCCAGTTATTGACGCTGGTGCGGCTGACCTTCTATTGATTAGCGACTTGTGTGCGGTTTTTACATTCAAGGAATTGCGCGATCGCGAGTAAACGCATGCGTTTACGCGCATTTTTCTCCGCTCGGGAGAGCTTGAGGAGTTCTTCAGCGGTTTGATTCATAAAGCTAAGCGAGTGATTATTCGAAACCTGCAATTAGAACAGAAAACTAGACGGAATGGTATAACAGCGCTCCTTAATTTCTTTGTTAGGGACGTCCAATGCAAGTGATGGCGGCAAACATATCCATCCACTGGATGCTTACACCTGACAGATGATGGGAATATAAATTGCCACTTAAAATCAGAAATTGCGTAAGGGTATTTTCGAGCGAGCCCTGGCGGGAGACTTGTTTTACCCTCACCTTCGCAAAGATCCTTTTCATGAAGATCACGAACCTTTTCAATATGCAATTTAAGGGGTTCAACAAGCTTTTCAGGTAACATCGTGACTCGATCTTTACCGCCTTTGCCACGAAATACATACAGTATCTCTGCAACACCAAAAAAGCGGTAAGTTGTCAGTTTGTATAACAAGGCGCTATTGTCGCCGCATGCGCGGCTGGGACGGCTTACGCTGCGCTTCAGCCGCCCCAAAGCTTTGCGTTCTGCTAACACCTAAAAGCGGACTTTACAGCCTTAAAGTTGGAATGTCTGCAATTGGCCCAGGCTGTGTAAAAACTCAAAATTTCTGCTTTGCCACCAAGTTATTCCATAGCAGCAATAGAATTTCGCTCAACTTGGCTAACTAAAGTTTAATTTTGTTCTATGGGGATTTGGCTTTGACTAAATCGACATCGGAGTTTTTCAAGGTAGTTGTCCGATTTTCCCGTTTTATGCTGCTGCCTGAACTGGCACGATTTCCCGCTCAGGATTCAGACTTACTGGCCCTATAGGGCTCCAGTTTCTTGTTGCTCTGCCAGCCCATCGCTGTGGGTAATCTGACTTTGCTTGTTCATATACCGCTTTACGCTTTTCCAGCAGAGCCGTATCTTGGTGCTGATGCCGCTGCGCCGGTGTCACGAACCTGATACCACTATGGCGATGCTCATTATTGTAGAAGCGTGTAAATTCTAACATCCACTCTCTGGCACTACCTACGGTTGCAAAGCCGCCGGTTGGCCACTGCGGACAATATTTCACCGTCTTGAACAACGACTCCACATACGGATTATCATTGCTCACTCTGGGCCGGCTGAATGAGGAGGTTACACCCCATTCTTGCAATTTTACCCTGAGCGTACTGCCTTTCATCGGACTGCCGTTATCTGAGTGCAGTACCAGTGGTTTAAACAGGCACTGTTCACGTAGTAACGCACGCTGTACCAACTCACTGGCCAGTTGACTGCATTCCTTGTCGTGTACTTCCCAAGCCACCAGTTTTCGGCTGTAAATATCGATGATCGCGTATAAATACCAGTATAAACCGCGTATGCCTGAGGGCATATAGCTGATGTCCCAACACCACACCTGATTGGGTGCTGACGCACTGTAACTGGTGGGCATTGGCCGCTTCTGAGGTGCTTTGCTTTTGCCACGATGGTGCTGTTGGTTTGCCGCTTTTAATACCCGATACATCGTCGATTCCGACGCCAGATAAACACCTTTATCTGCCAACCTCGGCACAATTTGCGATGGCGGTAAGCTGGCATACTCTTCGTCATTACAGGTGGCCAGTATCTGCTCGCGCTCGGTTTCACTAAGCTTGTTCTTCGGCTCTTGCCTGATGGCTACTGGCCGTTTATCTTCAAGCACCACACCTTGCTCATCCCGCCAGCGGCGCAGTGAACGCAACGGTATCTCAAGCTCCTGTGCAGCCTTATCACGCCTGGCACCGGCTAACACGGCTTCATCAAACCAGACCAGGTTTAAGCTGCGTTCACTAACCGACGTTAACTGTCCTCGTCCTCCTCGCCGTAGTACGCTCTGAGCTTTTTTCGCAGCACCAGCAACGCTGCCGCCTCCGCTAAGGCTTTTTCTTTACGGTTAAGCTCGCGCTCTAACGTTTTAATGCGCTTTTTATCTTCTCTAGACTGCTTTTTCTCAGCAGCCTTGCGCTGAGCTTCGCTCATATTGCCCATCACACAGGCACTGCGCCACTCTTTAACCTGCTCAACCAACAAGCCTTTTTCACGGCAATACTGGCTTAACTCAGCCTCTGATAGCGGGGCAGTTTCAATCACCACCGCCAATTTTGCTTCTCCTGACCAATCATCAGGCTTTTGTCCACTTACCGGCACAGCATATCCTTGAGCTTTTAACTGATTACGCCAATTGTACAGCGTCTGCTCGCAAATGCCTTCCTCTCTTGCCAACTGCGCTACTGAGCGACTGACTGGCGGTAATAACTTCTTTAAGATCGCTTCTTTTCTTTCTGGGGATATAGCCATTTCAACCTGCTAACCACCCGCCGTCTGACGCTAACTATTGTGAAAAAAAGACCGGACAACTATCCTGACACGGCGGGACATACCCAAGTGGTCTTTGTGACTGACAATGGCTTATACGCAATAATATTCACTATTCATAAAGCTCCTTTAGCTTAATTTTCAATCCCTCAACGCCCCAAATCGATATCATCCGTTTCAGGTTATATGCCAGTATGTGTAAGCTGATTTCAGTGCTTACATTGGTAAATCGTCGCATCAAGAAGTGAGTCGCACCCATCCACATTTTGATCGTTCCAAACGGGTGCTCCACGGTTTGCTTTCGTATCGTAGCTGATTGTGGTGCAGCATCTAACTTAGCCTGCATGTTTTCCATTTCAGATTCATGCACCCAACGACGGATCCGCCTAGCTGCACTTTTTGACGTGGTGCATTTGGCGCGCTGGCTGCAATCCCTACAAGCAATACAATTAAAGTACATTTGCAATTCTAAGCCATCTTCAACGGTGGTAAACCGATTCTGAAGCTCGTTACCCGCAGGACAAATGTAGATGTCTTTTTCCTGGTTATATTTAAACAGTGCGAGGTTATAAAGCCCTTTGCGGTCAGCTCCAGAGGTATCACCTTTTGGAACTAAGGCTACGGCTCCTAAGTCCTGAGCCGCTTTAATATCACTCCGGCTGTAATACCCTTTGTCGGCAAGAACAGTAATATCAGTCTTACCCACTGCCTCTTGCGCTAATTTGGTCACAGTCGTTAGCTGGCCACGGTCAGGGATATTGGTTACCTCGTGAGCAACAATCAGATGATGCTTTGCATCTACTGCTGTCTGTACGTTATAGCTAACTTGGCGGTTAACATTGTTTATTTTCATCAGCCGAGAATCAGGATCTGTTAATGACAGCTGTTTATCAGGATGTTGCTCTTCGGCTTGCTGCACTTGCTTTAACTCTTCTAAACGCTTTTGAAGCCATGCCAACTTTGTTGCTGTTAATTCTGAGTTAGCTTCAAGCTCTGCCTTTTTATCGGCATCATCGAGCTTATCCAGATATAAGCTGATGCTTTGCTCAATTCTTTCGATGTGGCCTTTAACCTTGCTCGGAGTGTAGTTATTCGATTTGCTATTTACCGCTTTAAATTTACTACCGTCAATGGCAACAATCACATCAGTGAACATTTGCATTTGCTTGCATAGGTCAATGAAAGCACGGCAAGCATTCTTAATACCTTTACCGTTATTTTTTCTGAAATCAGCGATGGTTTTAAAGTCAGGGGTTAATCGCTCAAGCAGCCACATCAATTCAACATTTCGATGCGCTTCTTTTTCTAATCTGCGGGAAGACTGGATACGATTCAGATATCCATAAATATACAGTTTAAGCATGGTGGCCGGGTGATACCCAGGCCGCCCAGTCTGTTTTGGATTAATATTTTCGAAGCCGAGAGAAGCAAGTTGCAGACCATCAACAAAGATGTCGATTACTCGGACAGGGTTATTTTCAATAACAAAATCATCCAGTGCCTCAGGAAACAATGTTACTTGATGTCTGCCTGAGCCTTTTATATGGTGGGTCATATCAGCACACTTACTATTGCTTCGTATGCTATTAATTTTAGTAAACAAGCAGTTGGCTTGGGGCGTTTTATTAAGAATAATTGATCATAAAAACCTGCTACTTAGACCAAAAGGTGATCAGCAGTTTTCACACAGCCTGGGCACATTGTGAAGATTCTCTTGACTTCCCACTCTTAGACTGGTGATTATTGAAATAAATCATGACCCTAAGTTTAATTAGGATTATTTTCTTTCAATTTTTGCCAAGAAAACCATAAACATAACACCTTAATTAAATTTGCCAAGCTTTTGTCTCTTGTGTCTATTTGATTATGGCTGGCTTTATTTAACCGTTTTTGTGAAGTTAAAATTCTTACTTCTAACAATGGATTGTTTTTATATAAAACTTCTTTAGATTGAATGAGCTTGACTGTTATAGGTAATTTGTCAAATTCTTGTTGAGAAACTTTGCTGGTGAACTGAAACAAGCTCGCACATTCAAATGAAGCTGCTTTAAGGTTTATATGTTTAACAAGTTTGTTAATCCAATCTTCAGCGGTTGCTGCGACAAATTGCGCATCTGCAAAATTACCACGCCTCAATTTCTGCGAGTCAGTATGGTTTGCAATTAACAAACGAAAAGCGTGTTGCTGAGGCGGTATTTTTAATTGATGTGTAAGCTTTAAAAGTTCAGCTGCTTTTATCACACAATCTGTTCTTGGCAAGAAGCCCTTTCCAGGTATCATAATTGAAATAAGATCTTTAATAGCCTGCTGATTTAAAGCGTTCACGCCATTCTCAAATTCTAAGATCTCACACCATGCCACAACGTTGTTAGTGCACTTTTTAGTTAAATTGTTAGCCTTTATTTTAGTGAAAAGCGCTTTGTACTCTGTTCTTGTTGCGGTGACTTGATAGCACTGGATTAGTTTTTCAATCTCGGCAGGGGTGAGCTCAAGACTGCTTGCTATTGCCATTGCTGATAGCGACTTTTCATGTAAGATCATAAAATTTGCAAGTTGAACTAATGAGACTTGCTTAGTTTCTGTTTCAACCGCTACTGCTTGATGTTGTCTTAAAATCGGCAAACTTGATTCGATAGTGACATTTTTTGTGATTTGCTCGTGGTTTAGTAACGTGGGTTGCTGCAACAACGAAACTGACTTTTTCAGTTGCAGAGGATGAAGACTGATCACCTTCGCATGGTAACCAAAATGTTGAATAAGCAAAGGGCGGCTTAATTGGTAGTTCTTGCTGAGAAATAAATAAGAAAATACATCAAGTAGATGCAGGTAACTTCCACAGGTTGTTTCAATTGATGAATGTCCAAGCAAGTGACTTAACACAAACTGTTTTTTTCTAGATAGTGCAAAAGTTAAACCTAATCGCTCTTTTAATGCTACTGCCACCTCTTTGCTTAACCAAGGATGGTTCAAAAATGCAATGTGCTGAGCTTGATGCTTTTTATTCTCTTCGAGGAAGTTTGTAGAACATATTGCTGGCAGTTTTTTCTCTGATTGATGAGCATGTAACAGCCAGTACATCCAATTAGCATAAGAATGTCGAAGATGATGAAAACGAAAGTTTGGTTCAGCAGTTATTTGCCTTAGCAAATCTGATAATTGAGTAAACGCCTTACTTACAATGACTTGATCGGCAAAAAGTGCTTGATCAATTCGGCGTTCACTTAAGGCGCTCTCAACGAAGTATTGCAAAAACTTAATTTCTTGCTCTGGCCAAAATGGTGCTAATGGCACATTCCGAGCACTCTGAGGTGACTTAAGCTCTCTTTGTAGATTTCGCCTGACATGAACTTCTGAAAGTTTGCCATTAATTTGTATATCTCTCAGTTTCAGCTTAGACGCTTCTTGACGGCGCAAACCACTAAAAAATCCTAAACAGAATAATAGACGTGCTGTTTGAGACGTTATATCTGTTTGAGCCTCGAAATATTGAAGAACGATCTCCGCTTCATGACAAGTTAAAATATTTGCATCAACCTGTGTTTGATGGCTTGGAATATCAAGTTCGCTCAGTTCAAACTCTGGCGCTACTTTAGTTTGTAAAAGGTAATTCGCAAAGTAACGGACAAAAACTCGACGCGAAGGTGATTTTACAAGTGTGATGACTTTGTTCAGTGCTTCGATCCAATCATCGGGTTCGGTTAAGTCATAATCATCATTTGTTAAAACGGTAAGAATTGGTTCTGCAACACTTATCAGATAATCATTAACTGTACTTTTTCGAATTACTCTTTTTTTACTACCCCCAAGTTCAAGTAGTGTTACACACCAGCTAAGTAACAGATGTGACCAAGGATCCGCTTCAAAATTGCCATCTGTTTCTAACCAGTTTTTTAATGCTGTTTTGTGTTGAGTGGCTTCTTGTTTTTCGCTCTTAAAATAACTACTGGTTTTTTCTTTTATGAATTTGAGTTTGTCTGACACTTTTGGATTAACCGGATACTTGCTCGTTTTCTCTCCGAGTAATGCTGCTTTATTTCTAATTAGCACTCTTTGTTGTCTAATTGTTAGCTTCAATTCATCGTTTTCGATAGCAATAGGATGGAGTTGAGGTGAACCACTCGCCACCCTTAACCAACGATGATGGTTCAGCGGTGAGAATTTAACTTTACCGGCTAACAGTCTCGGAGTTTTTCAAGGTAGTTGTCCGATTTTCCCGTTTTATGCTGCTGCCTGAACTGGCACGATTTCCCGCTCAGGATTCAGACTTACTGGCCCTATAGGGCTCCAGTTTCTTGTTGCTCTGCCAGCCCATCGCTGTGGGTAATCTGACTTTGCTTGTTCATATACCGCTTTACGCTTTTCCAGCAGAGCCGTATCTTGGTGCTGATGCCGCTGCGCCGGTGTCACGAACCTGATACCACTATGGCGATGCTCATTATTGTAGAAGCGTGTAAATTCTAACATCCACTCTCTGGCACTACCTACGGTTGCAAAGCCGCCGGTTGGCCACTGCGGACAATATTTCACCGTCTTGAACAACGACTCCACATACGGATTATCATTGCTCACTCTGGGCCGGCTGAATGAGGAGGTTACACCCCATTCTTGCAATTTTACCCTGAGCGTACTGCCTTTCATCGGACTGCCGTTATCTGAGTGCAGTACCAGTGGTTTAAACAGGCACTGCTCACGGAGTAATGCACGCTGTACCAACTCACTGGCCAGTTGACTGCATTCCTTGTCGTGCACTTCCCAAGCCACCAGTTTTCGGCTGTAAATATCGATGATCGCGTATAAATACCAGTATAAACCGCGTATGCCTGAGGGCATATAGCTGATGTCCCAACACCACACCTGATTGGGTGCTGACGCACTGTAACTGGTGGGCATTGGCCGCTTCTGAGGTGCTTTGCTTTTGCCACGATGGTGCTGTTGGTTTGCCGCTTTTAATACCCGATACATCGTCGATTCCGACGCCAGATAAACACCTTTATCTGCCAACCTCGGCACAATTTGCGATGGCGGTAAGCTGGCATACTCTTCGTCATTACAGGTGGCCAGTATCTGCTCGCGCTCGGTTTCACTAAGCTTGTTCTTCGGCTCTTGCCTGATGGCTACTGGCCGTTTATCTTCAAGCACCACACCTTGCTCATCCCGCCAGCGGCGCAGTGAACGCAACGGTATCTCAAGCTCCTGTGCAGCCTTATCACGCCTGGCACCGGCTAACACGGCTTCATCAAACCAGACCAGGTTTAAGCTGCGTTCACTAACCGACGTTAACTGTCCTCGTCCTCCTCGCCGTAGTACGCTCTGAGCTTTTTTCGCAGCACCAGCAACGCTGCCGCCTCCGCTAAGGCTTTTTCTTTACGGTTAAGCTCGCGCTCTAACGTTTTAATGCGCTTTTTATCTTCTCTAGACTGCTTTTTCTCAGCAGCCTTGCGCTGAGCTTCGCTCATATTGCCCATCACACAGGCACTGCGCCACTCTTTAACCTGCTCAACCAACAAGCCTTTTTCACGGCAATACTGGCTTAACTCAGCCTCTGATAGCGGGGCAGTTTCAATCACCACCGCCAATTTTGCTTCTCCTGACCAATCATCAGGCTTTTGTCCACTTACCGGCACAGCATATCCTTGAGCTTTTAACTGATTACGCCAATTGTACAGCGTCTGCTCGCAAATGCCTTCCTCTCTTGCCAACTGCGCTACTGAGCGACTGACTGGCGGTAATAACTTCTTTAAGATCGCTTCTTTTCTTTCTGGGGATATAGCCATTTCAACCTGCTAACCACCCGCCGTCTGACGCTAACTATTGTGAAAAAAAGACCGGACAACTATCCTGACACGGCGGGGTCTTGCCTGCATTGGAGAGGCTTTTAACGTGAGATGGATTTTTGCCGCTTCTTTTAACTTAGTAAATTTGGTGGTTATTAATTGCCTGCTTGGATCTGCTTTAGTTAGATAGGCATTGATGCATTTCAGTAAGTTAGTTGCTTTGTCATTACTTTCTTGCAATGCCCAAACTTGTTGCAATAGCAGTTGAGCTGTCGTATCTAAAAATATTCTTTTTTCATTATGTTTGAAATAACAAAGCGGATTTAATATTACAAAGTGCTCTACTGGCGCAGTTATGATGTGTTGCAACAGTGCTTGCTCAATTACTCCAAGACGAAACATGAGCCACAATACAAGACGGCCAGCGCCTTGCTGGTAATTTTGCACTGAGGTTGTTTGGACCATTTCTGTTGTAAGTAATTGATCTATTTTTTCAGCATAGTGTGCTCTAAGAAGTTCCACTGCTGTTAAACAGGGCATATCGCTTTTTACAGTCACTAATCGAGGGATTGTAGGGGCACTTACGTCGGTGTGAAACTTCACATAGCGAATAAACACTTCCAGTAAATCTAGCTGAATTGCCCTAATGCCAGCTTGTTTGCTGAGGCTTCTAATATAAACCTGCAGGCTATCCTCGGTGATCGTATTGTTGTATTCATCGATTTTTAAATTGCGAGAAGCGCGATTAATAAGATCTTCTACATCCTTTGAATAGTCATTTTTAGTAAGTTTTTTTTGAAGCGATGGACTTACATCAAATCCTAAACTGGTATTGTGATCTGTTAGTAAGCTTTTGACCTGTTTTTCAAATGTAGTCCAAAACGTTTTTCTCGTTTTATTTAGGTAGTGTATTAAACTAACAATGTTGGAAGTGCTTGCCATCCTTGCTCCTGCAACATTTCGTCAATTATGGGGGTGAGCAGGTTTATTGCTTCGTTTAACTCAAATGAAGAATAATCACCAAGAGCTGCTTCACCTGTTGACCAATGACCTAGTTGAAAGTTAATTAATTCGGAGGGCAATTGCTTCTTTAGCAAGTAACTTCTTAAAACATGTCGGCCAAAATTAATTGGGAATTTAAAGCCCTTTAATCTGGCCTTTAGCGTTTTAGGTGAAATGGCGATGCACTGGAGTGAATCCTGTTTCATTTGTAATTCAAAAAGCGGGCCCGGTAACTTAACGTTATTTTTAACACTTTTTAATAAAGTTTGGTTTTCACCAAAGCTATTTAGAAGTGCAATTCTCAGTTTGTCGATGGCAGAGTGAATGTGTTCGCCAAGTTCTGGTTTCAAAATGATGATCAGATTACACAGTTTTTCGATATGATTTTGATAGTAGTTTAATTGTTGTGCCAGAATTGAACCTACAGCAACAATTCGAGTATTAGTGAAGTCTTCGTCGTCTTTGTCACTTATTACCATGCAATGATAGTGAGGTAAAAATAAACTCAGCAACGGGAGAGGATTACGTACCGCTCGATAGCCTGTCGCAGCTAGTAACATCATCGCCGTATAAGTAACATAATGATTGTGATAATTAATCAACGCATCTATTGATTGTTGCACCATTGCTTTGTTTGCAGTGGAAAAAGGACTAGCTAATCGTCCAGTTAGTTTATTTAACTCAGCTAGGCTTGGCATTACTTTAGAGCCAATCAATAGTGGCTGCGCAGTTAAAAGTGGGGGTACTTCTTGAAAAGTACCTAGCCCCTCAGGTAAGAGCCAGTCTGGATCTATTTGGTTTATAGTGGTTTTAACGTCATGCCAAAACTTATTAAGTTCTGCAACGATATTGCTAATCGGTATTTGAGAGTAAAAACGCGTGACTCTGGTTTGATAACTATATCCGCCAAATGCATATAATAAAATGACCGGATCTTGCTTACCAACCGCAATAATTCTGTGCAAACAAAAGTGTTTAATTTTATCGATACTTAAACTGATCTGCGTTTTTTTTGCAAATAGCTTAAGTAAATTATGAATTTCCTGAGGGATCCCCACAAATTTACACCCCATAGTATTAGCTCTTTGCCAATTTGATTAGCGCCCAGTCCCACTGTGCAACCCAGTGCAAGATCTGCTTTAGCCCTTGCTGATAATCGTGTCTGCGAATAGGCAGTTTCGGTTCCTTACAAAGCAGTATCCCGAGGAAGTTCAGTGCCAGCACTCGCCGATTTTTTACCGTATTAGCCTGATATCGCAAATGTAAGCCAGCCTTTTCACCCGCCGCACCCATCAGGTAGTGGAACCAATTTGCCAGTGCCGCCAGTAACAGCAATATACCCAAACGTGATTTGATTTTAGTGCCGTGCAGGTCGCTTCCTAAGCCATAACGTGAGCTTTTCTGGTCTCTGAAGCTTTCTTCAATTTGCATCCGGCTACTGTAGCACTTGGCGATTTTATCTGCGTAGCCATGGCAATCAGGCAAAGATGACACCAATAACCAAGGTTCTTTGTAAGACTTATTTTTGTCTCGCTTCAATAGCTTATAGCCTTTACCAACTAGAATCGCGCGGGTTTCATAGTGTTGCGTCTGAGTCAGCACGATTGCGCCTAAGTGTTTAGGGGTGGCGCGAGCTTTTTTATAAAGCGCATTTACGGTCATAAACTCTGTTTGCTCTGCCAGCTTAAGCTTCACGTTACCTCTGACTCTTGCGACATAATGCCAGCCTAATTTGCGTACCTGCTTAAGCCAGGGCACTTTAAAGCCAGCATCGGTGACGATAACAGGCTTACAGTCGCTAGGTAACATGGCCTTGAGTTGCTTTAAAAACGCCCAGTGCAAATGTGGGCAAGTGTAATCTTCTGCCGCCGCTACTTTTTGTAATAGCGTGAGTGCTCTGCCATCAACAGCGATGCTGGCTCGCAAAATAAAATGGCGCTTCGCGGTATCAGCGTTGCTCCAGTCAATCAAAATGAGCGGCTGCGTTTTGCTACTGACAATCAAATGAGTCATTGCCGCATAGATCAGAGGCAGTTCCCGTTGTAGATTGGCATTGCTGAGCAATCTATCCGCGCGCTTAATGCTGACTTTGTCAGAAGTGCCTGGCATAGCGCGACCAATCGCTGTGACGGTGCACCGCGCGTCTTTGGTCAAAGCTGTTACAGCATCTAATAACACCGAAAATCGGGTTTTATGCATCGTTTTGGGGGTGACAAATGCAAGGAAATCAGCGAGCATAGTTTTTACATTCATGGTGACCATCCGCGTTTTGTGAGTTTTGGCGAATGATCAGATCGGGAACCACCATGAATGTTCCCTAATCGCCTAACATTTTATTTTAACTAGAGAATTTCTGGGGATACCTCAGATGAATTTCTTTTTCTATGGATTTTTCAGTCAATTTTTTAGGTAGCAACAGTCGCTCATCTGCTTCAGATAGTGTTTGTAGTTGTTTTAAGAGAGGCTGCATAAAGTGAGGTAAACTTAAAGCTACATGCATGGGTTTTGCATCTGTGGTAACCGGCATAATGATGAATTGCCAGCCAAAAAGGTTGTCGCGATAAAAAACACCTTCTTTAGTTGCTGAATTAAACATCATGGTCAGTTGTTCACTTAGACTACGACCAGTAACCAGCATGACCCAACAGCACCAAACAGCGACTTGCCTTTTATCAGGTTTCTCAAGTACATTTAAGGGGTTAAGGTATTTAACTAATTCAATCAGCTCATAGGGTTGAAGCAAACTTTTATCTAGTAAATGACCATTATGCGCACGCTGCAACCTGTTCGAAATGTCGAAAACTTGATACATTTTCTTATGTTCATCGAGTACTTGCTCAACCAACTGTGCTCTGGTTTTTGGCCTAGTCAATTTTTCAGGATTACGGACTTCAATCACATCGACATCTTGAGATAAGTCATCAGGTAATATGCCCGCATCCTCTATTGTTTTTAGTTCTGAAATGTCTCGTTTGTGAATACGCAGTGATGGATCATTTGGTACTGGGTGCGTATTTCGGGATGATCCGGCCAGCGATTTCGGCATGAGTCGGCCACCCATTTCGGTATCATCCGGCCACTGATTTCGGCCTAATCCGGCCACCTGTTTCGGTATCGTCCGGCCAGTTTGTTCTTCCTTCGTTTTACGGACTTTGGCATAACAGTTTTTTAACTGTTTGTCGGAGTAGTCATGACACGTAAAAAGAAAATGGTAAGGACAGATATGCACACTTATCTGGATATATTCCGCCTTAAATTTGAAGCCCGGTTAAGCGATCGGCAAATCTCTCAGGCTTTAAATATTGGCCGGGCAACCATCAGTGATTTGATTATCCGCTTTAACAATTTAGGCCTCAGTTGGCCGCTGGCAGCCGACTATCCGCTTGATAGCCTCGACAAACAGTTATTCCCTGGCCGTGATTACAGTACGCAGCGGGTCTTGCCGTCGTGGGTGCAGGTACATCTTGAGCTGCGCAGAAAAGGCGTCACCAAATTGCTGTTATGGCAGGAATATCAGGCTGAGCACGGCAGTAACGCCCTTGGCTACACGCAGTTCTGCGAGCATTACCGGCGCTGGTGTGCTGTACAAAAACGCTCGATGCGACAGCATCATGACGCCGGTGAAAAGCTGTTTATCGACTTCTGTGGCCCGACTGTGCCGATTGTGAACCCTCAAACCGGCGAGATAAAACACGCCGCTATCTTCGTCGCCACCATGGGGGCATCGAACTACACCTATATTGAAGCCTGTGAAGGTCAGGATATGGAGTCCTGGCTGATGGCGAACAGCCGCTGCCTGACGTTTTTGGGCGGTGTACCGGCGTTATTGATACCCGATAACCTCAAAGCGGCGGTTGATAAAGCGGATAGGTTCGAGCCGGTGCTTAACGACAATTACAAAGCCCTGGCCAGACATTATGGCTGTGCATTGATGCCCACCCGACCACGCAAACCGCAGGATAAAGGCAAAGTCGAATCTGCTGTACTGATTGTTGAGCGCTGGGTATTAGCCCGGTTGCGCCATCAGGTGTTTTATTCACTGGCTGCGCTAAATCAGGCTATCCGGGCACTGAATACTGAGCTTAACCAGCGGCCAATGAAGCATTACAACGGTGCCAGCCGTGAGCAGTTGTTTAAATTACTGGACGAACCTGCCTTACAACCTCTGCCGCCTTATGCTTATGAGTACACCGATTATCGCATTGCTAAAGTCGCCAAAGATTACCACGTACAGTACGACAATCACTGGTACTCGGTGCCACACCGTTTAGTCGGTGAGCGGGTTGAAATCAGTGCCACGCAGACGCTGGTTAAGGTTTACCATCAGACTAAATGTGTCGCACAGCATCCTCGCAGCCATAACGCTTACCGGCACAGCACAGACGTGGCGCATATGCCAGAAAACCATGCAGCCTATCAGGAGTGGAACCCAGAGCGTATTCGCAGCTGGGCCACGCATATTGGCTCCAACACCCTAGCGGTGGTATTAGCCGTTGAACGCAGTAAAGACCATCTGGTTCAGGCACAGCGCGCCTGCCTGGCGCTACTGAGTGAGCAAAAACGCTACGGCAGTGACCGGCTGGAAAACGCCTGCGCGCTCGCCATAAGTCGCCAGCTACCTTATATACCGGTCATCAAAAAGCTGCTTAAAAACGGCGAAGATATGCGCTGGCAACCTGATGAAACCAACACAATTATCCCTGGTACTCACATCAACATCCGTGGCTCAAAATACTACCAATAAGGACAACACTAATGGACGCACTACTTATCCAACTACGCCAGCTAAAGCTGGCAGCCATGGCCAATGCGCTGGAGCAACAACGCCTTGCGCCCCATACTTATGCCGAGCTTAGCTTCGATGAACGATTGGGATTACTGGTCGAGCAAGAACATCTGGCGCGGGATAACACCCGCTTACAACGCTTGCGCAAACAAGCCAATCTGCGCCTTAAAGCGACACCAGAAGGCTTACGTTATCCGGCAAAGCGCGGCTTGCGAGCTGAACAAATTACGCCACTGATGCAAGGACATCACCTGACGTACCACCAGAATATCTTGATAACCGGCCCCACTGGCAGCGGCAAAACCTATCTTGCCTGCGCCTTAGGTGAGCAAGCTTGCCGACAGAATAAACGCGTGCTGTATTACCGGTTAGGTCGGTTACTGGAAAGCCTGAAAATAGGGCATGCTGATGGTAGCTATCTTAAACAACTGGTACAGCTACAAAAGGTAGATATGTTGATCTTGGATGACTGGGGCCTTGAGGGATTTAAAGGTAAACAAGTCAGCGATTTACTGGACGTGATTGAAGATCGCTACGAGCAACGCAGCACAATCATCGTCAGTCAGTTACCGGTCTCGGAGTGGTACGGCTTAATGGATAATCCCACTGTTGCAGATGCGCTGTTAGACAGAGTGATCCACAATGCCCACCGACTGGAATTAACAGGTGAGTCACAACGTAAAAAAACACTGGTTCAGGGAGAAGAAGTCGGGTAAAAAGAGAGGATAAACGAAGGTCAGATCATGCTGGCCGGATCACACCGAAACGCCTGGCCGGATGAAACCGGAACAGGTGACCGGACAAACCGAAATACGCACTGGGAAACTGACATCAAAATTTCGTTTACCAAAACTACGCCTTTTACTGTATTCACGTTTAGTACTTTTTCGCGGTTTCCAATCTAATAAATAAAAATGTGCTAGCTGTCGGATATAATTACGTGTTTTAAGTTGCAAATTTCTATCGCTGTCGAGCAGGTCCAATAATGCCTTGCCTTTCGCTTGGGAAGATTTCGAACGAACTATCTCTGTGGCATCAAATTCTTCTGGGTTTTGTAGAAGAAGCCTCAAAGCACCTGAGGCTTCTTTTAACTTAGAACTAGTTTTAGAAATTTCACTCAGTATTTTGCTTTCATTCGTCCAATAATGAGACAAAAAAGACACAAGCAACCTATTGGTAGGTACATTTTTGATGATTTTTGAATTAGCAGAATATTCAAATAAAAGTGCATAGATAGGCTGAGCATCACACCAGCCATTTTGTTTGTGTCTGTTGGTTAACGACGGGTATTCTTCTTTTAGTTCAGTGATTGATTTGCTAAGTTCACTGAATGCCGCATCCGAAATTTTTAAAAACGCTGCCAAATCTCGAATTTCACTTTTTACAATACTAATTGTGTTACTGATAAAATATAAACCCCGCAAGTTTTCTGGAGCATCTATGCGCTCAATAAACTCAGTTGGAATGATTAAATCTGGCGAGACGTTACTTTCTTGCTGTTTTTCTCTAAAGACATTGATATTCAATTCTTGTTTCATTTGTCACCGTTGCTGACAAAATGTTTATTGGTAACATTAAGCCATGATGCTACTTTGGCTTTACTAGTTAGCTCAGGATAAAGCGTTAACCATTCTTGAGATTGAAAAATACTGTTTGCTCCTTTGGGTTTTTCAATCCAAGCTTCCAAATAGCTCATTACCGTTTTAAATTCTGTGATATGAGCGTCGTGCAAAAATAGCCGAGTAAAATCATGTAGCGCAAAAAGCTGGACCATCGCTTTAGGCAGAAAGTTATTTACCACCAAAACAGGAAACCTCTCAGTTTTATCAGGGTGAGCACTGAGTAATCTTTGATAAGTAATTACTCCGCCAATTACATCAAAGCGGGGAGTATCGTCTGAACTGTTTTTTGCTTTCATGGCAATGATGGGATTTTGAATTGCTTGAGCTCTGAGCGCACCAACAGAAAGCGCTGAAGTATTACTGCTGGACTTGTATATCGTTACAACGTTTGCTGACAGCAACAATTTTTCAGTAACTTTAGATAATTGCAGGTGTGATAGTGGCAGATGGATCAGCGTCGCTGCAGATGCAAGATGAGCCGTAAAGTCAGCATAGCTTTTGAATGTGGGTGTTTTAGTGTTGGCCAATAAATGCTACTCCTTTGCCGCATGTTATTAACTCATCCTAAATCAAAATAAACATAAGATAAATTTTTTAAGCAATTTTGTTTGTGGTTTTAAAGACTTAATTTTGATGTGGTTTTTCTAAGGTAGGGGTCAAAAAAGATAAACGTCAAACAATTTTTGCGAGGGGCGTGGTCACCATTTGGTCACCATTTGGTCACCGAACGTGTTTTTGGGTGTAAAACGGGTAAAAACAAGGGTGGGTGAACACTGGTTAAAAATCACACGCTGTTTTAATTTTTTGTCTGTTAAAAATAAAAATGAATATATTCAAGGCCCTAAAAACAAAAAAGCCACTCAATGAGCGGCTTTTTTGTTTGAATTCTTTGGTGCGTCCTAGTGGACTCGAACCACCGACCCCTACCATGTCAAGGTAGTGCTCTAACCAACTGAGCTAAGGACGCGCACTGAGTTGTTATTGATAACTGTCATCGACAACGGGCGCTATGTTATTGCGCTAGTGGCCTCTTGGCAAGTGTTTTTCTGCCTGGTTGATGTGTTTGGCTGAAATTTAGCCGTGTTGGCCTGCGGCGGGCGCTATTGTGGGGTAATTAACCGCACATGGCTTGGAGTTGGTCGTATCTAGGGTGGTGCTCAGGCTATGGCTTGCCACAACGTTGTTGGCTTGTGGTAAGTTTTAACAAAATAAAACGATAAACACCGTTATTGAGGGTTCTATGTCTAATACTGTTCGCGGCTTTAGCCGCCTGGCTGGCTGTTTTCTGCTGGCATTTGCCAGTGTCGCCTGTAGCCAGTATCAAAGCACTACACCTATGGTGCGCGGCGATGTTGCAACCTCGGTTGTGATCCAATCCAGTCAAATCAGTACCGCCAATCTTAAACCGTTAAGCCTGAACGATATCATGCAGTTTCGGGAGATTAGCCAGCGCCAAGTCAGTAAAAACCAGCAGGTGATGCTTTATACCGCCATGCCGGATTTTGGTGATAGCACCGGTTATGTGGTGCACATTGCTTCAGGTCAGCAGTTTAGTGTACCCAATGCCGATCGTGGCCAAGTAAGCGCCAATGGGGCTTATGCTTTGTTTCGCCAGCAAGCGCCGTTATTAGCCCGTGAACAAACCGTAGATAAAAAAGCCCGCGATGCGCTTGCGCAAAACGCGGTGCTACTTAATACCGCCACCGGCGAAAGCCAGGTAATTGCCAATATTGATCGCTTTGCCTTTAGCGGTGATAGCCAGTATGCCCTGTTACTGGTACGTAAAGCTGACAGCAAAGACGAGACGCAAAGCCTACAAGCGCTGCATTTAGCCAGCGGTAAACTAACCACCTTAGGGCTGGTAACAGATTTTGCGGCAGCTGAAACCGGGCCCTTAGTGGCATGGGTTGCACAGCATACCGATAAGGCGAGCAAAAACAACAACGCAAGCGAAAGCGCCGCGCAACAAGCGCTGATAGTCTGGGACAGTGCCGCCAATAAGCAATTTGCTGCTTTAGCTCACGCTGATCAAAAACTGCAACAGCTGCAATTTAATGAGCAGGGCACGCAGTTAGCGTTTTTCCAAGGCCCAACCAAAGCACAGCTGGCAGCAAGTAAACAAGCTGAAGCGGCGCAGCAATTATGGCTTTGGTCAGCCGGTAAAGAGGCAGCACAACCAGTGAATACCGCTCGCGATGGCTGGCTATTAAGCGAGCATTATGCCCCGCGCTTTAGCAAAGATGGCCAGCGATTGTTTGTCGGGCATCGGCCCGATCTGAGCGAGCAAGTGGCAAAGCCTGCCTTACCGCAAACCGAAGCTGAGCTGTATGACATTAACCGTTTACTGGCAGATCGGCGCTTGCAGGTATGGCATGGCGAGGATGATCGAATCAATAGCCAACAAAAAGCGGAATACAAAGAGGCGCAAAAACGTACTGCCCCGTCGGTGATTTGGCTTGATAACTTAACCATGGTGGTACTAAGTTCGGATGTTGAGGATTGGCTGCGCTTAACCGAGCACAGCACTGCGCAGCTGATGAGTAACGGCCGGCCTTATTTAAAACAACTGAGCTGGAATGGCCGTTTACATGATATGTGGCATGTGGATTTAAAAACCGGCAAACGCCAGGCGGTATTTACTGCCAATCGCAGCCAGGAGTGGGCACACTTATCGCCAGATGGCCGTTATGTGGTGTACTTGCAAGATTCGCAATACCGGGTATTTGATAGCCAAACCGGTCAGCAACAAGTATTAGGTAGCGATGTTGCTGTATCTTGGGTAGATGAAGAAAATGACGTACCCATGCCAGCGCGCAGTTATGGCGTAGCCGGCTGGCTTGCCGATAGCACAGCCGTGTTGGTGTACGATCGCTTCGACATTTGGGCCTTGGCGTTAGATGGCACTAGCCAAAACCTGACTAAGCAGGGCCGCGCTAATCAGCTGCAATACCGGGTAGAAAAAACCGATGAGACGCTTGCCTTCGCGCCAAACGCCACCCTGTTATTGGCCATGTATCACGAAGAAAACAAGGGCTATGGTTTTGCCAAGTTTGAACTGGCCAATGGTGCGCTCACCACCTTAATACAAGGTGCAAAGCGTTATGACTTTGTCGAAGTGTTAGAGCAACAACAACGCTACCTGTTTACTGAGCAAAGCTTCCGGCAATTCCCTGATCTGTGGCAAGCCAGTTATGACTTTAGCGAGCGCCTACAGTTAACCCAGGTCAATCCGCAGCAAAGTGAGTTTATTTGGGGTGACAGCCATTTAATTGACTGGACAACCGCCGATGGCGAGCGTTTACAAGGTGTAGTGTTAACGCCCGATGGTTATGATGCCAATAAACGCTATCCGGTTATGGTGTATTACTATGAGCAGTTTTCACAGCGTCTAAACCATTATAATCAAATGAAAATTAACCACCGGCCGAATTTTCCGTTTTACTTAGGCCAAGATTATGTGGTGTTTTTACCGGATGTACGCTTCCGTGAGGGCGCGCCAGGGCCAAGCGCCACCGAGTCATTAGTACCAGGGGTGCAAAAACTGATTGATTTGGGCATTGCTGATCCTAAAGCCATTGGCTTACATGGCCACAGCTGGTCTGGCTATCAAACCGCCTTTGTGGTCACTGAAACCGATATGTTTGCCGCAGCGGTATCGGGTGCACCGGTGTCGAACATGACCAGTGCTTACAGTGGCATTCGCTGGGAGTCAGGTTTAGCGCGGCAGTTTCAGTATGAAACAGGGCAAAGCCGGATTGGCCCCTCGATGTTTGAAAATTTAAAACCCTATATTGATAACTCGCCAGTGTTCTTTGCTGATCGCATTAACACGCCGATGTTAATTCAATTTGGGGATGACGATGGCGCGGTGCCATGGGAGCAGGGCATTGAGTACTATTTAGCACTGCGCCGCTTAAACAAGCCGGTAGTGATGTTGCAATACGAAGGTGAGCCGCATCATTTAAAGCAGTATGCTAATAAAATTGATTACACCATTAAAATGCTTGAGTTTTTTGACCATTATTTAAAAGGTAAGCCAGCACCCAAGTGGTGGCAACAAGGTATGCCTTATCAACCTACCAGTAAATAACCTACAACAACCTCAAGCTAAGTGTGCTTAGCTTGAGGTTAAGCTTACCGGGCACACCTTATTAAGCTCTTGATACCACCCCACGTGCGCTAACAATAAACGTTGTAATTGCTCTGCTTGCTCTAAGTAGCGCTGCGTTAACACAGGATGCAGCGCCGTATCTTGGTATAGTTCATCTAACAGCGGCCAACTTTGTTGTTGAAAGCGGCTGAGCTGCGCTAAATAGGCTTGAATCTCGCCGATAAAAAACTTGCGAAAGACGGTGGTTAATATCGCTAACTGTTCGGTATTGCGGTTATTGGTGCACAGTGTGCTCGGGGAGATCTGTTGTAATTTGGGGTTAATCGCCACAAACCAACTGCGAGTATAACGTAAACTGTATTGCAGTTTGGACAGAAAATCATAACGATATAAACTTTCTAGCGCGCGCTCAGGATCCATTTGGCTGGCGCGTTGCCAATCTTTCGCATTGATGGCATGTTTCAATTCCACTAGCAACTGTAAAGCGGCCAAGCTTTCGTTAAAGCCACTGCTATCATTGGGCGCGAGCATGCTGTCACTGTTGTGCCAACGTTTGCGTAAGGTGTCATCGGTTTGCAGCATGTTTAAAAACACGCTGTTGATTTGTGCGAGTTTCTGCTGATAAACCTCCGTTATTTGTTGTTTTAATGGTTCAGGCCAATCTTGCTGATCGCAATCAGCTAACACCGCCAGTAAACGTATTTCGTAGTTAAGCCGTTTACTCACGCTAAATACGCGGCCCATGCTGCTGTTGCGTTCAGCAATGAGCTGATCTAAGCCACACTGGCGCGTTGCAAACGCGTCTAAAAGATCCATGCGTAAATCAGGTTGCGGCACCAGTAGGCTATTTTTGGCGGGTAACGGAGTAGTGGGTAAGAGCGAGATGTCCGCTTTGTCTAAAGCCAACACCCGCGTTAAACGTTGTTGATAATCTGCGAGTTCCGCTTTACCTGCTGGCTTGCTGCAGCCAAGTAAAAGTGTGGTAGCAACACTAAGCAGTAGCCCCTGCGTTATGTTCATGTTCCATCCTGTTTAATTGTTTGCGTAACACGAAACCTAAGGCAATGGCAGAGACCGTTAAGCCAACAATAATGCCGATCCAAAAACCATGAGCGCCCATCGGTTCAACCAACCAGTTCGTTAAGCCTAGTACGCAGCCAAGGCCAAAACCGATTGGCCAATAGGAAATCAGCGTGATAAAAAATACCGGCATGGTAATTTTCATGCCGCGTAAGGCACAAGATGACACTACTTGGATGGCATCTGAAAACTGATAAAAGCTGGCTAAAATTAATAATGAGCTGGCCAAAGCAATTACCGCAGGATCAGGCGAATACAAGGCTGCCACGTGTTGGCGCATCAATAGTGTAAACACAATAGTGAGCAGCGAGAGCAACATGGACAGGATCAGCGCTGAGCCAATGGCTTTTTTCAGGCTTTGTAAATTTTGCTCGCCCACTAAGTGCCCGACGCGGATGGTGGTGGCTAAACCTAGTGATAACGGGATCATAAAGATAATTGAGCTGTAGTTATGCGCCACCTGATGACCTGCGACGATCACTGGCCCCAAATGCACAATCATTAGCGGCACACAGGCGAATAAGGTGACTTCAAAGAAAATAGAAGCAGCAATGGGTGTGCCGATACGAAAGATTTGCCATTGTGCTGGCCAATTTAATTTTAAACTGGCTGGCCAGTGCCGATAAGGCCGAGTAGAGCGGCTAAACCAACCGTAGCAAAGCATCGCCAAAAACATCGCTAAAAACACTAAACTGGTGGCAATACCACAGCCGGCGCCCCCAAGCGCGGGCATACCTAACTTGCCATAAATGAACACGTAATTGGCGGGGATATTTACTAACAGGCCCACAAAGCTGATCCACATACTGGCTTTAGTGTTGCCAAGGCCTTCAAATAAGTTGCGCATCACAATGTAACCGACAGCAGGAAACAGCCCAAAACTAACGTAGTACAGGTATTGCAGGGTCTTAGTTTGCAGTTCGCTTTCCATGTGTAATTTACTGATGGGAATTTCAGCAAACAACATCAATACAAACAATAATGCCGCGAGCAGTAAACCCAAATAACTGGTTTGTAACGTATAGTGACTGACTAAGCTGGTTTGTTTGCTGCCAAAAAACTGGGCGATAATCGGCGTTAACGCCAGCAATAAACCTTGTAAGGTCATCACAATCGGCAGCCATAAGCCTGATGCAACCGCAATGGCGGCCATATCAACGGCACCGTAGCGACCGGCCATCACAGTATCGACAAACATCATTAAGGTTTGCGTGACTTGTGCCAGAATGATCGGGCCGGATAATTTTAAAATGGTTCTGGCTTCAAAGCGGGAAAAAGGTAACATGAGCGCCGTCTTAATTTTGCTACAGTGTTGTCAGCCGCGCAATTTAACACAACTGAGGTTTTATGTTTACTGGAATAGTGCAAACCACCGCCATCATCAAGCAAATTGCTGATTTACCCGGTCTGAGGACCTTAACCCTAAACGTTGCCCCCACACATCTGGCGCAATTGCAACGTGGCGCCAGTATTGCGATTAATGGTGTTTGCCTTACCGCCACCGACTTTGACAGTGCTGCTGGTTGGGTTTGCTTTGATGTTATTGCTGAAACGTTAGATAAAACCAATCTTGGTACGCTAAAAGTCGGTAGCCGAGTCAACTTAGAGCGCTCTCTGCGTTTTGGCGACGAGCTGGGCGGGCATATTGTCTCGGGCCACATTCAAGCAACGGCCGAATTGGTCGGAAAAACCCAAGATGCGCAAAACTGTCAGCTGCTGCTGAAAGTAGATCCGGCCATGCTGCCTTACATCCAACCAAAAGGGTTTATCGCGGTGGAAGGCTGCAGTTTAACCGTGGGCGAAGTCACTGCCGAAGGCTTTGGCTTGTATTTGATCCCGGAAACATTGGCGCTAACAACCTTAGGCGATAAAGTGATTGGCGATCGCATTAATATCGAACTCGATCAACAAACCGTGACGATTATTCGCACCGTTGAGCGCGTGATGGCAACACGCTTTGCCAACACTGAGCAAGCTCAGTAATACTGTTCGTCATCGGCATCGACGAAGATCTGCACACGATGCTGCAGATCATCGGTATGCACTCGAATATGCATTGGATTGCAGCAATTGCTGCAATCCTCGATGTAGTCTTGATCCTCTGCTGAGGCTTCCACGCAAATGTCGCTGGGGTAACCACAAAAAGGGCAATTCACACTTTGAAATATGGGTTTCATACTACCTTCTCCCGTTGTGCCTGAGCGGTTTAGGGCTCGGCATATTACGCTTTATTGGCACCACCTAAACTTCTGCCACCGTCTACCGCAACAATTTGCCCCGTAATATAAGGTGCCTGTGCTAAAAATAGCAGAGTATTGGCAATGTCGCTGGCCTCACCTAAGCGTGCCAATGGTACTTGCTGTAATACCATGTCTTTATCGGCATCATCAAGCGCCTGGCTTGGCCATAAAATGGCGCCTGGCGCGATACCATTTACCCGAACAGCTGGCGCCAGCTCACGAGCTAAGGCCTTGGTCATCATTTGTAAGGCCGCTTTGGCCATGCAATAAATGCTGTGCTCAGCTAAGGGTTTATCGGCGTGAATATCCACTATATTAATAATGCAGCCTTGGCGCTTTGTCAGTTCGGTACTTAAAGCTTTACTTAAAAAGTAGGGCGCTTTCACGTTAGAGCCAAACAGCTCTTGCCAATCATCCAGTTGGGCGTTAACCAACGGTGTCGGATAAAAACTTGAGGCGTTGTTGACTAATAAATCTAAACGGCCAAAACAAGCAATAGCTTGCTGGGCGAGGGGGACAATTGCCGCGTCGTCGCTTAAGTTCGCACAAAGCGTGGCAGCACTGTTAGCGCGTAATTGGTTTAATTGCGCGGCGAGTTGCTCGGCCGCCGCTGCAGAACTGCGATAATGGATCAGTACTCGATAACCTTGTTGGTGCAAGCTGATAATCATTTGTTTGCCCAATCGCAGGGCGCTGCCGGTGACTAATGCTACGGGGTGATTCGAGTCGGTCATGCTTGGCCTTTTAAGTGAAAAAGTAGTTTGATCTGTTCTTGTGCCTGGATCAAATAGTTACCACGAAACAAATTGGCGTGGTTTAAAATATGATACAGATTATACAGCGCTTTTCGTTCCTCAAAATCAGCCGTTAAAGGGTAATATTGCTGATAATGATGATAAAACTCGGCAGGAAAGGTACCGTAAAGGCTACTACAAGCAATATCCGCTTCTCGATCACCAAAATAACTGGCCGGATCAAAAATCACTGGGCTTTCAGCCGTAAAACCAATATTGCCACGCCAGAGATCGCCGTGTAATAAACTGGGTTTGGGTTTATGATGCACTAAGCGTTGTCGAGCTTGCTCCACAATATGATCAATATTGCCAAATCCAAACCCTTGCTCTAACAGCAATTGTAATTGCCAACCCAAGCGTTGTTCAGAAAAAAAGCTACTCCAGTTACCTTGCCATTGATTAGGTTGGGTGGTTAGCCCTAATTGATTGTCCCAATCAAAACCAAACATGGCTTGTTCGTGTAATTGATGCAATCTGGCCAGCTGCTTTGCTAATGCCGCCCAGTTTGCAGGCTGCTCGGTTTGCAGTGGTAGGTATTCCAACACCAAGAACGCTTTATCGAGGGTTTGACCAACACAAATAACCCTAGGTACCCGCACGCAATGTGTTTGCGCAAGGCAAACTAAGGATAATTGTTCGTTTTCAAATTGTTCTAGTTGTTCGCGATGGTGCAATTTGACAAAAAAATCATGGCCACCACCGGAAATTTTATACGCAAGGTTTATAGAGCCGCCGGTAAGCGAAATCTTGCGCTCGACCTGAAAATCGATATCCAACTCCAAGCTAATTTGAGCTGCTATTTGTTGCCACATAGGTGTGTTACCTTTAGGGATAGTTCACTCATTATGGTTGAGTTTTTTTGGCTTTTCCTTGTGGTAAAACAATTCACTTTAATTAATAGCTGCTAAAATACTAAATAATATTTTCTTTTAACTGCATTGCTGGAGCCTAAATGCCAAACTTAAATCTTCAATTCCGTTCCCATGCTTTTAAAGTTATTGGAATGGTAAGTATTTTCCAGTTTATTTTCTCAGTCGTTTTAGCTTTTGTTTTTGGGGGCTGGGTTGGGGTGTTCGTGGTAGGTCTACCTTCACTGTTTGTACCTTATTTTCTTTATAAAACTTTAGGCGATCATTTTTTATCTCGTATTAGCTACGGGGTGAGCTTTATGTTTTTTGCCGCTCTGCAAATTCATCAATCCTATGGTATGGAAGAGCTACATTTTGGCATCTTTGTTTATTTGGCCATTCTTTTTGCCTTCAGAGATCAATGGGTTATTATTGTTGCCGCGGCCGTTATTGCAGTGCATCACTTGTTGTTTATGTGGATGCAGCAGCAAGATCTTGGTGTGTACTTATTACCAGAGCAATACAACACTCTGCCAATCGTTATGATTCATGCTGCCTATGTTGTTTTGGAAACGATCGTCTTAGTGTTGCTTTGCCGTCAGTCATTGAGAGAGGCTCAAATCGGTCAGGCATTGTCTGATGCAACCGAAGCGATGGTTGATGATAAAAGAAGGGTTGTATTGAATCAGCGGGCGGTGTCGTTAAATGCTAAAGTGATTACTGCATTCAACAATGCATTAAATGTGTTACAGCAAACGATATCCATTCTTTATAAAGAAGCCGGTAATTTACAACAACAATCGGATCAGTTATCCGCTGATGGCAAATCTCTGGCCACAGGCATGCAGCAAAAACTTAGGGAAGTGGAACGCATTGCTGCTGCTACGGAAGAAATGTCACAAAACATTGCTGAATTGCAAAAATTAGCTCAGCAGGTGGCAAGTTATGCTTCTGAAGCTGAACAAGCTGCCCTAAGTGGCAAACATGCGGTCAGTGAAACAATTACCTCTGTTGAGCATTTGTCAAACCAGTTAGCGCAAACGGGGGACAAAGTGAACCAAATGGCGATAGCCAGTCAGGATATTCGCAAGGTTTTAGATGTAATTCAGTCGATTGCCGAGCAAACTAACTTACTTGCGTTAAATGCCGCTATTGAAGCTGCTCGAGCTGGTGAGCAAGGCCGAGGTTTTGCTGTGGTCGCTGATGAAGTTAGAACACTGGCTTCAAGAACTCAAGCTTCTACTGGTGAGATACAAGAAATTATCGCGCGTCTAGTGACTCACAGTACGGATTCGGTCGCGGTAGTGAAGCAAAGTGTTATTCAGCTTGATATTACTCGTCAAAAAGCAGTTGAGAGTGACCAGCTTCTGCAAGCAATTCTTACCCAAGCTCAATTTGTTGCAGAATCCGCCAGCACAATGAATCATGCGATTGATCAACAGAATTTGGCAAGTGCTGAAGTTGCTGGTAGTACGCAACAACTTAAGCTGATGGCCGAGGATCAAGCCTCAATGAGTGATGCAGTCTCTGATTCGGCAATCCAACTTTCAAGTCTGTCTAATTTATTGAACAAGGAAACGCAAAAATTCGTCGTCTAATGAATACTCGTTTTAGCGATCTGGGTATGACGAAAACACTATGGATTGGGGTAATCATTTTTGGTTGCTGGGTTATAGTTAGTAGTGTTTTTTTGTTTAAGTTTGGATTAAACCAATACGGTGAGTTTGATCCAAACCAGCAATGGACAACGCAGCCGCCGGTTTTGTCGCTGACCGAGTTGGGGCTAGTAAATAATACAGGTTGGCATGTCGTACATGTTTTGGAGAGCCAGTGTGGTTGTAGTCGACTGGCACGAGAGCATGCTGACGTTTTTTCAGAGCGTTATCAGATTACTGCTCAGCAACAAAGCTATCGTTCGGTTGCTGAGCTTGCCGCGGCTAACTTTGTATTACCCGCTGTGCCAGCAGTGTTATTATTTGATGATGGCCAACTTGTTTACGCAGGTCCTTATGCCAGCGGCCCAATGTGCAGCCCCGATAACAGCTTTTTAACCAGTATTCTTTCTCGGTCAGTAGAATTACCGGGTATTTGGTTAAATGGTGAAAGCAAATCCTGTCGTTGTTTGGTCACACCCAGCATCAAGTGATACTGCTGCCACCGCTTTTTACTTCACAGCCGCATTTCCGCGCAATTACCTTTTCGGCTTATATTTTGCCTGAGGTATCCCCAGAAATTCTGTAGTTAAAATAAAAAGTTAGGCGATTAGGGAACATTCATGGTGGTTCCCGATCTGATCATTCGCCAAAACTCACAAAACGCGGATGGTCACCATGAATGTAAAAACTATGCTCGCTGATTTCCTCACATTTGTCACCCCCAAAACGATGCATAAAACCCGATTTTCGGTGTTTTTAGATGCTGTAACAGCTTTGACCAAAGATGCGCGGTGCACTGTCACAGCGATTGGTCGCGCTATGCCAGGCACATCTGACAAAGTCAGCATTAAGCGCGCGGATAGATTGCTCAGCAATGCCAATCTACAACGGGAACTGCCTCTGATCTATGCGGCAATGACTCATTTGATTGTCAGTAGCAAAACGCAGCCGCTCATTTTGATTGACTGGAGCAACGCTGATACCGCGAAGCGCCATTTTATTTTGCGAGCCAGCATCGCTGTTGATGGCAGAGCACTCACGCTATTACAAAAAGTGGCGGCGGCAGAAGATTACACTTGCCCACATTTGCACTGGGCGTTTTTAAAGCAACTCAAGGCCATGTTACCTAGCGACTGTAAGCCTGTTATCGTCACCGATGCTGGCTTTAAAGTACCTTGGCTTAAGCAGGTGCGCAAATTAGGCTGGCATTATGTCGCCAGAGTCAGAGGTAATGTGAAGCTTAAACTGGCAGAGCAAACAGAGTTTATGACCGTAAATGCGCTTTATAAAAAAGCTCGCGCCACCCCTAAACACTTAGGCGCAATCGTGCTGACTCAGACGCAACATTATGAAACCCGCGCGATTCTAGTTGGTAAAGGCTTTAAGCTATTGAAGCGAGACAAAAATAAGTCTTACAAAGAACCTTGGTTATTGGTGTCATCTTTGCCTGAGTGCCATGGCTACGCAGATAAAATCGCCAAGTGCTACAGTAGCCGGATGCAAATTGAAGAAAGCTTCCGAGACCAGAAAAGCTCACGTTATGGCTTAGGAAGTGACCTGCACGGCACTAAAATCAAATCACGTTTGGGTATATTGCTGTTACTGGCGGCACTGGCAAATTGGTTCCACTACCTGATGGGTTCGGCGGGTGAAAAGGCTGGCTTACATTTGCGATATCAGGCTAATACGGTAAAAAATCGGCGAGTGCATGCACTGAACTTCCTCGGGATACTGCTTTGTAAGGAACCTAAAATGCCTATACGCAGGCACAATTATCAGCAAGGACTTAAACAAATCTTGCTCTGGGTTGCACAGTGGGACTGGGCGGTAATCAAATTGGCAAAGAGCTAATAGTATGTATCTTAATTTTGTGGGGATCCCTCAGGTGAATCGCCACTAGTAATCTAGTACCATTTGGGAGGTCATAGCTCAGTTTGAGGGATCTGAGGTCCTGTTATAAAAACTTACCTTAAATAAATTCATATCGTTGACATACCTCATCCAATTGCAGCGATTGAGCAAATAGCTAAACGATTAGCAACAAGTTGCATGTTGCCCTTCTATTGAGCGCAATTGTGCTAGTCCTATTTCTGTTAAAAAATAAATTTAAGATCCCTTAGCAAATGATTGATAGCCGTTTTTAATGTACAATGCTCATCCCTGTTTTAATCCGAAGCAAAATAGATAAGCAGGTGAAATTCAAAATTGTGTACCACGCTGTGTACCAAACACCCTAAGTTGTGGGTGTCAACTGCCACGCAAGGTGCATAGAATATAGCGTTTTGTTGTTAATCAAGTGACCCTTGGTTTGGGCCACCACTGTAAAAGGATTGATCATGCCAGTTATTACTCTGCCTGACGGTAGTCAGCGCGCCTTTGACCATGCCGTTACTGTACTTGATGTTGCTAAAGACATTGGCCCAGGTTTAGCTAAAGCCACCATTGCCGGTAAAGTTAATGGTGAACTTGTTGATGCTTGTGAACTGATTGAACAAGATGCCAGCTTAAGTATCGTCACCAGCAAAGATCAAGAAGGCTTAGAGATTTTACGTCACTCTTGTGCACACTTATTAGGCCACGCGATTAAACAACTTTGGCCAAACGTGAAAATGGCTATCGGCCCTGTTATTGATAATGGTTTTTACTACGACGTTGATTTAGAACAGCCGATCAGCAGTGATGATTTAGCGGCGCTAGAAGCGCGCATGCTGCAGTTAGCCAAAACCGAATATGATGTGGTAAAAAACAAGGTGAGCTGGCAACAAGCTTGGGATACCTTTGCCGCACGTGGCGAAAGCTACAAGCAAGAAATTCTGGAGCAAAATATTCCGCGTGATAGCAGCCCTGCGCTGTATCATCACGAAGAATATATTGATATGTGTCGTGGCCCGCACGTGCCCAACATGCGCTTTTGCCAACACTTTAAAATTATGAAAGTGGCCGGTGCCTATTGGCGCGGCGACTCAAAAAATAAAATGCTGCAGCGTGTTTACGGTACGGCTTGGGCAGACAAGAAACAATTAGCGGGCTACTTAACCCAGTTAGAAGAAGCCGAGAAGCGTGACCACCGTAAAATTGGTAAAGCACTGGGCTTATTTCACTGGCAAGAAGAAGCACCGGGTATGGTGTTCTGGCACAACGATGGTTGGACTATCTTCCGTGAGCTAGAAACGTTTGTACGCGAGAAGCTTGGCCAGTACGACTACGATGAAGTGAAAGGTCCATTAATGATGGATCGTGTATTGTGGGAAAAATCGGGACACTGGGAAAAGTATGCCGATAATATGTTCACTACCCAGTCTGAGCATCGTGAGTACGCCATCAAACCGATGAACTGCCCGGGCCACGTGCAAATCTTTAACCAGGGGTTAAAGTCTTACCGTGATTTACCGCTGCGTATGGCCGAGTTTGGTTGTTGCCACCGTAATGAGCCTTCAGGTGGCCTACACGGCTTGATGCGCGTGCGCGGCTTTACCCAAGATGATGCGCATATCTTCTGTACTGAAGATCAAGTGCAGGCAGAGGTGACTAAATGTATCAAGATGGTGTTTGATACTTACAGTACCTTTGGTTTTAAAGACATCGTGGTGAAGCTATCGACACGTCCGGCACAACGGATTGGTTCTGATGAGATTTGGGACCGTGCCGAGCAAGGCTTGATGGACGCATTAAAAGCCAATGATATTGCCTATGAACTGCAACCTGGTGAAGGTGCTTTTTATGGTCCGAAAATTGAATTCACCTTGCACGATTGCTTAAATCGCGCATGGCAATGTGGCACAGTGCAACTCGACTTCGCGTTACCGGGTCGTTTAGGAGCCAGTTATGTGTCTGAAAGCGGCGAAAAACTGGTTCCGGTGATGATTCACCGTGCGATCTTAGGTTCGTTAGAGCGGTTTATTGGTATTCTCATCGAAGAGTACGCCGGCTTTTTCCCGACGTGGTTAGCACCCACGCAGGTGGTAATTATGAATATTACCGATAATCAGGCCGAATATGTCGAAGAATTAGTAAAAACTTTCAAATCTCACGGTATTAGAGTAAGAAGTGACTTGAGAAATGAGAAGATAGGCTTTAAAATTCGCGAGCACACACTTAAGCGTATTCCGTACCTCGTTGTCGTCGGTGATAAAGAAGTCGAAGCAGGTGATATTGCAGTCAGAACACGTAAAGCTGATGATTTAGGCAAAATGTCGGTTGCCAGCTTTGTCGAGAAAATGCTGACTGAAATTAAAAACCGGATATAAGCTTTAAGTGAATTATAAATTTTCGGAGGAACATACTATTAAAGTAGGAAAGAAAACATTACCGGCCAACCGTCCTAACAGGATAAACGAAGAAATTAATCTGCCAGAAGTGCGATTAATTGGTATGGAAGGTGAACAGCTGGGCGTCGTTACCACGACAGAAGCAATTCGGTTAGCTGAAGAAGCAAGTGCTGATTTAGTAGAGATCAGTCCTACAGCAGAACCACCAGTTTGTAAGTTGATGGACTACGGTAAGTTCCTGTTCGAAAAGAGCAAAGCTCTTAAAGAACAAAAGAAAAAGCAAAAACAGATCCAGATAAAGGAAATTAAATTCCGGCCTGGAACTGATGAAGGCGATTACCAGGTAAAACTACGCAACCTGCGTCGCTTCATTGAAGAGGGTGATAAAGCTAAAGTAACACTACGTTATCGTGGTCGTGAAATGGCGCATCAGGAAATCGGTATCGAAATGCTTTCTCGTATTAAAGAGGATCTTAGCGATATCGCCATCTGTGAATCTTTCCCTAACCGGGTAGAAGGTCGGCAGATGATCATGATGCTAGCCCCAAATAAGAAGTAATAAGCGCCTTCAAGTTTATTAAACTGCGGCTTGCCGCAATTTTTTAACGCCTTATTATTCGTTGTCATTTAACAATGCGAGTTTCAGTACTATGCCAAAGATGAAAACCAACAAAGGTGCCGCGAAGCGTTTTAAAAAGACTGCTTCAGGTAACTTTAAACGTAAGCAATCTCACCTTCGCCACATCTTGACGAAGAAGACTTCTAAGCGTAAGCGTCAGTTAGGTCCAAAAACCTTAGTCGCAAAAGTGGATATTGCCGGCTTAGTCCGTTGCATGCCGTACGCATAATTTAATAGGAGTCAGAAATGCCAAGAGTTAAACGTGGTGTGACGGCACATGCTCGTCACAAGAAGGTATTAAAACAGGCTAAAGGTTACTACGGTGCCCGTAGTCGTGTTTACCGGGTTGCTTTCCAGGCTGTTATCAAAGCCGGTCAATATGCTTACCGTGACCGTCGTCAGCGTAAGCGTCAGTTCCGTCAACTGTGGATCGCGCGTATCAACGCAGCGTCACGGATGAACGGTATGTCTTACAGCCGTTTAATTGCAGGTCTGAAAAAGGCTTCAATTGAAATCGACCGTAAGATCCTGGCCGACATCGCTGTTTATGACAAAGCCGCTTTTACTGCTATCGTAGCAAAAGCAAAAGAAGCTTTAGTCTAAACACTGCTTGAATAAAAAAACCACCCTAGGGTGGTTTTTTTATGTCTGCAATTTAGGTTTCATGCTCAGCACATTTCTTAAATTCTTAAGGGCTCATTTAATGTTGTTTGCTATAAAAGTCATACCTTGTGAATTTAAGAAATGGCCTAAAATTGAGTAATCAAATTGGAATACTTCAAGAAAAAGGGTCTCTAAAAGCAAACTCGCATTTTTTAGCTAAACAACTCAAATCAACGTGTGAGCGCAAAGCAGGCTGCACAAAGTTCTTACACTAAATGCAGCGAAAAATGGTTTAGTTAACCGCAGGCACCAATTCTAAAATAACTTGGTTATTATAAAATAATTGCAGTTTATCGGCGTTCACTTCAGCGCGGTCAACTTGCTGCAGTTTTTCGGTAAATTGCTGCTCAATGTTACTGGCCTCAGCGCAGAACTTTCGTGTGCTGGCAAGCGGTTGCACGCTCAGAGTATTGGCTTGTTGCTCATAGCTGGCGTTAAAGTTGTTACAGCCGCTAAAGCCGTATAAACGGTCTTTCTCAAAAATAAGCCGAACATTTAACTGGTGTGGAATATAACGGTTAGCCACTTTCTCCGCACGCCAGACAATACCTTGTAACTGTTTTTGAGCAAATTGGTCGGGGCAGGTGGCATTAGGCCAAAATTGTTCAAATTTATCGATGTAAAGCGTATCAATACCGTGCTGGTCCGCACTTTTACGCCCAACTAAGGTGGCAATAACCGGTTTATTATTTAAGCGTGTATCTTGTTGATACAGGCGCATCATGGGTAAATGATTTTGTGTATTAGCCACCGGTAAGGTGTCACCGTTTTGACAGGTTATAAAGGTCGCAACATTGTTTTTTAATTGATACATACCCAGTAGCGGTTGGCGTTGGTCGAGTTTTTTCAGCGAGGCATAACGGCTTAATTGATACGCTTCAGACGACAAAATGGGCTTACCGGCCAAATCCGTCATCACTAAGTGCTGATTACTGCGAAAATGAAAGACCGGCAGCGTGCTTTGCTGATTAATCAAATGCAAAGTGCGTTTTTCTAACAACCAAGAGCCGCTAATTAATTGCACCTGGCCGCGGCCAAGATATTCTTGACGCGCTTCAAAGCGCCCATCACGATACAGATTAATATGATAAGCGATGCCGCTGCAATCCGCACACGGCAAGACGCCTTCAAAAGTCATATCTGTATCAATGAAAATATGCTCGAAATCGGTTGCTAACGACTCGGTAGTATCGTTATTAGCCACTTCGCTGGCATCGGTAACCGGTGCCGGGATGGGTACGGCTAATACCGGTTGTTTCTCTGCACTTAAGGTGGTGGGTTTGTCAGCGCCGATATCGGGTAATTGACTACAGGCCGATAATAATAATGCGGTGACGACAACTAGCTTTTTCATCTTAGAAATCCCTGCCTAAACATTTAGGCCATTATAACGCATGCACACTTAGGAAACAGGCCTATTTTATCGGTGCAAACCCTTGTAATGCCTCGCGCACCCAAAGTGCGCTTTGTAACGGTTGTTCTTGCATAAAGCAATGGCCACCAGGCACTTGCCGGCTTTGCACCCCGCTGTTTAATTGCTGCCATTTAGCCACGGCTTTGACGACAAATGGAAAGGTTTGCTCCCCATAAAAGATTTTTACCGGCGCCTTTGCTTTACGAAGCGCTGGCCAAAGCCCTCTTGGGTAGGAGCTAAACACATCGGCTTCGCGCTCGGGTAAGCACTTCAAACGTACACCATCGTCTTGCTCGGCTAGGGCGTGTTCAACATAGGCATTTAGTGCCTCAGGATCCCAGCTTTGAAATAGGCTGCGACTTTGAAAGTAGCTCAATGCAGTGGGGCGATCCGGCCAATGTTGACGACGTCTTAACGCGGCTTTGGCTAACGGATTTTTTTAAACAGCCGCACACCTTCAAGGGTTCTGGCCAGTAATAGCATAGAGGGGGGAAATAACACCGGGTCAAGTAATACCACCCCTTGAAATAACTGCGGATGCTCGGCGTGGATAAGAGCGGTTAATACGCCACCAAAACTATGGCCTAAGCCGTAAACGGGCGCAGTGCCAAACAATGGGCGATGAGTTAACCAGGCTTCTGCGGCAATCTGCGCAATGTTATTCCAGCCTAAAAACTGCTCGCCATGATCACTATCACCATGGCCTTGGGCGTCTGACAAGAACAAATCATAGTGTAGGCTCAGTTGGCGTAGCATGGGGCTGTAGGTTAGGCCGCTAAAGCCGTTACCGTGCATAAAATGTAATACAGGCTTGCCACTTGGCACGCTGTGTTGTCCGCGCACGGTTAGGCCCTGTGCGCTGTTATAAGACCATGGGATCAACTGCATGAATTTTCACTTCAAAAAAATACGCATTAAGTACTTAATACTGTGCATGGGCACTAACGGCTTATTTAGTACCAAATAATTTATCACCGGCATCGCCCAAGCCTGGCAAGATATAACCTTGCTCATTTAAACCTTGGTCTACCGCGGCGGTATAAAGCTCGATGTCAGGATGTGCCTCGGCTAAGGCTTTAATTCCCTCAGGAGCGGCAACTAGCACCAGAGCTTTGATTTGTTGGCAGCCATGCTGTTTTAGTAAATCGATGGTAGCAATCATCGAGCCGCCCGTGGCTAACATGGGATCAACAACAATCGCTAAGCGTTGATCTAAATCGGCAGCGAGTTTTTTAAAGTAAGGTACCGGTTTCAGAGTTTCTTCATCACGATAAATACCGACCACGCTAATGCGAGCGCTGGGGATTAAATCTAAAACGCCGTCTAGCATACCCAAGCCCGCGCGCAGAATAGGCACTACGGTCACTTTTTTACCTTGAATTTGTTGAACGTCGCAAGGACCGTTCCAGCTCTCTATCGTCAGTTGCTCAGTGGGCAGATCTTTGGTTGCTTCATAAGTCAGGAGGCTACCTAGTTCTGCGGCTAATTGGCGAAATTGGCGAGTGCTAATATCGGCTGCGCGCAATAAACCAATTTTGTGCTGCACCAGTGGGTGTTTTACTTCGGTCAGTTTCATCAAGATTTCCTCTGTTCAGCGCAGATAAGCCTAACGCAATCTGCTTTTGCTTGCAGTTTATATCGAAGCATTATACAAACGTTACGCTTAATTACAGCAAAAACACAGGAACAAAAATGCCAGTGAAATTACCACGTGTTTTGATAACACTCAGTTTATTACTTGGAGGTGCCGCTATGGCTGATGCAAAGCAACTTGAACTGGAGCGACTGTTCGCCGATCCAGTGTTAAGCGGCACGACGCCTCGTTCTTTGACCATGGCACCTGACGGTAGCCGTGTTACCTATCTTAAAGGCAAAGTTGAAGATGCCAACCGTTTAGATTTGTGGCAATACCATATTAAAGAGGGCAAACACAGTGTGCTGGTGAATGCCGACCATTTAATTAGTGGTGCAGAAACACTGTCTGATGAAGAAAAAGCCCGCCGCGAGCGACTACGTTTATTTGCTTCGGGTATTGTCAGTTACAGTTGGTCTAAAAGTAGTGACGCTTTATTATTCCCTTTAAATGGTGATTTGTATTACTACCAGCTCGCCAGCAATAAAGCAAAAAAGCTGACAAATACCCCAGAGTTTGAAACCGATGCCACCATTTCACCTACTGGCCGTTATGTTGCTTTTATTCGCGAGCAAAACTTGTTTGTGCAAGAGATAGCGACCGGTAAAGAAACCCAACTGACCTTTGATGGCGGTGGTGATATTAAAAACGGGATGGCCGAGTTTGTGGCACAGGAAGAGATGGGCCGCATGACAGGTTATTGGTGGGCTCCGGATGACAGTAAAATTGCTTTTACCCGAACCGATGAAAGTGGCGTTGCCGAGGTGGTGCGCAACGAAATTTATGCTGACGAAATTAAATTGTTTAAGCAGCGTTATCCTTACACCGGCACCGCTAATGCGACCATCCAATTAGGTGTTGTAACATTAAACGATGGTAGTGTGACCTGGCTACCGCACGGTGATAATGCTGATATTTATCTGCCAAGAGTCGAGTGGAGCAAAAACGCACGGTATGTAAGTTATCAATGGCAAAGCCGTAACCAACAGCAATTAGAACTGCGCTTGGTTGATCTTGAAACGGATCAACAAAAAGTACTGTTAACGGAAACCAGCAACACGTGGTTGAACCTGCATGATGACTTACACTTTTTAAGTAATAACCAAGGCTTTATTTGGGCCTCTGAGCGCAGTGGTTATAAACATTTATATCACTATGATTTTAATGGCAAGTTACTGCGTCAGCTCACCGCGGGCGACTGGGTGGTGGATCAGCTAGATGCCGTCAACGAGCAGCAAGGTTTGCTGTACTTTACCGGGCGCAAAGATAGCGTGCTAGAACGTCATCTGTATCAGGTGAGTTTAAAAGATGGCAATATTAAACGCATCACAGAAGCCGGTTATGATCATGCCGTGGTTGTGGCCAAAGATGGCAGCAGTTTTATAGATAGCTTCTCAAATGTCACAACGCCCGATAAAGTAGCGCTGCGTGCCATGGATGGTCAGGTACTCACCTGGTTAGCGCAAAACACCTTGAACGCAGATCATCCGTTAAGCCCTTATCGTAGCGAGCTGAATGCCCCGCGTTTTGGCACGTTACAGGCCGAAGATGGTCAAACCTTACATTACCGTTTATTTGAACCCAAAAATATCGAGCCAGGCAAACAATACCCTGTGGTCGTCAGTGTCTACGGCGGGCCTCATGCTCAGCGTGTGACGAACAGTTGGAGTCAGCGCAATTTGTATCTGCATTATTTGGCGCAGCAAGGCTATCTGGTATTTCAATTAGATAATCGTGGTTCGTACAACCGTGGTAAAGCCTTTGAAGATCCGATCTATAAAAAACTCGGTGAGGTCGAAGTGGATGATCAAATCACCGGTGTTAAGTACCTACGAACTTTGCCTCATGTTAACCCGCAGAAAATAGCGATTTATGGCCATAGTTATGGCGGTTATATGGCCATCATGACCCTGTTTAAAGCCGGTGATTACTTCACCGCCGGCGTTGCGGGTGCGCCTGTTACCGACTGGGCCTTGTATGATACCCATTACACTGAGCGTTACTTAGGGCACCCACAACAAAACGCCGAGGGTTATCGTGATAGCGCGGTCTTCCCTTATGCCGATGGGCTAAAAGGCGATTTGCTGATTTATCATGGTATGGCAGATGATAATGTGTTGTTTACCCACAGTACTAAGCTGTATAAACACTTACAGGATAAAGGCCTGTTGTTTGAGATGATTGACTACCCAGGCAGTAAACACTCGATGTTTGGTCAGCCGGTTCAAACGCATTTACATAAAAGCATTACGCGCTTTTTTGAGCGTACTCTGAAGTAAAAACCACGCTAACAGGTCGGCGGTTCAGTCGGCCTGTTACTTTGCCTACCTAAAAAAGCGATAACTTGGCGAGATCAACGCGCTGAAACGCCGCTATACAGCGAATGGCAAACTTAACCGCCTGCCTAAAACCCTTTATCTGACTAACGCAACATCACGGTATTACTTGCACTCACTGCAGAATGTCACTTGACAGACCAGTGATTCAAACGTACATTTCAAACAGGTGTTTAAAAAACATGTTTGAATAAAATGAGTGTGAAAGTGAATACACAACTAAAAATTTTGGATGCGGCGCAAAATCTGTTTGCCGAAGCCGGCTTCAATGATACTTCACTACGCCAGATCACGACCAAAGCGGAAGTGAATCTGGCCTCGGTTAATTATCACTTTGGCTCGAAAAAAGAACTGATCCAAGCGGTGCTTCAGCGTTATTTGCAAGTGTTGATGCCGCGTTTAGATCATGAGTTTGATCAATTACTGGCGAAAACTCAGCCGCATAGCTTACCGGATATCCTCGCTGTTTTCGTTAAGCCCTTGTTAGAGCTTAACCATGTGCAGCGCAAAGGCACCCGTACTTTCTTGCAACTGTTAGGGCGCGGTTATACCGATGTGCAAGGCCACTTGCGTTGGTTTATCAATCATCATTATGGCCAAACCCTAGATAAGTTTGTGTTACTTGTGCAACAAAGCTGCCCACATTTGCCTGCGAGCGTGTTGTTTTGGCGGTTGCATTTTTCACTGGGTTCCATTGTCTTTACCATGGCATCCAACGATGCGTTGGCAGAAATTGCCTTAGCCGATTTTAACGAGTCGGTTGATATCGAAGGCGTGATAGCACGCTTGATCCCTTATTTGGCGGCAGCCATTGCTGCGCCTGTATTGACGAATGTTATGCCGACAGGCGTAACACAAACCGTAGCCTGATGCTGGAAGGAAGCTGAAATGGTCTTTTTATTATTAATTATCGTTATTCTGGTGGTGGTATTCGGTGTCACCTCCATTCGACGCAGTCTGATCACCAAACCTGTGTTTGGTATTTTCAAAAAAATCTTACCACCTCTTTCAGATACTGAACGAGAAGCGATGGAAGCCGGTGACGTGTGGTGGGATGGTGAACTGTTCAAAGGTAAACCAGACTGGCAAAAACTGCACAGTATTCCTAAAGCCGAGTTATCGGCCGATGAGCAAGCCTTTATGGACAATCAAGTTGAAACCTTGCTGAAGATGCTGGATGACTACAAGATTGTGCAAGAAGAGCGAGACCTGCCTAAAGCCGTGTGGGATTACATTAAAAGCGAAGGTTTCTTCGCCATGATTATTCCTAAGAGCTATGGTGGGCGTGAGTTTTCAGCCATCGCCAACTCGACCATCGTGTCGCGTATTGCTACGCGCAGCTTAACGGCTGCCGTGACCATTATGGTGCCTAACTCTTTAGGCCCCGGTGAATTGTTAATGCACTACGGTACAGAAGAGCAAAAGAACCGCTGGTTGCCACCCTTAGCCAATGGTACTGATGTGCCGTGTTTTGCCTTAACCGGCCCTGAGGCGGGCTCTGATGCGGGCGGTATTCCTGATACCGGCGTAGTGTGTAAAGGCGAATTTGAAGGTAACGAAGTACTGGGTATTCGTTTGAACTGGGATAAGCGCTATATCACCTTAGCACCTGTGGCAACGGTGTTGGGCTTGGCGTTCAAATTATCTGATCCTGATAAGTTACTGGGTGAGAAAGAAGAATTAGGCATTACTTGTGCGTTAATTCCGACCAGCCATCCTGGTGTGCAAATAGGTGATCGTCATTTCCCAATGAATATGGCTTTTATGAACGGTACCACTTACGGTAAAGACGTATTTATCCCTATTGATTGGATTATTGGTGGGCCAGAATATGCTGGTCGCGGCTGGCGCATGCTGGTGGAATGTTTGTCGGCAGGACGCGGTATTTCATTACCGGCGCTGGCCACCGCAACGGGCCATTTAGCGGCTCGGATGACGGGCGCTTATGGTTATGTGCGTCAACAGTTTGGTTTATCGATTGGTAAATTTGAAGGTGTGCAAGAAGGCTTAGCGCGTATCGGGGGCTTAACTTACACATTAGAAGCCATGCGCGTGATGACCGCGGGTGCGATTGATCAAAAACTTAGCCCTGCCGTCGTCACCGCCATTGCTAAATATCACATGACGGAGATGTCACGTATTTTATTAAACGATGCGTTTGATATTCATGCCGGCAAAGCCATTCAGTGCGGCCCGATGAACTATTTAGCACACGGTTATATGGGCGTGCCTATTTCGATTACCGTTGAAGGGGCGAACATTTTAACGCGCAACTTGATGATCTTTGGTCAAGGTGCCACGCGTTGTCACCCTTATGTGTTAGCGGAGTTAGAAGCCGCAGCCAACCCGAATGCCGATGAAGGTTTAGCGCAGTTTGATAAGCTATTAATGGCGCATGTTGGTTTTGCGGTAGGCAATACGTTTTCAGCGTTATGGCAGGGCTTAACGGCCGGTGCCTTTAACACTGCACCGGTGTCGGGTGACACGGCTCGTTATTACAAGCAATTAAGCCGCATGAGCCGTGCCTTAGCGCTAAGTGCTGATGTATCTATGTTGATGCTGGGCGGTGATTTAAAACGCAAAGAAATGCTTTCAGCGCGTTTAGGCGATGTTTTAAGCCAGTTGTATATTGCTTCGGCCGTATTGAAGTTTTATGAAGATAACGGCCGTCAACAAGCGGATCTGCCTTTTGTACATTACAGTGTGGCGCGTGCTTTATATGAAATCGGTAAAGCCTTTGATGGTTTCTTTGCTAACTTCCCTAATCGTATTGTGGCACGCACATTACGTACTTTGGTGTTCCCATTTGGTATCGGCTACAAACTGCCAACCGATGAAGTGGCGCAGCAAATTTGCGAAACACTGTCTAAACCCAATGTGGTGCGCGATCGCTTAACGCATCTGTGTTATGTCGGTGAAGGCGCGGATGATGCCACAGGGCTAATGGAAGCGGCTTTTGTTGCGATGTATGAAGCTCAGCCATTATTGAAGAAAATAGCTCAGGCGCAAAAGTCTGGTCAGTTAGCGCGTAAGCAACCGATGGTGGATACCATTAAGCAAGCGTTAGCGGCGAAGATTATTTCAGAAGCTGAAGCTGCGTCACTGCATAAAATGAATGAATTGCGGTTTAAAGCCATCAGTGTGGATAGCTTTAAACCCGGCGAACTCGAAAAATTCAGTTTACCGAGTAAAGATGCAGCATAATCGCTAACGCGTTGAAGAAACCGGAGTATACTCCGGTTTTTTTTCGCCATAACGCAGGCTATAGTAGTATCTCAATTTGAGCCTAGCCTGACATTTTATGATCCCAAAGGTATTTTATGAATAATCACAGCACGATCCGTTTAGCAACCGAGGCTGATTGCGCCTTAATTTTAGCTTTTATTCAGGGCTTAGCTGAGTATGAGAAAATGGCAGATCACGTGGTCGCCACCACCGAAAAGTTACAACAGAGCTTGTTTGGCGAGAAGCCCGCAGCCGAAGTGGTGATTGCTGAGTATCAAGGGCAGCCGGCGGGCTTTGCTTTGTTTTTTCATAATTACTCTACATTTTTAGCGCAACCTGGGCTGTATCTGGAAGATTTATTTGTACTACCTGAATTTCGGGGTAAAGGTTTAGGTAAATTATTATTAAGCTATTTAGCAAAATTGGCCGTAGAACGTGGGTGTGGTCGATTTGAATGGTCAGTGCTGGATTGGAATCAACCGGCTATCGACTTTTATCAATCGCAAGGTGCCAGTCTTATGCATGACTGGCGGATCACTCGTGTTGCCGGGGCGGAATTACAGGCACTAGCTGCTTCTTATCCGAATTAATGAGTGGCGTTAACATTTTCTGAAGGATTGCTGTTGAAAATGTCTCAAGTGAAAAAAGCGTCAGCAACGGCTGGAGTTGTGGTTTCCTCTGGTCGTAAGCATCAGGCTAAGGTTGTGATCAAACAGCGAGTGAGCAAGGCAAAGCCGCAATCGATGTTTTGGCTACATGTGAGTATTTTTCTATTGATTATTTTATCAATCTTACTAATAGCTTGGGATTTAATCGTTAAGTTTATCTTGTAGGGCTTGAGCTGTTGCGGCGTTGTTTTGTCTTTAAATGGCTAGGCTGGAATGGTGTGGGTTGTCTGTAATAATGAGCCACAAAGAGCACATCAGCGTGGTACTGTGCAGTTAAGTGTGCAAGATTACGCGCTTAAGCTTGTTAACACGCCAAACAGAGAGTTAAGTTTTAGCTGCGGTCTACCGTACAGCAGTGCAGGTTAGTGCTGCACGGTCGATTCGAGTAAGGTGCTGCGTTTGCCAGCCATGGCCTTGATGGCTTAAAGCAAACCGCGGTTCATTAACCGCGTCGCCTTAAGCCATCATTTCCTTCATACATTGCTGCACTAAAACGCGTTATAACCGTTTACCGCGAGCAATAATTTCTTGCGCCATCAAATCCGCTACGGTGCTGGTGGGTAAATTTTCTGCATCAGCACGTTCAAAAATAGTCAGCAAGGTGTCGTAGATTTGCTTCACTTTTGCCGTTGACTCAGAGCTACTATAGCCTTGTGGCCGCATCTCAAAGGCGACATTGATAATGCCACCGGCGTTAATCACATAGTCTGGTGCATATAAAATACCCATTTGACGTAACTTCTGGCCATGCTCTGCGCGCTTTAATTGGTTGTTGGCACAACCTGCGATAATTTTTACTTTTAACTGTGGCAAGGTGTCGTCATTTAATGTGGCACCGAGTGCACAGGGGGCATAGATATCAGCATCAACCGCATAGATGTCATTTAAGCCTACAGCTGTTGCGCCAAATTGATTCACCGCCCGAGTGATGGCGTCTTCATTGATATCAGTAACAATCAGTTTCGCGCCTTCAGCGTGTAAATATTCACACAGGTAAAAACCCACGCTACCTAAACCTTGCACCGCGACAACTTTACCATTCAGATCGGCCGAGCCAAACTGATGCATCGCGGCGGCTTTAATACCTTGGTAGGTGCCTAGCGCAGTAAAGGGAGCAGGGTTACCGCTTTTACCTTCTAAACCGGCCACGAAAGGCGTTTCCTGGTTCACTTGCATAATATCGTGTGTGGTAATGTTCACATCTTCAGCACTGTAATAGCTGCCATTTAAGCGATGGACCATTCGACCAAAGGCACGGAACAAGGCTTCAGACTTGATGGTTTTAGCATTACCGATAATCACAGACTTACCACCACCTAATGGCAAACCGGCCATAGCGTTTTTGTAAGTCATACCGCGAGATAAGCGTAGTACATCGACCAGTGCATCTTCATCTGAGACATAATCCCACATGCGGCAACCGCCGACAGCCGGGCCTAAGCGGGTACTGTGCACAGCAATGATGGCTTTTAAGCCAGATTCCTGATCACTGCAATAAACCACTTGTTCGTGTTGATCAAATTCAGAATGATTAAATACAGCCACAATGAACTCCATTGGAATAAAAGCGGATAAAGCGCTACCGTTTACGTTTACGTTAACTGTAGCCGATGTTTGTGGCGCGGAATTTACCATTTAGTCCTACTTTATGCCAGCTTTCCCATGAAATAATGACTGGTCAGACCGCACTCAGAGACACGTCTGATCTGTCTATTGCCAGCAAAGCATCATTCAGCTCTAAATTGTCTCAGCGTGTGGTCAAATGAGTCTCAGTGTGGTCGGACCGGTGTCTGAGTGTGGTCGGAGCTGATAGGGCGTTGATAGGTGAACTTTTTGGATGGGGTGGGCTGATTCTGCGCTATCAAGACTTGATTGTCGGCAGCGAGTCACCTAAAGTAGCGGCAACTACAACATAGGAAGCCGTTTATGAGTGAGTCGTTAACTCAGAATAATGCTGAAATCAGTGATGCGGAGCGCACAGAATGGGTGCGAACGCAGTTTCAAAAAGCCAACGAATACCTTGCAACTAAAGGTATTATCCCCGATAACGTTGCCGTGAGTGAAAGCCGTTACTTACCGCCTTATGTGGCTATTTGGAAACTGAATACCCGCGAGAAAAAATCCTTTTGGGTGATCAGTGGCGACTTACCAACAGACCATATGGCCATCGGTGCAGCACCTAATGCACGTGAAGCGATCCGTGCTTTTGCGTTGCATTGGCAGTTAAAGGCCGAGCAAATTATTCAAGCGGGTGTGTCTGATAAAACTCAGCAAGATTTTGCTAATTTATTGGTTGCTCGTGCGCACGGTTTATATGACTTGTTTGATGACGAACAATTGTGGCAAAGCTAGCACAAGCGCCACTCAAATCTGTATTTTAATCTTTACAAAAAAACCGCTGTTAAGCGGTTTTTTTCTGGGCAGAGAGCTTACTCAACAAAGTACCACAAGCCTTGATTGATCAAATCGGTGAGCAGCAGCAAACGCTCTTCGCGGGCAATAAAATGCATACAGTCTTGCTGACTAATGTTGGGGCTCTGTGTCAGCAGTTGCGCGGTGTGTAATTCCTCTGAGGGTAACACTATTTTCTCACCATCAATAAACAACAAAATATCACAGTCAGGTTTTTGCTGATAATAACTGCAGCGTAAACCGCCGATACTGGCCAGTACGGAGCCTTCTTCTAGGTATTCCGCAATTTCTTCGGCTTGATAATGCGGATCAGGCTCTTGCTGATCTAATTCATGCTTAGCTTGAGTAATGTATTGGCCAAACCATTGCGGGAGTAATTGTCGATCACTAATCAGTTGTAGTAACAATTGCTGCACCTGATCTAAATCTTGTTCACTGATCGCGCCGTTTTGCGGAGTTAATTGCCGAGCAGGATCGGTGAAACGTTTACCAACAATCTCGTGGTCAATTAAATAATCGGTTAAACCGGTAAGTAAATCTTTTTGTGCTGGCGCTCGAAAACCCACAGAGTAATTCAAGCTGTTATCAATAGAGATGCCATCGTGCGGACAACCTGGTGGAATATATAAAATATCACCTGGCTCTAAAATGGCATCAATACAGGCTGTAAAAGGGCTAACTTGTAATAAGCGTGGGTGCGGGCAATGTTGCTTCAGGGAAGCATCGGGCATACCCACGCGCCAATGGCGTTTACCTTCGCCTTGGATAATAAAAACATCGTATTGATCCAAATGCGGGCCAACACCACCACCTGGCGTGGAAAAGCTGACCATCAAATCATCTATCCGCCAATTCGGGATAAAACGAAACGGCTCTAATAACGCCGCCGCAGGCGGATGCCAATGATCGACGGCTTGAACTAACACCGTCCAATCACGTTCACCGTAGCGATTAAAATCTTCAAAGGGGCCGGTTTCTAATTGCCAGTTGCCCGCATGACATTGCACCAGACGTGACTCGACATCTTCATCTAAGGCCAAGCCCGCCAATTCATCGGCGGATAAAGGGTCTTTAAATTCTTGAAAACCTTGCTTGATCAGCAGCGGCTTTTTTTGCCAATACTGCTGCATAAAGTCTGCAAGGCTAAGCTGTCCGAGGTGTAATGTGTACATATTTGGGCACCGAATAAAGGATCGAAAGGGTTAGCACAATTGGCCGGTTAGCGTTGAAACGTAAAGCCGCTAACTTAACGTTTCAACGCTTTGCAGCTTGCCAGCTTAAAACGAATAAAGGCGAGTTGCTCGCCTTTATTCGTCAATGCCACATCAAGCTTCAGTGACAACTAAGTGGTTAGTCTAATAACTCAACTAACCGTATCGCATCACCAATATAACCGGCTGGGCTAAGCTGTTTCATTTCCGCTTTAGCCTGCGCCGGTAAGTCTAGGCCATCAATAAACAAGGCGAGATCATTGGCGCTGATCCGCTTACCGCGAGTCAGTTCTTTTAACTTCTCGTAAGGTTTCTCGATGCCATATTTACGCATAACAGTTTGCACCGGCTCGGCCAGTAATTCCCAGTTAGCGTCTAATTCGGCTCGTAAATTGGCTTCGTTCACTTCTAACTTACTGATGCCTTTTAACGTGGCTTGATAAGCAATTAAGGTATAACCAAAACCGACGCCAAGGTTACGTAATACGGTTGAGTCAGTCAGATCGCGCTGCCAACGAGACACCGGTAATTTGGCTGAAAGATGGTTAAATAGCGCGTTAGCAATACCTAAGTTACCTTCTGAGTTTTCAAAATCGATCGGGTTCACTTTATGCGGCATGGTCGATGAACCAATTTCACCGGCAATCGTTCTTTGTTTGAAGTGACCCAAGGCAATGTAACCCCAGACATCACGATCAAAATCCAGCAAAATGGTATTGAACCGCGCAATGGCATCAAATAATTCGGCAATGTAATCATGTGGTTCGATTTGTGTGGTGTAAGGGTTCCACGTAATGCCCAGCGAGCTGACAAAACGCTCCGCAAATTGATGCCAATCGATATCCGGATAAGCCGATAAGTGTGCGTTGTAGTTACCGACAGCGCCATTTATTTTACCCAGTAGGCTGATCGCTGCGATTTGTTCACGCTGACGCTTTAAGCGCATGTAAACATTGGCCATCTCTTTACCCATGGTGGTTGGCGAGGCTGGCTGACCATGCGTTCTGGCCATCATAGGAACGGCTTTTAAATCAACCGCTAGCGTTTTCAGTGCGCTAAGCAGTGCATCACACTCAGGTAATAAGACTTGGCTGCGCGCATCGTGTAGCATTAACGCGTGTGATAAGTTGTTGATGTCTTCAGACGTACAGGCAAAGTGGATAAATTCACTGATGGCCGCTAATTCGCTGTTGTTAACAACTTTTTCTTTTAACAGATATTCTACCGCTTTAACGTCATGGTTCGTTGTGCGCTCAATATCTTTAACACGCTGGGCATCGGCTAAACTAAATTCGCTGACAATCTTATCTAAAATGGCATTGGCTTCGGCAGATAACGCCGGTACTTCAGCAATTTTTGGCTCTGCCGCCAGTTGTTGTAACCAACGCACTTCGACAGTGACCCGGTATTTAATTAAACCGAATTCGCTGAAAATTGGGCGTAGGGCAGCCGCTTTGCTACCGTAGCGACCATCCACCGGCGAAATTGCGGTAAGGGCATTAAGTTCCATGAAATCTCCTGAGGTATCGTGCTTAGTTAGATACTGTTTAATGCGGCTTCTGCCGCAGCCAATAATTTACGTCGCTTAAATACAAAATGTAGCCGGCTACCGCCAGCTTGCCGCCAAAGTACGGCTGCTCGCACAGCGGCTAGCAGTAATGCTCGTACCTTATGCTGCACACTGTTTTGACTGAGTAAGTCGGGTTGGCCGTAAATTTGAATACGGGCCCCCAAGCTGCTGATACATTCGGTGTAGATGTCTGCTAACTTAGCGATAATGGTTTCGTCCGTTACGGTAAAGTGCTGTAACTGACGGTCCATCTGCTGTAACTGATTGCCGAGCTTTTGCATATTCTTGCCGTTTTTATTCAGCCGGCGCTCTAGGGCTAATACGCCAACTAAATAGCGGGTTAATTCGACATCTTTCTTTGGTTTATCAGCAAGTTGTTCGATAATGAGTTCAAAACCCTGCCGCAAGTTTTGCATCTCGCCGCCATAAATATCGAGCGGCTCAGCCGGGTTAAGATTCACAACACTACCAAGCGCAATGGCTAATTGACCTTGTTGCGATTCGCTGCTGCGAGCAACCGTTTGCACCAATTTTACCGCCTGACACAGGCCCGCTAAAGCAATCAATTGAGTTTGTAACGATGCTTCCATTTAGTTTAACGCCTCATCAATAATGCCGCCGCCCAAACAGACTTCGTTTAAATAAAATACGGCAGACTGACCTGGAGTAACGGCCTTTTGTGGCTGATCAAATTCGACTTTTAACCGACCTTCAGACAACGGCGTAACCAAACAAGCAATGTCGGTTTGACGGTAACGAGTTTTCACCGTTAAGCGCTGCGGTTGTTGCGGCCCCGTGCGATCAACCCAGTCTAATTGCGTGGCAATTAAGCCGCTAGACAACAGGGCCGGATGGTCATGGCCTTGTGCCACTAATAAATGATTTTTCTGAAGATCTTTACCCACCACATACCAAGGTTCGTCGCTGCCATCACGTAGCCCGCCAATACGCAAGCCTTTACGTTGGCCAAGGGTGTGATACATCAAGCCATCATGTTGCCCAATCACTTTCTGATCATCAATACTGACAATATCGCCTGGTTGTGCCGGTAAATATTGTTGTAGAAAATCTTTAAATTTGCGTTCGCCAATAAAACAAATACCGGTGGAATCTTTTTTGTCGTGGGTGATCAAGCCTTGTTGTTCTGCAATAGCACGCACGGCCGGCTTTTCTAGCTCACCTACCGGAAACAACGTTTGCGCAATATGCTGTTCAGCGAGTGTGTATAAAAAGTAACTTTGATCTTTATTTTGATCTAAACCACGCAGCATTTGCCAATGGCCGTCTTGCAAGCGGCGGCGCACATAATGACCGGTAGCAATATAATCGGCTTGCAAGGCTTCAGCGGCAAATTCAAGAAAGGCTTTAAATTTGATTTCTTTGTTGCACATGATATCGGGATTTGGCGTGCGACCGGCTTGGTATTCAGCCAAAAAGTACTCAAACACGTTATCCCAATATTCAGCGGCGAAATTGACTTTGTGCAGCTTAATGCCGAGCTTATCGCACACGGCTTGCGCGTCGGCCATATCTTCGGCGGCAGCACAGTATTCGTCATTATCGTCTTCTTCCCAGTTTTTCATAAACAGGCCTTCAACCTGATAACCCTGTTGTATAAGTAACCAGGCTGATACTGAGGAATCTACGCCGCCAGACATTCCGACGATGACTTTTTTACTGCTGTTATCTGACATGACACCGCACTTAACTTAGCTGAAAATTAAAGGCGCGGATTATACCACCAAATTTAGTCGGGCAAAATGCTAACGCAGCGGCTCAATCAGATTAAGTGCCAACCGAGTGCCTTGTAAGTAGCTATTGATGGCATCATGCACCAGTCGACTGCGTGCTGGAACGGGGTGCTGGCGTAATTCGTCGGCGCTTAGCCAATGCAAGGCGAGTATATCGTTATCTTGCGGTTGGTAGTGTTGCGGTAGCGAGTCGGGTTCAAATAAAAAGTTAATCCGCACATAAGTATGGCCGTTACTTGCCGCTAATTGTGAGATGCCAAGCCAAGCAGTAGGCGTGAGTATTAAACCGGTTTCTTCTGTCACTTCGCGACATACTGCACTGAGTACATCTTCATCTTCTTCCATATGTCCAGCTGGCTGATTCAGTACTTTATGACCGTGTTGCTTGTCTTGCTCTTCCACAAATAAAAAACGGCCTTGATACTGAATAACCGCAGCCACGGTCAAATGTAATCGATTTCTACTCATGCAGTGTCATCCTGTAAAGCAAATAGCCCTTAACAGAGCCGTTTAACGGGTTAGCGGGATAGTACGGCTCATACCCGGTGCTAGATCGGCCAGTTGCCAATCACCAATTTGCCAGCGCACTAAGCGCAGCGTAGGAAAGCCGACCGCAGCGGTCATCCGTCTAACTTGCCTATTACGGCCCTCGCTAATGGTTAAACTTAGCCAACTGGTTGGAATATTAGCGCGATAACGCACGGCTGGGGTGCGAGGCCACAGCTCGGGCTCGGCCATCCGTTGTGCTTGGGCGGGCAGGGTGAGGCCATCTTTGAGTTGCACACCTTGGCGCAATTGCTGCAGTGCCTGTTCGCTAATGTCACCTTCAACTTGTACCCAATAGGTTTTAGGGGCTTTAAATTTCGGATCGCTGATGCGTTGCTGGGTTTTACCGCAGTTGGTCAGTAATAACAGGCCTTCACTATCTCGATCTAAGCGACCTGCCGCATACACATCTGGAATATCAATAAAGTCTGCCAGCGTGGCGCGCGGTGGGGTACTGTTGTCGGTAAACTGGCTTAACACATCAAAAGGCTTATTAAAAAGCACTAAGATCGGTGTTGTAACACTCTCGCCATTGTTTTTTTTGAAAAAGCCCTTATGTTTGGATTGGGCTGCTGATGTTGATTTTTTCACACAAATTCTCGACGTTAATCTGGGGCAAACCGCCGCCGTTACCAGTAAGCATCCTAACGCGTGAATTAGAACATTTACTGGTCGGTCATACTGCGCCTGTTTTAATCTGATTGATGCTGATATAATCAGTCGGTTTTTTGCTGCGTTTAAAACAATTTCCACGCTCGGGTGGCAATGGCCCTGTCAATGCGATCCGTCGATTACAATACAGGAACTAACATGTCGAATGAAAGTGCAAAAATTATTTACACCATAACTGACGAAGCGCCAGCACTGGCGACCCAGTCTTTATTGCCAATTATCGAGGCGTTCTCTGCCGCTGCCGGCGTAGTGGTTGAAACCCGCGACATTTCATTGTCAGGTCGGATTATTGCCAGCTTCCCTGAGTTTTTGACACCAGAGCAACGGATCAACGACGACTTAGCTGAGTTGGGTGAATTAGCTAAACAGCCAGACGCCAACATTATTAAATTACCGAATATTAGCGCTTCATTACCGCAATTAAAAGCAGCGATAAAAGAATTACAAGCGCAAGGTTATGCTTTACCTGATTACACAGAAGAGCCAAAAACCGAGCAAGAACGTGACGTCAAAGCGCGTTATGACAAGATCAAAGGCTCAGCCGTAAACCCGGTTTTACGTGAAGGTAACTCGGATCGTCGTGCGCCGGCTTCGGTTAAGCAGTATGCGCGTAAAAACCCGCACAGCATGGGTGCATGGAGCAGCAGCTCAAAATCACACGTTGCCCACATGAGTGCCGGCGATTTTTATGGCTCTGAATTATCTACCACTATGGCGGCAGCGGATGTGTTAAAAATCAGCCTGCAGCAAGCCGATGGCAGCGTACAAGTACTTAAAGAAAAAGTGCCAGTATTAGCCGGTGAAGTAGTTGATGCTACCATGATGAGCGTAGCCGCCTTACGCGAGTTTTACGCCGCTGAGATTGAAGATGCCAAAGCGCAGGACGTGTTGTTCTCGTTACACTTAAAAGCCACCATGATGAAAGTGTCGGATCCAATCTTGTTCGGTCATGCGGTTAAAGTATTCTACAAAGAAATTTTCGCAAAATACGCCACAACCTTTACTCAATTGGGTTTAGATGTTAACAACGGTATCGGCGATTTATACGCCAAGTTACCGCAGTTACCTCAAGCTGAACAAGACGCGATTAAAGCTGATATTGCCGCGCTGTATGCGGATAAACCCGCCATGGCGATGGTAAACTCTGATAAAGGTATCACCAACCTGCACGTGCCAAGCGATGTGATTATCGATGCATCTATGCCAGCGATGATCCGTAGCTCAGGTCAAATGTGGGGTCCAGATGGTCAATTAAAAGATACCAAAGCGGTCATCCCTGATCGTTGCTATGCCGGTGTTTATCAAGAGACTATTGCCTTCTGTAAGCAAAACGGTGCTTTTGATCCTCGTACCATGGGCTCAGTGCCTAACGTTGGCTTAATGGCGCAAAAAGCCGAAGAATACGGTTCACACGATAAAACGTTTGAAATCGCCGCGGCAGGAACTGTTGTGGTAACCAACAGCAAAGGCGAAACCGTGTTCAGCCATAAAGTTGCGGCCGGTGATATTTGGCGTATGTGCCAAGTAAAAGATGAGCCGATCCGTGATTGGGTTAAATTAGCGGTTAATCGCTCACGTTTAAGCAACACGCCAGCCATTTTCTGGTTAGACAACCAACGTGCTCACGATGCTGAATTGATCAAGAAAGTGCATGCTTATTTAGCGGATCACGACACTGATGGTTTAGATATTCAAATCATGTCGCCGGTAGAGGCAACCCGTCATACCTTAGCGCGTATGAAACAAGGTTTAGACACGATTTCGGTAACCGGTAACGTATTACGCGATTACTTAACCGATTTATTTCCGATCCTTGAGCTGGGTACCAGTGCCAAGATGTTATCTATAGTGCCATTGATGAACGGTGGTGGTTTATTTGAAACGGGTGCAGGCGGTTCAGCACCGAAGCACGTTGAGCAATTCGTGCAAGAAAACCACTTACGTTGGGATTCATTGGGTGAGTTTTTAGCGTTAGCGGCGTCGTTAGAACATTTAGCCCAAGTTGCTGATAACAAGGTTGCGCAGATCTTAGCGGATACGTTAGATAAAGCCACCGCTCAGTTTTTAGATAACGACAAATCACCACGCCGTAAAGCGGGTGAGTTAGATAACCGTGGTAGCCATTTCTATTTAGCCATGTACTGGGCACAAGCGATGGCGCAACAAACTGCGGATGCTGCTTTAGCCAGCCGTTTTGCTAAGCTAGCCGACGCTCTGCAGTCTGGCGAGCAGCAAATATTGGCCGAGTTAAACGGTGTGCAAGGTCGTGAAGTGGATATCGGTGGTTACTACCGTCCGGATCAAAGCAAGGCTGCAGCGGCCATGCGTCCAAGTTCAACACTAAACGCTGCCTTAACTGCCCTGTAAGCATTTGGGCAAGTTGTTTGGTTAAGCAAAAAGGCGCAACCCTCGGGTTAGCGCCTTTTTTCTGCCTGTAGTCACTGTAATGTAGAGAGAACAGCCAACGTTGTGAACCTGAAACAGCTCAGCAAGGTTGTGGATTGTACTCGGGCAGTTTAGTAAGCCACATCGGTTATTGGGGCAAGCTAACATTATGGCTAATGAACTTACCGAAATAACCGTAACGTGATCGCTTACTTATTCTTCGCCAGGAAGTTTGATATTAACTGCATGTAAGCCCTTAGGCCCTTCAGACAAGTCAAACTCGACATCCTGACCCGCTTTTAGCGTGCGGTAGCCGTCCATGGTGATGGTTGAATAATGCGCGAAGATATCTTCGTCGCGCCCATCTTCCCGGATAAATCCAAATCCTTTTGCATTATTGAACCATTTTACTTTACCGGTAGCCATACTACTTACATCCTTCTCTAAGTTTAGCTATATTCTGTATGCTTGAGCTTCATGTTAGAGGAGCTTTTTGGTTGCTCCACTATCTAATGTAGATAATTTGTACAGACAGTCAAGGTATTTGCTGAAATATGCTAAATACTTTTACGCAATTTTAATTGAAGCGCCTTTGCTGGATGGCGCGCGCATGGCTATAGTTTATTTATGAGCGGTAATAACAATCCAAACGTACACTTTGATGACATTGCAGAATTAACGCGGCAACGACTGGCGCCACCCCCTATGTACAAGGTGGTTTTGCACAATGACGATTTCACGCCTATGGATTTTGTTATTGATGTGCTGTCACGGTTTTTTAACCTGCAGTACGAGCAGGCAACAGAAATTATGCTGAAAGTTCATTATGAGGGTAAAGCTGTTTGTGGCATCTACACGGCAGAAATAGCAGAAACTCGCGTACAGCAGGTCAGTGATTATGCCAAGGAGCATCAGCATCCGCTGTTATGCACCATGGAGCGAGCATAATCCAATGGGAACACCGACTGTGGTCGGAGAATTATCTAACTCAGGTGGATTAGGAGTAGTGCATGTTAAATAAAGATCTTGAGTTGACACTGAATGCGGCTTTCAGGTTCGCGCGTGACCGTCGTCATGAATTCATGACAGTAGAACATCTGCTGTTGTCCTTACTCGATAACCCTGCAGCAGGAGCAGCGTTAAAATCCTGCGGGGCTAATATTGATAAATTGCGCCACGAATTGGCCAGCTTTATTGACTCCACTACACCCGTATTACCCGAAGGCGAACTCGAGCGGGATACCCAACCTACTTTAGGTTTTCAACGTGTTTTACAGCGCGCGGTATTTCACGTGCAGTCTTCAGGTAAGTCAGAAGTCACCGGCGCCAATGTGTTGGTGGCGATTTTCTCAGAACAAGAGTCTCAGGCGGTGTATCTTCTGAAAAAAATCGATATCACACGCTTAGATGTAGTCAATTACATTTCACACGGCATCGCTAAAACCGAAAAGCTGGAGCAGCATGACGATACGCCCCCTGAAGATATGGGCGAATCCTCGACTGATGAGCATCGTTATTTAGAAAACTTCACGGCAAACTTAAATCAATTAGCGAAAAATGGTCAAATTGATCCGTTAATTGGCCGTGATGCCGAAGTCGAGCGGGCGGTACAAATTTTATGTCGGCGTAAAAAGAATAACCCTTTACTGGTTGGTGAAGCCGGGGTGGGCAAAACCGCCATTGCCGAGGGCCTAGCGTGGCGTATTGTGCAACAACAAGTGCCTGAGGTGATTGCTGACGCAACGATTTACTCATTAGATATGGGCGCGTTACTGGCCGGTACCAAATACCGTGGCGACTTTGAGAAACGCTTAAAATCGCTACTAAAAGAAGTGGAACAAGAAAAAAATGCCATCTTATTTATTGATGAAATTCATACCGTAATTGGTGCTGGTGCCGCCTCTGGTGGCGTTATGGATGCCTCGAATTTAATTAAACCGTTATTATCCAGTGGGCGTTTACGCTGCATGGGTTCAACAACCTATCAAGAATTTAAAAGTATCTTTGAAAAAGATACTGCCTTGGTACGTCGTTTCCAAAAAATTGATGTGTTAGAACCGAGTGTTGACGACACGACGCGTATTTTAATTGGTTTAAAAGAGCGTTATGAAAAACATCACAACGTTAAATATACCCAAAAAGCGTTGCGTGCGGCAGCGGAGTTATCGGCAAAATACATTAACGAACGGCATTTACCAGACAAAGCCATCGATGTCATAGATGAAGCCGGCGCGTCACAACGCTTATTACCGGCCTCTAAGCGCCGTAAAACGATTAACGTGGCAGAGATTGAACAAGTTATTGCCAAAATTGCGCGCATCCCTGAGAAGTCGGTATCGGCTTCAGATAAAGATGTGTTAGCCAATTTAGATCGTAATCTAAAAATGGTGGTGTTTGGTCAGAACGAACCGATTGATGTATTAACCTCGGCCATTCGTTTATCTCGCTCAGGTTTGGGCAATGAAGAAAAGCCGATTGGTAATTTCTTATTTGCGGGGCCAACCGGTGTGGGTAAAACCGAAGTGACCAAGCAATTGGCAAAAGTGATGGGCGTAGAGTTATTACGCTTTGATATGTCTGAATATATGGAACGCCATGCGGTGAGCCGCTTAATTGGCGCGCCGCCAGGCTATGTCGGGTTTGAACAAGGCGGCATGTTAACCGATGCCGTGTCTAAGCATCCCTATTCGGTGGTGTTGTTAGATGAAATTGAGAAAGCCCACTCCGATATCTACAACATTCTGCTGCAGGTCATGGATCATGGCACCCTAACCGATAATAATGGCCGGAAGATTGATTTTAGAAACGTGGTGTTGGTGATGACCACCAATGCGGGTGTACAAGAAACCATCCGTAAAACCATTGGCTTTAAGCAACAAGATCATAGCCATGATGCGTTAGCCGAAATTAACCGGACTTTTAGCCCTGAGTTTCGTAACCGCTTAGATGGCATTATTTGGTTTAAGCATTTAGATCCTGACATTATTTTGCAAATCGTTGATAAGTTTATCTGTGATCTGCAAGTGCAGTTAGATAAAAAACAGGTGTCGTTAGAGTTAACTGCCGAAGCAAGACAATGGTTAGCAGACAAAGGCTATGATCCGGCAATGGGCGCACGGCCGATGGCGCGGGTAATTCAAGAGCATTTGAAAAAGCCGTTAGCGAACGAAATCTTATTTGGTAGTTTAAGCAGTGGCGGCGACGTGAAAGTTAGCTTAGTTGCTGATGCGCTGCAGTTTGATTATCAATCGAGCCAAGCTTTAGCAGATGCCTGATGAGTAAGCAGTTGCTGCCTAATCGGGTAGTGGCTGCTTGTTTAATTACTCGTCATCAAAAATGATTTAACGCAAAAACCCGGCGAATGCCGGGTTTATCCAATAAACGAAAGCGTGTTCGTTTTTGGCTAATGCTTAACGCTGACGGAAAACGATCCGGCCTTTGGTTAAGTCGTACGGCGTCAGTTCAACCGTGACTTTGTCACCAGTTAAGATGCGGATATAGTTCTTACGCATTTTGCCAGAGATATGAGCGATCACAACGTGACCGTTTTCTAGTTCAACTTTGAACATCGTATTTGGCAGGGTATCCAAAATGGTACCTTGCATCTCAATTACATCTTCTTTCGCCATTCAGCGTACTCGCCTCTATAAAAAATTGGGTGCCTTCGAAAAACAGCGCAGATTGTGCCGAAAAGCCGTCGATAAGTAAAGCAGCAAGCGCTTTTTTACGCAAATGAATGCCAGTAACCATTAAAAAAACGCTGATGAGGTCGAAATTCGCTCTTATAGGCCATTTTTTTGCAGCCTTCAATTTGATAGCCAAGATAAACAAAACGCCGATCGGTGGTCGCTGCGAAGTCTAATAGATATAAAATCGCCAGCTTACCCGGTGAAAACCGAGCTCCTTCAGCAGCGAAAAAAGTATAAACCGCGGAAAAACTATCACTAAGATCATCAATGATACTGACTGCCATTAACACATCAGCTTGATACAGCTTTAACAAGCGGATAGGTTGCCAGTAGCTATGTAATAACGAGTGTAATTGTTCATCTGTAGCCGGAAACATCACACTGTCAGCATGTTTAAAAGCGATATAGCGGCTGAATAGGGCAAATAACTCGGTGTATTCTGCGCTATCAATTTGGGGGGCGTCACTCAGTTTATAATGCCAACGTTCGCGCTGTGCTTTATTTAATATGCGTCGCTGTGCAGCACTGGGTTGAAAATCGCTCACCAGTATCCGTAATGATTGACAGGCACTGCAGTCTGCACAGTGCGGTCGATAAATTTGATCCCCACTGCGCCGGAAATTATAGGCGATGAGTTGGCTATAGGTATCGGCTTCAATTGGCTCAGGACCAATCAATACGGCTAATTGTTCTTGTTGTTCAGGGAGATAACTGCAGGTTGTCGGCTGCGTTAAACCAAATTGTAAGGCAATATTTTCCATTCAGGACCTTAATACTGCAACGTTAAGGTTTGCGCTTGCCAATGTTTTGCCGGTGCCGGCAGAGTGCGGAGTTGTTGCAGCAATTCGAGGTAATCGGCTCTTGGCATGGTACTGGCACCTTGTTTTAATAAAAAAGGGTTGGGTAGCTGACAATCAATCCAGCCCGGTGCATAACGCTGTAAATGTTGTTGTAGCGCAACGAGCGCGAATTTAGCGCCATTGTCGATACGGTTGAACATCGATTCTCCACAAAACAACTGGCCTAATTGTACACCGTACAACCCTCCGACTAACTGCTGCTGTTGCCAGATTTCAATACTGTGCGCTAAGCCCTGTTGATGAAGCGCAATATAGGCTTGCTGAATATCAGGCAAGATCCATGTTTGTGCTTGGCTTGGTCTCGGGGCCGCGCAAAGTTTCACCACGGCAGCAAAGTCATGATTAAGGGTAATCTGCAGCTCGGATTTTTGCCATTGTTTACGCAAGGTGCGATTTAATTGCAGCGTGTTAGGAGGAAATACCGCACGCGTACCCGGGCTCCACCATAACAGCGGATCGCCATCGGCAAACCAAGGAAAAATACCAGACTGATAAGCCAACGTTAACCGTGCCACCGATAAATCCCCGCCCATCGCCAACAAACCATCCGGCTCGGTCAACGCTTGACTTACCGGGGGGAAAACAAGTGAATTAACAGTTAGCTCAGGCAAATAAATCGGCATAGCAATGTCCGGTTAAAAAGCACTAAAAACCCCGTTACAACGCCAACCTGTCTCAGAGTGAGGTCTAACCTGTCTCAGAGTGCGGTCTGACCAGTCTCAGAGTGTGGTTGGACCTCACTCTGAGACGTTTAAGGTGTTAACAGGGATGGCTTATTTGGCAAGGGCGTCTAGGTAGCGCTCAGCATCTAGTGCAGCCATACAGCCTGAACCGGCTGAGGTGATGGCTTGACGATAAATATGGTCGGCAACATCACCGGCAGCGAAAACGCCTTCAATACTGGTTTGTGTCGCGTTGCCTTCAGTACCACTGTGTACTTTCAGGTAGCCGCCGTTCATTTCTAGCTGGCCAGCGAAGATGTCGGTATTCGGTTTATGACCAATGGCAATAAAGACGCCTTGTAAGGCAATATCTTTAGTCGCTTCACCTTGGGTTGAAGCTAAACGTACACCATTCACGCCCATATCATCGCCTAGCACTTCTTCTAAGGTGCGGTGCGTATGCAGAATAATGTTACCGCTGGCCACTTTGGCCATTAAACGGTCGATTAAGATTTTTTCTGCTTTGAAGGTATCGCGGCGGTGCACTAAATGCACTTCTGCAGCGATATTGGCTAAATACAGCGCTTCTTCCACTGCGGTATTACCGCCACCGATCACTGCTACTTTTTGGTTACGATAGAAGAAACCATCGCAGGTAGCACACGCTGAAACACCACGGCCGCTGTAAGCTTGCTCTGACTCTAAACCTAGATATTTAGCAGAAGCGCCGGTACAGATTATCAGCGCATCGCAGCTGTATTGGCCGTTATCACCCGTTAAAATAAAGGGGCGCTGTTGTAATTGCACGGTATGAATATGGTCAAACACGATCTCGGTATTGAAAGCTTCTGCGTGAGCCTGCATCCGTTCCATTAACGCTGGGCCTGTTAAACCATGCGCATCACCCGGCCAGTTTTCGACTTCAGTGGTGGTGGTTAATTGACCACCTTGCTGCATGCCGGTAATTAATACCGGTTGTAAGTTAGCACGGGCGGCATAAACGGCGGCCGTGTAACCGGCAGGACCTGAGCCAAGAATAAGTAATTTGCTGTGTTTTATCTCTGACATCAGAGCGCTCCATTATCAATCATCAAAACAAGTAGGCGGATTCTACGGCAAAGGCCGAGCAAAGCGAAACCCCGTAAAGCGGATATGCGGGTGTTTTGCTGTAAATAAAGACGAACAGACAGTTAAAATTGTCGACTGTGGTTAGGCATTAGCAATAAAGCTGGTAAGATGAGTTGCATTATCGCACCTATTTTAAGATGTTATGAGTCATTACAGCCGTTTAGAAGATCAATTACACAGTTTAAGCCATGGTATTGGTGCCTTGCTGGCTTGTGTCGGTGGCTATGCCTTGTTTTCACATACCCTAGAGGGGGATGTTTGGCAGCGGGTGGCCGCGCTACTTTATGCCAGCGCTTTGGTGCTGCTGTATAGCAGTTCTTGTTTGTATCATGCGGTGGTGGATCCGGTATTAAAGTTTCGCTTTAGACAGCTAGATCACGCCGCAATTTTTATTTTAATTGCGGGTACTTACAGCCCTATAACCTTAGTCAGTTTGCGGGGGCATTGGGGCTTGGCGTTGTTTGCGCTGGTTTGGGCCATTGCCATTGGCGGCGTGTTGCTAGAATGGCTCACTGCGATGAAATACAAAAAATTGTCGCTGGCGCTTTATCTTGGCTTAGGTTGGGTGGCGGTTTTGGCGTTAAAACCGATGCTGCAGCAATTAGAGCCGGGGGCTTTAATGCTGTTGTTAGCCGGCGGCCTAAGTTATTCGTTTGGTGTCATTTTTTACGTTTGGAAAAGCTTGTACATGCATCATTTAATCTGGCATCTGTTTGTGATGGCCGGTAGTATTTTGCACTTTTTGGCGGTGTACTGGTATGTGCTACCCGTACCCCGCTAAGTGTGATTTAAGCTTATTGAGCAGGCGATTCGGCTTGTTCAACCGGGGTATCATTTAATATTTTTAGCTGGTCTTTTAGCATTTTTAGTTGCTGCTGAAGCAGTTCTTTTTGCTCATCTTTGGCATCGCCTAACCTTTGTTCACACTCGGCAATTTGTGCCTGCAAACCTGCTTTGGCGTTCTCGCGTTGCTCTGCTTCTTCGGCTTTATCAAACACGACGCTTTCTGCCACATTTTCAGTGTGACTCGGTGTAATAGGTTGGCGCCCCACAGGGATCACCTTGCTATCATCCGGCACTTTACGTTGATTCATAAAGCTGGGTGACATAATTTCGATACCCTCACCATGCAGGCCATCTAAAACCTGTTTGCGCAAATTTGAACGAGCACTGAGTAAACTTTTTACATCAACCAACATACCGCTGATTTTATAAGTAATCGCGAAATTACCCAGCTCAAGCACTTGCACAAAGGGATCGGTTAACTGGCTATTTTCCGCTGCTTGCAGCAGCAGCGTTTCAACTTGAGCATGATGCACATCATAGCCCAAAGATAAGGTTGTTGAGACAATACAACCCGAGCTGCGCGTCACAGTAACGGCAGTACTGACCAGAAGAGTATTGGGGATCGCCACCAATTCACGGTTTTCGGTTTGGATTTCGGTATCCAGTAAACCGCGTTCTACCACACGACCGAATAGCTCCCCGACTTGAATAAAATCGCCCGTCCGAAAAGGTTTGGTCACCCTTAGCATAGTGCCGGCCATAATATTCGAAAACAGGGTGCTAGAAGAAAACGCAAATACCCCCGAAATGACTAAACCAATTAATCCAATCACTTGGTTGCGGGAGCTATCACTCACCGGTAACGCCAGGGCAATGGCTATCACACCCATCAGCGTTAGCGTTAACATGGCTAATTGCCGTGGGAAAAGGCGTTCATTGCCATCGTTCTGATGGCGTTGGATTAAAAAGACGTGCGCGATCCACAAGATTGCAGTGACGATGATTGCCGTAACCGCTAGCGGTAAAAACAGCAGTATCGTTTCGTTAACTGTTTGCAACAGTGACATAAAGACGTTTTCCCTAATCGCAATGTGATGCAGACAATCTGATGTTGCTGATAATGATGAACACTAGCCAATCACCTGATTTTAATCAATGTCTTTTTATCTCAACGTCAGTGAAATACGGGGTGGCAACACAGATGCTATTTACAGGCTTAGCAGGTAGAATATGGCCTTTTGAATAGGAGCCAACATGCCACTGTTAGTGATTATTGGTTACGTTTGGCCTGAACCCAATTCGTCGGCGGCGGGGAGCCGAATGCTCAGTTTACTGCAGTTATTTCAACAGCAGGGCTGGCAGGTGATCTTTGCCAGTGCGGCGGAAAAAAGCCCGCATCGCTTTGCTTTAGAAAGTATTGGTGTTACTGAGCAGAGCATTGCACTGAACGACAGCAGTTTTGATCAATGGATCGCTGAGTTACAACCTGCTGCCGTATTGTTCGATCGTTTTATGTTAGAAGAACAATTTGGCTGGCGCGTAGCCGAGGCTTGCCCAGAGGCTTTACGTTTACTTGATATGGAAGACGTGCATGCGCTGCGCCATGCCCGGCATGAAGCTGTTAAGCAGCAGCGACCGTTGCAGCTAGCTGACTTGAACAATGAACTTGCTATGCGTGAAGTGGCCGCGATTTATCGTTGTGATCTTACCTTGGTGATTTCTGAGTATGAGCTGCAATTATTACAACAGCATTATCAGCTGCCAGCCAACTTAATGGCCTATTGCCCATTTTGGCAAACTGAGCCTGTTGCTAGCGCGCCTGGCTTTGCTGAACGGCAGCACTTTATTAGTATTGGTAATTTCCGGCATTCGCCCAATTGGGATGCCGTATTGTGGTTAAAGCAGCAGTTATGGCCACAGATCCGAGCGCAGTTACCCCAAGCAGAGTTGCATATTTATGGAGCCTATCCGCCACCCAAAGCCACCGCCTTACATAATGCTCGAGAAGGCTTTTTAGTGAAAGGCTGGGTAGATAATGCCGAGCAGGTTATGCGTCAAGCCCGAGTCTGTTTAGCGCCGCTGCGCTTTGGCGCCGGTTTAAAAGGCAAGTTATTGCAAGCCATGCAATGTGGCACACCCAGTGTGACGACGCCTATTGGTGCAGAAGGGATGACCATCGACAGTGGCTGGGCCGGTCAGATTGCCCAGACTAGCAGCGAGCAGGCAGCTGCCGCCTGTCAGATGTATCAAGATGCTGCCGCTTGGCAAAGCGCGCAACAGCAAGGTTTTCACATTTTAGCTACGCGCTTTGACAGTGATCAAGCTCAGTATTTTTGGCAGCGATTACAACCGCTGCTGGTCGAAACGGCTCTAACGCGAGCAGAGCGGCGCGCCAGCAATTTTACTGGCCAGATGTTACAATCGCATGCTTATCGTAGTACCCGTTATATGGGGCAGTGGATAGAAGCGAAAAATAGGAAAATGCCATGATTGAACGCCAACAGTTAGTCGACTATTTGGATCAGTTACTCGACAGTGGGCGCATTAAAGATTATTGCCCTAATGGTTTGCAGGTAGAAGGCAAAGCACAGATCCAAACCGTGGTCACTGGTGTCACTGCCAGCATGGCGCTATTAGAGCAAGCGGCGGCCTTAAATGCCGATGCCATCCTGGTGCATCATGGTTACTTCTGGAAAAATGAAGCGCCCATGGTGGTTGGCATGAAAAAGCGCCGTTTACAGCTTTTGTTAGCGCATGACATCAATTTATTGGGCTATCATTTGCCGTTAGATGTGCACCCAACCTTAGGTAATAATGCACAATTAGCCCAAATTTTACATCTTGAAACGGCCACACCCGTGTTAGGTGTTGAGCCGCTTGGCGTATTGCAACAAGGTAAGTTAGCCAAAGCAACGCCTCTCACCGAGATCGCTGCGTTGTTAGCAGAACAATTGCAGCGTGACCTGTTGGTCGAAGATGTAGGTATTGGTGCAGTAACCAAATTAGCATGGTGTAGCGGCGGCGGCCAAGGCTATATCGAACAAGCCGCAGCGGCCGGGGCACAGCTATTTATTAGTGGTGAAGTTTCAGAGCAAACTATTCACTGTGCGCGCGAGCTGGGAATTCACTTTATTGCCGCAGGCCATCACGCCACAGAGCGTTACGGTGTAAAAGCCTTAGGTGAGCATTTAGCCTCTGAGCTGGGTTTAACCGTACATTTTGTTGATATTGCTAACCCGGCTTAACCTGCCGACAAAGAGGCGCAATGCGCGATAAATTAACCGATCGTAATTTTGATCAATTAGCTGAGCGTTTCCAGCAAAACATTTATAACACCAGCAAGGGGCAGTTGCGCCAAGCGGTGTTAATGCGCGACCTATTGGCGCTCCCGCTGTTAGCTAAGCCTTGTTCGGTGTTAGATGTCGGCGGTGGTCAGGGGCAACTCGCTTTGCGGCTAGCAGCCTTGGGGCATCAGGTGCATTTAACCGATATCTCTGCGGACATGCTGGCGATTGCAAAGGCGCAGGCTGAAGCGGTAAACTTGTTGCAACAATTTAGCTTTACCCATAGCCCATTACAAACCCTGAGCAGTCAACTTGCCGGGCGACAGTATCCGCTGGTACTTTGTCATGCGGTATTAGAGTGGTTGGTTGATCCAGCCAGCGCAATTAAACAATTACGGCAAGTGCTGGCACCCGGTGGCATTTTGTCTCTGATGTTTTTTAATAAAGACGCGCTTCGCTTTAGTAATATTTTGTATGGCAATTTTGATTACGTAAAAGCCGATATGCGAGTGAAAAAACCGGTACGCTTAAGCCCACAGCAGCCGTTACTGCAAGCGGATGTGCTGGCGTGGTGTCAGCAAGCGGGGTTCAGCGTCATAAGTAAAAGTGGTGTACGCTGTTTTCATGATTATTTACGTGATCGTCAGCTACAAATCACTCAATACAGCGAACTTGAAGCACTCGAGTTACAATACAATCAACAAGAGCCGTATGCGTCGTTAGGGCGTTACACGCACTTATTGCTGCAAGGTTAAACAAAATGCCGTGATGGCTATGACAAGTGATAGCTTCGGTGTTATATACCAAGACCCTTAACGTTTTCGCCGTTGGCGAGAGACTTTCTTTTGCGTCGCCAAAAGAAAGTATCCAAAGAAAATGCGACCCCACTTCCGCTCGAAAGCCCGACTGCTCATGCGCTGTCCAAGGCGAAAACGTAACTCGCGCTATGCTTCGTCGCTGCACTCAAACACCCGTTTTCTTAAAACCTTGGCCACCGATGATCAGTCGGCTCGCTCTAAGGGGACTAAAATCCGGAGCAAGCTCCAAGCTTCGGGGGCAGATACCAAGACTCTATTGATGAGTTAATAGCGAAGTAAACGTTGGCTTAAGACGTTTTCAGGGATGAAAAAGAGGAGCGTACACGGATGTATTTACCGCGTTCTCCAGTCAAAGCTTTACGGAGCATTTAACCTTTTCGCCGTTGGCGAGATACTTTCTTTTGCGTCGACAAAAGAAAGTATCCAAAGAAAATGCGCCCCCACTTCCGCTCGAAAGCCCGGCTGCTCATGCGCTGTCCAAGGCGAAAACGTAACTCGCGCGGCGCTACCGTCGCTGCACTCAAACACCCGTTTTCTTAAAACTTTGGCCACCGATGATCAGTCGGCTCGCTCTAAGGGGAAAAAAGCCAGAGCAATATTCGCATAGCTCAATAGCTTGTTTTTGTTCCAGCGAACGCAGTGAGCGACTACAGAAGTTTTTTAGGCATTTACGCTTCTTTGCAGCTGTCCTAACTGGTATTGAAGTTCTAAATTTTCGTCAACTATTTTTATTAAGTTTTCATACTTAGCCTGCACAATATTAGAAGTAAATCTAATTTCATCTTCGGCAATCGAAAATGACGCAGAATGTTCACCAATCAGATCTAAAATATCAACAACTGTTTCTATAGCAATAACTTTTGATGAATTGATTTTAAGGCGTATCTCTTGTTTTCTTAGGAGACTAGAAAATAACTCTTCCCAAAATAGGGCTCTATTTTTTTCACTCAAACTACTTAGATGCGCATCTACTTCATTTAGGTAAGTTCGATGGAAATTCTCGTAAAACGTCCTTTCCAATGTAAGTTGATCTTTGTATTTTAACAAAGTCTCTTTACATACCTTGCGATCTGCTTCCGAAAAATGATTATCTGTATAAAAACACTCTTCTACATTTAATTCAATTCGTTGCTTCGAAAATAGTGCCTCTCCCTCGGACAAAAGCTTATTCATTTTTTTAACAATAGTTGAGAGATTTTCTCTGAAGTAGGATATATCCATAAATTGCCTAATGCTTTGCACTGGGGCGACAAGCCGCGTAGCGGGTTGACGTCGCAGCCAGCGCTTTTCGCTGGCTATAATATTTGTTTGTTATAGCTAATCCCCGCCAAAATAACTTAACGTATAAACAACACCTATACCAAATAGTGCCAGCCCAGAAATACTAAATAAATGCTTTCTACGCGTGACTTCGGCGTCTGACATTTCAAGTGATTTCTTAAATGGTAAATAACCTAAGCCTTTGGCTAGACGGTTAATTCCAATACAATAACCCAAAACCGCCATTATAATTTGGACCACTTACCTACTCCTTTTGGAATAACACAAAGCTTTGGGGCGGCTGGAGCGCAGCTTAAGCCGTCACAGCCACGATAGAGTGGCGATAACGCTTTGTTATGTGCCTACTCAACAACGTGTACATTGAAAGTGCACATTTTGTGTACATAACACATAAAGCAAAGAATTCGAATGCTATCAGATCCGCCTGCAGCATTTTCAGCTTCTTCTGTCCACTCCCCAAATTTTTCAAAATGTATATGACACTTTTCACACCATGCATCTGGAAAAGGGTCATCAGCTTGAATTTCATAGGAATACCATTCGGTGCAGTCATTCTCTAGGATATGGCAACAAACAAAAGTTGCAGGTACTTTTCCATGTTCACAACACTCAACCTCATAAGATTCATCAGGCATGGAACCTCCTTGGCACATAACGCCCCGCGCATGCGCGCGAACTTGTGAGCGTCGCAGCCAGCGCTTTTTTGCTAGCGATAATATTTCCTTGTTAGCGTCTGTACTCGCAAAGACGCGCAACCTGTTCTTGTGTTGCTTGTGAAAACTGAGCCAATTGCTTATCGGTTAATACACCGTGATGTTTCAAAGCAGCTATTTTAAACACCGCATTACTGCGTTTGAGATCATTAAACATCTCAGCAATAGCTTCATCTTCTTTGTTAATTAATTTCCATAGCTCTAAGTAAGTCTCATGCTCCCGATCTTTGCGGGTAGATGATATTTGCTCGATACGTCGAAATATTGTTTCGCATGCAGAATTAAGCAAGCTTTCTTTAAGACCGCTAAGTCTTTTCCAATCTTTCTCAGGTATCGATGACATCTGAATTTGCTCCTGAAGACGCTAACGTCCAAATTTAGCGCGGAAAGCCGCGTAGCGGGTTGACGTTGCAGCCAGCTTTTTTTGCTGGCGATAATATTTGTTTGTTAGCTGCCGCACGAAGGAGCAGCCATTGATCTCGCCAGTTCATAAATGTGCGCCTCGATGGTAGCGCCGTCCTGAAGCTGCACCGATACCAGAACCCGGACATAATCATCCCCTTCGAACTTGTCTAGGTGCGCCCAATGAGCAGCCAAATCATCCGAGGTGAATAGGAACCCTTCGATATCGTCGCCGTATTCTGTCAGGACAATACCCGGATAGCCAACGGCCGCGCCCCAGCCCTCTCGCAACAGCGAGCCTCGAACCGTAGCGGGCTCCCACGTTCCCGGAACGTCTGCAAGGATGTGTTCATTGGGGCGGCCGGGAGCAAGAGTACCGTAAACGAATAGTCGGTTAGTCATGCGCTCTCCCAATACAGCTAACATTTATTATGTAGACCTCTCAGTAACACCCGAGAGGTAAAATTAATTTATGCTTATGAGTTTACCGAAAATCAATGGTTTGAGAAGTCAGATAAGCGCTTAATTCACTTTTAATTTACGATCTTACTAAGAAGCCTCATAAATACCTCATCACAATAATACACAAATACTTGCAGTATCAAATCTTATGGTGATTTCGATGCAGCAGGAATTTTTGTTGTGCGCTCAAAGCCGAAATAATCTTAAATCGAAATACTCCGAAGGCTAAACTGCCTTTAATCCCTTTACGTTGCAAGCCGAGCAAGTTTGCACGACCAAGGTTTTAAGACGAGGGATGTTTGAGTGAGGTGCGGTAGCGCCGAGCGAGTTACCTCGTCGCCTTGGGCGGGCAAAATTGAGCGGGCTTTCGCTGCAACGTAGGTCGCATTTTCTTTGGTGACGTTCTTTTGGCGAGACAAAAGAACGTTACTCGCCAACGGCGAAAACGTTAAACGCTGCGTAAAGCTTCGGCTGGAGCACGCTTTAAATACATCCTTGTACGCTCCTCTTTTTCATCCCTGAAAAAGACGTCTCCAGCCAAAGTTTACTTCGCTATTAACTCGCCCCGCATCAATCCGAAGTGTCTGTGCTGTTAATCCCATTACGTTGCAAGCCGTGCAAGTTTGCACGACCAAGGTTTTAAGACGAGGGGTGTTTGAGTAAGGTGCGGTAGCGCCGAGCGAGTTACCTCGTCGCCTTGGGCGGGCAAAATTGAACGGGCTTTCGCTGCAACGTGGGTCGCATTTTCTTTGGTGACTTTCTTTTGGCGAGACAAAAGAAAGTTACTCGCCAACGGCGAAAACAGTTATTTAGATTACAAAGTTGTCTCACTTCAACAATTGAAATCGGATCCACTGGTTGGTATTCCTATAGTTGCTCCCGCTGAAACTAACAGGCTTTTAAACCCTTAACGTTTTCGCCGCAACGTGGGGCTGTAAAGTCAAGTTTATAGGTAACGTTCTTTTTGGCGAAACAAAAGAACGTTACTCGTCAATGGCGAAAAAGTGGTTCACTTATAAGCAAGTTACTTTAATCAAATTCAAATTTGTAGAGCACATCAACAGCGTTATCCAAGCCTGATACTGCCTCTAAAAACAGGCTGCGCATCAAGCGATAGCGCAGTGTAAACTGGCCAATCGGTTGAAAAATACCAATACCGTATTTTAGTTGTAAATCTCGGGTCAGATAACCACTGACGGTAACCTGTGAGTTATCACCGGCACCTTCGGTATCCAGAGTGAGATCACTGACCCCAAAAGCCTCACCAATTTCCCCAACCAGCTTACCGCTAGACGCGAAGCTCATGCCAATTAAGCTGGTGGTAACGCTGTTGGCGGCATTGCCTGATTCACTGTCGAGATCTCGGCCCATAATTAAATAGGAAAGGGCATTGGCTTGCGGTTTAGAGGGCTCGGAGAAAATACTAATCACCGGTTGATCGGCCGGACCTGTGACGCGAATACCGGCGATCACGTCATCTTCCATATTAATTGGGTTACGAATGGCTTCGACGTTTAAAAACGGCTGATCAGCGGGGCCACTGAACGTCATTTTGCCTTGGCGGATTAATAAGTCTTGGCCATAAGCACGAAAGGTACCGTCTTGTAAGTTCACTTCACCGCGCACGGTGGGGTTAAACTGTTGTTGTTGCACACGTAAGTCACCGTTTAAACGGGTTTTTAAGCCAAATGCGGATAAACTCACCGCTTGCCCAAGTTGCACGCGAATGTCTGTTTCAATGGCAAAAGCCGCTGCTTGCTCTTCGCTGATGGGTTTTAGGCGGCGATCTAAGAGCACCAAATCGTTGGATAAGCCCACGGCATTTTGCGGCAAGCTATCAACGATAATCGTTGCACGCGGGATCTGCACTATACCTGTTATTTTACTGCGCCCGGGTGCGGCGGTGATCTGCAGGTCGGGTTTTACAAACAGTAAGGCTTGTGGGATCTGCAGTTTTAATTCATCCCCTTTGACTTGCACCGCTAAACGCCAATCTTCACGCTGTTGCCAATTAGCATCACCGCTTAAGGTGACCCGGCCTTCAGGGGTGTTGACGATGCCGCTTAAGCTGGCTTGTTCACCGGTAAACTTTACTTGTAAATCGGCTTGCTCAATATCGGTTGGCGCTAATTTACCTTTAACCCGCAGATCGGCAAGGCGCAGCTCACCGGCAATTTGCGGCTCTGCTAAATCGCCGCTGATACTTAATTGGCTGGATAAGGTACCCGCCAGCTCGCTGTATTCATCCAGTAACGGCCGTAAAAAATCTAATGTCAGGTTTTGTAGCGTAATTTCACTGCGTAACGGTTTTTGTTCTTGGTTTAAATCACTGATCAAAGTTTGTGCCTGTAACACACCCTCCTTGCCAATACGCAGTTCAAGTTGGCTGCGTAGCTGATGTTGTTCGAGTGACGCATTAAGCGATAATGCCGACCAATCTAAAGTCACCGGCACATCCAGTTGTTGCGTAAAACTGCCCGGTTCACCGTTTAATTGTAGCGTTGCCTTGGCGGCTTGGCCTTGTTGCCATTTTGCGGCCAATTGCAGTGAAATGCCGCCTTTTAAACTCGATTGATAGGGCAGTAGCGGGTTTAATTGTGCTAATTGATAATCTGCTAGCGTTAAGCTGAGGTTGATCGCTTCACGGTTTAAGGTGGTTGCTTCGGTTAAACATAAGGTGGTGGGGGCTTGCTGCCAACAATGCGCGGCCAGGCTTAATTGTTGCTTGATAATATCGACGGTAATAGGCAGCGGCGCAGTTAATTGCCAAGCGCCTGCTGGGCTGGTTAAGGCCACTTGTTGCAGCTCGGCTTGCCAAAGCTGGCGATCGGTTAAGGCTCCTGATAAGTTGATATCGGTACTGAACTCATCCGCGGTCAGCGCCAGTTTTAATTGATGTGCCAACTCGGTGCCGCTTAGCTCAAGCGATAATTGCTGTAAACGTTGTTGTTGATATTGCCCCTTCGTCGCGCTCAGTTTCAATTGGCTGCGGATCGGTTGTGCCAAAGACACCTGTGCGGTTAGGTTCGCTTCGGCCAGTCGAAAATCTTCATAGTTGAGCTTGCTGGCATTAAGTGCGATTGAAATATCAGGCTGTTTCGCCAGGCCGCGTACTGATAAAGCACCGTTTATTGCACCTTTTAAACCCGGGATACTCATTGCTAATTGCGGCAGTGTGATTTCGCCATCCAATTGCCATTGTTCCGCCAGTGAACCTTGGACACTCAGCGTATTGCTGCCGTGACTTAAGGTTAAGCTCGGCGTTGTTAGCTGCCAATCGGCGTTGGCGGGTTGGCCGGTTAGCGCTAATTCGCCCTGTATTTGCAGTGCTTGACCACGTAATGGGCCGCTCAAGTTTACTTGTGGTACGTGCAACTCAAGTTGTCCTGCTGTGTTATAGCTGCCTTGGGTTTGCAGCGAGCCTTGCAAGCGACCGGGGAAATCAGGCCAATATTGACCCGGCTGGATATCGTTTAAGTTTAAGGCTAATTGCCAGGCTATCTGCTGCTGTAAGTTGAGTAAACCTTCGGCACTGATCATGCCGCCTAGGGTCGTCAATTGCAGTTGGGCAAGATCAAGTTGTTGTTGCCAATGTTGCCATTGACCTTGCAGTAGTAGTTGACTGTCGGGCAGGTTGCTACCCGTGATGGCGCTGGTTAATGACAGGTTTAAAGCACTTAAACGGCCAGTCACTTTTAATTGGGTGTCGTGCAACTGCATAGTCGGTGCGCTTAACGGCCAGTTCAACTGGGGGCTTTGCAGGCTAAGTTGTAACGGTAAATCATCGGTTAACAACGCCAATTCGCTGTGTAACTCTGCAGTAATAGGCCCTGAAGCCAACAATGACAACGACAGATCCGCCAGATCGCCACCAAGTGTTAACTTCAAGCGCTGTCCTGCAAAATCGCCTTGGTTTAACGTTGCATCAAGTTGTGCTTGTAGCGGGTAGTTAGGTTTGAGCTCGACATTGGCGCTAAATTGCACAGAGGCAAGCGGATGCTCGGCGCTGACATCCAGTAGCCGGATTTGTTGCGGCGTTAACTGGGCACTCAAGGTTAACTTCGCCAGTTGCTGATGCAACGCTGCTTGCTTAAAGCTGAATTCTGTCAGTTGGAAATCTTCTATCAGGATCGATAGCGGCAGCGAAAACTCGGGTAATACTGGCGCGTGATAGCCGGGTAATGCGGCGGTTTCAGTAGCTGCAGGCGCGAGCTCAACGCTTAATTGATGCCAACGTGTTTCGCTTAAACGCACTCGACTGCCCCAAGCAACCAAGGTGGTACTAAAAGATTGCCAAGCAAGTTGTTGAGTCGGGGTATTTAGGGCCACATCTTCTAATATGAGGCGGTTAATGTTAATAGGAATAGGGAGTAAAATACGCCCTGAACCGCTGGCCTCGGCGGGTGCTGCGCTCATCGTGTCTGGGTTGGTTTCTTCTAGGCTAGCGAGATCAATCCGACTACCACGCAGTTTTAATTCAGGGATACACACACGCAACTGTATTATGCAGCGTTTTTGCAGGCGAAAGGTTAGGCTTTCAAGCTGCACATTTGCTATGGCATTTTTAAAGCGAATATCCGCTAAGCTCACCCCACTTAACCAAGCGCCCTCAGTTTTGCCGATGCTTAATTCATCGACCAAGCTATCGGCTATCCAAACGCTAAAACGTAGCCCTGGCTGCGTAAACAACAGCAAGCTGAGTAACAGTAATACCGCTAACAAGGGCAGTACCAGTGTACGGTTTAACCAGCGGCGCACGCGCATTAGACGCTGCTCCTTTGTTCTGACCGAGTAATCATAATTCAGGTCCTAAAGAGAAATGGAGTTGGAAAGGGGAGTCAACGGCATCTAAACCCCAAGCTAAATCGATACGGACGGCGCCAACAGGCGAGGCCCAGCGTACACCAAAGCCGACCCCGAGCTTCCAATCTGGGGTATCTGTCCAAGCACTGCCATAATCGGTAAAGCCGGCTAACCACCAGTTCCCTTTTACCCGATATTGATATTCTAGTGAGGCTGTTGTCATGTAACGACCGCCAATCAGTTCGCCTTCATCGTTAAGGGGTGAAACAGATTCATAGGCGTAGCCACGTAAGTTGTTATCGCCACCAGCGAAAAAACGGATCGATGGCGGTAAGTTATCGATATCTTCCATCAGCACGGCACCAGCGTCTAGCCGACCGACGAAACGATGATTATTGGCAAAGGTGGTAATGTAGCCCGCTCGACCTCGTAGCCTAACAAAGCTAGCATCAGAGCCCCAACTGCTATCTGATACTTCCACGCCTAATAACAAGCGATCAGCGCGAGTTGGCATGCCTGAACCCGTTTGCCGACTGCGCGAGAAACTCATACCGGGTATAATTAAGCTGCTGGTGTCTTGTTGATCGGCTTGGGTATAATCCTCATACAACCAGCGTAGCGATGCCGTACGATACCAATCGTTGCTCAGTAGCCAATGCCGTTCTAATGCCAAATTAGACTCTTTTGACAAGGTATCTTGATAATCACGGTTGCGCAGGCCGTATTGTAATTGCCAGAAATCGGTGACCACGCTTTCTAATGGCAGTTTATAGGCCGCCTGAATACTTTGCTCCGCTCCCGACAGCGCTAATTTGCTGTCTAAGCTATGGCCACGCTGATTTAACCAAGGTTTTAACCAATTGAGCTTTAAGCGCGCGCCCACATCATCTGAGAAACCAATACCGGTCTCGATACTGTTGCGTCTGCGCGGAGCAAGCTCAACATCCACCGGTAAAATATGTTCGGTCACCTTATCGGTATTACCGGTGACTAAAATAGAAGAAAACCAACTGGTGTTGGCAATCGCTTGGTTTAATTCACCCAGTTGAGTTGCCAGATAAGGATCGCCCTCTTTAAACGGCACTAAACTTTGTAAGCGGACATCTTCAATTTGATTGCCTTGAAACCTCACCGGGCCAAAACGGTAACGCGGGCCACTGTCAAACGTCAGTTGTACAAAGGCTTGTTTCAGCGCCGGCGCCACTTCTAAACGAGCAAGACTAAAATTTGCCTCAAAATAGCCTTTGCGTAGGGCTAAATTCGTCAGCGCTTTTTTAAAACTGTCATAGCGGCCATGATGCACAGTTTGACCAACTTGGGGGGCTTGTTTTAATAGTGCCAGAAAATCACTATCGTTTTGCGCTTCGCCGTTAATCAGAATATTGGCTTTGTTGATAAGCGTGGGCTCACCGGCATCTACCTGAATGAGCAGCCGACTATTTTTACCACTGTGTTGAAGTTCAATGCTGACCGTGCTGTGGTAATAGCCCAGTGCTTGCAGAGCCGTGCTAATGTCATCTTCTAAGCGAGATTGAAAACGCAGTGCTGTGGAGATCTCGTCTGGTGTATAACGGTCGAGATAAAGTTTTACATTATCTTCCAGCTCGCCAGATAAACCCGTCAGGCGCAAGCTTGTTTGCGCCGTGGCAATGTTTGGCAGCAACAACACCATTAAAAACATGATCAATCGGAACATGACTCTCCTGTGAGGTCGTCGGTTAGCCAACGTTAGGTCGTTAGCAGCAAAAAACCGAACTTCTTAAGTTAAGTGTACCTTATCGCCAGCATGGCGGCAGTAAACAGCAGGTTAACTGCTGAAATATTCTGCAATAACTGAACTTGGCATCACCTCTGACCAGCAAGTTTGTTATACTGAGCCACAAAAGTGACAAAGGTTCACAATTGCACAAGGTGGCGCGATGAAAAACATAGTGATCAGCGGCTCTGGCTTATTTACGCCAGAACTAACTATTAGTAATGAAGAATTGGTACAAAGTTATAATCAGTATGCCGATAATTATAATGCGGAACATGCTGAAGCGATTGCCGCAGGCGAGTTAGCGGCACTGGCGTATTCTAGTTGTGAGTTTATTGAAAAAGCCTCTGGCATTAAATCGCGACATGTGTTGTATAAAGACGGCATTTTAGATCCTGCCGTGATGCGGCCTATTTTTCAAAAACGTGGTGAAGAACACATGCCAGAAATGGTTGAAATGGCGTTGTTTGCCGCGCATCAAGCCTTAGTTCAAGCGAATAAAACACCGGCAGATATCGATTTAATTATTTGCGCGGCGTCGAACATGCAGCGCCCTTATCCGGCTTTATCGATAGAGCTGCAACAGCAGCTAGGGGCGGGCGGTTATGCTTTTGATATGAACGTTGCCTGTTCTTCTGCCACCTTTGCTATTAGTAATGCTGCCAATGCCATTCGCGGTGGCACGGCGAAAACCGTTTTGGTGGTCAACCCCGAGTTTGCTTCGCCACAAGTCGATTATCGTAATCGCGATAGCCACTTTATTTTTGGTGATGTGTGTACTGCAACCATTATTGAAGCGGAAGAAACCGCAAATAGCCCATACGCTTTTCGTATCTTAGGCATGCGCCTGAAAACTGAATTTTCTAATAATATTCGTTGTGATATTGGCTACACCGAGCATTGCTTTGATCAGCATGATGTCAGTACGCCTTTTTTCAAACAACAAGGGCGCAAAGTCTTTAAAGAGTTATTGCCGATTGTCGCCGATGTCATTTTAGATGAGCTTGCGGCGCAGCACATTGCGCCAACTGAGCTTAAACGGCTGTGGTTACATCAAGCCAATATCAATATGAATATTTTCGCTGCGCGGAAAATTTTAGGGCGCGAGCCTTTACCTGAAGAAGCGCCGTTAGTGTTAGATACTTATGCCAATACGGCTTCAGCAGGATCGATTATTGCTTTTCATTTGCATCAACAAGGATTGGATACGGGTGACAAAGCCATTTTATGCTCATTTGGCGCAGGATACTCTGTTGGCTGTTTAGTTTTAGAAAAGTGCTAACGCTGCGCAAAGGCAACAATAAAGGTTAATATATTAGTTAAATTGAACGCCTGACGCTATAAAAAAAGGGGCGATATGCCCCTTGTTAATTAAATTTTTAATACTGAGTTCTGATCATGCGACATATCGCTTTGTGCAAAGCCATCTGCATCATCGTCATTTAACCAAGTGGTACCATCGATAAGATAACGAAATTGATATTCGCTATCTTTGGGTAACGTAATACTGGCACTGAAATCACCGGCTTTACTTTTCTTCATCAAAAGGGCTGCAGGATCCCAATCGTTGAACTCCCCTAACAAAGCAACCTGTGATGCATCGGGCAAGCGGGCAGCTGCCAATTTAAAGGTCACTTTGCAAGCGGGTTTGGTTTTCAAATACTGCTTACTAATGCTCATTGCACACTCCTGTTGCGGCTTAGGGCTTATAACAAATTAATACCAAACATAATATTTGGTACCTCATAACCCTAACGCAATGTAACGATTTTGCCAATGCCTAAAAATTAAGCATGGCAGGTTTTTGGGCATCATTAGTTTGTAACAAAATGTTTTTTGCATTCAGGCGTAATAATACGGCTTGCCAAGGTCTAGCTGCCACTCGCTGTTTGGCGAACAGCGCTAAGCCCTTTGTACTAGCGCCTTTGCTTGCAACAGCGTTTTAAAAGGTATTGGGGACAAGGGTTGGCGGCGTATTTTTATCGATACAAAAATTAACAGAGCAATGCAACGATCTGTCGTAATTCTGCGTATGATGGCAAATAGAAAATTTTTATTAAACTCAGGATCATCTTATGTCTTCAAAATTTATGCGGGTCGGTTTGCCGATCATCATACTGGTACTTGCCATTGCCTCCGCTTACGGTTTGTCAAAGTTGCGTAAACCCCCAGCTAAGGTGGCAGAGCAGCGTTTAGCTTTATTAGTCAATGCCGCTGAGTTACCTGCCGAAGACATTACTTATAAAATTGCTTCGCAAGGTACGGTAACGCCAAAGCTTGAAACAACCCTGATCTCTGAAGTTACCGGGCGTATTGTCGCGGTTTCTGAGCAATTTGTGGTCGGCGGTTTTTTTGAAAAAGGCGATTTATTATTTCAAGTGGATCCGGCCGATTACGAAACTGCAGTCAAGGCGGCGCAAGCCTCACTGGCGGGTGCCAAGGCACAGCTAGAAGAAGAAAAAGCCCGTGGCCGCGTGGCTGAAACCGAGTGGCGTTCTTTTACCGAAGGCAAAGCCCCAGCGTTAGGTTTGCGCCAACCGCAATTGGCCAGTGCCTTAGCCAGCGTGCAAGCAGCCGAAGCCGAAGTAGAGCGGGCACAGCGTGATCTAGACAGAACGCAGATCCGAGCGCCTTATGCCGGTATGGTGAATAGCCGCAGCGCCAACTTAGGGCAATTTATCACTCGCGGCTCTCAGTTAGGGATGATTTACGGCACTGAGATTGCCGAAATTCGTTTACCACTAACGGATACCGATTTTGGTTTTTTACCGCCAGCCAACACGCAACAAAGCTTGTCTATTCCGGTGAGCTTAAGCACTGTGGTAGCAGGTCAGCCGCAGCAATGGCAAGCCACTATCGTCCGTACCGAAGGCGTGTTAGATGAGCGCAGCCGCGTCATCTATGCCGTGGCAGAAGTCGCCGATCCTTATCAGCGGCAAAATGCTGCCGGCCAGCCGCTACAATTTGGTCGTTTTGTGCAAGCTGAAATCAGTGGTATTGCCGCGACACAAGTGGTCAAAGTGGCTCGGCATTTACTGCAAGTAAGTAATCGGGTGTTAATTGTCGATGATCAAAACACGTTGCAATTTCGCCAAGTTAACCTAGCACGCGCTGATGCTAATTTTGCCTATATCAATGCGGGCTTTATGCCGAACGATCGTTTAGTGGTATCACCGGTCACCAATCCGATTGGCGGCACTGTGGTGCGCGTGGCGGGAGATACGCCCAAGAATGTATCAGATAATGATTCGCCTGCGGTAACAACCGAGCAACTAGCAAGCTCAACTGAGGCAACCGGCAATGAATAAAGAAACGGGCATTATTGCTTGGTTTGCTCGCAACAGCGTAGCTGCCAATTTACTGATGATCATTTTACTGCTGGCCGGATTAGCCGCAGTATTAACCATAAAAAAACAAGGTTTTCCAGAAATTCAGCTAGAGCAAGTGAATATTCGGGTGCCTTATTTAGGTGCTGCGCCACAAGAAGTGGAAACCGGCGTTATAGATAAAATTGAAGAAAGTATTCGGGGCGTTAACGGTATAAAACGTATTCGCTCAACGGCGGTTGAAGGTTTAGGTACGGTTGTGGCCGAAATTGCTTCGGGGTATGACATCACCGAGGTAATGGAAGAGATAAAAACGCAGGTGAACTCTATTTCTACTTTGCCAGAGCAAACCGAGCGGCCATTAGTCTATCGGATTCGTTTTCAAAGTAATGTGATGTTTTTATCGTTATATGGTGCAGCCTCAGAGGCAGCATTAAAAGAACTGGCGAAAACCATTCGCGATGAAATTAAAAAACAGCCGGGTGTGAGTAAGGTTGATGTCATGTCTGCTCGAAACTATGAAATCTCTGTTGAGATCCCTGAATCACGCTTGCGTGAATACGGTTTAACTTTTGATCAAGTAGTCAGTGCTATTCGCGGCAGTTCGGTCGATTTACCCGGTGGTTCGATCCGTTCAGAAAGCGGCAATATTTTGTTGCGCACCAAGGGCCAGGCTTACGATCAAAACGATTTCGACAACATTGTGTTAGTGAAATACCCTGATGGTACTCGCTTAACATTAAGTGATATCGCGACAGTGACCGACGGTTTTATTGAGCGCGCCAGTTTAGCGACCTTTAATGGCCAAAACAGCGTGACGGTGCGCATTGATGCGGTAGGTGAAGACGACACTCTACAAATTGCTGAAACAGTTAAAAAATATGTTGAAAACAAGCGCAATGAGCTGCCACCGAGTATCTCGTTAGATTATTGGGGCGATTTTAGCTATTACTTGCAAGGCCGCTTGGATTTAATGACCAGTAACTTGCTGTATGGCGTGTTATTGGTGCTGCTGGCGCTCACGCTGTTCTTAGAGTTCCGCATTGCTTTTTGGGTGATGGTGGGTATTCCAATTTGTTTCTTGGGTGCCTTGGCCATGTTACCGCTGCCCTTTTTTGATGTGTCCATCAATATGATCAGCTTATTTGGTTTTATCTTGGTGCTGGGGATAGTGGTCGATGATGCCATTATTATCGGCGAAAGCGCCTATACCGAAATTGAAAAACGTGGCAAGTCAACCGAAGCGGTCATTGCTGGGGCAAAAAAAGTGGCGATGCCCGCCACCTTTGGGGTGTTAACCACCGTGGCTGCCTTTGTGCCGATGCTATTGGTCGGCGGCGCACAATCGGCTATTTGGGGCTCGATTGCTTGGGTTGTGGTGTTGTGTTTATTGTTTTCGATTGTGGAATCTAAGCTGATTTTACCGGCGCACATTGCCAATATGGACACCAAACCTTGGGATCCCGATAAAGGCGGTATTTATGCTTTAGGTCGTTTTGGTAGCAATACCCTGAAAAAAATCCGTGGCGCGGTTACTCGCCACTTAAACCACTTTATTCAACAGAAATACCGGCCTTTTATTGAGAAATGCATCGAATTTCGCTATTTAACCATGGCGGTATTTTTTGCCTTGTTGATTTTAATGTTTGGGGTCATTTCGGCCGGTTTTGTGCGTTGGGTGTTTTTTCCTGATGTGCCGAATGATATCTTACGCGCTACGGTGCAAATGGAAGAGGGCGCTTCAAACGAAGCAACGGTGCTCGCCATGAAAGAAATTGAAGCAGCGTTAATGCGGGTAGATAAAGAGCTGTTAGCAGAAGGCGAAGATTTAGTGGTGAAACATCGCTTGGTTTCCCTTAATAGCGACACCGCAGGACAATTTACGGTAGAGCTGGATAAAAGCGAAGGCCGCGAAGTGGACAGCAACGAGATTGGTCGACGCTGGCGTGAACAGATCCCAGAAATTCCAGGCTTAAAAACCTTTAAACTCAGTAGCTCTGGTTTTGGTGGCGGGGCTGACATTGCGCTGCAATTACGCGGCAGTAATTTGGCTAATTTGCAATTAGCCACTGCAGAATTAAAAGAGCGTTTAGCCACTTATGAAGGGGTCTTTGATATTGAAGATAACCTGCTCGGCGGCAATGATGAAATTGTGCTGGCGCTAAAGCCCGAGGCCGATGTGTTAGGCATCACTTTAGCTGATTTAGCGCGTCAGGTGCGCTATGGTTTTTATGGTGCCGAAGCGCAGCGTATTCAGCGCAATGGCGAAGAAATTAAAGTGATGGTGCGCTACCCACAAGAAGAGCGTCGTTCGATTGGTGATTTAGAGAATATGCGTGTGCGCACCGCTAACGGCGGCGAAGTGCCATTCTCACAAATTGCCAGTTACACCTTACAGCCCAGCTTTAGTGCCATTAACCGGGTTAATGGTGAACGAGCCGTAACCATAACCGCGGCGGCTGACAAAGCGCGTATTGAACCGGGTAAAGTGGTCGCCGAAGTGCGTAAGACCCTTATCAAAGAGCTGGAACAAAAATACCCAGGTGTTACCGGTGAGCTTGATGGCGCAAGTCAGGATGAAGTGGATGCCATTCGTGATTTATTAATTGCCGGTGCCTTTGCCTTGTTCTGTATTTATGCCTTGATGGCGGTACCGCTAAAGTCTTATGCGCAACCGTTAATTATTATGAGCGTGATCCCCTTTGGTTTAGTCGGTGCGTTAATCGGCCATATGTTGTTGGGGTTAAGCTTAAGTATCATGTCCGTATTTGGTTTGGTCGCGCTGGCTGGGGTCGTGGTAAACGACAGTTTGATCATGGTTGACTTTGTGAACCGGGCACGGGCAGAAGGTATCGCGATTAAGCAAGCGGTGGTGGAAGCCGGTGCGCAACGTTTTCGCGCCATTTTGCTGACGTCATTAACCACCTTTGTGGGTTTAGTGCCGATTGTATTTGAGCGCAGCTTACAAGCAAAAATTGTGGTGCCTATGGCGGTGTCGTTGGCTTTTGGTATTTTGTTCGCTACGGTGATTACCTTAGTGTTGATCCCGGCGCTATATGTGATGCTGGAAGATGCTAAAAAGCATGTACCAAAGTGGTTCCGTAACTTTATGCAGGAGTTTGGCCGTTATGCCGATTGGCGTGGTTTAACGGAACGCAAAGCATATGTGCATTTTTATATGCTGCATCTGGTGGTGATTGTCGTGTTCTTAATCATTGATGCCATTTTACGTACTAAAGGCATGGTCGCTTTGACCTATATGTTGTTTATGTATTTGCCAATCACCGCCGCCACGGTTCGTCGTTTACGCAGTATAGGCTGGAATCCGTGGTGGGTGCTTGTTAGTTTTATTCCGACCATAGGTAGATTATTTGTGTTCGTTATTTGTGCCATGCCTAGTCGGCAAGAAAAACATCAGGCGTCTTTAGTGACCAGCCAGTAATAAGCCCAAGGAGCGTGGCATGACCCTGTGGCAAATTCTGACAGCGGCCATGCCGCTGCTCAGTGTATTTATCTTATTGGTGTTATGTCGCCTGCCAGCAAAGCAGGCGATGCCGCTGAGTTTACTGCTTAGCGCGCTATTGGCTTATAGCGTGTGGCAGATGCCGTTACAGCAATTAAGTGCTGCCGTGTTAGAAGGCTTAGTGATTGCCGCGACCATTATTTGGATTATCTTTGGCGCTATTTTACTGCTCAATGTGTTGAAGCGAAGTGGTGCTTTAGAGGTCATTAAACAGGGTTTTGGTCAGATTTCGTCGGATAAACGCGTACAACTGATCATCATTGCTTGGCTATTTGGCAGCTTTTTAGAAGGTGCCGCCGGTTTTGGTACCCCGGCTGCCATTGCTGCACCCTTACTCGTCGCTTTGGGTTTTCCACCGCTAGCGGCCGTGGTGTTGGCACTGATTGCCGATTCCAGTGCAGTCTCTTTCGGCGCGGTGGGTACGCCGGTGTTAGTGGGGATTGCGCAAGGTGTACCCGGCACTTCCTCCAGCGAATTACAGCAGATAGCCCTTATTGCAATTAGTATTGATATGATGGTGGCCTCTTGGCTACCGCTGTTTATGTGTGTGCTGTATACCCGTTTTTTCAGTACGCCTGCCAGTTGGCGCGCCGGTTTTGTTATGGCGCCGTTTGCCCTGTTTTCCGGCTTAGCCTTTACTGTGCCAGCTTATTGGGTGGCGTGGGCGTTTGGTCCAGAGTTTCCCTCTGTATTAGGTGCCTTAGTGGGCTTAGCCTTGGTTTGCACTGCCGCCAAGTACCGTTTTTTACTGCCGAGCGTGTTAGCTAATTCTTCCCTATCAACAGAGCCAAGCATTGCACCCACCTTAAGTCTTTGGCGTGCCTGGTTACCCTATCTGATGGTCGCGTTGTTGCTGGTGCTAAGCCGCGTGCCGGCTTTACCCTTTAAAAGCGGGTTACAACAAGTGAGTTGGCAATGGCAGGGTATTATCGGTTCTAGCTTAAATGTCAGTGTTGCGCCCTTGTATTTACCGGGCACGATTTTTGTGGTCATTGCTATTTTAGCCTGTTTTATGTTGGCGGCACCGCGCCAGACGTTGCGCCATGCCTTTAAAGACAGTTACAAGATGTTGCTTCCTTCCGTGATTGCCTTGGCCGCTGCCGTGCCCATGGTGCGGATTTTTTTACACTCTGATTTGAATGACGCGGGTTTGCCGGCGATGCCGATGGCCTTAGCTCAGCTAGCCGCAGGCAGTTTAGCAGAGAGTTGGTTATGGCTAGCGCCTTTTGTTGGCGCCTTAGGTTCCTTTATCGCAGGCTCTGCAACCTTTTCTAATCTGATGTTTGGCAGTTTTCAGCACGCCATGGCGGTAGAAGCTGACGTGAATAGCCAGTTGGTGCTGGCCTTACAAATGCTTGGCGCCAATGCCGGGAATATGATTTGTGTGGTGAACGTGGTGGCGGCGGCCAGTGTGGTTAATTTAAATGGCCGTGAAGGTGAGATCATCCGCTATACCCTGTGGCCAATGCTGTTTTATTGCTTTGGTGCGGTGCTGGTGGCAAACTGGTTATTCAACTAAGCTCAAAGAAAAGGATGAAGTATGCAAATAGTCTTTCGAGCTCATGAAATAATCGAAGCCCATATCGTTGCCGGTATGCTACAAGCGCATGATATCCCTGCACATGTTGGTGGGCATTATTTACAAGGCGCTGTTGGCGATATTGGCACAATGGGCTTTGCAAATGTATTTGTGGCTGATGAAGACATGCCACGGGCCGAGCAGTTATTAAAAGATTATCAAGCGGCGGAAATCGTTGAGCCTACTGCAGCAGACTGGGATGAAACAGGTTTGCAAGGCGCTAAATAACACCAGACGGTTTAAGAGGCATGAATTAAGCCGCGAGAACCGGCTGGTAACCTATTAGTGTATGGCATGGGCCGCAGTTATCGCGTTTTATTAACGAACGCTCAAATGAACAAGGACGTTAGCAGTTAAATGACCAAGTTAAGTACAATACCATCGGCTGTGCAGGCTAAGCCTTTTTACCAACAACCGCGCATCATGTTTGCAATCTGGTTGTTATTGAGCATCCTCTACTTAGCGTATCGCTATATAACTGACCAGTTTTGGCTGTTCGAAACGCTCTATGGTTTACTTTTACTGAGTTATCCTTTTTGGCTACCGTCGTTATTTAAAGCACCAAAACCATTGCTGATCAACGATCCGAAGAATTATGTGCGCTTTAATGCTGAGCAAATGCTGATTGGCGAGGCGAATATAGAAATAAAGAAAGTACAAAAAGTGGCGCTAGATGTGGTGGAGCAGCAAGTGTATTTTTCGTTACCTTTTAATAGCAACAAATTACCGAGCTTTGTCTTTGCTTTAGAACAGCTTGAAGATTTTAAAGCGCACTTGGTTAAGGGGTTAGGCAAGATTGAGTATGTTTAACTTGCTTAGCAAAGTCAGTGAGGCATAGGCCTTACTGACTTCACTTGAACAAGCAGGGATATTATAAAGCGATTAACACTCAATAATATTAACCGCTAAACCACCACGTGACGTTTCTTTGTACTTGGTTTGCATATCTTTACCCGTATCCCACATGGTCTTAATTACTTTATCTAACGAGACTTTGTGATCGCCACTACCACGGATCGCCAAGCGTGAAGCGTTAATGGCTTTAATAGCACCCATCGCGTTACGTTCAATGCAAGGTACTTGCACTAAACCCCCAACCGGATCGCAAGTTAACCCTAGATTATGCTCCATACCAATTTCGGCGGCGTTCTCGACATGTGAGGGGCTGCCTCCAAGAATTTCCGTTAAGGCGGCGGCGGCCATGGAGCACGCAACCCCAACTTCGCCCTGACAGCCCACTTCAGCGCCAGAAATTGAGGCGTTTTTCTTGTATAAAATACCTATAGCCGCTGCCGTTAAGAGATAACGCGAGGCGATTTCTGGAGTTACCGGTTGAATAAATTTATCGTAGTACATCAACACTGCGGGGATAATACCGGCAGCACCATTGGTCGGCGCTGTTACGACACGGCCACCGGCGGCGTTCTCTTCGTTAACGGCTAACGCAAACAGGTTAACCCAGTCCATCACTTGCAACGGATCATTGCTTTTTTCAGCGATTAAACGTTTATAGAGCCCTGGCGCGCGCCGCCGCACTTTCAGGCCGCCGGGTAAGATGCCTTCAGTTCGAATACCCCGTTCGATACAGGCGCGCATCGTTAACCAGATATTATTTAACTCACTTTCAATTTGCTGGGTGCTGCGCAGTACTTTTTCGTTTTCTTGCATTAAACCGGCAATACAAAAGCCGTGTTCTTTACATAGCGCGAGTAACTCTGCACCCGATTCAAACGGAAAGGGAGGCGGGTTATCGGCGGCAAATTGGCTGGCCGCTTCTTTTTCTTTGGCAAAATCGCTGGCTTTAACAATAAAGCCACCGCCAATCGAAAAGTAGATTTCGCGCAGCAAGACATTTTTCTCGGCATCAAAAGCAATCAGCTCCATGCCGTTAGAGTGTTCTTTTAACGTTTTACGCCGATGAAACATAATGGCGCCTTCGCGGGCAAAACTGACCGAGTGTTGCTGTGCCAATTGTAAACGCTGGCTGTCGTGTACTTGTTTTAAAATACCGTCAACGGCATCAGGATCAATGGTTTCTGGCAGATAGCCCGATAAGCCTAAAATAACGGCTTTGCCGGTGCCATGGCCAATACCGGTTTGGCCAAGTGAGCCATAAAGCTCTACTTTTACACTGGCTACCTGAGGTAGCATCTCATTGTGTGCTAAGTCTTCGGTAAACTTTTTAGCGGCGCGCATCGGGCCAACCGTGTGTGAGCTAGAGGGGCCGATACCGATACTAAACATATCAAATGCACTGATAATCATAATAAATCTACTTCTGAATTCTCATTGGCTGACGAACAGAGGGCAGGGCTAGCGTGTGGGCAAATCCTTGCACCCGGCCGTTTCCATTTTGGTTTATGCAGGGGTGTTGTTAAGGCCATTGTAGCTGAAGCACCGACAGACTGTAAGCTGCGAGCCGTTGAGCAGAGCTGCCGTCTCTGAGTTTACCGAAGCAAATAGCACGCTGGTGTATTGAAAACGTTACAGGTTGGCAGCGCTAAAGCTCAGTTAGCGGATGTGTTGCAGCAATTGCGCCATGATGGCTGCGGTGGCACCCCAAATCAATTTGTTCTCAAAAGGCATAAAATGCAGTTGTCGAGCCTGCCCGCGCAAAGGCAGCCACAGTTCATGGCAGTTCCGTGGGTCGAGAAAAAAAGTCAGTGGCACTTCAAACACCGCGCTGACTTCAGCCGGATCGGCAATGATCGGAGTGCCGGCAGGCAACAAGCCCACCCAGGGACTAATTTGAAAACCGGTCAGCGTATGATGTGAGCCCAACTGCCCTAATAGCTGAATACGGTTGGCTTTAACGCCAATTTCTTCTTCGGTTTCACGTAGCGCAGCGGCCGCAGGCGTTTCAGCGTGTTCCAGTTTGCCGCCCGGGAAACTAATTTGTCCTGGGTGATGGGTTAAATGCCAGCAGCGCTGGGTAAATAACACACTGAGCCTGTCGCCATAATCAATAATCGGCACCAGCACCGCACTTTGTTTAACGTGCGTGGCTTGCTCGATAGGCAGTAACTCACTTTGCGGCGGCAAACCAGGCTGCAGCAAAAAGCGATTTTTAAACTGCGCGGCTAACATCATCGTCCTGATCAGAGCGAGTAGCCGAGAGTACCGGTAAAATGCGGGCAACTTTATCTAAGGTTTCTTGATATTCGCTATCGGCATCAGAGTCTGCCACCAGACCGCCGCCGGCCCAGCAATGCAGTTGTCCTTGTTCGCAAACCAAGGTACGAATGGCAATATTGGTATCCATATTGCCGTTACTGCTGATATAGCCGATAGCACCACAATACACGTTACGCCGATGCGGTTCTAACTGCTCAATAATATGCATAGCACTGATTTTCGGTGCACCGGTGATCGAGCCTCCTGGAAAGGCACCGCGTAATAAGTCACAGGCGCTGTAAGGCGCTGCTAAGGTGCTGGTAATAGTGCTGACTAAGTGGTGTACCGCTGGGAAGCTTTCGATAGCAAACAATGCCGGTACTTTCACTGAGCCGGCTTCACTGACTTTACCCAAATCGTTACGCAGTAAATCGACAATCATCACGTTTTCAGCGCGATCTTTTTCAGATAGGGTCAGCGCTTCGGCTTCAGCTTGATCGGTCTCAGGGCAAAGCCCACGCGGTCGAGTGCCTTTAATCGGTTTGGTTTCGATTTGTCGATCGGTAAGTTTAATAAAACGCTCAGGTGACATGCTGATCACCGCACCTTCAGGGATACGAATAAACGCCGAGAAAGGTGCGGCATTTTTCTCACGTAACAGTTTATAGGCTTGCCATTCATCCCCTTGATACTTTGCACTAAAGCGCTGCGCTAAGTTAATTTGATAGCAGTTACCGCTAAGTAACTCTTGTTGTACTTGCGCAAACTTTTTTTGATATTGCTGTTGGCTCATATTGGCTTGCCAAGCTGAGGTTAATTGAAAGTGGCTTGACGTTTGAGGTGCCGCTTGTAAGCGTTGTTGTAACTTATACCAATTTTCTTCGGCATCGCCCGTGTAGTCAGTAAACCACAATTGCTTGCTGTGCTGATCAAAGATCAGTGCCCAGCTGTAAAGCCCAAGTGCCATATCCGGAAGGTGAATGTCCGCGGCTGCCAGGCTAGGTTGTTTTTCCAGGTAACGGCCAAGATCATAAGCAAAATAGCCCAGAGCACCGCCATGAAAGGGCAATTCACTGCTAATGACCTGAGGAAAATACCGTTTTAGCGCACAGTCTAATACCTTAAACGGATCGGTTGTGTAATGATGGGCGCCGTGCTCATCTGTTAAAATGGTCTGGCCGTGCTGACTGGTCAGGGTGGCAATGGGCTCGGCAACCATAATCTGATAACGACTGTTCGGATGGCTGGCATCTGCCGAGTCAAGAAACATTGACCAAGGCTGCTCAGCAAATACCTCGAACAGGCTTAACAGAGAAAATATCGGGTCAGGAACCTTTTTCGCGTCGTAGATTAGATACTGCTGCATGATTGGGACTAGCCGCTGTTTTCGATGCACGCTATCATACCAGTACCTACATCAATAGTTAAATGTCTCGCCAAGTTTGGCGACTGAGGAAGGGTAAGCATGACGGTTATTCGCCAACAAGATTTTATTGATAGTATCGAAGATGCATTACAGTATATCTCTTACTATCACCCACTGGATTTTATCAAAGCGCTGGAAGTGGCTTACCATAAAGAGCAAAACCAAGCGGCTAAAGATGCCATCGCCCAAATTCTAATTAACTCGCGCATGTCGGCAGAAGGCCACCGGCCTATTTGCCAAGATACCGGCATCGTCACCTGTTTTGTGAAGATCGGTATGGATGTGAAGTGGGATAAAACCGACTTGACGGTACAGCAAATGGTTGATGAAGGCACCCGTCGTGCTTATCTTAACCCAGACAATCCGCTACGAGCCTCTATTGTTGCTGATCCTGCTGGTCTGCGCAAAAATACCAAAGATAATACCCCAGCCGTGGTGCACATTGATTTAGTCCCAGGCCATCACGTTGAAGTGATGATTGCGGCCAAAGGCGGTGGCTCTGAAAATAAAACCAAGATGGCGATGTTAAATCCGTCAGATTCTATTGTGGATTGGGTACTTGAAACCCTGCCCAAAATGGGTGCCGGCTGGTGTCCACCAGGCATGCTAGGTATTGGTATCGGTGGTACGGCTGAAAAAGCGGCGGTATTGGCCAAAGAATCCTTAATGGATCCCGTGGATATTCAAGATTTACTGGATAAAGGCGCAGAGACCGCAGAAGAGAAACTGCGGGTTGAACTGTACGAAAAAGTGAACAAATTAGGTATCGGCGCTCAAGGGTTAGGCGGTTTGACCACGGTTGTTGATATTAAGATCAAATCGGTACCGACCCACGCCGCATCTTTACCGGTAGTGATGATCCCGAACTGTGCGGCTACTCGGCATTTACATTTTCATTTAGATGGTAGCGGCCCGGCTGATATCAAGCCGCCTAAATTGGAAGACTGGCCACAAGTGACGTGGGAGCTGGGCGATAAAGTGCGACGGGTCAACCTTGATACCGTGACACCCGAGGAAGTACAAAGCTGGCAAGCCGGTGAAACAGTATTACTAAGCGGTAAAATGCTCACAGGGCGTGATGCGGCGCACAAGCGTATTGCTGATATGCTGAATAAAGGCGAAGGCTTACCCGCTGGCGTTGATTTTAAAAACAAATTTATTTATTACGTTGGCCCAGTTGATGCGGTAGGTGATGAAGTAGTAGGGCCTGCCGGTCCAACTACCGCAACACGAATGGATAAATTTACCGATATGATGTTATCGCAAACCGGTTTACTGGGCATGATTGGTAAATCTGAGCGCGGTGATAAAACCGTAGCCAGTATCAAGCAACACAAAGCAGCCTATTTAATGGCGGTAGGTGGCGCGGCATACTTAGTGTCAAAAGCGATTAAAAAAGCCCGCGTAGTGGCATTCGCAGACTTAGGTATGGAAGCGATTTACGAGTTTGATGTTGAAGATATGCCGGTGACGGTTGCTGTTGATAGCAACGGTAATAATGTGCACCAACAAGGGCCGGTGATTTGGAAAGCGAACATCGCTGAGTTAGATGCCAAGTTAAGCAAAGGCTCGAAATAATAATAACAGGCCGCAGCAACGACTGCGGCCTTTTGCTAACCGAGGGAACTGATGAAAAAACTGACGTTACTGGCTGCCTGTATTTTAAGCAGTACGGCCATGGCAAAGGGGCCGCTGACGGTCGAGCACCTAAACCAATTTAATAAAGTGGGTAATGTGGCGTTAGCGCCAGATGGTCAAGCGGTGGTTTACAGCCAGAGCAATGGCGGTTTTGCTCCCGCCGATACCAGCCATGATTTGTATTTAATGACGCTGGGTGAAAATCGCAGTGTGAAACGCCTGACTACACACAGTAGCCGTGAAACTGCAGTGCAGTGGCATCCTAACGGCCAGAGTATTTTCTTTATTGCCAATCGTAGTGGCAGTAATCAAATTTGGCGGTTGTCGTTAGACGGTGGTGAAGCACAGCAAGTCACGCAACTGCCGGTACCCGTAAATGCGTTTAAATTGGCCGCTGATGGCAAAACCCTGGCATTAGCGTTGACCGTGAAACCGGGCTGCCAAACGTTGCAATGCACCTTGGATGCGCAAGCCAAAGACGCCGAGAAAAAAGACAGTGCCTTGGCTTATGACCAGCTTATGGTTAGACATTGGGATCACTGGCGCGATCAGTATCGTGAGCATTTGCATGTTGCTACCCTTGGTGACAAGGTATTAACGGATGCGAAAAATCTGATGGCCGATTGGAACACCGATATTGCCGGGATCAGTGAAGTATCTTTCACGCCTGATAATCAGCAACTGGTGTTTAGTGCCAAGATCCCTGCCGTCGATCAAGCCTGGCATACCAATTACGATATTTTTCAGGTACCGATTAGCGGTGGTGAAAAAGTTAATTTAACCGCCAATAACCCCGCTTGGGATGCAAAGCCAAAATTCTCCATCGATGGCCGTTTTATGGCTTATTTGGCTATGAAAAAACCCGGCGCTGAAGCCGATCGCTTTGGTTTAATGTTGTTGGATCTGGTGACCGGTGAGAAGAAAGAAGTGGCGCCAAACTGGGACCGCTCGATTTCTGATTATCAGTTTGGCTTAGATAATCGTACTATTTATGTGACTACCCAAGATGTGGGGCAATATAGCATTTATGCCATCAACACCAGCTTTGGTGATGTCGTCAAAGTGTATGGTGATGGTTATGCCGGTAACTTACAGGTTGCCAGCGATAAAATTGTGTTTACCAATCATCGCTTAAATATGCCAGCAGAGATTTTTCAAACTGGGCCCGATGGTTCGCAATTACAACAATTAACCGATGTTAACGCCCACTGGCGCGATCAGGTGCAGTTTGGTGATTACGAGCAATTTAGCTTTAAAGGCGCAAATGATGCCACCGTATACGGCTATTTAGTGAAGCCGTGGAATTTTGAGCCAAGCAAAAAATACCCGATGGCCTTTTTGGTGCACGGTGGGCCACAAGGTAGCTTCGGTAATATGTTTAACGAGCGTTGGAATGCGCAAATGTATGCGGCTAAAGGCTATGCGGTGGTCATGGTCGATTTCCATGGCTCTACCGGTTATGGTCAAGCCTTTACTGATGCGATTAGCCGTGATTGGGGTGGCAAACCCTTAATCGATTTGCAAAAAGGCTTTGAGTATATTGTGCAAGCTCAGCCTTGGATTGATGGCGAACGTGCTTGTGCGCTGGGGGCTTCTTACGGCGGTTATATGATGAACTGGATCGCCGGTAACTGGCCAGAGGGCTTTAAATGCCTAGTGAACCATGCCGGTTTGTATGATATGCCGAGTTTTTATGGCAGCACAGAAGAGCTGTGGTTTCCTGAGTTTGATTTAGGCGGGCCAGCTTGGCAGGCTGAGTCAGATTATCAAAAGTTTAATCCAGCGGCGCATGCCGCAAAGTGGCAAACACCGATGTTGGTGATCCACGGTTTAAAAGATTTCCGTGTGCCTTATGCTCAGGGCTTAGGGGCTTTTACTAATTTACAACGTAAAGGCATTGATTCACGGTTGGTGATCTTTCCAGATGAAAACCATTGGATCTTAAACCCGGATAACCGCGTGCGTTGGTACAACGAAGTGTTTCAGTGGTTAGATAAATATACACGTTAAACATAAGCTCCGTTAAGCTAATGCGCGTGAGTTAAGCATAACACTGTTTTCGCTAAATCAACTGTTGCAGGCCATGGATGGCCGCAAAGAATCCTCAAGAAAGACTTATGGCGTGTTGGCTAAGCAAACCGCGTTATGCTTAACACTAAACTGATCGGTATGACCGCTCTGTGGGGCTTTGTTATGGAATCATGCAGCGGTTAATAGTAAGCAAAGGGTTGCTGCCCCGTTTGTAATTGTCGGCTTGGGGCGGCAATACCAAAATGTAGACGCAAATTTTCGGTGAAGCCTTCACGCTCTAATTGAAACAGCATATTTGCCAAGGGCTGTAATAAGGCGCTGTGGTCGCGATGAAGTAAATGGTAATCAGGTAAGCTAAAAATATATTGCTCGCTAATCGGGAATTCGCTTTGTGCATTAAGCTGGTAAGCCGCAAAAATCACGGCATCGACTTTGCCGGTTAAAAATAAATTTTTGGTACTTTCGATACTGCCAGAGCTAATCACTTGGCGCGAAGGCGGCAGCTTTTTTAACATTTCTTCCAGCACCAAAGAGCCACGGACATAAGCCAAGCTTGGCACGTCGTCTAGGCTACATTTTGCACAGCGTTGCTGATTGATATACAAATAAACCTTGGTATCAAACAACACATAGGGTACTGCGACGAGGTTAGGGTAATGCTTAGTGACATCCAGCACCCTAGCTAGCTCACCATCTAAGCTGCCTTTATTCGACTCTAATAAACTTCGGCCAAACGGAATATCAATAAAGTGTGCATCAATATTTAAACGCCGATAGGCTTCAGACAACAAAGCTTGGCTGTATTGCGCTGCAGGTGAGGTTAGCGCTTCGCGAAATTGAAGTTTTGACGGCAATGTCTCTGCCGTTTCGGCGTACGACACACTCCAGATCATTACGCTAAAAAGTAGCAGCCATTTCATCAGATCAATCCGTTTAGTCTTAGCGTTTGCACATCTTGTGAGATGCGGTTCAGCTATTTATGAGTAAATAAAGCAACGTCAGGCGAATAGTGTTACCCGTTCCATTACAAGAGCGCTAAAAATATCCCTAACTTGCAAAGTATTATCAGTTTACGGCTGCAGTTTTTGTTGCCATGCCGCCAACGCGAGCAGTTGCTGTTTGATATTTTCTTGGATTTTACTATCAATTAAATGTCCTTCGTTGTCAAAAGCGCCGCTAAACGCATTGGCAAAAACTTCGGGTTTATTTAACGGGTGTAAATCGAGATATACACAGACTTGACGTAAATGATATTGCGCGCGCGAGCTACCCATGCCCCCTGCCGCTCCCATAATAGCCACCGCCTTGCCACGTAATAGGTAATTATCAGGTTCACGCGATGCCCAATCTAGCGCGTTTTTTAAAGCGGGGGCCAGTGAGTAATTGTACTCTGGGCAGCCCAGAATTAATGCATCTGCTTGGGCGAAATCGTTAAGTAACCGGCTGACAGCAGCAGGTTTCGCTGCTAAATCGGCGTTATAAAAGGGCACATCTAATAAGTCGGCCAGGTGGATTTTCATACCTTTTGGTGCGTGTGCTTGTGCCCATAGCAACATACCCCGATTAGTCGATTTAGCGCGTAAACTGCCGCAGATGGCCAAGACGTTGAGTGTTTTTGTCATAGTGATAGGTTGCTCCATGTCAGGTGTTTAGCCCTGAGGCTTGCAGCGTTCAGATTTTATAAATAGCTTAAGCCTAGCAGTTATCGTTAAAATTGCAGGATAAAAGTTAACCCTATGCGTAATAAATTTCACCGGTAGAGCGCAATAAAGCAAAGCAGTAATCCGATATCTGCTTTAACCTTTTACTGCTACAATAGCCAGCGTTGCTATCTTATAACAAGCAACGCTTAAACGCTAAGGTGAGCTTAAAACTTAACATAGGGAATCAGGTGCGAACCCTGAACTGTACCCGCAACTGTAAACTACGCTGTGTTTCAAGGCCACTTAACGGGAAGGCGAAACATGGGTTATCGTAGTCAGTCAGGATACCTGCCTTGGTGTAAAATGCCCCCGTGCGGGAAAACACGGTAGCGGCCTGCCACCTGTGTCAAACGGGCTGTAGGATGCTGCCTGCGAGCAATTACAGGATATCGTTTTGACAGCCGCCATTTATACTCTAGACCAGCTTTGTTTAGCGTATCCCAATTCGCGTAGCTCAGGCTCTGTGCTGGCGCTCGACCAGATTACGTTGACGATTTCCCCTAATGAAGTCGTCGGTATTATCGGCCCAAATGGCGCGGGTAAAAGTAGTTTATTACAACTACTAAATGGCCGTTATGCGCCGAATAGTGGCCGAATTTTACTTTCTGGCCAGCCGTTGCAGCAGCAGAGTGCACAGGCTTTAGCACGGCAAGTTGCCACCGTGGCACAAATCAGCAGTGCACCGCAGGGACTGTTTTGTGAGCAAGTTGCGGCGATGGGCTTGTTACCACATAAGCGCTGGTATGAGGGCACCAGTGCCCAAGACCTGCAGCAGGTAAGGTTAGCATTGCAGCAAGTGGGTTTGGCTGATAAAGCGCAACTACGCGCCGATACTTTATCGGGGGGCGAATTACAGCGACTTTATATTGCACGCGCTTTGGTGCAGCAAGCGACTATTTTATTATTGGATGAGCCGACCAATCATTTAGATGTGAAATACCAACATCAGGTATTGCAACTGCTACAGGGGCTGAATAAAACCATTATTTGTTGTTTGCACGATCTGAATTTAGCCGCGCGTTATTGCCACAAGCTATTGTTATTGGGAAACGGTAAGGTGCGGGCCTATGGTACGCCACACGACGTTTTGCGCCCAGCATTATTACAGCAGGTTTTTGGTTTGCCTTGCGTGGTATCATCGCAAGCCGATTATGGCTGGTTGCAAGTGACCTTTATACCTGAGCTCGCGCACGCGAAAGTCGGAGTGCCAAGCCCATGCTAAAACAGTTAAAACCCCGTCAGCGAGCCTTGCTATGGCTGTTAAGCGGTTTATTGGTACTGAGTTTACTATTGAGTTTGCACATTGGCAGTGTCGCGATCAGTTGGCGTGAATTGCTGCTCGCTTTAACTGGCCAAGCAGTGAGCGAGCCGCTGACCCAGACGATTATCTGGCAAATTCGTTTACCTCGTTTATTGGTCGCCATGTTAGTGGGGGCAGGCTTGGCTGTGGCCGGTGCCGTTTTACAAAACGTCAGTCGTAATCCACTGGCTGATCCTTATTTATTTGGTTTAATGGCTGGTGCTGGGTTAGGGGCGACCATTGCCAGTATTGTGCTACCCGATCAACTGATCAGCATGGCGTTGGCGGCCTTTTTAGGGGCTTTGCTTGCGGTGCTGTTGGTGTTTATTGCCTGTATGGGTAATAGGCTTCAAAAAATGGAAGTGACCTTACTCGCTGGGGTGGCGGTGTCATTTATGCTCAGCGCGATAAGCAGCTTTATTCTGTATTTTGCTGAGCCTTTTGCCGCTAATCGGGTTATTTTTTGGATGATGGGAAGCTTAAGTCGAACCGATTGGCACAGTGTGGCATTAATTGCGCCCGCCGTGCTGCTATTACTGGTGGTGGCATTGGCGGTCAGGCGGCAATTGGATGCCTTGTTATTATCAGACGACAGTGCCCGCAGCTTGGGCGTGAATACACAGCGTCTGCGGCTGGTGTTATTACTGCTTACCGCGTTAGTCACTGCCTGTATTGTGGCGCAGTGTGGTGGTATCGCCTTTGTGGGCTTAATGGTGCCGCATATGGTGCGTTATTTTATGGGGGTAACGGCAGTGCCATTATTACTGGGCTCGGCGCTATTTGGGGCCATCTTTATGATGTGGGTAGATAATGCCGCGCGTAGCCTGTTAGCGATGCAAGAAATTCCATTAGGGGTGATCACCTCGGTGCTTGGCAGTGTATTCTTTCTGATTATTTTACGGCGACAGTTACAACAAGGTGGATAGCATGAGTGCAGATGAATTAAAACAACAACGCCATCAGGCACGGCAACAACGCTTAAAAGAGTACGTTGATGCCGCCGTAACACGAGCCAATATTGAAAAAGGTTTGTTGTTAGTCATAACCGGCAACGGCAAAGGTAAATCAACTGCCGGTTTTGGCACCGTGGCTCGTGCGGTCGGCCATGGCCTAAATGCGGCAGTGGTGCAATTTATTAAAGGCAGTTGGGCTTGTGGTGAACGTAATTTACTGCAACAACATGGTGTTGAGTTCTCAGTGATGGCAACGGGCTTTACCTGGGATACGCAAGACAAAGCGGCAGATATCGAAGCGGCCGAGCGGGTGTGGCAAGATGCCGAGCGCTTTTTAGCCGACGATACGCTCGATTTGGTGTTACTAGACGAGCTTACCTACATGCTCAGTTATCATTATTTACCACTAGAACGCATTGAAAAAGCGCTGATGCAGCGCCCAGCTAAACAACATGTGGTGATAACCGGTCGCGCTTGCCATCGACGTATCTTGGAATTAGCCGATACCGTTAGCGAGATCCAAGCAGTAAAACATGCGTTTGACGCTGGTGTGAAAGCACAACAAGGTTTGGATTGGTAAATGCGATTATTACACCGTATGTCGCGGCTTTGGCTTAGTGGGGTTATTTTAACACTACTCGCTTTGCCGCTTGCTGCCGCGCCGCAGCGGGTGATCAGTCTGGCGCCGCATATTACGGAATTAGTGTATGCGGTGGGGGCGGGCGAGCAATTAATTGCCGTGAGTGATTACAGTGATTATCCTGAAGCTGCCTTAGCATTGCCGCGGGTGAACAGTTTTGCGGCCTTAAATATTGAGGCTATTTTAGCGTTAAAACCGGATCTAGTGCTGGCCTGGCGCAGTGGTAATCCGGCGCAGGATCTTGAACGCTTGCAGCAATTTGGTATTCAGGTGGCTTATTCTGATCCAGTCACGCTTGATGATATTGCACTGGAGTTAAAGCAGCTCGGTGCTTTACTCGGGCATGCACAGTTAGGTCAGCAACAAGCGGCAGCGTTTCAGCAACGCTTAACCACGTTGCGTAAAGTCTATGCGCATAAACCGCGGCCAAGGGTGTTTTATGCCATGGGGGTAGCCCCGTTAACGACGGTCGCCAATTCGGCTTGGCCTGCGCAACTATTACGTGAGTGTGCCAGTGATAACATTTTCGCTGATGCTAAAGGCGATTATCCGCAGCCGTTGTTAGAGCAGTTATTAGTCCGCCAACCCACGGTAATTATTCAACCACAGCAGGCAGCAACAGCGGCGTTTTGGCAGCGCTATCCCAACCTGCCTGCGGTAAAAAATCAGGCTTTTGTTAGTTTAAATGCGGATTGGGTGTATCGAGCAGGCCCACGTATGCTCGATGCTATGCAGGCCTTGTGCGAAGGGCTAGAACCTTATCGTGGCTCAGTCGATAATATCTGAGCGTTGCTTGCCGAGCGGTCGGCATTCGTTGAAGTGACCGTTGTGCTTGCAAATTTCTTTTGGCTGCTCGTCTTTGCCGAGCTTTTTCACGCCTTCAATCACTGCACTATCTAGCGCAATGCCCAGCTCAGTTAACAGTAAAGGCGGCTCAACGGTTTTGCTTTGCCCTGTTTGTTGATCTTGCACCACGCGCCTGTTATCGCTTCGTAGCTGACTATCACCGAGCATCCCTAACGCGGTACAACCCGATAACAGGTTACCAAGCAGCAAGCAGCCGCCTAAAACTATCCATTTAGTTGATAACATTGTGCCGCTCCATTTGTGAAACATCCTTTTTGTTGCTGATAAGGTGACAAAAATACAACCTCGGCTAACAAAAAGTCAATTAAAAAGAACGTTACAGCCGCTCTAACTGATAGTGGCCACTGGCAAAGGCGTCGGCGAGTTCATGTGAACGACTTAGCACCGTTTGCCAGGCATGGATGCGCTGTGCCTCGTTGAGTTTAAAGTCTTTACGATCAGGAATTTTGCCGTGAGGTAAGCTGCTGATCCAAGCCGGACTAGGACAGAGAATCACCACATTATCAAGATAAGCACGATTGGCTCTGCGCCATTTTAAACCTTTATCAAACCAGCCTGGCGTTAAGTCGGGGTAGAAATGCGGATAGAGCACCAAGCCTTCGCTGCTAAATTGCTGATTGAAATGATAATCGGTGATACCACCATCAAAGTAGTGTCCTTGGCCCGCACCTTGAATATTCAAAACGGGCTCTAATACCATGGGAATAGCGCCACTGGCGATCACCGCGGCGGATAAATTGTGTTCATTCAGTAATACGTGTTCGGTTGGTAAATCAGCACTGTGGAAAAAAGGCGCCGCTTCTCCGGCGACATGAAAATGAATACGCTGAAAAAAATGCCTTAACAATCGTCGATTTAATAAATTCGCCCCTGCAGCGAGCATCAACCCCGTGCCTTTCAGCCAAGGGCGGTTGCTGCGGTTTAAGCCTTTAGCGCGGTCAACTATTAAATTTAACTTCATAACCGGGTGCTGCAATACCTGTTGAATACTGTCGTTATCCGGCAGGATCTGCTTAATAATATTTTGTGAGATCTGCGTGATCAGTTTAATGTCGGCCTGCGGGGGAAAACGAATTTCGGAGTAGGCTTTAGCAAAGCGGCTTGATGCAGCTGCACCATCTTGCTGGGCATAACAAGTAAAGCGCCAAGCACCGGCAGAACTGCCCAGCAGGTGCAATGGCTTGCTGCGGTTTTTAAAAAATTGTGTAAGTAGATACTGATCAAGCCCATACAGGCAAAACCATTTAGGGCCACCGCTGGCGCCAATCATCACGCTGATATCATCAGCGTGTAAGCCCTGTTGTTGGATCTGTGTAAAGGCGCGTTGGCCTGCGAGAACCCGAAGTGGTTTTTGCACTTTTACACCCTCAGTTTAACTACCAAATAAGCTGCTATACATTCGCTCGGCATAATCATCGGTCATGCCTGAAATATAATCGCAAATTACTCGCTGCTTGGCAGTTTTATCTGCGGCAACTAGCCAACGTTGCTGCGTATTAAGCGGCAACAAACGTTGGGGATCAGAGGCAAAAGCATCGAATAATTTCAGTAACATATTTTGACTACGAAAGCGTGATTGTTGAATGGTCGGTTGTTGGATCACACACCGATAGACCAGTTGTTTCAGCGTTTGTAAGATGTGTTGCTCGGCTTCAGCTAGGCAGGCATTAAAACGAATTAGCGGCTCTTCGCAGCGTGGTAGGCTTTCATATAAAGATACCGAAGTAATTAACTGATTTACCAAGGAGCCAATCGCATCTTTGCGCAAGTGATGCGCCTTAGCAAACAACTTAACGCCAACGGCCTGCAATGCTTGTTGTTGCTCGTGGCTCAGTGCAGCAAAGGGCTCAGCAGTAAACTGTTGCCATTGGCTAAAGCTAATATTACCTAGCACGATAGCATCTTCAAGATCATGCACACCGTAAGCGATGTCATCGGCCAGTTCCATAATCGACGCATCTAAGGATTTATAGCGTGATTTTTGCCACGGTGAGTCATCCAGTACTTGAGTTTGTTGAAATGCTTGGCGATCGGTTGCGCTTAGTGGCGCTAAGATCCAATCTAAAATAGCACTGTCAGCCGCAAATACCGCCTTTGCGGGTTTCCACGGCGCTAAACTTAACGGGTTATCGAGCTGGGTTGGTGCTGTCAGCATCGGTTGTAGCACCGGATATTTTAATAATCCCAGTAAGGTGCGGCGTGTTAAATCCATACCGTGATGTTCGGTATAAGGTTCTAATTTACTGACAATACGTAAGGTTTGGCCGTTACCTTCAAAGCCACCGTAGGCCAGCATTTTGTAATTAAGTGCCGTTTCGCCACCATGCCCAAAAGGGGGGTGACCTAAGTCATGCGCTAAACACAGCGCTTCCATTAGGTTGTCTTCGGGTAAGAAGGCGCGTACGGTATCATCCGCGTTTAGGCGTAATTGATTGAGTAAACCGGTGCCAATTTGTGCGGTTTCTAAAGAATGGGTTAACCGTGTGCGGTAAAAGTCATTTTGACCAATACCAAGAATTTGCGTTTTAGACTGCAAGCGACGAAAGGCGGCTGAATGTAACACACGAGCCCGATCTCGTTGCCATGGCGTACGATGGTCTAAGGGGCGACTACCGGGTGCCGCCGACCGACGTTCTGACCAGACTGAACCCATAAATCCTCCACTGAAATCGCTATAGTTCAATTACTTATAGTAATGTAAATAACAGTGAGATGCGAGCGCTGGACAGGGTCTTATTTATACTGTATAAATAAACAGTTTTCTAGCAGAGGGTAAAACGATGGCGGTAATCACCAAATATGTTGTAGAGCGAAATGGAGTAGAAAAAATGACGTTTACCTCAAAAGCTGAGGCGGATGCCTATGACAAAATGCTCGATACGGCAGATGCTTTGCAACTATTACTTCAAGACAGCGCTTTAATCGCTGACGAACAACAAACTGAAACCTTGGCGTTATATTTAGCGCAGCAAAAAGACGCGGTATTAATTGCCTTAGGTGCCAAAAAAGCGCCAGCAAAAACGGCAGAGAAAGAGCCTAAAGTCAGCGAGAAGTCGCAGCTAAACACAGCAGAGTTAACGGCCGTAAAGAAAAGCAGTAAAACCGAGCAAGCGGCTTAACCCTCAGTTCAGCCTTCCTAGCTAATACGGCTAAGGCAACACCTTGTCTGCGCGCGTGAAGCGCCAAAGGCAAGGTGTTGCTCTTAATCTTAATTTGCAGTACAAATCTCAGTTGCGCTACAAGGCTCAGCCTACCTCAACACCATCTAGTGCTTAACGCGGTTTTGCCAATAACGATTTAAATCGGCTTTTACCTCTGGCAACAGTAAATACAGGGCCAGAATATTCGGGATCGCCATTAAGAAAATCATTGAATCGATAAAATCAAACACTGCCATAATGCTGGGTACGGCGCCCATCGATACCATGCCACAAAATAAAATCTTATACAGGGTGGTCATTTTGGGGCCGGTACCCATAATGTAACGCCAGCCGGTTAAGCCATAATAAGACCAGCTAAGCACGGTTGAAAAACCAAACAGCAACAACGCCACCATCAAGACTATCGGAAACCAATCAAATACCGTAGCAAAGGCACCCGAGGTAATTTGTACGCCATCCAGCCCTTGTAATTGATAAGCCCCAGTTAAAATAATCACCAAAGCCGTAATGGTACAAATCACCACTGTATCAATAAAAGGCTCGAGCAAGCCGACAAAGCCTTGCGAGATAGGATCTTTGGTTCGGGCTGCCGCATGCGCGATAGGCGACGAGCCGATGCCCGCTTCATTCGAGTAAGCGGCGCGCCGAAAACCTTGGATCAACACGCCAATAAAACCACCATAGGCCGCATCGGGCGCAAAGGCACTATGTACGATTAACAGCAAGGCGCTAGGCACGGCAGGTAAATGCTGTGCAATCACCACAAAGGCAGCCAGCAAGTAAATGGCACACATAAAAGGCACCAGTTTACTGGTGACATTGGCAATACTTTTGATACCGCCAATAATCACTGCGCCAATTAGCGCCGCGTAAATCACCCCAAACAGCCAAGGTTGATCAAAGCCCGTTACACTTTCTACTTGCACAAAGCCTTGGTTTACATGCACAAAGCCGGCCGAGCCAAAGATAACAGCAATAGAAAAAAAGATGGCCAAAGCGGAGCCCAAGCGGGGTAAATGATATTTATCTAGCGCGGCTTTAATGTAGAACATTGGGCCACCCGAGATACTGCCGTCGGCGTTTTGCTGACGATACTTCACAGCCAAGGTACATTCCACAAACTTGGTCGACATACCCAATAAACCGGCCATGATCATCCAAAACGTCGCGCCCGGGCCGCCAAGGCTGATAGCAATCGCCACACCTGCAATATTACCTGTACCCACCGTACCAGAGAGGGCGGTGGTTAGGGCTTTATAAGGGGAGATTTCACCGGCGCTATCAATTTCTGGTTTAGCGAATAAGCGGCCAATCGCATAGCGAAAGCCACGGATATTAATAAATCCGAGGTATAGGGTAAAAATGATGGCACCGCTGATCAGCCAAATCATGACCAAGGGAATATCCACGCCATTAAAGGAAAAGGCGTAAAATACGACTGCAGCAAGTTGCGTCGTAAAAGCTTCAAACAGAGATTGGAAAGAGTATTCAGCAGACATTTTGCTATCCAGATGGCTACAACCTGGCCGAGCATACCTGCTTGACGCCGTGCTGACAACAGTGATGTGTCAAACACGGCATTTTTACCGATGAAGTTCTTAAAGCGTCATGTTTTATTCTTGGCTATAGCTGGGTAAAAATTGTGCAAGCTTACTAATTGCCTGTCGTAATTGATCTTTATGCGGCAGTGTAACGATCCTAAAGTGATCCGGCTCTGGCCAGTTAAAGGCGCGACCATGCACTAACAGCACTTTGTGTTGCCGTAAAAAATCTAACACAAACAGTTCGTCATCTTTAATATGATATTTCTTTAAATCAATTTTGGGGAAGAGATACATGGCGCCTTTTGGGCGCATGCAGCTTACTCCATCAATCTCATTGACCAACTTGTGCGCCAAATCCATTTGATCGTATAAACGGCCACCAGGAACGGTAAGCTCATTAATGCTTTGATAGCCACCCAGTGCGGTTTGCACGGCATGCTGGCAAGGCACATTGGCACATAAACGCATTGAGGCCAGGATATTTAAACCCTCGATATAGTTTTTGGCGAGCTTTTTTGCACCAGAGATAAACAACCAACCGATGCGAAAACCGGCTATGCGGTAATTTTTAGATAAGCCACCAAAGGTCAGCATTACTAAATCATCTGCTAATGCTGCCGTGCTGACATGCTCTGTACCGTCGTATAAGACTTTGTCGTAGATCTCATCACTCATCACCACCAGCTTATGTTGCCGGGCGATTTCAAGCAGTTCACGTAAGAATTCAGGGCTGTACACCGCACCGGTTGGGTTATTCGGGTTGATTAACACGATAGCACGGGTTTTTTTGCTGATCTTCGCTTTAATATCCTCAAGCGAAGGATACCAGTCTTGCTGTTCATCACATAAATAATGTACCGCTTTGCCCCCCGCTAAATTAACTGCGGCAGTCCATAGCGGATAATCGGGCATCGGCACTAACACTTCATCGGCGGTATTCAATAAACCTTGTAAGGCCATCAATATCAATTCAGAGACGCCATTACCGATATAAACATCATCGGCATCGGCACCACGAATACCCCGTTGTTGATAATATTGCGCGACAGCCACTCGCGCCGGATAGATACCTTGTGAATCAGAATAGCCCTGTGCCGTTGGCAAATTATGAATAACGTGCTTGAGAATTTCATCGGGTGCTTCAAAACCAAATGGGGCAGGGTTACCAATATTGAGTTTTAGGATCCGATGACCTTCTTCTTCCATGCGCTTGGCTTCTCTAGCAACTGGCCCACGGATGTCATAACATACCCCATCTAACTTAGTTGAACGTTCAATTGGTTTCATATCTTCGCCATTTACCCCGTTATATCCATCCAGACAGCTAAATCTTACTGAGCCAGTTTTTATCAGACAGACTAAATTTGCAATGATTTCAGCATAAAATGCGTAAAAAAAACCAGCGTGGCAACTTTTGGTCGAATCTAGCAGACTAAGGCGGTAGAATGGCAGGTTAAATAATAATAATACGTTCTAATAGTGTTGAATTGTTGTTTCATGACAAAGGTGGTTAATGCTGTTTTTCCGAAAATTATTGCTGGTATTGTTTTGGTTAGGGGTGCTGATTGCCACGTTAAGCCCTTTTAGCCAACTCGAACCATTAAAAGAAAGCGATTCGCTCGAGTCTTTCGAGCAATGGCAGATCCCAACTCGGCTGTCTGCATTATCGCAGGCTGATCAGAAAAAACTGCTACAGCGGTTGGCTTATCCCCGCTCTGAAATTCCCGCTCGGCCGTTACCCGACTTTAATGCCATTACGGATGTCCGTAAAAAGAAAAAAGCTTTTTTTGATTATTTGCGCCCTCACGTGCGTCGCGAAAATCAACGCTTGCTGTTATTGCGCGAGCAATTATTAGAAATTGAAGATAAAAAGCGTAAGAATATTCGCTTACATATCGACGAATATGCCTTTCTTTATAGTTTGTATGATGAGTTCCGCTTAGATATTACTGAAACGGATATGGCATCGCTGCAAGAATTACTGTTGCGCGTGGATATTATTCCGGAGAGTTTAGTCTTAATGCAGGCAGCCAATGAGTCGGCTTGGGGAACCAGTCGTTTTGCCGTGGAAGGCTATAACTTTTTTGGGCAATGGTGCTTTCGGGAGGGCTGTGGCCTCGTGCCATTAAATCGTGCTGAAGATCAGTTTCACGAAGTGGCCCGATTTGAAGATGCCGCCGCAGCGATTAGCAGTTATTTTTATAATCTGAATACTTTTCATACCTATGAGTCGTTACGCCAAATCCGCTGGAAGTTGCGTGAAGAGGATCGCCCCTTACGTGGAGAAGCATTGGCGCATGGGTTGCATGCTTATTCTGAACGTGGTGAAGAGTACATCGAAGAGATAACCGCCATGATCCGTTACAATCGACGTTTTTTAGAAGATTAAGCTGATTGCTATTTCCTGCGCTGCAATGCCGAATTGAAAGGCTGCGCTCCAACAGCATGATGCCAAGTTAAAGCGCAGCGATAATCAAGGGGTTAGTTTAACTCGACCGCTTGTAGCAGCGGCTGCTCATCCTCGCTATCTATTTCTAAGCCAACCGGAATGCTGGGGATGGTCGCTTTATCAAATGCTAAATCACCCTCAGTCGCTAAAGCGTCACCCTTCGTCAGCCCTGCGAAATTAAACAGCGATTTATCTGCTAAATGTGATGGCACGATGTTTTGCATGGCTTGAAACATGGTCTCGATGCGCCCAGGAAAGCGTTTATCCCAATCTTGCAGCATTTCTTTGACCACTTGGCGCTGCAGGCCGTCTTGTGAGCCACAAAGGTTACAAGGGATGATCGGAAACTCACGAGCGGCAGCGTATTTTTCAATGTCTTTTTCTTTGCAATAAGCCAAAGGCCGGATCACGATATGCTCACCGTTGTCACTGACCAGCTTAGGCGGCATCGACTTCATCTTGCCACCATAAAACATGTTTAAAAACAGGGTTTCAAGCATATCATCACGATGATGGCCTAACGCAATTTTAGTGGCGCCCAGCTCTTTTGCAGTGCGATATAAAATGCCTCGGCGCAAACGTGAACACAGCGAACAGGTGGTTTTACCCTCTGGAATTTTATCTTTGACTATCGAGTAGGTATCTTCAGTAACAATCAGATATTCAATACCCAGCTGGTTTAAATACTGAGGTAATACCTCAGCAGGGAAGCCAGGTTGTTTTTGATCGAGGTTAACGGCAATAAGGCTAAAATTTACCGGCGCGGATTGCTGTAAATTCATCAGGATATCGAGCATGGTGAAAGAGTCTTTGCCACCAGAAAGGCAGACCATGATCTTATCACCTTCTTCAATCATGCCGAAATCAGCAATGGCTTGACCCACACCCCGGCGCAATCTTTTGTGTAATTTGTTCAGATTGTATTGAGCTTTTGCTTGTGCTGCGTGCGACATCAGTAACTACCCGCCAGAAAAAAGGCGCTCATTATACCCAACCTCGCGCCTTTACCAAAGTCTGATAATTAGCTTTTTTCAAGCGGACAAATAAAGTCAGCGGGTTTCATGGCTAATACATCGCAATCTAGGCGGTCGATGACATGTTCAGCGGTATTACCAATGATCGCCGCGGATAAGCCCGTACGCCCAATAGTGCCGATAATGACCATTTCGGCATCCAGCTTTTTGGCCAGTTTCGGGATCACGTCTTCGGGCATACCTTCTAACACATGACATTGATCTTTGCTGATTTGATGTTTTTCGGCCAGACTTAATATCGCATCTTTATGATGGCGGCGTAGGGTGTCATTGTATTCTTGTGGATTAAACTCGGGGATCTCAATCGCGATATTCACCGGGGTGCCGGGATAGGCATTGACTAAATGCACCTTAGCATCGAGTAATTGCGACATTTGTTGTGCTTTGTGGATCACCCGTTGATTTAATGACAGGTGATGTTCTTGCTCACTACCCGCATTAACGGCAGCAATGATATTGCCTTTAGCAGGCCAGGCATGATCTTTAACTAACAATACTGGGCAAGGACATTTACGCAAAATATGCCAATCGGTCGGCGTAAAAATCATCGATTTTAAAACATCATGATCATGCGTCCCTTTGATCACCAGATCATAATCATTATCTAAGACGGTTTTCACCACGGCTTCAAAGGGGCGATTGTGCCAAACCACGTGCAATTTGATGTTTAAACCCAAGGCGCTGGGTTGTTCTAATAAGGTTTTGACCCAAAGTTCGCGATCTTTAATCACCGACTGTTTCATCGATTCGCGTTCGTCACCCGATAACATGGTGGTCATCTCGTAAGAGAATTCATAAACACTAAGAAAAGCGGTCAGTTGACAGCCTTGCTTGCGGGCAAGTTCGATGGCTCTATCGAGCGCTTTTTGCTCATCAGCGCTCGGATCTAAAACCACTAACACATTATTATAAATAGACATTAAAGCTTCCCTCTTAAGTCAATAAGCTTATCTAAGTGTAGACCAAGATAAGCGATTAATAGGGATTTATGTTTGTGCTATATCAAGTTAAGGGGAGTTAACATTGGCCTGAAAGCGCGGTTAAGCTGGGGGCATCCAAAATGGTGATAAGCTTGCCATCAACTTGAATGATTTCATCTTTGTGCATTTTACTCAGCAAGCGGCTGATGGTTTCTACGGTCAAGCCCAAATAATTACCAATGTCGCTGCGGGTCATACTGAGCCGGAAAGCTTTTTCAGAAAAACCACGATTGCCATAACGAGAAGCCAAATGATTTAAAAAAGTTGCCAATTTTTGCTCTGCGGTTTTACGATTTAACAGCAACATCATTTGCTGATCAGATTGAATATCTTGGCTCATTAAACGCATCATTTGCTGGCGCAGTTTAGGTAATTGACTTAACAGATTTTCAAGGTTTTGATAGGGGATTTCACAAATCATACCGGTTTCTAAGGCTTCAGCATAGCTGGCATGTTTTTCAGTATTGATGGCGTCAAAACCAATGACATCGCCAGGTAAATGAAAGCCGGTGATTTGCTGCTCACCTTGTGAGGTGAGCGTGAAGGTTTTAAAAGAGCCCGTGCGGATGGCATATAGCGATTTAAGCTCGTTACCGCTTTCAAACAACATATCGCCTTTGTGCAAAGGGCGCTTTCGCTGAATAATATCATCAAGTTTGCTTATTTCTTGCTCACTGAGCGAAAACGGTAAACACAGCTGACTAAAACCGCAATCCTGACAATTTATAGCTGAACGTTGCATCACACACACCCTTTTACCCTTAATAGGGTAACAGCTTAAAAAACTAGTCTATGCAAAGCAAGCCATATCGTGTAAAAACCATAAACCGCTAACAGTAATGCCGCACTGTAACGAAACCATAGTTGGTTTTTTAGTTTGACTAGGCTATTAGCCGCGGAGCCAAATACCAGTAACGCAGGTAAGGTGCCGACGCCAAAAAGTAACATGATCAGTGCACCGCTACTGGCACTGCCGCTGGCTAAACTCCAACTAAGGGTTGAATAAACCAAACCACAAGGCAAAAAGCCCCATAACATGCCATAGCTTAGGGCTTTAACACTGCTATCAAGCGGTAATAAGCGCTTCGTATAAGGTTGGATAAAGCGCCACAAACCTTGCCCTGCGCGCTCTAAGCGCGTTAAACCAAACCAAAGCCGGGCAATATACAGCGCCATTGCCAGTAATAATAAGCCGGCCAATAAACGCAACCCAATAAAAGTGGCTCCGGTAATGCCCATGGCGGTCGCACCAAAATAACCGACCAAACCACCAAAGCAGGCATAAGTAATCAAGCGGCCAAGGCTTAACAACACTTGTAAGCGAAACTTTTGCCAAGCACTTTGGGCAGGCATGGCAAATTGTAAGGCGGCAACAATACCACCGCACATGACTAAACAATGGCTGCTACCTAAAAAGCCAATCAGCAGCGCCGCGACATAATCAATGTTCATCAGGCTTGTTCGGTGGTGTCGCTTTGGGCTTATCTTCGTCGAACAAGATACTTAAGCCTTCTTTTTCTAAATCTTCAAATTGCTTTGAGCGCACCGCCCAAAAGAAGATACCGATGCCAATAGCCACAAACAGGATGGCAATCGGGATCAGTACATAGATAATGCTCATTTTTTCAGTAACCTCAATGAATTGGATACCACTAACAGCGAGCTAAACGACATGCCAATCACGGCAATGTAAGGGGAAACAAAACCCGCAACGGCTAGGGGGATAATAACCAGATTGTAGCCCACTGACCAGCCAAGGTTCTGTTTGATCACCCGGGCGGTTTGTTTGCCACCTTGAAGAAGGTTTTGTAATAAGCGTAAATCGGCTTTTAAAAATACCACATCTGCTTGGTTTTTCGATAAATCGGTGCCAGATTGCACCGCAACTGAAATATGCGCAGCGTTAAAGCTCGGACTATCGTTAATACCGTCACCCAGCATCAGCACTTTGGCACCTGTTGCGATTAATTGTTGGATCTCGGTGACTTTATCTTCAGGGCTGCAGCCTTTGTGCATAAAGTCGAGTTTTAATGCTGCGGTTAATTGTTCTGCTTGTACCGAGTGATCACCGGTTAACATCCCCAGTTTATAGCCTTGCTGCTGAAGTTGCTGAATTAACGCCGTCGCTTCTTCGCGTAATTTATCGACGAGTTGCAACTTGGCTTGCAGTTGGTTATCGAGAGTAAAATACACCTGCCATTCTGGCTCTGCTGGTACGCCACAAAATTGTGCGCTGCCCACTTTGAGTTGCTGGCCTTGCCAACGAGCACGAATACCGGCGCCAATGGCTACCTGTACGTCGTTTAATGTTAGGGGCTGCGTTAAATACGGTGCAAAGGCCCGGGCAATCGGATGCTCAGAATATTGTTCTAAATTGGCCACTAAGTTAAGTAAATCGGTTTCAGCTAGGGTAGGGTTGACCCTGTGCACCTGTTGTAAGCTAAATTTACCTTCAGTTAAGGTGCCGGTTTTATCTACCACGATATGGCTAATGTTGGGTAAAACCTCAAGCACTTGAGCATTTTTAATCAGCACGCCTTGTCGATTTAATCTGGCCAAGGCACAGGTTATCGCCGTGGGGGTCGCTAAGCTAAGGGCGCAAGGGCAGGTGGCAACTAACACAGATAGGGTGACCCAAAATGCGCGGCTAGGATCCCACCAGAAATACCAAAGTAAGAAAGTGAGCAGGGCGATCACCAATAAACGCTCGACAAAATACTTGGCTAATTGGTCGGTTTTTTCGACTAGTTTCGGTTTTTGGCTCAGCGTCAGTTGTTGTAATTGAATGATTTGACCCAAGCGCGAATGGGCTAAAACTCGGCTTACTTGAACCTGTAATAAACCATCGTGATTAACGCTACCGGCCAATACTGTATCGCCAATTGTTTTACTGATCGCGCGATATTCACCGGTTAACATCGACTCATCAACTGAGCTTTGCCCGTCTTTTACTATGCCATCGGCGGGCAGGGTTTCACCGGCTTTAACTAAGATGATATCGCCCGTTTGTAAGCGCCGAGCCGATGTGGGCTGTGGCCCTTGCTCGGTGTGAAGGGTGGCCGTAACCGGCATGATTTTTAATAAATTACTGGTCGCTTCGCGGGCTTGCGCACGGGCGCGGAATTCAAAGAATTTGCCTAATTGCAGCAAGAAGGTAAACATGCAAACGGATTCAAAATACACTTCGCCGGTTTGCATCGCGGTGGCATACGCAGATGCAAAAAAGGTGTAATACAGGGCCAGTGTAACCGGCACGTCCATATTCATTTGTCGTGCCTTAATACTGCGCCAAGCACTGACTACAAAAGGTTTAGCGGCATACAGCACCACAGGGATCGTTAAAAGCAAACTGATCCAACGCAGATAGCCTTCATGGGCTGTTTCAATGCCAGTGTATTCGCCAAAATACAGCGCAAAAGCCAGCATCATCACTTGCATAGTTAAAATGCCGGATACCGCAAGACGCTTGAGATAACGGTTAAGCTCGAGTTTGAATTTGTGCTCTTCTTGATCGGCCACAAAGGGGCTGGCTTGATAACCAATATCGTTGATACGTTGTAAAATAGCGCTGAGTGACAGCTGTTTACTATCAAATCGCAGCAACGCTCGCTGGGTTGAAGCGTTAATGCTCACACTGTGGAGCTGAGGCAGTTTGCGAAGTTGTTTTTCGATTAGCCAAGCACAAGCTGCACAGCTCATACCACTGATGGACAATTCAATATCGGTTAGCTCATTATGCTGCTGACTAATATCGGCTAACACCGCCTCGTTATCAAATTGGCTTAATTCGGCGCTGAGATCCAAAGGTAGAGCATCGATCTTAGTGGCTGCAGCCGTTCGAAAACGATAATAATCGGCAAGACCATTACTAAAGATAGTATCAGCGACGGCTTGGCAGCCAGCACAGCAAAAATAATGTTCTTGCCCGTCAACGTTTAAAGTAAAACGATCGCCAGTGTGTACCGTTTCATGGCAATGAAAACACCTCACTGCTGCCACAGCCATTATCCTTCTTAATAACCCAGTTTAATTTCTTGTTCTGCCGGCAGTGTTAAGTTGGCGCGCAGTCGCCATTCTTCGGATTTGTCTGATACGGTTAAACGCCAGCGGCCGTTTGGCGTGATCGGTAATGTTGCCACATACAGTAGCTCGCCACTGCGTTCGGCATCAACCGCAAAATCATGTGCGCCTAGGGTAGGGTGGTAAAAATCAAGATGAATAGTTTCACCCAATACTTGGTTTTCAGTAAATCGAATGACCGCCCGGTTACCGGCGACTAAAATACGTGCATCCATATTGCGCAGGGCGGCTTCGCGATATTTCGCCAGTTGCATATTGATACTTTTACCGGCTTGATAATAGTCGTCAATGACGATTTCAGGCTTGTGCTGCTGCATGACCACAACGGTGTGTACGGCTTTTAGTGCGGTAACCACGGGTATGGCGATTAATACCCAAGTCCAAGAGTATTTATACCAGGGTTTAGTATCTTCTTGCATAACTCACCTCGTTCATAAAACTAAGCCCCTTTACGGGGCCTAGTGTGCTTCGGATTGCTGTGCGGTTTATCGCAAGTCTTCCGGATTAGACAATCGATAGATATAAGCTGTTAAGATATGCACTTTGTCTTCGCCTAAAGTCGTTTTAAAGGCTGGCATCACACCATAACGACCCAAACGTAGTGTCTCTTCGATAACAGCAGAAGAGCCACCATACAACCAAATGTTATCCGTTAGGTTTGGTGCACCGAAAGGTAAGTTATGGGCAACGCTACCACGGCCATCAACACCATGACAGGCTGCGCACATACCAAATTTCGCTTTGCCCGCTTCAGCATCTTTTTCGTTAACAGCACGCCCCGATAATTGCAGTACGTAAGCTGTCATTTCTTTGATGCCTTGGTCGCCAAGTGCGGCTTCCCAGCCGGGCATGGCAGCTTTACGGCCATGTAATAAGGTTTCTTTGATCTTATCCGCTGTACCGCCATACAACCAATCGTTGTCAGTTAAGTTGGGGAAACCTCGTTGGCCACGTGCATCTGAACCATGACAAACCGCGCAGTTTTGTAAGAACAAGCGTTGGCCGATTTTCAAGGCTTCTGGATCGTAAGCCAAATCTAAAACATCGCGTTGAGCGAATTGCTGGAACACAGGGCCATACACTTCGTCAGCTTTTGCCACTTCGGAGTCTAACTGAACATGGCGGCCTTCTTCTTGTGCCTGTAACACCGCTTGACGTGATTCTTCCAAAGACTTGATGCCTTGGTTTGAACTCGTCCAACCCAGAAAGCCTTTCCAGTTGCCTAAGCCCGGATAAGCCGCTAAATAATAGACTGACCAGACCAAGGTGGCTAAAAACATGTATGTCCACCATTTAGGTAGTGGATTGTTAAATTCCTTTAGACCGTCTACTTCGTGATCAGTGGTCTGATCTTCAGGCACACCGACATAATTTTTAAGGTTCCACATGATCAGGACTAAACACAGCACCAATACTGGGATGGTTAGTACCCAAATCCAAAGACTCCAGAAGCTACTCATGCTCCGACTCCCGTTTAGAATGTTGTTTTTTGGATTCTGATTCGTCATCAAAAACTAAGTTAGCCGCTTCGTCAAAATCAGACTTACGCTTTTTGCTGTAAGCCCAAATAACGAAGGCAACAAAGCCGACGAATAGAATCACTGTCAGAATGCTATGAACTGTTGCAAATTCCATGGCGATTACTTTAAGGCTGTGCCCAATGATTGCAGGTACGCAATCAGGGCTTCCATTTCAGTTTTGCCTTGCACTGCTTCAGCGGCACCCGCGATATCTTCATCGGTATATGGCACACCGAACTTACGGAAAATTTCTAGTTTTTTCGCAGTATATTTGCCATCGAGCAGGTTAGCATCTAACCACGGGTAACCGGGCATATTAGACTGTGGCACCACTGAGCGAGGGTCCATTAAGTGAGCATAATGCCAATCGTCGCTATACCGTTGACCAACACGAGCTAAATCTGGACCTGTACGCTTGGAACCCCATAAAAACGGGTGCTCCCAAACGCTTTCACCGGCAACGGAATAATGACCATAACGTTCTACTTCCGCTCGGAAAGGACGCACCATTTGGCTGTGACAGTTGGTGCAACCTTCACGAATAAAAATATCGCGCCCTTCCATCTGCAATGCAGTGTAAGGTTTTAGGCCATCAATGGGCTGAGTGGTTTCTTCCATAAACATCAAAGGCGTAATTTGTACCAGGGTGCCGAAGCTGATCGCCACGATGGTTAACACCCCTAACAAGCCAACGCTTTTCTCGACTTTTTCATGATGATTCTTTTGCATGGCCAGTCTCCTTACGCCGCCGCAACTGCTGGGACAGCAGCTGGATGTTTTTTACTTACTGTTTTGTAGACGTTGTAAGCCATGATGAGCATACCTGTCACCACAAATAAACCGCCAATAAAACGCATCAGATAAAACGGCATAGAAGCTTCTAAACTTTGTACAAAGCTATAAGTTAAGGTGCCGTCAGTGTTGACTGCACGCCACATCATGCCTTGCATAATGCCGCTTATCCACATGGCAACGATGTAAAGTACGACACCGATAGTGTGTAACCAGAAGTGAGTATTAATCAGTTTCACGCTATACATGCCAGCTTTATTAAATACTGCTGGAATCAAGTGGTACATTGCGCCGATAGAGATCATCGCTACCCAACCTAAAGCACCAGAATGTACGTGACCGATAGTCCAATCAGTGTAATGCGATAATGCATTTACTGATTTAATAGCCATCATGGGGCCTTCAAAAGTCGACATACCATAAAACGATAATGACACGATTAAGAAGCGTAAGATAGGGTCGGTTTTCAGTTTATGCCATGCGCCTGACAGGGTCATAATACCGTTGATCATACCGCCCCAGCTTGGTACGAATAAGATAACAGACATCACCATACCTAAAGATTGAGTCCAATCTGGCAGAGCAGTGTAGTGTAAGTGGTGCGGGCCGGCCCAAATGTACAAAGCAATTAGAGCCCAAAAGTGCACGATAGACAAACGGTAAGAATAAACAGGGCGGCCAGATTGTTTAGGCACGAAATAATACATCATGCCTAAGAAACCCGCGGTTAATAAGAAACCTACTGCGTTATGTCCATACCACCATTGCACCATGGCATCGACTGCACCGGCATAAATGGAGTAAGACTTACCAAAATTCAGCGGAATAACCATACTGTTAACGATGTGCAGTGCTGCAACTGTGATAATAAAACCACCGTAGAACCAGTTTGCTACGTAAATGTGGCTCGTTTTACGTTTGGCTAAAGTACCAAAGAACACAATAGCGAACGATACCCAAACGACGGTAATTAAAATATCGATTGGCCATTCTAGTTCAGCATATTCCTTGGTCTGGCTTAAACCCATGGGTAAGGTGATCGCTGCAGCAACAATAACAGCCTGCCAACCCCAAAATGTGAACATCGCTAGCTTTTCGGCAAATAAACGTACCTGACAGGTGCGTTGCACAACGTAATAACAAGTGGCGAACAAAGCACTGGTTCCGAATGCGAAGATAACCGCATTGGTATGTAAGGGACGAAGACGGCTGTAGGTCAGCCATGGGGTGTCGAAATTAAGCGCTGGCCAGTATAACTGGGCTGCAAGTAATACACCCACCACCATGCCAACAATACCCCATAATACGGTAGTGATGGCAAAGAGGCGGACAACGCTATAGTTGTATTCAACATTTAACGGTTTGGTCTGGCTCATGTTGAGTTCCGCTGCAGTTTTGCTGGTTACTAATTATACCACCTTGTGGTGGCCCTTCTTGTGATAGGTAAGCACTATCGGCAAAATAGTCTTCCTGCCTAATCGTACCTACTATAATTAACTCGGATGATACGAGTTTTAACGGTTAAAAGATAGCTGAAACAACCGTTTTTATGATGTAGAACAAAGTCGCTGTTTGATTTTTGACCGCTTTGGAGTGGTGCTGGTTTTTTTTATCCAATTACGGTTAGAATGGCGTTTTAGCCCAACCTAGTGACGATGAATTGTTGATGCGTACTGCAATTAACTCTGTAATCTGTTTAGTATTTTTATTGGCGTTAACAGCATGTCAACCGAACGCTAAGGATAGCAGTGAGCAACTCTTGCTGCAAACACCGATGCTGCAACTCACACTCTCCCCGGAGCATGCCCCTGTAGAAACCCCTTTACAGCTCCGTTTACATAGCAATAAGCCTTTACGGGCTATTAACGCCGAGATCCAAGGCATTTCGATGTATATGGGGCGTATTCCATTGCAGTGGCGTCAACAGGCATTAGAACAGTCTGCAGAATTTACGGTTTGGCAAGCAGAGTTTTTTTTGGGCGCTTGTAGCGATCCTCAGATGCAATGGCAATTGCAATTGATTTTAGATTATCAAGATGGTGAGCGTGAACTGCATCAGCTACAGTTCACATCAAGTTGGCGTTAACCCCTTTCCCCTTTGCAGGGTCTGTGATAAGTGCAGTGGGCTGGGTTTGTCGATTTGCAGTTGTGCCGTTTCCACGCAGACAAATTCTTGATAACCGTGATCAGGCAAATCCGCCATCGCTTTGCTACGTTCTGCTGCCGGGTTCCACAGCACGGTGCTGTCATGCCCTTGTTGGTCAATAAGGAGCTGATAGTGACCGCTTTGCATGCTTAATTGCGCTGCTGGCTCAAGATACACCCGATCAATTTCTTGATTAAACACGACGGGTTCCGCTTCAATAAAATGTTGTTGCCTAACCTTATCCATAAAACGCTGACCCAAACCCTGCACAGTGCAAGCGTTCAGGGAGGGCACTTGGAAATAGCTGTGTAAAGCAGCTTGTTGTAACATGGGTTCGTCACATTCGAGTGTGATACTCAGCTTATCGGCATAAAGTCGCAAGCAAAGCGTTAAGCTGAGTGTTTTAGCCCGATGTCCAGGCATATCATCGATACTGATGCTTAAGGTTAGGCTATTAAAGTCGCTGTGCGCTTGGCTGTCGATATAGGTCCACATTCTATTGCGCACTAACCCATGATTGGGTACGGCTTGTTGCTCTGGGTTTAATTTGGCTTCAATTGGACCAAACCAAGGCCAGCAAATCGGTACCCCCCCGCGTAGCGGTTGTTGTTGACGCCAGCTTGCAAGTGGCGATAACCACAGCGTTTCTTGCCCAGGTTGCGGTTGATAAGACAGTAAATGCCCACCATAAAGTGACACCACTAAACTGGCTTGCTGAAACTGTAAGCGATAACAGGGTAGATCGGTAAGATGGGCAAAACCCAATTGTGCACTTGCGCTTGACATGCTATTCCCCAACAACGGTGCTGTGATTATTAAAACGTTATTATAGGCTTAAACGCAAACAGCCAGCAAAGGCTGGCTGTTGTTGAAAAGCGTAAGGCTTAGAACTTCATTAATTCAACGGTGTTATCTAGCATACGGTTGCTAAAGCCCCACTCATTATCATACCAGCTCATCACTTTGACTAAACGGCCCAATACGCGTGTTTCAGTGGCATCAAAGATAGATGACATGGGGTTGTGGTTAAAGTCGATTGATACCAAAGGTAAATCGTTAACATGCAATACCTGATTCATCGGGCTGCTCGCAGCAGCTTGGCGAATAATATTATTTACTTCTTCCGCGTCGGTTTCACGACCGGCGATAAAGGTTAAATCAACCAACGACACATTTAACGTCGGTACCCGTACCGCTAAACCGTCAAATTTGCCTTTTAATTCAGGTACCACTAAACCCACAGCAGCTGCCGCACCGGTTTTGGTTGGGATCATAGACATGGCCGCTGCGCGAGCACGGCGCAAGTCAGTGTGATACACATCACTTAAACGTTGATCGTTAGTATAAGCATGGATAGTGGTCATTAAACCTGACTCAATACCCAGCGCCTCATATAAAGGTTTAGCAATCGGCGCTAAACAGTTAGTGGTACAAGATGCGTTAGAAATAATGTTCATCTCTGGCGTTAAAATCTGATGGTTAACACCATAGACAACCGTTGCATCGACATCTTTACCAGGTGCAGAAATAATCACTTTCTTGGCACCTGCGGTTAAATGCGCGCCAGCCGTTTTACGATCGGTAAACAGGCCAGTACATTCTAGTACGACATCTACTTTCAGCTCAGCCCAAGGTAAATCGGCAGGGTTACGAACGCTTAACGTGCGGATCTCATCGTTATTAACATAGATAGCCCGCTCATCATGCTTAACGTCAGCTGCGAAAATGCCATGGGCAGTATCATATTTTAATAAATGTGCATTAATTGACGCATCACCTAAGTCGTTAATAGCAACCACTTTAATATCGTAATTTTTGCTGCTCTCATAGAGTGCGCGTAGTACATTACGACCGATACGGCCGAAACCGTTAATAGCAACACGAATTGACATAAGAACCCCGCTGTTAAGTGCTAGACTAAGTTTTAGAAAGTAATATCAATATAATATGTAGTAAAATTACATTTTTTGCCACATTTTTCAAGCTGCAAAACTGTTTTGTTGGCTTTTTTGTAATTTTATGACATAAATTAGCTCATGACATCGGCATCTATGCCGCTTAGAATGCTTTATATTAGTTCTAATTTGCCAAGGAATTCCAATGGACGCAGCTTTACGGGCACAACTTATCGCTTTTAATGGTATCGAAACACATTTTAATGATGCCTGGGGCCAGCCGACAGAAGTCAGCGAAGTCAATCAATTAGCCTTATTAGCCGCAATGGGTTACCCGGTTGCAGATGAGGACGCGACCCGCACAGAATTACTTGAACGACAACTCGATTTTTGGCAGCAGTTAATTGCCCCTGTTTCTGTCCAGCCGGTCGCGGAGCAATGGCAACTTGAAGTGCAAGTGCCATTAGCCTTGGCTAACACAGATTTTGTTTTGCAACTGATCACCGAGCAGGGCAAGGTAACGGAGTATCCGTTAACGCCAGTTAATGGTGAGCTAACGCAAGTGACCGTGCTGCAAGATGAAGAATATCAGCAATATTTACATGTCTTCGATGGGGCATTGCCGTTAGGTTATCATCAGTTGATCTTAACCTGCGCCGGCACAGAATTGTCAGTTAGCCAAAAACTGATTATTGCGCCTGAGCGCTGTTATCAACCGCCTGCCTTTACTGAACAAAAACAGTGGGGCACGGCAATCCAATTATATGCGCTGCGTTCAGCGCGAAATTGGGGCATTGGTGATTTTACTGATCTGAATAATTTAGTGCGTTATCTTGGGGCGCATGGTGCTGATTTTGTTGGTTTAAATCCTATTCATGCGCTTTATCCCGCTGTTGCCGATAATGCCAGCCCTTATAGTCCGTCTTCGCGGCGTTGGTTAAATATTATTTATCTTGATGTTACCGCTGTACCGGGCTACGCCCAATGTGCTGTTGCACAACAGCAAGTTAATAACACCGCGTTTCAGACGAAATTAAAAGCGTTGCGTGCCGCAGACTGGGTGGATTACCCCACCGTAATGATGTTAAAACTGCCTGTATTAAAAAGCTTATATCAGTGGCTGCAAACACAAAGCAAAAATCAGTCAAAACTACTGGCTGCGTTTGCACAGTTTAAAGCCGATGGCGGTGAGAGCTTACAGCAGCTAGCCTTGTATGATGCGCTACATGCTTGGCTGTATCAGCAAGACTCACAATATTGGGGTTGGCCAAACTGGCCAGAGCAATACCGTGATCCTAACGATGCCGCAGTACTACAATTTGCCCAAGATCACGCGGCGGAACTCGATTTTTATTGTTACCTGCAATTCCTGGCCACAGAGCAATTAGCGCAGGCGCAGCAACTGGCTAAAGACAGTGGCATGTTGCTAGGTTTATATCGCGATCTCGCCGTGGGCGTAAGCGAGGCATCTACTGAGATCTGGGGCAACCCTGAGTTATATTGTCGTGATGCCAGTGTAGGTGCTCCGCCTGATCCATTAGGGCCGGCCGGACAAAACTGGGGGCTGCCACCAATGAAGCCTTATCAGTTATATCAGCAAGCTTACCAGCCGATGATTGATTTATTTCGCAGTAATATGCAAAACGCGGGGGCTTTGCGGATTGACCATGTTATGGCGTTGCTCCGTTTGTGGTGGGTACCTAAGGCGGCAACCAATGCCGGTGGCGGTGCTTATGTGTATTATCCTATTATGGATTTGCTCGGGATCTTAGCCTTAGAAAGTCAGCGGCAACAGGCGGTAATTATTGGTGAAGACCTAGGTACGGTGCCAGACGGTATTCGCGAGTTATTGCAGCAATTTGGCATGTACTCTTATCGGGTATTCTTTTTTGAAACGGCTGCCGATGGTGGTTATATTTCGCCAGCACACTACCCGCAACAAGCAATGGCGACACTCAGTACGCATGACTTGCCTACCTTAATTGGTTTTTGGCATTGTGAAGATTTAAAACTGGGCAAAGCACTGGGGTTATATCAAGATGAAGCGCAATTAGAGCAGCTTTATCATCAGCGTCATCATAATAAACAACGTATTTTAGATTCTTTGCATGGCCATAACTTGCTACCTGCTGATTACCCCCGTAGTGTTGATCAGCTAGCCATGGACAGGGTACTCAATTTTGCCTTACAGCAACATTTAGCCAGCGGTCGCTCACAATTATTATGTTTACAAATCGAAGACTGGTTAGAAATGACGCAACCAGTCAATGTGCCTGGCACCAGTAACGAATATCCAAACTGGCGACGTAAATTAAGCCGTGATCTGGAGCAATGGACCACCGAAGCACCGATCAATGATTTATTAAAGCAACTCGCACTTCGCCGTAAAGGCCAGTAATTGTGTTGACTCTGGATTAAGCAACAATAATAAGATAAGGACAAGGTAATGAACTTAACGTTTTTTGCGCAAGCGCGCTGCAGACAGCCCTTTAGTGTTTTAGGTTGGCAGTTAATGCAACCAGACAATAAAAATAAAGGCTTAGTGTTACGCTGCTATCTACCTCATGCGAGTGAAGTTGAAGCTTTTGACGCTAAGACTGATAAAAGCTTAGGACAATTAGCTGCAGTGATAGGCTGTCCGGGGGTGTTTGAACTGGCGCAGCCCAGAAAACGTAAAGCCGTGCCTTATTATTTTCAAGTAAGGCAAGGACAACACCAATACCGTTTAGTTGATCCCTATCAGTTTTCTGATCAAGCCTACTATGCTGTGCATTTTGTGCATTCCCAGCCAGAAAATTTATACCGCCAGTTAGGCGCTCAGCTGATCACTTTAGATTTTGCTGGTAAAAGCCTTCCGGCGACTCGCTTTGCCGTATACGCGCCGGATGCCAGCACCGTCAGTTTGGTTGGGGATATGAACCATTGGGATGGCCGTTGTCATCCGATGGAGCGCACCGAATGCGGGCATTGGGTATTAGTGATACCTGAAATCGCCACTGGTACTCGTTATAAGTTTGAAGTTAAAAACAAACATGGCGATTTATTACCGCATAAAGCCGATCCGCTGGCGTTTTATGCTGAGCAATATCCGTCACATGCATCCTTAGTTTATGATCATGCTGCTTATCAGTGGCAAGATCAGAACTGGACAACACGAAAGGCTGGCAATGTCTATCAAAGTGCGATGAGCATCTATGAGGTGCATCCAGGCTCTTGGCGTCGTGACAGCGACAATGCCCCGCTGAGTTATCAAGCGCTTGCTGCACAGTTAATTCCTTATGTACTTGAGATGGGATATACCCACATCGAACTGATGCCGATTATGGAACACCCCTTTGATGGTTCTTGGGGCTACCAGCCATTGGGCTTATTTGCGCCGACTTCTCGCTTTGGTCATCCAGATGACTTTAAAGCCTTTGTCGATGCTTGCCATCAGGCCGGTATTGGCGTGATTTTAGATTGGGTTCCGGCGCACTTCCCTGAAGACGGCCATGGCTTAGCACGGTTTGATGGCAGTTGTTTATACGAATACGAAGATCCGCGTCGTGGCTGGCACCCAGATTGGAATTCCTGCATTTATGACTTTGGTAAAGACTATGTGCGACAGTTTCTAGTGGCCAGTGCTCTTTATTGGCTCGAACACTTCCACATTGATGGGATCCGTGTCGATGCCGTGGCCTCGATGTTGTATTGGGATTATTCTCGAAATGCGGGAGAGTGGGTGCCAAACATTGATGGGGGTAATCATAACTATGAAGCCATTAGTTTGTTTCAATGGCTTAACCGTGAAATGTATAGCAAGTTCCCTTTAGCGATGACCATTGCGGAAGAGTCAACCTCGTTTCCTCAAGTATCACGCCCCACTGATAGTGGTGGCTTAGGCTTTGGCTTCAAGTGGAATATGGGCTGGATGAATGACAGCTTGCGCTATATCAGTAAAGATCCGGCTTATCGGCAGTATCATCATGGCGATCTGACGTTTTCAATGGTTTATGCCTATAACGAAAACTTCATTTTACCGTTATCGCATGATGAAGTCGTGCATGGTAAAGGCAGTTTGTTAGAAAAAATGCCGGGTGATGAATGGCAAAAAGCGGCCAATATGCGTGCCTTTTTAGCCTTTATGTTTGCCCATCCGGGTAAGAAAATGAATTTTATGGGCATTGAGTTTGCGCAAGCGCGAGAATGGTCGCACTCACAAAGCTTGGATTGGCACTTACTGAGCTTTGATAAGCATCGTGGTATGCAACAACTTTTTCGTGATTTAAACCATACCTATCGCGGTCATACGCCCTTGTACCAATTAGATTATGACACTGCCGGTTTTGGTTGGTTAGATCATCAGGATGCCGCACACAGTACCGTAAGCTTGTTTCGGCAAGATGCCGCAGGCGAGCGGGTTTATGTGGTCAGTAATTTTACCCCGATCCCACGCAATGATTTTTGTTTAGGTGTGGCACAGGCCGGTGAATACGAAATCATTTTAAATACCGATAGCGAACATTACTGGGGCAGTAACTATCCGGTGCAGCAAGCACCTTTGCTAGCGCTTGAGCAGGCTATGCACGGTCAGGCTTGTAGTATCGTGTTAAATTTACCGCCATTATCGACGTTATACATTCGACAAAAAATCTAAGGAAATACCATGACCGCCGTCATTGGGTTGTTAAAAATGTCTGCTGGCCAGCCGAGTCCGTTAGGGGCGAGTCTAGTGCAAGCAGAAACGTGGAATTTTGCTGTGTATGCTCCAGATGCCAGTGAACTGACCTTGTGTTTGTTTCTGCCCGATACCGAAGAGTTGCTTGCCGAGATCCCCTTTCAAGGCCGCACTGGTGAAATTTGGCATGTGGCGGTCAGTGGTATTGAACAAGGCTCTTTATATGCGCTAAAAGCGGCTGGCCCCAATATTCCAGATGCAGGTTTACGTTTTGATAAAGAGCGTTTATTACTTGACCCGTACTGTCGTAAGTTAAATCGGCCGCAAATGTGGCAAGAACGTCAGTACGCTAGCCACAGTCATTATTCTTTAGCGAAAGGGGTGTTAGAACAGGCTCCATTTGACTGGCAAGATAGTTTTAAACCTGCGATCCCTCGGGAAAAAACCGTCATTTATGAAGCCCATGTCAAAGGCATGACCATGCAACATCCCGATGTGCCTGAGCATTTGCGCGGGACCTATTTGGGCTTGTGTCATCCGGCGATTATTGAACATCTGTTAGCGCTCGGCATTACCACGGTGCAATTATTGCCGGTGGCTTCTTTTATGGCCGAGCCGCGGCTCAGTGCGTTACGTTTAACCAATTATTGGGGTTATAACCCGCTGAATTTTTTTGCACCGGAACCGCGTTATCAGTATGAAGATGCAGTAGCCGAGTTCAAAACCATGGTGCGCACCTTGCATCAACATGGCTTAGAAGTCATTTTAGATGTGGTGTTTAATCACACGGCTGAAGCGGGTGAAGATGGCCCAGTGCTTAGTTTTCGTGGTTTAGCGAATCGGCAGTATTATCTGTTTCATAGCCATGGTGAAATGATTGATTACCAAAATTATTGTAATTTTACGGGGTGTGGCAATACCTTGAATGTGTCGCATCCGATGATGCAGCGTATGATAATGGATGCCTTGCGTTATTGGTTAACCGAGATGCAGGTAGATGGTTTTCGCTTTGATTTAGCCGTGACACTGGGCCGGGAGTTTAAACGCTACAATCCGTTTGCGGCTTTCTTTCAAATCGTTGCGCAAGATCCGGTGATCAGTAAAGCTAAGCTGATTGCGGAGCCTTGGGATGTCGGGCCTTTTGGCTATCATTTGGGGCAATTTCCGGCGCACTGGTCTGAGCTTAATGATAAATGTCGTGATACTTTTCGGGCGTTTTGGCGTGGCGATCAAGGGGTGCTCCCCGAATTTGCTACACGTTTATTAGGCTCGCGCGATATTTTTCAAAAACATCATAAGCCCGCCAGTTGCAGTGTGAACTATATTAGCTATCACGATGGCTTTACGCTAAGAGATTTAGTCAGTTACAACGACAAACACAATTGGCTAAACGGTGAAGAAAACCGTGATGGCCACGGCCATAATCTGAGTAAGAATCATGGTGCGGAAGGTGTGACCTCGGATGAAGCCATTATTTATGCCCGTAATCAACATCGACGTAATTTGGTTGCCACTTTAGTACTTAGCCAAGGGATGATCCATTGGTTAGGCGGCGACGAGCTAAGTCATACTCAGCATGGCAATAACAATGCGTACTGCCAAGATAATCCGATTTCTTGGTTAAATTGGCAGTTAGATGGGCCCGCCACTAAGTTTCTGAAATTCGTACAACAAATGCTGAAAATGCGCCAGTCATTATGTTGTTTACAGCAAATCAGCTTATTAGACGATAACTACCAAAAACATGGTGATAAACACCACGTGCATTGGTATTTAATGGATGGCACCGATATGAGCGAACCGAATTGGCATGAATCTGATCGGCACAGTTGCATGGTGGATATTGTTAATGACAATAGCGGTCAACGTTTGTTATGCATCCTAAATGCATCGGATAAAAATCAAGCGGTTAGCATTCCAGCGCCCTTGCGCAACTTATTGTTTGACACGTCAGTGAATGACGGTTTAACGCCCACTACAGCGGTGCGTAAAGATAAGTGGTTGCAAAGCGCTTATAGCTTATCGGTCTGGCAGTAGGTTTATGCTGGCATATAGCCTATAATGCGCGGCATTTTTCGACCCGCGCCAGTTTGCGCGCTTTCAACGTTGTTAAGGATCGTTAGATGACAGACAGCACAACTCTGTGTGAAATTGGTTTTGTTGGGGCAGGGGTAATGGGTAAAAACCTTATTCTCAACCTGGCAGATAACGGCTATCGAGTGGCGGCTTTTGACCTTGATAACCAGAAATTAGAGGCTGTACTAGCACAAGATGCGGCAGAGCAAGGCGATAAAGGCCCCCGAGTTGTCGGGTGTAGCTCTTACACCGAATTGTTATCACGCTTATCTGCGCCTCACCTAATAGTGTTATCCGTGCCTGCGGGCAAAGCCGTTGACGATGTGTGTCATAAATTGATCGATGCCGGTATTCAAGCCGATGACATCGTAGTCGATACTGGTAACAGTCTGTGGACGGATACTGTCGCGCGAGAAAAAAGCTACGAAGGTAAATTTATCTTTTTCTCCACGGCCGTGTCAGGTGGTGAAGTGGGTGCCCGGTTTGGCCCTTCTTTAATGCCTAGTGGCGATCCTTACGCGTGGACCCGCATTAAACCGATGTGGCAAGCGATTGCCGCCAAAGTGGATCCAAAAACCGGTAAGCCTATCGAGCGCTTTGAGCCGGGTAATCCGGTAACGGAAGGTGAGCCTTGCGCCGCTTACATTGGCCCCAGTGGTTCCGGCCACTATGTCAAAATGGTGCACAACGGTATCGAATATGCCGATATGCAGCTGATTTGCGAAGCCTATCAGGTGATGCGAGATGTGTTAGGCATGTCGGCAGCGGCCATTGGTGAGATTTTCGTGCAATGGAATGATGGCCCACTGCACAGTTATTTAATGGATATCAGTGCCCAAGTCTTAGCCACTAAAGACAGCGAAACCGGCTTACCGCTGGTTGATGTTATTTTAGATAAAGCCGGTCAAAAAGGCACGGGCCTGTGGACTGCCGTCAGCAGTTTACAATTAGGTAGCCCCGCGCCCACCATCGCTGAAGCGGTATATGCCCGCGCGATTTCTGGTTTAAAAGCTGAACGGGTGAAAGCTGCAACGGTACTGGCCGGTCCTGCTCAAAATTTATTTTCAGAAGAACAGCAAGCCGACATGATCCAAGCACTGCATGATGCTTTGTATTGTGCCAAAATTTGCGTGTATGCACAGGGCTTTCATCTTATGAAAACGGCTGCGGCCGAGCATGGTTGGCAGTTAAATTTTGCCGAAATCGCTAAGATTTGGCGTGCGGGCTGTATTATTCGAGCGGTGTTTTTACAATCGATCACTGAAGCTTACGAGCGAAACGACGAGTTGGAAAACCTGCTGTTGGATCCGTTTTTCTCAAAGCAAATTTCAGTGTATCAACAAAACTGGCGCAAAGCCGTGGCCAACGCATCGCTGGCGGGGATCCCCGTGGCCGCGTTAAGTTCAGCTTTAAGTTACTACGATGCTTATCGCACTGCGGTATTACCGGCTAATTTATTGCAAGGCCAGCGTGATTTCTTTGGTGCTCATACCTTTGAGCGCACGGATAAAACCAAGGGTAAAACCTATCATGTTGATTGGAGTCGTCCTGAACGGCCAATGGTGAAAGTAAAATGAGCGTTGTCATTGGAACACCCGGCACAAGCAGCAGCACTAAGGTATTGTTATTAGGCGCTGGTGAATTAGGTAAAGAATTGTGTTTAGAATTAAAGCGTTATGGCTGTGAAGTGGTAGCGGTTGATCGTTATCCTAATGCTCCTGCCATGCAAGTTGCCGATAAAGCGGTGGTGATCTCGATGCTCGACAATGCCGCACTGCGACAGTTGGTGATCACGGAAAAACCGGCGTTAATTGTGCCAGAGCTAGAGGCGATAGCGACGTCGGTGTTGCTGGAACTGGAAGCCGCAGGTTTTAATGTGGTTCCCAGTGCTCAAGCGGTTAATTTAACCATGAACCGCGAAGGGATCCGCCGTTTAGCTGCGGAAACCTTGCAATTACCAACCTCGGCGTATCAATTTGCCAGCGATAAAGCCGGTTATCTGGCTGCGGTAGCTGCGATAGGTTATCCCTGTGTGGTCAAACCGATTATGTCTTCTTCTGGCAAAGGGCAAAGCGTATTACGCAGCGATGCCGATGTTGAAGCAGCATGGGTTCATGCGCAAGAAGGCGGCCGCGCCGGTAAAGGCCGTATCATTGTCGAAGGGTTTGTTGATTTTGATTATGAAATTACCTTACTGACGGTAAATTCTATTTCAGGCATTCAGTTCTGCGATCCGATTGGCCACCGGCAAGAGCAAGGCGATTATCGTGAAAGCTGGCAACCGCAACAGATGTCGGTTGTTGCTGCGCAAAAAGCTCAACAGTATGCTACCGCTGTGGTGCAAGCCTTGGGGGGTAAAGGCTTATTTGGCGTTGAGCTTTTTGTTAAAGGCGATGAAGTATGGTTTAGCGAAGTGTCACCGCGGCCACACGATACCGGTATGGTGACCTTGATTTCACAGCAGTTAAGTGAATTTGCACTGCACGCTCGTGCGATCTTGGGTTTACCTATTCCTAGCATTAAACACTACGGCCCAGCTGCCTCGGCGGTATTATTGGTGCCTGGGCACAGCCAAAATATTCAATATCATATTGGTGCGGCGGCATTAATGCAGCCCGATACGGAACTGCGTATTTTTGGTAAGCCCGAAGTACAAGGCGAGCGGCGCATGGGGGTGGCATTAGCTTTGGCTGACGATACTGATAAAGCCTGTGCTAAAGCCTTAGCCGTTATCGCTGAATTAAAAGTTGAATTAAGCTAGTTTATCGCGGTTTTCAGCACCCATAACAAAGAAAAACCCACTGCAGTTTGTTCGCTGCAGTGGGTTTTTTTATGGTGATAAATAAGGTTGCGTAAAAACGGATTAAAACGCAAACACCCAACGCGCTAAAAATAAGCTGGTTAAGCTCACCAACAAGACGGCAAAGAGATTTAAAGCAAAACCGGCTTTAACCATGTCCGCAATGCGTAAATGACCAGATGAAAAGACAATGGCATTGGGCGGGGTGGCTACCGGCATCATAAAGGCACAGCTGGCTGCAATGGCAGCCGGGATCACCAAGGTCATTGGCGAGCCTGACATGGCTAACGATATGGGCGCTAGCAAGGGTAAAAAGCCTGCTGCTGTCGCGGTATTACTGGTGACTTCGGTCAAAAATACGATAACAGTCGTCACGAGCACCACCATCAGCCACAGCGGCATGTTGTCGAGTAACATCACTTGCTCAGCGATATAACTGGCTAAACCACTTTTACTGATCAGCGCGGCGAGGCTTAAACCGCCACCAAACAACATTAGGATCCCCCAAGGCAACTGCTTGGTTTCTTCCCAAGTTAAAATGCGGGTGTTTTTACTGTCCAAAGGCAATACTAAGATTAATACCGCTGCAAGCATCGCAATGATAGTGTCATCTAACGGTAAACCGATGAGTTTGACTAAAAACGGACGTGTGATCCATAGTAAGGCAGTCAGGGCGAAAATAATCAGTACCGCTTTTTCACCTCGCTGCATCTTACCCTGCACAATCAACTTTTGGTGGAATAAGTTACGGGTGTTGGCAATCTTAACTTGGTCGAGTTTATAAGCAAATTTGGTTAGCCATAACCAACAACCGAACAACATGGCAACGGACAGCGGTAATCCCACAATCATCCACTCAACAAAACCAATCCGAATGCCGTAGGTATCTTGTAAAAACGCGGCCATAAAAGCGTTAGGAGGTGTACCAATTAAGGTTGCTAAACCGCCGATCGAGGCAGCATAAGCCACGGCTAATAAAATAGCCTTGCTAAAGTCATTTTCGCTAGGTTGTTTATCTTGCTCTAACATGCGAGTAATAGACAGTGCAATGGGTAACATCATTACCGCGGTTGCCGTGTTCGACATCCACATTGATAAGAACGCCGTGACTAACATAATACCGCCAATTTGCTGGCTTGGTTTACTGCCCACAATCAGCATGGTATGCAAGGCGATACGGGTATGCAAAGACCAACGTTCCATGGCAATCGAGATTATAAATCCGCCCAAGAATAAAAAAATCAATGGATGGGCATAAGACTGTGCCACGGCGCTTAAACTATTTAAATCGAGTAAGGGAGCCACGAGTAAAGGTAAAAAAGCTGTGGCAGGGATGGGAACAGCTTCACTGATCCACCAACTGGCCATCCAAACGGTTAAACCTATGACTAACCAGCTAGGTTCATTCATACCAAAAGGTGCGGGTAACACTAAGGTGATTAGCATCAACAATGGGCCAATCAGCAGCGCCAAAAATGGGGTTTTCGTTTCGTTAACTGTCATGATGAGCTCCTAGAAATGGTATTGCAGAATTAACGCGATCGAGGTGTCAGTCTCATCGGTCAACGCTTACTGGTTAACAAAGAAATACGCTCTTCTCTGGCTATTAAACAGCTAATCGACACCTGCAGTATAGTCATTTGCAGCGCTCTGTTGTCTAATTTCTGAAGTATCATGGCCAAGTTGTAGCTTCGGTGGCAAATCGCCAGTGGCATACTGCAGGCTGATATAACCGCCTGTAACTTTACGTTAGCCCTCACTTTGTTCAGTGTATTAAGTATGATGACTAATTTACCTTAAGGTCAGTCGATGGGCTACCTGTTAGTATTGATTTACCTCAACAAATAGCTAGCTAGCGCATCGATAAGTGCTATGGTTAAGTGTTGTTATTACGGCGGATTAATGTTGGCTAAGCCCCTTTACACGATGCTAACAGCTAGCCAGTTTTGTTGATTCATTTTGCTATAAGCTTGTTTTAAAGCCAAAGCCAAAGCCAAAGCCATTAGCAATCGTTACGCTTTTAGCTAGGCCAGAGACAAACTGATTGAGCCAAGCACAGCGCGCAGCGTATATTGATGTTAGCGTTAAAAGATAATACAGGAGCATCAAATGAAATTATCAGAAGCAGAATGGCGGCAGCGTTTAACCGAAGAGCAATTTCGGGTAACGCGCTTAAAAGGCACAGAATATCCATTTACGGGTGAATTATTACACCATACCGCAGCAGGCACTTATCACTGTGTCTGTTGCGGTACAGAATTATTTAATGCCAGCACGAAGTTTGATGCCGGTTGCGGCTGGCCCAGTTTTTATCAATCGTTAGCGGGGAAGGTGCGTTATGAAGAAGACCACAGTCATGGTATGCAACGCATTGAAATTGTTTGTAATAATTGCGATGCCCACTTAGGCCATGTGTTTGAAGACGGGCCTGCACCAACCGGGCAGCGCTACTGTGTTAATTCAGCTTCATTAACATTCACCCATAAGACTTAAGCCTATATTTAAGCTGTAAGTGTTGTGGTAGGGTTTCATAATCAATTACAATAGGCCGCCTTATAAAAACCGCTGTATCCTACAGAAAAGCGGCTTAGGCACACCGATTAATTCATTTTATTGAAGTAAAAGGCCTAATAATGACCCTATCACACGCAGAACAGTATCAAAAAAGCTGGCAGGAACGCCAGGAATACGCCGAAAACATGTTACCTATCATTGGTCGGCTTTATCGTAATAAAGGCATTGAGGTGGTTATCTATGGGCGGCCTCTGGTTAACGCTACCACCATTGATATTATTAAAGCGCATAAAACAGTAGAGCGGTTCGAAGGTCAAAAATTACGCCTTCGCGAGAGTTTTCCGTTATTAGAAGCCATCAGTAAAATGAATTTGGCACCCGGTCGGGTAGATATTGGTAAATTGGCGTACGCCTATTTATATAAAGACAATGCATCAGGCCTAACGCTTGAGCAATATTTAGCTCAAGAACTAGCGGATATTCTTGATCATGAAGATCAAGTGACACCCGTTGATGTTGTGCTCTATGGTTTTGGTCGAATTGGCCGCTTAGTTGCCCGCTTAATGTTAGAGCGCTCAGGCCCTAGCAGTAAATTACGTTTAAAAGCGATAGTGGTACGTGGCGGTAAAAAAGGTGACTTAGAAAAACGCGCCAGCTTATTACGTCGCGATTCTATTCATGGCCCTTTCAATGGCAGCATTACGGTCGATGAAGAGAACCAAGGCATTAAAGCTAACGGTACTTTTATCAAAGTGATTTATGCCAATTCGCCAGAGCAAGTTGATTACACGCAATACGGTATTGATAACGCGCTAATCGTCGATAACACCGGTATATTTAAAGACGATAAAGAATTATCCATTCACTTGCAAAGCAAAGGTGCGGCTCGCGTGTTAATTACCGCACCGGCTAAAGGTGAAGTACCGAACGTGGTATATGGTGTTAACCAGCATATGATCACGCCAGAGCATAAAATTGTTTCTGCAGCCAGTTGTACCACCAATGCCATTACGCCAGTATTAAAAGCACTGCAAGATGAGTACGGTATTCGCAATGGTCACGTAGAAACCGTGCACTCTTATACCAACGATCAAAACTTGATTGATAACTTCCACAAAGCCGATCGCCGTGGCCGTGCTGCGCCGTTAAATATGGTATTAACCTCAACGGGTGCCGCCAGTGCGGTGGCTAAAGCTTTGCCTGAATTAAAAGGTAAGTTAACCGGTAATGCGATTCGTGTGCCAACGCCTAACGTGTCAATGGCGATATTATCGTTAAACTTGAATCGCGAAACCAACAAAGATGAGTTAAACGATTTCTTGCAGCGCACGTCACTGTTCTCTGAGTTGCAAGATCAAATCGATTTTACCAGTTCAACCGAAATCGTTTCTTCTGACTTAGTGGGCTCGCGCTACGCAGGTGTGGTTGACTCACAAGCCACTATCGTTGATGGCGACCGTTGCGTGTTATACGTGTGGTATGACAACGAGTTTGGTTACAGTGTGCAGGTTACTCGCGTAATGAATGAAATGGCGGGTATTAAATACCCAACTTTACCTATCGCGAAATAATTTTTCGCCATTTTGAAAGCCCGCTGTTTGCGGGCTTTTTTTATGCCTGTTGTTTGCTGTTGTGTAGAAATATGTTAGCTAGTAGCGCTGATTAGTGATGGCGGCAGGATACTTTACTCGTAGTGCACACCTTTTCGCCGTTGGCGAATAACTTTCTTTTGTTTTGACAACGGCGAAAACGTTAAGGGTCTTGGTATCTGAACACGAAGCTAGTAAATTAAAAGTGAATTAAGTGCTTAATCGGCTTCTCAAGTCATTGATTTTCGGTAAACTCATAGGTATGAATTAATTCTACCTTTCTGATGTTACTGAAAGGCCTGCATAACAACTGTTATAAATCACAATAGGAATATCTGATGGACAAGGATAAAGTTGAAGCTCATTCGCTTTTTAATAGCATGCAAAAGAAGCAAGCACTTTTAGATGAGTTTGAAAAACTCCGCCCAAATTGGAAAGGCAGTATCATTAGATTTGCAAGCATGGTGATTGCAATGGCCTTTATTCTATTCATGTATCCAGAAGTTGCTCAGCAACCTGTTTCGTATGTTTTTTTAATTCTTATATTTGGTATGAGTTCAGAATTACATGCTGAAAGTAAAAGAATTAATAAGCGAATAGATGCGCTTCATAAGTTGTTAAAAGATGATGTATAACAAGGCGCATCACTCGTGGCCTGCGGCCACTGGGAAGTCAAACGCTAACGCATTTTTCCGCCCGAGTGCTTTGCGTTAAGCGTTATTATGAAAAGTCGCACTGAGTTGGGCGCTCTAGATGCCCGTCTAATTTTGTTGATTATCATGGGGCCGCCCTTTGGAGCCGCTCATTTGGTATTTCGTCACGAGTTAGTTTGGTCGCTTATAGTCTTTTCAGCTTGGCTAGTAGCGTGTTTTCCATTGATGCAATGGCTAAATCGTAAAAACTTGGCTCGTAAACGGTATGTATTATTAATGATTGTAATAATGTCCGGCTTCTTTGGAGTGGTTTTTTATGCTAGTGCAACCGCTTAATAATACGCATCACTCGCTCCCGTTGGTCGCTGGGACGCGAACCCGCTGCGCGGCTCCTCGCCAGTGTGCTTTGCGTTCTGCTAACACCTAAAAGCGGACTTTAAAACCTTAAAGTTGAAATGTCTGCAATTGGCACAGGCTGTGTGAAAACTGCTGATCACCTTTTGGTCTAAGTAGCAGGTTTTTATGATCAATTATTCTTAATAAAACGCCCCAAGCCAACTGCTTGTTTACTAAAATTAATAGCATACGAAGCAATAGTAAGTGTGCTGATATGACCCACCATATAAAAGGCTCAGGCAGACATCAAGTAACATTGTTTCCTGAGGCACTGGATGATTTTGTTATTGAAAATAACCCTGTCCGAGTAATCGACATCTTTGTTGATGGTCTGCAACTTGCTTCTCTCGGCTTCGAAAATATTAATCCAAAACAGACTGGGCGGCCTGGGTATCACCCGGCCACCATGCTTAAACTGTATATTTATGGATATCTGAATCGTATCCAGTCTTCCCGCAGATTAGAAAAAGAAGCGCATCGAAATGTTGAATTGATGTGGCTGCTTGAGCGATTAACCCCTGACTTTAAAACCATCGCTGATTTCAGAAAAAATAACGGTAAAGGTATTAAGAATGCTTGCCGTGCTTTCATTGACCTATGCAAGCAAATGCAAATGTTCACTGATGTGATTGTTGCCATTGACGGTAGTAAATTTAAAGCGGTAAATAGCAAATCGAATAACTACACTCCGAGCAAGGTTAAAGGCCACATCGAAAGAATTGAGCAAAGCATCAGCTTATATCTGGATAAGCTCGATGATGCCGATAAAAAGGCAGAGCTTGAAGCTAACTCAGAATTAACAGCAACAAAGTTGGCATGGCTTCAAAAGCGTTTAGAAGAGTTAAAGCAAGTGCAGCAAGCCGTAGAGCAACATCCTGATAAACAGCTGTCATTAACAGATCCTGATTCTCGGCTGATGAAAATAAACAATGTTAACCGCCAAGTTAGCTATAACGTACAGACAGCAGTAGATGCAAAGCATCATCTGATTGTTGCTCACGAGGTAACCAATATCCCTGACCGTGGCCAGCTAACGACTGTGACCAAATTAGCGCAAGAGGCAGTGGGTAAGACTGATATTACTGTTCTTGCCGACAAAGGGTATTACAGCCGGAGTGATATTAAAGCGGCTCAGGACTTAGGAGCCGTAGCCTTAGTTCCAAAAGGTGATACCTCTGGAGCTGACCGCAAAGGGCTTTATAACCTCGCACTGTTTAAATATAACCAGGAAAAAGACATCTACATTTGTCCTGCGGGTAACGAGCTTCAGAATCGGTTTACCACCGTTGAAGATGGCTTAGAATTGCAAATGTACTTTAATTGTATTGCTTGTAGGGATTGCAGCCAGCGCGCCAAATGCACCACGTCAAAAAGTGCAGCTAGGCGGATCCGTCGTTGGGTGCATGAATCTGAAATGGAAAACATGCAGGCTAAGTTAGATGCTGCACCACAATCAGCTACGATACGAAAGCAAACCGTGGAGCACCCGTTTGGAACGATCAAAATGTGGATGGGTGCGACTCACTTCTTGATGCGACGATTTACCAATGTAAGCACTGAAATCAGCTTACACATACTGGCATATAACCTGAAACGGATGATATCGATTTGGGGCGTTGAGGGATTGAAAATTAAGCTAAAGGAGCTTTATGAATAGTGAATATTATTGCGTATAAGCCATTGTCAGTCACAAAGACCACTTGGGTATGTCGATTTAGTCAAAGCCAAATCCCCATAGAACAAAATTAAACTTTAGTTAGCCAAGTTGAGCGAAATTCTATTGCTGCTATGGAATAACTTGGTGGCAAAGCAGAAATTTTGAGTTTTTACACAGCCTGTGCACTAACAAGCTATTCAGCTAGGCGAATACCGCTCTGGCTTTTATTCCCCTTAGCGCGAGCTGACTGATCATCGTTGGCCAAGGTTTTAAGAAAACGGGCGTTTGAGTGCAGCGACGAAGCATAACTCGAGTGATGTTTTCGCCTTGGACAACGCATGAGCAGCTGGGCTTTCGAGCGGCAGTGGGGCGCAATTTCTTTGGATACGTTCTTTGGCGATGCAAAAGAAAGTCTCTCGCCAACGGCGAAAACGTGAATGCGATTTACCAGCAGAATGCGAGAATGCAGAACAGGGCAATATAAAATATCAGAGGAAACAACAGCAAACAAAAGAGTAAAGTAGAAACAGGAATGGCAGAAACAAAAAAGGCCAGCAAGCTGACCTTTTATACTATCTCAAATCGAGAAGCGCTTTATAAAAGTACTATTACAGTACAGTTACGTTAGCAGCTTGTGGGCCTTTTTGGCCTTGTTCGATTTCGAAGGCAACACGTTGGCCTTCGTTTAAGGTTTTGTAACCTTCAGTTTGGATAGCACGGAAGTGAACGAAAGCGTCAGCGCCGCCGTTGTCTTGAGTGATGAAACCGAAACCTTTATCTGCGTTGAACCACTTTACTACACCAGTTACTTTAGCCATGAGAGACTCCTAAAAATTTTAAAAAGTTATTTAACGCGAAATGCGCTTTTAGCCTGACTGTTACTTATGTGGCCAAACGTGCGTGAATCTTCAGGACATGACTTACAAGCGAAGCTGTGTAGCGAAGTTTTCAAAAACAAGTTGTTACATAGGTCTGTACTACAGGCCGGAAAGCACTATAACAGGTCTGAGCGGAATGTATAGCTTTATCGGATAATAAATCGTTAAAACAAGCAGAAATAAAAAAGCCGGTAAAAAATACCGGCTGTTTGCTCAGATTAAAGGTAACGCTAATTAGGCACCAATAGCAGTTTCTGGCGCTACGTAAGCCAGTTTTAACGCGTCAGCAACACTTTCGTTAGTCACTAAGCCACGGTACACGTTTAGACCCGCTAACAGATGCTTGTCATCTTGTAAGGCTTTTTTGTAGCCTTTGTTCGCCAAACGAATAATGAAAGGCAGGGTGGCATTGTTCAAGGCGAAAGTAGAGGTACGTGGCACCGCACCTGGCATGTTCGCAACACAGTAATGCACAACTTCATCAATAATATAAGTTGGATCGGCATGGGTAGTGGGTTTTGAGGTTTCCACACAACCGCCTTGGTCAATCGCCACATCAACAATAGCTGAGCCTGGCTTCATGCGTTTGATATGGTCACGGGTAATCAGCTTAGGCGCGGCTGCGCCTGGTACTAATACACCACCAATCACTAAATCAGCGGCTAAGACTTCTTGCTCTAAGGCATCAGCCGTTGAGTAAATGGCTTTAACTGCGCCGTTGAACTGAGCGTTAATGCGGCGTAACACATCTACATTACGATCCAGTACGGTAACATCTGCACCTAAACCTAAGGCCATTTGCGCCGCGTTAGTACCCACCATACCGCCACCGACAACCACGACTTTAGCGGGTGCTACACCAGGTACACCGCCTAATAACATACCGCGACCAGCACAAGATTTTTCTAAAGCACGAGCACCGGCTTGAATTGACATGCGGCCAGCCACTTCTGACATAGGCGCTAATAACGGTAAACCGCCTTTATTATCGGTGACAGTTTCATAAGCGATACAAACCGCTTTTGAATTGATTAAATCAGCAGTTTGTTCTGGATCCGGCGCTAAGTGCAGGTAAGTGAACAGAATTTGGCCATCACGTAACATAGCACGTTCAACAGCTTGTGGCTCTTTTACTTTTACAATCATGTCTGCTTGTGCAAACACGTCAGCCGCAGTCGCTAATACAGAAGCACCGGCAGCTTGATAATCTTCATCGGTAAAACCGATACCCATACCGGCTTGCTGTTCAACCAACACGCTGTGGCCATGGCCAATCAGTTCGCGAACGCTTGCTGGCGTCATGCCGACACGGTATTCATGGTTTTTGATTTCTTTAGGTACACCGATAATCATATGTTTCACCTTGGTTCAGTTGAGTAATATTTTTAGGAAGTATAGCGGCAAAAAACCAGAATTACTGCTTGTTTTAAGTTTGCTAAATAGTGCAATATGCTGTTTATGGTTACAAGTCGGGATTTTATGCTGCTATGTATTCTTTAAGTAAGAGTATCAAGAAGTTAGATAGGATTGATCGAAAAATATTAGTCGAATTACAACTCGATGGTCGTTTAGCCAATGTGGAATTGGCCAGAAGGGTAGGGCTTAGTCCTACGCCCTGTTTAGAGCGAGTGCGAAAGCTAGAATCTGAAGGTTATATCTTGGGCTATACCGCACAAGTTGACCCACACAAAGTGGGAGCCGCATTATTAGTTTTTGTTGAAATAACGCTAAGCAAAACCTCGCCGGAAGACTTTGATGAGTTCAGTAAAGCGGTGCAAAAGTTATCAGAGATCCAAGAGTGTCATTTGGTATCGGGAAGCTTCGATTTTTTACTGAAAACCCGTGTTGCTAATATGGCGGCATACCGCGAGTTATTAGGGGAAACCTTACTCCGTTTACCCAGTGTGCGCGAAAGCCGTACCTATGTGGTGATGGAAGAGGTGAAACAAAGTAGTTTTGTGCCGATGGTTTAAGCTAAGTTATTGGCTTTATACAGCTATCATTCAGCGAAAAGCCGTTACGCTATGCCGGACATAGATGCACTTTTACCCCAGCTCTGGTAACCTAGTCGCTTCAGTGGCGACAGGCAGTCGTGACTGAGCGCTAGTGGCAATTCATGGTATGAAACCGGCGTTGCGTAGCCAAGTGTGATGACGAATTTAGGGGCCTTTCTTTTGCAAAGCAAAGTGTTTTTCACGTTAAATGGAGTACAGCGATTATTAGAAGTGGGGCTGATTGTTTTTTCTGGCCTGGCACTTTTTATGTTGCTGTCACTGTTGTCTTTTGACCCAGCCGATCCGAGCTGGTCACAAACAGGCTATCATCAACAAATTAATAATTATGCTGGGCGCAGTGGCGCTTGGTTAGCCGATGTGTTGTTGGTCAGTTTTGGCTGGGTAGCCTATTTGCTGCCTTTTGTGGTGGCGTTAACCGGTTATCTGTTGTTTAAGCGCTACCATGACTTATTACAACTCGATTATTTAATTCTAGGCTTACGTTTATTTGGTGTGTTGTTGACACTGTGTGCGGCAACAGCCATTAGCAGCATGAATTTCAATGATATTTATTATTTCTCTTCCGGTGGCGTGTTAGGCGATCGGATCAGCGGTAATTTGCTGCCGTATTTTAATTTTATTGGCACCAGCCTGTTATTACTGTGCGCCTTTGCCACCGGCTTGACTTTATTAACCGGTATTTCTTGGCTAACCGTGGCGGATTATTTAGGCGCACAATGTTTTGCCCTGTTTAATCTTGTGCTGAATTTTCCTCAATTCTTGGCCGAGCGGCGAGCGGCTAATGCCGAGCGCAAAGCTGAACTGGAACGAGAAGAAGAGCTCGCACCACCTACCAAAGCCATCGCCAAACGCGCGCGTATAACTCGGATGCCTGAGCCGATTGACGATGATATTGATTTTAGCGAGCCGCCAGAAACTGTCGATCCGCATTTCTCTTTTAGTGATGATGATGTGCCAGCCATTAAACGCAAAGAGCCGCTGCCTATCCGGCCATTGAATGAACGAACTGAAAGCAAAGCTTATTACAGTGTTGACACCTTGGCGGATGATCAACTGTCTTTTAGTGCGGTGGATGATCCCTTTGATGCAGAACATGTTACCAGCACCTTCAAATATATGCAGCAAGAGGAAGAACTGGATCCGTTGATGCAGTTCCCGCCAGACGAGGATGACGCGGTTGATGACAGTGAAGAAGTCGCGCACTCGCTGGAAGAGTTACCGTCTTTAGCCTTATTGGATCGCCCCGATAAAGCGATTAATCCGATTGACCCCGCCGATTTAGAGCGTGTGTCGCGCTTAGTTGAAGCCAAGCTATTAGATTTTAATGTTGAAGCGCAAGTGGTCGGTGTTCACCCTGGCCCAGTCGTCACCCGTTTTGAATTAGACTTAGCCCCTGGGGTTAAAGTGAGTAAAATTACGGGTTTAGCCAAAGATTTAGCACGCTCATTATCCGCAATCAGTGTTCGTGTTGTGGAAGTTATCCCAGGTAAAAGCTTTATCGGTTTAGAGTTACCGAACCAGCATCGGGAAATTGTGCGTTTATCTGAAGTGATTGGCGACGAGATTTTCACCGAGTCCAAATCAGCTTTAACCATGGTGTTAGGCAAAGATATCGCCGGTAAATCAGTGGTGGCCGACTTAGCCAAAATGCCGCATTTATTGGTGGCCGGTACAACCGGTTCGGGTAAATCAGTAGGGGTTAACGTGATGATTTGTAGTTTGTTATACAAATCAACCCCTGATGATGTGCGCTTCTTGATGATTGATCCCAAAATGTTGGAACTGTCGATTTACGAAGGTATTCCGCATTTATTAACCGAAGTGGTTACCGACATGAAAGACGCCGCCAATGGCTTGCGTTGGTGCGTGGGTGAAATGGAACGTCGCTATAAATTAATGTCAGCCTTAGGTGTGCGTAACTTAAAAGGCTACAACCTTAAAGTTAAAGAAGCGGCTGCCGAAGGCGAGCCACTGAAAGATCCGCTATGGAAACCCTCTGATGATATGCGCACTGAAGCGCCATTATTAGAGAAGTTACCGGCTATTGTTGTGGTAATCGATGAATTCGCCGACATGATGATGATCGTCGGTAAAAAAGTGGAAGAGCTGATTGCACGTATTGCGCAAAAAGCCCGGGCCGCGGGGATCCATTTAATCCTGGCAACGCAGCGTCCTTCTGTGGATGTGATCACCGGCTTAATTAAAGCCAATATTCCTACGCGAATAGCCTTTCAGGTGTCGTCAAAAATTGACTCGCGTACCATTCTGGATCAGCAAGGGGCCGAAAGCTTATTAGGACAGGGTGATATGTTGTATTTACCGCCTGGTTCCGGTGTGCCAACACGGGTGCATGGTGCTTTTGTTGATGATCATGAAGTTCATGCGGTTGTCGCAGATTGGAAAAAACGCGGCAAACCTCAATATATCGCTGAGATTTTAAGTGGCGAAACGACTGAAGAGAACTTATTGCCTGGTGAAACACTCGAAACGGAAGACGGCGAATCGGATCCTTTATATGATCAGGCGGTTGCCTTTGTTATCGAATCGCGTCGAGCTTCAGTCTCTGGCGTACAGCGCAAGTTTCGGATCGGTTATAACCGTGCTGCACGTTTAGTAGAACAAATGGAAAGTAGTGGCGTTGTCAGTGCGCCGGGACACAATGGTAATCGCGAAGTCGTGGTACCTGCGCCAAATAATAGAGGGTATTAATGAAAAAAAGTGCAGTGGTCGTTTTGCTCTTAACCAGTTTAAACGCAGCAGGGTTAACCTCTACGTTATCAGCGCAAACGGTAGAAGTCGTGGCACGACCTGATTTTGCGCCACATATGCAGGCATTACGGCAACAGCGCATGGCGAGCGAAGATGCCAGTCAGCCCTTGATGCAGCAACTGGCGAAAATTAAGAGTTTTTCCGCAGATTATCAACAGCGAGTTTATGATATTCAGCAGCAATTGTTGCAAGAAGGTCAGGGCAAGTTGGCGTTAAAACAACATGCGCGTTTTCGTTTTGAAAGTGAAACGCCAGAGCAATCATTGTTAGTCAGTGATGGTAAAACTTTGTGGTTTTACAACGAGTTGCTTGAACAAGTCAGTATTTATGATGCCAACAGTGAAGTGGGGCAAACGCCTTTTGCACTGCTCACCTCAACGGATAAAGCGTTATGGCAGCAGTATCAAGTCACGCAGCAGCAACAGAGCTTTTTTATACATCCTCTCGATGCAGGTAATCCGGTGCAGCAACTGATGTTGACCTTTAAAGATGACCAGTTAGTTGAAATGCAAGTTATTGATATCAACCAACAACAAAGCGTTTATTTGTTTAGTAAGATCAAGGTTAATAGCAGTATTGCCGATAAGCTGTTTACTTTTACCGTGAGCAAAAATTTAGATGTTGATGATCAACGTCAGCGTTAATTTCTACAGTTGCTTGCCTGATGAGTAGCTTACCTTTCGATTTTAATGACAACTTGATGCCGTTGGCCGCGCGCATGCGGCCACGTACATTAGCGCATTATGTTGGGCAGCAGCATATCGTGGCGCCGGGTACACCGCTTTATCAAGCGATCCTTGCTGGACGCGTTTTTTCGTTGATCTTGTGGGGGCCGCCAGGCACCGGTAAAACCACCCTGGCTGAAATTATTGCCAGTCATGCCAAGGCTAGCATGCAGCGACTTTCTGCGGTAACTGCCGGTGTGAAAGAGATCCGTGACGCCATTAGCGAAGCGAAATTACGCCAGCAGCAGTATCAACAGCGCACCTTATTGTTTGTTGATGAAGTACATCGTTTTAACAAAGCCCAGCAAGACGCTTTTTTACCCTTTATCGAAGATGGCACTATTATCTTCATCGGTGCGACCACCGAAAACCCCGCCTTTGCGTTAAATAACGCTGTATTATCTCGCACTCGGGTGTGCGTGTTAAAACCGTTAACCGATGCAGATTTAAAGACGGTATTAACACGTACCTTGCACAGTTACCCTGAGGGATTGGCTGCGCTTAAACTCAGCTTAAGCCCTGCTGCTGAGCAGCTATTAATTCAATTAAGTGCCGGCGATGCGCGGCGTTTATTAAACATTTTAGAGCAATTAGCTGAGCTGGTGCAGAATGCCACCATCAGTGTTGAGCAAGTACGGCAAGTTGTGCCGCAACAATTACCGGGTTTTGATCGTGAAGGTGAATTATTTTACGACCTGATTTCTGCTTTTCATAAATCCGTACGCGGCTCCGATCCGGATGCCGCCTTGTATTGGTATTGCCGTATTTTGGCCGGTGGCGGCGATCCACTTTACGTTGCCAGACGTTTGCTGGCCATTGCCAGTGAAGATATTGGTAATGCCGATCCTCGCGCGCTGACCTTGGCTAAGGATGCTTGGGATACCTTTCAGCGGGTGGGGCCAGCCGAGGGAGAGCGGGCTATCGCACAAGCCGCGGTGTATTTAGCGCTTGCACCAAAAAGTAATGCGGTTTATCAAGCCTTCAATGACATGAAGCAGGTAGTGGCTAACCAAAGAGATTATCCCGTGCCGCTACACCTGCGTAACGCGCCCACTCAGTTACAAAAACAATTGGGGCATGGAGCGGAGTATCGCTATGCCCATAACGAACCCGGTGCCTATGCGGCGGGCGAGCGCTATTTACCTGAAGAGCTTTGGGGGCAACAATTTTATCACCCCTCTGATCGTGGCATGGAAAAACAATTGGCAGAAAAGCTACGCTATTTACGTGAATTAGACGCCAACAGTAAAAACAAGCGTCAGCCTTGAGGAAAATCAAGGAAAAGCATTTCAATTTGCCGCGACGCTGGTTAATATTCTGACCTATTCGATTAATTGCCACCCTCGGGTTGGCCACAAGAAGTTATTACTATGTTAGATCCAAAATTTCTTCGCGCTGAGCTAGCGCAAACTGCCGAACGTTTAGCAACGCGTGGTTTAACGCTAGATGTTGCTACCTTAAACGCTTTGGAAGAGCAACGTCGCGAATTGCAGATGCAAACGCAAGATCTGCAAAACTTACGTAACACTAAATCAAAAGGCATTGGTCAAGCTAAAGGCCGCGGTGAAGACATTACGCCACTATTAGCTGAAGTGGATGGTTTAGGCGCACAATTAGATGCAGCCAAGTTACGTTTGGATGCGGTGTTAGCCGAGTTAGACAAAATTGCCTTAAGTTTGCCAAATTTACCGGATGCATCCGTACCGATCGGCGCCGATGAGCAAGCCAATGTTGAAGTACGACGTGTCGGTGAGCCGGCAACATTTGCTTTTCCGGTCAAAGATCATGTGGCCTTAGGTGAGGCCTATGCTGAAGGCTTAGATTTTGAAAGTGCCGTAAAACTTTCAGGCTCGCGCTTTGTGGTGATGAAAGGGCAAATGGCCAAACTGCATCGTGCTTTAGCGCAATTTATGTTAGATGTGCATACTGAACAGCATGCCTACACCGAGTTGTACGTGCCTTATTTAGTGAATCACGACAGTTTATATGGCACCGGCCAGTTACCCAAATTCAGTGCCGATTTATTTCATACTCAACCGGCGACCGAGGAAGGTCAAGGTATGGCGTTGATCCCTACAGCAGAAGTACCGGTGACCAACTTGGCGCGTGACAGCATTGTCGATGTAAACGAGTTACCGATTAAATATACGGCGCATACCCCTTGTTTTCGTAGTGAAGCCGGCTCATATGGTCGTGATACGCGAGGCCTGATCCGCCAACACCAATTTGATAAAGTAGAATTGGTGCAGTTGGTGCATCCTGAACTATCAATGGCCGCATTAGAAGAGCTGACGGGCCATGCCGAGAAAATCTTACAACTGCTCGGCTTACCGTATCGGGTCATGCTGCTTTGTACTGGCGATATGGGTTTTGGTGCCTGTAAAACCTATGATTTAGAAGTGTGGTTACCGGCGCAAAATACTTATCGTGAAATTTCGTCTTGCTCAAACATGGGCGATTTCCAAGCTCGTCGCATGCAAGCACGTTTCCGTTCAGCCGAAGGTAAAAAGCCCGAGTTGCTGCATACTTTAAATGGCTCAGGTTTAGCGGTAGGTCGCACCTTGGTAGCGATATTAGAAAACTATCAACAAGCCGACGGCTCAGTGGCTATTCCTGCCGTGTTACAGCCTTATATGGGGGGTAAAACGCACCTGCGTTAAACCGACTTGTTATAAGCACTTGGCTGGTTTGGGTAAACCGGCTAGCCGAGTGGCTTGTTTAGCAGGGCCTTCAGGAAACAACATAAATAAATATTTACTACTGCCTTTCTCAGGGCCAAATTTGGCTGCCATGGCTTTGACTAACATCCGCACTGCGGGTGAGGTATTAAATTCCTGATAAAACTCTCGCACAAAGCGGATCACCTCCCAGTGCGCCTCGGTTAAGGTTATCTGCTCTAATTCTGCAAAACGCTCTGCTACCGACGGCTGCCAATCAGACATCTGCGCTAAATAACCGTGTTTGTCTAATGCGAGCTGCTGATCGCCTACTGTCAAAAATGTCATGCTCATACTGAGGTTCGATCCTTAATAAAACTTGGCGTTATCGCCATAAGATGCTTTTATTCGAGGCTGCCGTTAATTGCACCCATTCTTGTGTGTTGATCAGCTGAATATGTGCTGGCTTGGCCAGATTGCGCCATGCTAGATCACTCGATAAAGCCAGCACCCGACACGTAAAAGGTAATGACGGCTGTAATACTAGGTAAACGGCATCTTGGCGTAAAAGTACAGTATCAGCTGGGATACAGAGCTGAGCTAATTCGGTTAAATCTGCTGCGGGGTTAATAAGATTAAACAGTATCATGGCTTAGCACCTTATTACCTGATCGACCGCGCGTATCAGGGCGGTTATGGTTGTCGGCGTAATAGTTTGAAATCCGGGAGGCAGCGGCAAAGCGGTCAGACCGCGTTGTGTTAATGCTTGCTGGCAGACGAAGCACTGTTCAATGTCGTATAAACCAAATAAACCAAAACTTTTATATACCGGCTTGATGGGAGGTGCTTTTAACTCAGCAGGGCTTACTAATTGAAATACGGCATCCGCCATAAAGACGACACTGAGCTGATAATCCACGGCGGCTAAAGCCAAGGTTAAATCGAGCGCTTCACGAGCGCGGGCTTGATTAAACGGCGACTGCGTTTGCAGTATCAGGATATGTTGCATCAGAATTGCACCAATTTACTGTTGGCCAAACGCATAGCAAACTCGGCCAAGCCAGCTGCTTGAAAAAGGCTATCATTCGCTGCTTGCACACCGCGTTTCTCTGCCGCGGTAATGCAATATAACAAAGGCAGCTGTTGCTGCTGACAAAATTTGGCTAATTCCGCTGCCAAATTACGTTCATCTGTGGGTAAGTCGATCGTCGCTGCGGCTGCGAATACGGCATCTTCATATAAAAACACCTGCTCAATGCTGTAGCCTGCGGCTAAAGCCGCTTTGGCAAATTGCAAAGCACTATCAAAGCTTTGAGAAGCAAAGGGGTTTTGAGTCAACAATAAACTAAAATGAGCCACGGTAGTTTCTCTTAATAACGGCATTAGTGCACTGGGCACAGCACAGTAGGGCGCGGCTAAAAAAATACCCCGCTTAGCGGGGTATTTTAACTAAATTACGACTGAGCAGCAAAAGCTTAGTCGTCACCACCCATAATGCCTAATAAGCTTAACAGGTGCACAAAGATGTTGAACACGTTTAGGTATAACGAAACGGTTGCACGGATATAATTTGTTTCACCACCGTTGATGATACGGCTGGTATCGAACAAGATTAAACCTGACATAATCAAAATAACCACGGCACTGATGGTTAGGCTTAACGCTGGGATAGCTAAAAATATATTTGCTAAAGCAGCAACCAACACCACGATTAAACCAATCATTAAGAAACCGCCCATAAAAGAGAAGTCTTTACGTGTGGTTAAAACATAAGCCGATAAACTAAAGAAGATCAGCGCAGTACCGGCTAAGGCTTGCATAATTAACGCTGGGCCATTGGCTAAGCCAGCATACATTGACAACATTGGGCCAAGTGACGCGCCCATGGCGCCTGCAAAACCAAATACCCAGAAAATGCCGCTAGCAGAGTCTGCTTTTTTGTTAACAACAAATAGCATAATAAAGCCTGCGATCATGCAGACTAAAGAAGCCATCGGCGAAATGTTCATGGCCATGGCGGTAACGGCGGTTACCGCGCTAAAGGCTAAGGTTAAACCTAGCAAAAAGTAGGTGTTGCGCAATACCTTGTTGATTTCAACACCATGACTGAGTGTGTTGATATTACTGGTTTCTCTGTATGACATAAATGTCTCCTATTACCGAGTTTTGTAAAGTTACTGAGTGCATAATACTGTTAAAGTTCCGTTATAACTAGAGCTGGCTGCACGAAAAAACGGCAGTTAGAATTATTTTAAATTTTTTGCTTTATTTTCCAGAGCAAAGTGATTAGTATACGCAGCGCTGGAGGGATGGCAGAGCGGTTTAATGCACCGGTCTTGAAAACCGGCGTAGGTTAATAGCCTACCGAGAGTTCGAATCTCTCTCCCTCCGCCATTATTCTAAAAAGCCACCCTAGGGTGGCTTTTTACTTTTTTACGTTGCAGTTTAACGTTAGGTTCAACATCACGCTGTTGCAAACCTGAATAAGCTGCGACGACAATATAGCGTTAGGTTTGTAACGTTTGCCCGCCATTTGCTGAAATTGTCGGCAGTTAGTTTAGCGAAGTAAAATTAACGCTTTACAAAGTGCAGCCAAGTTTTTAATATGCCGTCCTGTAACGCGGAGGGGTGGCAGAGCGGTTTAATGCACCGGTCTTGAAAACCGGCGTAGGTTAATAGCCTACCGAGAGTTCGAATCTCTCCCCCTCCGCCACGCAACTTCCTATACCTGTCTAGCTAAATACCTCATTATTTTTCATTTAACTACACTCGCTAAATAAACTTAATCGCTATATAGTAGTTTTTGTGCTAAAAGCCTTTGATTTCGCTTGTTAATTTGCACCGATTTTAGAAACATTTAATGGTTTGCAGATGCAACGCTTTCTGGCACACTAAGCAGCTGCTTTGCTGGTCATTGTTAATTTGACGCAAAGCGATGACACCGTAGTTAGCCCTTAAGCGGTTAACTGGAAAATTAATATAGCGCCTAGCTGTGGACAAATCCGCCAGCTACAGGTGATAACCCGCATAACGGAGAAGCCAAGTTGATTAACGTGCTGTTAGTTGATGATCACGAGCTTGTTCGGACTGGTATAAGTCGCATACTAATGGATGAGCGCGGTATCAAGGTGATAGGCGAGGCCAGCTCCGGCGAAGAAGCCTTACAGTTTTGTCGTCAAAACGAACCTGATGTCGTGTTGATGGACATGAATATGCCCGGTATGGGTGGCATGACCGCGACCAAGCGCATTCTGCATTATTGCCCAGATGTTAAAGTATTGGCCTTATCTATTTCTTGTGAAGAGCCGGTACCGACTAAAGTGATGCAATTAGGTGCCGCCGGTTTTATCTCAAAAAATACGCCACCCAAAGAAATGGTAATGGCGATTAAAAAAGTGTATTCCGGTGTGCGACATATCTCTGATGAAGTGGCGCAAAAAATGGCCTTGGCTAAGGTCAATAATTTGCAACCTAACCCTTTTGAAGGGTTATCTGATCGTGAATTACAAATCATGATGATGATCACCCGTGGTCAAAAGGTGACCGATATCGCTGATCAGTTAAATGTCAGTGCAAAAACGGTAAATTCATATCGTTATCGCATGTTTGAAAAACTGGCGATTAATGGTGATGTTGAACTGACTCATCTAGCGTTTCGACATGGCATGATAGATATCGCTAAGATTGCGCATTAACAAGTCCTATTATGTTTGATTCAAAAGCGTTTTTGGCCACAGTGCCGCAACAACCTGGCGTGTATCGCATGTTTAACCAGGGCGGCATTGTTATTTATGTGGGTAAAGCAAAAGATCTGAAGAAAAGGCTAAGTAGCTATTTTAGAACCACGGTCGACAGTGTAAAAACCCGTGCCTTGGTTGGGCAAATTGCGAGTATCGAATTCACTCTGACGCACAGTGAAACCGAAGCACTGATTTTAGAAAACAACCTGATCAAACAGTACTTACCCAAATACAATATTTTACTGCGTGATGATAAGTCTTATCCGTATATCTTATTAACTTCTCATCGTCATCCGCGGATTAGTTCGCATCGCGGCCCGCGAAAAGTTGTGGGCCAGTATTTTGGGCCTTACCCGAATGCTGGTGCGGTGTGGCAAAGTTTAAAAAGTTTGCAGAAAATTTTCCCGATCCGTCAATGCGAAGATGGTTTCTACCGTGCTCGCACTCGGCCCTGTTTGCAATATCAATTAAAGCTGTGCAGTGCGCCCTGCGTGGGTAAAATTAGCGATGAAGATTACGCAGAGCAAGTGCGTTTAGCTGCGCTATTTTTAGCCGGTAAAAACCAACAAGTTATTGATGATTTAGTGCAGAAAATGGCTGCAGCCAGTGAGAGCTGGCAATTTGAAGCTGCCGCTGCATTTCGCGATCAAATTAGTGCCTTGCGCAAAGTGCAAGAACAGCAATATGTGAGCGGTGATCATGAAGAGCTTGATGCCATCGGCTTTAGCTTGCATGGTCAAACCGCGGTAGTGCATGTGCTGTTTATTCGTGATCGGAAAATTCTCGGTAGCAAATCCTATTATCCGAAAGTGCCGTTGGATATGAGCGCGGCCGAGGTATTATCTGCTTTTATTCTACAATTTTATCTCAATGGTCACAGCGATCAGCAGATCCCTAAAGAGATCGTGTTACCGATGGCACTTGAAAATGCGGATAGTTTAGCTGAAGCGATAAGTAATATTGCTGAGTTCAAAGTGCGGTTAACTGCCGCTAAACGCGGCGAGAAAGCCCAGTATTTGAGCTTAGCGCAGAAAAATGCGCAAATTGCCTTAGACAGCAGGCAGTCATTAACGCAAAAAATGCGGGTACGCTATCAAGCATTACAACAATTATTACAATTACCAGATGATATTGGCCGTATGGAATGTTTTGATATTAGTCATACCATGGGGCAGGCCACCATCGCATCTTGCGTGGTGTTTGATGGTGAAGGCCCTTACAAGCAAGAATACCGCCGTTACAATGTCACCGGTATCACCGGGGGGGACGATTATGCCGCGATGCGCTTTGCGTTAGATAAGCGCTACAGCAAGCTAAGCGAAGTCAGTAAAATCCCTGATATTATTTTTATCGATGGTGGTATCGGGCAACTGAACATCGCACTGGAACAATTTAGCGCTTGGCCACATGCGAAAAAGCCCTTACTGATTGGTGTGGCTAAAGGCGTCAGTCGTAAAGCGGGCTTAGAAACCTTAATTTTGTGGGACAGTGGGCGGAGTATTAACTTACCGGAAGATAGCCCCGCCTTGCATTTGATCCAGCAGATCCGTGATGAGGCGCACCGTTTTGCGATAACCGGTCATCGAAATAAACGCGGTAAAGCTTTATTAAAAAGTCCGCTTGAAAACATTTCAGGCATTGGTGAAAAACGCCGGCAAGCCTTGTTACAATACTTAGGTGGCTTACAAGGTGTATTAAAAGCATCCGTTACTGAACTGTGTTCTGTGCCTGGAATTTCAAAACAACAAGCAGAAAAGATTTACCAAGCCTGTCAGAACAAGTAGCATTAAGGCATTAAGTGCCTGAGAACTCTGTTATGTGGAATATTCCCAACCTGTTAACGCTGTTTCGTTTACTGCTCATCCCAGTATTTATCTATTTTTTCTACTCTGGTTTGGAAAATGCCCGTTTTTGGTCTGCTCTGGTGTTTTGCTTAGCGGCAATTACCGATGCGTTAGACGGCTATTTAGCCAGAAAACTGGAGCAATTTACCCCGTTCGGTGCTTTTTTAGATCCGGTCGCTGATAAGGTGATGGTGGCCACCGCTTTGGTATTAGTTGCCGTAGACATTAAAACCCTCTGGGTGATCATTCCTACTATTATTATTATTAGTCGTGAAATCTTTATTTCGGCGTTACGTGAATGGATGGCAAGCCTAGGCAAACGCGCGAATGTTGCGGTATCGAATTTAGGCAAATACAAAACTATTGCGCAAATGTTAGCGTTAATCGCTTTAATTTGGCAGCCAACATTAAGCTTATTGAGCTGGTTTACACCCGTTGGTATGTTAATGTTGTACATTGCAACTATCCTAACTGTGTGGTCGATGTATGAATATTTGCGTTCAGCTTGGACGGATTTGTCAACAGTGTAGCCAAGTCGCTGTAATTGTCAGCAAGTCAGTTACTTTTTAAGCAAACAGACGTAAAACTAAAAATTTAATATTGACGGATTTATTTAAAACAGTAGAATGCGTCACGTGTTAAGGCAGATGGCCACGAAACGGTCATAGCAACGCGAGTTTAGCTCAGCTGGTAGAGCGCGACCTTGCCAAGGTCGAGGTCACGAGTTCGAATCTCGTAACTCGCTCCAATTCTTTAGAGTTGGTAGCAACAGTGGCGGGTTGGCAGAGTGGCCATGCAGCGGATTGCAAATCCGTCCACCTCGGTTCGACTCCGGGACCCGCCTCCACAACATGCTGTTTTAATACGTTTGAAAGTTGTCTGCCCGGGTGGTGAAATCGGTAGACACAAGGGATTTAAAATCCCTCGAGGGAAACCTCGTGCCGGTTCAAGTCCGGCCCCGGGCACCATTTAATATTGACCAGCAATATTAAAGCAATACATTGCGAGTTTAGCTCAGCTGGTAGAGCGCGACCTTGCCAAGGTCGAGGTCACGAGTTCGAATCTCGTAACTCGCTCCAAATTCAAAAAAAACCGCTTATCTAAGCGGTTTTTTTGTATCCGAAATATCGCCTTTTATATTAAGGCGTTTTAACGTTTACCTTCTAAAATTCGTACTATTTCTCTGCTGTGTTCAAATAATTCAATGATGGTGCCTTCAATTTGGATAGTGATAATGCCATCAGCATTCGGTCTTTTTAATACCGTACTACGACGATAATAATCATCATGTAAATACTGACCAGCCGATAGTTTTTTTTGCAAACTCGGTGGTAAAGGTTGACCTTTTTCTAATTTTTTTCCAAGCCCGGTGGTAAGCCTTTTTCGTGCTCGGGTTTGGCCATAGCCGAATGACTTAACAGTAAGGTAGAGATGGATAAGGCGAACATTAACGTTTTCATTTGAATGTACCTTTCAACGTGTGAACTTTATTTATAACACCCCGTTCTTAACGCTACATTAACCACTGTCGCGGCTGTTGCGTGTTGGTTTGTCGAATGAGGGATAAACAAAAGGGTTGTTAAGCTGTTATTTGATTAAATATAACTGAACATCTGATGCTAAGGGCTAAGGGCTAAGGGCTAAGGGCTAAGGGCTAAGTGACATGGCAAGGATTTCAGCGAATAACCGCGACATACAGTCGTATCCTGTTGGCGTTTTTAGGAAACGAGGTTGTTGGGATCAGTAGCGTTACGACAAAAGATAACCTAAACCTCAAAAACTTTTGATGCTGAAACACCGGTAAGTTTCTAAGTAAAGACTATACTCCTCAGACAGTTATCATTAGGAGTAAAGGATATGCCGATAAAGGTTGCCGTGTTGTTTGAGCGCAGGCCGCATGAGAAACGGGTCGCGATGGTGCCTGTAGTGGCGGATAAGCTCGCGAAACTGGGTTGCAGTATCAGTATGCTAAGCGGGGCGGGTTTAGCCAGTAAGCTGCCAGACACGGCCTTTAGTGCTGTGACTTTTGCCCAGAGTGAACAAGCATTACTCGCGGATGCCGCTATTGTGTTAGCGGTGCAAGCGCCCAGCGCTGAGCTCATTACTTTGCTGCAACCCGGCACGATCTTAATTAGTTTTATTTATCCCCATAAAGAAGCGGCATTAACCCGCTTATTACGTGATAAACAGATCACCTGTTTCGCCATGGAACAAGTACCGCGCATTAGCCGCGCCCAAGCTATGGATGCCTTATCTTCACAAGCTGCACTCGCCGGTTATTATGCCGCCTTAATGGGCGCAACCAAACTTTCCCGTATTTTACCGATGATGACCACTGCGGTTGGCTCTATTCGCCCGGCACGCTGTTTAGTAATGGGGCTTGGGGTTGCCGGTTTGCAAGCGTTGGCCACCGCTAGACGCTTAGGTGCGATAACCGAAGGTTATGACGTTAGGCCTGAAACCAAAGAGCAGGCCGAATCTTTAGGGGCTAAATTTGTGGATACCGGTGTTGATGCTCGCGGTGAAGGCGGTTATGCCCGAGAATTAACTGCAGCAGAAAAAGACAAGATTGCTGCGGTCGTTACCAAACATATTCAACAAGCCGATATTGTGATCACCACTGCAGCCATTCCAGGGCGACCTTCGCCCAAATTGATCAGTAAAGATCAGGTTGATGGCATGAAACTGGGCGCCGTAATCATTGACCTTGCAGCCGAAGGCGGCGGTAATTGCGAATACAGCGTGCCGGGTGAAACCGTACTGCAAGGTCAAATTACTATCGCGGCCCCTTTAAATGTCCCCTCGATGTTGGCGGAGCATGCTTCTGAATTGTACGCCAAAAACGTACTGAATTTACTGCAACTGTTTATTGTTGACGGTGAAATCGCCCTGAACTGGGAAGATGAAGTGTTAGCCAAAACGGTACTGACGCACGCGGGCGAGATCAAACCCGCTGCGATTAAAACCGCACTAGAACAATAAATACAGGCTTTGGGAGTTTTTTATGGAATACAGCACCACTATTTTAACGGGCTTTGTCGCCTTATACATTTTTATGCTGGCTGCCTTTACCGGCTTTGAAATTATCGGCCGAGTACCGGCTATTTTGCATACGCCGTTAATGTCTGGCTCGAATTTTATTCATGGCATCGTGGTAGTGGGGGCGCTCTGGGCATTACTTAATGCGAGTTCATTACCTGAGCAGATCATTGGTTTTTTAGGCGTGTTATTGGGGGCCGGCAATGCTGCGGGCGGTTATGTCGTCACAGAGCGTATGCTGCAGATGTTTAAACCCTCAAGTAAAAGCCCTAAAGTCAAGGAGTAACACATGAATGCAGCTTTGTTGATTGATGCCAGTTATTTCGTTGCGGCGTTTTTGTTTATCTATGGTTTAAAGCGCATGTCATCACCCTTAACGGCACGCTCAGGCATTGTGGTAGCCGGTGCCGGTATGGTGTTAGCGGTGTTGGCGAGCTTTCTCTACACGTTAGACGTGAACGAAGCCGCAAAACCGCATTTAAGTACCAACTTAACCTTGGCATTCCTCGCGCTGGCGATCGGTTTAGGCTGGGCTTGGCGCAGTGGTAAAAAAGTGGCCATGACCGAAATGCCACAAATGGTGGCGCTTTATAATGGCATGGGCGGCGGTGCAGCAGCAGCCATTGCTGCAATTGAGCTAATTGGCTATAAAACGCACGGCAGTATTTCACTGAGCCTAGCGGTGCTGGGTGGGGTGATTGGTGCGGTGTCGTTGTCCGGCTCATTAATTGCCTGGGCAAAACTCGATGGACGAATTATTGGCACCTTGCGTTTTAGCGCGCTACAGCTGGTCAACGGCAGTTTGTTGCTGGTGTTGTTAGCCATGGGTGCTTATATCGTTTGGCAGGGCGGTGCGGTCAGCATGCCGGTGTTTGCGGTGTTTTTTGCCTTAGCGCTGGTTTACGGTGTGATGATGACCATGCCTATTGGCGGTGCCGACATGCCTGTCGTAATCTCACTGTACAACGCCTTTACTGGCTTAGCGGTTGGCTTTGAAGGCTATGTGCTGAATAACCCAGCGTTGATGATTGCCGGTATGGTGGTTGGCTCTGCTGGCTCTTTATTAACCTTATTGATGGCTAAAGCGATGAATCGCTCTGTGGCTAATGTGCTATTTTCAAACTTCGGGGCAGCGGGCGATGAAGAACAAGGCGAAATGGCGGGTAGCCAAAAACCGATTGATGCAGGCGATGCCGGTATCAATATGCGGTATGCCACTAAAGTGATTATTGCCCCAGGCTACGGTTTAGCGGTGGCACAAGCACAACATAAATTGTATGAATTAGTGAAGTTACTGCAAGACGCCGATGTGGAAGTGAAATTTGCCATTCATCCGGTAGCGGGCCGTATGCCCGGACACATGAACGTGTTACTGGCAGAAGCCGGTGTGCCTTATGACATTATTTATGATATGGAAGACATTAATAATGAGTTTAAAGATGCGGATGTCGCCATTGTGATCGGCGCTAACGATACGGTCAATCCTGCCGCGCGCAGTAACAAAAGCTCACCGATTTACGGTATGCCTATTTTGAACGTCGACATGGCTAAGCAGGTGTATGTGGTGAAGCGTGGTCAGGGTAAAGGGTATTCTGGTGTTGAAAACGCACTGTTTTATGCCGATAACACGCAAATGGTGTACGGTGATGCGCAAAAGGTCATGGTGTCGATGATCCAAGCTATTAAGTCTTTAGGTGGCGGTCATTAAACGCTGCTGACATTACACTGGGTTACTGATAGCGATGCCAGTTGTTTAATGTAAAGAACAAGCATCCACCGCTTAGGTGGGTGCCTTTTGGTCATTAAAGCCGCAACAAGTTGTTATTTTGACAGCGGTAGGGTGAGGGATTAACGAGCGCGCAGCAGGCTAAGACTTGGGTAGCAGCTTGTTGCTGAACAAGCCCAACCAAAACCCCAATTCTAATACCATGCCTAGCACCACAAAAATTACTGTGCCACTCGAAAAACCATAGCCATAGCAGATCAAAGCAGCGAGCAGTAAGCCGATAATCATTAAGGTTCTGTAGAGAGTTTTCATTCATTCTCGCTCTTGCAATAGTGTTGCTGTTTAACTTTAGAGGCTAGGTGTGTTTTCGTCAAATGGACAGCTGTTGCCCCTTATTTTGGGACGTGAAGAGGGGGGAAGTTGCACCGTCGCGCGACAAGTCGCAAAACTTTAGTCGCAAGCGGCTGCTTGTCAGTGCTATTTCACCCGTAAAGCAGTAAAGTAGCGCCATTATTGTGGCTAGGATCAAGGCTGCATTTCTAGGTGTCGTCAGCCCCTTGCGGGCAGTCAAAGGTGGTAAGCATGGCACAAATTTTTAGTAATGAAGCGATCAGTCGCGTTTTGCTGTTGTTGATTTTAGCTTCAGGGGTGTTTTTCTTTATTGGTTTTTTGGTGCCAGTATTAGCCGCACTGATTATCTGCTTTGCCAGCTGGCCGCTTTATCAAAAATTGGTACAGCGCTGCGCTGAAAACGTGACCTTAGCGGCAACACTGGCGCTAACGATGATAGTGTTAGGGTTAGTGGTGCCTTTAACATTGGTGTTTTCTTTTGCGCTGCAAGAAGCCAAAACCTGGCTGCAATGGCTGGTGCATGCCAACCAATTTGGTGAGCCGGTACCGGCATGGTTAGCTGCCTTGCCCTTAGCGGGCGAGTGGTTAGCAGAGTTATGGCAGGCGCACCTTAGTGCGCCTAATCAGTTGGGGCAATTTATCAGTGTGGTCACGGGAGAACATCTTGGTGGTATTTCCCGTACCATTTTAACCATGGGCTGGCATACCGCAGGGTTTTTACTGTCACTGTTGTTTATGTTGATTACGCTGTTTTTTTTGTATAAAGACGGCGATAAATTAGCGCTGCAATTAGATACCGTGGGCGAGCGTATTTTGCCACAGCGTTGGCAGCGTTTTTCGCGGGTGGTACCGGCTACCGTAACCTCAACCGTGCTGGGCATGTCAATTATTGCCGTGGGTGAGGGCGTGGTACTGGGCGTTGCCTACTGGGTGGCTGGGGTGCCTTCGCCGGTCGCTTTTGGGGTGTTAACGGGCTTTATGGCGCTGGTGCCCGGTGGCGCACCGCTGGCCTTTAGTTTAATTTCGTTATACCTCGTTGGCACCGGTGCTACCACCGCAGGGATTGGCTTATTTTTATGGGGCAGTATCGAGCTATTTATTGTCGATAAAACCATTCGGCCAACCTTGGTGGGAGGGCGAATTAAACTGCCGTTTTTACCCACATTTTTTGGTTTAATTGGTGGCGTGAAAACGATGGGTTTAGTGGGGTTATTTATTGGCCCGGTATTAATGGCATTGTTGGTGGCGATTTGGCGCGAATGGATCCGCGATGAAACCCAAAAAGCTCAAGCAGAAGAGCGTAATAACTTATCTGAATGAGCCTTTGGGCCCGTTCGCAAATCAGCGGGCGGGTGCTTTACTCTGTGCTTTGCAAAGGTTTGACTAAAATATTACCAGGTTCATTCAGCTCATGTAACTGCACCTGCAGTTGCTGGCCTAACTCGTACAAGGCTTGCTCGGCAAGATAGCAACGGCCTTCTTCCCAATTTAATTTAACCGTTTCGCTACCCTGAGCAATTAAGCTGGCAGGAATAAAGGCCGCCGCACCGTTTTCTAATAAACGCACACGGATCCCCGCTCGGTTAATATCAAATATCTCAGCGGTAAATGCTTGAGCTGCACCGAGTTGCGGCTGTAGATACAGATGATACAACCAATCGGCGATATCCCGTTCGGCTTTGCGCTGTACTTTGCGTTGATCGGCCAGATGTTGCGTCAGCTGTTCGGGGATCTCCGGCGCAGGCTGTTGCTGTAAAATGGCTTTTAACAAACGTTGATTGACCAGATCGCCATATTTACGGATTGGTGAAGTCCAGGTTGCATATTGCGTTAAGCCCATACCAAAATGCGGTGCAGGCGTAATACTCATGCCAGCATAGGCTTGAAAACGACGTAAACGGCTTTCTAAATAGCGCGTATCTTGTTGCGTTAACCAGCGACGTAGTTGGCAATAACCGCTCAACTCAGCCAGTTCCTCGTGTGCAACGGGTGCGGCATGCTGTTGCAGTAATTCAGCCAGTGCGCTGAGTTTGTTGCTGTCAAAGCCTTGATGCACGTTAAATAAACCAAAGCCCAAACGATTGGCCAGTAAATCACCACAGGCTTGGTTAGCGGCGATCATCGCCTCTTCTACCATTTGATTAGCGATGCGCCGATGTTCGGCATGAATATGCACCACTTGACCGGCCTCATCTAATTCAAAGCGGTAATCCGGTTTATCTTGAAACACAATGGCGTGTTGCTGACGCCATTGTTGTCTGGCTTGCGTTAATAAGTGCAGTTGCTGTAATTGCTCGGCCATGTCGCTATTATCGGGTTGCCAATCACCTTGTTGTTCTAAAAAGTCGGAAACCTGCTGATAATTAAGTCGCGCCTGCGAGCAAATCCAGGCCAACGTAAACTCAGCCGGGCTTTGCAAAGCACCGTCTGTTGTAATGTGCATCGTGGCGACAATGGCTGGGCGCTTCACCCCTTGTTGTAGCGAGCATAAATCATCTGCGAGTTCGCGCGGTAACATGGGGATATTACGCCCAGGCAAATAGGTGGTAAAAGCCCGTTGCTGTGCTTGTTGATCTAAGGCAGAGCCGGCGGCTATGTAAGCGTCTGGATCGGCAACAGCAACTTGTAACTGCCAGCCATCAGCCTCGGCTCGAACACTGATCGCATCGTCCATATCTTGAGTTGAGGCGTTATCAATTGTCAAAAACGGTATCGTAGTAAAGTCTGTACGAGGCTGAGTATCCAGTAATGGCCATTGCTGATGAGCATCTGGCGCTCTTTTCGGTAATTCGTGCCGTGCTAAAACAACCCACCAAGGCGCTTCTGGATCATCGGCTTTTGCCACTAACTCGGTAATTGTCACAATAAAACTCTCAGCGCTAAGCGCATGCTGGCTTAGCGTAGCAATAACCCAATCACCATTTTGTAACTCAGCGGCATTGATGCCCTCAGCTACTGTCGCTTTAAAAGCGTCTCGTAACAGTGGGTTGGCGGCCTCTACACTGAGTTTGTTTTTTTGACGTTTAATCTGGCCGACAAAACTGCTTATGGCACTTTCTAACAATGCTTCAGGTTCAGCTTGGCTTTTTTCGCCTTCGGTGCGGATCACTGCGCGGATACGATCACCATGCAGTACCTTTTTCATTTGGGGTGGCGCGATAAAAACACTTTCTTTGTCGCTGATTTCTAAAAAGCCGTAGCTTTTTGCTGTTGCGCGAACGATACCTTCTTTTGTAGGTAACGTTTCTTTAAGTTGTTGTTTTAATTGAGCCAAAAGCGGATTGTTTTGCAGCATAAATAAGAACCTAAGAAATTAACCGCGCCACTATACGGTGTTAGGGCGCAGAAGCCAAGTTAAGCCCAAGCTATAGGCATCATTATGGCAGTGCTTTTGCGGGTTAACGGGTTAAATCTTTAGCATATCCATAAATATCCTTGTTGCACCCTGTCAGGCACTGTGGTTACATGTGCTACACGTGTTTTATAGGCTAAACTCATAAGCCTATGCAGTTAAATGGTGTTAAGAGTGCCAGAAATTTGGAAAGTAAACGATAGTATAAGCCGTGCTTCGGCTGCCGTATTTTATCTGCTGACTGCCGGCTTTTACACTATTATTGCGTTATTAGGACTGGTCGAGCACCTGTTTTTAGCTAAGCTTATTCTGCCTTTACTGTCATTTAATTTAGTTCTCGCCACCGCTTTAGCCAGCTTGGGGTTAACCGCTTTACTCTTCAACCGCCGCAAACTGCAAATATTCTGCAGCCTATTGATATTAAGTTTTATCAGTTATCTGTGGTTAGCTACTCATCGAGGCCAGCTGCAAGACTTAAGTGGTATGCCATTATCCTTGTTGTCGGTGCTGCTATTGTTAGCGGCGGCGATATTAGTCTGTTCGCATACGACGCGTGTTGGCCATTATCTTTGGCGTATTATGGCTTTCATTTGTCTTGTGTATGGCTGCTACGCGCAGCTAAGCTTGTGGTTTCCGCAACTGCCTTGGCAAAATACCACGCCCTTTAGCTCATCTTTATTACCCATTATGCTGATTATGGTCGGGATTTCGCTTTGGCTAAAACAGCATTTTCAGTTGCAGGTCACCCGGCCATTAAGCCATAGCGCTATTGCTGCTATGTTAATGTTTCAAGCCGGATATGGCATCTGGTTTGCCCTAAGCGTGTTTGATGTGCGCTATGAAACACACTTAGCCGAGCAAAAAGTGACTCGGGTGGTCAGCCAAGTACAAGCCCAGTTAGCGTTTTCTGAAGAATTATTTCAGCGTGCTCGTACAAGATGGCAGCGAGTTAATCCTGCTGAACGTTTACAATTTATCACAGAAGATCTGTCTGCTATTACGGCTGCCTACGATGTGGTCTATGGTGCTGTCATTTTTGATCAGCAACAGCAACCCGTGTTAATGACGGGTAAAGCCGCTTCGTTTCAAGAACAAGGTTTGTTTAGTAGCGAGGGTACTCGGTCGTGGCTGTTTTCTGGCTCGGATCAGGAAGCCATGGCCATCAATCGTGCTTCGTTAGACAGTGATTTACCCATTATGATGTTGCGCTTGGCTTTGCCTGATACAGACGCTTCGCCAGAATTTTTACTGGTGCTGATTAATTTACAACAAGCGTTATTAGTCGATAACTCTGTGGGCGCGGCAAAAATCCAAATTTACCTGGAAGTATTACCCCAGTTGCTGTTTACCGCTGATGCCAGTGGCTTTAAGCGGGCGACCTTACCTGATTTACAACGCCGTTATCCGTATCATCAACAAATTCAACCCGATCAAGCTAATTGGGGTAGTATTCCTTTTTATGTTTTTATTACCGATCTCACCGAGTTGCAAGCACGCAGTCGATTACATCAAATCATATTATGGGTATCGCTACTGTTCTGCTGCACCTTTATTTTAGCTGCTGATCGCACGCGTTTGTTGCGCCACGAAAAAGTGAAACTGTCTACCCTCGCTAAGTTTGATGATATTACCGGCTTATTGCGCCGCGATGCCTTTTATCAAGCAGTCGAGCAGGTGGTGATCCGTGAAAAGACGGCACCCGAAGTGATTATATTTATTGATTTAGACGGTTTTAAACCGATAAACGACAGTTTTGGGCATGATGTTGGCGATAAATTGCTCTCAGAAATGGCGCTGCGTATCCGTTTACTTTGTGGAGAACAGGCTTTATTAGCGCGTTTTAGTGGTGATGAGTTTTTAGTGTACTTACCTGAATCTCCCGTTGAGGCCACTGAACAGTTAGCGAATGCGTTGTTACGCGCTTTATCTCAACCTAGCGCAGTGACCGGGTTTGATGTGTATTTGTCAGCCAGTATTGGTATTGTGCAAAATCAAGAAGCCCATTGCAGCTCGCAATTATTAACCCAGCTTGCAGATGTGGCGATGAGTAATGCCAAGCAGGCAGGGGGAAATACTTACCGTTTTTATCAAGATACCATGGCTGATAACTACCGCAATATTGTGGCTATGCGTAACAAGTTACAAGCGGCCCTCGATGCAGAGCAGTTACAGGTGTACTACCAGCCGGTGATGGAGTTCAGTACAGGTAAAACCGTTGCTATTGAAAGTTTAGTGCGTTGGCAGCATCAGGGGAGCTTTATCTCGCCTGTTTCTTTTATCCCGATTGCTGAACAAACCGGACAAATCATTCAAATAGGCGAACAAGTCATGAAGATGGTGCTGCGTGATCTGGTTGAAAACCCGGGTCTAGCCAAACTTAGCGTGGCGATTAATGTGTCAGCACAGCAGCTTAGGCGTTATGATTTTGTACAATTCTTAGACGCAGTTTTAGCAGAATATCAGATTGACCCTGCGCGAATTTGTATTGAGTTGACCGAAAGTGCTTTATTAGAGGAGCAAGGCCATACGCTGGCGCTGCCTAATCAGATTAAAGCCTTAGGCTGTCAGCTAGCCATTGATGATTTTGGTACCGGCTATTCTAGTTTGTCTTATCTTTATCGATTGCCGGCAGATATTGTGAAATTAGATCGCTCCTTTACCCGTGATCTTACCCACGATCTTAAGCAACGTAAAATTGTTGAAATGTTGGTCAGTACCTGCAATCAAATTGGTAAAACCGTGGTAATTGAAGGCGTCGAAACCGCAGAAATGAGTGAATTGTGTCAACAACTCGGTTGTGATCGGGCGCAAGGTTATTATTATGCGCGGCCGATGCCGTTAGCAGAGTTACTGACGTTTTTAAATCGCCCTGCAGAGCAGGGCTAGGTATACAAGAAGATGACCGTTGCTGCTGCTCGGTTATTCTTCGTGATCATGCTGGGCGCTAGCGGCCACTTTGCTGGAATCTTGAACCAGTTGGTCCAGCATTTTAATTTCGATCGTATCGAGTAAGCGCCATTTGCCGGGTTTAAGCTCGGCTAAACGAATATGCATAATGCGGATGCGTTTTAGCTTAACCACTTCATAGCCTAAAAACTCTGCCATACGGCGAATTTGCCGATTGAGCCCCTGCGTTAAAATGATCTTAAACGTATTACGTGAGATCTGGGTCACCTTACAGGGAAGGGTAACCGTGCCTAAAATAGGCACTCCCTGTGACATTTTCTTAATAAAGTAATCTGATATCGGTTTATTCACGCTGACCACGTACTCTTTCTCATGGGCATTGCCGGCACGCAATACTTTATTGACGATGTCACCGTCATTCGTTAAAAAGATTAAACCTTCAGAGGGTTTGTCTAAGCGGCCAATCGGGAAGATCCGCTCGGGGTACTTCACCGCATCAATAATATTGCCGGCAATATGCCGCTCGGTGGTACAGGTAATGCCTACCGGCTTATGATAAGCCAGATAAACCCGTTTGGGTTTTTCCTTTAAGGGTTGCCCCTTAATTAAAACAGTGTCAGCATAAGATACTTTCAGGCCCATTTCTGCCAGTTGACCATTTACGGTGACATCACCGGCAGCAATGTGGGCATCGGCCTGACGGCGCGAGCAAAAACCGGTATCACTGATAAATTTATTTAAACGGTATAAGGTAGCTTCTTCGGTCATAGCGTTGTCAGTAAACAGTATTAAAAGTTATCTAGCGCGCTAGTGTAAGTGTCTGGCTTGGTTTGTACAAGGTTTTCACCGCCGCGCGTTCAGCTTGATTTAGCATAAGCCTTCAATTAATTGAGAATTCAGCATGACATTACCAATACATGACATTTTACCGCAAGCCAGCCGCATCATTATGGGGTGTATGGGATTAGGCGGTGGTTGGAATGAAACCGAGGTAAGCCTCGCGGCCGAGCAGCAGGCCTTTGCCGTAATAGAGACCGCACTGGAGAATGGTATTAATTTCTTCGACCATGCGGATATTTATAGTCATGGTAAAGCTGAAACGGTGTTTGGTCGTTATTTAAACGCCCATCCTCAGCAACGGGAGCAACTGTATATTCAGTCTAAATGCGCTATTCGCTTACCGCAGACGGGGCAAGTGGGTTTATACGATTGTTCTAAAACCGCTATTTTGCGCGCTGTTGAAGAATCGTTACAACGTTTACAAACTGAGTATCTCGATCTGCTGTTACTACATCGGCCGGATCCTTTATGTCAACCTGAAGAAGTAGCTGAAGCTTTTAACCAGTTACAACAGCAAGGTAAGGTAAGACACTTTGGTGTCTCGAATATGGGCTGGGCACAATTGCAACTGTTGCAGCAAGCCGTGACACAGCCGCTACGTGCTAATCAGTTAGAAATGAGTTTAGCGGCACATAACTGGCTAGAAGAAAGTGTCATGGTCGGTATGCCCGCCGCGGCAGGTCGTCACTTTGGTTATGGCACCATTGAATATTGCCAATTGCATAAGATCCAAATTCAAAGCTGGGGCAGCCTAGCACAAGGACGCTTTAGTGTCGGTTATCCTGGGCAGACGGAAGCAGAAAGTGCGGTCTGTCAGCTACTGCAACAATTTGCAGCAGAATATCAATGCAGTACTGAAGCGATTATCCTCGCTTGGTTGATGCGCCATCCGGCACAGGTACAGCCGGTGATCGGCACCACCAATTTACAGCGCATTCGAGCTTGTGCCGAAGCGAGTCGTATTTTATTAAATCGCGAGCACTGGTATCAATTATATATTGCGGCTCGCGGCGAACGACTGCCTTAACAACCTAAATTGCATCAAGCAAAACGCCGCGTTTCTCGCGGCGTTTTTTTAAGAGCTTCAAACATGCTTACATATTTGGGTAGTTCGGCCCGCCGCCCCCTTCTGGTGTCACCCAAGTAATATTTTGACTGGGATCTTTAATATCACAGGTTTTACAGTGAATGCAGTTTTGCGAATTAATTTGCAATTTAGGATTAGCGTGTTCGTCTTCGATAATTTCATAGACTCCTGCCGGACAATAACGCTGTGCCGGTTCGGCATATTTGGCTAAATTAACCGTGATCGGAATGCTGGCATCTTTTAAACGTAGATGACAAGGCTGTTCTTCCTCGTGGTTGGTATTGGACAAATACACTGAACTTAAGCGATCAAAACTGAGCTGGTTATCTGGTTTCGGATAACTGATTGGCTGACACTCGCTGGCCAGTTTTAAACAAGCGTGATCCGGCGTAGTATCGTGTAGTGTAAAGGGTAATTTACCCTGAAACAGGTTTTGATCCAGCGTGTTATAAACACCACCAAAAAAGGATCCAAATTTATGAATGGCAGCACCAAAGTTTCGCGCGCTGTAAAGCTCTGTATAGAGCCAGCTATTTTTAATATTACTGGCGTAAGCCGTTAAATCTTCTCCACCCAAATCACCTTTAAATAAGGCATCCGCAACGGTTTCGGCAGCCAACATACCCGATTTCATGGCTGTGTGATTACCTTTAATTTTGGCAAAGTTTAAGGTACCGGCATTACAACCGAGCAGTAAACCACCTTTGAAGCTCATTTTCGGTAAGCTGTGCAAGCCGCCTTTGGCAATAGCACGGGCACCGTAAGTCACGCGTTTGCCGCCACTAAGATATTGACGAATGACCGGATGTTGCTTATAGCGTTGAAACTCCTCAAACGGGTTCAGATACGGGTTTTGATAATTTAAATCGACAATTAATCCGACCACAACTTGCTGATCTTCGCTGTGGTATAAATAACCGCCACCGCTGGCATCATTTAAAGGCCAGCCAGCAGAATGCACGACTAAACCTGGATGATGTTGATCGGCAGGCACATCCCAAATTTCTTTAAAGCCGATAGCATAATGTTGTGGCGCGCTGTCTAAATCCAATTTAAATTGGTTTATCAGTTGTTTACCTAAATGTCCGCGGCAACCTTCAGCAAATAACGTATATTTTGCCTTTAACTCCATGCCGGGTGTGTAACTGTCTTTGGGTTGACCTTGGCGATCGACACCCATATCACCAATGATTATGCCAGCAACGGCACCGTCGTTTATCAGTAATTCGCTGGCGGCAAAACCGGGGAAAATATCGACACCTAAGCCTTCAGCTTGTTCGGCTAACCAACGACACAAATTGGCTGCAGAGATAATAAAATTGCCGCTGTTATGCATGGTTTTAGGTGCCGCTATACCTGGTATTTTTCGGGCTTGCTCGGCGTTATTAAACCAGTAGATATCATCATGGGTTACCGGTGTTTTCAGCGGTGCGCCAAGTGTTTGCCAGTCAGGTAATAATTCATTTAACGCTCTGGGTTCAAACACGGCCCCCGATAAGATATGAGCGCCCACTTCAGAGCCTTTTTCCACCACACAAACAGACAGTTCTTGAGCTGCGGCTTGCGCGCGTTGCATCAAACGGATAGCAGCTGATAAACCAGCTGGACCTGCACCGACGATGACAACGTCGTACTCCATTGCTTCTCTTTCCACTGAATACCTCTCTTGCTGCGTTGGGGGTGGCGGTCGCCAGAGTCTTAATGAAATTAACGCATTAAGTCACTCAGTAAACCGACGTTGGATGCTATAGTTTACATAATTGTCGCATCTAATACCGCTATCAGAATATTGCAGGTTGACGTTAACGTCAACAGGAAGTAGATTGGCAGGCATTCGACAAGTTAAACTTTACCTTCACGTAAAGCAGCCTGCAAAAGGCTGGCATTAATATGAGGCCATTATGAAGCTATTAGTACCGGTAAAACGGGTAATTGATTATAACGTGAAAGTTCGGGTTAAACCGGATCAATCTGGTGTGGATTTAGCAAATGTCAAAATGGCATTAAACCCGTTCTGCGAAATTGCTGTTGAAGAAGCGGTACGCTTAAAAGAAGCCGGTAGCGCTAGCGAAGTGATCGTGGTGTCTATTGGTGCAAAAGCGGTTCAAGAACAGCTGCGTACAGCCTTAGCTTTAGGTGCGGACCGCGCTATTCATATCGAAACTGACCTTACGCTTGATTCGTTACAAGTGGCTAAATTATTAGCCAAAGTGGTGGCAGAAGAACAACCACAGTTAGTGATTCTGGGTAAACAAGCGATCGATTCTGATAATAACCAAACCGCTCAGATGTTAGCTGCGCTAACCGGTATGGGGCAGGGTACTTTTGCCTCAAAAGTGGTGGTGGCCAATGATAAAGTGCAAGTGACGCGTGAAATTGACGGTGGCTTGCAAACAGTAGAACTGAGTTTACCTGCGGTGGTATCAACCGATCTACGCTTAAATGAACCGCGCTACGCCTCGCTGCCGAACATTATGAAAGCGAAAAAGAAACCTTTAGATGTTAAAGCCGCAGACAGTTTCGGTGTCGGCTTAAGCTCAGAAGTACAGACCTTAAAAGTCACGGCACCACAAAGCCGTAAAGCCGGGGTCATTGTCGAGTCAGTGGCTGAGTTGGTCAGCAAGTTAAAAGATGAAGCGAAGGTGATCTGATGACGATTTTAGTAATTGCAGAACATAATAACGCGGCGTTAAAAGCGGATACATTCAAAACAGTACAAGCGGCAACCTTAATTGGCCAAGACATTCATCTGTTAGTGGCGGGGGCAGATTGCCAAGCCGCAGCTAACGAAGCCGCGACCATCGCGGGGGTCAGTAAAGTGTTGCACGCAGATGCGGCCGCTTATGGCCATCAACTGGCTGAAAATGTTGCCGCACTGGTGGCTGAGCTTGGCCCGAGTTACAGCCATATTCTGGCGGCCGCGACCACTACCGGTAAAAATATGCTGCCACGCGTAGCGGCTTTACTTGACGTGGCACAGCTTTCCGATGTGATTGCGATTGAAAGTGCCGATACTTTTGTCAGACCGATCTATGCCGGTAATGCTATCGCTACCGTGCAATCTACGGCCAAGATTAAAGTATTAACGGTACGTAGTTCCGCTTTTGCTGCTGCTGCAACCGGCAATGCTGCAGCCATTGAAGTGGTGTCGGTGGTTAAAGATCTCGGTGTATCTCGTTTTGTCGCAGAAGAGTTAACCAAATCAGAGCGTCCTGAGCTCACCGCCGCTAAAGTGATTATTTCTGGTGGCCGTGGTATGCAAAATGGTGAAAACTTTGCGCTGCTAAACGGTATTGCCGATAAGTTGAATGCGGCGATTGGTGCGTCTCGCGCAGCAGTGGATGCTGGCTTTGTGCCAAATGACATGCAAGTGGGCCAAACCGGTAAAATTGTGGCTCCTGATTTATATATTGCTGTCGGTATTTCTGGTGCTATTCAACACTTAGCCGGTATGAAAGACTCTAAAGTGATTGTTGCAATTAACAAAGACGCTGAAGCGCCAATCTTCCAAGTAGCGGATTACGGTATTGTTGGCGATTTGTTTAATGTGCTTCCTGAGCTTGACGCTGCACTGTAACCGCTGGCGTTAATAGCGGCTCGTTATGAAAAACGGAGTGGCCAAGCCACTCCGTTTTTTTAGGCCGCGACAAAAATCTTTACCTGCTTAACCCCGTCTTTTGCATAATCTGCTGGCTTTTCTTTTGGCGCAACTTTACTATTTGCAGCTGTTATTTATCTTATATGGTCTGGTTCGTCTTCAGGGAGAAAAGTCATGTTACCGCTTATTCGACATGCAGAGCCGGCAGATATTGCGGCAGTGAAAGCCATTTATGATACGCCCTTAGTCTATGCCAACACCCTACAATTGCCGTTTCAGCCGTTGTCAAAATGGCAAAGTTTATTTGAACCGCAAGCCGGTTTTTATAATTTGGTGGCGGAATTAGAAGGTGAAGTCATTGGTCAATTAGGTTTACAGGTGATGCAGAATCCACGGCGACGCCATGCAGCGGATATTGGTATGGCAGTCGCTGAAGCGTATCAAGGGCAGGGTGTGGGCTCGTCACTGCTCCGTGCCGCCTTAGACTTAGCGGATAACTGGTTAGCCCTGCGGCGTATTGAATTACTGGTGTATAGCAATAACGACTCAGCGATTGCATTATATGAACGTTTTGGTTTTGAAGTTGAGGCGGAATTAACAGATTATGCCTTTCAATATGGCAACTATATCAATGCGCTGCAGATGGTGCGGATTAATGCTGACCTTTAATCACAGCGCACCGCCGTTTTAAGACGCTTTAGGGTGAAACCTTAGATTTCACCCTAATATTTACTATTTCATCTCTTCCAGTTGTTTTTGCTTGTTCTCCCAACGGCGTTTCGCAAAACGACGCAGGTTGGGAATGTTATCGGTTTCATCCATAATCGGTTGGCCGATAATCGCTTCAAACACATCTTCCATGGTCACTAAACCCATCCAGCTGCCGTACTCGTCATAAACCAGCGCCATATGTTGCTGCTCGCGGATCAGCTGCGACATTAATTGCTCAACATTCATTTTATCCGAAATGACTTTAACCGGTTTTTTGATGTCTGAGGCCGTTTGTCCACTTTGATAATCCAACATGTCATAACGAAATACGATGCCGATGGGGGCTTCTTCGTGATCTAAAATAGGATAACGGGAATACTGGCCTTTTTTGGCGCGTTTCACTAAATCGGCTAACAATTCATCCGGTTTGGCATAATCACAAACGGTGCGCGGCGTCATAATATCTCGTACTTTGATTTCATGCAGATCCAAAATATTACTGATCACGCGTTGCTCATTTTCATCCAGCTTATTTAACTCGCGGCCCAAAATGGTTAAAGCTTTAATTTCTTGTCTTAAATCAAGTTCATGCTGGCCGCCCCCAAATAATTTCATCACCTGATCCGACATCCAGATAAAAGGTTTTAGCAGCAGAATCATCGTGTTTAACACGGGAGGCAACACTGGCACCAGGCTTGGCCAATAACGGGCACCGATGGTTTTCGGCACGATCTCTGAAAGAATCAAGATCAATAATGTCATTACCGCAGAAGCGATACCCAAATAGCCATCGCCAAATACAATAGTCACTTGCGCACCAACACCGGTAGCACCCACGGTATGCGCCACGGTATTGAGCGTTAAAATAGCCGCTAAGGGTTGGTCAATTTTTTCTTTCAGTTGTTTTAGTTTTTCGTATAGCTTTGGCTTGAGCAATTTTTGCTGCGCAATATAGCTCGGTGTGATGGAGAGTAGGGCGGCTTCAAGAATAGAGCAAATGAAGGAAACGCTGATAGACAAAACCACAAACGCGATCAGTAGACTCATAAAATTTAGCTTTAACACCTCTTTTTGCTAAGACAGCAACATTATATCAAGCGTATTTAACAATAGCTTCAAAATTATTGCTGATGTTGAGCAGCGATATGAATAAAAAACCTTCACAAGGAAGGTTTTTAAGATTTCAATTTACTGATTTTGCGCGTAAAGCTTACATTTTGCCGTATCTTCGCACTCACCATACAAATACAAACTGTGATGGGTGAGTTTGATACCATTGCTGTTAGCAATTTCTAATTGGCGTCTTTCGATAATATCATCTTCAAATTCGACAACCTTACCGCATTTTAAACAAACTAAATGATCATGATGGTTAGCACCGGTGAGCTCAAACACCGATTTGCCGCCTTCAAAATGGTGGCGCGTTAAAATGCCTGCATCATCAAATTGGTTAAGTACTCGATAAACTGTGGCTAAACCGATATCTTCACCCAACTCCAACAGGATTTTATACACATCTTCAGCACTGATATGCTGATTTTTTGGATCTTGTAGGATCTCAAGGATTTTTACTCGAGGCAGCGTGACTTTAAGACCCGCTTTGCGTAATTCGGTATTGTGATCGTTCATAAGTACTCTTTTTTAACGTGAACTTACCAAGGATTATAAAGAGATCAGGGCTATATTCAAATGCTTTATGTAGATTGCTTTTTTAAGAGCCACTCTTGTACTGTTAACGGCAATCGGTAGAATGCCCTAAACAGGTCTTACCAGGGGAACTTATGCGTTGGGCATTTAAGCCATCGGTGCTGCGGCATTTACTTAATTTTTGGCCGCCGTTTTTATTTTGTGGTATCAGAGTGGTGATATTAAGTGATGATTATCGCTATTGTAAAGTGGAGCTAAAATCACGGCCTTGGACCAAGAACATTAATCGCAGTCAGTTTGGCGGTTCTATGTTTGCGATGACCGATCCCATTTATCCCTTGATGTTAATGGGCGCCTTAGGTAAAGAGTACCACGTTTGGGATAAACAAGCAGATATCAACTTTATTAGCCCCGGTTACAGTAAGTTGGTGGCTGAGTTTTGGTTATCGGATGACACCGTGGCCGACATCAAGCAACATACAGCGCAGGGTGACAAATATTTTCCACAGTTTTTGGTGCATATTCATGATGCTAAACATCAAGTTGTGTGTGAGGTCAATCGTACCTTGTATGTGCGAAAGAAAGCACAATATCGCGCTGGCTAAGCATCAAAACACAAAGGCTGCCCATGGCAGCCTTTGTTTGGAACGCATAACGCTTGCTGAAATTACAGCGAGGCAAATTCAGCTAGACTCATTTCATCATAAACTTGCTTACACCACTGCTTAACCCTTTTTTCGGTTAATTCAGGTTGACGATCTTCGTCAACCCCTAAACCGATAAAGTGGTTATCATCTACTAAGGCTTTTGAAGCCACAAAGTTGTAGCCTGCGGTTGGCCAGTGTCCAACGATGATGGCGCCTTTAGGTTCGATGATGTCACGTAATGTGCCCATCGCATCGAGGAAATACTCCGCGTAATCTTCCTGATCACCACAACCAAAGATACCAACCAGTTTATTATTAAAGTCTATGCCTTCAAGTTCTGGGAAGAAATCGTCCCAGTCACATTGTGCTTCGCCATAATACCAAGTAGGAATGCCCAGCAGCAGTAAATCAAAATTCGCTATATCTTCTTTACTGCTTTTAGCGATATCCCGTACTTCTATTAACTGTTTACCCAGTTCTTTCTGGATCATTTTGGCGATATGTTCAGTGTTACCTGTATCGCTACCAAAAAAAATGCCAACTGTTGCCATGTTTTAAGCCTTCTTACCCGGCCAAAGCCTGTTCTAAAAGATGTTCAATAAAGTGACTACGTGTCATATTTGCTTGTGCAGCGGCCAAATCAAGCTTTTCACAAAGCTGTTCTGGCACTTTACACTCAATACGCTTTAAGCCCTTAACACGATCGCGTTTAATTTGATTACGTTTGTTTTGTTTCAGTTGTTCTTCCCGTGGCAACAAATTGGTTTTGGGCCGACCAGGACGCTTATCCAAAGCAAACAAATCAATAGTTGTGCGATCAGTGGCTATTTTCGCCATTAATCTGTAACCCTCTTATTCGAAAAAATACTGCACAATACTTTTCACGATAAACACCAGAGGTGATAAAAACAGCACTAGCCAAACAAAGATATGTCCGATTCTTGGTGCTTCACTTTTCTTCAAGACGTCTCGGATAGCTAGTACGATAAAGAAGTACAATCCGCCAAGTCCTAACCATAATCCAATGGTTTCAAACTGTTCTATGCTCATTGACATCGTTCGCCTCTGAAAAAAGTGCGCGCATCATAGCATATTTAGTGAAAAGTTTTCTGCGTTACGTCAATAAAAAGTCAGATACCAGCTTATTAAATGCACTGGGTTTTTCGGCATGTAACCAATGCCCTGTGCCTTGAATGATCTTCGCTTGTGCCTTTGGAAATAAGCCTAAGATAGTTTCGCGATGTTCTGGCAAAATATAATCCGATTCGGCGCCCTTGATAAACAAGACTTTACCATTGAATTGGCCCCCGGCTTGTGGCGCGCTTATCAGCTGCGGATACTGCTGCTGCAAGGCGGCTAAGTTAAAGCGCCAACGAAATACGTTGTCTGTTTTTTCTAAGCTCTTCAGTAAAAACTGCCGCACACCAGGTTCAACAATGTGCTGCGCCATTTGTTGGTCTGCCTCACCGCGATTGGCGATGTGCAAAAGATCAACCTGATTTAAGCCGGCAAAAACCGAGTTATGCCGAGCGCTGTAACTGACCGGAGCAATATCCGCCACAATTAAGCGGTCGAGTTGCTCAGGGTAACGCAGCGCAAATTCCATCGCCAATTTACCGCCCATCGAGTGTCCTAACACTGCAAAAGGTCGCAGCCCTAAACCCTCTAAGGTTTCAGACAGATCGGCTGCCATCAGCGAATAGTTCATTTCATCACTGTGTGCGGAGCGGCCATGATTACGTACATCAATGTTGAGTACCTGAAAATGCTCGCTTAACGCACGCGCTACACCGCCTAAATTTTCTAAGCTACCGAATAAACCGTGGACTAACACCACTAAGGGGCCTTGGCCTGTTAATTGATAATGTAAAATCATAATTATCCTATCTGCGTAATTGCTGCTATTTTAACAAAACAGCGAACTGGCGTCAGTGGCAAAGCCTTTATATAATGAGCTGAATTTGAGGTAACGGATTAAATCTATGAAAACCATTGAAATTGACGACGATTTGTATCAATACATTGCGGCACAGACATTACAGATTGGCGAAAGTGCGTCGGATATACTGCGTCGTTTATTGCCTGGTGCCCCGCTAAAAACTTCCACGGCATCCCTTGACAGCTCGTCAGAGCTCAACAAAGCTAAATCTGTAGCGCCAGTGGTTCCGGTTGCAACGGTTAGCGAGCAGCCAAAGCGTACCGAGAAACAAGGCAATATTTTTGATCTGGTCACACCGGCTGATTTACAAGCCGAGCACAATATTGTTGGCCGTTTTCTGTATTTGTTGTCGGTGTTAGCCCGAGTACACAAAAAAGACTTCCCCAATGTGTTGGAAATTAAAGGACGCAATCGACTGTATTTTGCTAAATCAGCAGCTGAATTGTCTGAAAGTGGCAGTAGTACAAACCCTAAGCAAATTCCGAATACGGATTTTTGGGTGATTACGAACTCAAACACAACTCGCAAGAAAATGATGTTGACAGAAACGGCAAGCAAACTGGGTTATAGCGCTGAAGACGCAGAACGTATTCGCGATTTATTATAATAATTAAGGAATGGTTATGTCATTACATCCGCTGGCAGGTCAGCCGGTACCTAACGAACTTATCCCGAATGTTTGCCGCTTAATGACGGCCTATTATGTCCTAGAACCCGATATTCATAGCCATGCCACTCACCGCGTTAGCTTTGGGACTTCTGGGCATCGTGGTAGCGCATTAAGCTGCTCTTTCAACGAGCCGCACGTTTTAGCCATTTGCCAAGCAGTCGCTGATTATCGTAAAGCACAGGGGATTACGGGCCCGTTGTTTTTAGGTAAAGATACGCATGCGTTATCTGAAGCCGCCTTTGCCAGTGCCTTGGAGGTTTTAATTGCTAACAACATTCAGGTTTGTATTCAAGAAGGCCTTGGCTATACGCCTACGCCGGTTATTTCGCATGCCATTTTAACGCAAAATAAAGGCGCTACTGGCCAACTTGCCGATGGTATTGTTATTACACCGTCGCACAATCCACCTGAAGATGGCGGTATTAAGTACAATCCACCGCACGGTGGCCCAGCGGATACTGATGCGACAGACTGGATTGAGCAACGCGCTAATGAATTACTGGCTAATGAATTAGAGGGTGTTCGGATGATGCCCTACGCCTTGGCCATACAATCAGGCTATTGCCAGCATATTGATTATATCCAGCACTATGTTGATGACCTTGAAAACGTGATCGATATGGCCGCCATTGCCAAAGCCGGGATACGGATCGGGGTGGATCCTTTAGGGGGTTCCGGTATTGCCTATTGGCCCCGTATTGCTGAACGTTACGGTTTAAATATTACCGTAGTAAACAACAAAGTTGACCCATCATTCTCTTTTATGTCGTTAGATAAAGACGGCAAGATCCGTATGGATTGTTCCTCTGCTTATGCCATGGCGAATTTAATTAAACTCAAAGATCAGTTTGATGTGGCCATTGGTAATGATCCAGATTTTGACCGTCATGGCATCGTGACACGCAGTGGTGGCTTGATGAATCCAAACCATTACTTGGCGGTGGCGATCAATTATTTACTGGCGAATCGACCGCAGTGGGATGACAAACTGGCCATCGGTAAAACCTTGGTATCTAGTGCGCTAATTGACCGAGTCGTTGCAGCACAAGGCCGTATTTTAAAAGAAGTACCGGTTGGCTTTAAATGGTTTGTTGAAGGTTTACACCAAGGCACTATTGCTTTTGGTGGCGAAGAGAGCGCCGGTGCCAGTTTCTTACGCCATGATGGTTCCGCTTGGTCTACCGATAAAGACGGTTTTATCCTAGGCTTATTAGCCGCTGAAATGCTGGCAAAAACCGGTGTTGACCCTTATCAGCAATACCAAGCATTAACACGTGAGCTGGGCTCGCCGTTGTATCGTCGTTTAGATGCGCCGGCGGATGCCAAGCAAAAAGCGGCATTGAAGAATCTGGATACCAGCAGTGTCAGTGCCACCCATTTAGCGGGTGATGCCATCTTAGCGGTATTAACGAAGGCACCCGGTAACGATGCCAGTATTGGTGGCGTAAAAGTCGTGACAAAGAATGGCTGGTTTGCTGCGCGGCCATCGGGTACCGAAAATGCCTATAAAATTTACTTAGAGAGTTTTGTTGATCAGGCCCACTTAGAGCAGTTAGAAATTGATGCAAAAGCCTTTGTGGCTGATGTGTTCAATAAAATGTAGTGTTATACCCTTTTGGCAGTTAAACACGCTTATGTCGCGCGTTTGCCTGCTTTTTGCGTTTTAGATAAAAATCATGATTGTGTAATTTAATTACAAAACGCACTATTTTTTTTGCCAAAACGACCTTTATAGGCTATTGTTTTGGTAATTTTTCAACAAATGTGCATTGAAATCGTGAGATACGCGTAAAACTTTAGGATTGGCAATGAAAAAAAACACTACATCTAAAGCGGCCTCGTCTGCCGCAACTGCCACAGAGCAGTTGAAAGAACGCATTGTTAAACATTTACACTCCACCTTAGGAACCGATCTTAATAAAGCCAATCATCAGGCTTGGTGGCGCGCGACCTGTGCTGCTGTCAACGAACAAATCTACGACGGTTTAAGAACAACGCAACGTACCCACTATGAAAAAGATACTCGGGCACTTCACTATTTCAGTTTAGAGTACCTGATGGGACGTATGTTCAGTAATAACCTGCATAACCTTGGGTTATACGAGCAAGCAAAACAAGCCTTATCTGAATTGGGCTTAGACATTGCCGATTTGGAAGATCAAGAAGAAGATATGGCACTGGGTAACGGTGGTTTAGGGCGCTTAGCCGCGTGCTTTATCGAATCGTTAGCCACCTTAAATTATCCGGCCATTGGCTATGGTATTCATTACGAAAACGGTTTATTCCAGCAAAGTTTTCAAGATGGACGTCAAATTGAACGTCCAGACAGCTGGCGCGAATACGGTAACCCTTGGGAGATCTGTCGCCCAGAATCAGTACAAGAAATTGCTGTTTATGGTTATGTCGAAACCGTATTTGATTTACAAGGCCAAATGCAAAAAGTCTGGCACCCGGGGCGTATTATCAAAGGTGTGCCTTGGGATATTCCGATTGTTGGTTACGATGGCAGCTCAGTTAACGTGTTACGATTGTGGGAAAGCCGTGCCTCAGACTTTTTCAACTGGGACGTATTTAACTCGGGTGGATATATTGATGCTGCGCGTGAAAACGTGGAAGCCGAAAATATTTCCAAAGTGTTATACCCCAATGATGAAACGGATGCCGGTAAAGAGCTACGTTTAATTCAGCAATATTTCTTCTGTTCTTGTTCACTAAAAGACATTATTCGCCGTTATAAACGTCGGCACGGTGATGATTGGAGCCACTTTGGTAAACAAGTGGTCATTCAATTAAACGATACTCACCCTGCGGTAGCGATTCCTGAATTAATGCGTATTTTAGTCGATCGAGCGCAAATGGCATGGGATGATGCATGGGCGATTTGTCAGCAGGTTTTTGCCTACACTAACCATACCTTATTGCCAGAAGCGCTAGAGCGTTGGCCAGTAAGATTGTTTGAAAAAGTATTACCTCGACATATTGAAATTATTTACGAAATCAACCGCCGCTTCTTGTTAGAGCAGGTAGACGTATTGTGGCCTGGCGATAACGACAAAAAACGTAAATTGTCTATTATCGAAGAAGGCCATGAGCCAATGGTTCGGATGGGGCATTTATCGGTTGTGGGTTCATTTAAGGTGAATGGTGTGGCTGAAGTGCATTCTAAATTGGTGCAATCCGATCTGTTCCCAGAAATGGTGGCATTATGGCCGGATAAATTTACCAATATCACTAACGGTGTCACGCCACGACGTTGGTTAAAGTCATGTAACCCGCGTTTGGCTAAGTTGTTGGATACGATTGTTGGTAAAGATTGGCCACGAGAGCTGAATCAATTACAAAAACTTGTTGAGCATGCCAAAGATCCGCAGTTCCAAGAAAACTTTATGGCGATTAAACAGCAAAATAAAGCGGACTTAGCTGTGGTAATTAAGAAACTAACGCGTATCGATGTTGATCCTACCGCGATGTTTGATGTGCAAATTAAACGCTTACATGAATACAAACGGCAACATCTGAATTTACTGCATATTTTGGCGTTATATCGCCGTATTTTGCAAAATCCAGACTACGATATGGTGCCACGGGTGTTCTTGTTTGGTGCTAAAGCCGCCCCCGGTTACAAGCTGGCTAAAGACATTATTTATGCCATCAATAAAGTCGCTGAAAAAATCAACAACGATAAGCGAGTTAAAAACCGTATTAAAGTGGTGTTCATGCCGAACTACCGCGTCACCTTGGCTGAAAAACTGATCCCCGCAGCAGATATTTCTGAGCAAATCTCTACGGCCGGTAAAGAAGCTTCAGGTACTGGGAATATGAAACTGGCGTTAAATGGTGCCATTACAGTGGGAACCTTGGATGGGGCTAATATTGAAATTGCCGAAGAAGTCGGTGAAGACAATATCGCGATCTTTGGTTTAACGGTAGATGAAGTTAAAGCGCTACATCAGAAGGGCTATCATAGCAGCGAGTATTACCATAATAACCCTGAGCTGAAAGCGATTCTGGATTGGTTAGAGACCGATTACTTTACGCCAGGCAAACCCGGTGAGTTAGCGGCAATTAAACGCAGCTTGTTAGATGGCAACGACCCATACTTAGTATTGGCTGATTTTGAGTCTTACCTAGCGGCGCAGCAAAAAGTCGATACATGGTATCGTGATCCCGCGCTCTGGGCAGAGAAAGCGATTATCAATACCGCATCCGTCGGGAAGTTTACTTCAGATCGCTCTATCAACGATTATGTTGAACGAGTGTGGAAACTGAAGTCTTGCGACATTATTAAAAATTAAAAGTAAACGTTTGATTACGTTTCTTAATAGATTAAACGGCAGCGTTTTCGCTGCCGTTTTTATTTAATGCTCGAAACTCGTTTTGCTTTCTTTTATGCTAATGCTAAGTGGTATGGCGTAGTGTGAAAGCTTATGCGTTTTTTTTGCGTGGTATTATGCTGTTTCTGTTTTAGCAAAATGGCCAGTGCTAACGAGTCATTGGCCAACACTTTGCAGTGGGCCATTAATGATGCACCGCCTTTTCATATTATTGACGGACCCTATCAAGGCTTAGGCTTGTGTGATGGATTAATGGATGCGGTACATCGCGCCTTGCCAGATAAACAACGTTCAGTTTGGTTAATGCCCCAAGCGCGCATCAGTAATTTATTAAAACAACAGTCCGAACTATGCTTCCCCTGTATGATTTATCATGGCCGACATGATGAGCGAGCCTATTTCAGTTTACCGACCCATGTCTATTACCCCTATCAATTGATCACCACTAAAGCCAAAGCGGCACAGATACAATTGCGCTATGGTAATCCATTAGCTTTTACCGCCTTATTAGCTGATAAACACTACCGCTTAGGTTATCCGGCGGGGCGGCGCTATAGTATTTTGCAGCCCTTGTTAGATAAAACCCCACCGTTTCTCGCGCGAACTGGCAGTGGCGGTGCTATTGCGATCCTGCAGATGATTGTGGCAGATCGCTTAGATTACACGATGGATTATCCCATTATTGCCAATTACTTTCATAAAGTGTTTGATAGCGAGTTAACATTAACCCCACTGCAAGAGAACGATCAAACGCACATGCCTGGTGCCATTGGCTGTGCTAAAACGGCATGGGGCCAAGCGGTCTTAGCCGAGATCAACGCGGTAATGCCACAAATAAGACAAGATCCCGCCTTTCTAAATGTTCTGGAATTGTGGGCAGGGCAAGATCCTGCTGCTTACCTAGAGTTTAATAAACGGCATTTGGCCAATCCTGCTTATAATGTCAGCCCCTTACAACCTTGAATAGCTTCGTGCTAACTGCGGCGTTTGGTGATCAGGCTTTCTCGGGTTACTATCAGAAAAAACACGACTAAAAATTAACATTTTATCGACAGGAGTAACAGCAATGATGATGGAGCAGTTTCGTCATAGCGGCGATTTTTTAGCTTTTACCTTAGCCAATCCTAATGGTTTAGCCCCTTGTCAGTTTGAATTAGGCTCAGGCGTTACTGTCGAGATCTGGGATACTGGCGTGATCTGTTTTCAGCCTGCCCAAGCCGCTCGACAACATATTATTCTCAGTTGTGGTGTGCATGGTAATGAAACGGCTCCCATCGAACTGTGTGCCGCTATCGTGCAAGATATTTTACAGGGGCATTTAACACCTACTGAGCGGGTATTAGTGCTATTCGCTAATCCTGCCGCCATAAATTTAGGCCGTCGTGAAGTGACTGAGAATTTAAATCGGTTATTTTCGGGGCATCATAGTAAGGGGGCGGGTTTAATCAACGCCGAGCGGCAACGCGCCCAAGCGTTAGAGCAGTATGTTACACGATTTTATGAAGGCGCCCCGGCCAATGAGCCGCGTTGTTTATATGATTTACACACCGCCATTCGTGGCTCTCGTTTTGAGAAGTTCGCCGTGTATCCTTTTTTACATGGTAAGCCTTGGCGCAAACAACAGTTACAATTTCTGGCGGCTTGCGATGTGCACACGGTGCTGATGATGCAAACGCCGGCCAGTACCTTTAGCTATTATGCGTCGCACAGCCATGGCGCGGATGCCTTTACCATAGAGCTGGGTAAAGTGCAGCCGTTTGGCCAAAATGATATGTCACGTTTTGCCCAAGCAGACAGTGCCTTACGTGCACTGATTACTAACCGTTTACTTGCGCCGAAACCTTTTGCGGCAGAAGATTTTCATCTTTATGAAGTGTATCGCGCCATTAATAAGCAAACTCAAGATTTCAAGTTGCATTTTGCTGACGATGTCCAGAATTTCACCAGTTATCCGTTAGGTAGCTTATTGGCCACCGATGGTGACTTAGAGTATCGGGTAGAGCGCGAGGGGGAGGCGTTAATTTTCCCGAACGCTAAAGTGGCCATTGGGCAGCGTGCTATGCTGATGGTGGTACCCACAGACATTCAACATAACCTGATCTAACGTCTTAACGGCTTTAGCCAGTAAATATAACCTGACAGTACTGTGTGCTGTCAGGTTTTTTTATGCCAGCGCGCGGTTGCATTGCAGTTTACGTAAAGGTAAAGTCTAGCGGAAAAACGAGTCATTACAACCAAGAGAGTCCTTATGACCAATCCAAATAACGCCACCATTACTACGGTGCATCGCGCAGAGTTTACTGCCAGTGACGCGTTAAAAATCCCTACCTTAAGGATCCTGAAAGACGATGGTAGCCTTTATGCAGAAGCAGAGGCACCCACGTTAGACAAGGCAACCGCGTTAAAAATGTATGACACTATGGTGTTTATCCGAGTGTTAGATGAAAGGATGTTGGCTGCACAGCGCCAAGGTCGTATCAGTTTTTACATGCAATGCTTAGGCGAAGAGGCAACCACTATCGGCAGTGCGGCAGCGTTAACGGATCTTGACATGATTATGGCGCAATACCGCGAACAAGGTGCTTTGCGCTATCGCGGCTTTACGCTAGAACAATTTATGAACCAGTTGTTCTCCAACGAGAAAGACTTGGGTAAAGGCCGGCAGATGCCGGTGCATTATGGAAGCAATGCCATCAACTATATGACGATTTCGTCACCCTTAGGCACCCAGATCCCACAGGCCAGTGGTTATGCTTATGCGCAAAAATTGCGTGGATTGGAAGCCGTAACAATTTGTTATTTTGGTGAAGGCGCGGCTTCTGAAGGCGACTTCCATGCCGGTTTAAATATGGCAGCGGTGCACAAAGCACCGGTGATTTTTTTCTGTCGCAACAATGGCTATGCCATTTCTACGCCAGCGAATGAACAGTTTGTCGGTGACGGTATTGCCTGTCGCGCGGTAGGTTATGGCATGAAGTCGATTCGTGTTGACGGGGCCGACATTCTGGCGGTGTTTAAAGCCACGCAAATGGCCCGTGAATATGCGTTAAAGCATAACGAGCCGGTATTAATTGAGTCGATGGCATACCGTTTAGGTGCCCATTCCTCTTCTGATGATCCAAGTGGCTATCGTTCTAAGGAAGAAGAAGCCTTATGGCGTAAGAATGATCCTATCGCCCGTTACAAGGCCTGGTTATTACAGAAAGGTTGGCTGGATGAAGCGGCCGACAAAGCGCAAACTGAGCAATTACGTATTGATATCTTAGATGCGCTTAAAGTGGCTGAAAAAGTGGCGAAGCCAGGTATCGAACACTTAATTTCTGATGTTTATGCCGAGCCTATTCCTGCATTACAGCAACAATTAGACGAATTAAAACAGCATATCCGGAAATATCCAGATGCGTATCCGATCACGGCGGGGAGATTAGACTAATGGCAAAAATGAACATGTTGCAGGCCATTAACAATGCCCTTGATTTGGCAATGGCTAAAGATGATGGCGTGGTCTGTTTTGGTGAAGATGTTGGCCACTTTGGTGGTGTATTTCGTGCAACCAGTAAATTGCAAGAAAAGTATGGTAAAGCTCGTTGTTTCAACACGCCACTGACTGAGCAAGGTATCGCTGGTTTTGCCAATGGTATGGCGGCACAGGGCATGAAGCCGGTCGCTGAGATTCAATTTGCGGATTATATCTTTCCCGCCTTTGACCAAATCGTCAATGAAACCGCCAAGTTTCGCTACCGCTCGGGTAATGAATTTAATGTCGGTGGCTTGGTGTTCCGTACGCCTTATGGTGGCGGCATTGCAGGTGGACATTACCACAGCCAAAGCCCAGAGGCCTATTTTGCGCACACCCCGGGTTTAAAAATCGTGGTGCCTCGCGACCCTTATCAAGCGAAAGGCTTACTCTTAGCCTCGATTGCTTGCCCGGATCCGGTGATCTTTTTTGAACCGAAGAAACTGTATCGTGCCTCCATTGGCGAAGTACCAGAAGAGTATTATGAGTTACCTATCGGTAAAGCTGATATCCTACAACAAGGTAAGGATGTCACGGTACTGGGCTGGGGCGCGCAAATGGAAATTATTCAAAAAGCCGTTGAGATGGCCGCTGCCGAAGGTATCTCCTGTGAAGTGATTGACTTGCGCAGCATTCTGCCATGGGATGCGGATACCGTTGCCGCATCCGTGAAAAAAACCGGCCGTTTAGTGATTAACCATGAAGCGCCATTAACCGGTGGTTTCGCTGGTGAAATTGCCGCGACCATTCAAGGCAGCTGTTTCTTGCACCTTGAAAGCCCCATCGAACGGGTGTGCGGTATGGATACACCTTATCCGCTGGCGCTAGAAAAAGAATATGTCGCCGATCATCTGAAAACCTTCGAAGCGATTAAACGCTCGGTTAACTTCTAAGGAGCCTTGGATGAAACAGGATTTTATTCTGCCAGATATTGGCGAAGGTATTGTTGAGTGTGAAATCGTGGAATGGCTGGTTGCTGAGGGCGATACCATCAGTGAAGACCAACCGGTTTGTGATGTGATGACCGACAAAGCTTTAGTGCAGATCCCTGCGGTTTATAACGGTGTGGTCAGTAAATTGTATTATGCCAAAGGCGAGATTGCTAAGGTACATGCGCCATTATTTGCAATGGAGATTGCCGACGATGGCAATACCGCTGCCCATGTTGAACCCGCGAAGGCCACCCAAGTAGCGGCCCCAGCTCAGCCTGCTGCTGCGCCACAAGCCAATGGCATGATCAGTGAAGACTTTATTTTACCGGATATCGGTGAGGGTATTGTCGAGTGTGAAATCGTAGAATGGTTAGTTGCTGAAGGTGAGACCATCAGCGAAGATCAACCGGTTTGTGATGTGATGACTGATAAAGCCTTAGTACAGATCCCAGCAAAACACTCGGGTGTTGTCAGTAAACTGTATTATGCCAAAGGTGAAATTGCCAAGGTGCATGCGCCGTTATTTGCCATCAGTCGTGCAGTGGATGCGCCATCTGACAGCAACAATGCGGTTACCGCAGCCCCAGCAGCCACCACCAGCAGCCAAGTGACTGCTCAGGCTAAAGCCAGTAACCATGCCGCGGTAAGTCGTCAGGCGCCACTAGGTAAAGCCTTAGCTAGCCCTGCGGTGCGGCGTTTAGCACGTGAATTGGGTATTGATATTCATTTGGTACCAGGCTCTGGTGATAAAGGCCGAGTGTTTAAAGACGATGTCCGTGCCTTTACTGCCGGTGAGGCGAAGCCCACGACGCAAGCAACTGCCAGCAGCGTGAGCAACACGACAGCTGCTGCAGCGCCAGCTGCAGCATCAGCGACTCATCGCGTTGAAGCCATTCGGGGGATTAAAGCAGCCATGGCTCGGCAAATGACCGAGTCGGTATCGACTATTCCGCATTTTACTTATTGCGAAGAAATCGATTTAACGGAATTGATTGCCCTGCGCAGCCAGTTAAAAGATCACTATGCCAAGCAAGGCGTGAAACTGACCATGATGCCGTTCTTTATGAAAGCCTTATCGCTGGCGATCAATGAGTTTCCGGTAATGAACAGTCAGCCGAATGCCGACTGCACTGAGTTAACTTATTTTAGTGCGCACAATATTGGCATTGCGGTTGACTCTAAAGTTGGTTTGTTAGTGCCAAATATTAAAGGGTGTGAGCAAAAGTCCATTGTGGAAATTGCTAATGCCTTAACTAAATTAACGGATGCTGCTCGCGAAGGCCGAGTGAGTCCTGCTGATTTAAAAGGCGGCACGATTACCATCAGTAATATTGGCGCCATTGGTGGCACAGTAGCGACACCTATCATCAATAAACCGGAAGTGGCGATTGTCGCCCTAGGTAAGGTACAGTCTTTACCGCGCTTTGATGCCAAAGGCCAAGTGGTCGCTCGGCAAATTATGCAAGTGAGCTGGTCAGGCGATCACCGCATTATTGATGGCGGTACCATTGCCCGCTTTACTAATTTGTGGAAACAGTATTTAGAGCAGCCAAGCAGTATGCTGGTGGCTATGCGCTAAACCGTGCATTTTAAGTCGGTTTAAAACCCCAGCTTGCTGGGGTTTTGTTTTTGGTGAATTGAAACTGAAATGTAAACTTTATTTTTTTGCGGTGTTGCGTTAAATTGCTGACTGTTTATGTTTTATCCATCAGGTGTTATCACATCGATTTGCCCGTGAAGCTCGCAAAGCCATCGCTAAGTGGCAATGGCAACATTTACCGGCAGGGTTGCTCAATGCACCGGTGAAAAGCGCTGTGCGTTTTGAATTTTGTTTAGAAGATAACAGTGGGCACTGCAATGACGCCTTTTTTGCTGCGCCATCGAAATGTCCAGGCGAGGATGTACTTCCGGTCATTGGTTATCGGATCACGAATCTCTAAAGAGAATAGCCGTGTTTAGTGTGCTGACCGGCAGATTAAGCTTGTAAAAAAAACAGGGAGTGCTAAGGTCAAATCTTGTTATGTCGGGAGTTATCAGGATGTTTTATAGGCGTTTTTTCATTAGCATGGCGTGTTGTTTCGGCTTGGCAGCCCTTCAGGTACAAGCGGACAATGCGCAACAGGTCTTTAGCCAATATCAAGATGCCTTACTGCAGGTGCAGGTTGTTGAAAAACAAACTCAGCACAAAACCTCAATTGGCAGCGGTTTTTATATTGCGCCCGAGTTGGTGATCACCAATTATCATGTGGTTGCAAGCCGCGTTGCCACCCCAGATAGCTATCAATTAATGGCAAAGTTTGGGGATGATGGCTTACAGCCATTAGAGATTTTAGCCCTAGATGTGGTAAATGATTTAGCCTTGTTAAAAGCGCCAGCCAGAGTAGGGCATTTTTTTGCGTTAGCCGATGCCTTACCGGAGCAGGGCGCGGCGGTGTTCAGTTTAGGTAATCCGCATGATTTAGGCATGGTAGTGGTGCCGGGTACCTATAACGGCATGAAACAACAAAGCTTTTATCCGCGTTTACATGTCACAGGCTCGATTAATCCGGGTATGAGTGGTGGCCCTAGTGTTAATGAGCTTGGCCAAGTGGTTGGGGTGAATGTGTCAACGGGCGGTAATCAATTAGGCTTTGTGGTGCCGATGGCGCAGGTTAAAGCCCTGGTGAATACAAAGCCTGCCGAGGTCCCTGCGGTTGAGCTTTTAAAAACACAAATTGGCCAACAGTTATTGGCTAACCAACAGCAAATGCTCGAACCCTTATTAAACGCGAACTGGCAAATGAAAGCTTTAGGCCGGGGTTTAGTGCCAGAGAGTATCGCGCCTTTTATCACTTGTTGGGCTCGCACTAATCCCCCTCGCGTAGAGCAAGAAATTCGCGCTTCTGCCGCGTTTTGTGGTTTGTCGGAAGAGGTGTTTATTAGTCATCAATTCACCACCGGCAAAATTCAAATGCAATTTGAGTGGTTTGATGGTTCGGCGTTAGCCATGACAAAATTCGTGCATCATTACGCGAACAAGCTAAAACAAATGCGCCCAGACAATCGCGCTTCGGTGCGTGATGTTGGCGAATATAGCTGCTTAAGCGACATTGTCGGCGACAAACAAGTTGCAGCTCGCACCATCTATTGTGTGCGTGCCTACAAAGATTACCCCGAGTTATTTGATGTGTTGTTTTTAGCTGGAACCGTGCCTGCTGAGCAACAAGGTTTTGTGAGTCACTTTTCGTTAGCGGGCGTTAGTCAACAAAATGCCGATGCGTTTACCCGTAAGTTTATGGAGACAGTGAAATGGCAATAATTATTGAGCTGTTAAATACTCAGGGAAAAAGTGTTGGGATCCATAAATTTACTCAAAACGATATCCGGATTGGTCGCAGTTATGATAACGATGTTATCTTACTGGATCCGCACAGTTGCGCTGAGCATGCCATACTTAGTTGCGATGAGCAGGGGCATTGGCAGTTACGCGATCTGGACTCGGCAAATGGTACTTTAAGTAGCTCAGGGCAGCGTATTCAGCAAACCACGATCCCGCATTCTGGCCAAGAATTTATCTTAGGTAAACAACGTTTACGGGTGTTTTTTGCTGCAGCCAGTGTCGCGCCAACGCGCATACTCGCTAAAGGTTGGCAAAGTTTACGATTATTATCGTCAGTACCCTTGCTGATCTTATTATTGTTGTTGGTTTCTGCGTACTTTTCTTATGAAATGTGGCTGGGTGCCATCGGTGAGGCGGCTGAGAATTGGCATCGACAGTTATTAAGTATTCCGTTTATTTTATTGGCTTTGCTGCTGTGGCCTGCACTGTTAGCGTTATGGGCGCGGCTGCGCTCGCAAGAATCAAACTTTCGACCGCAGGTGACACTGATCCTGCTCATTACCGCAAGTTGGTTGCTTTGGTCAGAATTGAGCCGCTGGTTAAGTTTTAACTTTAGTCAGGCGATGTTGGTCGAGGTGTTGCAGTTAACCCTGCCTGCAGTACTGCTTGTGGTGTTGTTTTGGAATGGCTTTAAACTGGCAGGTATGCAACGTAAAAGTTTGCAGCTAGTGTTAACCATTGCCTTAGCGAGTACTTATTGGTTAGTGCCCTACATGCAAGCGGCTGGGCCGCAAATAATGCCGCAGTATCAAGCGGAATTATTGTCACAACCTATGCTAATTAGTACGCCCAAAAATCCAGAAATGTTTTTAACCGACAGTGCCAGCTTGTTTGACAAAGCGACACAGTCGGCGAAACAACCTTAAGCGTTAAGTCTATTCTTCTGCAGTAGTTGCTATTGCTGGGTTGCGGCGAAATTTATCGCCCAACACCAGCAGTGCAGGGGTTAGAAACAGCGTTAATATCGTGGCAAAGGTTAAACCTCCGGCGATGGCACTCGATAGCTGAGTCCACCACATGGTAGAGGGTGCACCAAAACCTAAACTGGGTTCCAGTAAATTTACATTCACCGATAGCACCATCGGCATTAAGCCCAGCACCGTAGTAATTGACGTCAATAACACCGGCCTTAGACGTAAACAGCCTGTCTCTAACGCCGCACTGACCGCAGTATGGCCTTGTGCGCGAAATTGGTTGTAGGTATCAATTAACACAATATTGTTGTTTACCACGATACCGGCCAAACCAATAATTCCCATGCCCACCATCACAATACCAAAACTTTGGCCATTGATCAGCAAACCCAGCAAAACGCCTGCGGTAGATAGAACAATGGCGGATAAAATCAGTAAACTTTGATACCAACTATTAAATTGCGCCAGCAAAATCATCAGCATGATAAAGATAGCAATCACAAAAGCGCCGAGTAAAAAACTCATGGTTTCTTGTTGATCAGCATCTTCACCTGCGGTTTGAATCATCACCCCGTCGGGAAGCGTAATGTCGGCAGAGCGCAGTGTATTTAAACGTTCTGTTAACTGATAACCTTCTGCTAAATCGCTTTTGATGGTGATGGCTCGGTTACTGTCAACGCGTTTAATCACACTGGTTTTGGGGGAGGGCACCACATTGACAAAGTTACTCAGCGGCACCTGACCTGAGGTGGTTGCCACGGTTAATCGTGATAACTGGCTGAGCGAGCGTTCGTTATGAGGAAAGCGTACCCGAATATCGACTTCATCACTGGCGTATTCCGGACGAAACCGAGCCAGTAATAAACCATTGCTGACCAATTGAATGGCATTGCCGACGGTTAATACATCTGCGCCAAAACGGGCGGCCTCGGCGCGGTTCACTTCTACTCGCCATTCGATACCCGGTAAATTACGATCATCTTCAATATCGACAAAACCACCGAGTTGCTGCATGTTAGCAATGACCAACGCGGTTGCCGCATCAATTTGCGATGGATCTTGTGATGTAATTAATAACTCCACCGGTTTACCCGCAGCAGGGCCTTCTTGCTGTTGGCGAAACTCCAGCATAATGCCGGGGATATCGGCGGTCAGTTGCCGCATATCGTGTAATATGGCCGCCGCAGGGCGGCGTTGATCCCAATCAATAAATTGAAACTGTAAGGTGCCTACAACATCTGCCGTTAGCTCGCCACCCGCACTGGCCATTGAGCGCGCATATAAGGCTTTCACTTCAGGTAAATGCAATAAACGCTGCTCCACTTTTTGCAGCAAAGCATCTTTTTCAAAAATGGACATGTCACCGCGAGCCCGTACCCAGACTTGCGCCGATTCTGGCTCTACGGCCGGAAAAAATTCAGTACCATAGTTAAATTTGGCATAAGCAAAATACACCAAAATAATCGCCGATAGCGTAAAAGCCAAGCTGCGACCGGGCCAATGTAATACTACGCTTAACGCACGACGATAGCCCGCGCTAAAACGGTTTGCCGGTTCAGCAATATCGGGTGCCGGTGGTCGATAACGGCCAAGGCTACCCATCACCGGTAAGAAAATGAGCGCCATCACCATGGATGCAAGTAAACAGACAATCACGGTCGCCGGTAGGTATTTCATAAATTGCCCGACCATGCCTGGCCAAAATAATAAAGGCACAAACACCGCAAGGGTGGTGCAGGTAGAGGCGATGATAGGCCATGCCATTCTATCGGCGGCATTGAGCCAAGCAGTCTTGCGATCTTGCCCTTCTTTACTGAAACGGTCAGCTAATTCAGATACGACAATCGCGCCATCAACTAACATACCTGCCACTAAGATTAGCGCGAACAACACGATAATATTCATGGTAAAACCCAATGCCCAGATCAGCATGATGCCCGCAAAAAAAGCGCCTGGGATAGTGATGCCCACCAATAAGGCACTGCGCAGCCCCATGGTAGCGATAATCAAAATTAACACTAACACCACGGCGGTCAGCACGTTGTTAAGCAAATCCGACAGCATGGTTTCAACCTGCACAGATTGATCCATGATGTAGTCTATTTGCAGCCCTTCTGGAAATTGTTTGCTGGCCTCGGTTAATAACGCCTTGGTTTGCTCAATACTGGAGATAATATTGGCACCACTGCGTTTTTTTACTTCGAGTACGACGGCGGGCTGGCCATTGATCCGGGCAAAGCCTTGTGGATCTTTAAAGCTACGATTGACGGTCGCAACATCGCCAAAGGTGATGACCGTATCGCCACTGACTTTGATGGGCATCGCCAGTACATCGGTAAGATCTTCAATGATCCCAGGCACTTTTAATGCCATACGCCCCGCACCGGTATCTAAACTGCCGGCGGCGACTAAGCGGTTATTGTTGCTGACTAACGAGAATAGCTGTTGATAATCTAGGCCATAGCTTTGCAATACTTGTGGATCGACGACAATCTCCAGTAAATCTTCTCGATCACCGCCAATGTCGACTTCTAATACTTCCGGAATGGCTTCAATTTGTTCTTTTAATGCACGGGCAATGCGCACCAAAACTTCTTCGGCGATGGGCCCCGATAAGCCAACTGACAGCACCGGAAATAACGCCACATTGATTTCGTTGACCGTGGGCTCTTTGGCTTCTGCTGGCAGTTTCGCGCGAGCGGCATCTACTTTAACTCGAACATCAGCCAAGGCTTTATCTGGATCAAAACCTGCGTCAAACTCTAGCATTACCGAGGCATGACCTTCGCTGGCGGTGGAGGTCATTTTTTTAATGCCCTCTAACGAGCGTAATTCGTGCTCCATCGGCCGCACCAGTAATCGCTCACCGTCTTCTGGGCTGATGCCATCGAGCGACATCGACACATACATCATCGGAATGGCAACATCGGGGTTGGCTTCTTTTGGGATGACGATATAGGCGGTTAGGCCTGCAGCAAAAATAAACAGCAGCAACATAATGCTGGCTCGACTGCGGTCAATCGCCGCGGCGATTAACGCTCTCATTCGCTGACTCCGCGCTGCACTGTCACGGCTTGGCCGACCGCAACAAAGCCTGCGCCTTGTGTGATCAATTCCGCTTGCGCTGGCAGACCTGTGACCCAAGCGCTATTGTTGTCGGTGCTTAATAAACTGATGGGGTAAAACTGCACTACATCGTTTTCTACCGTGTAAAGACCAAGCCGTCCTTGTGGGTCAAGCCGCAATAACGCCGGTGAGATCTGATGAGCTTCGACCGCCGACAAGGCAATCACTAAGGTCGCACTGGCACCAGCGAGAGGCTGTAACTGAGGATTCGCCACGGTAGCTTCAATATAATAACTGCGGCTTTGTGCATCAGCGACGGGGCTAATAAAACTGAGGCTGCCGTTAAGCTGTTGGCCGTTCATTAAATTGACTGTTACGGTTTGACCCAGCGATAACTCTGCTACGCGTTGTTGTGGCACTTGCGCTGTTACGCGTAATTGACTGATATCCACTAATTGAAACAGTGTATCGCCAATTTGCACTCGGCTACCCGGATCGCTGTAACGACGTGCCAGCACACCATTAAAGGGAGCCGTAGGCTGCGTGTGGGCAACATTTAATTCCGCCTCGGCTAAATTGGCTTCTGCACTGGCTAAGTCACTTTGTAAGCGTGCTAATTCGGTTTTACTCACAAATTGTTGGCGGGTTAATTGTTGAGCGCTTTGCAGTTCACTTTGTCGTAAATGATACAATGCTTTGGCTTGCTGTAAGCGGGCTGTGCGTCCTTCATCACTTAATTGCAGCAGCGTTGTCCCTTGTTTGACCTTATCGCCTTGCTCGACGTTTAATTGCAGTAGCTGTCCGGCAACTTGGGCTTTTATGTCAATACTGTGCCAAGCCATTATTTGCCCCTGTAACTGCTGCGTTGCAGGGTAGGCTGAGGCATTCGACAACTGTGTTTGCACGGTAAAAGCAGCAGCGGGGGCAGGCGCTGCGGCTTCTAGCGCTTGCTGGGAGGCTTGGCGATGATCTGCAAAAATTAACCAGAGCGCTAAAAGCAGAGTTAGTAAGATAGCTAAGAATAACGGTGACTTAACGCGAGATAACAGCATAAATAGCTCTTTATAACAATATTACCGCTAATTTAATCAGTTTTAAGCTGTTTACACAAAAGGTAAATGTAATAAAACGTATAGCATAGCGGTTTTTTCTTCAGCAAATGACCAAGCGCAGCGCATAGGCTCAATACTACAGTGACTAAATAGTCTGGCGGTAATGAGCGCAAAGTGATTATTTTATGCTTTCGCTGGCAATTTGACGCAGTGAAGCGGCTAATTGCTGTGGCTCTTGTGCGCCAGAAATCAGGTATTTGTTATTAATGATAAAGGCCGGAACTGAAGAAATACCGGCTTGTTGGTACTTAGCGATATCAGCAGATACGATATCAGCAAAGTCATTACTGGCTAAGATCTGTTCTGCTTGCGTTTGATCTAAACCGGCATTTTTCGCGCATTCTGCCAGCACTGATCTATCAGCCACATTGGCTGCTTCACCAAAATAGGCATCAAACAGTGCCAGCTTCATGGCGGTGGCTTTTTGTTGTGTGTCGGCCCATTTGACCAAGCGATGCGCATCAAAGGTATTACAGGTTTTGCGCTGCTGTAACTGGCTAAAATTGATGCCGAGGCCGCTGGCGATCTGCATCATATTGGCTTGCGCTTGGCGCATTTCTTCTTCACTTTTACCGTATTTACGGCTAAGTGCCGGTAATATCGCTTCCTGTGGCGCGTTCTTATCCGGATTTAATTCAAAGGCGTGCCACTCTAAGGTAACGGCTAATTCCGGTGCCAGTGATAATGCCTGCTCTAAGCGGGCATAGCCGATAGCGCACCATGGGCAGGCAATATCAGAAACTAAATCGATTTTTAACGGCGTCATGCAGCTAGATCCTTGTGATGTTAAAAGCCAGTGAAACAATGTGTATAACAGAACGATGAGGGCGACAGGCGCGCGTTTCAACTCAGCTTTGATGCTAAATAGTCCACGAGTACCCGCACTTTGGCGGATAAATGCCGATTTTGTGGATAGATAGCCCAAATACCCTCATCCGGTTGCCGCAGTTCACTAAGAACCGCCATCAACTCGCCTTGCTGCAAATTGTCACTGACATAGTAGTCAGGTAATTGCACTAAACCCAGCCCTTTGAGGGCGGCATCGCGCAGTGCCACGCCACTATTGCAAACAATACGGCCTTGTGGCTTAAACTGAACGATTTTTCCTTGCTGCATAAAGCGCCAATTCGCTACTGTGCCGGTGAGGCATTGATGCTGCGCTAAGGCTGTTAGGCTAGTGGGTGTGCCATGCTGAGCTAAATAGGCCGGAGATGCCACCACATATTGTGTGCGGCTGGCCAGCTTGCGGGCAATCAAACTCGAGCTTTCTAAAGTGCCAAGTCGAATAGCCAGATCATAGCCGCCTTGAACTAAATCCAGTTTGTTGTTGCTAAGCTGCAAATCTAATTCAGTGTCGGGGTAGCGCAGCATAAAATCATGTAGCAGTGGGGCAATTCGGGTTTCACCATAAAAAACCGGTGCGGTCAGTTTAATTTGGCCGCGAGGCGTTGCTTTTAGGTTGGCCAGTGTGCGGTTTGCTTCATCTAAACTGGCCACCAAATGCCGACAATGCTGTAAATACAATAAGCCCTCTTCAGTCAGGCTGACACTGCGGGTACTGCGATACAGCAGTTTAATGGCAAGACTCGCCTCTAATTCAGCAATGTTACGACTGACTTGTGCGACCGAAATGCCTAACTGTTTAGCGGCCTTAGTAAAACTCTGTTGCTCAGCCACGGCCACAAACTCACTAATGCCGATCCATTGTTTCATTAAAATGCCATTGTTATTGTTACTCGCCAGAACGCTTGTCACTTTTTGCGTTAATCGCCTTGATCATAGTACAAAGTGCTACATTATTGCAAAAATGAAAAACTGATTTGCATTTTAATGCTATTCAACCTGATATGGAAAAAATCAAAATCAGGTTACACTTAACCTCATAGTAAAATCTTCCTGTGTAACTTTTTAAAAGGATCAACAGATGAACATGATTAAAACACGTGCCGCCGTCGCTTGGGGCCCAGGTCAACCGTTAACCATTGAAGAAGTCGATTTAATGCCGCCACAAAAAGGCGAAGTGTTAGTACGTATCGTGGCTACCGGCGTGTGCCATACCGATGCCTTTACCTTGTCTGGTGAAGATCCTGAAGGCATTTTTCCGGCTATTTTAGGGCACGAGGGGGGGGGGTATTGTCGAAGCCGTCGGTGAAGGCGTCACTTCAGTGGCGGTAGGCGATCATGTGATCCCACTGTACACCCCAGAGTGTGGTAAATGTAAATTTTGTTTGTCGGGCAAAACTAACCTGTGCCAAGCCATTCGTGCCACTCAAGGCAAAGGCTTGATGCCTGATGGCACCACTCGGTTTTCAAAAGACGGTAAGCCAATTTATCACTATATGGGCACGTCCACCTTTTCTGAGTACACGGTATTACCAGAAATTTCACTGGCTAAAATTAATAAAGAAGCCCCGTTGGAAAAAGTCTGCTTACTCGGCTGTGGTGTCACTACCGGCATGGGTGCAGTAATGAATACCGCCAAAGTAAAAGAAGGCGATACCGTCGCAGTGTTTGGTTTAGGCGGCATCGGCTTATCGGCGATCATTGGTGCAGTTATGGCTAAAGCCAGCCGCATTATTGCCATTGATATTAACGAAGATAAATTTGCGATCGCCAAACAATTGGGCGCGACGGATGTGATTAACCCGAAGCATTTCGACAAACCGATCCAAGAGGTGATTGTTGAGATGACCGATGGTGGCGTGGATTTCTCGTTTGAATGTATTGGTAACGTCAACGTGATGCGCTCTGCTTTAGAATGTTGTCATAAAGGCTGGGGCGAATCGGTGATTATTGGTGTGGCGGGTGCTGGACAAGAGATCTCAACCCGGCCATTCCAGTTGGTTACTGGTCGTGTATGGCGCGGTACGGCCTTTGGTGGCGTAAAAGGTCGCAGCGAATTACCGGATTATGTTGAGCGTTATTTAAACGGTGAGTTTGAACTTGATACTTTTATTACGCATACCATGCCGTTAGAGGACATCAACAAAGCCTTTGATTTAATGCATGAAGGCAAGTCGATCCGCACCGTAATCCACTTCTAAAGCTTATCACTAACACGCCTTAGCGCTTTTGCTTTGGCGTGTTAGGCCGATAGGCATCTTGCGTTTTTCGATATTAAGAGGCCGCGTATGACAACTTCTTCTGCACTTATCGCTGTAAGCGAACAACGCTGTTTTGGTGGCAAACAACTGCGATTTAAACATCAATCTGCGGTGCTGCACTGCGAAATGCAATTTTCAGTATTTTTACCGCCGCAAGCAGAGCTACACAAGGTACCTGCACTGTATTGGTTATCAGGTTTAACCTGTACCGATGAGAATTTTTCCAGCAAAGCCGGGGCGCAGCGTGTGGCTGCAGAGCTTGGACTGGCGCTAATCATGCCCGATACCAGCCCTCGTGGCGCCGATGTTGCTGATGATCCAGATGGGGCTTATGACTTTGGCTTAGGGGCCGGCTTTTATGTTAATGCCACTGAAGCGCCTTTTGCTGCGCATTATCAGATGTATGATTATATTTTGCAGGAATTACCGGCACTGCTGCAGGCAGAATTGCCACTGAGCGCGGCTAAAGCAATCAGTGGTCACTCGATGGGGGGGCACGGTGCTCTGGTCATTGGCCTGCGTAACAATGCCGAGTATCGCAGTATTTCTGCTTTTTCACCCATTTGTCACCCGATGAATTGTACTTGGGGCCAAAAAGCGCTGCGCGGTTATCTCGGGGACGATGAAACAAAATGGCAGCAATACGACGCTGCTTATTTGCTGGCGAAGCAGGGCAGTCAGCTGCCGATTTTAGTTGATCAGGGACTCAGTGATAACTTTTATCCGGCTCAGTTGCAAACTGACAGCTTGGTTAAAGCCGCAGAGCAAGCAGGCGTTGCCGCTGAAATCCGTTTGCAAGCAGGCTATGATCACAGCTACTACTTTATCGCCAGTTTTATCGAGCAGCATTTGCGCTTTCATGCCCGTCATTTAGGCTTAACTGGCGCTTAGCGAGCTTTGTTTTATGAGCAGTGACGGTATCGTGTTATGCCGTCGCCCTCACTGGCTTCCTGTGCTAGCGGTTTCTAGTTAACCCCCACCGTTAATGGGCCTTGCACACTGGGTATTAGCAACAACATGTCGTCACTGCACCGGCGATTTTTCAGGCTAGTCCATAACAAAGCGCAGTGCACTGCTACCTTGTTGCCGTTCATGCTGGCATAATCGGTAAACGTTAACAACCCCAGCCAGGAGCATCTTATGAGCTATCAAGATAACAACGTTTTCGCTAAAATTTTACGTGGTGAATTACCCTGTTTTAAAATTTATGAGGATGAACACAGCTTAGCCTTTATGGATATTATGCCGCAGGCAGATGGTCATGCTTTAGTGATCCCCAAATACCCGGCAGAAACATTGGCTGAACTTCCCTTAGATTATGCCGCTCCTCTGCTAGCGACGGTGCAAAAAGTGATGGCTGCGCAAAAAAGTCTGCTAAAAGTGGAAGGCATCGTCTTAATGCAACTCAATGGTACTGCGGCGGGACAAACGGTGCCGCATTTGCATTTTCATCTGATCCCAACGCATTTAAGCGAATTAAAACGCCACGGTGCTGAGCAAGGTGATATGGGGCATATCAAATCGCAAGCAGTTGAATTGGCAAAGTTATTGACGCAATAAGCGCAGATTAACCGCAGTGGCCATCGGCAAGGTAAGCGGCTAACTCAGGTGTAAAAATACGGAAACCACTGATGCAAAAGCAAACGGGCATACTACTGGCTTTAACGCTGCTGTTAGGCAGTTGTACTCTTCAAACTGAACGGCTGACAACAGCAACGGCAACAACGGGCTTGCAGCTGCAAATTATTCATATTAATGATACCCACTCACAATTTGATGCCTCACCCGCTAAGTTATTTGGGGCGGCAGAGCAGCCGCTTTATACCTTTATTGGTGGTCATCCTCGGGTACTCAGCCATGCGCGCACGTTACGCCAGCAAGCTGCCAATGAGGGGTTGAGTAGTTTGTTTTTACATGGTGGTGATGCCTTTAAAGGCAGTGCATATTTTGAATTGTTTGAGCATGAAATTAATATCGACATTCTTAATCGCATGCAGCTGGATGCGATGGCGCTGGGAAATCATGAATTTGATATCGGCCTTGAGAAATTAGCGCAATTTGCCAGCCAAGTTAATTTTCCGGTGTTAGCCGCTAATGTCGATAGCCGCGCCGAGCCGCGTTTAGCCAAGGTCGAGAATTTAAAGCCGTTTCAATTATTTCGTTTAGTGGATCAGCAATGGCAACCGACCTCTTTACCGATTAACCCTGCTGAACCGGTGCTGGCGGTATTTGGCCTCGCGCTTGAGGATATGCGCGCCATGGTGCCTGATACCGGCGACTTAGTGTTTGCCGATGAAGTCGCGTCTGCCCAACAAACGGTAGATTTTTTACAACAACAGGGTGTCAAACATATCGTAGCGTTAACCCATTTAGGGCATCAGCGTGATCGCACCTTGGCCGCTAAAGTGAATGGTATTGATGTGATTGTTGGCGGGCATTCGCATACCTTACTTGGCGATTTTCGGCAGTGGTCGCTGGGCCAGCAAGCGCCGTATGCCGAGCAAATTCGTAATGTTGATGGTAAGGCCATCACCTGCGTAGTGCAAGCCGGACAGTTTGCGCAAGCCGTCGGTGCTTTAACGGTGAGCTTTGATCGGCAAGGCCAAATCAATCGTTGCGATGGGCAAAACACCTTACTGGCCAGCCAACAATTATATCACTCGGCTTTGCGCCAAGCCGATAGCCAGCTACAGGGCGAGCCACTGGCCAAGCAATTAGGTTTTATTGCCGCGTTAGCGCGCACGGCCATTACTGAAGAAGATGCTAACTTACGCCAAGTGCTGGATGAGGTTTATTTACCGGCCGTGCAACAAGCCTATGGGAAGCAAATCAGTGCACTGGAGCAAACCCTTTCCCATGTGCGTTTACCGGGTACGGGTGGCAGTGACCAACATGGTTCGCTTTTAGCGGCGCATATTACCGATGGCATTCAATATTGGTTAAATAGCCGTGCTCGCGCAGAATTAGAGCAACCGGTTGATTTTACTTTGCTGGGGGCGGGCAATATTCGCAGTGATTTAACCGCCGGCGCCGTGTTCGAAGGGCATATTCGTTTAGAAGTATTACCCTTTGCTTCTGCGCTCAGCGTTTTAACCGTGAGCGGAGCCGATGTGCTGGCATTATTGCAGCAAACCATCAGCGCTACCTTACCTGCCGGTGCGCATGCGGGGAAGTTTCCGTATAGCAGTCATTTACGATATACCGCAATAGAGCAAGCGGATGGCCGTTTAGTGCTTACAGATGTTTCGGTATTACAACAAGGGCAATGGCAAGCACTGCTGCCCGAGCGGCAGTATCGTCTTGCTACAACGGATTATTTAGCCAATGGCAATGATGGTTGGCATAAGCTGCAACAAGTACAACAAAACGGCAGCGACCGGCGAGATATTATTTTGCTGAACGGTCAGCCAAAAGCGTTTGCGGTAACACGGGTGCGCGCCGAGCAAGATGCCAGTGGTAAAACGGCTTATGTACCGGAATACGCACAAGCGGCTGGCTTACCTTGTCAGCAAACTAACGCGGATTGTAAAGTACCGGCCGAGGCGTTTATTCGTTATCTGCAAGCTTATCCGGCGCTATGGCAACAGACAAGACCTGCAACGGTAACGCTTCAGCGCGCGCCATAGGGCGCATCGCTTGATGGTTGCGCAGAGTGATGGCAAGAACTGAGTGCTCTTATTCCAACTTGGAATAGCGAAGAAGAAAATCGAACTTTATTGTTATTGAGTTTTCGCCGTAAGATACACTTTTAGGCGTAGCTTAACCTACTGCGCCTGCTAGGGGTTTTCCAGCTGCAGAGCTGGCCGCGAAGAGGCTGCAATGAGTATCCATATTGAACATATCAGTAAACGTTTTGGGCAATTTCAGGCGTTAAACCAGATTAATCTGCAACTAAATACCGGTGAGCTCACGGCGCTACTGGGCCCGTCTGGCTCGGGTAAAACCACCTTATTACGAATTATTGCGGGCTTAGAGCAGGCCGATAGCGGCCTTATTCGCTTTAATCAGCAAGATATAAGTCAGCAACATGTGTCTGAGCGCGGTGTTGGGTTTGTGTTTCAGCATTACGCCTTATTCAAACATATGACGGTGTTTGAAAACGTGGCTTATGGTTTAACGGTGAAACCGAAAAAATTGCGGCCAAGCAAAGCCGACATTGCAAAAAAAGTGCATAACCTGCTCGAGTTAGTGCAACTAGGCTGGACTGCCGACCGCTATCCAGCACAATTATCCGGTGGGCAACGCCAACGCATTGCGTTAGCGCGAGCGCTCGCGGTAGAACCCAAAATGTTATTATTAGACGAACCTTTTGGTGCGCTCGATGCCAAGGTGCGCGCGGAGTTACGCCGTTGGCTGCGCCGTTTACACGATGAGATCCATGTAACCAGCGTGTTTGTTACGCACGATCAGGAAGAAGCCTTAGAGGTTGCGGATCGTATCGTTGTGATGAATCAAGGCCAAATTGAGCAGCACGGTACGCCTGAGCAAGTGTATGATCATCCGGCCAATCCGTTTGTGTATGAGTTTTTGGGTAATGTCAATTTGTTCCATGCCAGGGTTAATCAAGGTCAAACCCATATCGGTAAAGCCGCGATGCCCGCGCCAGAGCATAGCAGTGCTGCTGAGCAGGCCGGTTTAGCGTATGTCAGGCCGCATGAAATTGACGTTTTTAATTGTCCGCAAACTGATGCGATACCGGTTACCATTGATTTAATTACGGTGGTAGGGCCAACAGTGCGCTTAGAAGTACAAGCGACAGAGCTTGCACAGCTGGTGCATATTGAACTGCCCAAAGCGCAATTTAATACGCTGAATTTAGTTGCCGGAGCGCCAGCTTGGATCCGACCTCGGTATAGTAAAGTGTTTTTAGGCGAAGGTATTTAATACCTTACCATCACCAAGGCCTGCTAAGCTGATGGGGGTTGGCTAGATTTTGCGCTGTCGTGCTGTGCTTGTTTGTGGGTGTTGCGTAAATCTCGATAAACCGCTGCGCGCATTAACAACATGGCACTGACCGGGGCCGTTAGCAGTACAAAAGCACTGATTAACAATTCGTGCAGCACAGGTCGCAGCCCTAAACCGCTAAAATACAGCATCGACGCCAGCACAAAACAGGTGGTGCCAAAAGTAATACTGATCGCCGGGCCATGGATGCGCTGATAAAAATGGGGTAGACGCACTAAGCCTAAGGTACCAATTAAGGTGATCAGGCTACCGGCAATTAACAGCAAGGCCACCGGTACTGCGATCCACGCTGGGATTGACTCGGCTAATTCAATCATTCGATCACCTCTCCACGTAATAAAAACTTCGCTAAGGCCAAGGTAGAAACAAAGCCAATTAAGGCAATTAACAATGCGATTTCGAAATACAACACGCTGCCAAAACTGATACCGAGCACCAGAATAAATAGCATGGCCACCATCCATAAAGTGTCTAAGGCTAACACCCGATCCTGAGCGGCGGGGCCACGGATCAAACGAATTCCACAGCAGAGCATGGCAAGCAGTAAACAAAATTGGCTAAAATATAATGCCATTGTCAGTAACAGGCTCATTGGCTTGCCCCTTCAAAAATCTCGATCAAAGGTTGTTCATAGCGCTGTTTAATGGTGTCTATCCACCAGGCTTCATCATGTAAATCAAATACATGTAATGATAACTCATGTGTATCTGGCAGAATTTCTACCCAAACCGTGCCAGGGGTTGAATTAATAATACACGATAAAACGGCAAGCCCGGTGACATCCCTTAAATGCAATGGCACACGAATAAATTGCGAATTCAGTTGATGTTGACGTCGAAATAAAATAATGCGGCTGACATTAATGCAAGAACGGACAATTTCAGTAGCCGACCATGCCAGTAAACGAAATAGTACCCAAGGCTTGCGAATTCGCGAACCTTTAATGGCTAACGGCGCACAATACATAGGAATAACCCATGCGAGCAGGCCGCCTAAAAGCAGTTGAGAAAGGGCCAATGATTGGTTAAGTAGTAGCCATATCACGATTAAGCTAACCGACAACAATGGACTAGGCAGCAGTTTATTCATGGTGCCTCCTTGCGTGTTGGTAAAGTGCTTAAGACCTGCTCGATATAACGTTGTGGATGTTGTAAGTCAGCAGTAATACGCTCCAGTAAGTTATGTAGTGGCTCAGCAAAAAAAGCTAAGCTGATACAAAGCGCTAACAGCAGTAGCACGGGGCCTGCTTCATTTAATTTCAAGCGCGGGCTGGTGGTGGCTTGTGCTGTCCAAAAGCTGCGCACGCCAAAGCGCATAAAGGCAATAATAGCGGTTAACCCTGCCAGCATGAGCAAAATAAGCAACAGCCAATGGCTTAAGCTAAAGGGTAGCTGCAACAGATGATGCAAGATATTAAACTTGGCGATAAAGCCCGATAGCGGTGGTAAGCCTGCAATAATAAGCGCGCAGGCTACAAAACTCATACCTAAAAAGGCCATTGCCGCGGGGATCGCCACGCCAGCGGACTCCTGCTTTTCTTCCTCTGGTGCAAAAAACTCCATACTCAATGCAAACACGCTATCGGCCGGCGTGTAGATCCGTTCAATCAATTCAGTTAACAACACAAAAGCGGTTACTGCTAAGGTAGAGCTGATCAAATAAAACAGCATGGCACTGAGCATACTCGGCTCGGCTAAGCCTAATAAGGTGAGCAATAAGCCTGAAGATATCACCGCACTGTAACTGGCTATGCGACTGGACTCCTGTGACGCGAGTAAACCCAGCGCGCCAAAAGCCATGGTCATTAAGCCGGCATAAAGTAGGAAATCAGCAGCAAAACCGGCCGAGGCACCGCTATTGGCACCAAATAAAAGGTAATATAGCCGCAGCAGAACATAAATCCCCATTTTGGTTAAAAAGACCAACATGGCGGCCACTGGCGGGGATGCGGCCGAGTAGGTCGTCGGCAACCAAAACCCAAGAGGCCAAATGGCACTTTTTGTTAAAAAAGCCACCGCCAGCATAGCAGCACCCGCGTGCAGTAATTGCCGTGGTTCGTCTGCTAATACCGGCATTTTCGCCGCTAAATCGGCAAAGTTTAATGTGCCAGTTGCAGAATAGACTAAAGCAATACCCAGTAAGAAAAACACCGCCGCCAGCAGATTCACCACGATATATTGCATACCGGCGCGGATCCGGGTGATGTTGTAGCCGTGTAATAACAGCCCATAAGATGCGGCGAGCATCACTTCAAAAAACACGAATAAGTTAAACAGATCGCCGGTGAGTAAGGCGCCATTAATACCCATTAATAAAAACTGGAACAAAGTATGAAAATGCACACCTAAACGCGCCCAGCGACTATAAGAAAATATTAACGCGGCATTGGCCAGTAATGCCCCGACTAATAAAAATAGCGTAGCCAAACGATCACCGACTAGCACAATAGCGAAGGGCGCAGCCCAGTTAGCGGACAATACTACCAGTAAGCCTTCTTCGGCGGGGGCGCTATCGGTGATAACCAACAGCAGAATGGCCAGTAAAAATAGCAGTAGGGTACTGGTTTGATTAATAAAAAACTTAAGCTTGTGATGGCGTTCGTTTATGAGCAGCAGCAAGGCACCGGTGAATAACGGCAACACGATCGGTAATACGATGATCTCGGCTAAAAGCAAACTCATTCGTCATGCTCCTGCTCTTTACCATCGACGTGATCGGTACCGGTTAAACCACGAGATCCTAATAACACCACCAGATATAACGCCGAGGTCGCAAAGCCAATCACAATGGCGGTGAGTACCAAGGCTTGCGGCAACGGATCGGCATAGAGCCCTTCGATAAAACTGACGGCGTCGCTGGCAAAAGCGGGACGATTGACCTGAATTTTGCCGGTAATAAACAGAAATAAATTCACTGCATAAGACAACAGTAACAGGCCAATAATCACCTGAAAGCTCCGTGGACGTAATATTAACCAAATACCTGAAGCGAACAAAATGCCGATGCTAGTTGCTAAAATCAGTTCCATTAACGGCGCTCCTCTGCGGTGTCTGTCTCTGTTTTGATACCCGGGATACGATGACTGCGCACAGTTTGGTGGGCGATAGCGATTAAGATCAGCATGGTGGTGCCAACCACTACTGCAAAGATGCCCAGATCAAAAAACATCGCACTGGGTAAATGCAGCTTGCCCAGCAGAGGTAAATCGAGGTGCAAGGTATGCGTGGTTAAAAACGGATGGTCAAAATACCAAGCCATAGCCCCGGTTAGTGCGGCTAGCACTAAGCCAAAACTGAGCCAGCGGTGCGGTTGTAGTTTGAAGCGGGCTTCAACCCAGGCCGTGCCAGACAGCATATATTGAATAATTAACCCTACTGAGAAAATCAGCCCAGCAATAAAACCGCCGCCGGGCAGGTTGTGGCCTCGTAAAAAGAAGTAGGCGACCACCAGCAAAATAATAGGTAACAGTAAGCGTAAATAGACGCCTGGGATCTGTAAGTAACCGCTGATTGCTTGTTCACTGGGCAGTTGTGAATAAGCCGGGTCCAGAGGATTGCGTTGTTGCGGTGGGATCTTAATGCTCTCAATAGCAGGGCGAAAACGTCGCAGTAGGGCATAGACGGTTAAAGCCACGATGCTTAATACCGCAATCTCGCCCAGCGTATCTAAACTTCGATAATCCACTAATAGTAAATTGACAACGTTGCTGCCGCCGCCTTCAGGTATGGCTTTTTCTAAGTAAAAACGACTTAAGGTGGCGTTATCTGGCTGGCGCAAAATAATATAACTGATAACAGCTAAAGCTGAACCAGCACTGATGGCAATGATTAAATCGCGAATGCGGCGTAACCGATCGCGTGCCGATGCCTGTAAATTCAGTTTTTTGGAAGAAATACGTGCTGGCAGCCAGCGTAAACCGAGCAGTAGTAATACCGTGGTGACGGTTTCTACCATCAGTTGAGTTAACGCTAAATCGGGTGCCGATAACCACAAAAACGTGACACTGGTGGCGATACCGGTACCCCCCACTAAAATAAGGGCAGCTAAACGGTGAAATTTTGCCTGCCAGGCCGCCGCAATGGCACAGCTACAACCCACTAACCATAACAATGCAAAAGTCAAACTGAGCGTGTCGTTTGGCCAACTGACACTGAGTGTTGGCCAAGCCGATAACAGCCATATTGATGCCGCTAACCCCGCTAAAATCATCCATATTAGTTGCGGTTGTAAGCGTCGGGTACTTAGCTGCCGCTCTAAGCGTGCGGCGCTGGCAGCGAGGATCAGCATGGTGGTTTCGTAAGCCGCTTTACCATTTAAGCGATGCAATAACGGTACCCGATCACGCTGATGCAATTGGCAGTAACGGCTGAGCCAAAAATAAAAAGTGATACCGCCAACAAAGGCCAATACACTCATGACTAGCGGCAAGTTAACGCCATGCCAAATAGCTAAAGAGTAGACGGGTAAGGCTTGACCCAACACTGATTGTGCGGCGCCGTGCAGCACCGGCCCGATACTCAATTCAGGTAAGATCCCCACCACAAAACAGCACAGCACTAAAAACTCGACCGGAAAGCGCATCCAGCGTGGCGGTTCATGCGGGTTGGCTTTAACCGTTTGCACTGGGCCAAAAAAAACCTGAATAAAGCGTAGCGAATAAGCCACGCCAAAAATCCCCATTAACACCGCTGCTGCCGACATCCACCAATTTGAGCTTGAGCCGACTAACAACGCCTCGGCAAAGAACATTTCTTTGGATAAAAAGCCATTTAACAACGGTACACCCGCCATTGCTGCGCTGGCCACAATCGCTAACGTGGCAGTGTAGGGTAACACCTGGCGTAAGCCACTTAGCGCGCGCATATCTCGACTGCCGCTTTCATGGTCAATGATACCCACGGCCATAAATAACGAGGCTTTAAAAATGGCATGATTTAAGGTGTGGAAGATAGCCGCGACCATGGCTAAAGGCGTACCGATGCCTAGTAAGCACACAATCAGGCCAAGATGACTAATAGTAGAGTAGGCCAGTAGGCCTTTTAAATCATGTTGAAAAATCGCCAAAAAAGCGCCGACCAACATGGTACACACCCCAGCAGTGCCGATGATCCATGTCCATTCTGGTGTGCCCGCGAGCACCGGCCACAGTAACATCAATAAAAAGATGCCTGCTTTAACCATAGTAGCCGAATGTAAAAAGGCCGAAACCGGCGTGGGGGCGGCCATGGCATGCGGTAACCAAAAGTGAAATGGAAATTGTGCGCTTTTACTTAAGGCTCCTATTGCCACTAACAGCACAATAGCTAAGTACCAAGGATGAGCTTGAATGGTTGTACTGGCTTGGCGCACTTGATCCAAGTCGTAGCTGCCTGCGACATGGCCAAGTAATAACATGCCAATAAATAAACACAAGCCACCAAAGGCGGTAACGGTAAAAGCCATTCGAGCACCACGGCGTGCGTCGGGTCGATGATGCCAATAACCAATTAATAAAAAGGAGGTAAGACTGGTTAACTCCCAAAACATCACTAGCTGTATTAAGTTACCAGATAACACGATACCTTGCATCGCGCCCATAAAGGCCAACAGAAAAGCGAAAAACCGCGGTACCGGATCTTTAGGTGACATATAGTAGCGAGCGTAAACCACCACGAGTAAACAGATCCCTTGGATCAAGGCAGTAAACAGCCAGGCTAAACCATCAAGCCGAAACACCAAGTTTAAATCGATAGCCGTGAACCAACGGATCTCTTGGCGTAAGCTCAGTCCTTCGGAAATAACCGGATATTGAGAAAAGGTCAGCAGCAAACCACTCAGTGCAATCAGTGCGGCAAACCAGGCTTCGCGGTTTCGCGCATGTGCAGGCATAAAGGCCGCGATAAGTGCGCCGACAAAGGGCAGTAAAATCAGTAACAGTAGCATTTCGCTCCTTGCAAATATCTGCTGTTAAATAAAGAGTATAGAGGGTAGATATTTACGCCTGCAAAGGCATTAACCTGTCTTTGCCACTAAGGTGTTGCCATCTTAGCATTACTGGCTGTCTTTTCAGCTTAGCAATGTTTAAAAATACCGATAAAAAGCCTGAACCTAAAGGTATTAACGACAATTTCGTATTTAGCTTTGCCATTTTAACTGAACCGCTTATACAGCCCGTTGCAGGCGCCATTGTAAAACGGCTTTGACGATGAGCGTGGCAATTGCCATCAAGGTTAATAAAGCGGCGGCAATAAAGGCTCCTGTCGTATTGTAATCTTGCTGCAATAACTCGATATGCAAGGGTAAGGTATTGGTTTGGCCGCGTATCGTACCTGAAACGACGGAGACCGCACCAAACTCACCGACCGCACGCGCGTTAGTGAGGATCACGCCATATAACAGTGCCCAACGAATATTCGGAAAGGTAATATGCCAAAACACTTGCCAGCCACTGGCACCGAGTAACACTGCCGCTTCTTCCTGTTCGGTGCCCAGAGTAGACATTAAAGGCACGAGTTCTTTCACCACAAAAGGGCAAGACACAAACACGGTGACCATCACTAAGCCTGGCCATGCAAACATCAGCTGCATATCGGCGGCGTCTAGCCACTGGGCAAAAGGACCGTTACTGCCATAAAGCAATAAATACAATAAACCGGCTACCACAGGAGACACCGCAAACGGAATATCAATCAGTGTTAGCAATAAGCGGCGGCCAGGAAAGGTAAAGCGAGTGACACACCAAGCAATTAAGGTACCAAACAGCACATTAATGGGCACGGTTAAACCTGCCACTAATAAGGTTAGACCGATGGCATGCAGCATATCCGCGTCTTGCAAGTTCTGCCAAACACCGCCAACACCGGCAGCAAAAGCGGCGATAAAGATAAAGATCAGTGGTACCAACAACAGCAGCACACTTAAGGTCATGCCGGTACCAATTAGCCACCATTTTAAGGGCTGTTTTAGCCGAGCCGTCATTTTAATGCTCCAGTAATGTGTTGATAGCGCTGCTGAATACCATTAATAATAAATAACAATAGTAATGAGCTCAGTAATACCACACTCGCAATCGCTGCGGCAGCAGCATAATCAAACTCTTGTAAGCGTACAAAGATCATCAAAGAGGTCACTTCTGTCTGCCAGGGTAAATTACCTGCAATAAAAATAACCGCGCCAAATTCTCCTAAGCTGCGGGTAAACGACAAGGCGGTACCGGTTAATAAAGCGGGTTTAATTTCCGGTAAGATCACCCGAGTAAAAGTTTGTAATGGGCTTGCCCCCAGCGTCGCCGAGGCTTCTTCGTATTCAGGGCCAAACTCTTCTAAAACGGGCTGAACGGTGCGTACTACAAAAGGCACGCTGGTAAACAGCATGGCGATGACAATACCCAACCAGGTATAAGACACCTTGATATCCCATAGCGCAAAATACTGGCCATACCAACCTTGAGTAGCAAACAATGCTGCCAAGGTTAAGCCGGCTACCGCCGTGGGTAAGGCGAAGGGTAAGTCCATTAAGCCATCAAGTAACAGCCGCCCAGGAAAGCGATAGCGCGTTAAGATCCAAGCCATCAGCAGGCCAAAAAACAAATTCAGTATGCTGGCCACTAAAGCAGCCGACAGTGTGACTTGGTATGTGGCCACCACGCGGGGATCGCTAATAATGGCCCAGTATTCGGCTAGGCTCAGTTGCGCTACTTCCATCACCAAGCCGGTTAATGGCAATAAAATAACCAAACCGATAAAAAATAAACTGCTGCCCAAGCTAATGGAAAAACCCGGTAACACTCTTTTGGTTTGGTAAGCAGCCATTAGTTACGGCGTCCTTCAGCTAAAATTTTATCCAGTTCTGCGTTACTGCCAAAGTGCTGCTTATTCACTTGCTCCCAGCTGCCAAATTGTTGCTCAACGGTGAACAATTCCGTTGCTGGAAATTGTGCTTGGCTGCTAGCTTGCACTTTTGGGTGATGTACTCGATAGAAGTAGCTCGCTAACACCTGCTGGGCTGGCTCAGAATATAAAAAGTTTAAGTAAGCTTTTGCTTGTGCAGTGGTGCCATTACGCTCAACATTTTTGTCGATCCACGCTACCGGGAACTCCGCTAAAATATTGGTTTTCGGTACCACGCGTTCCAGTTGTAACTCGGGGTATTGCTTGATGATGTTGTTCACTTCCGATTCAAACGTAATCAGCACATCGCCTAATTGCCGCTCAACAAAAGAGGTTGTGGCGCCGCGACCGCCGGTATAAAACACCACCACGCGGCTTAAAAAATCGACCATCCAATTTCGCGCGGCTTGATCATCAGCAAGCCGCAACTTGGCTGCACCGTAGGCCCCTAAATAAGTGTAACGGGCATTGCCAGAGGTTTTTGGGTTAGGAAAGACTAAGGCGACATCGTCTTTAGTGAGGTCGGCCCAATCTTGAATATGCTTTGGGTTTCCCTTCCGAACCAAAAAAGCCATGGTGGAGTAGTAAGGTGAGCTGTTATTGGCCAGCCGTTCACGCCAATTCTGCGGCAGTAACTTACCGCGCTGATACAAAATATCGATGTCGGTACTTTGGTTAAAAGTGACGACATCCGCCCGCAGCCCTTGAATAATGGCTTGCGCTTGGCGTGAAGAACCGCCATGCGATTGGTTAATGGTTAGTGTTTCACCGCTTTCAGCTTGCCAGTGTGCTACAAACAACGGGTTAATTTCAGCAAAGAGTTCGCGGGCGATATCGTAGCTGCTATTGAGCAACTCTTTAGCCACTAAGGCCGGACTTAATAAACTACTGCTAAGCACCACAGCCAATAATAGGTTACGCATTGTCATTCACTCCTTCATGATCAGATGTGTTAGTTTAATATGCGTATTGGTTACTACAAGAGAGTTAGTAATGCCATTTTGTTATATAGCATAGTTAGAAGCTATATGCTGATGGTGGTATAGCTTTTGTCTGAGCACTTTTCAGAGCTGTAATTGTTTAAATGACCGTCTATTTTTGTTGTTTCATTAATGAGATGGTAAAAAAATAGTATTCAGCTATATTATTTACATTGTTAACTAAAAACCAACAGTCGAGTCGATCTGTTGGCTTTAACGGGTAACATTAAATTGCGAGTTCAACAGTTAGTAATTAGTCGCAAGTTATGATTTCTGGGGCATCAGCATGAAAATATACTGGTCATTTAATCATATTCCGGAGCTTTCCCATTTATCAGCGAGTGAAAAAAAACGGTTATGGCAAAAAGCTTCCTCGAGATGTTTGCGTAGTTGGCTCGGGTGGCTTGGGCTGATTTTCTGTGGTCTTAGTGGATCTTTAGGCGCTGATATAGGGGAAATATATGAATTAAAAATGCTTGGTACTGCTCTAGGTGGCGCCACCGGTGGTCTTATTTATGCTCAAATTGTTACCTATTTTGCGGTAAAGCATTATAAAGAACTTTTGGCAGAGCCACGTTCTTCACATGACCCTGAAACTTAACCAGACGCTGTTGTTGTCGACGCTAGCCCTTCGTGAGGCGGTTTATCTGCACTGTGAGCCGCAGTGATAATTTGGCTATTTAGGAATGGTTATAACTGCCCTAATCGATAAATAAGCAAGGCTGATTTTTCGATGTTTTTGCTTAAACTCGTTAGATCTGCCGTTTCATTTTGAGTGTGAGCACCCGCGCCCATTAAACCTAGCCCATCAAGTGCCATGTCTACATGGTTTGCAGCAAATGAGATATCGGCAGCACCGGCATTGCGTGGGTTGGCTGCCAACACTTTGTTGTAGCCTAAATCTTCACTGGCTTTGCTATACATGGCCAATAATTTTTGATTGCCTTCAGTCATTGCCATGGCGGGGTAGCCGTCTGCAAATTCAAGCGTCGCTTTGCTGCCATTTAAGTTATGACTAACAATACGTTGCATTGTTTTTTTGGCATCTTCTTCTTGTGTTGGAGACAGCGCACGTAGATCACCGGCAACATAGACTTTTTGGGCGATAACATTACTTTTTCCAAACGCCGTTGCGGTAGAATGGGCATTGTCGAAATCGGCATGAGTGCCGCCAACTATCAGTCCTGGGTTAAAGGTTAAATTAGGCTGCGAAGCGAGTTGTTCTCTAAAGCTATTTAAAATGCGAGAGGCTTCATAAATAGCGCCAAAACCCACGGTGTCACTAAATATTTGTGACGAATGAGCAGCTTGTGCTTCCACGGTAAGTGTCCAGTCGATATAGCCTCGCCGCGCGACCATAGCGGTTTCAATATTGTTATCCGCATTCTCATAGCCCAAAGCTACATCTGCCCAGATTGCCGCATCGACTATGGCTTGCTTCGATAAATTCAATGGCTGGCCGCTGCTTTCCTCATCGCCGGTGAGTAACACCTTAATGCTAACATTGTTAAGCAAATTGAGTTCGTGCAGGCTTTTAAGGGCAGTAATAATAATCGTATTGCCGCCCTTCATGTCGGCAACACCCGGACCGGATGCTAAAGTCGGACTAAGTTGTGTGTAGGTGTTAAAATTATCGTTTTCGGCGAATACGGTATCAAGATGGCCAATCATCAGTATTTTAATGGCATTTGGATTGTTGCTTTCGCGTGTTGCAAGCACATGGCCCGCGCGGTTAAAAGCGCTGCCATCCAGCCATTCTACTTTAAAACCAATAGCGGTTAATTGTGCAGTGGCTAACTGTCCAACCTTTTTAACACCCGCAAGATTCAGCGAGCCACTATTGATATTGACGGCTTGTTCTATCTCTTGTAATGCCTGGGGCAGATGATGTGCAACCTGTATAACGATTTGTTGTTCGTTTTTATCAAGCTTAGCGTAGCTGGTTAAAGGAAATGTCGTGGCAAGCGCAATGATAAGTACATAGCTTAATTTTAAGAATGACATGGCAGCCTAATTAATCTGCAAGAATGAACTGAATATGCAGTAAAACGACATCATATTCAATACGAAAAAACTGCAGTGCGCCATCTCGCGTTAGGAGTAACCGTTAGGCAATGTTAAAGATGGAGCCGCCCATAACTCAGCTTTTGCTAAAGGTTTCTGGCCATTTAGGCTTTGTCATGAATACAACCTGTTATGTAGGCTCTGGATATTTTACAAAGTTTGACGTTACCAAGTTAAGTTGTTAACAAAATTATCCCATGTATCGAGATAGGTTGAAATCACTGCACATTAGGAGTTTTACGAATTGCACCAGATGTAAGGTGAATAATTAGCGACTTACAAATTATGTAATGCAGTGTATTTACTCATCACTAAATATGGCACGATCTCGCCCACTGTTTTTAGCTAAATACAACGCTTTATCGGCACGTTTTAACCAGCTATCCTCTGTGGTGCCTGGCAACCAAGGTGCTACGCCAAATGACACGGTGATTTCTTTACCATCAGGTGTTTTTAATGCGCTTTTAATCGCCGTTCTCAGATGTTGAATAAAGGTGTGATAATGTTCATTGATTTGCGGGACCAAAAGCACAAATTCTTCACCACCGAACCGATACAGCCGATCATATTGCCTTATCTGCGAGGTAGTAATGGCCACAAAATCTTTGAGCACCTGATCGCCGACCGCATGGCCAAAGTTATCATTAATGGCTTTGAAATAGTCCAGATCGAGAATAGCTAACATAGGTTTGCCACCGTTACGCTCTGCGGTTGCTAGGGCGGCTTTTATATCAACGCTCATGGCTCGGCGATTAAAGGCGCCGGTAAGTGCATCGACTGTATTGAGGGTTTCCAGTAAACTAAACTGCCTGAGGGATCCCCACAAAATTTAGATACATACTATTAGCTCTTTGCCAATTTGATTAGCGCCCAGTCCCACTGTGCAACCCAGTGCAAGATCTGCTTTAGCCCTTGCTGATAATCGTGTCTGCGAATAGGCAGTTTCGGTTCCTTACAAAGCAGTATCCCGAGGAAGTTCAGTGCCAGCACTCGCCGATTTTTTACCGTATTAGCCTGATATCGCAAATGTAAGCCAGCCTTTTCACCCGCCGCACCCATCAGGTAGTGGAACCAATTTGCCAGTGCCGCCAGTAACAGCAATATACCCAAACGTGATTTGATTTTAGTGCCGTGCAGGTCGCTTCCTAAGCCATAACGTGAGCTTTTCTGGTCTCGGAAGCTTTCTTCAATTTGCATCCGGCTACTGTAGCACTTGGCGATTTTATCTGCGTAGCCATGGCAATCAGGCAAAGATGACACCAATAACCAAGGTTCTTTGTAAGACTTATTTTTGTCTCGCTTCAATAGCTTATAGCCTTTACCAACTAGAATCGCGCGGGTTTCATAATGTTGCGTCTGAGTCAGCACGATTGCGCCTAAGTGTTTAGGGGTGGCGCGAGCTTTTTTATAAAGCGCATTTACGGTCATAAACTCTGTTTGCTCTGCCAGTTTAAGCTTCACATTACCTCTGACTCTGGCGACATAATGCCAGCCTAATTTGCGCACCTGCTTAAGCCAAGGCACTTTAAAGCCAGCATCGGTGACGATAACAGGCTTACAGTCGCTAGGTAACATGGCCTTGAGTTGCTTTAAAAACGCCCAGTGCAAATGTGGGCAAGTGTAATCTTCTGCCGCCGCCACTTTTTGTAATAGCGTGAGTGCTCTGCCATCAACAGCGATGCTGGCTCGCAAAATAAAATGGCGCTTCGCGGTATCAGCGTTGCTCCAGTCAATCAAAATGAGCGGCTGCGTTTTGCTACTGACAATCAAATGAGTCATTGCCGCATAGATCAGAGGCAGTTCCCGTTGTAGATTGGCATTGCTGAGCAATCTATCCGCGCGCTTAATGCTGACTTTGTCAGAAGTGCCTGGCATAGCGCGACCAATCGCTGTGACGGTGCACCGCGCGTCTTTGGTCAAAGCTGTTACAGCATCTAATAACACCGAAAATCGGGTTTTATGCATCGTTTTGGGGGTGACAAATGCAAGGAAATCAGCGAGCATAGTTTTTACATTCATGGTGACCATCCGCGTTTTGTGAGTTTTGGCGAATGATCAGATCGGGAACCACCATGAATGTTCCCTAATCGCCTAACATTTTATTTTAACTAGAGAATTTCTGGGGATACCTCAGCTAAACTGCTTAGCGCTATGGCTAGCATAAACAAAGGAGCATAGAGACAACATTAAGATGGAAATAATATAAGAGTCGAGTGACACAATGACAAAAATGTCGGAGAGCAGCGCCAGTGCAATACCAGCTAGTGTATTAATGATAAAGGCTTCAACTGGCTTAACTAAAATAAAAGTACTGACGAAAACCGGGTAGATCCATAAAAAACTGTCTATACCATTAGCACTGCCAATAACGACGACACCTGTATTAATAAAGATGGCAATTACAATGCTGACCACACGGATATGCAGGCTTAAATAGGCATAAACAACTAACATTATAATGCCCAAAACCAGCGTGATATCGATGACCGCTGCTATCAAGTTGCCTTCTAGGTAACGTATTACGGCGAAAGGTAAAACACCCAGCACAGCAACCACACCAAGTAACAACAGCAATGACAGTTGATATTTTTGCTGTAACTGATTAATCATAACCGTCTCGTTTGAATGAAATGAGTATATTTATCACTTTACATATTAACATGACCAAAACGTTATTATTATTTTATCTTTCTTCAATTTGTGCAGTGCGGTTATCAATATTTTTTTATTTAATCAATGCAAAAACCTGCGCCAGTTGGCTATTACGATTAGTCTAGTTTTAACAAAAAAGCAGAGCTTTGAAACCTACCGAGTTGTTAAAGGATTATATTGTTGCATTTGCAATCCTTAACTGTTATTTATTGTTAATAAATTTTTACATTAGTTCAGAGTAAGCTCGATCCCCGCGATAGTTCGGCCGGCAACTCTGTGTTTATGTGTGCAGCAAGCCACTTTCAGATTGCTTTGTTTTGCGTCGGTAAAACGCAGGCAACCTTCAGCATAAAGCATGAAGCATAACGGTGAAACAATCTTAGCCGAAGTATGGTGTCATAAATCAAAAACTAGAGGGAATTAGTGATGAAAAAAATCGTGTGTATAAGCGTGTTAGGTGTGCTTTTAATCGGTTGTAAAGCCAATGATTCGTTACAAGGTACTGATCACGCCGCGGCACTGGCTGGGCTGAATTATCTTAATCTTACGGCTGAAGATAAAAAAGATTTATTAGACGAATATTGGATAGCCGAAAAAAAACAAGAACCACGTTATCCGCTTGATGCTGCGTTTAACCAGCTATCAGGTTGTGTCGATATGCTTGTGGGTATTGATAAAGACGGCAAAGCTACAGCAGTATCGATTATCACATCTTTTCCTAAGGGCATTTTTGATGCAAACGCAATAGAAGCGTTATCGCATTGGCAATGGGTCGCCAGTGCTAAAAACAGTGCTAAACAACCGGTGTTAACTTCAATCCAATTTGATTTTACGGTCAGTGGTTCTAAAAACCTGACTAAGGCTGAGCAGCAATGCAATTATGTGCATACAGTTGATTAGCCGTTAAAACCGTCGTGTTAGCAATGCCCAGTAGGGTCATCGTCAGCGCATCACATTGGGGATTTCAAAATAGCGCATATTCGATGCGCTATGATCATTAAGAACGGCTGGCGGTCACTAGGCTTTGTAAGTGTAAGATAATCGCCTCAGATTCATACAGCCACTGCGTTTCACCCAAGTCATCTTTGATCTGCAAACAAGGTACTTTCACTTTTCCGCCACCGCTAAGCAGTTGTTGCCGGTACTCGGCATGGTGCTGTGCGTCACGTTTTTGGATGTTTAAGCCTAAACGGGCCATCTCTTTGCGCACTTTAATGCAAAAAGGGCAGGCTGCAAATTGATACAGTGCCAATTGCTGGCAGGCTTGAGATAATTGTTGTTGTTGCTCGGCGCTATGAGCCATCGGGCTTGGGGTGCTGAGTTTTTCAGCCAGTAACATAACAGGGGTTAATACCAGGGCAAGATCACGAACATTTAGTACGCACTTTAGCATAACTGATTGACCCCGATCTTCAGCTGTGATCAGATACTGGCTTTTACGCGGAGCCAGTTTATGAACATCGATATTTTTGCAGAGCACTTTTCAGAATTAGAAGACCCAAGGCAAGCCGCTAAGGTCGTTTACCCCTTGTTTGACGTAGTGTTTTTAACGCTTTGCGCAGTCATTGCTGGCTGTGAGGGCTGGGAAGATATTGAAGATTTCGGCGAAAACCGCTTTGACTGGCTGCAAGAACATGGCTTTTTTAAACTGGGTTTGCCGGTACACGACACCATCGCGCGGGTGATGTCACTGCTGGACAGCGAAGCCTTGCAGCGCTGCTTTGCCAGTTGGATGCAGGCTTGTACAGAGCTTACCGATGGTCAGGTGGTCGCAATCGACGGCAAAACGCTTCGCGGCTCCTACAACCGGGAAGACCGCTGCTCTTCTATTCATATGGTTAGCGCCTTTGCCAGCGCCAATGGTGTGGTAATGGGCCAGGTTAAAACGGACGAGAAGAGCAACGAAATTACGGCGATACCTCAGCTACTTAACTTGCTGGAGCTTAAAGGATGCCTGGTCAGTTTGGATGCAATGGGATGCCAGAAAGAGATAGCGCAGCAGATAGTAGATAAAAAAGCTGATTACCTGTTGACGGTTAAAGGCAACCAAGGTCATCTGCACGATGCAGTAAAACAAGTCTTTGCGGGTAAAGCGCATAAAGATAGTGCAGCGCAGTCACTGGAAAAGAACCGTGGGCGTCTAGAGTACCGTGAATTCCAGGTCTGTCCGGCCAGCGAATTACCGGAAAAACTCAAAGCTGCCTGGCCAGCGCTGACAACCTTAGGCATGGCAACGACTTACCGGGTGGAAAAGCACAAGCGTGCGGTGTTAGAGCAACGTTATTTTATCAGCTCAGCCGACCTTACCGCAGAAAGGCTGTCCCAGGCAGTACGCGAGCATTGGTGTATTGAAAACCAGCTGCACTGGGTGCTGGATGTGAGCTTAAGTGAGGATGCGTGCCAGATATACCGTGGTAATGCAGCAGCCAATCTTGCCACGATGCGACACTTCGGCTTGAATATGTTACGCGCTGAGAAGCGAAAAATGAGTATCAGAAGAAAGCAGCGTCAGGCATTGATGAATGAGGCTTATCTTGATGCGGTGTTGGAAGCTGGCATGAGTGTGGTGATTAAATGACCACTCGTAATCTCACCCTGGGGTTAATACCAAACGAATAAAGCGAAAAAATAAACGGATGATCACACGCATAAACAACTCTGCTGCTCGTCATTGAATAAAAAATAGTGGCGCAGCATAGCACAATTTAGCGGTTTTTTGCTTTAACGAAATAGCACCACGATACCTTGGCGATACAGCGGCCATGCTAAACTTAAACCGCGTAATAACATAAATAGCGACAAGGCTAGCCAAAGCGCATGATTATTTAAATGTTGTAGCAGCAGGTAGCACAGCGCAAAGCCACTAAAGGCAAGCAACATACTGTTTCTCATCGCGCGTGCTTGTGTTGCCCCAATATAAATGCCATCAAGCAAGTAGCCCCAAACGGCTAACAGCGGTAGTCCAATTAACCAAGGCAAATACAGGTTTGCTTGCTGTTGCACCGCGGTAATAGAGGTTAAGCTGCTAATAATTGTCGAGCCTGCCAGCCAAAACAGCGCGCTGAATAGCCCCCCTAATAACCATCCCCAGCCCGCCAAGATCTTAAGCAGCAGCCGCAATTCGCTTTGATCTTTTGCACCAACCGCTTTACCCGTCAGAGCTTCTGCGGCATAGGCAAAGCCATCTAAGGCATAAGATACCAGCATTAAAAAGGTGATCAGCACCGCATTTGCAGCGACTACAGTATCGCCAAAACTGGCACCGCGAAAAGCGATAAATACAAACACCAGTTGTAAGCACAGGCTGCGAATAAAAATATCGCGGTTTAAAGCAAAGAGTCGGCTATAACCGTCGGCTGAGAACAGCTGTGGCCATTTAACAGGCCCCAGTTGTTGTTGTCGCCATAAGCGGCGCACCAAGTAAAGCCCAACGGCAAGCGTACTGTAATCGGCCAAGACCGACGCCGCCGCGACACCACTGACTTTCCAGTCAAAGCCTAAGACAAATAACAGATCAAGTAAGATGTTAATGGTTTGATTCAGCAGGAGTAGCCACATGGGATAACGGGCGTTTTGCAGGCCCAAAAACCATCCAAGTAACACCATATTTAGCAGGGCGGCAGGGGCGCTCCAAATACGGATCTGAAAATAGATCTCAGCCTGTGTTAACACTTCCGTGCTCGCACTGCTGAGCTTATAGACGATTGGCATTACCCATGGATGCACGATTAACAAAATTAACGCTAAGCAGATAGCCACTAAGCCCGCTTGTAGTAAACTTTGGCGCAAAGCTTGTTGGTTATTGCGGCCTAAAGCTTGTGCAGTCAAACCGGTGGTGCTCATACGTAAAAAGCCGAGTAACAAAAACACTAAGCTAATTAAACTGCTCCCCAGCGCCACACCGCCTAAATACCACGCCTGTGCTAAATGCCCTACCACGGCGGTATCGACCAACGACAGTAATGGGATGGTGAGGTTGGAGGCAATCATGGGCAGTGCAATCAATAGCACTTGCTTTTGTTTAGGATGCTGTAAAGTTAACAACGCTAAGGCAACTTGCTGCTGTTCATTTTAAGGCCGTTTCTCTCATGTATATGACTTAAAACGCTTGGCGTTTAAATTTTGTTTCTAAAATGACCGACGAGGTGGTGCGTTCAACCCCTTCTAAATTACCAATATCATCAAGTAAATGACTCAGTTGCTCAGTACTCTGAGCTTGCACAATCGCAATTAAATCGTACTCGCCACTAATGGCATAAAGAGCGGCTATTTGCGGTATTTGCTTTAATTCATTATTGGTGCGGGCCGTCAACTTTTGTTTCACTTTGATACTAACGTGTGCTGCCACTAAACTGGCTAACCAGCTTTCGCCCACTTCAACGGTATAACCTTTGATCACGCCAGTTTCTTGCAATTTTTGCAAACGATTTTGCACCGTGGCGCGAGACAAGGATAAGGCTCGTGCCAGATCAGAAATACTCGCGCGTGCATCTTTTTGCAACAGTGCGAGCAGTTTTTCATCTTCTTTGCTTATCACTTTGTATTATGTCCTTAGCAAATTGCAATATAACTCTTTTATTCTGTTAAAAATGATACTGCAAAATGTCAGCTATGGCGAATATAATGGCATTACGACGAGTTACTGTTTTCTCGCTTATTCGCTGAGGCTTTGTGTATGTTATTGATCCGACCGATTACGACGGCTGATTTTGCCGCCTTAAAACAAATTGCGGTGGAATCCGGCCCTGGCTTTACCTCTTTACCGGTGCATGATGAGCGTTTACAACACAAAATTGCCCATGCTTCGCACAGTTTTAATGTGGATGTTTCTGCACCAGGCGATCACGGCTATTTATTTGTGTTAGAAGACTGCAGCACAGGTGAAATTGTCGGTACCACCGGTATTGAAGCGGCCGTTGGCTTGCATACGCCGCTGTATCACTTTCAACAAAACACCGTGATCCATCACAGCGCAGAGTTGAATGTATTAAACCAATTAAAAACCTTGACGCTATGTAACGACTATACCGGTGCATCAGAAATTTGTACTTTATTTTTACGTGAAAGTTATCGGCGTAATCATGCTGGGCGCTTTTTGTCTAAGGTGCGGTTTTTATTTATGGCCGAGCATCCGCAGCGCTTTTCTGACATCGTGATTGCCGAAATGCGTGGTGCCACCAATGCCGAGGGCAAACCGCCTTTTTGGAATTGGTTGCAAAACTTGTTTTTAACCATCGACTTTCCTACGGCCGATAAACTGATTGGTGTCGGCAAAAAGGCTTTTATTGCTGAGTTGATGCCGCGTCATCCTATTTATGTGGGCTTACTGCCTACTGAGGCGCAGCAAGTGATTGGTCAGGTGCATGAAAATACTAAGCCAGCCCTAAAAATGCTGGAAAAAGAAGGCTTTAAGCATCGGGGGTACATTGATTTGTTTGATGCCGGCCCAACGGTAGAAGCCCGCTTACAAGATATTCGTTCTGTCGCGTTAAGTCGCCGTGTACCGGTGACCATTAAAGAAGTGCGTGGTGAGCGCACTTTAGCTGTGGCGAATACTGCCCTGAGTGAGTTTAGAGCCAGTTTTGGTAAAAATGCCCAGTTTGATGAACAACAACAACAGTTACAGATCAGCGCAGAGTTAGCCGCAGCCTTGCAATTGGCCGAAGGTGATTTTGCACGTTTTATTAATTTAGATTAATGTCGGCGTAGCGGTGTTTGTTAATATAAACACATGCGGCTGTGCCAGCCTAGCCATTAGTGGGAGTTGCAATGCATACTTGTGTAAAAAGCTTATTTGAAAATTTATGGCAAAATTACCTGACGGTAACGCCATCAGCTCGTCAAGTGCACCAGTTGTTGGGTTCATCACAAAATGATGATGTGATTAATGACCATATTGCGCTACGTACCTTTAATTTACCGAAAGTCAATTTAGATAAGCTGGCAGCGCATTTTCTGGCGCTGGGCTATACCGAGTGTGGTGAATATCATTTTGAAGCTAAAAAGCTTTATGCCAAGCATTTTGAACATGCAGATACCAGCCTACCGAAAGTGTTTATTTCTGAATTGTTATTAGATAAGTGTTCTGCTTCGCTGCGTGAGACGATCACCGCATTAGTAGCACAGATCCCTGACGATGCTGTAACGGCGGATAACTTTTTATACTCGGGTACGCATTGGCAAATTGACAGCGCTACCTATGCTGCTTTATTAGCTGAGAGCGAATACGCAGCATGGACCGCCGCTTGGGGTTATCGCGCAAATCATTTTACGGTTAACGTGAATGATTTACAGAAGTTCACTAGCCTAGAACAAGTGAATGAAGCGTTAAAAAGCGCGGGCTTTTTATTGAATACGTCTGGTGGTGAAATTAAAGGTACGCCAGAGGTGTACTTAGAGCAATCCTCAACGTTAGCCGATATTGTGCCGGTACAGTTTAGCGATGGTGAAGCGCAGATCCCAAGCTGTTTCTATGAATTTGCTCGCCGTTATACACTGCCCAATGGCAAGCTTTACACCGGTTTTGTCGCGGCTTCAGCCGACAAGATTTTTGAAAGCACCAACGCCCGCTAAGCATTGGGTTTACGAATAAGGCCCCGCACTATGCGCTGTAGTGCGGGGCTTTTTTTAGCGCGGTGCAAAGCCTGACGGTTTGTTAATTTTACTGGGTAAATTTCAATAACTTTGTTAGTCTAGGCCTTTGTAATAGTGAGATGGCCGCTGTGACTGAATATGAGAAAATGCTTAACGCTCAATGGTATAACCCATTAGATAAAACTTTACGTGAATTGCGTTTAGCCACTCGACAGTTGTTATATAAATTTAACAAAACCTCGCCTGAACAAGTGAAAATTCGACGCACGCTGCAACAGGATTTATTTGCTGAAGTGGGCCGAGATGTCTTTATTGAACCGCCTTTTTTTCTGTGATTATGGTCAGCACATTCGACTGGGCGATAAGGTGTTTTTTAACTTTAACTGCGTGGTGCTGGATGTCGGTTGGGTGACAATTGGTAACAACGTGTTTTTCGGTCCTGCAGTGCAAATTTATACAGTGAATCATCCTTTAGGGGCTGATGAGCGGCGCAGCGGTATCGAGCAAGCGTTACCCATTAACATTGCCGATGATGTATGGATCGGTGGGGGCGTGATTATTTGTCCTGGCGTGAGCATTGGAGCAAGAAGCGTTATTGCTGCAGGCAGCGTTGTTACTCAAGATGTACCTGCTGATGTTGTTGTGGCAGGCAATCCCGGAAGAGTGTTGCGCCGTTTAAATGCTGACACAACCGCTGATACCTAGGTACACAGCTAAACTTTTTGGTTCTATGACACGTAGTTAACGCAGATTATTTAAGGGAAGAACATTATGCGCTTTATTACCGCGTTGGGTATATGGATCACACTTGCTATCCCGGGTATTTATGCCCCTTTTAGTGCAGCGTTTGAAATGGATCGGGTACACGTGGCCCTAAGCCACCCAGCAAATGGCAGTATCATGATGCTGCAAGGCCAAAATCAATTACTGGTGTCTGGCTTTAGTCAATTCGAGCGTTGGTTAACCCTCGTAGAACTAGATCAATATCAAACGTTAGCCGTGCCTATTCCAACCAACGCGCAGTTTTTCAGTAAAGCGCGATTAGTTGGCTATGAGGCCGAGCAGTTGGTCTTTTTAACCGCTGACGGCATTGTGCATTACCAACAAGCCAGTGCCGGTTCATTATCCGCTGGGCGCTTTCAACCTTTGCTGGCCAGCAGTTCAATGTTTCGAGTGATTGATGAAGTGCGTTTACGCGAACGTAATTTTGCCCTTGATTTGGGGTCGGGACGCAGCGACTTTTTAATTGCCGATTTTCAGCATATGCACCTTTATCGCCAGCAAGCGGATGGGCAGTTTGTGCATTATGCGTTACCCGTTAGCGCAAGAATACAAACCTGGGGCAACAATCGAGCCGATTACTCAGGCCGCAGTCATTATGCGATAGATGTGGATCAAGATGGTTTATTAGATCTGGTGTTTGTGCAGCAAGGCCGTTTTAGTGTATTTTTGCAGCAAACGGATGGCAGCTTCGCACTAGAGCCTTATTATCCCGGTTGGCCGGTATTGCTATCAACCGAGCGCCAAGCAGACCAACGCTCGGATGCGGGTCGCAGCTACTCGGGCCAAAATATCACCACCTTAGAAGATATCACCGATTTAGACGGTGATGGGCTGCCCGATTTGGTACTAAATGTGGAGCAAATAGCCGATGCCTTAGAGCGCAGCAGTCGCTTTCAAATCTTCTTTGGGCGAGCTGCGGATGATGGTGTCACTTATCCAACCGTCGCCGATACCGAAATCAGTATTGATTCAGTGCCTACCGAAGTGGTGATTGACGATTTTAATGGTGATGGTCGAAAAGACTTTTATATTCCGACTACCAAGATTGGTGTCGGCACCATTGTGCGAGTGCTGCTGCGCGGCAGTGCTAATTTAGATGTCGATTTTTATTTGTTATCTGAAAATCGAAGCTATGCGGCAAAAGCCGATTTTCGACAACAAGCCAAGATTGATGTCAGCATCAGTAATCTGCGCTTCGACATGCCGTTATTTAAACTGATTGATGTGAATGGCGATGGTCGTAAATCGTTGTTACTAGGCGAGGGGGGTAATGAATTACGCTTTTTTGCACCTGATGGCAGCGGGTTGTTTAAGCGTAATAGCGATAAAGTACAGATGCCCTTACCTCGTGATGCCAGCCGGGTACAGGTTGTTGATCTTAACAAAGATAACAAAGAAGATTTGGTTTTACCTTTCGATGGCTTAGATGATGCCGAGTTACGCAATCAACTGATTTTACTATTCAGCCGTTGAGCGCGGCTGACCTTTTTTGGGGCAAGCGTGCTTGCCCCTTATCTATAATCTGTGCACGAACCTCTTGCCAACAGTCTTAATCTAATAAGCTAAAAATACCACTGACCACATTATTGATGGTGATCAGCCAAACTAACTATGCGTTGGCTCTGCTGGAATGATTTGGAATATAACTCATTGTAACCATATTAGAATTGAAATCCGATGTATATGGCATCGACTTATAATGTCAAAAGTTGTAACAAGGCGACGGAGTAATAATTATCTGTAAATCGTTAAACTGGGGTTTAATGACAAGTAATGTGGTCTTTTGCAGAAAAGAATCAAGTTAATAGAGGGTTTTATTCAATGACGTTAAGCATAGTTTCTATAGCGTGAGGCTAAGTTTCTGTTACCGTGGCAATTAGACGTGTCTTGCAAGCGATAACGCTAAAGGTATTGTTGAACATTAATAGCATGCATATGATTAGCGGAGTGTGATCCACACACTCCGCTAAAAGCTAACTTAACGTGGTTCGAAGAAGAATGGCTGACGTTTGCGCTCACGCAGACCAATTTCATTCATGCTTGCGGCATCAAATAACCGGCCATTGACCATGGTGTAGACCACTTTATCGGTCACGCGGATATTTTCTAGTGGATTACCGTCGATGACGATTAAGTCAGCCAATTTGCCTGGTTCAATACTGCCAAGTTGATGATCCATACCAAAGGTTTTAGCAGGGTTTAACGTGGCGGTGCGTAAGGCTTCTAACGGTGTCATACCGCCTTGCGCAAACATCCAAATTTCCCAGTGTGCGCCCAAACCTTCACGTTGCCCATGGGCACCGATATTCGCAATCACCCCGACGTCTTTCAGCTCATTTGCCGTTTTTACCACATTAAAGTGGTTATAGTGATGCTCTGGTGCTGTTGGCCGGCGCATACTGCGCGGCGCTAAACGGTCCATCGGGACATATTGACTTAACCGAGGGTGTTTCCAAACCTCAGTTTTATCGTACCAATAATTTTCGCCCCAGATACCGCCATAAGCCACGTTTAATGTTGGTGTATAAGCGGTGCCACTGGCTTGCCACAATTGTTTAATATCATCATAAACTTTTGCTGCAGGTAAAGCGTGTTCAATAGTGGTATGGCCATCGACAATCATCGTTAGATTGTGCTGCATCAATGAACCGCCTTCAGGTACTACCATCATGTTCAATTCACGCGCGGCTTGGATCACTTGCTGGCGCTGATTACGGCGTGGCTGGTTGTAACTTTTCACACTAAAGGCGCCGACTTTTTGTAAGCGCGTTAAGTGAAACTTCGCATCCTCTAGGCTATCGATATGCGAGGTATAACCTGCGCCTTCCGCACCGTAAAGAATCGTACCCGTAGAGAAAATACGTGGGCCAACAATTTGACCGCTGCGTTGTAACTCGCTGGCACTGAAGATCTCACGGGTATCATTAGACGGATCATGAATACTGGTTACACCAAAGGTTAAGCCAGCATAGTTTTCCCAGTTTTGCTGCGGGGTAATTTGCTGCACACCTTGGCTGCCGTGAGCATGAGCATCAAAAATACCGGGCATCAACGTTTTACCGGTAATGTCGAACACTTTGGCGCCTTTGGGAATAGCGATATCCGCACGGCTTCCTACGGCTTGGATTTTGTTATTTTCAACTAAAACTACCGCGTCTTGTAACACTTGATCGCCGTTCATGGTAATCACTTGGCCACCAACAAACGCTACGATCCCACGAGGCATATCAACGGGCATTTTAAAACCTAAGGATACGGCTTGCTCGGTGGGGCTGTGTTGCTGTGCATTTGGAGCGAATAGGCCATCGATGCTAGCTTGATATAACTCAGGGCCTAACGTCCAATACAGTTTGTCACTGTCGCCATTCCAGCTGATGTACTCACCTGCGCGTACCGACAATTGTTTCACTGGGAATTGCTTATCGTTGGCGCCAATCGCGATAGCGCTGCCACGTTCAGTAAACGGCGTAACAAACACTTTAAAACGGTCGGCAAAGGCTAAATGTTTGCCATCTGGCGAGATTTTAAATTCTGTACCAAATTTTGCGGTGTACAGTGTTTGTTGCGTATGTTTTTGCAGGTCAATGCTGATTAAGCTAGGGGCACTGCCATAATCCATCGCATACACTTTGTCATTGTTGGCGCCAAACATGGGGCTGCGACCATTACGAGCGATCAGGGTGGCATCGCCGCCGCGATTGCTGATTTTATATAAACCGGTTTGTAGCGACCATTGCAGTGGCAAAATACCGCCAGCACCGATTTTACGATACACCACGGTTTTGCCATCTGGGCTAAACGTCGGTTCGATATACTTGCCTGGCTCATTGGTCAGTTTGGTCACGCGGTTGTTGCGCAAGTTGATAATATTAACAGCACCTTGCGTTTGGTCATTCCAGCTCACAAAAACCAGCTCGCGGCCGTCGCGAGAAAATTGCGGATATAGCTCAAAATCGGTCGTTTGTCGGGTTAAACGACGTGGTTTAGGATCGCTAATATCGGTGATGTAGAGATGGCCAAGCGCGGTAAAGACCGCTTGTTTACCATCAGGCGAAATTTGAGTAAAACGTAACATTTTTACATCAAATTCGTCTTGGTCTAAGTTTTGTTTAACCCGTACTGCCGTTTGAATTTGTTTGCTGGTATTCACTTCAAAGGGAATAGTGCTCACTTTTTTATCGCTAAGCGCTAAGCGTTTAATTTCGCCTCCCGCCCAAAAGACCAGATGTTTATTATCAGGTGTCCAGCTGACGGTAGGGTAAACACCGTGTATGGCCCAGGTTTCTTGCATGTCGCGATCTAATCCATCATAGAGTTTGATGTGTTCGCCACTGGTTAAATCATATAAAAACAGCGTGCTTTGAAAATCGACACGACGAATGTATGCCAAATATTTGCCATCAGGTGAGGGAGTTGGCCTAATTGCACCGCCCGGGCCTGTTAAAATGACATCCATTTTACCGGTTTCACGTTCAAAACGTTTGATGGTGTAAATACCTGACTCTGAGTCTTTGCTGTAGTGAAAGGTTTTGCCTGGCGTATCATCTTGTGAAAAATAAATATAGCGGCCATCGGGTGAGAAGGCGGGCTCACCCAGATCTTTTTGATCATCAGGTCGCTCGGTTAACATCACACCGCTACCGCCACTGATATGGTATTGCCATACTTCACCCGCGCCTAAAGAACGGCTGGCGGTAAAATGTTTACGCGCCACAATAAATTGGCTATCTGGGCTCCAAGCGGGGCTGTTGAGTAAGCGAAAGGTTTCGTTGGTAACGGCCCGAGGCGCTGAGCCATCGCTGCCCATGATCCAAATGTTGTCTCCACCATCGCGATCTGAGGTAAAAGCGATGTATTTACCATCGGGGCTAAATACTGGCTGCATATTCCAAGCGATATCGTTGGTCAGCGGCGTGGCTTTACCACCGCTAATCGGCATAGTGTAAATGTCACCCAGTAAATCAAATACCACGGTTTTACCGTCTGGGCTGACGTTAACGTTCATCCAGCTACCTTGTTGTACCTTAATATCAACACTGCTGAATTGACCAATAGGAGCATTAACCTGCCAGGTAGCAGGTTCTGTTTCGGCATAACTAAAAAAGCTACTGATGGCTAACGCGAGTAAGGTTGGAGACTGAATACGCATAAGGATCCTTATTATTGTATTTTTTGTAATTTCGTTAGATTGTCACACTCTATATGATTAGTTAAGAGGCTAGCGCAGTTGCTGCGTTAAATCACCCTTAGCGTCAGATAAAAACCGCTAGTGAAAGGCTTTTTTGTATCAATAGCACAACAGCATCAATAGCAAAGCGCGTGGCGGTAAAATAAGCGATAAAAAAAGCCTGTCAGCAGCAGCGACAGGCTTTGTCTTAGTCATAGAATATTAGCAAAAGCATAGAGGTGCTAGTTTTTTAAAAACATCAATCTGCATAGGGATACAACGAATGAGGCCTTGAGTTGCTTTGTTGCTAGAATAAATCAAAATGCTCAATGCTTCGCTGGAGGCTGCGAGATAAAAGCATATGTATTAACAGATTTAGAAGTGGATTTTGATTAGGCCAAAATGAAAAAAGCCAGTCAAATTGACTGGCTAAAAGGAGAGGGAGTGTTAATTTTTAGCGGTTAGCCACCTGCGCGAGCAACTAAAACTTCGACAACAGGTGAGTCAGCAAAGCCATTACCTTTAGCCCAATCAATGTCACCTGATGAGGCAACGATGCTGCCTGGTAATTGCTTGATGATAAATTCAGCGGTGTCATTTGCGTTGTTTTTGATTGCAAAACGGACCAAGGGTAAGCTGTCACATACTATGCCTTCGTACACATTGCTTAAACGTAAACGATTATCAGATAAGGTTTTACGTAACTGGTTACGGTTATCTGCAGCGACGTAAGAACAAATTGATTGTGCTAACTGTTCGTCAGCAGCAACAGGAGTACTGATAAAAGCTGATGTAGCAACTAAAGCGACAAATGTAATGATGGTCTTAGTCATGGTTTGCTCCTGCGTGTGCCATAGGCGATCACTGTAAAGTAAGTTGGTTAAGTGATAGGCAAATCATGCGGGAAGCGTGATCATTAATTAACATGGGTTAATTAATGGCAGCTCGGCTATCATAGGGAAAACCCGTTAGATCCGTAGCTTTGCGTGTTCATCCTTTCGGATGACTTGCCTGTCAATGAAACTATACTAATCAATGGTTATTAAATGTGCAAGAATTAAATGGTTCATTTTTTAAATTCTTTTTTTGAGCGCTGTATTTTCGCCAGTGTTTCTCAATCTTTGCAATAACTACATGAGTGCTTGCTGAAGGGCAGATTTGTGCAGACGAAAAAAAACTGGGCCTTAAAGCCCAGCGTTGTTAAGCAAGTTAGCCATTATTTCTAAAGCGGCTAAGCCTTGAATATCAGTAGCTTGTAACGGGATCTTAAAGCGCGGTAGCTGGCTAAAATCCTGTTCAATTTGCTGTAAATGACTTTGTTCTTGGTTGCGTCTTTTTGCTAAAAACGCGCCATCCGCTTCAGCAGGTAAAATACGATTAACGATTAAACCGGCTAACGGTAATTTTTCGTGCTGTAAACTTTGCACCGCACGTCCTGTTTCTAAGATAGGCAATTTCTCGGGAGTTAATACAAAGAGTAAAGCCGTACGCTTTTTATCAAGCAATAACTCACGGGTGCGTTGCAATAAACGTTGCCGAGTTAATAGGGTTTCGGTAATGGCTTTATTGCGATCATCCATGCCAGATGTCGCCAGCTCGGCGGGATCAACCAGCGGATTATCAATATCACGGCCGCCTTTAGGGGTAAGATGTCCAAGCACTTCACCGAGTTTTTCCGAGCGTTTATTGGCACTGAGTAAGCCTTGCGTCCACGCAGCCATGGCTTCAGGCAAGCTGAGTAAGCGCAAAGTATGGCCTGTTGGTGCCGTATCGAATATGACTAAATCATAATCGGTTAAACCCAGTTCAATCGTATGCGCAATCCTTTCCAGCATGGCCGCTTCTTGTGCCCCAGGTGATTGCCGTGTTAAACGCATTTGCCGTTCAATTTCAGCGTACATTTCAGGACGAGTAAAACGCTTTAATTGCGCGCTAACTTTGGCTAAGTGTTGATTGACTTCCTCGTCAGGATCGAGTTCTAACGCATCCAGATTTGCAGCTAAGCGAGTAATCTTATCGCCTATTTTTTCACGACCAAAGGCATCGGCCAAGCTATGCGCCGGATCGGTTGAAACCAATAACACTTTTTTACCGCGTTGGCTGGCTAATACCGCTAAGGCGGAAGACATGGTCGTTTTACCGACTCCGCCTTTGCCACCAATTAGCAATACTTTTTTGTCGGTTAACAACATTTGAAATTATCCAGTGGTGAGTGCTCCATACCCATTCGGGTATGCCAATCATGAAATCGCTCCATTAACAGTGGCTGCAATTCTAAGGTGTAATAACTTGCAGGGTTGGGGACACCCATCATTTCAGAAAAAATCAGCAGCATGAAGAGGTCATTTTGTTCCCGTTGCGCTCGGGCAATAGCCGAGCGGTAGGGGGCATTATAAGCCTCTTCAGCATAAAAACTGGCCTGGCGAAACCAGGCCTTAATGGTATCGAGCTTCATACTTTATCGTTGGCAAGCTTATTGGCTTTGATTTGTCGGGTAAGCGTCCCCACAGATTCAAGGATCACTAAGATTGCTGCGATTAAGATAACTAAGTCTAGAGTGAATAAGAACCAATCTTGCTTGTCATAAAAGCTTTTGAGTTGAATTAACAGACCTAGAGTGGTCATTGTTAATAAGAAGATTAATGGTGCCAGCGTGTACCACATTGGACGGCCCAGTTTTACTAACATAACCGTGATCACTAGCAAGGTTAAACCTGCTAATAGTTGGTTAGTGGTACCAAACAATGGCCAAATCATCATACCGCCTGAACCATCACCGCCGGCACCAAAAGCCAGCAGTAAACAAGAACCTACCGCTAACAGCGTGGCGGGTGCAGCTTTTTGCATCCAACTAATATTATAAATACTGCCCCATTCTTGGAAAATGTAGCGTTGTAAGCGTAAGCCGGTATCCATCGTGGTACCTGCAAACAAAACCACCATTACCGTTAACAAGGTCTGAGATAAAACCGCGTCTAAACCAATACCATTTTCCAAGATATTGGCACCGCCGCGGATAAAGGCACTTACGCCACCCTGGCCAAAGCTATGATAAATCGCCTGCCAATCAGCAAGGGTAGCAAAACCGGCAGTGGCAGCAATGATGGCGGCTAAAGCCAATGAACCTTCACCAATTGCGCCGAAGTAACCAACAAAACGTACATCGGGTTCTTTATCAAGCTGTTTAGAAGTTGTACCGCTAGAGACTAAACCATGGAAACCGGAGATAGCACCACAGGCGATAGTCACGAACAATAATGGGATCAGCGAAGGTGTGCCTTCCGGTACATCATGATTAAAGGCTGGAGCAACAATATCTGGGCTGGCAAAAATAACGGCAGCGTATAATAAACCTAGACCGATAAATAATTGGATGCCGTTAATGTAATCACGTGGTTGTAATAAGGCCCATACCGGTAATAATGAGGCGATAGCTGCGTAAACAAACAGTAAGACAATCCAGCCTTGACGATCAGATAAACCCATGACGGTTTCTGGTAACGACAGCGGGAACATTGGGCCGGCATAAATCATCGCATAGAGCGCGACGACACCAATAATGGTCACCATTAACAAACCAATCAGCTTGCGATAAATTAACTGACCGATAATTAAGGCAACCACAATGGCGCCCCAGACAGGCACGGTGGCACTTGGAAAGTTAATTAACTGACCGGCAATAACCACGGCAAATACCGCGTTGACCATCAGCAATACCAAGAAAATAACGATCATAAAGATACTGCGGGCGCGATTACCGACGATATCACCTGTTAAGGCACCGATAGATTTTGCTTTGTTACGGCTACTGGCCCAAATTGCGCCTGCATCGTGCACACCTGCAAAGAAAATAGTACCAAAAACAACCCATAAAAAAGCGGGTACCCAACCCCAGATCACCGCAATAGCAGGGCCGATGATGGGAGCTGCTCCTGCGACGGAAGTAAAGTGATGCCCCCATAAGATATACTTGTTGGTTGGCACATAATCGATACCGTCTTGCATTTCATGAGCGGGTGTACGGAAATTTGGATCTACTTTGAATATTTTTTCGCAAATAAACTTTGAGTATACAAAGTAACCCAGCGCCATGGCGGCTAGGCCCATTACCATCAAATAAATAGCATTCATGCTATAACCTCTTAGTGGGTGTTAAAATCAACCTTAAATAATACAGTAAGGCTTGATGTTCAAGTATGCGACTAAAGTCTAATTACTTGTTCCCGCTATCGGTCAAGCTGCCATTTTGTTGTAAAAATCAGCGTTTTTGTACCCATTTACCTTCAAGTAAAATAAAATGCCCTCGCTGCGTGCGTTCGATAGCCTTTTGACCTGCCAAGGCTTCAACATCTGCAACGGCGATGTTGTTGTCTTTTGCTAGGCGCGTATATTCGGCACGGCGTGCATCATTAATCAGTTTAGCGATGGTGTCGGCTTCACTATTGGCGTTGATCACCCCAAGATAACCATTCAGCTGTTCACCCACTAAACCTTGTGTTTTGGCGTTAGGTAAAGCGGCCATTGCTTGTTGTAATGTCATGGCCATAATTGGCAAACTGACAGCCATTAATACACTCAGTACTAACAGTTTAAGTGAGCTAAAAGCGGTAAAACGTGATAAAAAAGTCATGGTGTTCTCCTTAGAATAACCCGCTGGCATCACTGAATAAATCGTCGAGTTGCTTATCTACTTTAATATAGATCTCATGTTGGATTTTTACATTAAGGTTAATGTTAATAGGCTCATTGGCTAGTGCGACTTCCACCTTTGGGGTGCAAGCAGCAAGGGCGAAAACTAAGCCTAGCCCTAGCAACGCATGTCGTTTCATCGTTTTTCTCCTGCAGCAGCTTTCGCAGCTTGTTGTCGTTGAATATATTGTTGGACCCGTTTGGTCAATGTATCGTTCAGTTTGTTGGCCAACTGCAAGCTCGCGAGCATGGCCGGTAAATCTTCCTCTAAGTTAATATTTAAATTAATCGCTCTGCCTTGTTGTAAAGCCGGATTGGCGCCTTTTAGCTGTAGCGCCAACGTCAGTTTGCCATCGGTTGCATAATTAAGTTCAGAGTTCAGTACACTAAATTGAAAGTTTTCTAATGCATCAAAGACGATTTTCATACCGCCAGTCTTCGCTGAGGCAGCACTGGCGGCACTGCGATACTGTAAAGTACCGCCTGGCGCTTCTGCGGCTAATTGACCTTGTTGCACACTAAATTGTTTGTTGTTGATAGTTAATGGAATACGCCCGCTTAGTTTACCATTGGCTTTTAATTCTGTAGTGGGGTGCTGACGCACCAGCTCTGCTAAATCAAGTTGGTTGATTATTAATACCAGTTGTTGGCTTGGCTGTTTTAGTGCCATTAATTGCGGTTCAACAGACAACTCACCTTGCATAAAGCCAAGACGAGCGTCTAACAGTTGTAAATTACCTAAAATAGGTTCTGCTAGCGTCGCTTGATACTGCGCCTTCAGCTGTAACGGGCCCATCTGTAAGCCATGGTTAAGCTGCGTCAGCTGTAATTCAGGCACCTCGATTGTGAATTGCTGGGCTTTTAAATTCACTAAAAACGCAGAGGTTAAGCCAGTAAACAGGGTACGATTATAAAGCCCTGTTAATTCTCGAAAATTCACTTGTGCATTAGCTACAAGTTGTTGCTGATAGCTAAGCTGGCCATAGGCGTTAATGCGACCACGAGTTAAATTAAGTAAACTTGGCCAAGCTTGGAAGCTTGTGGCTAAAGGGTTGCCTGCCAGTAAAAACAAGTCCTCTAGTTGCCAATCCATTTGCAGTTGCGCGGGGGCTTGCCACGCGGTTTGTTGTTTAACGATTAAGCCACTGTCGTTGCTTAACACCCCGTCAACGTCAAGCTTTACGAGGGAGCCACTGGCGTTGCCTTGCCATTGCCAGTTTTGTGTTAACAGTTGAGCATGTTGCAGTTGTTGTACCAACAGTTGCAGTTGGCTGCTCAGTGTGACATCGGCGTCTGTTGCTTGGCTAATTGTGGTGCCATTAAGGGCTAGTTTCACTTGACCTTTCGCGTCGGGATGCATCACTTTGGCCGCTAAGCTGGAGTTATCGGCTAGTTGTAATTGCCAATACTTGGCCTGCCAAGCGCCATGAAAACGGCTTTGCAATGTCACATCTTGCAGTTTTAATTGGTACGCTTTGACTTGCAGTTGCTTGGTTTTTAGCATGAGCTCAGCTTGATTGAGCGTGATGGCTAACTCTGGCGTTAAACTTAACATCGCTTGTGCATTAAAGCTGCTTTGTACTGGGCTGGCTGAGCTCAGTTGAAGTTTTAGCGGCAGTTGCGTTAATGACGGGCTGTTGGCGCTTTGACTATCAATTTTAATCAGCAGTGGCGCTAGCGGATCCGCGAAATAAGCTTTCAGGCCAAAATCAGGATAATGACTTAATGCCAGATCAGCGGCTAATTGCCACTTCGCCACATGCTGATCGGCAATCTGGAGCTGTGCTTTTAATTCTCCTTTTAACCAGCCGATATTGGGAATAATAAATGCGTCTGGGGCTCTGGCAATAATATCTATCTCGGCATTAACCAAGGGTAACGCGTTGGTTGCTAGCCTGGCCTCAGGCCATAGCTCGGGTAATTGCCAACGGGCGACAAGATGTAATTGTACTGGTTGAGTAAATTGCTCGCGCCATTCATCAGGTAGCTGCAGATCCCACTCGTTAAGCCAAGCTAATAAGGCCGGTGAAGGCGGCGAAATGGCTAAGGCTAACTCGGTACTGGCAGCACGATCGACAGCAAGCTGTTGTTTAAAACTTAACGCCAGTTGCTGATCTAGGAGCAAGGTCGCTTGAATGGCCAGTTCATCAGGACCTTGCTGCAATTGCCAATCAGTTTTGACGGTTTGCTGATACTGTGGGCTTTTGAACGATAAACTGGCTTGCCAAGCTTGCTGCTCATCCGCACTGGCCACTAGACTAGCTTGCAAGGCACATTGGCCGCTGGCACAGGGCAGCAATAAATCGATTTGGTCTAGTTTAATCAGCTTTGGCAACCATGTAGGTAAGCGCCAATCCGCTGATAGCGCCACAGGGAGCCGAGCGGCGGTGTCTGCAACGTGCTCGCCGGTTTGCTGCACAGTGATGGTGGCACTGGCCAGTTGGATGCTATGTGCTTGAATTCGAAAAAAGCCTGGCCATGACCAGCGCAGTTTTAAGTCGTGAAAGCTCACTTCGCTACGATAGTGGTCGTTTTCAAAAACGAGATCTAATTGGTTTAAGTTGGCTTGATGCCAAGAAAGGTGTGCCAGTTGCAGCGACCAGCTACTGATCCCAGCCATTTTTAATTGAGTATGCAGGTAAAACCAAGCGATAAACAGTAACACCGGTAATGCTAACAGCAGCATAGCTAAGATTTTTAGCAATCGACGCATGCAGGCTCCTTGTTAGTTTACCGCCAAAGGTGAGTGTGCTTTAGCCTAACTGAATTGATTCTGAATTTATAGCGATAAAAAAAGCAGCCGAAGCTGCTTTTTAATGTAACTGATTAAATTAAAAAATTATTCTTGGCGTTGTGCCGCTGAAGCATCACGAATAGCGCGGAACTCGTTACCTTGATACCAGTTTGGCCACAGTCGACTATTCGCTAACTCGTCACCGACGCGGTAGTACAAGAACAGATCTTGCTGAGCACCACGTAAGTCCCAACTGTCATCCCATTCATCGCCTACTTTGTGATAACAACAGCTGTTGTATTCTGCACGTTGAGCCGCACCCCATTCTGAGCCGTTTTGATAGTGGTCATTACCGCCTTTGGCATACAGGATCGGTACCCCTTTTTTCGACAAACTAAAATGGTCTGAACGGTAAGCGATGCCTGCTTCTGGATTCGGCTCTTTTACGGCATATCGATTTTGTGCTTTGGTGTGTTTTACCAATATTTCTTCTAAGTCGGTGTTACCCAGTCCAACAACGACCATGTCTTTCATTGGGCCATAAACGTTCATCACATCCATATTGATGGCTGCTACTGTTTTCTCTAATGGGAATACTGGATTAGCAGCATACCAAGCAGAGCCAAGTAAGCCACGCTCTTCCGCCGTCACTAACACAAATACCACTGAGCGCTCTGGCTGGGCGTGTTGTTTAAAGTATTCTGCTAAGGCAATAACAGCACCGGTGCCGCTGGCATTATCTTGCGCACCATTGAAGACTTTGTTGGTTGGGTTAGAGAAGTCCATGCCAAGGTGGTCCCAATGCGCCATGTAAAGTACGTATTCATCGGGGTATTTGCTACCTTCAATGTAACCGACCACATTACTTGAGTTGAGCTCACGTAAGTTGTTATCGATGGAAACCGACGCTTTCACATTTAGTGGCACCGGTTTGAAATCACCTGATAAAGCTTGTGCACGCATGCTTTCAATATTTTGATCAATGTTGCTAAATAGCTTTTCAGCGGTTTCAGCGGTGATCCAACCTTCCACTTGTGCACGATCACTGTTTTTGTTTTCTTTGATTAAATCAAATTTAATCGGCGAGCCATGCGCAACCACGCCCCAACCATAGCTAGCAGGTGCAGTTTCGTGAATGATCAAAACCATTGCCGCACCTTGACGCGCCGCTTCTTCATATTTGTAAGTCCAACGACCGTAATAAGTCATGGCATTACCGTTAAACAATTCAGGATTTTGAGTCGCATAACCGGGGTCGTTAACAAACATCACGACGGTTTTGCCCTTAACATCTAAGCCTTCGTAGTCGTTCCAATTATATTCCGGCGCAACAATACCGTAGCCGACAAACACCATTTCGCTTTCTGCGACATTAACTTTATCAACAACTTGGGTAGTCCAAGCAATCATGTCATCGCGATAAGCTAGGCTATCAGGCACGGTATCGCCACCGCCCGTAAGTGTCATTGCCGTGACATTTTTCGGATCAATTTGCACCAACGATACCGGTTGTTTATAGCTGTCGCCATCAATGCCTTTTAAACCGATACGGCGAAAATTATCCTCAATGAAAGCGACGGTAAGCTCTTCGCCTTTAGTGGCTGGAGCGCGCCCTTGAAATTCATCTGAAGACAGGGTTTTGATGTATTCAGCGAGTTTAGGGTTAAAGTCGGTATCGACTAACGCAGGGGCTTCGGTGGTTGCCGAAGCCGCCGCCGCGTTACTAGGGGCCTCGGCAGGTTTATCGCAAGCACTGAGGAATAGTGCAGAGGCTAAACTTAACCAGATAGCAGGTTTAACAGTATCTTTCATTAGAACTTCCTTGGATGTGTTAGGCTATATTCTTAGTGTATGAGTCGACGACACACTTGCCTAGTGCTGCCGTCGCGAAATTAGGGCGGTTAATCGGCATAACCCCAAGGTACAGGCGGTAAAGACACCGGTTGAGTCAAATCAAAGTCGACCCGAAATTCGCGGCCTTCGCGCACTAGCCGATAAGTAAATTGTTCTGGATAGACATACATTTGCCAGGTATTGCCAATGGATTGTGCAGAGCCATTGGCGGCAAATAACTCTTTAGAGTATTGATCGGCAGGAAACGACTGCACGTTTGGCCAACCGGCATCAACAGTATGGCCCCCATACATGGTTTGCTCGTCATGCGAACCATCTTTATGGCGATGATCGTGTTTTAAGGAGAGTCCTGAACCCGTTTTAGTGATAATCCAAGTACGCGAATGATTGTCACCGACATGAAACGGTATTTGTAATTCTGTATCGGTGCAGCGGCGTACATGCATAATTAATGCACCTTCAAAACCCGGTGCAGCGGGCGTATCAACGACGGTTTTACCGGCAAAGGCTTTTCCGCACAGTGCTTTTAATTGATTAAAAAAACTATCATGCGTGGCAATAGAAACGAGCGGTGCGGGTTGGACAATGTTGGCGTGAGCTGCAAAGATGCTGAGTAAACTGGCAGCAGCAAAGGCTATTTTCATTATTTTTCTCCTTTAAAGACAATCGAACTATACCGATAAAGCGTAACTGGTTCAAACCGAACAAACTGGAGTCATTATGCAAAACGAAATTGATGGCAAGTTCCTACTGAATTTGTACAGTAAAATTGAAAAATCAGGTCAAGCCGTGAACACCGAGCACGGGGCGGGCTTTGAATTAGAAGGCATAACCGTAAGCCAAGGTTTTGATGGTTATGAAGTCTACTTTACCGATGGGCAAGTGCAACTCACCTTGGGTTTTCATAATAAATGGCATGCCGATGCCGCTGAAGAAAAAACCATGGAACGTTTTTTAGAACGGTTAAAACATATTCAAACACATTATTAATTTCTCGTTGGCGCTTGACGGTTCAAGAAAATAATTGCATTCTTGCATCTAGATGGCTAAAAGGCTATTGCAAGTCTGCAGAAATCTTGGTAAAGTCCGCGCCGTCAATCGTATTCGATAGACCAGAAGAGGCGCGCTAGCCAGGTATTCTATGTCAGAGCACTATCACTCGTAGCATAGTTGAGGGGGTTTAGCGCCGAGAGTGAGTAACGAGATAGACATTACTTACTCGGTCGCTAAGGCTGAATCCTTAGGACTGTCACCTGTAATCGGTGGAGAGCTTCTGGCCTTTGTTACTTTCAGCAACGGTCTGTTTCTATTCTCGTTTTGCCTGCTAGCAAATGCCATGCTCTGCTTATCTAATTTGTTAAGGAGAGACCCCAGTGTCTAAATTTATTATTGCCAAATTTGGTGGCACCAGTGTCGCTGACTTCGATGCTATGTCTCGTTGTGCCGATATCATTCTGGCAGATGACAATATCCGTGTGGTAGTGGTTAGCGCAAGCTCTGGCGTAACCAACTTGTTAGTGGATATTACCAAAACTACTGATGTCAGTTCCCGTCACGATGCCTTTGCTGGCATTGAGCGTATTACTTTAAATGTGTTGAATCGCTTACAGCAACCGCAAGCGGTAGCCGAGCCTATTGAGTTGTTGTTGGCTGAACTTAGAGCGATGATTGAAAATGGCGGTGCGGTATATAGCAGCGCACATAAAGATCTGATCCAATCCTTTGGTGAGCGTTTAAGTTCAGTGCTGTTTGCACAAGTTTTAGTTGAGCGTGGTGCGGCCTCACTGTGTTTTGATATTCGCCGTGTTATGCGCACCGACAGTCGCTTTGGCAAAGCTGAGCCGCAATTAGCGATGATCGCTGAGCTTGCTCAAGTGCATTTAACACCGTTGTTAGCCGATTATCGTGTTGTTACCCAAGGCTTTATTGGCGCAGATGATTTTGAACAAACCACAACCTTAGGCCGTGGCGGTTCCGATTACAGTGCCGCCTTATTAGCTGAAGCGATCCAAGCGGCAACGGTACAAATATGGACCGACGTTGTGGGTATCTTCACCACCGATCCGCGTTTAACCAGTGATGCGCGTTGTATCCGCGAAATCAGTTTTGACGAAGCAGCAGAAATGGCCACTTTCGGTGCTAAAGTGTTACATCCTGCCACCTTGTTGCCGGCAATGCGGCAAAATATCGCGGTGTTTGTCGGTTCAAGCCGTGAACCGGCTGCCGGTGGAACGTGGATTGCGAAGACCGTGCAAGAGCGGCCACCTTATCGTGCTATCGCTTTGCGTAAATCACAAACCTTGATCACAGTAAAAAGCCCTGCCATGTTGCATGCCGCGGGTTTTTTAACACGGGTGTTTGATACGCTTAGCCGTCATCAGATCTCGGTCGATTTGGTCACAACATCCGAGATCAGTGTGGCGCTAACGCTGGATGAGGGCGGCATGACCAGTGCCTTTTCTAATAGCGTTGAACCCGCGTTAGATGAGCTTAAAACCTTTTGTGAAGTCACCGTTGAGCAAGGTTTAAGTTTAGTGGCGGTGATTGGTAACCATTTACATAGCAGTAAAGGGGTAGCGGGTGCGTTATTCCATGCGCTTGAGCGTATTAATATGCGGCTGATTTGTCACGGCGCTTCAAAGCATAATCTGTGTTTCTTAATCCAAGATCAGGATGGCCCTGCTGTCGTTAAGCAACTGCATCAAAGCTTGTTTAGCAGTTAACACGGCCTCATTTCGCCACTGAGCTAGCGTAAAAAAACCGGTTTTAACTTAAGATAACCTACTTAAGCCTAACCGGTTTTTTTGTGCCTGACGGGCTCGTTTTAGTGTGATGTTGGTGTAAGCCAACGAGCTGAGCTGTTAACGATAAGCCAGCACACTGGCGTGCAGTTCGCCACAGCAATTGAGGGGTTGGCCAACGCACAGCTGCTGCGTATCGCTGATCCAAACCGACAAAGGTTCAGCGCTATCTGTAAGACGTAGTAATAGCTGCTCATCACTAAGGATCTGCTGTACGACGCCACTAACCTTAACTTGCGGCAAGCTGGCAACAATGGCTTGTAACGATGGGTTTGCTTGGATGTCGTCATCGCTCAGCCGTTTGGCCTCCCACAAACTACAACGCAGCGTAATCGTCTGTTGACGCCGTTCTGCTATGGCATCAAAATCGTCTTCATCACCATCAATGATCAGTGCTTTTAATCCTGTATAGCTACACTGGGCCAACTCTGCACCGGCAGTGTAGGGCAGGCGACTCAGTTTAGTGATCTGAGTGTCTATTTGCATGGCGCTTCGCTCCTATTTAGCAAAAGACAGGATTAAACAGACAGCGCAGTTATTCATATACCAACGGATCGCTGGTGTGATTAAGTGCAAAGGCTTCTAAGCGCTCCTGACAAGAACCGCATTTACCACAAGCATGTTCACGACCGTTGTAGCATGTCCAGGTTTTGCTGTAATCCAAGCCCATCGCTAAGCCATCACGTAAGATCTCAATTTTCGTTTGATATAAATACGGGCTCACAATGTCGACGGGTTGATAATTAGCGATCTGACAAACATCATTCATTTTTTCAACAAATTCAGGTCGGCAATCTGGGTAGATAAAGTGATCACCTGAATGTGCACCATAATATACCGCGCGCGCACCAAGAGAGTCGGCATAACCGACCGCAAGCGACAATAAAATCATATTGCGGTTGGGCACTATGGTCGATTTCATGGTATCAGCAGCATAATGGCCTTCAGGTACATCGATGTCACTAGTCAGTGAAGAGCCGCTAATTAATTGGTTAATCGCGGTAATATCAACAATTTTATGGTCAATATGTAATTCCTGGCAAACTTGCTCTGCGCATTTTAGCTCTTTAACGTGGCGTTGGCCGTAATTAAAAGACAGTGCATATACCTGATGGCCGGCATGAATGGCATTGTGCAGCACCGTGAAGGAGTCCATACCGCCAGAATAAATAACCACAACTTTTTGCGTCATTCGCGCCTCTCTCTAGTATAATGCCGGAAAATTTGGCCGCGTAGTATAGTGCAAAAGCGGCTAGGGCGCACTAATTGCGTCGGTTACTTTGATTCAGAGGATTAACAAAGCGGGTGTATAAGGTTAACGAAGTTTTTCAAACCATTCAGGGCGAAGGTAGTTTTACCGGTATGCCAGCGATTTTCGTGCGATTGCAGGGCTGTCCTGTGGGCTGTGCTTGGTGTGATACCAAGCACACTTGGGCCATCAATCTGGAGCAACAAGTCGATTTGGCCCAGGTCAGTGCGAAACAAGCCGATAGTGAATTTTGGGCAAATGTCACACCGAAAGCCTTGTTAGCACTGTTTGCCGAGCGTGGTTATCAAGCTCGGCATGTGGTGATTACCGGGGGGGAACCTTGCATGTATGATCTCGTCCCATTATGCCAAGCATTAAGCGAGCAAGGTTACAGTAGCCAAATTGAAACCAGCGGCACGTTTGAAATAAAAGCCCCTGCTGATTGTTGGGTGACGGTATCACCAAAATTGAATATGGCGGGGGGCTATAAAATTTTAGCTAGCGCTTTGCAGCGCGCTGATGAAATTAAACACCCGGTGGCCATGCAAAAACACGTTGATGAGCTTGTGACGTTATTAACCGAGCATCAAATTTTAAATAAGTTAGTGTATTTACAACCGATTAGCCAGCAAAAGCGCGCCACTGAGCTCGCCATCGCCAGCTGTATTCAGCATAACTGGCGGTTGAGTGTGCAAGTGCATAAATACTTGGGTATTGAATAAGAATACAACATCAGCTTTCAGCTCTGAGGCTTAGGCGTTATGTTCGAACCAGCTTTCAAGTTGCTCTAAGCAATAGGCAGGATCACTTTGCGCTAAGCTCACCTTAAGTGCCGGTTGCATTGGCAGTAATTCTAACCAGCGCCCGGCCAGCCAAGCGCCATCATCCAGTTTAGGCTCTGGGTATAATTCCGCTAACAGCGGGTATTCGTCTAAGAGCGCCGCAAAGGATTGCGCAAAGCCATGCTGAGCTGCCGGCAGCAGTGTATCAGCCCAATCTGCTTGTGCTTCTACTTCGGCGATGTGCAAATTATCACTCTCTTGCCAACGGTGGCAGATATGATAACGACTTACGCCACGCAAGGTGATGCCTAAGAGACCATCTGGCAATGCTTCAAAATCTTCTATTTTCACCTTACAGACTAGTGGCAATATCCGATCAGGGTGTTGTTGACTGACGAATGGATTTAACGTGGCCATTGCAAAATCACGTTTTTCACTTAGCGATTCTTTGACCAACCGGACATAGCGTGGCTCAAATACCCGCAATTTCATTCTGCCACCGGGTAACAGAAAACTGCTTAATGGAAATAGTGCCAATTGCTCGCTCATAACTACTGCATATGTTTATTCAAGATAGTGAATATTACGGACTCAATGAGCAAGCAGATTGCTCGCATAAAAAAAACTGCAAGATACTGAGGGTAAATTGCAGTTTTGCTGGATTAACGACCCGAGATTTTGCGCTCAGGATCATCTTTTAATTTGGGGATTTTTAAACCGAGTTCTTGGCCGCGATTGCGGGCAAAGTAGGTGCAGCCATAAAACATGACGCAAGATAACACTAACTCAACTGCAGACAAGGCTTGATATAAGCCGCTGCTGACCCATAAGTTGGTTAAACTGTGTAAAAAATAGATCATGACAATAAAATTAGCCCAAGCAAAGGTATATGCTTTGGCTTTGATGATGCCTATCATCGGTAACCATAACGGTAGCCACAAAAAAAGGAGTGTACTAAGCGTGCTGGGTTGCAAATTTTGATCTTCACCATAACTCACTGGGGCCAACCAAAGATGCCACAGCGGGATCAATAGCCATAAGCCCCAATAGCCAAGCCTACCCAATAACAGAAAACGTTGGGTTTGCGCAGACATGGGCACTGCAGAAGTTGCTGTCATTAACTTGTAAATCCTTTGTTTTTCAATGCAATACTAAGCTGACCTAGGCGTTTGCCAAAAGCCAAGGCTAATCGCTGTTCGTCAACCGATAACTGGGTATCATGGTTTAAACCACTCACATGGCTTGGGCCGTAAGGAGTGCCGCCACTCTGGGTTTTATGCAGCTCAGGCTCGCTGTAAGGCACGCCCATCAATACCATGCCGTGATGTAGCAAAGGTAACATCATACTGAGTAGGTTGGCTTCGTTGCCGCCATGCAAACTGCCTGAGGACGTAAAGACCCCCGCGGCTTTGTTAATTAGCTCGCCTTTAAGCCAACAACTGCTGGTGGAATCCCAAAAAGCTTTTGCTTCAGCGGCCATATTACCAAAACGTACTGGGCTACCAAAGGCTAAACCATCACATTCTCGTAACTCTGCTAATTCAGCGACGGGGTGCTTAGGCACGCTGGTTTTATCAAAACCAGCGATACAGCGAACCTTTGCTTCGGCACCGGCTTGTTGGATGCCGCTAGCGATTTTCTCAGCCAAAGCGGCGACTGAGCCATGACGTGAGTAATAGAGGACTAAAACACTGCAAGTCATGCTAACAACGCTTCAATATTAGCTAACGGCCGGCCAATCGCCGCTTGCTCACCTTTAACTACGATAGGGCGCTCCATTAAACGGGGATGCGCAACTACGGCCTCGATAATCTGCTGTTCGCTGAGCGACGGATCTGCCAAGTTCAAACTTTGATATTCTGGCTCTTTACTGCGTAAAATCTGCCGTGCAGGTAATTTTAACTTCGACAATAAATCAACGATAGCTGGGTAATCGAGTGGCGTTTTTAAGTATTCAACAACTTGATACGATTGGCCGCTATCGGCCAGAAGCGCTAGGGCGTCACGGCTTTTTGAGCAACGTGGGTTATGGTAAATAATCATAATAGGTCCTAATCGTCAGTTACATGCGTTGCAAGCGCTCAAATTCAGCTTGCAGTTGACGTTTTTTGGCTTCAATTCGCCGGTTTTCTAAACGGGCATCGGGTTTAAGACTGTTCAACGCTTCATTCAAATCATCGATGGCTTTTGGATAATTAGCCAATTGATAAAACAGATCCGAGCGTGTTTCATAATATTTGGCGAAGTCTTCTTGTGCTTTATAAGCTTCTGACAGCAAATCATAGGCTAAGATATTATCGTCTTTGTAATACAATAAGTTACGTAGCAAATGTACGGCTAAACCGTAGTTAGCTGATTTCACAGCCACATTAGCATAGTTTAGCGTTACCACTTGGTTGTTCGGCCGCAGTAAATAGGCTTGTTGTAAAAATTCTTTTGCTTGTTCGTATTTCTTTTCAGCTATCAAGATATCTGTATAAACATCAAGGTAATACAGGTTGTACGGATCTTGTTTTAGTAAGTCTTCTATAAGAACTAGGGCTTCTTCATAGTTTTTGTTATCCAGCTTGGCAATGGCTAAACCGTAATGATTCGCGCGGGTATTGCCACCGGGTTCAGTTAGCATACGTTCGAAGATGATTAACGCGTCTTTGGTGCTGTAATGATAACGGGCTAAAATGCGCGATTTAGTTAAAGTGAAATCTTGGCTATCCGGCACAAAACGTTGTGGAAACTGTTGAGCTCGTAAGCGGGTGTCGCTGACTCGAGCTTGCGAAAGAGGATGCGTTTGTAAAAAGGCTAATTGCTGATTAACAAACCGGCTTTGTTGACTTAATCGGCTGAAAAATATCGGTACGGCATTAGGATCAAAACCCGCTTCGGCCAGGATAGTCATCCCTATACGATCGGCTTCTTGCTCGTTACTGCGGGTAAAGTTAATGGCACTTTGCTGTGCCGCGCCTTGCGAGGCGGCCATCGCAGCCATGCCCGCTTCAGGGTTGATGGTCGCTAAAATAATCGAACCCAACAAACTGGCAATGGTGAGAGGCGAGCGTTGGTTTTGCGCTTCGACAAAACGGGCGATATGTCGTTGTGTCACGTGGGCAACTTCATGCGCGATCACCGACGCAAACTCACTTTCACTTTCAGAGACCGCTAAAGTACCCGTATGAGAAACGATATTGCCGCCTAAAGAGGCAAAAGCATTAATCTCTTGGTTATTGACCCAATAAAATTTAAAGGGAAATTTTACATCATTCGAGCGAGCGACTAAACGATTACCCAGTGCATTAAGGTACTCATCGAGTAAAGGATCGTACACCATGGGTAAACGAGCACGGGTTTGTCGGATCAGTACATCACCGATTTGTTTTTCTTTTTCAGGCGTTAAAGTTGAAAAAGCGTTGCCGCCGATATCGGGCAGGGTGTTTAAAGCCATAGCGGATGGCGTCTGCAAACTTAATGTGAGCAGAGAGAGCAAAATTGTCTTTCTTACTGCAAAGCGTATCATAAATCACTGACCTGTTTGATGCTGCAAATTAAGCTACATTTCTGCTGGTTTGGCTCTGTTAAACGCTGTAAGTTCAGTAAAGTTTAACGAAGCGTCACTGATTGTAGCTTTTTAAAACAATCAGTAAGCTAACGGCTCAATACGGCACTAATTTACCACATTCAGCACCCTGTCTAACAGTGAGTCGTTACTTTTATGCTGATGTTGGTATACTGCAAAATCGTTTACATTTACGCGAGACATCACATGCTAGACTGGTTGCAAAAATGGTACAAAAACAAATTCTCTGATCCGCAGGTTGTTACGCTGTTTTTGATGCTGCTGACCGGTTTTTTTGCCATTTATTGGCTCAGTGGTATGTTAGCGCCTGTGTTGGTCGCCATTGTATTTGCCTACTTATTAGAATGGCCTGTTGCACGTCTAACGCGCTTTGGTTTTAATCGAACAATCAGTACCAGCGTGGTGGTGCTTGGTTTTATGAGCATTTTGATCCTGCTGTTGATGTGGGTGGTACCGATTGCTTGGTATCAGGGCCGAAACTTATTACGCGATTTGCCACAAATGATTGCACTCGGTCGCACTTACTTACTCGAATTACCTGAACTGTTACCCGGCATGGTCGGCGAAGATCAGATTTTATTGCTGATGCAATCAGTTGATGAGCGAGTCATGACGTTTGGTCGCACCGTGCTGTCGTTATCACTGGGATCTATTGTGGATTTAGTCGCGCTGCTGATTTATCTGGTATTAGTACCTGTCATGGTTTTCTTTATGCTAAAAGATAAAACCGAGCTGTCTAATGGCTTTGTGCAGTTTTTACCCGATGAACGCAAATTAATTACTCAAGTTTGGCACGAAATGAACGTGCAGATCATGAATTATATTCGGGGCAAAGTGCTAGAAATTGTCATTGTTGGTACAGTGAGTTACGCGGTATTTTCGTTATTTGGGTTAAATTATGCGATGTTATTGGGCTTACTGGTCGGTTTCTCGGTACTTATCCCCTACATTGGGGCGGCCTTAGTAACGCTGCCGGTGGCCACGGTAGGCTTGTTTCAGTTGGGTTTAACACCTGAATTCGGTTACTTAATGTTGGCGTATGGCATTATTCAAGCCTTAGATGGTAATGTATTGGTGCCGCTGTTATTTTCAGAAGTGGTCGACTTAAACCCCGTTTACATCATCATTGCGGTATTGTTTTTCGGAGGGTTATTTGGTTTCTGGGGGATTTTCTTCGCCATACCTTTAGCTTCACTGGTAAAAGCAACAGCGAAAGCGTGGTCAACGAGAGTTCATCCCGCTGACCTTGCAGATTAATATTACCAGCGATAATTTAGGTTCACACCCGCACTAAAATAGCGTCCAGGTGCGGGTTCAAAAGCGCGGCCATTACTTTGATTAACCACCACCGCACCCACATTTTTCCGATCGGTCAAGTTGTTCACTTTTAGCCAATAACGCACTTGCCACTTTGCTAACAACTGCTCGCTGCTGATAGCGGCATCAAAAGTAACGGCGCTTGGCGCAAAATCACTATTCTCATCATCGGTTGCAATTTTACTACGATAGCTGCTGATCCATTCTAAATACAATGGCAGCGCTAATCGGGGTTGATAGCGTAATTGCGAATAAGCATCTGTTTTTGCTACGCCGGGTAAGCGTTTTCCCGATAGTGCTGTAGACGCAAAGGTCGCATCAAGTAGAGTTAAGCTAAAATCGTGTTGCAAATGCGCGGATAACTCGGTGCGCATTGCCAGCTCAATACCATCTCGCGCAGTATCACCGGCATTACGATAACTGGTGCGGCCGTTATTGCTACTGTCAACCAACAATTCATCGCTGCTGCGGATACTGAACACACTTAAACTCATGCTGCTTGAAGCATCTTGGTACTTTACACCTGTTTCCCACTGTCGATTTTTACTGGCCTGTAAGCCTAAATTTAAGCCACTGCCTTCAGTTTTATAGGCAAGCTCGCTTAATGTGGGGGCTTCAAAACCCTGACCTGTGCTCATAAACCAAGCCCAGTTGGCGGCAAACTGATAATTCATACCGATGGCGCCAGCATGTTGGTAATAATTGCGCTCACCACTGTCATCTGGATTTGCGCCTTGGATAAAATTATCGCGAATAGCATAGTACAGTTCGGTGTAGCGTAAGCCCCCATTAAAGCTCAATTTATCGGTCGGTTGATAATTGACACGCCAGTAAAGATCCCGGTTTTCGGCGAGATTGGTTTCGTCGCGTCGCAAGTCACCCCGCTGTCCGAATTGATTGACATAACCCTGGCGAGCATCATCACTTTTTGCAAAAGCTGCGCCAACAAGAGTACTCAGCTCAGGGTGCAGCTGCCATTGCTTTTGTGCATTAGCGCCTTGGAAATCGCGGTCTAGTGCGATGACACCGCCTGATGAGGTGATGGCAGAGCCGGTGAAGGCTAAGTTTTGCGCCACTTCACGATTACCTTGCCAAATAGCAACTTGCCAAGGATGCTGACCACTGTGCGCTAAGGCGAGGCTGGCTTGATGTTGTTGGGTGCTTTTAGTGGTATCAAACAAACTGGCTTGAGCCGCTGTTTGCTCAGGATCTTCTCGCCATTGCTCTGCGGATAAACTCAGCGGATCTTGCAGCAGGGGATCATTCGAGCCATCAATACGCAGGCGCAGAGTCAGCTCGTCTGTTAATAAGCTTTGCCAACCAAATTGAATTTGTTGCTTACGCGCGCTGGAACGCTCTCGAAAGCCCTCTGTTTCAAAGTGTTTAGCGGCTAACTGCCAACTATTATTTAATGAGCGTTGGCTAATTTGCAGTTGGTATTGCTGATGCATAGAACTTAACGCGAGATCACTGCTCACCCCACTGGGTTGTTGCTCATTAGTGTATAACGAAATCACGCCACCGGCGCCATTGCCATACAATACGGCCATCGGGCCACGTAATACTTCGGCATAAGCAATGTTATCGAGTAAAACGCTGGAAAGTTGGCCTTGGCCATCGGGTGCCGAGATGGGTATACCGTCTTGTTGTAAGTAAATACCACGAATACCAAAAGCGCTGCGGCTACCAAAACCACGTAAACTGAGCCGTGTGTCTTGCGCAAAATTGGCACGACTATCAACTTGCAAGCCGGGGATCCCTTGCAAGAGCTCCGCGCTATCGATTAACAGACCGTGTTCATTGCGCCTGGCAATATCGATACTCGCAGGCGTACTGAGCCAAGATTGTTGTTGCTGACTGGCTGTAACCACAATAATTTCTGTGGGTTCAGCCGCGAATGCCGAGTAGGGCAACAAGCTGGTGGCAACAAGGCCACCGGCTAGTGTAAATCGAGGAAGTATTGACATGTTTAATTGGCAGCTTTTAATCGAAGAATTTGGCCATTAATTTGATCGGTCAGCAGATACACTGCACCATCAGGGCCTTGGCGAACATCACGGATCCGCTGGCCAATCATAATACGTTCTTCATGACTGACTTTTTCACCGTTGAGTTCTAAGCGCACGAGTTGACCAAATTTCAGTGATCCAACCAATAAGCTGTCTTTCCACCCAGGAATGGCGTCAGATAAGTAGAAGCTCATACCGCTGGGTGCAATGGATGGCACCCAATAATGCATTGGCTGCTCTAAGCCGGCTTTTTTGGTTTGACCAATATTGCCGCCGCCATATTCTTCACCATAAGTAATCATCGGCCAGCCATAATTAAGTGTGGCACGAGTGACGTTAATTTCATCACCGCCTTGCGGGCCGTGTTCATGCGTCCACAGTTCACCCGTTGCAGGATGCAGAGCTGCACCTTGAATATTACGATGACCATAAGACCAAATATCATCTAAGACTGCAGCATCTTTCACATAAGGGTTATCGGTAGGTACGCTTCCATCTAAATGTAAGCGGATCACTTTACCGTGATGGTTATCTAAGGTCTGTGCATCATCGCGGCGCTGCCCTCGATCGCCCAACGTGATAAATAAGTAATTATTATCTTGGATCACTAAGCGCCCGCCAAAGTGATGGCGGCTTTCAAATTTAGGATTAGCACTAAACACAATTTTTAAATCGCTGATTGCTGTGTCGCTTAAAGTTGCCAGGGCGACTGCTGTACTGCTGCCATTTTCGCCAGGCTGATTAAAACTGAAATAGAACTGCTTATTCGATGCGAAATCGGGGTGTAACACCACATCGAGTAACCCCCCTTGACCGTTGACAACGATGTCGGGTAAGCCCTGTAACGGTGCGCTAAGGCTACCGTCTGTATTGACTAAACGCAGCTTGCCAGCGCGTTCTGTTACTAACATCCGACCATCGGGTAAAAATGCTAGGCCCCAAGGGTGCTCTAAGCCTTCGGCCACTTTTTCAATAGACAAGACTGATTTTTCTGATTGTATGGTTTGTGCATTCACAACAGGTGAGGCAAACAATAGGGCCGAAGCCAAGGCAGAAAATGATATTAATTTATTCATCGGGTGCTCCAAATAGGGAAAAAGCTAGGCGTAATCGCTGGATATGATGCTAGCAGTTCTGCCGTTATTTAGTATAACGACAGGCTAAAATGCGAGTCTGGCAAGATGAATGCTAGCCTTTTAAGTAGCTGAGTACGACTTCGTGGTGATCTTTGGTTTTAAATTTATCGAAGACTTTTGCAATGCTACCGTCTTGATTGATAAGAAAGCTTAAACGATGCAAACCATCGTATTCTTTACCCATGAATTTTTTCAAGCCCCAAACGCCAAAAGCTTCTGCAACCTGATGGTCTTCATCGCCAAGCAAGGTAAAATTCAATTGATCGCGTTCAGCGAATTTTGCTAAGCGTGTCGGTGCGTCAGTGCTAATGCCTACCACTTTAACGCCTAACTGTTCAAGTTCAGCCATGCTGTCACGCAGCGCACAGGCTTGCACAGTGCAACCTGGCGTCATGGCTTTTGGGTAAAAGTAAACAAGTACGCGCTGCTGTTTAAGCAAAGCACTAAGATTGACGGGCTGTTGTTGTTGATCGGGCAACGTAAAATCAGGGGCAATTTGTCCGGCGGTTAGTGTTTGCATAGCGTTTCCTTATTGTTGTGCTTGAAAAGTACCTTGTAAGCCGAGTTGTTGCATCAAGGCAAAGAGTTCTACAGAAATGTGTTCAGCATCAATTCCTTCCGCTAACTCCAGCGTCATTTGCGTATGCATCATTACGCCGTTTGCGCTGGGGCTGGTAGCCGATTGCAAAGAGCCAATGTAAATATTGTGACTAGCTAACAATCCTGTGATAGCACCAAGCGTACCGACTTTGTCTGGGCCCGCATAGTCCAGTACATAATGCGACACAACCTGAGTTTGCGATTGGCCACTAGTACGTTTACTCATCGTGGTTAGATCAAGTTCTAATCCTAGCGCTGGTAACAGGTGCTCAATACGGCTGATGGCCGGTAAATCGCCAGAAAGCAGCATAATAAAGGTGAATTCACTGCCGAAAATAGCCATACGGCTATCAATAATGTTGCAATTACATTCGGTCACCAAGCGGGCTAGCTTACTGACGATGCCGGTGCGATCCGGGCCTATCGCGGTAACCACAAGTTGAAGAGGCATAGCACTTCCTATAAAGGTCTAAAAACAGCAGTTTTTTTGCCAACATGATACGGCGCGCAGTTTAGCATATTGCAAATGAATGTCATCTGCCCTTACGCATCAGCAATCAGGGTGAAAGCTTGCTTGTGTTTACTGGCTGCTGTCTTTAACATAGGCGCCCTTAATACAAAATGTGGAGCCACAGTAGCATGTTCAAAGGTAGTATCGTTGCCCTGGTGACGCCGATGACCGATGAGGGTCAGGTTGATTATGAGAGCTTAGCGCAATTAGTGGCTTTTCACTTGGCGCAAGGTAGTGCCGGTCTGGTGATAATGGGCACTACAGCAGAAGCTGCTACCTTAACCATGGCAGAACAACATGCAGTGATGGCTAAGGTATGCGAGCAAGTGGCGGGGAAGATCCCGGTCATTGCGGGTAATGGTGCAATGTCGACCAGTGAAACCATTGCTAAAACGCAATTTTTTGCTGATCTGCCCATTGATGGCTATCTAACAGTGACACCGTTTTACAATAAGCCAATGCAAAAAGGCATGCTGGCGCATTTTACTTCGGTAGCGGCGGCAACTGACAAGCCGATCATTTTATACAACGTGCCGGGTAGAACGGGCGTTGATTTACTACCGGAAACGGTAGCAGCATTAGCGAAAGTTAACAATATCGTCGGTATAAAAGAAGCGACCGGTTCACTTGCTCGTTTAGCCGAGCTTAAAGCGTTATGTCCTGCTGATTTTTTACTGTTAAGTGGCGACGATGCGAGCTTTGCACAGTTTATGTTAGCGGGGGGGCACGGTGTCATCTCGGTGTCAGCTAATGTCGTTCCTGCGGCCATGAGCCAAGTGTGTCAGGCTGCTTTTGCCGGACAAAATGCAGCAGCCTTAGCCATGGATGCAAAGCTTCAAGCGCTTCACCAAGATTTATTTATCGAATCCAATCCAATTCCAACAAAGTGGGCATTAAAGCGCATGGGCTTAATCAAGTCCGATTTTTTGCGCTTACCGTTAACCCAGTTGGAACCAATTCATGAAAAACGAATCGAACAGGCATTACAAAAAGCCGGAATTTTAGAGCAGGAGTAGTTTAGGTGCAAAAGTGGGCAAATGGTATTATCGCTGTCAGCGTCTTAGTAAGTGGCTGTTCAGTTTTTGACAAAACACCAACAGAAAGCACTGAGCTGAAGAAAGTTAACCTGCAGATCCCCGCAGGTATGGCCACACCCAATCAGCCAGCAATCTATGATATTCCAGCCAATCAGCCGGTGCAAACCGACTCAAAAGAGCAAATCAGTAAGCGTTCTCCTACCTTAGTTCTTGCCACTGCAACCAGCAGTCGCTTAGAGGAAGAAGAAAAACTTGCTCGGGTATGGTTTGAACGTAATGACTTAACCGGTGAGTTAACGCCTTTTGTGACTGAGCAATTGCAGGCGTTTTTTCAACAGCAAGCCATTGAATTAAAGCAAACTGACGATGCCGGCTTACGGTATGAAACGGGTTGGATCAAGCGCTCTGAGACTTCTGGCTTTCTGTTTTGGAAATCTGAAGATGCTGTGGACCAAGTACGTTTTCAAATTGAGTTAGCACCTCGGCCGCATGGTCGCAGTTTAAGTATGACGGTGACCTTGTTAGAGCATCAGTATTTTGTGCCAGGTGAACAGCTCAATGCGGTTCAAATTAAAGCCAACGAAGTGAATTTACTTAACCGAGTGATTAATCAAGTGGCTGTAACCGAGGTCGCCAAGGCCCGTGATTTACGTGCACAAGTGGCGGAAGTCTCTTTGGCTCCCGGTATCGACAAAGCCGGCAATGCCGCTTTAATCACTGAACAGCCGTTAGATGTAACATGGTCACAGTTAGAGTTATTATTTAATGATTTAAATTTATCGGTAACAGATTTTGACCGTTCTGTTTATACCTATTATTTGAATTACACCAAACCCGAACGAGGTTTTTGGCGCACCGTTACGTTACGTGATGCCCCTTTACAGTTACCCATAGAAAATGGCGATTACCGGATTGTGTTATCACGTTTAGCCAACAACCATACTGCGATTGCTTGGTTAGACAAAACAGGTGAGCCATTATCTGCTGATATTGTGAACAGTATTTACGAGCCGATGGTCACTGCCATCCGTGCAGCCGGTGCTGAGTTATAATCTACGGTAAAAAGTCATTTGCGATCAGGCCAAAGCCCTTTATACTTTGCGCCTGATTTTAGTGCCTGCCGATCGGAGTTTAAAATGGTCCAAAAGACAACTGAGCTGTACCGTGGAAAAGCCAAAACAGTGTATAACACCACAGATAATTCGCTGCTCGTGTTACACTTTCGTAATGATACCTCTGCTTTTGATGGTGAGCGTATTGAACAGCTTGATCGTAAAGGCATGATCAACAACAAATTTAACTTTTTCATTATGCAAAAGTTGCAAGAAGCCGGTATTCCAACGCAAGTTGAGAAATTGCTCAGCGATGATGAAGTGCTGGTGAAAAAGTTAAACATGATCCCGGTAGAGTGCGTTATTCGTAATTATGCTGCTGGATCATTGGTGCGTCGTCTTGGTGTTACCGAGGGGATGGCTTTAACGCCTGCCACCTTTGAATTGTTCTTAAAAAATGATGCGTTACACGATCCGATGGTGAATGAATCGTTAGCAGTGTCTTTTGGCTGGGCAACAGCTGAGCAATTAGCGGAAATGAAGCGTCTGACATTTAAAGCGAATGAAGTATTAAATGCTTTGTTTGACGCAGCCGGGATGTTGTTAGTTGACTTCAAATTAGAATTTGGTGTTTTTAACGGCCAAGTGGTGTTAGGTGATGAATTCTCACCGGATGGCTGCCGTTTATGGGATAAAGCAACCCGCAAAAAACTGGATAAAGATCGCTTCCGTCAAGGTTTAGGTGGCGTGGTAGAAGCTTATGAAGAAGTGGCCAATCGTTTAGGTGTTCATTTAGGCTAATCGTTTGCTTGTTTTAGTGAAGCCACCTGCGGGTGGCTTTGTTATAATAAGGCGTAATCACGCGAGCAGCGCAAAGGAGAAAGCATGGTCTTGGCTAAATGGCTGGGGTTAGCATTAATATTGTTGTTTAGCAATGTACTGTGTAGCGCAGAGCGTCCGCCTTTGTATCAGGCTGAAGTGAGTGCAGAGCAAACGCAACAGCAATGGCAACGTGAAGCCTTACAGCAAGTGTTAATGCGTGTGACTGGTCGCCCAGATATTATGCAACAAGCCGAGCTTCGAAATGAGTTAGCGAATGCCGCAAGCTACGTTAAGCAGTTTGAAGCGATCCGAACCGAGCAGGGCAATAAGGTTCGTGTTGTCTTAGACAGCCAGCGTATTCAACAATTACTTAAATCTTACCAAATTCCAGTTTGGGGTGGGCAAAGACCTGAGATTTTATTTTGGATTGTTGAACAACAACAGTTGCAACGTAATTTTGTGCGCCGTGCTGATAGCGTCTGGCTAACCAGCTTAAGCAGCGCTTTGCAGCAACAAGCCTTGCCTTTTACTTTACCCTTGTATGATATCGACGACTTAATGCTGTTAACTGAAACTGATGTGTGGGCTGGGTTTTGGCAACAAATTGACGCCGCCAGCGCACGCTATCAAGCAGATGAAGTGGTGGTGTTATTACTCGAAACCACAAGCGATAACCCTGAATTACCCTGGCGTTTAACCGCGTTGCGACAGCAAGAAGGGCGCGTATTACGACATGAATATCAAGCGGCCAATGAAACCGAATTAATGCAGCAGTATGCGGCTAGCTTAGGTCAAGAACTGGCGCAACAATTCGCTATTTTACTTAACCCTGCAGCAGAGCAACATCTGGTACTGCAAGTCGGTGGTATGCAAAGTTTGGCCGAGGTGGTCAGTGTTGAGCGTAACCTAGCGAGTTTACTAGGGGTCAGCAAAGTTCAGATCGTGCAACAAAGCGCGCAATTTACTCGTTTTCAGCTAACTATCCAAATGAGTACCGAGCAATTATTGCAAAGCTTGCAGTTTGAACCGACTATTCAAAAAATCGATACCCTTGAACCTTCTTTCGGTGCCTATCCTGGGGTACCGATGCTGCAAACGGATCCTAATCCATCGGATGTGTTAGCGGTATTTCAATTTGTTAGGCGTTAAATGCAACTGACTTTAGCTGTTACTTTGCCTGAAGATGAAACCTTAGATAGTTTTTATGCCGCCGAACATAGTGCGGCAGTGAGCTTTTTAAAGCAGTATTTAGCTGATCCTACTGGGCAAGCACCGGTATATTTATTCGGTGCCAGTGGTAGCGGTAAATCGCATTTATTATATGCTGCCTGCGTGCAGGCGCATGAGCAAGGCCGCACCAGCCAGTTAGTGGCGTTGCAAGATTGTGAGCAATTAACTCCGCGGATCTTAGATAACCTTGAGCAACTCGATCTGGTTTGTTTAGACAATATTCAGGCGGTGGCGGGCGATCTCAACTGGCAGGTGGCGGTGTTTGATTTATATAATCGTCTGGTTGAGCAAGGTAAGGCACTGATTATTGTTGCTAATCAAGCACCACAACAGCTGGGGATCACCTTACCGGATTTAGTGTCACGCTTGCATGCCTGCACCAGTTTTCAGTTACGGTTGTTAAGTGATGACGACAAGCAAGGCTTATTACAACAAAAAGCTCGGCTTAAGGGCATTGAACTGCCTGCTGAGGCGGCGCGTTATTTATTAAACCACCATAATCGTGATATCCGTTCGCTGGTGGCTATTTTAGATCGACTTGATAAAGCCTCTATTGTGCATCAGCGAAAACTCACTATCCCATTCATCCGTGAAATTCTGCAACAAGCCTAAAATAATCAGAAAAATCTGCTTCTAAACGAAAAAATCTGCTGCTAAAACTGCGTGCTAGCCATTTCTGGTGTATTATTGGCGGCTTTGAATCTAGGCAATCCTGGTGACGTTGAGGACAACAATGAACCTGACAGCGATATTAAATGAGGCTCTGGCTGCGGTAGCAACCGCGAGCGATATTCCTGCTTTAGAAGAGGTTCGCGTAACCTTTATGGGCAAAAAAGGCAGTATTACCGATCTGCTGAAATCCTTAGGGGCGATGGACCCAGAGCAGCGTAAAATCGCTGGTCAACAAATAAACGAATTAAAGCAGCAAGTGCAAGACGCGCTAAATCAAAAACGTGATTTGTTACAACAAGCGCAACTTGCCGATAAGTTGGCACAAGAGCGGATTGATGTCACCTTACCCGGCCGTGCTATTGAAAGCGGTGGCTTACACCCGGTCAGTCGCACTATTGCGCGAATTGAAAGTTTTTTTGCTGAGTTAGGTTTTGAAACCAAGCATGGGCCAGAAATCGAAGACGACTTTCATAACTTTGATGCGCTGAATATTCCTGAGCACCATCCTGCCAGAGCAGATCATGACACCTTTTATTTCAATCCTAAGCTGATGTTGCGCACGCAAACCTCTGGCGTGCAAATTCGCACTATGGAAAAAGAACAACCGCCACTGCGCATTATTTCGCCAGGTCGGGTGTATCGGAATGATTATGATCAAACACACACGCCAATGTTTCATCAAGTTGAAGGCTTAATGGTCGATAAAAATGTCAACTTTGCTGAGCTAAAAGGCATTTTGCATGACTTCTTGCAAAACTTTTTTGAAGAAGACTTACAGGTTCGCTTTAGACCGTCGTTCTTCCCATTTACAGAACCTTCTGCTGAAGTGGATGTGATGGGTAAAAACGGAAAATGGTTAGAAGTACTCGGCTGTGGCATGGTGCACCCGAATGTGCTGCGCTCTGTCGGCATCGATCCTGACGTGTACAGTGGCTTTGCCTTTGGTATGGGCGTTGAGCGTTTAACGATGTTGCGTTACGGCGTAACCGATTTACGCTCATTTTTTGAAAATGATGTGCGCTTCTTAAAGCAGTTCAGATAAGCGGAGTAGAACAAGATGAAATTTAGCGAATCCTGGTTACGTGAATGGGTTAGCCCTAAGCTGGATACTCAAGCTTTATCTGAACAATTATCCATGGCCGGTTTAGAAGTCGATGGTATTGCTGCGGTGGCCGGTGAGTTTAGTGGCGTAGTCGTCGGTGAAGTCGTGGCTTGTGAGCAACATCCTGATGCTGATAAATTGCAAATTACCAAAGTGTCTATTGGTTCTGCGGAGTTATTAGACATTGTTTGTGGCGCAAAGAATTGCCGTTTAGGGCTAAAAGTTGCGGTAGCTACCGTGGGTGCGGTATTACCGGGTAATTTTCAAATTAAAAAAGCCAAATTGCGTGGACAGCCTTCACACGGTATGTTGTGTTCATTCTCAGAATTAGGCATGGCAGATGACTCTGACGGTATTATGGAATTACCAACAGATGCGCCAGTGGGCACTGATCTTCGCCAATATTTAGCTTTAGACGATGTGACTATCGAAGTTGATTTAACGCCAAACCGTGCTGACTGTTTAGGGATTAAAGGCTTAGCGCGTGAAGTGGCCGCGTTAAATAAACTTGAGGTTTGCCAGCCTGAATTTACGCCAGTTGCTGCGACCATCGATGAACAAAAAGCCATCAACCTTAAAGCCCCGAGTGCCTGCCCACGCTATTTAGGTCGTGTCATTCGCAACGTTAATGTGCAAGCGCCCAGCCCATTATGGCTAACTGAAAAATTACGGCGCTGCGGTGTTCGTAGTATCGATGCCATTGTTGATGTTACCAACTATGTTTTATTAGAACTGGGGCATCCAATGCATGCCTTTGATTTAGCAAAAATCAACGGTGATATTCAAGTACGAATGGCCACAGCCGGCGAAAAACTGGTGTTATTAGATGGCGAAGAAGTGACTTTGCAGGCTGATACCTTATTAATCGCCGATGCGGATAAAGCGTTAGCGATGGCAGGTATTTTTGGTGGTTTAGACAGTGGTGTTACAAAAAACACTACGGATATTTTCCTAGAAAGTGCGTTTTTTGCCCCTTTAGCCATTGCCGGTAAAGCGCGTCAGTATGGTTTACACACGGATGCCTCGCATCGTTATGAGCGCGGTGTTGATCCTCAATTACAACGTACCGCCATGGAACGAGCTACCGCCTTGTTGTTGCAAATAGTCGGCGGTGAAGCAGGCCCGATCACCGAAGCGGTTGCTGCAGACTGTTTACCGGTAAAAGCACCTATCGTGTTGACTGAGCAAAAGTTAAAACGCATTGTTGGTCATGATATTGCACGCAGCGAAGTGACTGATATTTTTCAACGCCTAGGCTTAGGTGTCACAGATTCCGCAGAAGGTTGGCAAGTGACGGTGCCAGGTTATCGTTTTGATATCAGCATCGCCGAAGATTTGATTGAAGAAGTGGCTCGGGTGTATGGTTATAACAATATCCCAAACCAAGCGCCCATCGCAGCCTTAAAAATGCGCCGTTTTAATGAAGCCAGTTTAAGTGTGTCGCAAATGCGTCAGGTGTTGGTGGATCGTGGTTATCAAGAAGCGATTACTTACAGCTTTGTTGACCCTAAAGTGCAGCAAGCTTTGTTTGCCGATCAGCCTGCCTTAGTGTTACCGAATCCGATTTCGGCAGATATGTCAGCCATGCGTTTAAATAGCTGGCCAGGCTTATTACAAGCGGTGCAATACAATCAAAATCGTCAGCATAATCGGTTACGTCTATTTGAATATGGCCTAAAATTTATTCCTGATGCTGCTGCCGAAAACGGTGTACGTCAAGTACCGGTGATCGGCGGCGTGGTCGTGGGCTCTTATGCCAATGAGCATTGGACGATCGCAGAGCGTCCGGCTGATTTTTACGATGTGAAAGGTGATGTTGAAGCCCTGTTGGCCTTATTGTCAGCGTCAGCTCGTGTACATTTTGCTGCGGCAGAGCACAGTGCACTTCATCCTGGGCAAACTGCAGCTGTGTATGTTGATGGCGAGGTAGTGGGCTATTTAGGTGCTTTGCATCCCGAAGCTGAACGTAAGTTAGGTATTAAAGGTAAAGCTTTCTTGTTTGAGCTTGAAGTGGCCGCTTTAGGCCTTCGTCAAATAGTGCAAGCGCAAGATTTATCAAAATACCCGGCAAATCGCCGAGATTTAGCGGTTGTTGTTAGATCAGATGTGCATTTTGCTGATATTGTTGCTAGTATAAAAAAAGTTGGCGTAAATCAGTTAGTTGACCTAAAATTATTTGACGTATACACCGGTCAGGGCGTTGCGGAAGGGTTTAAGTCATTAGCGATTGCTCTGACCTTACAGGATAAAGCGCGTACGCTTGAGGATAAAACTATCCAAGAGGTTATAAATCAAGTGGTTAGCGTGCTTAAAAATGATTTCGACGCAACGTTGAGGGAATAAAGATGGCGCTTACCAAAGCTGATTTAGCAGAACGTTTGTTTACCAAGTTTGGCGTAAGTAAACGCGATGCCAAACTAATAGTGGAAGCTTTTTTTGAAGAGATCCGTGCTGCGCTAGAGTCTGGTGAGCAGGTTAAGTTATCGGGTTTTGGTAATTTTGATTTGCGCACTAAAAACGAGCGACCAGGCCGAAATCCAAAAACAGGTGAAGATATTCCCATTTCTGCTCGCTGTGTAGTCACTTTTCGGCCAGGCCAGAAACTGAGATCACGGGTAGAAAGCGGTACCAGTAAAGGTTAGATAAACATTAAACCTTAAAACGGCAGTTACAAAGTAACTGCCGTTTTTTTTTGATTTTTTTTAAAGGGTTGATCCGAATGAATAGGCGTACTGTAAAGAAGAGTGTTCACTACTGAGCAAAATGCTGACAGCAGTAACGTCAGGATCAGTGCTGCCGTGCTTTCTATTGGTAGGATCCTTAAATAATCGTGTTTAGGCAATTTAGGTAAACTAATTGCTGGAATTATTTTGACGTGCAAGCACGTCTAATTTGGATACAAAGCCTTATGAAAACACCCTCTGTCCATTTAGTCTGGTTTCGACATGATTTACGTTGTCATGACAACGAAGCATTGCATGCGGCCTTTAACGCGGCGGCGGCAGACAACGGTGTTGTTATCGCTGTGTTTATTGCTACCGCTAAAAGCTGGCAACAACACCATATGGCCGCTATACGTCAAGATTTATTGCGCCGTCGTGTCAAAGCATTAGAGAGCGAGCTGGCAGATTTAAATATTCCGTTAGTGATGGTGGAAGGTGTGGACTATGCTAGTTGCGCTAAGACGATTGCTGCCTTTATTCCTAAAGGGCTGGTGGCTTTGTATGCACAGCGTGAGTACGAAGTGCGTGAGCAGCAACGCGATGAACAGGTTAGCGCACTATTACAACAGCAGCAGATTGATTGTCATTGGTTCGACAGGCTTTGCATTATGCCCCCTGGCTCAGTGTTAACCCAGCAGGGGGATGTCTATAAAGTTTTTACACCATTCAAACGTAATTGGTTAGCAAAATATGCTGAACAAGGTGTGCATTGCTTTGCTAAGCCAAAGCCACAAGCGCGAACCTTTACTGACTTACCAACTTTTACCGTGATGCAAGAGGGGGATAACAGTTCATCGGCGTGGCCAGTGGCAGAGGCAGAAGTACTGCAGCAGATGCGCCTATTTTGTCAGCAAAAGGTGCAAGATTACACTTTGCAACGTGACTTACCAGCCGTGGATGGCACGTCACAGGTTTCACCTTACTTGGCGATCGGCGTGCTGTCAGCACAACAATGCGTCGCTCGCTTGCAATTAGAAGCCGGAGCTTCAATTTGGCAAGAGAAAAGTGGTGCTGCAGTCTGGTTATCTGAACTGATTTGGCGTGATTTTTACAAACACATCATGCTGGCATTTCCAAAATTAATTAAGCATAAAGCGTTTCAAGCGGAAACCGATCTTATTCAATGGCCGAATAACGCTGCCTTATTTGAAGCGTGGTGTCAGGGTAAAACCGGTTATCCGATTGTGGATGCTGCCATGCGGCAATTAAATCAAACGGGCTGGATGCATAATCGTTTACGTATGATCACGGCCAGTTTTTTAGTCAAAGATTTGCATATAGATTGGCGCTGGGGCGAGCAATACTTTATGTCGAGGCTCATTGATGGTGATTTTGCGGCGAACAATGGCGGCTGGCAGTGGGCCGCATCAACCGGTACAGATGCAGCACCGTATTTCCGTATTTTTAATCCAGTAACACAAAGCCAACGTTTTGATGCCAATGGTGACTTTATCCGTAAATTTATTCCTGAATTGGCGGCTAAATCGGCTAAAGACATTCATTGGCCGCATAAACCGATTACGCCTAAAGGTTATGCTGCTCCTGTGGTTGCACATGATCAAGTTCGAAAAATTACCTTAGCGCTGTTTTCAGCAGTAAAAAATCAGGAGAACCAGCATGCTTGAACCGCGCCTACAGGCCTTTTTAGATTATTTTAATCAGATCTCAGGGCAACATACTATTGCACCAACAGCGCTCTATCATAAAGACGTCTGTTTTATTGATCCGGTGCAACAAATTCAAGGCGCAACTGCGTTACAAGTATACTTGAATCATGGTTATCAACGGTTGAACTATGCACGCTTTATGCCGGTATCTGGTTCTTGTTCGGGTGATGTCGGTTTTTTAAGTTGGGTGATGACGTACAGCCATCCTGCCATCGCTAAGGGTAAAGAAATTAGTGTTAAGGGCTGTTCAGAATTACGTTGGCAAGGTGAGCAAATTATCTATCATCGTGATTATTATGATATGACCGAAATGGTTTATCAGCAGATCCCAGTATTAGGTTGGTTAACCAGCCAAGTTAAACGTAAAATGGCTGCGGGTTAACCCGCTGTTTAAGCAGGCGTTTAGCCTGCCATTATAAGGAAAGTTATGCGCATAGCAGTAATAGGCGGCGGAATTTCTGGCATGTTAAGCTGGTATCTGTTGCAACATAAATATGATGTTACTTTGTTAGAAGCAAATGATTATCTTGGCGGTCACACTGCCACTGTTGATGTTGAAGTGCAAGGCAAGCACTATGCCATTGATACCGGTTTTATTGTTTTCAATAACTGGACCTATCCCATCTTCAATAAATTTATTGCTGAGCTTGCTGTACCTGCGTTACCAACAGAGATGAGCTTTTCAGTCAAAAATACACAAAACAATCTGGAATATAATGGCAACACTTTAACCAGCTTGTTTGCACAAAAACGTAATGTGTTTCGACCGTCTTTTTGGTTAATGTTGCGGCAAATCGTGCGTTTTAACAAATTGGGTAAGCAACTGGTTGCTGAAGATGATGCCGATCTGGATTTAGAATTGGGCGTGTTTTTAGACAAACATGGCTTTGGCCAAGGCATTCGTGATAATTATTTAATGCCGATGGGCGCAGCAATCTGGTCAGCCGGTTTAACCGATATGCCAAAATTTCCGGTGCGTTTTTTCCTTCGCTTTTTTAATAACCACGGTTTGTTAAATATTAATGATCGGCCACAATGGTCAGTGATAAAAGGAGGGTCTAAGCGCTACGTGGAGGCACTGTTACAAAAGGTCGATGCTGCTAAATTACGCTTAAAGCAAAACATCAGTGGCGTGTCGCGCGATGCTATGGGTGCAACCATTCATTTTGCCGATGGCACAACCGAGCAATTTGATAAAGTGATCTTTGCTTGTCACAGCGATCAAGCGCTGGCTTTATTAACAGATGCCACAGCACAAGAGCGGGAGATTTTGGGGGGAATTGCTTATCAACAAAACGAAGTTGTGCTGCATACCGACACGAATTTACTGCCGGTTCGCCAAGCGGCTTGGGCGTCTTGGAACTACAATCTTGATAGCCAGCAAAGTAATCAAGCGACACTGACTTATAATATGAATATTTTACAGCGCTTAGAAGCCCCCGTGACTTTTTGCGTGACGTTAAACAACAGCGCCAGTATCGCCAAAGATAAGGTATTAGGGGTTTATCACTATGCACATCCCGTGTATAACCATAGTACTATCGCCAGCCAGCAGCGGCGTCACGAGATCAATGGTGTGAATAATAGTTTCTTTTGTGGTGCCTATTGGTATAACGGTTTTCATGAAGACGGCGCTCGTAGTGCTGTCGATGTTGCCGCCTTATTAGGTGTAGATTACTGATGCAAGCAGGCCATGCGGTATATTGTGGTCGGGTAGGGCATAAGCGCTTTCTACCCAAGGTGCATGGCTTTAGCTATCCTTATGCGGCTTATTGGCTGGATTGCAGCCAGCTAAACCAAGCTAGTTTATCTGCTGTAGGCATCGGTTTTGAGCGGTTTGCTGCGATTAGTTTTCGACGTAAAGATTTTCTCGAGGGTGATAGCGACTTGGGGCAAGCTGTTCGCGCCAAAGTACAGCAGTTAGGCGGTAATGTGGCGATTAACCAGGTTTTCTTGGTATCGCCATTGGCAGGCTGGGGCGTCTATTTTAGCCCACTTAATTTATACTATTGTTACGATGAAAGCGGTCGTTGCTGTTATTTGCTCGCGGAGGTCAGTAATACGCCTTGGAACGAACGGCATTACTATTTGCAGCAATTGCAAGAAAACGCCAAGTTCTATGAACATGACAAAGTGTTTCATGTTTCACCGTTTAATCCATTGGATATGCAATATCGATGGCAAATTCCCCAGCCTAGCGAGCAATTGTTTTGCAGTATTACGAATATCAAGCAAGCCCAAGCGGTGTTTAGTGCGTGGTTTACCCTACGACGCTTTGAGCTGACAGCCGCAGTACGCCGTAAGATATTGATCCGTCAGCCATGGCAAAGCGTACAGATCATGACTCGAATTTATTGGCAGGCTTTAAAACTAGTGTTTAAAAGGATGCCTATCTATGGCCATCCTAAATCCAGAGGAACTGATGTATGAGTTTGTCGCTTAGTGAAAAAGCGGTGTTTGACAATCTTGGTTGGTTTGACCGGTTATGTCGTAAATTTACTTTGAATTTCCTCAGCCAATTACGTCACGGTGCCATTACGGTGATTGAAGCAGGGGTAGAACAACAATTTGGTGAAACGGGTGCTGAGTTACACGCCACGATAACAGTGGTTGATCCTGCCTTTTACCAAAAACTGGTGTTAGCTGGCTCGGTTGGTGGCGGTGAAGCTTATATTCATGGCCATTGGCGCTGCGACAACTTAACTGCCCTAGTACAAATTTTTGCCCGTAATTTAGCTGTGCTCGATAAGATGGACTCTACTTGGGCACGTTTGAGCCGTCCAGTATTAAAGCTGCTAAATTACCGCAATCGTAATACGGTCAGTCAGTCTAAACGCAACATTTCTGCGCATTATGACTTAGGCAACGCGATGTATAAGCTGTTCTTAGATCCTAGCATGATGTATTCCAGTGCGGTTTATCCCTCTGTTGATAGCAGTTTAGCCGAAGCGCAGCAGCATAAGTTGCAACAAATTTGTGAGCGTCTGCAATTACAAGCCAGTGATCATGTGATTGAGATTGGTACTGGTTGGGGCAGTATGGCTATTTATGCTGCACAGCATTATGGTTGTAAAGTGACTACCACCACGATTTCACAACAGCAATTTGATTACACCCAAGACCGTATAAAAGCATTAGGTTTAGAGGGACAAATTACCCTGTTGTTTAAAGATTATCGCGAGCTTGAGGGTAGCTACGATAAGCTGGTGTCTATTGAGATGATTGAAGCGGTAGGCGATGATTTTCTCGATAATTACTTTGCCAAGTGCAGCAGCTTATTAAAACCTGATGGCATTATGGTATTGCAGGCAATTACCATGGTCGATCATCGTTATGATCAATATGTTCGTGAAGTTGACTTTATTAAACGCTATATTTTTCCGGGCGGTTGTTTACCGTCCATTAGCCGGATGGCTACTGCGGTTGCGGAGCATACAGACTTAGTGATACGTCAGGTTCAGGATATCGGTTTTGACTACGCTCGTACGCTAAAAGATTGGTGTGATAATTTTATGGCACAGCGAGATGCGGTGCATAAATTAAATTATGACGATAATTTTATTCGGTTATGGCATTTTTATCTGTGCTATTGCGAAGGCGGCTTTCGTGAGCGGGCCACCAGCGCGGTGCATTTAGTTTGCACTAAACCAAATAACCGCAGCGTGATTTGAGCCAAATTTGGCTAAGAATAAAACCGGTCTGTTCAGCAAGACCGGTTTTTTGTATTTTACTCGCTGTTTTTAGCAAGAACGTCGTTTAGCGTGAAGGTCAATACCGTTTCAATGCGCCTTGTTTTGCACGAAGCACAGGTGTTATTTATTCAAACTGACTTTTCAACCAGCAGCAAACCGGCAGGTGTGATAACAATTAGCTTGTCTTTATACAGGGCGCCAATGGCTTGTTTAAAAGTTTTTTTGCTAACACCAAAGGCATCGGCAATCAATTCTGGCGAACTTTTATCCGTTAAAGCCAGCTTGCCGTCGTTTTGGCGTAAACGCTGTAAAATCTTTTCAGTTAACGCCTGAGCTTGCTGATAAGTGGCTTGATTTAGGCGTAAATCAATTTTGCCATCATCGCGAACTTTGGTGATCAGGGCGGTGTGGCGTTCACCTCGTTTTAGTGGGCGAAAAACTTCATTTTTATACAATACACCCCAATGTTGATGTTCAATAATCGCTTTGTATCCAATATCGGTTTGCTCACTGATCATCACTTGCACCTTATCACCGGTTTGGTAAGGCACAGGTGTTTTATGTAAATGACGATCTAATTTAGTCGAAGCAACAATACGATTACTTAAATCGACATAACAATACACTAGATAGTGCTGGCCCACTTTCAGCGGGATTTGCTGCTCGCTAAAGGGCACTAATAAGTCTTTCTTTAAACCCCAATCTAAGAAAGCACCCACCTTAGTACTGGCAACCACAGCTAAAGAGGCCACCTGGCCAACCATAATTTTCGGTTGCTCAGTGGTGGCAATCAGTTGATCTTCAGAATCTAAATATAAAAATACAGACAAGGGCTCGCCGATAACAATATCTGCGGGCGCCACGTTGTTCGGCAGTAGGATCTCACCCCAGCTTAATCCGTCCAGGTAATAACCAAACTTAACCTGTTTTTTTACGGTTAATGTATTCAGGGTACCTAATGCTATCATTTGTGCCTCATTATTCATTGTTTAAGTTGAATATTGTAACGGCTTTTTGCGGTGTGTGCTGTGCTAATTTCAACGGGTATGCTGCTTTCGTTGCTTATTAGTTTAAGCCGCAAAGCCTTGCGGTGTATTAGCCAGTTTAGACCAGATTTTTTCATGGAAAAAATAACCTACCGTATTTACCGCCGGTTCAACAATAGCAACCAAGCCACCGAGGATGAGATCGCCGGTAATTAAATAGGTCACTACAAAAGCAATGGTAAAGTGCATTAGCGCGAAGGTGAGTGTCTTAATCATCAGTTACATCCTATCTCAATACGATGATCAAATGATAGCACCTCTCATTTGCATTTAAAGTGAATTTTATTGCTTAGCATTAACAATAAAATTAATCAGCTTGGTAAGTCAATTGACGCCCGTGTTGCGTATACCTTATCTTGGCATGAGCGATAGGTTGTTTAGCCTAAGTAATTTTCATTATCGCAGGGCAGAATATTTCGGAGAAACCTTATGGATTGCCGTGAATGGCTGGATATCAAGCAGTATGAGTTCCTGATGAACTATTTTATGCGTCGTCAACAACAACACGCTATGGCTGATTTGAATGAGCCTTACAGTTATGATGGTTTTAGTACCTATGATCAGCTGTACCAGCAAATTGTTAAAGAAGCAGAAGTGGCGTTTATTGAATGTTTTGGTGAACCGGCGCCGCCCATTGTGTTTACCAATTTATTTCATCTCGCCGAGCTTGAGTTAGCAGGTAAGCGGCCCCGCTTGAAAGGGCCGAAGATTATACAATAAGCAGTAAAGTGCAGCTAATCTTCTAAGCGCTTTAACGCATCGATAAGCATCGGTACGTCCAGTTTGTCATTCAGCGGCACTAAGGTGCCTGCTGACCAGACGCCATAGCTGCCATCTTGACGTAAGATCAGCATCTTATCTTTTCGGATACTAATAATATCTTGCTGGCTGATATTCAGTTTGGGTAAGGCTTTAGGTGCGAGCAAATTATCGCTAAGCCAGCGTTGCTGGCCATCACAGCCGGCCGCAGCAACCAAGGTGGGTAACCAGTCCAGCTGTTGGCTATTATGCTGTTTTAATTGTTGACTCAGTGCTGGCCAGCGGGTCAGAGCGGTGACGGGAGCCAGTTGGAACTTAGTATTATTGCTGTGTAACGGCACAATGACAATTTGGGCATATTGTTGATAGTCAGCCCAATTTTGCGTGGGATCCGCGTCAAATACCATACTAAAAGGCGTGAAAGTGGTCGACTCTGATGCCCAAGGAAGCAACGCGCTGAGCTTAGGGTCGCGATTCACTACCGAAAACGCCTGGCTGTGAGAGGGTGATAACCAGCTCGGCCGCTGTTTAAGCGCTTCGGTGTCGCTTGCTTCTACCATAAATTGGCCATACAACACATTGAGCAGTGCTTCAGGGGCATTATTGGGGGCAAAATGTTGTTCGTGTAATCGAAATTGCTGCTGACGGAAAAAGTTAATCTGCGACTCGGTTAAGGGTTGGCTAAACAGCAGTAGTGTCGACTGTTGTGCCGGCAAAGTACAACGTAACTCACCGGTAAGTGGCAAACTGGTTTCTAAACTTAGCCGCTCGGCTTGGCGCTGTGCGCGTTGTGTTAAATCAACTAACTGATAGCGGGCTAACAAACTTTTTGCCGTAGCGGGATAAGAAAACGGTAAAACATTATCTTGGCGGGTAATGTCCCACTGCAACTTCGCGTCAGCATAAATATGTAAAACATGGCTTAACATAAAACTGCCGAAAAACAGTATAAGTGCAGGTTTACCAATACCTGATTGCCCTAAGCGGGTAATTTTTTTCCAGCAAAAGTTACTGATGGTCAGTTCTATGGCAAACAACATACTGCCGACTACGGCCACGATCAGCAAAAAGTTACGCAGGTTGGTGACTATTTGCTGGCGCAATAAATCAATCGTTTGATCATAAGATGCACTGCCTAGATGATACCCAAGCTGGTTATAAACGTAAGCGTCAAAGATTAATAGTACTAATCCAATACTGGCGAGCGCTGCGGCCAGGCCGCGAATATGGCGCTGATAGGGAAAAATTAACGACAATGGAAAGATGGTTAAAATAAAAAACATAAAGCAGATAAATGCGGTATGTCCTAGCCAGGTTAATACAAGATAACTCCAGCCAAGGAATGTCACAGGTAAAGGTTCTGCCCACCAGAAAAAAGCCGTAATCACTAAAGCCAGCAGCATGTTAAAAAAGCTGAACCAGTGACCCCAATTCAGCAAGCGATTGACTTTTTTTACCAGTGACAGATTTTGTTCTAACACCATGTTAAGTTTACTGACGATTTACGTTGATGGCATCCGCTAATGCCCGATTAAATGATTCAGTTACCGCAGCGCGTTGTTTGGCGGGTACTGATGTATTAATAACATGGCTGACGGCATTGCCTAAACACATTAAGCTCAGCTCGGTAGTCGCCTGCTCATTTTGCAGGGTGTCGATAAGTTGATTTACCAGCTTTTCAATTTGGCTAGTCGAATATTTTGATACAATAGGCATGGATTACTCAGATAAACAAAGCTTAAACAGATAGAATAGTAACAGAATTCAGAAAAAACAGGAAAATTTATGTCGGTAGATATGCAACATCTGGCTATTAATTACATTGCGTTGACCGATAGTGGCGAACATCAAGCGCATTATCGTGACGGTTTGATCAGCAGTAACGTCGCCGTTGCCAACTTGGTAGAAACCTTACATCTGGCCTATAACGGCAAACCAGCTAAAGGATATGCCAGTTTTAATCCAGAGAAGTCCGCACGAGTGCCACAAGCATTAGCCGATTGGCAGGCTGATCAAACAGACTTTTTGGGTTTTGCCAAAGCCACTACGGATGCATTAGTGGTGGAATTAAGCCAACATCAATTACCTGAAACAGGTTATGTGTTACTGGCACATTATCGTTATTTAGCCAGCGATTACCTTTTGGTCTGCCTGTTAGGCAGTAAAGATCACTTTGAATTGTCGGAGCAACTCGAGTTAGCAACTTCACGGCATTTAGATATTGGCCGGATGCAACTGGCCGCACGTTTAGATTTAACGGAGTATGCGGTTAATGCGGCTAAAGGCAATTACATCAGTTTTATTCGTGGACGTGCAGGGCGAAAAGTGGCCGATTTCTTTTTAGATTTTTTAGGCTGTACCGAGGGCGCCGATGCACGAGTGAATAGCCAAAAAGTGTTGGCTTCAGTTGAAGAATACCTGGGTGCGGCAGAATTTGATGCCTCTGAAAAAACCAGCGCTCGGCGTCAGGTGTTTGACTACTGTGAAGAGCGCGCCAAGAGCGGGCAAGATGTGGTACTCACTGAGTTATCGGCGGTCGTTGATCCTGAGCAAAGTAATGGTTTCTTACACTATTGTGCGGAACAACAGCTCGATGTCGCTGAACAATTTCCAGTCGAAGTGAAAGAGCTGAAAAAAATGGTCAAGTTTAATGGTGCGGGTGGCGGCTTATCGCTTAGCTTCGATGAAAAGCTACTCGGGGAGCGGATAAAGTACGATATCAAAACCGATACTTTAGTTATTACGGGCACACCACCTAACTTACGAGACCAGTTACAACGCTTTAGTCAGGGCTATTCGGCTTTTGATCAGGGCTCGGAGTAACCGGTTTACTTTGTGTTTGCTTGGCAGCGTCAGTTTGACTGGCGTTGTCAGGCTTGGCTTGCGGATCGGCTAGATCTTTTAAACTGGGCATTTTCATTTTAGCTGAATGTTTAATGAGCATGATATTGCCAATGATTACGCCAAAAGCGAGTGCGATGCCCCAAAATAACGGCCAATTCATATTTCTGCCTCACAAATGTTAGTGATAAAACGAGGATATAACTCCGGTAACATTTGCAACACTGTGGCTTGCTCGGCAATCGGATTATCCATCAAGGTTTGTTGTAATTGTTCTAGAGTTAGCGCTGCCTGACATGCACTGGCCAGCGGTTGATAGCTCAAATGCCAAGGCTCTGCCGCTACACCACCGCGAAATGCGCGATAAGGTAAAAAGAAGCCATAGTCAGCAGCATTCTGTTGTAACCACTGTGCTAAAGTGGCGAAAGGCCCATCGCCTTGATATTCGTCTGTATTTAACTGTACTTGATAATCTATTGGCACAGCCGCGGCATCATAAACATCTATTTCTGTTCCCCAGTGATGTCGACTTGCACCAGGTAGTGCCGAATAAAGCATAATCGCTTCAATACGTGCCTGCGCTGACAGTGAAGTCACATCAACCCGTTGTTGAGCATGATTAAAAACCGGACGTTGCCCCAAGCATTTTGCTTGCCAGATACGAGCTTGACGCTCGAAACTGCGCCAAGCCGATACCACGGCTAAATCAAAACCTTCATTAGCCAAGGCCGCTTTGAGTTGCAGAAATGCAGCCATGGCCTCTTGGTGAAGCCACTGCTGATTGCCGATATGTTGCATGGCTGAATTATCAAGCCCCGTTAACAGGGCACGGTTCAGTATCGCGCGGCTCATGCGGTTAAGCGTTGCTGCAAATTAATCAATAATTGCAGGTACACTTCAGTTAATTGGCTAAGATCGGCAATCGCCACACATTCATTTACTTTGTGGATAGTGGCATTGCAGGGGCCTAGTTCAATCACTTGAGCGCCAGTTGGGGCAATAAAACGGCCATCTGAGGTGCCACCTGTGGTTTCAAGCCGTGGCGTAATACCTCGTACTTTTTCAATCGCGGCCACCGTGGAGTCAACTAAATCGCCTTGCTCGGTTAAAAACGGTAAGCCATTTAACGTCCACTCTAGCTGATAATGTAAACCAAATTTGTCGAGTAGGGCATAGACTCGACTTTGCAGCTGCTCGGCATCCACTTCCGTGCTGTAGCGGAAGTTAAACATGACGTTTAATTCTCCCGGGATCACATTTGATGCACCGGTGCCACCTTGAATATTGGCGATTTGAAAACTGGTTGCTGGAAAATAAGCGTTACCGTTATCCCAAATCTCTGTTGCTAAGGCGGCCAATGCCGGTGCCGCTTTATGAATAGGATTATCAGCTAAGTGTGGGTAGGCGACATGGCCTTGAATACCTTTTACGGTTAAGTGCCCTGTTAACGAACCTCGCCGACCGTTTTTTATCACATCACCCACTTGCAGATGGCTAGAGGGTTCGCCCACTAAACACCAACGAATTTTTTCTTGGCGTGCTTCTAAAGTTTCAATCACTTTGACCGTACCATTGATAAAGGGGCCTTCTTCATCGCTGGTAATTAAGTAAGCTAAATTAAAAGCCGGTGACGGTTCTTGTGCTAAAAATTGCTCAGTCGCAACAACCATCGCAGCTAAACTGCCTTTCATATCGGCAGCACCGCGACCAAATAAGGTATCGCCAATGATGGTTGGCTGAAACGGGGGGGTGTGCCATGCATCGACAGGACCGCTCGGTACTACATCGGTGTGACCGGCAAAACAAAATAACGGTTTGCCTTGACCATGGCGTGCCCACATATTGAGCGTATCTGCAAACGGCATCATCTCAATATTAAAGCCCACTTTAGCTAAACGTGCCGCCATCAGTTGCTGACAACCGGCATCTTCAGGTGTCACTGACGCCCGTTCAATTAACGCTATGGTGAGCGCTAATGTTGGGTTGCTGGCCGGATTGGTGAGATCAGTCATAAATGAATTACCTATTTTTCAGAAGAGGCAGATAAAGCAAGATAAGCTTGCTCATCAAAGCCCAGTAACAGTTGTTCGTTATGTTGTAATACTGGTCGTTTGATTAGCGCAGGTTGTTCTAGCATTAAGGCTAAAGCACGTGTTTCGTTGATCTCCGCTTTATCGCTGTCAGCTAACTTACGCCAAGTTGTTCCACGTGTATTAAGTAAATTTTTCCAGCCTAATTCCGCGGCGAAACGCGCTAGCAGTTCAGCGTCCAAGCCATCGGTGCGATAATCGTGAAATTGATAGGCTAACGCTTGTTGCTCTAAACAACGTCGGGCTTTTTTGATGGTGTCACAGTTTTTGATGCCGTATAAGGTAATCATAGTTTTTTACTTTTTAAATTGCAGAACAAAAAGAGGATCTTGGTTGGCTAGCACTTGAGCTTGTCGGCTGAGTAACTTATCGAGTTTGCTCGGTAAAGATAAGCTCGCGACACAATACAGTTCATCGAGCACTAATTGCCAATACGCTAAGTCGATTTGCAGTATCGGTGTACCTGCCTTGACTTCACGTGGTGCTCGGCACAGCCAATGTAAGCCTTTGCCGTGATCGATGCTAATAGCAAAAGGCAAATCGACTGTCAGCGTTAGCCCCGAAGTATGAGTAAAGATTAAACGACGCTCACCGGCTCTGGCTGTTGTAAAGTGGCCACTGAATGGAGCATAAAGCGTACCTTGTTGTAATTTACAGCATAAGGTCGCCGGAAAAATATCCTGCTGATACAGTAATTCAGGATGCATGCTGATCGGTAAGACCTGACCACTAAACGGGCTTTTAATAATAAAACCTTCTAGTGTGGTCCAATCTTGTTGCCAGATGATGACTGATTGCTGCACTGTTGCTCTCCAAGATCATGAAGCTTTGATGATAGCTTAAAGTTTTTGCAATATCAGCATCTTTCACTACCTTATGTAGCCCAGCATTAAAGCGATAGCAGCGCTTTTGGCCATAAAACTGCTGCTTTTGCCGTATTTGCTCAAATTTGTAGCTTAATTAACGATTTCCACTAGCAAAAAAACAGTCGTTAAGCCATTAAACCGTTATTAACAAGCCTCATGTTGTCCACAGATTCTGTGAATAACATTGTGAATAACACGGTTTATCTTGTTTATCGTTCTGTATTCTATTGGATTTTTATTTTGGCATATTCTTTGTTTAGTCTGTCATGATCGAAAAAGTACAGAGAACGTAAAAAAAGCAGACTTTTGCTATCAATTTGGTTTAAATATCTTGTTGTTTATATTTTGTTAAATCTGAGGCGTCACTGTGTCTTTCATTAACGTTTCAATGGCATTTTTATTTTGTTTAGAACAATTAAAAGTATGCTAAAGTTATCAAACTAGGCCAGCACGGGAGTAGAGTAATTGCAGCTGATTCGTATTCTAAGCCAAGGTATTCGTTATAGTCGTACTTGGCCGACTAAACCAGAATTAAATGCTATTTTCCCTGAAAATAAAGTCATTTTCTTAACGCGTAAAGGCGTTCATTTTTTGCCGGTATTATCGGTAATTACGGCTTTAGTCCAATTCAAATTGCTTGGTGCAGAACATCTCGGTCAGATTATTGCCATGATGTTGTTTTTAGCCGCGTTACCATTGCAGGGTTTTTATTGGCTAGGCATACGAGCTGACAACAGTTTACCTCCAGCGCTGATAAATTGGGGAAACGAAATTCGTGAGCAAATCATCAAGCATGGCCAATTACAAAGCCAGCCTGGCTCGTTAAAAAGCTATTTCGATCTGGCTAAACTACTTCAACAGGCTTATCAGCAGTTAGACAATACGGTAATGCGCCGTTGGTTTTAACAAGACGCATTCATGACAGTGGCTCAAGCTAAGCTAAATTAAATACTGACCAAACAGGGGCGTGGTCAGATGGGCGTTCAATACCCCTGAGTTCATAATCGATGCCTGACTCAATACACTTAGCCGCCAGCAACGGGGTAGCCATAACCACGTCTATGCGTAATCCACGATTATCATCAAAACCTTTCGAGCGATAATCAAACCAACTGTATTGTGCGCCAGTTTCTGGATGCAGTGCACGGAAAGTGTCGATCAAGCCCCAATCTTTCAATTGTTGTAGCCAAGCACGTTCTTCCGGCAAAAAAGAGGTCTTACCTTCACGTAACCAACGTTTGGCATTGGCTTCGCCGATGCCGATATCTAAGTCGATAGGCGAGATGTTAATATCACCTATTACGGCCACATAGTCCTTTTCGCTGTTATGCGAAGTTTCTAGGTAATGTTGCAAATCAGCGTAAAACTGAGTTTTGGCTGGGAATTTTATCGGGTGCTCGCGGTTTTCCCCCTGCGGGAAATAGCCGTTTAGCACAGTTAGGCGTTTGCCATCGGCTAAATCGAATTGTCCAATTAGCATTCGACGTTGAGCATCTTCAGTATCGCCGGGAAAACCATATTGCATTTCGCTGGCCGGTTTCTTACTCATGATGGCAACACCATAATGCCCTTTTTGGCCAAAATGATAAACGTGATAACCCATTGCTTGAACATCAGCTAATGGGAATTCACTATCATGTACTTTGATTTCCTGTAAACCAATAATGTCAGGTTGATGTTTTTCAATTAATGCTTGAAGTTGATGCAGCCTGGCGCGAATACCATTAATATTAAAAGAAATTATTTTCATACACTATCCGAATTAAGACCTGTTAACGCTTATTGTTGATCATACCATGTAATCCAGATCAGCACGACCTGTGACAAACTCGGATCCGGAGCAATCTTTGGCAATATTATCTGGGCAAACAGCTTTGCCTTTTAACTATCAAGTCATCTACAGTCGGCGACGTTCTGTGCAATTGGCCATTAAGGCAGGGCAATTGACCATTCGAGCACCAAAAGGCACTTCAAGTCAGTTCATCTCTGCGTTATTAGCGCGCAAACAACAATGGATCTTGTTACACCTTGCTCGAACGGAAGCCGAAGCTGATAGCGCCGTGGCAGCGTTAGATCGTCATGAAATTTTAGTGTCAGGGCAATCGATACCATTTTGTTGGCAGTTAGCGGCCAAAGCCAATGTGGTAATGACGGAGCGTCAGTGTAAAGTATCGATCCCAACGCGGGTGAAGCCAGAACGACGTGCTTTATACCTGAATCGACAACTGCAAGAATATTTTGTACCGCTGGCTGAACAGTATTTTCAGCAAGCGGTAGCGTCTCAAGCTCAGCTTATGGGGTGTAAGCCAAAGGCAATCCGTATTGGTAACTGGCAGCGTAAATGGGGGTTTTGCAATAGTTTGTCAGAGGTAGGGTTTAATTGGCGCTTGATGCAAGCGCCTACTTGGGTAGCAGAGTATGTTGTTGTGCACGAATTAGCACATTTAACCCACATGAATCATTCAAACGCTTTTTGGCAACGCGTAGCAAAGTTTTCTGCTGATTACAGGTTAGCGGAGCAGTGGCTAAAGCAACATCAGCGGTTGTTGTTATAAAAAAAACCGACCTTTAAAGGTCGGTATCAAGATAAATTGATTAAAAGGAGAATACATCCAGGGATAACACACCTTTTAAGACCCACTGATTATAAAAAGATTCCATTGCGGCATAATTATTTATTAGATTTTGCATTAAATCGCTATTTTAGTTTAATCTCTGCCCTCACTAGGTGAGCATACCGCGATTAATTAGACGGTAATTAATAATAATGAAACAGACAGGCAACTAACCATGATGAATCCCCTTCGTTTATTGCAACTGCTTAAACTATTAGATGTAACACGCTTACAAGATAACGATGATCAGCGTCAAATGACCGATTGGTTAGCCCAATTACCGGTAACTCCCGCGCCGGTGGCCGCATTCTGTGTGTATCCTGAATTTTTAGCCGAGGCCCGTAAACATATTACGCAGTCTAATGAAACTGTGGCACTGGCGACGGTTGTTAACTTTCCAACTGGCGATCAACCCTTATCTACCGTACTAGCAGACATCGCTACAGCACGCCAAGCCAGTGCGACGGAAATTGATTGTGTTTTACCTTATCAAACCTTACTCAGCGGCAAAGAAACCGAAGTTGCTCAGTTTTTAGCTGCGGTGCGTGAAGCAAGCCAAGGTCTGTGTTTAAAAATCATTATTGAATCAGGTGAGCTATTAACCGCACAACAAATTACTAAAGCCAGTGAATTGGTTATAGATAGTGGTGCCGAGTTTATTAAAACATCAACCGGTAAAGTGCCGGTTGGCGTTACCTTGGAAGCGGCTAAAATCATCTTAACCAGTATAGCTGCCGCAGATCGCTCGGTAGGATTTAAAGCATCAGGTGGTGTCAAAACCGTTGAGCAAGCATTAGAGATAGTCAGTTTATATGAGCAAGTGACGGGTAAAACGGCACAAAGCGAAGGGCTACGTATTGGTGCCAGTACCTTATTAACTGAGCTATGTCAGCAACTTGCCAGTTAGTTACGGCCTTTTAACCAAAGACAACGTTATAGTCATTATCAATAAGTACGAGCAAGTACTGGCTGTTATGCCATTATTTGCTTTTGCTTATAAAGACAGCATTAATTAATCGCGACAATGAGTCAGTCGTAACAGCATTTTTTGCTGATAACACGATGAATTGAATATGAAAGAGGCTGCTGAAGAAGAAATTGCTTGCGTTGCTCGCCTTTCAGGCAAGCGCCATGTTGTTCCGCTGGTCAATGCTGCGCATTGTCAAACCTGGTGAAGGTTCTCACCTTGCCCTAAGAGTGTTTTATAGCGTTTAGATTTAAATTGAAGAACTTAGATATAAAGAGAAATGGTGGAGGGGGAAGGATTCGAACCTTCGAAGGCAGTGCCGGCAGATTTACAGTCTGATCCCTTTGGCCACTCGGGAACCCCTCCACAAGTGCAGGCGCATATTATCAAATTCAGTTTTTAAGTAAAGCACTTTACTAAAGTTTTTTGACTGTTTGCCGATAAAGCAAACAGTTAGGCTAAAAAGTGTAGATAATGCAAGCAATCATTAACGAATGGCAACTGGGTACAACGCTTAACCAAGCACTGCAACAACAGCATCGTGCTGATTTTGCGTTGTGGTTAGCGGTGTTGTCTCCGGCGGTACAAGAAATGGCGGCTTTTTATACGCCATTACCTAAAAGCGTTGAGGTTAACGCAACGCTCTATCAGCAATTATTTGTGCGTCAACGCCGCAGTTTTGCATGGCAAGAAACTGATGCGGCTGTGTTAGCGCAACTTAATCGATCTGCGCAAACGAGTTTACGCCAATTGAAATTACAAAGCGCTTTAACCCCTGAGCCTTGGGTTAGAAAAGATGATGCCAAAAAATTAGATGGTCGCTTGATGAGTAATTTAGATCAGCATGCTATACGTCGTCTAAGTGGCAAGGAACCACCGATCCAAGAAGGGGACGAAACCGTGTTATATGAAATGCTGCAAGAACTGAATGCTAACCCTTTACCGCTTTAGTGCTTCTTGATCTTATGCTTGACCGCTTATTAGATGAGTTTGACAATGTTTCACTTTTATCAATGAACCACACGGGCAAAGCTCATTACGTTTTAACTTATGGCTTGGTGTGGCTGACAGTTTGCCACTGTGGTAATACCATTTATCAATAAATTCAAAAAATGATTGTTCTGTGATCACTTCAACGGTGTTATCGATAATAAAGTAGGCTTTGAAACTTACTTCACCTTTATGCATATTCTGGTTGCTCTCGCTGATCGCTAACTTAAAAAAATGCACACTATCAGCAAACTGTTGAATTTCTTCTATCAATTCAGCTGAACGTTGTGTTGGATGCGTAGTCTGGTAAACATAGTCAATCTGACCAAGACAATAGGCCGTGTAACGTGAACGCATTAGGGCTTCACAATTTGGTGCTAATTCACCTTCTAATACATAAGGGGCACAGCATTCAATAAACGGTTTTTTTGAACAGCAATAACACAGCATCGTTATCTCCACATTAATGCGTGTTAGTTTACCCCTAAGCCAGCTCAGGGTGTTTCACTTTATTGATGATTTATCGTTTTTTGTTAAGTATTGTGATGCATAGCTTAGATAAAGTATGTCACTTGTCACTTGTCACTGATATAGAGTTTTAATGTTGTTTCACCATTGCCTGTGTTAAGGGATACAACGCAGTTTGCTGCTTCTCTGCTAATTGCGCTAATTGCGTTGCTTCCTCATCAGTTAATTCACCACCATGCAACACAACTTTACAGCTAGCACTGTTTATCGCGCGTTGTACCGTTTTCGCTAAATCCTTAACCTGGTGCGGATGAATCATTAAGATTTTTTCTAGAGGGATCTGGCAGCTTGCCCAAAAATTTTTATTAGGTTTCACTTTCGGTGCGATTAATACGATCCAGCCATCTACATCGCGATGTTGTTGTAGCAACTTTAATAGTTGTAGTTCGATATTATCATGCTGTTGATATGCCGAGGCCTGCGTGGAAGGCACAGCAATATTGTTTAACGATTTGCTGTTGCGAAGTTGAGTATCATGGTGTGCCGTTTTGCTGGTAATAAGCATGTAAACCTCTAGCTGGTTATTTATACAGTGTATGCCTATACAGTAGTTTTTGTTCAAATAAAAAGCAAGTGTTTTGTGTTTGTTTTTTTAGTCATATCGTTGTCATACAACCTGCATATTCTTTATTGTTGTTAATTTTGGATTTGATGTATGGCAACTTCAGAACAGTCTTGTGTTGAGCTACAAAGTATTTTGCAGGCCAAAGCGCTTCAGCCGTTATTTCAACCTATCGTTACTTTAAATACTGCGCAGATTTTCGGTTATGAGGCGTTAATTCGTGGCCCATCGAACAGCCCGCTGCATTCGCCTTTGCAACTGTTTAAAACCGCGCTTGCGTGCGATGCGTTAGCCGAGTTAGAACTGCTCTGCCGAGAGTTGAGTATTGCAGCCTTTGCCAGTGCAGGCGTCACTAGTAAATTATTCTTAAATGTTAATCCACTATTATTACTGACCGCTGATCATCCTAGCGGCCTAACCAAAGCGATGTTACAAAAAGCCGGTTTAGATCCGTCACAGGTAGTGATTGAAATTTCGGAACAATACCAAGTAGAAGAGGCGAGTTTATTAATTAAAGCGGTGAACCATTATCGCGATCTGGGTTTTTTAATTGCGATTGATGATTTGGGCAGTGGTTTTTCGGGTTTGAAGCTATGGTCAGAGTTGCAGCCTGATTTCGTTAAAATTGATCGTTATTTCATTAGCGAAATTCATCGTGACCCGACCAAAAAGGCCTTTGTTAAAAATATTATCAGTTTAGCTAAAGCTACCGGTGCGTTGATTATTGCCGAAGGGATTGAAACGCAGGAAGAACTCTTTCAGTGTAAAGAATTAGGTGCTGATTTTGCCCAGGGTTATTTGCTCGGACGGCCACAAGTCAGTTTTATGCAGAATCTCGCGAACAAGCGCTTACTTGAAGTTAAGCCGACGGTTCAGAGTCAAGATAATATCTTGCAACTTTTGTTGGCGGTTGCGCCGATTTCAGCCTCATTAACCGCGTTGCAAGTTGCTACTATGTTTGAACAAGATCACCGCTTACAAACTCTCGCGGTGGTAGATGATAATAAGCCAGTAGGTTTAATTTGTCGTTCTGAGTTACAAGCACTTTTCTCGCAAAACTTTGGTCGAGCGCTGAATGAAAAAAAGACAATTGCTCAGATCATGAATACGCAAGCCGTCATGGTTGATGCTGAATGTAGTTTAGATGAAGTCAGCAACATTGTTGCTGAAGATGAGCACAGTGCAGCGAGTTGGTACTTTATTATATGTCGTGATGGTTATTATCTTGGTTTAGGATCGGTACGGCAATTACTGAAAAAAGTCAGTGAAGCGAAACTGCAGCATGCGCGTTATGCCAATCCGCTGACCTTTTTACCAGGCAATGTGCCTATTTACCAAGAAATCGATAAATTATTGGCCAAGGGTACAGACTTTGCGGTGGCGTATTTAGATCTGAATCATTTTAAACCCTTTAACGACATCTATGGTTACAGTAAGGGTGATGCAGTTTTGCAATTATTAGCTGAAATTATTCAGCAAAAAACGGCAGGTTTATCCTGTTTTATTGGTCATATCGGTGGTGACGATTTTGTGTTGATCAGCACTCACGTTGTTATTGAACCTCTGTGCAATGCCATTTTGATTGAATTTGCAAACCGTATAACAGCTTATTATGAGCCCGAACATCAGCAACAGCAGGGGATCCACTCGTTAAATCGCATGGGCGAGTCTTGCTTTTATCCTATGCTTTCTTTATCAATCGGCGTAGCCTTTCCCGATCCTACCGTATGTCATACACATCATGACGTAGCGGCTTTAAGTACCGCCGCGAAGTTTAATGCTAAACAAATGGGTGGTAACGCGCTATTCTTATCCAGACGTCGCGGGCCTGATCAACTGCATACCACCTTACTGGCTAGACCATCTGCAGATTGATTTAGGCTAGAATATCTCATCGATATGTTATTAAGGTAATTCAGAAGTAATGATTTTAGATGCATTTGTCAGTCGTCATGGCGACGCCTTTAGTTTTACACGTCAGCACTCCTGTAATTTTGCCAAGAAGATCGCGGGTGATTTT